>NZ_JAVDSQ010000002.1:0-842463 GCF_031455395.1 Luteibacter sp. 1214
GGCCGGTCAGGGATGACCGGCCGTTTTCGGGGAGGCAGGGACAGCCGACTCGAAAACCCCCAGGCGAAGCCCGACCCGGCCGAAGGCCATTGATATACGGCCGCGGTAGCGGCCCTTCCTTGAGGGGTCGCCGAAGGCGTGGCCTCGAGGGTCACCCCCGCCGGCTCTCCAACGCGACACGACACACCGCGACAAAGCCGAACGCGATGGCGCCAGCCGAGCATTCAGCTCTTAGCTCTTAGCTCTTAGCTGTAAGTGACTCACCGCCACCCCGAAGTAATCGGATACCGCCGCTCGCGTCCGAAAGCCTTGGTCGTGACGCGCGGCCCCGGAGCCGCCTGACGGCGCTTGAACTCGTTGATGAAGACCATGCGGATCACGCGACGCACCGTGGCGTCGTCGTGGCCGGCGGCGATGATGTCTTCCGCCGAAGCCTCGCCCTCGATGAAGTGCTCGAGAATCGCATCGAGTTCATCGTACGGCGGCAGGGAATCCTGATCGGTCTGCTCATGGCGCAGTTCCGCCGACGGCGGACGCTCGATCACAGCCGCCGGAATGGCTCCGTCGATCGCCGAGCGCCACCGCGAAAGCGCGTAGACCACGGTCTTGTAGACGTCCTTCAGGGGCGCGTAGGCGCCGCACATGTCGCCGTACAGCGTGGCGTAGCCCACCGCCATCTCGCTCTTGTTGCCCGTGGACAGCAGGAGCTTGCCGGTCTTGTTCGACATCGCCATCAGCAGCACGCCGCGGGTTCGCGATTGCAGGTTTTCTTCCGTGATGTCGGGTTTGCGACCCTCGAACACCGGCGCCAGGGCGCCGGTAAAGGCCTCGTAGATGCCTTCGATGGGTAGCACGTGGTACTCGACGCCCATGTGCTCGGCCTGGGCCTTGGCTTCCCGCAGGGACAGGTCCGAGGTGTATTCGGTCGGCATCATGATGGCCGTGACCTTGTCCTTGCCCAGCGCATCGACCGCCATCGCGAGCGTCAGGGCGGAATCGATACCGCCCGACAGACCCAGCAACACACCGGAAAAATGGTTCTTGCCGATATAGTCGCGGATACCGCGGACGATACCGTCATACATCAGCGCCTCCGGCGAGCGGGTATCCGGCGCCGGCCAGTCCACGGCCGTGAGGCGACGCGTGGCGGTATCGAACTCCACCGTCAGCAGCATTTCCTCGAAGGAGGGAGCGCGCGCCGCGATCTCGCCATCGGCCTGCACCAGCAGCGAATGGCCGTCGAACAGCAGGTCGTCCTGACCACCGACGAGGTTTACGTAGGCGATCGGCAGCCCGGTCTCGCGGGCGCGGTCGCGCAGCAGTGCCTCCCGGGTCGCGGCCTGGCGCTTGTCCCACGGCGACGCGTTGATCACGAGGATCAGCTCCGCGCCAGCGCCGGCGAGGCGGCTGGCGGGGTCCGATTCCCAGATGTCCTCGCAGATCAGCATGCCGACCTGCACACCCTCGATCGCGAACACCCGCGTAGCGTCGCCATGCTGGAAATAGCGCTTCTCGTCGAACACGGTGTAATTGGGCAGCGCCTGCTTGTGGTACGTCCACTCCAGGGTGCCTTCGCGAATGAGCGACGCCGCGTTGTAAACCTCGCCCTGCGCATCCGGGTAGCCGACGACCGCCGAAATACCCGTGATGGCCGGCAGCAGGGCATGCAGTTCGCGATGGCAGGCTTCGAGGAAACTGGGACGCTGCAGCAGGTCCTCGGGCGGGTAGCCGGACAGCGTCAGCTCGGGGAAGGCGATCAGCGACGCGCCGAGGCGATCGCGCGCTTCATCGGCCAGCGCCTTGACCCGTCGCGCGTTGTCGGCGGTGGCACCGACGGGGAAATCGAACTGGGCCAGGGCGAAGCGAAAGGTGGACATCGGGAATCCGTGCGGTCGCGGGGACTGCCTATGATAAGCCACCGTCGCGCCGACGCGGGCTCATTGCACCGGTACGTCGTAGATCGTGTCGCCATCGGCCGCGCCGGAGAGGGTGAAATGCCACCACTCCTGCGGGTAATTGACGAACCCGCGCGCCGCCATGGCCTTCAGCAGGCGCTGGCGGTTCTCGTGCTGAAGCGGTGTGACGCGCGGATCGTCCGTATGCGCCAGCGGATCGAAGAAGTCGAAGTCCGTGCCCATGTCGAGCGGCGTGCAATGGACGCCCTCGCACCGCATCAGGGTGAGGTCGACCGTCGCGCCCTTGCTATGACCTGACACCGGAGCGATGTACTCGCCCAACAGCTGGTCCTTGCGCAGGGCGGGATAATGCGATGCCCTCGTGCGGGTATCCGACACATCGCCCGCCCAGCGGACGAAGGCCGCCACGGCGCGCGCCGGGCGATAGCAGTCCCACAGGCGCAGCCGGTAGCCCTGCGGGCGCAGATCGCTCTCCACCTGAGCAAGGGCCCGCGCTGCGCCGGTGCGCAGCAGGCAGGCCGGCGCGAGATAGCCCGGCACCGTGGCGCCGGTGAAATTGTCCGGGGCCGCGTACTTCATGTCTTCCGCGATATCCGGCGCCATCGTGCGGATATCCGTCAGCCCCGCGTCGGCGGGCGTACGCGCCGCGGACAGGTGCGGCGTGTCGGTCGCGACGGAGCGACCGCAGGTGAGCACCAGCGACAGCAGCAGGAGGGGCCAGGGCCGGATCGTCATGTGCCCATCTTGCCATGCCCATCGAGTCGCATTTGCTGACATCATGCCCCGTCGCCTGCGGAGAAACGCATGATCGAATCGGTTTGGCCCTATCTGGCCGTCATGCTGCTCGTCGCGGGCTTCTGGCCGGCGATCGAGCGACGGTTCGGCTGGAAGGTGTTCGAGGTCCTCCCGCCCATCGTGCTGACCTACCTCAGCGTCACCGCCCTGTCGGTCGCCGGACTCTGGTCGGCATCGCCCGGCATCCACGCCGCCCAGTCGGTCATCGTGGGGCACCTGGTTCCCGCCCTGCTCTTTCTTCTGATGATCGGCTGCGATCTGCGCGCGATCTTCCGCCTGGGTCCGCGGGTGCTCGGCGTGTTCGTCTGCACCTCGATCAGCCTGTTTATCGCCTTTATCGTGGCCTTCCTGCTGTTCCGTCACTGGCTGCCGGGCGATGGCTGGAAACCGCTGGCGTCTCTTTCGGGCAGCTGGGTGGGCGGAACGGCCAACCTCATCGCGGTGAAGCAGGCCATCGGCATGTCGGACACCTCACTGGCGACCGCGCTGCTCACCGATGCGCTCTGCTATTCGATGTGGGTGGTGGTGCTGTTCTCCGTTGCACGCCTGGCACCGGCGTTTAACCGCTGGACACGTGCGACCTCCAGTGCCGACCTCATCGTGACCGAAACCGCACCGCGTGCGCCGGCGACCATGGACGGCGTGCTGCTTTGGCTGGGCTTCGCGCTGCTGGTGGCGGCACTGGCCCCGGGCGTGGCCGCGCTACTCCCCGTGGGCAGCATGGTCTCCGCGACCACATGGACCATTCTCGTCGCGACGGTCGCCGGTCTGATCGTCGCGCATACGCCACTGGCACGCTTGCCCGGCGCACAAGCCGTGTCGAGCGCCCTGCTGATTTCCGTCGTCGCCGTGCTCGCCTCCCAAAGCAGCTTCGCCGGTATCGCCGCCGCGCCGATCTACCTGTTGTGCGGGGTCACGGTGATCGCGTTGCATGCCGTGCTCCTGTGCGCGGCGGCGCGCGTGTTCCACTTCGACCTGTATCTTTGCGGCATCTCCTCACTGGCACATATCGGCGGCGTGGCGGCCACACCGGTTCTGGCCGCGACGTATTCGCGCTCGCTGGTACCGGTCGGCATCCTGCTGGCGCTGCTGGGTTATATCCTTGGTACCGGCTTCGGCCTCGTCGTCGCGGCCGTGCTGTCCAGACTCGCTATCTGACCGGGATCCCCGCATGCCCCTGTTTCGCCATCGCCTGCTGTTCGCCGCCCTCCTCGCCGGATTTCCGGGGATGGCGTCGCTGGCGAGCCCACCACCGATCGTCGACACGGGCATCCCCGGCGTGACGGATGCCCAGCTCTCGCCAGACTGGTGGGTCGCACGGCTGCCGGACGCGGATCGCGTCGTCCTCGACGCGCCATCCATCGCGGCGCTGAACGATAAGCTGCGGCGCCTCGATCCCTCGATGCACGACATCCGCCACCTGCCACCGTCGCTGACGCGCGACCAGGTCATGGTCTGGATCGACAAGGTCTCTCAGCGCCCGGCCCGTGCGTTGTTCGACGCGAAAGGTCAGCCACTGCCGGCGACCGCCATCGATTCGATACTCGCCAACGATGCGACGAACGCCATTCCTTCGGAAGTGACACCGCGCTATGGCATGGCCGTGCGTCGCGCACCGCTACGCAGCCATGCCACCGATGCGCGCGTGTTCACGCAGCCCGTCGATACCGACATCGATCGATTCCAGGAAAGCGCGCTTTTCCCCGGCGACCCGGTCGTCGTCGTGCACAGCAGTGCCGATGGTCGCTGGGTGTTCGCGGTCAGCGCACGCTACGCGGCATGGACACCGGCCGAGGCGATCGCCTATGGGACGGCGGCGCAGGTATTTGCCCATGCCGACGCCACACCCTTCCGCGTCATCACCGGCGCCGCACCGCACACCGTGTTCACGCCCGAGGCACCCGCGCTCTCGGAGCTGCAGCTGGACATGGGCACGCGCATCCCGCTGGACACGTCGCTGTCGCCAGGCCAACCGGTCAACGGACAGCATCCGTATACTTCATGGGTGCTCAGCTTGCCGGTGCGCGACGCACAAGGCGCTCTGTCCTTCCGGCCCGCGCTGCTCCAGCGCAATCAGCCCTCCGAGGCCGACTATCTTCCGCTCACCCGCGCCAACGTGATTCGCCAGGCGTTTCGATTTCTCGGCGAGCGCTACGGCTGGGGGCATGATTTCAACGGCCGCGACTGCAGCGGATTCGTCTCCGACGTTTATCGCAGCATGGGCGTGCAGATGCCGCGCAACACGGGCGACCAGGCGTCGAGCCCGGGTCTTTCGCACACGGCATACACGTCGAAGGACGGTCACGATGCCCGCGTCGCCGCGGCGATGGCGCTTGAGGTCGGTGACCTCGTCTACATTCCTGGCCACGTGATGATGGTGATCGGTAAGGTCGACGGCCAGCCGTACGTGATTCACGACGTCGGCGGCATCAGCCTCCGTGATGGCACCACGAGCCTGCGTCGCATCAAACTCAACGAAGTATCGGTCACCCCACTGCTGCCGCTGATGTTCGACAAGGACACCAGCTTCGTCGATCGCATGACCAGCATCGTCCGCATCCGCTGAGGCCGTGCCATGAAGATCGTTGAGATCCGTCTGTCCATGCTTCGCGTTCCGCTACGCACACCGTTCCGTACGGCGCTTCGCGAGGTGGACAGCGTGGAGGACATCGTCGTGACGGTCCATACGGACGATGGCCACATTGGCTACGGCGAGGCGCCTCCGACGGCGGCGATCACCGGCGAGACGCATACGTCGATCATCGCAGCCGTACGTCGGCATATCGCGCCGCGTCTCATCGGCGAGGACATCGTCGATCTCAACCGCGTCGTCGGCCTCATTCAGAGCGCATTGGAAAAAAATACGAGCGCCAAGGCAGCCGCGGAGATCGCCATTTACGATCTCTGGGCGCAATACCACGGTGCACCGCTTTACCAGCTGCTCGGTGGCGGTCATCCACAGCTATCCACCGACCTGACCATCAGCGTGAACGACGTCGACACGATGGTCGCCGATGCACTGAGCGCCATCGCCCGTGGCTACACCTCGCTCAAGATCAAGATCGGCAAGAAGATCGACGACGATATCGTCCGGGTGCGGGCCATTCATACCGCCGTCGGCGAATCGGCGCTCTTGCGTCTCGACGCCAACCAGGGCTGGAGCGCCGCGGAAGCGGTGCGCGCGATTCGCCAGCTTGAAGACGCGGGCGTGCGCATGGAGCTGGTCGAACAACCTGTGAAAGCGCACGACCTCGAAGGCCTGCGACACGTCACGCGCCACGTCGATACGCCGATCATGGCGGATGAGAGTGCCTTCGGCCCGAAGGATCTGCTCGAACTCATCCGCCTGCGCGCCGCCGACATCGTCAACATCAAGCTGATGAAGACGGGCGGCATCTCCGGTGCACTGCGAATGGCGGATATCGCCACCATGCACGGTATGGAATGCATGATCGGCTGCATGCTCGAAAGCAGCATCAGCGTGGCGGCGGCCGTTCATGTGGCCGTTGCAAGATCCAACGTCATCACGAAGATCGACCTGGATGGACCCTCGCTGTGCACGTTCAATCCGGTGGACGGCGGCGTCGACTTCGATGAGTCGCACCTTTCCATACCGCCTCTTCCGGGCCTGGGCATTCGCTCGGTTCGCGGCCTCGAGCCTCTCTGAATGGTGATCCGCATGCGTCGCCTCCCTCGCTTTCTGCTTGTATCGCTTCTTCTTTCGATCATGGGGCTCGCCATCGCGTTCGAGGCGCCCGTGGCCTGGTCGGTATCGCGGCAAATGATCGTGGTCACCACGGAGAACTGGGACGCCACGCAGGGCATGCTGCGCCGTTTCGAACGCGAAGAAAGTGGCTGGCGGGCGGTCGGGTCGCCGGTACCGGTCACGATCGGCAAAGGTGGCAGCGCATGGGGCATGGGACTGCATCCGCCGCAGACCGACGGCCCAACGAAGGTCGAAGGCGACGGGCGCAGCCCGGCGGGGATATTCCGGATCGGCGAAGCTTTCGGTTACGCGGAACGAAACGGCACGGCGCTCCCCTACCGGGGGCTCACGGCGTCCGACTATTGCGTCGATGTCGACGGCTCGCCGTATTACAACCAGCTGGTCGATGAAAACAAGGTAGGCCATAGCGCGGTCGACGGGGCCACGGAGGCCATGCGGCGCGACCTGCACTTCAACGGCGACCACGCCTATCGCATCGGTTTCGTCATCGAGCACAACGCCGGGGGACGCAAGGGCGCGGGCAGCTGCATCTTCGCGCACCTGTGGAAGTCACCGACATCGCCGACCGCCGGATGCACGGCGATGACCGACGAAGCCATGGAAGGACTGCTCGCGTGGCTCGACCCGAAGAAGAAACCCGTGTTCGTGCTGCTGCCGCGAGGCGAATACGCGCGGCTTCGTGGCGCCTGGAATCTGCCGGTGCTCTAGGGCGCCAGGTGGTCACTCATTGACCAGCGAAACGCAAGTCGATGGTGGGAAAGACGAATCGTCGGTTATCCACACCCTTATGCAGATCGTATCCACATTCGCTGTGGATAAACGCGCTCTAGTCGCCGGGGCGGTGGGCAAAAAATAAGCAGCGCAACGCAACCGACTGTCACGCGACGGGTTTCCGGAGTTATGCACATGCTTATGCAGCGACTGTCCACACAGGCTGTGGATGAATCGCCATCGCCCCCGACTCTCGCTGTCAGCGAATGAAGCGATCCATGTGAGCACTTTGCCAGCGGCGTGCTTCGCCGACAGAAGAGCCCGTAACGAAAGGCTAAGCTGCCTGGCCTGTCTCTCCAGCACACGGAATCGTGATGACTGATACGCGCCGCCTCACCTGCCCGAACATGGCCTTCGCCCTCCTGCTGACCATGTCCCTGCCGGCGCTCGCTGCCGAAGGCGACGCCAGCGCGCCGATACCGCCTCGGCTCGACATCCATCTCTTCGTACACGATGACGTCCGGCACTACATGTCGCACGAACGGATACACGCCGGTTATGTCGCGTGGTGGCTTGCCGACATGAGCAAGGTCGTGCCGTTCGCGCGCATCCAGGTGCGTTACCTGCCGCCGGTCAACGGCGTTACCGACATTCCTTACATGCACGACGCCGCGCTGGGCGACTGGACCCACACCGTCATGGCCTGGGCCGACCGCGAGGGGATGACGCCCACCCATACGCGCAAGTTCCTCCTGATCACCCCCCAGGTACCGCAGCCAGGCGCGTCAGGCATTGCGTGGCAGGGTGGCAGCACGGCGATGGCATCGATCAACGGGCGTTACCGGGTGGTGGCTCACGAGCTGGGCCACCTGTTCGGCGCAGACCACGAGCATGGTGCGGTCAACTACACGGGAGGCTGGTGGTGCGAGAGCAACATGTATGCCTCATCCCTGAGCCTGCGCGGCAACTGCTACACCTATACGCCGGAGAACCAACGGCGCATGCGGAAGTACATCATCGAGAACCCCGGGGCGGACGTCGGGAGCCGACGAGGCCCGCTGGTCGCCGACTGACGCCCACTGATCAGGAAATGACCAACATGAGCTAACCGCTTGCCCACGTTGGGCATCCCCGACTTATGCACAGCGTTATGCAGGCGGTATCCACACACGCTGTGGATGAAATGCGCGCATAAAAAAACCGCGACCCGAAAGCCGCGGCTCTTTAGGCTCGCCGAAGCGAACCGGCTATTACTTCATCAGACCCGCGAGGGTCTTGCCGAGATCGGCCGGCGACTTGACCGTGGTCACGCCTGCCTTCTCGAGCGCGGCGAACTTGGCTTCCGCCGTGCCCTTGCCGCCCGAGATGATCGCACCGGCGTGGCCCATGCGCTTGCCCGGAGGTGCCGAGGCGCCCGCGATGAACGAGACGACCGGCTTCCTGACGTACTGGCTGATGAACTCAGCCGCGTCTTCTTCGGCGCTGCCACCGATTTCGCCGACCATGATGATGCCTTCGGTCTGCGGATCGTCCTGGAACAGCTTCAGGCAGTCGATGAAGTTCAGACCGTTGATCGGGTCGCCACCGATGCCGATGCAGGTGGACTGGCCGAGGCCTTCGTTCGTGGTCTGGAACACCGCTTCGTACGTGAGGGTGCCCGAGCGCGAGACGATACCGACCTTGCCCGGCTTGTGGATGTGGCCCGGCATGATGCCGATCTTGCACTCACCCGGGGTGATGACGCCCGGGCAGTTCGGACCGACGAGCACGACGTCCGGGTGCGACTTGAGCACGTTCTTCACGCGCATCATGTCGAGCACCGGAATGCCTTCCGTGATCGTGACGATGATCTTGATGCCACCGTCGATGGCTTCGAGGATCGAGTCGGCCGCGAACGGGGGCGGCACGAAGATGACCGAGGCGTCGGCACCGGTCTGGTCGACCGCGTCACGCACGGTGTTGAAGACCGGCAGACCGATGTGCTCCGAGCCACCCTTGCCCGGCGTGACACCGCCGACGACCTTGGTGCCGTAGTCGATCGCCTGTTCGGCGTGGAAGGTACCCTGCTGTCCGGTGAAACCCTGGACCAGGACCTTGGTGTTCTTGTTGATCAGGACGCTCATTAGAATTCGCTCCTCAGGCCGCTGCGGCCACGGCCTTGCGGGCCGCATCGTTGAGATCGTCGGCCGGCGTGATCGCCAGACCCGAGTTGGCCAGGAGTTCGCGACCCTTTTCGACGTTCGTGCCCTGCAGGCGCACGATCACCGGGATCTGCAGACCCACTTCCTTCACCGCGGCGATGATGCCTTCGGCGATCAGGTCGCAACGGACGATGCCGCCGAAGATGTTGACCAGGATGGCCTTCACCTTGTCGGAGGACAGGATCAGCTTGAACGCTTCGGAGACGCGCTCCTTCGTGGCGCCGCCGCCGACGTCGAGGAAGTTGGCCGGCTCGCCGCCTGCCAGCTTGATCACGTCCATCGTGGCCATGGCCAGACCGGCGCCGTTGACCATGCAGCCGATCGTGCCGTCCATCGTAACGTAGTTGAGGTTGTGCTGGACGGCGGCCGCTTCGGCGGCGTCTTCCTGCGTGAGGTCGCGCATGGCGGCCAGGTCGGCGTGACGGAACTCGGCGTTGTCGTCCGAGTTGACCTTGCCGTCGAGGGCGGCGAGGTTGCCGTCTTCGAGAATGGCGAGCGGGTTCAGCTCGACCAGGGCCAGGTCCTTCTCGTTGAACAGCTTGTACAGGCCAAGCATGATCTTGACGAGCTGACCGACCTGCTTCGGATTCAGGTCCATCTTGAACCCGAGATCGCGGCACTGGTACGGCTGCAGGCCTTCGACGAAATCGACCTGGAAGGTGTGGATGTCTTCCGGGGTTTCGGCGGCCACCTGCTCGATGTCCACGCCGCCGTGCTTGGAGGCGATGAAGGAGATCGACTTGGTGTCACGATCGGTGAGGATCGAGAGGTACAGTTCCTTCGCGATGTCGGTCGCGTCGGTGACCAGGACCAGGTTCACCGGCAGCGCACGGCCGGCGGACTGGTAGGTTTCCATGTTCGTGCCGAGCATGCCCTTGGCAGCGGCGCGCACGTCGTCGAGACTGCGGCAGAACTTGACGCCACCGGCCTTGCCGCGACCGCCGGCATGGATCTGGGCCTTGACCATCCACTGCGAACCACCAAGGTGCTTGGCGGCGTCGACAGCGGCATCGGGAGAGTTGGCAACCTTGCCCGGCGGCACGGCGATGCCGTACTTGGCGAACAGTTCTTTAGCCTGGTACTCGTGGAAATTCATTCGATACCTCGAGCGAACGGGAGAAACGTGTGAATGCATGCGGGCCGGGAGCGGCCTGCACGGAAGTGGGGGATGAATCGATCGATTGCGCCAAAATGACGCAATACGGCCGCGTATTTTCCCGGAAGGCGCCCCGGATGGAAAGAGGCGCCGCGACATTTCGTCGCTTTAAGGCCTTTTTCGCTGCTGGAACTGCGTGTTGCCCCGGGGTCGCCGCCGCCTATACTGGCGGTCATCGAGGCCCTGGGGGGCCACCGGCGGAGAACCACCCACGTGTCCACGCCCGCGCCGACCTTGGCCGCCCGCTCCCGTGCGGTGCAGACCACCGCACGCCACGAACTGTTCTTTTTCAACTACTTCCGGCTGGGCCAGGCGGCGGTCTACACCGCCCTGGCGTTCCGTCCGGAGCACATGAACTGGCCGGCGCTGCCGGAACCCGTCTTCGCCCGGGTGCTCGCGCTGGCCTACCTCTTCGCCGCCCTGATCATGGTCTCCCGGACCCGGGGCACGTTGCATCGCCCCGTCCTCATCGTCTCGATCGGTCTGACCCTGGATATCGCAGCCGCCTTGCTCGCCCTGGTGCTGATGCACGATGTCCGCATGGGCGTGGCGATGATGCTGGCCGTCAACATCGCGACGGGCGCGCTGCTGCTGCCCTTCCGGCTGTCGATGTTCTTCGCCGCGCTGGCCACCCTGGGCATGCTCGGCCATTCCCTGTTCGACCTGGAAGCCGCCGCCAGCTCGGACCGCGAGCTGGTGGAGTACGCGCTGTTCGGCGCCGCCTATTTCGCCTGCGCATCGCTGTGCTATGTGTTGGGGCGCAACATCCGCGCGTCGGAAGCCCTGGCCGAACAACGTGGCATCGATCTGGCCAACCTGTCCCAGGTCAACGAACTGATCATCCGTCGCATGAAGACCGGCGTGCTGCTGGTCGACGAAGGCAACCGGATCCATCAGCTCAACGAGTCGGCATGGATGCTGATGGGCAATCCTTCGGCGGAGCAGCGCGACCTGGGGAGTCTGGCGCCCGAGCTGTCGCGACGCCTGTACCACTGGCGCACGTCCGGCAAGCTGGACGAGAGCGCGACCATGCTGGCCGATGGCACCCCCGAGGTGATTCCGCGCTTTTCCCGCCTGGCGCCCAATGACGACTCGCACGTCCTGATTTTCCTCGACGATACGTCGCTGGTGTCGCGCCGCGCCGAGGAACTCACCCTCAGCTCGCTCGGCCGGCTGTCGGCTTCGATCGCCCATGAGATCCGTAACCCGTTGGCGGCGATCCACTATTCGGCGCAGCTGCTGGCCGAATCCACGGACATGAACGACACCGACCTGCGTATGGTGGAGATCATCAACAACCACTGCTCGCGCCTCAACGAGATCATCGAGAACATCCTCCAGCTGTCACGGCGCGAGCGCTCCCGGCCGGAAACCCTGGACCTGAGCCAGTGGGTGCATCACTTCGTGACCGAGTACCGGCAAGGCAACGATCTGGGCGCGGACATCCTGCGCGCGGTGTCCGGCAGTGAGCCGGTCGCCGCCGTCGCTGACCCCCAGCACCTGCAGCAGGTCATCTGGAACCTGGTCCAGAACGCGCTGCGCTACGGCCGCCTGCCCGGCGAGCCGGCGCGCGTGATGCTGGTGGCGCGCCATTCCGAAGCCGGAATTCCCATCCTCGAGGTGATCGATCGCGGCCCGGGCATCCCGCCGAAGGTGGCGGCCCAGATCTTCGAGCCGTTCTTCACCACCCACGAATACGGCACCGGGCTTGGTTTGTACCTGGCGCGCCAGATGACCGAAGCCAACCAGGCCGCGCTGGAATATGTGCGGGTCGCAGGGGGTGGCAGCTGCTTCCGGATCAGCCTGACGCCGCCGGCGCGTACCGCCGCCTCGGTCCCCCTGGCGGCCCGCGCGTGAACGCCGCGCTTTGCGCAGGCCGCCCGGGCGGTTACATTTGTCCCCATTACCGAACCTTTCGGATCCAATGAGCAAGCAGTCCGTACTGGTCATCGACGACGAGCGGGATATCCGCGAGTTGCTGACCATCACCCTTGGTCGAATGGAACTCGACGTGGACGCTGTGGGCAGCGTCACCGAAGCGCGGAATGCGCTGGCCTCCCGTCGCTACGACCTCTGCTTCACGGACATGCGCCTGCCCGACGGCAGCGGCCAGGAGATCATCGAACTGATCGCCGCCAGCCACCCGGACATGCCGGTGGCGATGATCACCGCCTACGGCAACGTCGACGCGGCGGTGAACGCGCTGAAGGCGGGCGCGTTCGATTTCGTCTCCAAGCCGGTCGACATCCATCTGCTGCGTCGTCTGGTGCGAACCGCGCTGCGTCTTTCCGAGGAGCGCAAGTCGGAAGCCGGTGCCAGGGGCGTGCCCGGTGCCGATCGCCTGATCGGCGATTCGCCGGTGATGGTCGAAGTCCGCGGCAAGATCGCCAAGCTGGCCCGCAATCAGGCACCGGTCTACATTGGTGGCGAATCGGGCGTCGGCAAGGAACTGGTCGCGCGCCTGATCCACGAACTGGGTCCGCGTGCGGCCGGCGCCTTCGTGCCGGTTAACTGCGGCGCCATTCCTTCCGAACTGATGGAAAGCGAGTTTTTCGGTCACCGCAAGGGCAGTTTCACGGGCGCTCACGCCGACAAGGAAGGCCTGTTCCAGGCCGCCCAGGGCGGCACGCTGTTCCTCGACGAAGTCGCCGAGCTGCCCCTGCACATGCAGGTGAAGCTGCTGCGCGCCATCCAGGAAAAAGCGGTACGCCCCATCGGCGGACGCGACGAGATCCCGGTCGACGTGCGCATTCTGTCCGCCACGCACAAGAACCTGGCGGGGCTGGTCGAGCAGGGCCTGTTCCGACAGGATCTGTTCTATCGCATCAACGTCATCGAACTGCGCGTGCCGCCTCTGCGCGAGCGTCGCGGCGACGTGCCGAAGCTGGCCGAGTTCGTGTTGAAGCAGCTCGCCTTAGAATCCGGCGGCGGCGCCCCGGGCCGCCTGCAGCCCGATGCGCTTGCCGCGCTGGAGGCGTACCAGTTTCCCGGTAACGTCCGCGAACTCGAGAACATCCTCGAGCGCGCGATGGCGATGTGCGAAGGCGATATCATCGAGGCGGATGATCTGATGTTGCCGCAGCGTGTGGCGGTGCCAGCGCCTGCTACCGCCGATCCGGCCGTTCCAGCCAACGGCGCGGCCGCTGTCGTGGCGCCAAGAGCGGCAAGCGGTGCAGACGGATCGCTCGAAGACTTCATCTCGAACATCGAGCGCGACACCATCATCAAGGCACTCGAAGAGTCGCGCTACAACAAGACCGCGACGGCAAAGAAGCTCGGCATTACCTTCCGCGCGCTGCGCTACAAGCTCAAGAAGCTCGGGATCGACTGACCGGCGATCAGCCGGGACGCGAAGCGCGTCCCGGCCTCTTGCGCGTTCGGAGCCACGCCTGCCAGGCGACGTAGCCGCGGCGGCAGGCAAGCGTCAGCCCCCAATAGAACACCACCGCCATCAAGGCATTGAGTACGAGCCATCCGAAAAGTGGCCAGGCTCTATGGAACTCGAGCTCCGGCGACGGAAGTCCAAGCCATGGAGTGATAAAGAGCGGGACGCCCATCGCTCCCCGCACGATGTCGAAGTGGATTCCTTCGACACACCGGGGAGAGTCACACGACGTTTGCCAGAGAAGCACCGACACAGCGAGCACCAGGTGCAGCAGGGATCCTGCGGTGAACCATGCGATACGCGTGCGACAAGCCATCCTCCGCTGAATGGCTCTCGCTTTCTTGTGTGTGTCCCAGTACATCAGGCACCCCGGAGAATTAATGGGTGCCCACGTTACTTAGCGACAGAAGCCCGCGATATGGAAGGATTCTGAAAAATCAGCCTGATTTCGCTTCGCTCGCCTCAAGCGCCTCGCGCACCTTGCGCAGCAACGCCCTGGACTGGATCGGCTTATCCAGCACGTACAGATGATCCAGCTGGGGCAGTTCGTCGAGGTTCGGCGGTGAATCCGGGCGCGCGAGCAGCAGTACCGCGCGACTGTAACCGTGCTCGAGCAAGGCGGCCAGCGTGCGCACGCCGGTGAACAGGTTCATGTCCGCGTCCATGACGACCAGGTCGGGAACACCGTGCGCTTCGATCCACTGCAATGCCGCCGTACCACTCTGGCTCGCGCCAGCCTGGTAGCCATAAGCGTCCAGCGTGTCGACCAGCAGCGACAACTGCACCGCCTCTTCGACGACGACCAGCACGCGCTCGGCTTCGCCCTGAAGCGACGCGTCCATGATCGACGCCGGCGCCGAATCTTCCTCGTCGCTGCTCAGCGGCAGGTAAAGATGAAACTGTGTGCCCTCACCCAGAACACTGCGAACGCGCATGAGGCCGCCGTGGCTGGCGACGATGCGCTTGCATGACAGCAGGCCCAGACCCGTTCCGCTTTCCTTAGTGGTGAAGAACGGCTCGAACAGGCGCGCGAGCACTTCCGGCGGCATGCCCAGACCGGTGTCGATCACGGACAGGCGCAGGTAACGACCTGGAAGCGGCTGTTCACCCTCGAGGAAGAAATCATCCGCGAGGTTGGCTTGCGCCGTCTCTATGCGCAGCGTGCCGCCGGCGGGCATCGCCTGGAAGGCGTTGAGGCTGAGATTGAGCAGGCACTGCTGCAACTCGGTATGGTTGCCCTCGAAGGTCACATCCGGATCGAAGACCTCCACGCTCATCTGCACCGTGCGCGGCACGCTACCCTGAAGCAGCAGCTTCAGCGCATCGAGCAAGGCGCCCAGGCGAACCTGCTCCGCACGACGCGCGCCGCGCGCGAACGACAACATCGACGACACCATCTCGAGCCCGCGTCGGCCGCAATCGCGAACCAGCGTACCCAGACGCGCGAGGCGCGGATCGTCGGCGTAATCCTCAAGCGTGTCACCCGCAAGCAACAGCGGCTGCAGAAGATTGCGAAGATCGTGACTCAGGCCACCCGCCAGCAACGCGAGGCTCTCGAAGCGCTGGGCGCGAATCAGTTCCTGTTCGGCACGTGCACGGGCACGCTTCTCTTCACCCTCGCGCAGCGCGCGGCGCACCGCCGACGCGAGGCGCGCCGTATTGTGTTTGAGGATGTAGTCGGTCGCGCCGTTGCGCAGTGCCTCGATAGCCGCCTCTTCACCCAGCGTCGCCGAGATGAAGATGAAGGGAGTCGCGACGTCGCGCTCGCGCAACAGCTGTAGCGCACGCTCGCCGCTGAAAACGGGCAGGCTCAGGTCGGAAAGGACGATGTCCGGATGGAAGTCATCCAGCCCGGCGATGAACGCGGCCTCCTCGTCGACAAGGAGCACCTCGTAATCGAGTCCGTCCTGCTCCAGTTCGGACAGGATGAGCTCGGCATCGAACTCATTGTCCTCGACCTGAAGGATGCGCACCTTGTTGTTCTTGCCCTGCCCGCCCATGTCAGTCGCTCGGCTCGTTGGTGGGAATCACTCGCCTTCCGGGCGCTGGTTCAGCACCGCCCAGAAGTGGCCGAGGGTCTGCACGGCCGTGAAGAACTGCTGTACGTCCACGGGCTTGAGCACGTAGGCGTTGACTCCGAGATCCCAGCTGCGGGCAAGATCGCTCTCTTCGCGCGACGACGAGAGGATCACCACCGGCAGACGCTTCCACTTTTCCTCGGCACGGAGCTCCTTCAACACTTCGAGGCCATCTTTGCGCGGCATCTTGATGTCGAGCAGGATCACCGACGGATCGCCCTCCGGGCGATTCGCGTACGGACCGCGGCGGTGCAGCCAGTCGAGGCAGTCGACGCCATCCTCGACGTGCACCACGGGATTGGCGAGCTTGGCCTCACGCAGCGCATCGATGGCCATCTCGGCATCGGCCATCGAGTCTTCGACGATGAGGATCGTGCGCAGGTCGCGCTGATTCATGAGTCACCTGTCTGGGCACCCGGAACGTCGGATACCGGCAATGAAAAATGGAAAGTGGCGCCGCGATCGGTTTCCCCCTCGGCCCACGTCCGCCCACCATGGCGCGCGATGATGCGTCGCACATTGGCCAGGCCGATACCGTTGCCCGGGAACTCCGAGGCACGATGCAGGCGCTGGAAAACGCCGAACAACTTGGTCGCATACTGCATGTCGAAACCGGCGCCGTTGTCGCGAACGGTGAATTCGTAATCGCCCGCGGACGTCCGCTCCAGCGTGACCTCGATGATCGCGCGCTCGCGGTTACCCGTGTATTTGACGGCGTTGCCCAGCAGGTTCTGCCAGACCGTGCGCAGCATATTCTCGTCACCGACGACGATCGGCATCGGCGCGATGCGCCATTCGATCTGACGGTCGCGCGCTTCGGTTTCGACCAGTGCGCGCGCCTCCTCCACCAGCGACTGCATGTCGACCGGTTGCAGGCGCAACGCGCCACGGCCGAGGCGGGAGAACACCAGCAGGTCGTCGATCAGCTGCGCCATGCGCCGTGACGAACTGCTGATCACGTCGATGTAATGCTTGACGCGATCGTCCGACCGGTCGGCCAGGTGAGCCTCGAGCTTTCCGGCGAAGCCGGCGATGTGACGCAAAGGCGCGCGCAGATCGTGCGATACCGAGTAGCTGAAGGCCTCCAGTTCGCGGTTGACGTCGGAGACCTGCTCGACCTTGCCTTCGAGCTGGCGATTGAGCTCGCTCACCTTCTGCTCGACCAGCGCGCGTGCCGTGATGTCGCTGACGGTCAGCAGTACCGCCGGGGCATCGCTATCCGATTCTTCGATGCGACGGGCGTTGATGACGACGAAGCGATCGATGCCATCGACCGTGCGCTGGGTCAGCTCGTAATCCCACAGCTCGCGATCGCGCGCCACCACGTCGTTCAGGCGCTGCAGCAGCGAGGTATCGCTCCATGCGCCTTCACCGATCTCGTTGAGGGGCGGATTCTTGTCGCTCTCGGTATCGAAGCCGTACAGCTCGGCAAACGCGTTGTTTACCAGCAGCGTACGAAGCGACGCGTCCAGCATGGCGATCGGCTCGCGTACCGCCTGGACGATCAGCTGCGAGCGATGCACGGCGCCCGAGGCCTTGGATTCCGCTTTCAGACGGATCGCGATCTGGCGCTCGGAGACGACCACGACGATCGCCAGCAGGGCGATCTGCGCCAGCGACGCGATCAGCAGCACCGTGCGGTTGTCCGTGGCCGAATCGACCGCCTGGCCTCGACGCTGCTCCAGCAGGGCCGACTCCTCCGAAAGCAGATCGATCACCGTCTGCCGGATGGGGAAGAGGATCCTGAGGTCTTCCATCGTCTTGAAGGCGCCATCGCGGTCGCCCGCCTTCAGCTGCTGCAAGGCCTTTTCACTGAGCGAGGCGCGACTATTCGCGGTCGCCTCGAGGCCACCCAGGCGCATGAGCTGCTCGGGATTGTCGGCCATCATCGTACGCAGTTCGGCGATGAGGCCGGGCACCAGCTTGCGGGTGGCCAAAACGCGTTCTTCCAGCGCCTGATCGGGCGGCGCCCCGGCGACGAGGCTGTAAGCCGCCGCTTCGCTACCGCGCAGGATCGCATCGGCGCGGTAGACGTTGGCCTTGATCTCAGCGGTATGGGTGACCCAGTCACGCGTGGTCAGCGCGGCATCCGAACTCGACCGGTTGACGACGTAGGGCAGCGCGACGATGACCAGCACGGCCGCGAGCAAGCCCGCGATCCGCCAGCGCGCTCCGATCCTTACCATCATGTTGCCGTCATCCCCACAACGATACCTGCCCTGTTAAGGGCACGATTATAGACGCGGGATGTCTTGATTCGCTGACGGAACACGGCACGACCCCTGAAACACGAGGACGGGCGCGCCATTCCTCACTGCCTGCCGGAACCGGCAGGAGAGATGAGGAATGGCGCACCCGTCCTTATGGAGGTCTGCTTTTTGCCCAAAAAGCCGTGAAGACATCGTGAGCGCAGTCGTTACAGTCTCAGGGTGCCGCATCGCTCATGGAATAAGGCGCCGAGGCCGGACCCTGCCCCCAATCCTTCGCCGGCTCGGCCTGCATGCTGAAGTGCAGCTCGCCACCGGCGACGATCTCTTCGTGGCGGATGAACGTCCGGTCCAGCGGCTTGCCGTCCAGCGTGACCTTGCCCACGTACGGATGCTTCGCATCCAGGTGGTCGGCCGAGACCGTGAAGTGCTTGCCACCCGGCAGATTCAGCGTGGCCTTCTCGACGAACGGCCGACCGATGACGTACTGGTTGCTGCCTGGCGCCACCGGATAGAACCCCAGCGAGCTGAAGATGTACCAGGCCGACATCTGCCCCAGGTCGTCGTTGCCGACCAGGCCGGTCGGCGTCGGTGAGTACTGGGTCTTCATGATCTGGACGAGGCGCTCCTGGGTTTTCCAGGGCTGACCCGCGTAGTCGTAGAGGTAAGCGACCTGATGGCTCGGCTCGTTGCCGTGAGCGTACCAGCCGATCAGGCCGGTGATGTCTTCCACGTGCGCGAACGACTTGGGATCGACCTTGGCGTCGAATACCGAGTCCAGCTTCCTGACGAAGGCGTCGTTGCCGCCCAGCGCGTCGATCAGGCCCTTGACGTCCTGCGGCACGTACCACGAGTACTGCCACGCGTTGCCTTCGGTGTAATCGCTGCCATAGGCGGCCGACGACGGGTCAAACGGCTCGCGGAAACCGCCGTCGCTCTTGCGGGCGCGAAGGAAGCCGGTCTTCGTATCGAAGCTGTTCTTCCAGTTGCCGGCACGCTTCATGAAGGTCGCGGCGACATCGTCCTTACCCATGGCCTTGGCCATCCGTGCCAGCGACCAGTCGTCAAACGCGTATTCGACCGTCTTGGACGCCGCCTCCGGTTGCCGATCGATGGGCACGTAACCGAGCTTCATGTAGTCGTCGATGCCGCCATACGGCCCGTACGTGGCGCTGGCCACCATGGCCTCGAGCGCCTTATCCGGGTCGTAGCCACGGATGCCCTTCATATACGCATCGGCAATGACCGGTACGGCGTGATAGCCGACCATGCACCAGGTTTCCATGCCCTGGTAGGCCCAGATGGGCAGGATGCCGAAGGGGCTCGACTCGCGCGAGGCGATCAGTGAACTGACGAACTGGCTGCTCATGTCGGGGCGCAGAAGCGTGATCAGCGGCTGCTGGGCGCGATAGACGTCCCATAGCGACCAGGTCGAATAGAAATCGAAGCCCCTGGCCGTGTGAACCTGGTTGTCCGGGCCGCGGTACTCGCCGTTGACGTCCATCGACAGGCTTGGCGAGATCATCGAGTGGTACAGCGCGGTATAGAACATCCTGCGACTCTCGGCCGGCGCCTTGACGTCCACCGTGGACAGCACCTTCTCCCACGACTGGCGGGCCTCCACGCGGCGGGCATCGAAGTCGAAACCTTCACCGTCCTTATCGAGGTTGGCCACGGCGTTGTCTTCGCTGACGGAGGAAACGGCCACCTTGACGATCAGCGGCTTGCCGAGGTCGCCGAAGTCGAACACGCCCTCGAGCGCACGTCCGGTCATGGCGTCTGCGTCTTCCGCCCGGTTACCCGGACCACCGAAGCCCCGGTACGGCACGTTCTCTTCGCGGTTCTTCAGGCTGCGCGACGTCATCGGCTGGTTGAAACGCATCGCGAAATACAGCTGACGACCGGGAGCCCAACCCCGCGTGGTCCGGCCGCCGGTGACGGTGCCGTCCTTACGCACGCGAACCGACGACCACAGCACCTTGCCGTCGTAGTCGTAGATGCTGGGACGCAGGTCGAGCAGCAGATGGGCCGGCTTGCCCTTAGGGAACGTGTACCGATGCCAGCCCACCCGTGAGCCGGCGGTCAGCTCGGCACGAACGCCATAGTCGGCCAGCGTGACGGCGTAGTAACCTGCCTCGGCTTTCTCGCTCTTGTGGTCGAAACGCGAGCGATAGCCGCTGCCGGGCTGGTCGGGGGAACCGGGATCCAGCTTGACGTCGCCGGCGATGGGCATGACGAGCACGTCGCCCAGATCGGAATGGCCGCTGCCGGAGAAGTGCGTATGGGAAAAACCCAGAATGCTCGAGTCGCCGTACTGATAGCCGGCCGCCCATTTGTAGGCGTGCTTGAAATCGGGCATCGCCGTGTCCGGCGAGAGCTGGATCATGCCGAAAGGCACGGTCGCACCGGGGAACGTATGACCGTCGCCACCCGTGCCGATCGTGGGGTCGACGGCCTCGAAGGCACCGGACGGTTTGTCCGCGGTGGCCGCGAAGGCGAGGGCCGGCAGGGCCAGGGCGAGGGCGGCGGACAGCAGGCCGCGGCGCAGACAGGTGGAGCTCGGCATCGATGGTTCCCCTCAGATCGTTTGGATCGTGACAAACAGCTCGAACGTAGCAAAGATAGCGCGGCTGCGCATGTTGCAGTGCGTGATGCATCCCGAACCCTACCGCGCGATGATCGCCCGGTTTAGATCGTTTGAAGGAGCCACAATGCCCAGGATCACCCCGCAACGCCGCAAGGTCACGCTCGCCGATATCGCGCTGGGCTGCGACGTGTCGCGAGCGACGGTGTCCCTGGTGCTGCGCGGCAGCCCCCTGGTGAACTCCGCCACCCGTGCGCGCGTCGAGGCGGAGCTCAAGCGCCAGGGCTACGTTTATAACCGCGCCGCCGCCAATCTGCGTCGCCGGACGTCCTCCAGTATCGGCCTGGTGATCAACGACCTGGGCAACCCGTTCTTCGCCGAATTCGCCGCGGGGGCCGATGAGGCCCTCGCCAGCGCGGGTTACGTCACCCTGCTCGGCAATACGGGGGAATCCCCCGATCGCCAGCAGGCGGTACTCAACTCGCTGGTGGAACACGGTCCGGCAGGCATCATCCTCTCGCCCGCCGAAGGCAGCGAGGGCGAACAGGTGCTGGCCGCGGTCGGCATGCACACGCCCCTGCTGGTGTTCAACCGCGAACTTCCGGACGACGAGGGCGCCCATCGCTGGGACACGCTCGAGATGGACAACGAGCACGGCGCCCGACTGGCGACCGAACACCTCATCGCGCTCGGCCACGAGCGCATCGCTTTCTTCGGCGGCCACCGCGATTCGAGCTCGGTCGCCCAGCGCCGCCGCGGCTACGCGGGTGCCATGCAGGATGCGGGACTCAAGGTCGATCCCAGCTGGCTGGTGGAGAGCGCGCCCACTCGCCTCGAAGCCGCGCGGCAGACCGGCGCCCTGTTCGCACGCGATCCCGCGCCTACGGCGGCGGTTTGCTACAACGACGCCGTCGCGCTCGGGCTTATCCTTGGCCTGACCAAACGCGGCCGGCGCCCGGGCGAGGACTTCGCTCTGACCGGTTTCGATGACGTCGCCGAGGCCTCGGTATGCGTGCCGCCCCTGACCACCATCGCGGTCGATCCGCGTGGCCTGGGCCGGCGCAGCGCCGAGCTCATTCTTGAAAGACTTACCAACCCCGAGACGGACACCGCTTATACGATCGCGCCAGTACGGCTGGTCGTACGCGAAAGCAGCTGCCCGCCGTCTTCTCCCTGACCCACCAACTGGAGCGCCCCATGGCCACCGGATCCACGCCATTGCCCACCTCTTCGCCCTCGTCGGCGAATTCGGGCGACACCCGCTACACCTATTTCCCGCTCGCTCTCGGCGTGATGACCACGATCTTCTTCATGTGGGGCTTCCTGACCTGCCTGAACGACATCCTGATCCCGCACCTCAAGGGTGTGTTCGAGCTGAACTACTTCCAGGCGATGCTCATCCAGTTCACGTTCTTCGGTGCGTACTTCATCATGGGCCTGCCCGCGGGCAAGCTGGTGGCGGCCCTCGGTTACAAGAAGGGTATCGTCGCCGGCCTGATCATCGCCGGCATCGGCGCGGCGCTGTTCTGGCCGGCCGCCGGCATGCGCGTGTATCCGATCTTCCTCGGCGCGCTGTTCATCCTGGCCACCGGCATCACCGTGCTGCAGGTTGCCGCCAACCCCTACGTCGCACTGCTCGGTCCCGAGAAGACGGCCTCCAGCCGCCTTACGCTCGCCCAGGCGCTGAACTCATTCGGCACCTTCCTCGCGCCGTTCTTCGGCGGTGTGCTGATCCTGTCCAACGCCGTGAAGAGCAGCGACGACATCGCCAAGCTCAGCGCCGCCGAGCAGGTGAGCTACCGCGCGACCGAAGCCAGTGCCGTGCAGGTGCCGTACATCGGCCTGGCCGTGGTTTTGGTGGTGATCGCCATCGGCGTCTACCTGTTCAACCTGCCCAAGCTGGAAGAAACCACCGAGAAGGCCGACGAAAGCCACCACTCGCTGATGGACGCCCTGAAGACCCCGCACGTGTTCTTCGGCGTGCTCGGTATCTTCTTCTACGTCGGCGGCGAAGTGTCGATCGGCAGCTTCATGATCAACTACCTGCAGCTGCCGGAAATCGGCAACATGACGGGTGAAGTCGCCGCCTCGCACGTGGCGTTCTACTGGGGCGGCGCGATGGTCGGCCGCTTCATCGGTTCCGCCCTGCTCGCGAAGTTCTCGCCGCGCGTCCTGCTGGCCGTGTTCGCCGCGATCAACGTCCTGCTCGTCATCACCACGATGGTGACCACGGGCACCGTGGCCGTGTACAGCATCGTCGCCATCGGTCTGTTCAACTCGATCATGTTCCCGACGATCTTCTCGCTGGGTATCGAGCGCATGGGTCCGCTCACCAGCAAGGCGTCGAGCCTGCTGATCATGGCCATCGTCGGTGGCGCGCTGATCCCGGTCATCCAGGGCGCGATCGCCGATCACATCGGTCTGCAGCACGCCTTCTTCGTCCCGCTGATCTGCTACGCGTACATCGTGTTCTACGGTCTGAGTGGCTCGAAGATCCGCAACGTCCCGGTCGCCGCCAAGGCCGGTTGACGCTCCTGACGACGGCCGGCGCGATGCCGGCCGTCGTCTTTCCAATCCCTCGCCCGAAAAGGACAGGCCGTACGCATGTCTTCCATCCTCTGCTTCGGCGAGGCGCTGATCGATTTCCACGCACAGCCCCAGGGCGGCGCCGGTCAGCCTCCCGCCTTCGTTCCTTTTGCTGGCGGTGCGCCCGCCAACGTCGCTGTCGCCGCCGCCCTCCTTGGTGCCACGGCACGCTTTGCCGGCATGCTCGCGCGCGACATGTTCGGCGACTTCCTGCTCAAGAGTCTCAAGGATCTCGGTGTCGGCACGGACGATGTGGCCCGCACCGACGAGGCGCGCACCGCACTCGCTTTCGTCGCGCATGACGACAAGGGCGATCGTAGCTTCAGTTTCTACCGTCCGCCCGCCGCGGACCTGCTGTTCCGTCCCGAGCACTTCCGTGTCGGGGCCTTCGACGATGTGTCGATCTTTCACGTCTGTTCGAATTCCCTGACCGAAGCCGCGATCGCCGCGACCACGGTCGAAGGCATGCGTCGCGCCCGGACCGCCGGCGCGCTGGTCAGCTTCGACATGAATCTGCGACCCGCCTTGTGGCCGAAGGATGAAGCGCCGCTGCCGCGCCTCTGGGAAACGCTGAACGAAGCCGACGTGATCAAGCTCAGCGCCGAGGAGTTCGCGTTTATCCACGCGGGCGCCGGCTCCGACGATGCCGTGCTCGAGCGCCTCTGGCGCGGCAAGGCGCGCCTGCTGCTCGTCACCGACGGCGGCGAACCGATGCGCTGGTTCACCCGTGAGGCAAAGGGCGAACTGAAGGGCTATGCGGTCGAAGCCGTGGACACGACCGCCGCCGGCGATGCGTTTGTCGGCGGCCTCCTCGCGCGTCTCGACCATGAAAAGGTCACACCGGCCAGCTTCGACGCACTGATCGCGGACGAAGCACGCCTGGTCGACCTCGTCCGTTTCGCCGCCGCCTGCGGCGCGATTACCGCCACCCGCAAGGGCTCGTTCACCGCCATTCCCGACCAGGCCGAAGTGAAGGCCTTCATGGAGAAGCACGCATGACGACTGTCCCCCTCCCCGATTTTCACAACGTCGATGTCCTCCGCGACCATGTCGCAAAGACCATGGCGTTCTATAAGCCGAACGAAGTCGACCCCGCGGGCGGCTTCTTCCAGTACTTCAAGGACGATGGCTCGGTCTACGACAAGACTCATCGCCACCTCGTCTCCAGCACGCGCTTCGTGTTCAACCACGCCATGGCCTACCTCGAGTTCAGAAAGCCCGAGGACAAGGAACTCACCATGCACGGGTTGAAGTACCTGCGCGAGGTGCATCTGAACCCGGAAACCGGCGGTTACGCCTGGACCATCGCCGACGGTAAGCGCGACGACCAGATGAATCACTGCTACGGCCTGGCCTTCATGCTGCTGGCCTATTCCTGCGGCGTCAAAGTCGGTTTCGACGAAGCGAAGGCATGGCAGGGCGAGATCTGGGATCTGCTCGAAAAGCGTTACTTCGAGCCGACGTACGGTCTGTACCGCGACGAAGCCGACAAGGACTGGAACTTCACCGGTTACCGCGGCCAGAACGCGAACATGCACATGACCGAGGCCATGATCGCCGCGTGGGAAGCCACGAAGGACGACCGCTACCTCGACCGTGCGCTGCTGCTGGCCGAGAACATGACCCAGCGTCAGGCAGGCCTCACGCCCCAGAAGCTGGTGTGGGAGCACTACCACAGCGACTGGACGATCGACTGGGAATACAACCTCGACAATCCCAAGCATCTGTTCCGTCCCTGGGGTTTCCAGCCAGGCCACCAGACCGAATGGGCCAAGCTGCTGCTCATGCTCGAGCGTTACACCAGGGGCACGCCGAAGCATAAGCCGTGGCTGGTGCCGACCGCGAAGCATCTGTTCGACGAGGCGCTGGCCAAGGCCTGGGACGGTGAGTACGGCGGCATCGCTTACGGGTTCTCGCCCGAGGGCGACGTCTGCGACGACGACAAGTATTTCTGGGTGCAGGCCGAGTCGCTCGGTGCCGCGCAGCTCCTGTTCGAGACCACGGGTGAGAAGAAGTACGACGAGGCTTACGAGAAGATCTGGGCTTACAGCTGGGAGCACTTCGTCGATCACACGTATGGCGCGTGGTATCGCATTCTCAAGCGCAACAACGAGAAGTACGACGACGAAAAGAGCCCCGCCGGCAAGACCGACTACCACACGATGGGCGCGTGCTACGAAATCATGGCCTCCCTGCGCCGTATGCAGAGGTGACAGGGCCTGCATTGAAGGGATGCGGGCGATTCATTCCCGCCCGCATCCCTTCAACGCTTCGATGGCAGCGACTGCTTCAGCGTCTCTATCCCATCCCACGGGTCCGCCGTCAGTGACCTCGCCCGTTTCAACGCTTTCGACAGGTCGAATGCAGCGCCTGTCTTGAGCCGCGCGATCTCCTCCCAGCGTACCGGCATGGCGACCGGCGCCCCCGCGCGTGCACGCAGGGACCATCCCGTGACGCTGGTCGCACCCCTCGTGTTGCGTAGCCAGTCGATAAAGATCAGCCCTTCTCGCTTCGCCTTGCTCGCTTCCGCGATATACCGTGTCGGGGCAGCATCCACCATGTCGCGCGCAACGCCTTCGCAGAAGGACTTCAACACCTCCCACGACGGCCCGCGGTCGAACGGCGCGACCACGTGAAGACCCTTGCCTCCCGATGTGCGCACAAACGATTCCAGGCCGGAGGCGGCCAGTCGCTCGCGGATGGCCCGGGCGCATGCGACCACAGCCTTCCACTCGACGCCCGCAGCGGGATCGATATCGAAGATGAGACGATCGGGTCGATCCGGATCGTCGACCCGTGCACCCCACGGATGAAACTCCAGCGTGTTCATCTGTATGAGTTCGAGAACGCCTTCGACATCCTCGACGTACAGGTATTCCGCGGTACCTCCGTCCTTCTCTTTCAGCTTTACCGCTTTGACATGCTTGCCCAGCGCATCCGCGTGGTGCTTCTGAAAGAAGCACGCGCCCGTCGTTCCGCGGGGACACCGCACGACCGACAACGGGCGTCCATGCAACTCCGGCAGCATGTGTGACGCCACCGCTTCGTAGTAAGCGGCCACATCACCCTTGGTCGGCCCGCCTTCACCGAACACCTCGCGGTCGGGGTGCGTGATGGCGACGCCGTCGACGATAAGCGGATCCATGGCGTCAGCCCGCCCGGCGGCGCTTGGCAGGTGTCTTGCGCGCCGCCGTCTTCTTCACGGGCGCCTTTTTTGCCGCCGGTTTTTTCGCGGCGGTTTTCTTCGTGGCTGTTTTTTTCACGGGAGCCGCGCCGACCGCATCCTTCGTCGCAGGCGTTCGCGTCTTTGCGCCCAGGCTTTTCTTCAGCAGGGCCATGAAGTCGACGACGTTGGTGGTGGCGTTCTCCGGTGTCCGGTCGTCTTCATCGTCCACCGTGGTCGTGACGCCCTTGGTCTTAAGACGCTTCTCGATCGTCTTGCGCAACTTGTCGCGGAACTCGTCCCGGTAGTCACCGGGCGACCATTCGGCGGACATCGACTCGATCAGGTCCGAGGCCATCTCGATTTCGCGTGGCGATATGCGGTATGACGACGCGCCCTTGTCGGGCAGCTCGTAATCGTTCATATCGACGATTTCGGACTGATAACGGAGGATGTTGAGAACCAGACCATCGCCCTGCGGCATCACCGCCGCGAGGTACTCCTTCGTGCGGATGACGACACGCGCGATACCGATCTTGCCGGTCTTCTTCAGGGTTTCGCGGAGCAGGACATAACCCTTCTCAGCCTTCTTGGCCGGAAGCAGGATGTACGGCTTTTCGAAGTACGAAGGCGCGATGGAGGCGGCGTCGACAAACGCGTCGATTTCCACCGTCTCATGCGCGTCGCTGGCCGCATTCTTGATGTCGTCCTCTTCGAGGACGACATAACTGCCCTTCTGGTATTCGAACGCCTTGACGATGTCCTTCCAGGGCACCTCTTCGCCGGTATCGGCGTTGACGCGCTCGTAGCGAACCGGTGTATTGCTGCGCTGGTCGAGCATGCGGAAATGGATGTCGTTGCGGCGCTCGCCCGACATCAGGCGGATCGGCACGTTGAGCAGACCGAACGACAATGTACCGGTCCAGATGGGGCGGGCCATACGGGCGATCCTCGGGCAGCGGGAGGCCCGAGCATCGCGCCGACGACGTGCAGGGAACGCCAAAGGCGTCCCTGCACCCCGCTTTTACTGGCCGGCGTCGATCACCGGCAGTTCGACCGCACTGGCCGTACCCGGCGCGTGCCAGATCTGCTGCGTCGCCTTCCGGTAGTCGGACGGCCTGGCGAAGAAGATGTTCGGCACGAAGGTCTGCGGGTTGCGGTCGTACAGCGGGAACCAGGAGGACTGCACCTGAACCATGACGCGGTGCCCCGGCAGGAATGTATGGTTCACCGTCGGCAGTCCGAAGCGGTATTCGAGCGGCGTGTCAGGCGTCAGCGGCTTCGCCTCGCTGAACCCCTCGCGATACCGCCCGCGCAGGATGTCCATCGACACCGAGAGCTCGTAGCCCCCCATGGCGGGCGTCGACGCGTTCGTTTCGGGATAGACGTCGATCAGCTTGACCACCCAGTCGCTGTCCGTGCCGCTCGTCGAGGCGTAGAGATTCACCTGCGGAGCGCCGGCAACGCGCAGGGGAGCCGTCAGCGGCTCGGTCATGTAGGTCACGACATCCGGGCGTCCATCGGCAAACCGCTGATCCTGGACCAGCCAGGTCGTCCATGACTGGCGATCGGCAAAATGCACCGGGCGCGGTACGTAGGGCACCGGCTTGGCGGGATCGGAAACGTACTCGTCATACTTCGGCGCGCCGTCCACGGGGGCCGTAAACGACAACTTTCCATTGGCGCTGAGATACAGGGGACGGGACGTTTTACCCTGCGGCCACGACGGGAAGCGGTCCCAGTGGTTTTCGCCGGTGTTGTAGATCAGCACCGGAGGCGTCTTCGCCCTGGGCGCGCCGTCGACCAGGTACTGGTTGAAGAATGGCAGGAGCACGTCGCGGCGGAACTGCAGCGCGGTGTCGCCGTCCCAGTTGAGCGCACCCAGCGACGAGGCGTTGTAGTTCACCTGACTGTGCCGCCACGGACCCATGACCAGGAAGTTCTTGTCGTTGCCCTTGTCCTTCGGCTCAACGGCTTCGTAACTATGGATGGCGCCCCACATGTCTTCCTGGTCCCACAGGCCCTGCAGCCACATGACGGGTACCTTGAGCGGCTGACGGGCCATTTCCTTATCCAGCGCCTGGTCCTGCCAATAGGCGTCGTAGGCGGGGTGCTCGCTCAGCTTGCGCCAATAGGGCAGCTGATCGAGGCCGGCGGCCCGGGCGTAATCACCTGCCGAGCCCGCCGTGAGGAAATTCGTGTAGTCGTCGTAGCCCGCGTGCGTCACGGCGTCGCCCTTGCCGCGTTTCGAATTCTGGCCGGCGATGTAGTCGAAATTGGTCTGGCGGAAGGCACCGTAGTGGAACCAGTCGTCGCCCATCCAGCCATCCACCATGGGGCTTTCAGGCGCGGCCACCTTGAGTGCCGGATGCGGATTGACCAGCGCCATGACCACCGTAAAGCCCTCGTACGACGAACCGATCATGCCGACCTTGCCGTTGGACTCGGGCAAATTTTTCGTCAGCCAGTCGATCGTGTCGTAGGCGTCGGTCGAGTGATCGACCTCGGACGAATTGAGCGGCCCACGAAGGGGACGCGTCATGACGTAGTCGCCCTCGGAGCCATACTTGCCACGGATGTCCTGGAAAACACGGATATAGCCGGCGTCGACGAAGACCTCGTCGCCCTCGGGCAGCAGGTCGCGCATCGTATGGGCGTCCGTGCGCTGGGCGCGCCCGTCGGCGTTGTAGGGGGTACGGGTCAGCAGGATCGGCGCGTGCTTCGCGTTCCTAGGAATCACGATGACGGTGTGAAGCTTCACGCCGTCGCGCATCGGGATCTCGACGACACGCTTGATGTAGTCGTTGGCCGCCAGGGGGCTCTCGAACTTCGCCGGGATATCCGGCGTCATGGGCGCGGTCTGCGCCGCGGCGAGGGACGAGGCGACGGCGAAGGAAAGCGCCAGCATGGGAAGCAGAACGGAACGGGACGTCATCGGGATTCCTGTGGCTGTGGGACGGAGGAGCCGCCCTAGCGTGCCGCATCCTGAATGGAAGGGCTACGACCTTTCTCAAGTCCAGCCTGCGTGGCACGGCCTTTGCGCAAAAAAAACGCCGCTCCTGAGAGCGGCGTTCTTCCCGCCCGCCCGTCAGGGCAGGAGCGGCGTAGCGACTTACTGAGCCGGAGCGGTCGAAGCCGGAGCCGGAGCAGCAGTGCCGGCGGCAGCCGGAGCAGCCGTGGTGGCAGCGGCCGGAGCCTCAGCCGGGGTAGCAGCCGGAGCGGCAGCCGGGGCGGTAGCGGCAGCAGCCGGGGCGTCAGCCGGGGCGGCAGCGTCTTCGGACTTGTTGCAGCCCGACAGGGCGGCGACGGCGACAAACGCCAGGGCGGTAAGGGAAATGACCTTCATGATTCTTTGCTCCTCATTTTGTAATACATAGGCAGATACGACGATGGAATTCCGCCCTGAATAGGCAGTACCCCACGGATTTTGCCGCACCAGCAGGCGGATAACACTCGCGTCCTCGACGAACCGGTCCGAAGATAGGCTCGCCTAGGATGCAACGACCATAGTGAAGCGTGGATGTCCGGCGGCGCAGCGCTAGACGTGCTCGCAGACATTTTCAGAATAATCGCGTTCCCCCCTCGGAAGCCAGTCCCTACTCTGTCATTCGGAAGTTGCCGTCGGCGCCCTGCCGACGGCCAGACAAGGAGAGACGCTTCATGAGTACCCCCCACATCCCCCACCCGCGCCGTCGCTCCCCCATGCGACGCCGCTACCTCACCGCCCTCGTAGCCGCCTTCCTGCCTCCCGTGGCGGGCGCCGAAACGCCGCTTTTTCTTGCCGGGGCCGACAAGAACCTGGACGTCCCCGACGGCACGTATGAAACGCGCGCCGCCTCTTCCTACGTCCTTCAGGTGGAAAAAAAGGGCGCCGCCCATGTCGGCCATGCCACGTTCGACACGTTTGGCTTTCAGTCGCACGCCGTCTTCATCACCGATAACCGGAGCGAGGTGACGATCGAAGGCGGCACCCTGCATACGCGGGGAAACCTGGCATACGGCATCCGTGCCAGGGATACCGGCATAGCCGCGAACGTCACGCTCACGGGCACGACGATCGTCACCGAGGGAGCCGGCGCCCTGGGCGCGGCCTTCGAGGGAAACGCCGGCGGCGTCCTGACCGGAGGCAGCATCACGACCGGCGGTGACACGGCGATCGGCATCCGCGGCATCGAAGGAGGCAACGTGTCGGTCAAAGGGACGACCATCACGACACGGGGCAAGACCGCTCATGCCCTGTATGTAGACGGCTCCACGCCCGACAGAGCGACGGCATCCGCGCTCCAGGCGACTGAAACGACGGTACGCACCGACGGAGACGACAGCACGGGCGTGCACGTGATGCTGGGCGCGACGGCCTCGTTGACCGACGTAAACATCAGCACGGGCGGCGAGTCGGCGCATGCGCTCGATGCAAACACACTGCATGGCCAGATTACGATCCAGGGCGGCGAGTGGCATACCCGGGGTGACGAGGCAGATGGCCTCTACGTTCTCGACGGCCAGCGTATCGTAGCGGCGCGGACGAACGTGACGACCACCGGGAAAAACGCGATCGGCATCGATAACCGCGCATCGTCCGTGGGCCTCGACAGCGTTTCCATCACGACGGCAGGCGAGTCCGCATTCGGCCTCAACGTCCAGGGTGGTGACTTCAACGCTTCGCCAGGCCTCGATGCCGCAGATACGAAGATCCTTACGAGGGGAACGAAGGCGCATGGTGCGGTCGCCCGAGGGGATGGCCGTATCGACTTCACCGGCTCATCCATCGAAACGGAAGGAGACGACGCCCACGGCCTCGTCGTTAACGATGCGGACGTACGGGCCCGCAATACGAACATCGTCACTCACGGCGCAGGTGCCTTCGGTGCCCGGGTCGTGCGTGGGGGCGCACTCGACATGAAGGGAGGCTCGCTCATCAGTGACAAGGCCTCGGCGCTCAGTCTGAGCGACTCCGGGCGTCTTCGTTTCGACGGCACGGTCATCAGGGGTGGCAACGGCGTGTTCGTCGACCTGACTCCCGAATCGGAGCAGCCCATCACCGTCACGCTTCAGAACGCGGTAACCGCGGACGGCATTATCCGCCGCATCCCTGCGGACGGTGACGCCGTTCCCGACAATACGAAGCTGTCGCTGGACATCACCTCCGGCGCTCGCTGGACGGGTGCGACCTCCATCGTTCGCGATATCTCCCTCCAATCCGGCGGCACCTGGAACGTGACCGCCGACAGCCGGGTCGACCACCTGAGCAACCATGCGGGCGTCGTGACCTTCGCGCCTGAGCGTCCCGATGCATTCGCCACACTGACCATTTCGGGAGACTATGACGGAAAGGACGGCGTCTTTCGTATGCGCGCGCGCCTCGGCGATGACTCGTCGCCCGCCGATCGCATCCATGTGCTGGGCAACACATCCGGCACCAGCGGCATTGCCGTCGACACCCTGGGCAGCCAGGGCGATGTGACGCAAGAAGGTATCCAGCTCGTCCGCGTCGACGGTCGCTCGGACGGCGTCTTCGCGTTACTTGGCCGTGCGGTGGCCGGTCCTTACGAATATTTTCTCCACAAGGGCTCGTTGAAGAATCCATCCGACGGCGGTTGGTATCTGCGATCGTCGATCACCGACCCCGTCGTCGACCCGGTTGTCGTGCCGGGCGACCCGGACACCGATCCCGTGACCGAGAATCCGGACGTCCCGGCCGTTGTCGATCCGCCGCTCCCGCCACCCCCGGTGTTGCGCCCCGAGGTCGGCACCTACCGCGCCAACCAGACGGCGGCGCTGGAAATGTTCCAGGGCGGACCCGGCGGCGGCGAGGACGACGAGCGCGAAGGCGTGAGGCAAAGCGTGTGGGCACGATTCGACCGGCGCCATACCGCTTTCAACATCGGCGACGAACTCACGACGACCGCGTCGACCAGCGAGCTGACCCTCGGTGCCGATCTGCTTCGCAGCGATTCCTCTTCCGAAGGCTATCTGGGCGTCATGGCGGCGGCCGGGAGCGCGGACACGCGTGCCACGTCCGCGCTGACACACTACTCGGCGAAGGGGCGCGTACGCGGGACGGCCGCCGGTCTTTACGGCGGCGTACGTCTGGACGATGGCACCTACGTGCGCGGGTGGGCCCAGTACGCTCATTTCAACCAGCGCCTGGAAGGCGATGCCCTGGCGAATGAGCGCTACGGGAGTGGCGCCCTGAGCGCCAGCCTCGAGGCCGGCCGTCGCTGGCGCCTGGCACTCAATCGCGACACGGACGTCTATCTCGAACCGCAGGCGCAGGTCCTCGCGACAAGGCTTCGTGGCGGCTCGCTCACCGAAGCCAATGGGACACGCGTCACGCCGCTGCATGCGAGTGGTGCCACGGGGCGCCTCGGCCTGCGCGGCGCGGCACGCTGGCATACGCCCGGCGGCCACACGGCATCGCCCTACTTCTCGGCCAGCTGGCTGCGTCGCCTCGGCCGCCTGGATGCGACGCAAATCGGGACGGATACCTTCAACGCAGGCGTGCCGCGCAATGCCTACGCGCTGAAGCTGGGTCTGACCTTGCTACGCGCCAACGGGTGGCGCGCGTGGTCCGACGTCGAAACGCGCTTCGGCACGCATGGGTATCGCCGTGTCACCGGCAGCCTGGGCATTCGTCGCGCCTGGTAAACGCGGGTCCCGGGTCGCCGTCGGCGACCCGGGATGACCGATGCGGCGTCCGCTGTCAGCCGACGATCTCAGGCGACGAAGCAACGCCGCGCTTTGCCGTTACCGTGCTTCCTATGGAGGCCACGACAATAAAGCCGATCGCGCTCCACTGCGAAACGGTAAGCAGTTCGCCGAGCAGCAACATGGCCCATAGCGAAGCTACCGCTGGCTCAAGGCTGACCATGATGCCGAACGTTTCACTCGGCAGGCGCTTCAGAGCCATCATCTCCAGCGACATCGGGATCGCGCTCGATACGATGGCCACACCCAGTCCCGCCAGCAGAATCGCGGGGTGCAGCAGGGTGGACCCCGCGTGGGCGATACCGTAAGGGACCACGACCAGACTGGCCGCCACCAGACCCAGCGAGACCGAATGACCCGCATGCAAGTGGCCGGCCTGCTTACCGAAAACGATATAGAGCGCCCAGCAAACGGCCGCGCCGAGCGCGAGCACTACGCCCGTGGGATCGACCGTATGCTGGCCGGCCAGCGGCAACAGCATGCCCAGCCCAATGACGGCGAAGGCAAGCCAGACGAAGTCGATCGCCCTTCGCGAGGCGAGCATCGCCACGGCCAGGGGCCCGCTGAACTCGATGGCAACGGCGATACCGAACGGAATGGTTCGTAGCGCCAGATAGAAAAGCAGATTCATGACGCCCAGCGTCAACCCGTAGCGGATCACGAAGCCGGCGTCACGCCGACTGAGCGGCCAGCGCCAGGGCCGCCAGAACAGCACGAGAACGATCGCGGAAAAACCCACGCGGAGCGCCGACGTGCCCTCCGCGCCGATGAGAGGGAACAATCGTTTCGCGAACGACGTGCCGATGCACAACGAGGTCACCGAGCCGAGCACGGCCAGGGCCGGCAGCCAGAGAGAGGTTTGGCGGGGAGTCATGGCGCCACTGTAGCGAGGCATTGGCGAGCATTCCATGGGCGCCGTCCGGACGGCGATGAACAGGCGGACACTAGACTGAGAATCTCGTATGGACATATAGTCCACTCAGACCCGCTCGTATCCGCCACGCTTCCAGGACCGACTGATGACCACCCTTCCCGATTTCCAGCTGGAGACCTACTTTTCCCGCTGGGAGTTCTCGGTGCGCTACAACCTCGCGGCTTCCGATGCGCAAAGCCTCACCGTATCGGCACTGCTCGACCTGGCGGACGACCGTGATCGTGCCGCGTTCGGGTCTCTGCCGCTGAGCTACACGCAGACTTACGGCGCCCCTGAACTTCGTGAAGCGATCGCGTCGACCTACGAGGGCAGGCAGGCAGCCGACATTCTCTGCTTCGCCGGAGGTGAGGAAGCGCTCTACATCGCCATGCGCGTACTGCTCGAGCCCACCGATCACGCCATCGTGGTCACGCCCAATTACCAGTCGGCGGAAACCATCCCTGCGGCGATCTGCGACGTGACCGGCGTCGCGCTCCGTCCCGACGATCACTGGTCGCTCGACATCGACGAGATAAGAGCGGCCGTACGACCGAACACCCGGCTGATCGCCATCAATTTTCCGCACAACCCCACCGGAAAAATTCTCGAGCAGGATCGTTTTGACGCGCTGATCGCGCTCTGCCGCAAGCACGGCATCTGGCTGCTCAGCGACGAGGTCAACCGGCCTCTCGGAGCGACAGGCACCGTGCACTTGCCGCAGGCCACCGATGTCTACGAGCGCGGGATATCGATCGGCGTCATGTCCAAGGCATACGGACTGCCAGGGCTGCGGATTGGCTGGATCGCCTGTGCCGACCACGAACTCCTGCAACGCATGGAGCGATACAAACACTACACATCGATCTGCAACTCGGGGCCTTCGGAACAGCTTGCGCTGATCGCCCTGAAAGCCCGCGACGCCATCCTCGATCGGCAGCGACTGCTTCTCGACCGTAATCTCGAATGCGTCGACGCCTTCTTCCGCGAGTGGAGCGAGCGATTCGAATGGCGCCGCCCGGACGGGGGCTGCATCGCCTTTCCGCGCTACCTCGGTCCGGAAGGCGTCGAAGTCTTCGCGAAGCGCCTGGTCGAAGAAGCGGGAATCCTGTTGCTTCCCGCCTCCAACTACCAGTCCACGCTGACCGCGACGCCTGCCGATCGTTTCCGCATCGGATTTGGTCGCAACGAAACAGGTGATGCCCTGACCGAGCTATCCGAATACCTCCGGCGTACGAGCTGACAGGTCTATTTCAGGAGCTGGTCGATGACCGGATCCATCTTGGACTTGACGCTCTGCCACTTGGCGACGGAAAGCCCGCCCTTACCCTTGAGGTGATATTCCGCAAAAGCCACCTGGCGGCCGTCGCGTTCCAGGCGCAACTCGGCGTGAGACAAATAAAGAGCAAAGTCCCAGGACTGAAGCGCCGTGTATGTGAGCACGTACGGGCAGTTGTCTGCCCCGATCGTCGAGTAGACGTCCGTGGCGATCCCGTGACGTTTGAAGCCTTCGCGTAAAACTGGCAGGAAGTCCTTGACGATGACGTCCGGATTCTCACGAATGCACACGTGATCGACGTGCAATGCCGGATCGAGCGGCCTCACCTGAACGGATGTGCAGCCAGCCGCAAGGAGCGGCACTAAAGTCAGTGGCACATAACGCATGAATGGTCCCCTGTTAATTGAGAACGGGCGCCCAAGGGCGCCCGTCTATCGATCATTCCCTGCCGATCAGGATCAGAACGGGATGTCGTCGTCGTCGAAGCCTTCGTTGACCGGCGGTGCGGAACGCTGCGGAGGCGCGTTGCCACCACGGGGCTGGCCGTAGTCGTCGCCGCCACCACGCTGCGATTGACCGCCACCGTAGTTGCCGCCGCCACGCTGCTGACCGCCACCACCGCTACCGCTACCCCAGTTGCCACCGCCGCTCTGGCCGCCACCGCCGCTGCGAGGCGCCTGCTGACGTGCGCCGCCCCCCTGGCCGCCGCCGAAACCGCCACCGCCTTCACCGCCACCCTGGCCGCCGAGCATCTGCATCTCGTTGGCAATGATGTCCGTGGAGTAGCGCTCGATGCCGTCCTTATCGGTGTACTTGTCGGTGCGAAGCGAACCCTCGATATATACCTGACGCCCCTTCTTCAGGTACTCACCGGCGATTTCGGCCAGCTTGCCGAACAACTTCACACGGTGCCATTCGGTGCGCTCCTGCTTTTCGCCCGACTGCTTGTCGGTCCAGGCTTCCGACGTGGCCAGACGCAGGCTGGTGATCGCCGTACCGCTACCGGTGTAACGGGTCTCGGGATCCGCGCCGAGGTTGCCGACAATGATGACCTTGTTGATACCGCGTGCCATGGATTTCCCTCGTATTCGTGTCATTGGACGCCCGATCCGGCGGATCGTCGTCACTCCCGCCCATCATAGCGAGCCTGCGGCAAGCGCGGGCTGGCGGGGTCGGACCGTGTAGTTTGGGCGATGGCCGCCATCACCGCAAACCCCGATGCGCAGGCCGCCGCCGGAGCGCGCTGTCGTCCCAGTCTCATTCCCAGGTGATCTCGACCACCGCGGTGGCCGTCGCATCTCCGGCGCCAAGATCGCCTGTCCTCACGTACCTTGCCTCGAAAGCGAGCTGCGGGGCGCCACCCGGCCAGGAGAAGCCGACAGGCGTCTTTCCATCGGGAACGATCAACTCCCCCGATCCGGTCCGCATCTCGATCGCGACACCACGCGCCGTACCCTCAGGCTGGAGCAGCCGGGGATCGGGCGGATACGGACGAGCGCGCAGTGTCACGGCAGCGCGCGTCGCACCGACGCAGTCGACGCCGGAAAATGCTGCGCGACGCCATGGGCTAGCCGCACCAACCCGTCCCAGGTCTCCGTAGGCGACGCTTCCGAGGTCGATCCGGATCCGTTGATCCGCGAGCCCGCAAGAAGCGACCACGGCTCCAGTGACCTCGAAATCGAGCCGGTCGTCCGCCCGCGTCCCTTCCGGGGTCACGGCCATGAGTAACGCGGCCATACCGCCCTTTGTGAGGGAGGCGATCCTGATCGTCATCTGCACACTCCTTCGTAATGTTTCAGTCCGGCCCGTTCGCCTGCCAGCGTCGGCCGCAGATCGCAGCCGCCTCCCGCCTGATCCGACCAGCGCACCCTCAGGGCGGGCGTGCCGCCGTCCGAGCGAAGGAACGACCGACCGCCCTGCCCGATCACCCCGATCGAGCGGCCCTGGTCGTCGACCACCTCCGCACCGAACGGCAACGGTGCCCCATCGCTGCGACGCCCGGTGAGGAGAATCGTCGCATGTTCGTCCGTCTCGAATGGGATAAGGACCACCGCGCCTGCCGTGGGGACCACACGCGCATGAGTCGACGCCAGTGAGACCCCGAGCGGCAGACCCGTGGGATCGATGTCCACACTGTTCCACCGGTAAGGGGCGAGGCTCGGCACGATGGCGTATCCGCGCCTGTCGACGTGAACGGATGAGGCCGACGCCAGGCGCGCGCCCCGCGCATGACGCGCCTGCACCAGTCCGGAGGCGTTACCCAGAAAGGGTGCGAGGGTGATCCCACCCGCATGAGCCACGATACCGCCCGAAGCGGACAGCGAAGCCGCTCTGCTCACACGGGACCGCTCGACGGCGACGCTTAGATCGCCGCCACCGGACGCACGGGAAACCGATGCGTCCAGCCGTGGACCACCGGCATGTGTCGCAGCCGATGCGGCATACCCCCACGCACCTTCGCTACCAGCGCTCCCGAGCAGACCGGCTCGCAGTTGCTTGCCGTCCGGCCCCATGCGCAACGCGGCCTGCGACGCCACGCGCAAACGCTCACCGTCCAGGGGAAGGGAGACCGATACCTGTGCGGTGTTTTCCGAGGCGCTGCCAGACGAACGCGACGCCGTTCTTAGCGAACGACGTAAAGAAACGTCCACAACGGCCGCGCCCTTGACGTGGCTCCATGACAAGGCCTGATCCCACTCCCCGCCTCCGCTGTCCGGCAGGTGCGTGTAGCCGAACGCGAGGCCGAATGAGCCGCCGGCTTCGTCGAACATGTGTTGATATGAGATATCCGCTCTTCGCTGTCGCGCGCGTGAGCGATCGGCGTTCATCGCTCCCGCTGCCATTCGCTGCGCCCCGCCTGACACGGTGGCTGAGATCACGCCCCCACGATCCGACCGATGTCCGTAACGCAGCCGCCAGAGCGTTCCGACCGGTCCCGCACCCCGGGCCAACGCGTGCGTCACATCGGCCGAGAACGCGCCGACCAGCGTGTCGACCGCCGCGCCACCCACCAGCCACGTGTCGCTTCCGATCACACGCTGTGCTGCCTGTACGGTCCAGCCGTGACGCACACCGCGACGCCAGGCGGCTTCGAGCAGCCACGGCTGGCGAGACGAACCTCCACGCCATCGGCCCATGCTCATCGAGTAGCGGGTAGCACCTTCACGCATCAAAAGCGGCAACGAAAAGTAAGGCACCCTGTAACGAATACGGCGACCGTCGGCTTCGACGATCTCAACGGAGAGATCCCCTCCCCGGCCCGCCACGCCCAGATCGTCGATGACGAAGGCACCCGGCGGAACGGACAGCTCCCTCAGCAAGCGACCGCCCTGACTGACCGTCACCCTCGCATGGGTCGCCGCGACGCCGCGTACTTGAGGCGCATAGCCATCACCCGCGTCGGGACGCATACGCACGTCACTGGCAAGCCTCACGCCGCGAACGAGGACCGGCTCCAGCAGATCGTCCCCCAGGATGACATCTCCCGCTCTCCAGCGTGCCTGGAGCCGGTCGACAGCTCGTTCGACGAACATGTGTCCCTGCCGGTATTGGCCCTGCGACCATGATCCGGCGTGACGAAACCGGTAGCGGCCCAGATTCAACCCCGCATCGCCGGTGAGGAACAGGGAGCGCGAGGACCGGTGCCGTAACGCGCTTTGGTGAAAATTGGCGCGCCACGCCAGCAGCGCGGCTGTCACGCCGTCCTTCCATTGCTCGCGAGGCGCGACGCCGCGGGGACGACGTACCAGCCACGCTTGCGGAACTTCAATGTCGAGGCGCTGCTCGGCGACGTCGAGCCGCGCCGTGCTTTGCGGGATGCGCTCGCTAATAGGCGCGCAATCGTCCTCTGCGGACGACGGCTCTTTCCTGACGAGGCCAAAACTTTCGAGCTCTGCCCGACTCAGGCATGGCGAAGCATCGTTGCCCGTGTAACGCTCGACAAAGCGTACGGTGCGGCGTACCTGCCACTCGTCGTTCATCCAGATGTCGACGTCGTAGACGCCGGGCAGGACGGGATTTCCATGGGCATAACGGGAGAGGTCAAGTCCCATGGCGAGACCATCCGGAAGAAAGCCCGCGTCGAACTGAACGGATCGTGCGTCCTGCGCACAGACCATGCAACTCATGAATATCCCGGCCACGCCCACCATGCACGCGCTCACCCACCGAGCGGGGAGAGCGCCATACCGGAGCCTTATAGCGCTGGATCCGTCCATGAATCCTCCCCCGGATCATGGGGCCAGCTTCGCCGTCCCGGGGACGACGGCGCCATAGTCGTTGATGACGGCGTAGGAGACGTGCGTGAGTTCAGAACCCGTGGGCGATGGAACAGGGATGATCAACGATCCACCCGGCATGACCATGCCACCCCCGAGAGGCACGGTCGGCGCGGTCGGTGCATCCGACGGACTCAGTCCGATAGCGTTGAACGACACGACATAAGGCGAAGGATTGGCAACGCGCAGCGACGCGGCGCCGTCGCTACGAACCAGCGACCAGACGAGCTTCGCGGGCGCCTGATCTACCGTCGACGACAGCCGTTCCGGTCGATGGAACAGCTTGAGTCGATGTCGAAAAGCGAATTGGAGAACGTTGGAACCCTCGGCCTTGTCCGCTTTCGGAGGAATCTCGAGGACGTTCAACCAATACAGTTTTTCTTTGTCGACAGGCTTCACATCGCCCACATGAACGATACGCACGGCATGCCCGTGACCCGGTTCGATCCGAAAGACCGGCGGCGTGATGACAAAGGGGCCGCGCGCGGTCTGCGGCGACGAAGCTTCATCGCCGTCGTCGATCCACACCTGCACCAGCGCTGGCTCGTCCCCCTTATTCTGCAGGCGGACAGCGACGTCCCGCTGCGCGGCGGGAAAGACGACACGCGTAGCGCCGATGACGATTGCCGGTTTGGCCGGGCTCGTCATCAAAGCCATGACGACGCCCGCGGTCCATGCCATTTTCTTCAGCATGCTCGTTCCTTTTGCATGAGAGATACGACCGGACAGAGGGGCCGGTCGTCGTGATTCGCCACGCGGGATGCAGGTCAGTCGTAGACGACCTGAAACCCGACACGAGAATTCGCCGTGCCCTGCGTCGCACCGCCAAGGCTGTAGTAGCGCGCAAGCAATTCGATCGTTGCGCGGTGTCCCTCGATCACCACCGGCCTGGACTCGCCCGTAAACAAGTGAATCGGCGTTCCGTCACCGTTGGCGATTTCGATCTGAACGTTCTTCGCGGCATCGGCCGCCGTATCGATGTTCAATCGACCCGCCGTGCGATCCATCGCGGGACTGGATGGATCGAAACGGATTTTCGCTTTCAGTCCGTCGGCGCAATCGTCGTTGCCGCCCACGACGATCAGGAAGCCCTTGTCGCCCGCCACGTCACCCGGTGCCGCCAGCTTTGCCACGGAGATGCCGTCGAGCCCAACGGATTTCTTGACGGCCCCGCCACCCGGCGCCTGCCCTTCGACATTGCATGTGGTGGCGACGATACGACCGGTGATCTCAATGGAACCGTCGTTTGCCGCAAGTGCGGCGGACGACGACACGGCGAAAGCCGACGCGAGGAATACCGGAGGGAGAACTTTCATATACATGGCGACGGCCTCTTCAGTGGGAAAGACGCGCACCGGAAAACGTGCGGGACGGCGCGCACACGAAGTCTGGTCGACGACCCCTGAGGCGATCGATACGCAAATTCTGAAATGACGACTACAGATGCCGCGATACATGCAGGCAGCCATGACGCGAGCGACTCGCTACGCCGACATCCGTGTCGGCGAGTCCTTCAACCCCCGCCGCATTCAAGCCGCCGAGGCGACGCCGCCGGCAGCCATACGCCGCGTCCCGCGAACGACCAGCGGCAGCCACAGCAGGGTCATGGCGGCCGCGCAGCCAAATACACCGCGAAGGCCAAGGTGACCCAGCGCGAGCCCGCCCACGGCACCGCCGATAAAGGCGCCGAAGAACTGCGAGCTGGAATAGGCCCCCATCGCCGCGCCGCGGAGGGTGGCTGGCGCCAGACGGGAGACGAGACTCGGTAAGGCGGCCTCAAGCAGGTTGAAGGCGCCAAAAAAGAGGGCGGCGGCCGCACCGAGGACGATGACGTGCGTTTCGGCGAGCGCCATGCCCGCCAGCGCCAGCCCGAGCACGCAGACACATCCGACCCCGACGTGCGACGCGCGCCGCATATCCTTCATCCGGGGTAGCATCGCGCCCATGCCGAGTGCGGCGATCGTCATCACCGGCAGATACAGCATCCAGTGGTGTGCCACAGGAATACGCATGACGTCGGTGAGAAGAATGGGCAGGCCGACGAATGAGGCGGTCAGCAACGCGTGCAGAAAAAACACCGACCCATTCAGCACGAGCATGCGACGGTCGAGAAACATCGAGGCCAGCTCGCGCCACGACGCGGCGGCCGGGGCGCCATGATGGGTCGGCGTGGGCACGCGCCACCAGAGCATGGCGATAGCCGCGACCGCAAGCAGGGAGGTGAAACCGAACAGGCCGGGAAGACCCGCCACGGCTTCGAGCGGCGGCCCCAGAATGAGCGCCAGAAGAAACGAAACCCCGATCGATACGCCGATGATGCCCATGACCTTGCTTCGATGGGCCTCGCTCGTCAGATCCGCGGCCAGCGCGGTGCCAGCGCCAGCAACGGCACCCATACCCTGCAACGCACGTCCGGCGACGATGCCGGTCAGGGTGTGGGAAAACGCGGCGACCACTCCGCCCAGGGCGAAGACGAGCAACCCCAGCGTGATGACCGGCTTGCGACCGATCCGGTCGGACAGCAGTCCCAGGGGAATCTGCAAGCACATCTGGCCGATCCCGTAGACACCCAGGGCCAGGCCGATCAGCCAGGGCGTGGCATCCGGCATGGCTCGCGCGTAGACGGAAAATACGGGAAGGATGAGGAACAGCCCGAACAGACGCAGGCTGATCACCGCTGCCAGGGTCAGCGCGGTGCGCCGTTCCAGGGAACTGAGTTTGCTCACCAAGGGTTTCCGGGCGCGAGGCCGATCGATGTCATCGGAAGCGGATTATACGGACACCGGCCAAATCCACGGCGTAACCACGGGTGAGCCCCTATACTGTGGGCTGTTTTGCCGCACACGACCTGTAGAGATGGACTCCATAGCCGCCCGCCCGACCTCCCTCGACTTCGCTGGCGTCCGTACGCTCGCCGCCGCCGACATGAAAGAAGTCGATTCGCTGATCCGGCACCGGCTCTCGTCGGATGTCGTGCTGATCAATGCGATCGCCGATCACATCATCGCGGGTGGCGGCAAGCGGCTTCGTCCGATGCTGCACGTGCTCGCGGCTCGCGCGGCCGGTTATGACGGACAGGATCACGCCAAGCTGGCGGCCATCGTGGAGTTCATCCATACGTCGACACTGCTGCACGACGATGTGGTGGACGAGTCCGACATGCGTCGCGGCCGCAAGACGGCCAACGCACTGTGGGGCAACGCGGCCAGCGTACTGGTGGGCGATTTTCTCTACTCCCGCTCCTTTCAGCTGATGGTCGAGCTCGACGATATGCGGATCATGCGCATCCTCGCCGACACGACCAACACGATTGCCGAAGGCGAAGTGCTGCAACTGCTCAACATCGGCAATGCGGACGTGGATGAAGCCGCCTATCTCGCCGTGATCGAGCGCAAGACGGCCGTTCTTTTCGCCGCGGCGACCGAACTGGGTGGCGTGCTGGGCGGGTTGCCAGATACGCAGGTCGCGGCGCTCCGTCGCTACGGTATGGAGCTGGGTTATGCCTTCCAGATCGCCGATGACCTGCTCGACTACGTGTCCGATGCGGAGACGCTGGGTAAAAACATCGGCGACGATCTTGCCGAAGGCAAGCCCACCCTCCCGCTGATCTACGCGATGCAGGTAGCCGACGAAGACCAGCTGAAATCCCTGCGGCATGTCATCGAGCATGGCGGACTGGATTCGCTCGACCTGATCATCGCGGCGATTCGCGACTCCGGAGCGATCGAGCGCACGCATGAGAAAGCCGTGGGGCACGCGACGGCAGCACGCGACGCGCTGTCGGCACTTCCCGCTTCGCCGTACCGTGACGCCCTCGCGGCGCTCGCCGATTACTCGGTCGAACGCCGCTTCTGAGGCGTTACTTCTTCGCGGCGAACGACTCGCTGAGCCACGCCCGCATTGCGGCGTAGGCGCGCTTGGCCACCTTGTCGTCATACCGGCAATTGCCGGTCGGCGTGGTGGCTTCCTTCTCGGTGAAGCAGTGCACGGCGCCACCGAAATCCGTGGAGGCCCAGTCGACCTTGCCATCGCGCATTTCGGCCTCGAACGCCGCGCGCTGCTCCGGAGGCACGTTGGCGTCATCCGCGCCATTGAGAGCCAGCACGTGAGCATGGATCTGCGCGCCGAGCTTCGGATCGTCTGTGGACAGCAGGCCGTGGAAGCTCACGACAGCGGCGACATCGGCGCCCGTGCGAGCCAGGTCGAGCACGGCCGATCCACCGAAACAGAAGCCGATGGCGGCCAGCCGTGACGGATCGATGGGCGCGTTCTTCTCCTGCGCCTTCAGTTCGTCCAGTGCGCGCACCACGCGCTGCCGCATGATCTTGCGATCGGCGTAAAGCGGCTTCACCGCCGCGCCGGCTTCCGCTTCGGACTTTGGACGCGTGTCGCCACCGTACATGTCGGTGAGCAGGATGACGTAGTCCTTACCGGCGATGTCCTTGGCCTTGGCCACCGCCATATCGTTGACGCCATACCAGTTCGGCACCATGACCAGGCCCGGCCGTCTGGCGGTCACCGCATCGTCGTAGACCAGAAAGCTTTTATAGGTCACACCCTGGTCGGTCCACTGGACCGGTTTTGCCACCATCGCCGCGGAGGCGGCTCCCACGTGACCGAGGACCAGCAAGGACAAGGCAAGCAGTGAACGGCGCATCGGCGTGACTCCCTGGAAAGTGCCCAAGGATAGGCCTCGCGACGGGCGCGCCGCCAGACCGGTCAAAGTCCCGCGGCGTGCCTGGCGAGTTTACGTTTGAGCGGCATCAGTCCGTTCACGAGCCGGACGCCCAGGCCGCGCGCCGCGACCAGCGGCCCCGCCTGCCACGCATAGATACGCCCGAGCGCGTCGAACGACCACGCGTCCAGCCCGTCGGCGCTGTTGCGTCGTCTTGCGTAGCGGCGAAGCACATGCGGAGCCGCGATATCGCGGCCCGCGTTCCGTGCGGCGACCAGCGTGTCGCGCAACTCGGCCACATCGCGCAAGCCCAGGTTCACGCCCTGCCCGGCCAGGGGATGAACCGCATGGGCCGCATCGCCCAGCAACACCAGCCGCCCGGACGCGTAACGATCGGCCAGCTTCAGCCGCAAGGGAAAGGCGGCGCGACGGCTGACGGAAAGCACGGGTCCGAGACGGAAGTCGCTGGCCACGCCCAGCGCGTCGCGGAAAGCGTCGTCGTCCAGCGCCATGATGCGAGCGGCTTCCGGTTCGGGCAGGGTCCATACGATCGAACAGCGGCCATCGGCCAGCGGCAGGAACGCCAACGGCCCGGACGGGAGGAAACGCTGCCAGGCCGTGCTTTCGTGCGGGCGCGCGGTCTGGACATGCGCCACGACGCCGCGCTGCGCGTAGTCGCGACCATGCGTACCGATGCCAACCATGGCACGCAACGGGGAATCCGCACCGTCGGCGGCCACGATGACGCGCGCCGAGATGAACTGACCGTCGGCGAGTTCCAGCTGAGCGCGATCGTCGCGTTCGCCATAACCCACGACCTGCGCGGGAACGATGCGACGAACACCCGCGTCGTCCAGCGCATCCCAGAGCATGGCTTGCACGAGATTGTTTTCGACGATGTAACCGAGTACATCGCGACCTTCGTCGGCGGCGTCGAAATCCACCGTGGCACCGTTCTCTGCGTCCCAGACCAGCATGCGCTCGTAGCCGCAGGCGCGTGCGTCGCGGATGGCGCCCCACACCCCGAGGCGGTCCAGCAGGACGACCGAAGACGGCGCAAGACCGACAACGCGCAGGTCGACTTCGTCCGATGCGTTCCAGGCGGCGGGCTCCCGTGCGTCGACGAGGGCCACCGAGAAGCCCGCCTTCGCCAGACTCAATGCGGCGGCGGCACCCACCATGCCGCCGCCGACCACGGCGACGTCCAGCGGACCGCCGCGACGACGGGAGGAGGTTGCGCTCCAGCTATCGCTCACGGGGTTTTCTCCCGGACCGCGAACGGTGCGTTGGCGCGAAAACCCATGCCTCGGCGGCTGAGGGCGTGGCGGAGGGGCGGCACGCGGTCGAGCGCCAGCATCGCCAGTGAGCGCAACGGGCCGAGAAACGGCTGGTCGAGGCACGCGAGGCGGACGAGGCCGTGGCTCATCGCCATCGTTCCCTCACGGTCGGGGGCGCGCCGCGCGGCGTATTCGGCGAGCAGTGACGGAGCGCCAGGATCGGTAGCGCCCATTGCGAGCTCGGCAAGCGTCAGCGCATCGCGTAAACCAAGGTTGAAGCCCTGCGCGCCGATCGGATGCACCGTCTGGGCCGCATTGCCCACCAGCACGGCGCGGTTCGAGGTGAGCGCTTCGGCCGCGACGCGGCGAATCGGATACGGCGAACGTTTACCCGGTCGGGTCAACCGGCCAAGCCGCCAGCCGAAGCGCTCCTGCGCCAGGGCTGCAAACGCCTGATCGTCCATGGCGGCCACTTCGTCGACCCGGTCCGCGGCAACGGTCAGCACGACGCCGACCCGGCGGTCCGTCAGCGGCAGCACCGCGACGGGACCATCGTCGGTAAAGCGCTCGAAGGCGCGGCCACGCGGATCGCGCTCCGGCGTCATGGTGGTCACGAAGAGCGCCTGCGCGTAGTCGTGCTCGCGGGTTCCGATGCCGAGCTGGCGCCGGACTCCCGAGTGCGTGCCGTCGGCGCCGACCAGCAGCGACGTGTGCAGCGATCGCATGCCAGCGTCAGTGACCACGTCGACCGTCCAGCCCCGGTCATCCGCGTGGATGCCCTCGACCCGCGCGGGCGCCAGGCGGGTAAGGTGCTGGCATCGATCGAGGCGACGCAGGAGCGCCGCGCCCAGTTCACGGGCCGGAAGCGTCCAGCCCAGCACGTCCACGCCTTCCTCGGACGCGTTCATGCGGACACTGCCGAAGTCGCCGGCGCGGCTCGTATGAATATGCGTGATGGGTGTGGCCCGGTCCTCGGCAAAATCCCACACGCCGATCGCCCGGAGACCGTTGACGGTGGCTCTGGCCAGGGCAAGATTGCGCTCGTCGTAACTCGGCTGCTGCCCGACCGTCGGTGCGGCCGCCTCAATGAGGACGGCGGGCAGCCCGGCGGCATCAAGGGCAATGGCAAGACTGGCGCCGACCAGGCCGCCGCCGACGATCACGATAGGTTCGGGAGAGGGACTCATGGGCGGAATCATAACGCCGCCACGTGAATGCGCCGCCGTTGCGGCCGCCTGCCACAGTGACGACGGCCCTCGCTAGAATGCCCGGATGGGCAATCGACTTTCCAAGATCTACACCCGCACCGGCGACGACGGCAGCACCGGCCTCGGCGATGGCAGCCGTACCGGCAAGGACTCACTGCGGGTAGCCGCCTACGGCACCGTGGACGAACTCAACAGCGCACTGGGCGTCACGCTGGCATCCGAGGGCGTCGATGATGACGTTCGCGAGGCGCTGATCCAGATCCAGCACGAGCTCTTCGATCTGGGCGGTGAGCTGTGCATTCCCGGTATGGCCATGATCCAGGCCACGGACATCGACCGGCTCGAGGCCGTGCTGGACGGCTTCAACGCCGATCTGCCGGCGCTGAAGGACTTCATCCTGCCCGGCGGAGGGATGGCGGCGGCGACCTGCCACGTGGCCCGGACCGTCTGCCGACGTGCCGAGCGCGAGGTGGTCGCCCTCGCCCGCGAAGAAGCCATCCGTCCCGAGGCACAGCGCTACCTGAACCGCCTGTCCGACCTGCTCTTCGTGCTGGCACGTGTCCTGGCGAGGCGCAGCGGGCACGGCGAGGTACTCTGGCAGCACGAACGCCGCCCGCGCGGCTGAGTCTGCGGTGTAAGCTCGCGGTGCCGGTGCGGCGATCCACGTCGCGCCTCCCGAGGGGTTCATGCTCATGGGTGACGTGCCATCGTGCCGCGGGGTTGGGGATTCTGCTAAGTTGGCGGCCTTTCGCAAACCGGATAAGACCGAGCCCGTGACGTCACGCATGAGCATCCTGCCTAAACGCCGCCTGCTGGCGACCGCTGTCGCCCTGATCGTCTCGGCCCCCGCCTGGCAAGCGCAGGCGCAGAGTGCGCCGGTCCAGGGTGAAACCCGGGCCGTCGTCGCGCCGGTCACCACGGCCGCTACCGCGGCGCCCGTCCCGGCGGAAACCTGTCCGCTCGGTTCCTTTATCTGCCCGCCGCGTCCCATCAGCTACGCGCTGTGCCGGCCGAACGCGATGCTCGATTTCTACGAGCCCGGCATAACGAAGGACAGCTCGCTGCGCGACACCGCCGTGACCGACGTCCATTCGGGCATCGACGACGGCAACACCAGCGGCGTCAAGGTCGAGAGCCCGGAACCGGACCAGTACCACATGACCGGCGGCGTGCGCCTCGAGCGCGCCGATCAGGTGCTGCGCGCCAACGACGTCACGTACAACGCCGACTCGACGGCCTACGATGCCAAGGGCAACGTGAAGTACCAGGAGGCCGGCATGCTGGTCTCCGCCGACCGCATGACGGGCACCACCACGCCGAACGACGGCGACGCGTACAACGTCCGTTACCAGCTGCTGCAGTCGCGCGGCAACGGCGTGGCCGATCACGCAAAGATTCTCGACCCGCAGCACGGCCGCTTCCACATGGCGTCCTATTCCACCTGCGACGTGGGCGCCCGCATGTGGGAGTTCCGCGCCAAGACGATCAATCTCAACAAGGAAACCGGCGTCGGCGAGGCACGCAGCGCGACCATGCGCTTCAAGAACGTGCCGTTCATGTACCTGCCGTACTTCACCTTCCCGCTGGACGACCGCCGCAAGAGCGGCTTCCTTTACCCGACGTTCGGCTCGTCGAGCCGCTCGGGCCTGTTCCTGAACACGCCCTACTACTGGAACATCGCACCGAACTACGATGCGACGATCACGCCGGGCTACTACAGCGACCGCGGCTTCATGCTGGGCACCGAGTTCCGCTATCTGCTCCCGCGCTCGAATGGCACGTTCGACATCCAGTACATGGCCCACGACAAGGGTCCGGATCAGGACGAGAGCGGCACCAGCGACCGCGACGGTTCGAAGCAGCGCTACCTCGTCAAGATCGTGAACTCGACCAATCTGGGCGACGGGTTCAATCTCGGCGTCAACATCAACCGTGCGTCGGACAACCAGTATTTCCGCGATTTCAGCAACGACCTGTACCAGTCCGCGGTCGGCATCCTGAGTTCGAGCGCCTATGTATCCAAGGGCGGCAAATACTGGAGCGCGTCCATTGGCGCGGACGACTACCAGAACGTGGACGCCGGGCTGCCCAACTACGTGGTGCCCTATCGCCGCTGGCCGCGCGCGACGTTCAACATGCAGGCGCCGATCAACAACTGGCTCGACGCGGGCGTCGACACGGAAGCGGTGGCGTTCCGGAAGCCCGACCGCTCGCCCTTCGACCCGAACAATGCCGCTCAGCTCGGTCAGGTCGACGGCAATCGCCTGGATCTCGCACCTTACCTGGCGGCCGATTTCTCGGGCGCATCCTGGTTCGTCCGCCCCCGCGTGGAATACCGCTATACCGATTACCGGCTGGATTCGGACTACTCGTACTACCACTACGCCAAACAGGACCCGTCCCGCTCGGTACCGATCTCCAGCGTCGACGCCGGCCTGATCTTCGACCGCCAGACGAATCTGTTCGGCAGCAGCTACACCCAGACGCTCGAGCCGCGCCTTTACTATCTGTACGTGCCGTACCGGAACCAGAACAACCTGCCGACCTTCGATACGAACGCCATGTCGTTCGACTTCTGGCAGCTGTTCACCACGAACCGGTTTTCCGGCGCCGACCGCCAGATGGATGCGAACAATCTGACCGCGGCGCTCACGACGCGCCTTCTCGACGAGACAGGCGTCGAGCGCCTGTCGGCCAGTCTCGGCCAGATCAAGTACTTCAATGGTCAGAAAGTGCAGATGCCGAACGTCGCTCCGACCGACTTCAGTCGTTCGGATTACGTCGCCCAGCTCGCGATCCAGTTCAACGACAAGTGGCGCCTGAACAGCTCGTACCAGTGGAACCCGAACAAGCAGCCGAGCACCTACCTTAACGACCAGGGCGCCATCTACGATTCGGGGCGTAACACCGACCTCGCCACCATCGGTATCCAGCGCCGCATCGCCGGCGACGGCATCGTCAACTTCTCGTACCGCTACCGCCGTGGCGTGATGGAACAATTCGACACATCCGCGGTCTTTCCTGTGTCCGAACGTTGGCGGGCCCTGGCCCGCTGGGTCTTCGCCCGCCGCGACGTCCTGCCGGTCACGCTGGATAACGGTGCAAGCTTCACCACGTTCACGTATTCCCACCGCACCCTCGAAGCCGCGGTGGGCGTCGAGTACGACAGCTGCTGCGTCGCCTTCCGCGTGCTCGGCCGCCACTACGTACACGACTACCTCCGTGAGACGGACAACGCGGTCATGTTTGAGGTGGAATTCAAGGGCTTGGGCTCGCTCAACCCGCAATCGGGCGCCTACCTGCGCCGTGCTATCCTTGGCTATCAATAAGTGGGGCAAGCGCCCCGGGCTCCCTATTCGATGAAGCAGATCCTTTCGTACTCCCTGCTCGCTGCCTCCCTTCTGGCGGCGATGCCCTCGGCCCATGCCCAGTTGATGCCGTCGGCCCAGCCGACCGTCGCGGGCGCGACCGCCGGCAACGGTTCCCTCGACCGCATCGTCGCGGTCGTGGAGGAAGACGTCATCCTGCAGAGCGAGCTGGACGAGGCGATCAACGCCATCGTCCGCCAGTACGCGTCGAATCCGGGCCAGTTGCCGCCGAAGGACGTCCTCGCCCGCCAGGTGCTCGACCGCCTGGTGCTGATGAAGCTCCAGGTCCAGCGCGCCAACGACCAGAACATCCATGTGTCCGACCAGGACATCGATCAGGCCGCCGGCAACGTCGCCCAGCAGAACAAGATGAGCCTCGACCAGCTGCGTGGCGCGGTGGAGCAGGACGGCTACAGCTATGCGGCGTTCCGCCAGCAGCTGTCCGACCAGATCATCGCCCAGAAGCTCCACGAAAGCGTCGTTCGCGACCAGGTCACGGTGACCGACGCCGAGGTCAACAACCTCCTGGCGAGCCCGAGCTACAAGGCGGGTGAAGTCCACCTCGCCCACATCGCGATCAGCACGCCGGCCAACGGCGGCGCCAGCGATATCGCCGCGGCGCAGGCGAAGGCCGACGAGGCCATGAAGGCGATCAAGGGCGGCATGGACTTCAACGCCGCCGCCATCCGCTTCTCCGACGCCCCCGATGCACTCGACGGCGGCGACCTCGGCTGGCGCCGGCTCGACGAAGTGCCGCCGGCTTTCGCCGATGCGGTCGGCGGCCTCAAGCCGGGTGAGACCACCGGCGCACTTCGCGGCCCCACCGGCTTCCACATCCTGAAGCTGGTCGACACGCGCGCCCCGGGCCGACAGATCGTCACCGAGTACCACGCCCGCCAGATCCTCATCAAGCCCTCCGAAATCGTGACCCCGGAGCAGGCGGAGAAAAAGGCGCAGGACCTCTACACCCGCATCGTCGACAAGAAAGAAGACTTCTCCAAGCTCGCCAAGGATGAGTCCAAGGACAACACCACGGCGAACAACGGTGGCGACATGGGCTGGTTCGCCAAGGACGCCTGGGGTCAGGCCATCGCCACCCAGATCGAACAGCTGAAGGACAACGAGGTCTCGCACCCCATCCAGACCGATGCAGGCTGGATCGTCCTGCAGCGCCTGGGCACCCGCCAGAGCGATCTCACCGATCAGCTGCAGCGTGATCAGGCCCGCCAGGCCATCGGCAACCGCAAGGCCGACGAGGCCTACGAGAACTACCTGCGCGAGCTGCGCTCCACGTCGTTCGTCGACATCCGCGTCCCCGAACTGAAGGACCCGGACGACAAGCAGGCGTCGGCCTCCACGCCGTAAGCCCGTCATGACCGCGACCACCCTGCCAAGGCTCGCCGTGACCGCCGGTGAGCCTGCCGGGGTGGGACCGGAACTGGTCGCCCGCCTGGCGGCCAGCGACTTTCCGGCGGACCTGGTCGCGATCACCGATCGCGCCCTCCTCGCTCGCGCCGCCGCGGCGACGGGCGTCGCCCTCCAGATCATCGACGATGATCGCCACCGCATCGCCACCCGGACACCGGGCAGCATCCGGGTGCGTCACGTCCCGCTGGGCGCGCCGGAAGCCTGGGGCCACCCCGATCCACGCAACGCGCGGCATGTTCTCGACATGCTCGCCCTCGCGGCCGATGGCTGCGTCAGCGGCGAATTCGACGCCGTGGTGACCGGTCCGGTGCAGAAATCCAGCATCAACGAAGGCGGCGTGCCTTTCAGCGGCCACACCGAGTTCTTCGCCGAACGTGCGGCTGCCGATGTGGTCATGATGCTTGCAAGCCCCGAGCTTCGCGTCACTCTGGCCACGACCCATCTCCCCCTCTCCGCCGTGCCTTCCGCTGTCACGCCCGAGCTCCTGGAGCGCACGCTGCGCATCGTCGCACGTTCGCTACTGCGGGATTTCGGGATCGCCCGACCCCGCATCGCCGTGCTGGGCCTCAATCCGCACGCGGGCGAAGGCGGTCACATGGGGCGCGAGGAGCTGGACACGATCATTCCCCTGCTCGATCGCCTGCGCGACGAAGGCATGGAGCTCCTGGGCCCCCTGCCGGCGGACACCGCGTTCGTGCCAGCCATGCGCCACCGCTACGATGCCGTACTGGCGATGTATCACGATCAGGCATTGCCGGTGCTCAAGAGCGAAGCGTTCGATCGCACGGTGAACGTCACGCTCGGCCTGCCCTACATCCGCACCTCGGTCGACCACGGCACCGCGCTGGATCTCGCCGGCACCGGCCGCGCGGATCCCGCAAGCCTGTTCGCCGCGACCCGTCTCGCCATCGATCTCGCCCGCCACCGGGTCACACCATGAACGCACGCCCCAAAAAGAGCTTCGGACAGCACTTCCTGCACGACAAGCGCTACATCGACCGGATCGTCTCTTCCATCGCGCCGAAGGACGGCGATACCGTCGTCGAGATCGGCCCGGGCGAAGGTGCGATGACCTTGCCGCTGCTCGCCGTGGCCAGGCGAATGACGGCCATCGAGCTCGACACCGATCTCATTCCCGGCTTGCAGGCGCGGGCCGACGCCATCGGCGAGTTGCGCATCGTGCATTCCGACGTGCTGAAGGTGGATTTCACCACGCTTGCCGCCGAACTGGGCGCCGAGCGGCTGCGCATCGCCGGTAATCTGCCTTACTACATTTCCAGCCCGATCCTCTTTCACTGCGTCGAGCATGCGTCCGCGATCCAGGACATGCACTTCATGCTGCAGAAGGAAGTTGTCGACCGCATGGCCGCCGAGCCCGGCAGCAAGGTGTACGGGCGGCTCAGCGTCATGCTGCAGCTGGCTTGCAAGGTGACGCCGCTGTTCACCGTTCCACCGGGCGCGTTCCGCCCGCCACCGAAGGTCGATTCGGCTGTCGTTCGCCTCGTGCCGCTACCTCCCGAGCAGTTGCCCGAGGGCGATCCGGCCAGAATTCACGCCGTGGTGAAGGCGGCCTTCGCCATGCGCCGCAAGACGTTGTCGAACACGCTCAAGGGGCTGGTGGATGCGTCAACGATGCGTGAACTCGGGATCGACCCGCAGGCGCGCGCCGAGACGCTGGCGCCCGGAGACTTCGTGAAGCTCGCAAACGCGGACTAACCGCGTTCAGGGCATACTTGCCCACCCCCTCCGCGTGCTCGACAATCCCTCCATGAACTCTAAACACCCCTACACGATCGACGTGGAGGTCGAAACCCGCTTCGTTCCCGACCAGTCGCAGCCGAAGGACAATCGCTACGTCTTCGCGTACACGATCACGCTCCGCAATGCGGGCGATTCCGGTGCGCAGTTGCTCACTCGTCACTGGGTGATCACCGATGCGAATGGCAAGGTCGAGGAAGTGCGCGGCGACGGCGTCGTCGGTGAGCAACCGTGGATGCGTCCGGGCGAGTCGTTCGAGTACACCTCGGGCGCCGTACTGGAGACATCGGTCGGCACGATGGAAGGCAGCTATCGCATGGTCGCGGATGACGGCACGCAATTCGATGCGCCTATCGCACCCTTCGTGCTTTCGATCCCGCGCACGCTCCACTAGGATCGAACCATGGAAAGCGTGCATGCCGGCAACGGCGCGATGGAGCGACTGGACTGATGGCCGTCTACGCGATCGGCGACGTCCAGGGTTGCTACCCCGAACTTCAGCGAATGCTGGAGAAGATCCGTTTCGACCCGTCGAACGACAAACTGTGGTTCTGTGGCGACCTCGTCAATCGCGGCGGTGAGTCGCTGGCCACGCTGCGACTGATTCACTCGCTGCGCGACAGCACCATCATCACGCTGGGCAACCACGACCTCTCGCTGCTGGCCATCGGCCAGCGACGCGAGGACGCGCAGCAACGGGTCAATCCCGAGTTGCGCGAGGTGCTCTTCGCCGAGGATGCGCCAGTGCTGCTCGAGTGGCTGCGCATGCAGAAGCTGCTGCACCACGACGAAACACTAGGCTGGACGATGATCCACGCCGGTATGGCGCCGATGTGGACGCTGCGACAGGCACAGCGCGCCGCGCTCGACGTCGAGCGCGAACTGGGTGGCCCACGCCACCAACGCCTGCTGAAAAACCTGTTCGGCAACCGCCCTCCGGGCTGGAACAACCGCCTGCAAGGTGTGGAGCGCCACCGCGCCACGATCAATACGCTGACCCGCATGCGCTATTGCGATGTCAACGGACGCATCGACTTCGAGGGCAAGGGCACGCCGGGCACGCAGAAGCCCGGCATGTATCCGTGGTTCGAAGTACCGGGCATGCGTCGCCGCGAGACGAAGATCGTCTGCGGTCACTGGTCGGCTCTGGGTCGCTTCGCCGGTCTGGGCGTTTACGCCATCGATACCGGATGCGTCTGGGGCGGCCAGCTGACCGCGCTGCGGCTGGACACGGAAGAGCCGGAATACATCACGGTGAATGCCGAGCCGCACCGGCATAAGCCTAAGGGTGGCGGAGATTGAGCGGGTGCGGATTTAGTGCTTCGTAGGCTTTTCGCGCGCAGGGCGCGCTCCTACATTTTGCCCGACAAAAAACCCCGCCGATTGGCGGGGTTTTTCATGGGTCAGGTCAGCTGGCCGTGACAGTGCTTGTACTTCTTGCCCGAACCACAGGGGCAAGGATCGTTACGACCGACCTTCGGACCATCGTTGACGACGGACTGAACGACCGGCTCGGCGCCGACGTCGCTGCCGGCGGGAAGGCCCGCCGCCTGTGCATCGGCGTGCTGGTACTGCAGACGCTGGGCTTCAGCGGCACGCTGCTGCTCGGCTTCCATCGCCAGGACTTCGTCCTCGCTGCGGATGCGGATACGCGCAAGCATCTGCACCACTTCGCCCTTGATCCGGTCGAGCATCTCTGAGAACAGCTCGAACGACTCGCGCTTAAATTCCTGCTTCGGCTGCTTCTGCGCGTAACCACGCAGATAGATGCCCTGACGCAGGTAATCCATGCTGGCGAGATGTTCCTTCCAGGCATTGTCCACGACCGAGAGCATCACGTGCTTCTCGAGCGAGCGCATCGTTTCGGCACCGATCTGCGCTTCCTTCTCGACGAACAGCGCGTCGACCGCTTCGCGCACATGGTCGAGGATGCCTTCAGCGTCGACTTCCTTCTGAGCTTCGACCCACTGTGGGAGGTCGAGCCGGAGGTTGAGTTCACTGGCGAGCTCGCGATCCAGGCCGGCGAGGTCCCACTGGTCGTCGATGCTGTCGGCAGGCACGAACCGACGCACGAGCGCGACGACGACGTCCTGGCGGATGTCACCGATCATGTCGGAAATGTCGTCGATCTCGAGGAGCTCGTCACGCTGCGCGTAGATCACCTTGCGCTGGTCGTTGGCGACATCGTCGAAATCGAGGAGGTTCTTGCGGATATCGAAGTTGTGCTGCTCGACCTTGCGCTGGACCTTTTCGATCTGCCGCGTGATCAGACGGTCCTCGAGGGCCTCGTCTTCCTTCATGCCGAACATCTGCATCCAGCGACCGATACGCTCGCCGCCGAAGATGCGCATCAGGTTGTCCTGAAGCGACAGGTAGAAGCGCGAGGAACCGGGATCGCCCTGACGGCCCGAACGGCCGCGCAACTGGTTGTCGATACGACGCGACTCGTGACGCTCGGTGCCGATGATGTGCAGACCGCCCGAGGCGAGCACTTCCTCGTGGCGCTTCTTCCAGTCCGCCCGGACCTTCTGCTTCTCGACGTCGGACGCATCCTCCGGCAACGTGGCCAGCGCGGCTTCGAGGCTGCCACCGAGCACGATATCGGTACCGCGACCCGCCATGTTGGTGGCGATGGTGACCGAACCCGGCGCACCGGCCTGCGCGACGATGTGCGCTTCGCGCTCATGCTGCTTGGCGTTGAGGACCTCGTGCGGGATGCGCTCCTGCTTGAGCAGGCCCGAGACCAGCTCGGACACGTCGATGGACGCCGTGCCGACGAGGACGGGCTGACCGCGCTCGTGGCAGGCCTTGATGTCCGCGATGACCGCCTTGTACTTCGCATCCGGACCGAGGAACACGGAATCCGGATTGTCCACACGGACCATCGGCTTGTGCGTCGGAATCACGACGACTTCCAGGCCGTAGACGGTCTGGAATTCGTAGGCTTCCGTGTCCGCCGTACCGGTCATGCCGGCCAGCTTCTTGTACATGCGGAACAGGTTCTGGAACGTCACCGTCGCCAGCGTCTGGTTCTCGCGCTGAATGGGCACGCCTTCCTTCGCTTCGACCGCCTGGTGCAGGCCGTCGGACCAGCGACGACCCGCCAGCGTACGGCCGGTGAATTCGTCGACGATGATGACTTCGCCGTCGCGCACGATGTAATCGACGTCACGCTGATAGATGCCGTTGGCACGCAGCGCGGCATTGAGGTGATGCACCACCGCCAGGTTCTTGGAGTCGTAGAGGCCACTGTCGGCCTCGATGACACCCGCCTCGCGCAACAGCTGCTCCGCGTGCTCCATGCCCTCTTCGGACATGTGCACCTGCTTCTGTTTTTCGTCGACCATGTAATCGCCGGCGCCGTCTTCTTTTTCCTGACGGTTGAGGCGCGGCACGATCTTGTTCACCGCGATGTAGAGCTGCGGGGAGTCTTCGGCCGGGCCGGAGATGATCAGCGGGGTACGGGCTTCGTCGATCAGGATCGAGTCGACTTCGTCGACGATGGCGTAGTGCAGGCCGCGCTGGTTGCGCTGTTCCTTGCTGAGCGCCATGTTGTCGCGCAGGTAGTCGAAGCCGAATTCGTTGTTGGTGCCGTAGGTGATATCGGACTGATAGGCCGCACGCTTGTCCGCGTGGTCCATACCCGGATACACCACGCCGACCGAGAGGCCGAGGAAGTTGTAGAGCTTGCCCATCTGCGCCGAGTCACGACGCGCCAGGTAGTCGTTGACCGTGACGACATGGACGCCCTTACCCTCCAGGGCGTTCAGGTATACCGGCAGCGTACCGACGAGGGTCTTGCCCTCACCCGTGCGCATCTCGGCGATCCGGCCGGAATGCAGCACCATGCCGCCGATCATCTGGACGTCGTAGTGGCGCATGCCGAGCACGCGCCTGGCCGCCTCACGGGTGACCGCGAACGCCTCTGGCAACAGCTTGTCGAGGGTCTCGCCGGCAGTGATCCTGCCGCGGAACTCCTCGGTCTTCCCGCGCAGCTCATCGTCGGAAAGTTTTTCGAATTCGGGCTCCAGGGCGTTGATGCGCTTGACCGTCTTGGACAGGTCGCGCAGCACACGCTCGTTACGGCTGCCGAAAATACTCGTCAGGGCACGATTGAACATCGATCATCCGGATCTGAAACGAAAAAAGGCTGCCGGACGGCGCAAAGCCGACCGGCACGAAGGGACGATCATACTACGCCCGCCCCCGGCTTTCCTCGGGGTGGCGGCGAGCCGTGCCGGATTCAAGGCTGTCAGCGGTGGCTGCGGACGAAAGCCAGCGGATTCACGACCTTATCGTGGTACCAGACCTCGAAATGGACGTGGGATCCCGTCGAACGGCCCGTGGAGCCGGCCTTCGCGATCACATCGCCGACGCGGACCCGCTGTCCCGGCCTGGCGACCAGGGCGCTGTTGTGCGCATAACGGGTCATGTACCCATTGCCATGGTCGATTTCGATGACGTCGCCATAGCCGCTCCGCTGACCCGCGAAGGTGACCATCCCCTCCGCGACCGCCGTCACGGGCGTACCCGTAGGCGTGGCGATATCGATCCCGGTATGCCGGGCGCTGTGACCACTGAACGGGTCCGGGCGGCCGCCAAAATACGACGAGATGTACCCGTTCACCGGCATACCCGTGGGCCGCAGGCTGGACTCGATACTGCGATCCATCAGCATGTCGCGCAGGGCTTCGAGCTGCGCCTGCTGGGTGTCGAACTGCCCGGAGAGCTGGTCGATGCTCTTGTTCAGGGACTCCGGCAAGGTGTAGGCATCCGGTTCGGCGCCGGTGGTCGCTTCAGGACCGCCCTGGCCGGGCTCCTCGTCGAAATTGAACTCGCCGTCGTCCAGCTTGCCGACCTGGGTCAGCCGCTCGCCCAAGGCGTTCAACCGGACCGATTGTGCCTGGAGCTGCCCGAGCTTGACGGCGAGTGCGTCGAGGTCCCGCTGGGCGTCACGCTTGATCTGAGCGACCTGTGCGTTCTGGTCGCCCACCTCGCGCTGCAAGCCATGGATGTCGCCCATGGCGCGATCCCGAGGGCTGGCGACGGTAAGCGCGATGCCGGCGCCGACACCGGCGATGCCGACGATGCCAGCGAGCACCATCGCGGCCATTTTGCAGCGCAGGCGCCTGCAGGAGAGGTCGAGCGTTTTCGGCCCTTTCTGGCCACGTGACACGAGTATGATCTGCATACGTTCCACATCGAATAGTTAAGCCGGTCCATGCCACCGCCGCCCAAACCGTCCCGTCATGCCACGCGCGGACTCAAGTCCATCGTGGAAGTGGGACCTGTCGTCTCGCTCGCCTCCCGGGCGCGCGAACTCGACCAGCTGGACCGTCAGTTGCGCGCGACACTGCCTGCACCGATGCGTGACCAGATCCGTTTTGCGGACCTGCGCGATGGCCGGCTCGTCTTCCTTGCGCCCTCGTCGGCCTGGGCTTCGCGAGTGCGCCTGTACCAGACGCAGATCCTCGAAGCCGCCCGCGCCATCGGCGCGAAGGCCCACTCGGTTGCCGTGAAAGTGGCCCCGCTGCCGCCCGTGGAAGTCATCCCCGACCGGCATAAACCGCTTTCCACCGAAGCAGCCCGCCATCTACGGTCCGCCGCGGCATCACTCTCGGATCCCACGCTGCGGGATCTTTTTCTGTATCTGGCACTCCAGGCCGAAAACGAAGATTAATCCGTCACTTACGACCCGGGATGCGGGTCCGTAAGCACCACCGCATCCAGCGAGGTGGCGAACTTTATAGCACGCCTCTACCCGGCGAACACCTAAATTGCACATAAAGTTCACGGGGTGAGGGGGCGGTCACGCGGGGGTTTTTCGTGGTTTCGCCGCCTTTGGGCTTGGCTTTGAAGGGCTCGGCTTCGCCGTCGCGTTGGCTTTGTCGCGGCGTGCGGTGTGGTCGGGAAGAGCCGGCGGGTGCCACCCTCGCGTCCACGCCTGCGGCGCCCCCTCAGGGAAAGGCCGCTAACGCGGCCGTATTTCAATGGCCTTCGGCCGGGTCGGGCTCCGACTGGGGGTTTTCGAGTCGGCTGTCCCTGCCTCCCCGAAAACGACCGGCCATCCATGGCCGGCCCCCTGCGGGCCTCTTCCAGTCGGAGCCCTCGCCTGCGGCTACCGGACGCGAGGGTGGCACCCGCCGGCTCTTTGGGGGACTGAGGCAGCGTGGGGTCGAGCGGCGGTGCGCTTCGTTGGATGGGAACGCTGGCTTGCCTGAGGTGTATGGCCTCGTTCGCCTTAACAAGGCTGAGGGTTCGCGAACGGGGTTCGCTCCTACCCGGCGCGGCGAGTGCGGGCGTGCGGGCAGGCAGGCAGGCAGGCAGGCAGGCAGGCAGGCAGGCAGGCAGAGCATGCGGCGTGCGGTATGAGGCGTGCAGCGTGCAGGGGCCATGCTGGCGGCGGTGGCTTTGATGCGGGCCAGCCTGCTGGCAATTGCCGACGGAGCGGTGAAGCCGAAACCCGCTCGGCCACCAACCACCTCAGTGCACGCAAGAGACGGCGGGGGTGACCCTCGAGGCCGGTAGCCGCAGGCGAGGGCTTCGACTGGACAAGGCCCGCAGGGGGCCGGTCAGGGATGACCGGCCGTTTTCGGGGAGGCAGGGACAGCCGACTCGAAAACCCCCAGGCGGAGCCCGACCCGGCCGAAGGCCATTGATACACGGCCGCGGTAGCGGCCTTTCCCTGAGGGGTCGCCGCAGGCGTGGCCTCGAGGGTCACCCCCGCCGGCTCTCCAACGCGACACAACACGCCGCGACAAAGCCAAACGCGACGGCGCAAGCCGAGCCGTAAAACGTCAATCTCACGCGCCCATAAAAAAAGCCGCGATCGCTCGCGGCTTCTCTCGTTTCGCTACGCCCCGGTGAGGCGTCGCCTTACACCGCCTGGGCGGGATGGGCGTAGGAGATCGGCGCCTTGGCCGGATCCTTGAAGCTGACTTCTTCCCACGCCGCGGCGTCGGCCATCAGACTGCGGAGAAGCTTGTTGTTGAGCTCGTGACCCGACTTGTGCGCGGAGTAAGCGCCGATCAGGCTGTGGCCCAGCATGTAGATGTCGCCGATGGCGTCGAGGATCTTGTGCTTGACGAACTCGTTGTCGTAACGGAGGCCGTCTTCGTTCAGCACGCGGTAGTCGTCGAGCACGACGGCGTTGTCCATCGAGCCGCCGAGCGTGAGGTTACGCTCGCGGAGCATTTCGATGTCACGCATGAAGCCGAAGGTGCGGGCGCGGCTGACTTCCTTGACGAACGACGTCGTCGAAAAATCCATCTCGGCCTGCGAATTGCGCTTGTTGAACAGCGGGTGATCGAACTCGACGGAGAAGCCAACCTTGAAGCCGTCGAACGGCTCCAGCCTGGCCCACTTGTCGCCGTCTTTCACGATCACCGGCTTCTTGATGCGGATGAAACGCTTGGCCGCGTCCTGCTCCTCGATGCCAGCGGACTGGATGAGGAAAACGAACGGACCCGCGCTGCCGTCCATGATCGGCACTTCCGGCGCCGAAAGGTCGACGTACGCGTTATCGATGCCGAGGCCGGCCATGGCCGAGAGCAGATGCTCCACCGTGGACACGCGGACGTCGCCCTGGATCAGGGTCGTCGAGAGACGCGTATCACCGACATTCTCCGGGCGGGACTTGAGCTCGACCGGGGGATTGAGGTCAGTGCGGCGGAACACGATACCCGTGTTCGGCGCGGCCGGACGAAGCGTCATGTACACCTTGTCGCCGGTATGGAGGCCGACGCCGGTGGCGCGAATGATGTTCTTGAGCGTGCGCTGCTTGATCATGTTGGGTCGAACCTTGTTGGCAGCAGCCTAAAGTAGCGATCATGCTAACACAGTCTTAACCTCGGAATAAACAAACCGGACGGTACAGTCCAGTGTTGCTTCACCGTTCCTTCAGCATCAGCTGCGATCCATTCTCATCTGGCCTGCGACTGAAACGTTCGTCCGTTCAATCACTTGCAAGTAACTGATATCACTTGCAGGTTTTCCTGAGGCGAAGCGGCGACGCTCCGCCACCCGGACGGGATGGCGGCGGAGCGTCGGGCGGTCCGACGTCGTGTCGGGCCGTCCTCACGTTTTCCTTAACGTGCCTGGATCTGCAAGTACCGCTCAGTCAGCCTGACGACGCAGGAACGCCGGGATATCGAGGTAATCGATCGCCGGCTCGGCGTTCTTCGACGGGGCCGGTTCCGACCGGACCGACGGAACGGAGTCGGCCTGCGCGTAATCGACCACCTCGTTGCCGGTGCCCGTGCGCAGGACGACCGGGCGGGGACGCTGACGCATCTCGACCTGCTGCTGCACCGGCTGGCGAGCCGGCTGCTTGGACGAGGCCGCGGCACCGCCACGGTTGAGGCCGGTGGCAACAACCGTCACGCGGACGTCGTCCTGCATTTCCGGGTCCAGCGAGGTGCCGATCACGACGGTCGCATCTTCCGAGGCGAAGTCGTGAATGACGCGGCCGATCTCGTCGAACTCGCGCATGGTCAGGTTGGGACCCGCCGTGACGTTGACCAGGATGCCGCAGGCGCCGGCCAGATTCACATCTTCCAGCAGCGGATTGTTGATCGCGGCTTCCGCCGCGGCCTGTGCGCGATCGTCGCCGCGGGCGGTGCCCGAGCCCATCATCGCCATACCCATTTCGCTCATGACGGTGCGGACGTCGGCAAAGTCGACGTTGATAAGGCCGGGGGCCGTGATCAGGTCGGCGATGCCCTGGACCGCGCCCTGCAGCACGTCGTTGGCCGCCTTGAACGCGTTGAGGAGCGTGACCTCACGACCGAGCACCGAGAGAAGCTTCTCGTTGGGAACGGTGATCAGCGAGTCGACATGCTGCGACAGGTCTTCGATACCCTTCAGGGCGACCTGCATGCGGCGACGACCCTCGAACGGGAACGGCTTGGTCACGACCGCGACGGTCAGGATGCCCTTCTCTTTCGCCAGCTGCGCCACGACCGGAGCCGCACCCGTACCGGTACCACCGCCCATGCCGGCGGTGATGAAGACCATGTCCGCGCCTTCGAGCATTTCCTCGATGCGCTCGCGGTCTTCCAGCGCGGCCTGGCGGCCGACTTCCGGGTTGGCGCCGGCGCCGAGACCCTTGGTGACATTGCCGCCCAGCTGAAGATGCGTGCGCGAGGCGCAGCTCTTCATCGCCTGGGCGTCGGTATTGGCGACGACGAACTCGACGCCTTCGATATTGGAATTGACCATGTGCGCCACGGCGTTGCCGCCGCCGCCACCCACGCCAATGACCTTGATGACCGCATTCGGTGCCAGCTTTTCGATGAGTTCAAACATTTCCCGTCCTCCGCAGAACTTTTAGTTTTTTTGGTTTATGTCCCTTGTCCGACTCCTGTCGGCCATGGGTTGCGGGCCATCCCTTGTGCCCCGGCGCCCCCCTTCCATCGGGCACCGACAATCCGGTGACTACTGCTTAGAAATTCTTGGTGAACCAGCTACGGAACTTCTCGACCATGCTGCCGACATTGCCGGCGGCGGAACTCGTGTGGCGCGCGCCGCCGGTCGACCGCGAGCCGTGCAGAAGCAGGCCCACGCCGGTCGAATGCAACTCGCTGGAGACGACATCGCCCAGGCCCGACACGTGCTGGGGCACGCCGATGCGAACCATCTTGTGGAAGATTTCCTCCGCCAGTTCGAGCGCGCCTTCCATACGCGAGGCGCCTCCGGTCAGTACGATGCCGGCGGCGACGAGGCTCTCGTAACCCGAGCGCCGCAGTTCGTCCTGCACCATCTCGAAGATTTCCTCGTAGCGGGCCTGCACCGACTGCGCGAGCGCCTGACGCGCGAGACGACGCGGCGGCCGATCGCCCACGCTCGGCACCTGGATCGTTTCTTCCGCATGGGCAAGCTGGGCGAGCGCACACGCGTATTTGATTTTGATCTCTTCCGCGTGAGCGGTCGGTGTGTGCACGCCATACGCGATGTCGTTCGTCACCTGATCGCCACCGACGGGCAGCGACTTGGTGTAGCGAATCGCGCCCTGCGTATAGATGGCGATATCCGTCGTACCGGCACCGATATCGACGAGGCACACGCCGAGCTCGAGCTCGTCTTCGGTCAACACGGCCTTAGCGCTGGCGACAGCGGCGGGCACGAGTTCATCGACCGACAGACCGCAGCGCTGAATGCACTTGGAGATGTTCTGCACCGCGCTCGCCGCGCCCGTGACCAGATGCACGCTGGCTTCCAGACGCACGCCGCTCATGCCGACCGGATGACGGATGCCGTCCTGACCGTCGATACGGTATTCCTGCGACTCCTTGTAGAGCACCTTGCGATCGGCCGGGATCGCCACGGCGCTGGCCGCTTCGAGTACCTGCTCCAGATCGGCCGACATCACCTCGCGGTCGCGGATGGCCGCGGTGCCGTGCGAGTTACGCGTTTCCAGATGGCTGCCGGAGATCGAGGCGTACACCGAACGGATATCGCAGCCGGCCATCAGCTCGGCCTCTTCGACCGCGCGCTGGATCGAGTGGACCGTCGATTCGATGTCGACCACCGAGCCACGCTTCATGCCGCGCGAGACATGCGTGCCGATACCGATGATTTCGATGGCTTCACCCGGCTCGTATTCGCCGACGATGGCGACGACCTTCGACGTTCCGATGTCGAGGCCGACGACGAGCTGTTTGTCGTTCTTGTTTCTCATGATCCTGCTCAGCTTCCGACCTTGGGTGTGGCCGTGGTTTCCGGTTGCGGCCACCGGATGGCGAATCCGTTGGTGTAACGAAGGTCGGCGTAGGCGAAACCGCTGTGCCGACCGGCGACGAGTTGTGGGTAGACATCGAGGAAGCGGGCCAGACGGCGATCGGCCTGCTCGCGATCGCCGATGACGATTTCGGCGCCGCTCTCGGTCGTGACGCTCCAGCTGCCGCGCTCGCTGAGGCTGACGCCGACGATCGACAGGCCTGTCCTGCCTTCGAACGATTTCTGTGCCTGTGCGTAGAAGCTCACCACCTCGGCCAGACGCGAGTCCGGCCCACGCAGCCGCGGCAGGTCGCCCATCTGATCGGCGCCCGGCGCGTCGAAGACGAGCCCCTGGCGGCTGATCAGACGGTCCTCGTTCCAGCGCGCGAACGGCTGGCGCTCGTAGATGCGTACCAGCAGCGTGTCGGGCCAGCGCTTGCGCACTTCCACCGACTCGACCCACGGCAGCGCACCGATCGAATGACGCACGGTTTCCAGATCCGTCGCGAAGAAGCCCTTGCCGAGGCTCGGCAGCACGGCGCTGCGGATCTGTTCGGCGCTGACGTGCGCGAACTCCGCTTCGACCTTGAGCTGCGTCACCGGCCAGCGGCCGACGGCGAACCAGCCCTGCATCACGCCGACCACGGGCAACACCACCAGTGTGATGGCGATTCCCCAGGCGACCAGACGCGTGGCGGCGGAACCCTTCATGCGCGGGCGGCCTCCCGTTCCATCGAGGTTTCCAGCACGCGCCAGCACAGGCTCGCATAGTCGAGGCCCGCGACGGCCGCAGCCTTGGGGACCAGCGAATGCGAGGTCATGCCGGGCGCGGTGTTCACTTCGAGCAGCCAGTTCTTGCCATGGCGATCGCGCATGACGTCGACGCGGCCCCAGCCGAAGCAGTCGAGCGCGTCGAAGGCCTGCAGCGCGAGCGCGCGCATGGTGTCCTCCGCTTCGCCCGACAGGCCAGGCACGATGTACTGGGTGTCTTCCGCCACGTACTTGGCGTTGTAATCGTAGTACTCGCCCTTGGGCACGATCTTGATGGTGGGCAGCACTTCGCGACCCAGGATGCCGACGGTGTATTCGCCGCCCTCGCTCGCATCGCCCTCGATCAGGGTTTCCATCAGCATGTCGCCGGGATAGCGGCGCGCCAGTTCGACGGCGGCATCGAGACCGGCTTCATCGAACACACGCGTCACGCCGACGCTGGACCCTTCCCATGCCGGCTTCACGATCAGCGGAAAGCCGACGTCACGAGCGGCGGCGTGCACGTCCGCACCGCGCGGCAGCGCCTTGAACTTCGGGGTCGGCAGGCCGAGTGCGATCCACACCTGCTTGGCGCGGACCTTGTCCAGCGACAGCGCCGAACCGAGCACGCCGGAGCCGGTATACGGCACGCCGAGCGACTGCAGCGCGCCCTGCAACTCCCCGTTCTCACCGCCCGCGCCGTGCAGGATGTTGAACACGCGTGCGAAGTGACCCGCACGCACCGCGTCGAGCAAGGCCGGGATGCCGTCGATCGGATGCGCGTCGACGCCCAGCGACCGCAGCGCCTCGAGCACGCCGCGACCGGAGTCGAGCGACACCTCGCGCTCGGCGGAGTTACCACCCAGCACGACGGCCACGCGGCCGAAATCGGCGGCGTCGGTGACGATGCGGGGGAAACGGGTCGTGCTCATCACTTGCTTGTCCTCAGGTCGCCGGCGCTGGCCAGCTCGATGGCCGCCGCGCCGATATCGCCGGCGCCCAGCAGCATGATCAGGTCGCCGTCGCGCGCCAGCGCGGACAGCGTGGCGCGAAGGTCGCGCGGATGGTCGACCAGCACCGGGTCGGTCTTGCCGCGGGCACGAATAGCGCGCGCGAGCGCCTTGCCGTCAGCGCCCGCGATCGGCGATTCGCCTGCGGGATAGACCTCGGTCAGCACCAGCACATCGACCTCGGCCAGGACCTTGGCGAAGTCGTCGAGCAGGTCGCGCGTACGGCTGTAGCGGTGCGGCTGGAAGGCCACGACCAGACGGCGGTCCGACCAGCCGCCGCGCGCGGCGGCGAAGACGGCGGCCAGTTCGCGCGGGTGATGACCGTAGTCGTCGACGAGCAGCGCGCTGCCGCTGTCGAGTGCGATCTCACCGCGACGATGAAAACGACGACCCACGCCTTCGAAACGTGCCAGCGCACGCGCGATGGCCTCCGCTTCGACGCCCAGCTGCCAGCCCACGGCCGCCGCGGCGAGCGCGTTCTGCACGTTGTGTCGGCCTGGCAGATTCAGCGTCACCGGCAGCGCGTCGACCCTGCCCGGCAGATGCAGGTCGAAATGCATTTCGAAGCCGAGCTGGCGGACGTTGGTGGCCGTCACGTCCGCGGCGGCATTGTCGATGCCGTAAGTGAGCAGGCGGCGCGAGGTGTCTTCCGCGAGCTTCGCCGTCTCTTCGTCGTCGATGCAGAGCACCGCCATGCCGTAGAACGGCAGCCTATGCAGGAAGTCGCTGAAGGCCTTCTTCACCAGCGCGAAGTCGCCCTGGTAGTTCTCGAGGTGATCGGCGTCGATATTGGTGACGACGGCGATGACCGGCGACAGCATCAGGAAGGAACCGTCCGACTCGTCGGCCTCGGCGACCAGGTACTGGCCCGTGCCCAGACGGGCATTCGCACCGGCGGCGTTGAGCTGGCCGCCGATCACGAAGGTCGGGTCGTAGTCGGCTTCCGCCAGCACGCTCGCGACGAGGCTGGTGGTGGTCGTCTTACCGTGCGTTCCCGCGATCGCGATGCCGCGACGGAAACGCATCAGCTCGCCGAGCATCTCGGCACGCGGCACCACGGGAATGCGTGCGGCCCGTGCGGCGACCAGCTCGGGATTGTCCTGACGGATCGCGCTGGACGTGACGATCACGTCCGCGCCGTCGATGTTCGACGCCTCGTGACCGACGTGCACTTCGACGCCGAGCTTGGCCAGACGCTCCGTGGTCGTCGAGTGCGCGCGGTCGGAGCCGGACACGCTGTAGCCGAGGTTGGCCAGTACTTCGGCGATACCGCTCATGCCGACGCCGCCCACGCCGATGAAGTGGACACGGCGGAACGAGGTCATGAAATCGTCGTGGGCGCGCAAACGACCGGGCGTCATGCGGAAACCTCCATGCAATGACGGGCAATCGTGGATGCGGCGTCGGGCTTGGCCAGCGTACGGGACGCATTGGCCGCGGAAAGGATCTGCTGGCGGTCCAGCAGCATGTCGTAGAGCAGACGGGCCAGCGCTTCGGGAGAGCCGGCCTGGTTCAGCGCCTTGTCGGCGATGAGGTGAGCGCCACCGGCGTCGACCATCGCGCGCGCGTTCACCGTCTGGTGGTCGTCCACCGCATGCGGGAACGGCACGAGCAGCGCTTCGAGGCCCGCGGCGCAGAGTTCGGCCACGGTCAGCGCGCCGGCGCGGCACACCACCACGTCCGCCCACTCGTACGCACCGGCCATGTCTTCGATAAAGGGGACGACGTTGGCCGCGATGCCGGCGTCGACATAGGCCGTGCGCGCTTCTTCGAGGCCGCGCTCGCCGGTCTGGTGGACGACTTCAGGCTCGCAGGCCGAGAGATGCGCGTCAGCACGCATGAACGCCAGCGCCTTCGGCACGGCCAGATTCAGGGTGCGTGCCCCGAGGCTGCCGCCGAGAACGAGCAGGCGGGGGCGACCGGCACGACCGTCCATGCGCTGCGCCGGCAGCGGCAGCGCGGCGATGCGCGCACGTACCGGATTGCCGACCCACTCGCCGTTCGGCAGCACGTTCGGAAAGCCGGTGAGCACCTTTTTCGCGAAGCCGGCGAGCTTGCGGTTGGTGAAGCCGGCGACCGCGTTCTGTTCGTGCACGACCAGCGGAATGCCCGCGATACGCGCCGCCACGCCGGCGGGGCCCGCCACGTAGCCACCCATCGAAAGCACACAGGCCGGACGCAGGCGGCGCAGCAGTCTGAGCGAGGCAAGCAGCGCACGCGCCAGCATCACCGGCGCCATCACGCGCGTCTTCATGCCTTTGCCGCGCAGGCCACCAACGGCCACCGTGTGCAGGTCGAGGCCATGCGCGGGAACCACGCGGGTCTCCATGCCGCCTTCGGCACCGAGCCACGCGACGGGGACGCCGCGCGAGCGCAGTTCGTCGGCCACGGCAAGGCCGGGGAAGATGTGGCCGCCGGTACCGCCGGCCATGATCAGCACGGGGCGGCTCATGCGGCACCGCCATAGGCCGCCGAATCCGGCACGGCATTGGCCGGCAGGCGCACGGCGGTCTGTCGCGCGTCTTCGGCGCGGTTGATTTCGAACGTGGCGCGCAGCAGCACACCGACCATCGCGCAGGTCATCAGCACGGACGAACCGCCCGAGCTGATCAGCGGCAGGGTCAGGCCCTTGGTCGGCAGCACGCCGAGATTCACGCCGATGGAGACCATCGCCTGGAAGCCGAGCATCAGCGAGATGCCGTAGGCGACGTAACCGGAGAAGCGCTGACCGAGCTCGACGCCCTTCAGTCCCATGTAGAGACCCCGGCCGACCAGCACGATGTAAAGGAAGATGACCGTGACGATGCCCGCCAGGCCGAGCTCCTCGGCGAGCACGGCAAGGATGAAGTCCGTATGCGCTTCGGGCAGGTAGAACAGTTTCTGCACGCTGGAACCCAGACCCACACCCGTCCACTCACCGCGACCCACGGCGATCAGCGCCTGGGTCAGCTGGAAGCCGTCGTTGAACGGATCCTTCCACGGATCGAGGAACGAGGTGAGGCGCTTGATGCGGTAATCCTCGGCGGTCGCCGCGTAAATCAGGGCGGGAACCAGGGGCGTCGCCAGCACGAGAAGGTTGCGCATGCGCGCACCCGCCAGCCAGACCATGCCGACCGTGGTCGCGACCACCAGAGCCGCCGAACCGAAGTCGGGCTGTGCCAGCAGCAACAGCACGATGAGACCGGCCACGGCGACCGGCTTGACCACGCCGAACAGGTCGTACTCGACGCCTTCGCGGTGACGGACCAGGTAGCTCGACAGGTAGCCGACGAGGATCAGCTTCACCGCCTCGACCGGCTGGAAGCTGGTGACCAGCAGGTTGACCCAGCGACGTGCGCCGTTGATGCGCATGCCGAAGACCGGCAGGAACACCATCAGCAGCATGATGATGCCGACCAGCAGCAGCAGGAAGCTGTGCTTCTCCAGCGTCTTCAGTTCCGTGCGCATCGCGGCGGCGGCCAGGCAGCCACCGAGCACGAGAAACACGAGATGGCGCTTGAGATAGTAGAAGGCGCCCTGATGCGAGCCATCGGCCACGGCGATCGAACTGGACGTGACCATGATCACGCCCAGCGTCGCGAGCGCGAGCGCAGCCAGGAGCAACGGGAGATCGAAGCTCCCGCGGGGACCCTGGCGGCGTTTGGCCTGCTTGTTTCCGAAGCCGAACATGATGGCTTAGCGCACCTTCAACGTAGCGAGACCGATGAGCACCAGCACGACGCTGATGATCCAGAAACGGACGATGACCCGCGGCTCGGGCCAGCCCTTCAGTTCAAAATGGTGATGGATGGGCGCCATACGGAAGATGCGCTTGCCGCGCAGCTTGAAGCTGCCCACCTGCAACATCACCGAGGCGGTCTCCATCACGAAGACGCCGCCCATCACCAGCAACACGATTTCCTGACGGACGATCAGCGCGACGCAACCGAGGGCGGCACCGATGGCCAGCGCGCCCACGTCACCCATGAAGACCTGGGCCGGGTAGGTGTTGAACCAGAGGAAGCCGAGCCCCGCGCCCGCCAGCGCGCTGCAGAAGACCGCAAGCTCACCGGCGCCCGGAATCGCCGGGATTCCGAGGTATTCGGAAAACAGCTTGTTACCGGCGAGGTAGGCAAAGATGCCCAGCGCGCCGGAGACCAGGACGCTCGGCATGATCGCCAGGCCGTCCAGACCGTCGGTGAGGTTCACCGCGTTGGAGAAGCCGACGATGATGAAGTAGCCGACCACCACGAAGAAAATGCCGAGCGGGATCGCCACCTGTTTGAACAGCGGCACGTAGAGCGCGATCTCCGCGGGCAGCTGGTGCGTGCGGTAAAGGAACACGGCGGCGCCGAGACCGAACACCGACTGCCAGAAATACTTCCAGCGGCTGGCGAGGCCACGGCTGTCCTTCAGGACCAGCTTGCGGTAGTCGTCGTAGAACCCGATGACGCCGAACAGGACCATCACCGCCAGCACGACCCATACGTAGCGGTTGGACAGGTCCGCCCACAGCACCGTGGCGATCCCCACGGCGAACAGGATCAGCAGACCGCCCATCGTCGGCGTACCGGCCTTCGCAAGATGCGTTTGCGGGCCGTCGCTGCGCACCACCTGCCCCGCCTTCAGCGCGGCAAGCTTGCGGATCAGCAACGGGCCGAGCAGCAGCGACACGGCCAGCGCGGTGAGCGCCGCCATGATCGCGCGGAACGTGATGTACTGGAAAAGATGCACGGAAGCGAAGTGCCGAGCCATCCATTCCGCCAGTTCAAGCAGCATCGGAGGCTCCTTCAGCGTATTTCTTCAAAGCCGCCACGACCCGGTCCATGCCGGAGGAACGTGACCCCTTCACGAGGCACGTGACGCCCTCATGGATTTGCGTGCAGGCTGCCTCGATAAGCGCTTCCTGCGTGGCGAAATGTTGTGCACCCGGACCGAACGCCTCGACCGCGGCGGCGCTTTTCGCCCCCGTGGCCAGCAGCCGCTCGATACCGCGGCGGTGGGCGAGCTCGCCGATACCGGCATGCAGCTTCACGGCCTCGGGCCCGAGTTCGGCCATATCGCCCAGCACCAGCCAGCGCTCGCCCAGGGCGAGGGCCAGCGTGTCGATCGCCGCGGCGGCCGAGCCCGGGTTCGCGTTGTAGCTGTCGTCGATCAGTGTCCAGCCACCCGGCATCGGTTCGAGATTCAGACGGCCGGCGACAGGCGGCACCTGCTCCAGACCTTCGACGATCTTTTCGACGGGAACGTTGAGCGCCGTCGCGATCGCGGCGGCGGCCAGCGCGTTGGCCACGTTGTGACGGCCCGGCAACGGCAGGTGCACGTCGCCGTCGCCATGCGGCGTGGACAGGACGAAATGAGTGCCGTCAATGCGCTCTTCGACGATGTCGGCACCGATGTCCGCACGATGGTCGAGCGCGTAGCGCAGCACGCTGCGGCTGCCGGCCAGGTTCGTGAAGAAGCCGGCGAAGCGCTCGTCATCCGCGTTGATGATGGCGACGCCATCGGCCGGAAGCGACCGGTACAGCGCGCCCTTGGTTTCGGCGACGCCTTCGATCGTGCCCATGCGCTCAAGATGCGCGGGCGCGATGGAATTCACGAGACCGATATCGGGCCGTGCGATGGCAGCGAGGTAATCGATGTCGCCCGGCTTGCCCGCACCCATCTCGAGCACGGCGTACTCAGTGTCTTCCGGCATCGCCAGCAGCGTGAGCGGCATGCCGATCTCGTTATTGAAGTTACCGGCATTGACGTGGGTACGACCGTGACGCGACAGGATGGACGCGGTCAGCGTCTTCACCGTCGTCTTGCCATTGGATCCGGTGATACCGACGACACGCACATTGCCGCGTGCGCGAGCGGCGCTGGCGAGGTCGCCGAGGGCGGCCTGCGTATCGTCGACGATGACCTGCGGAATCGGCGCGTCGACCGGACGCGTCACCAGCGCGGCGACCGCACCTTTCGCCGCGGCCGCAGCGACGAAATCATGCGCATCGACGCGCTCGCCCGGCAGCGCCACGAACAGGTCGCCGGCCTTGAGGGTGCGCGTATCGATGGAAAAACCCGTCACCTCGACATCGGCGCCATGCAGGCGGCCGCGGGTCCAGAGGGCGACGGCGGACAGGCGCATCATGCGCGGGCTCCTTTCTTGCCGGAATCCATCGCCTCGCGGGCGACGGCGAGATCGTCGAACGGGCGTTTGCCGTCCGGACCTTCCTGATAGGTTTCGTGACCCTTGCCGGCGATCAGCACGACGTCGTCGGCCTTCGCGTCGGCGAGCGCCAGCGCGATAGCCTGCGCGCGGTCGCGCTCGACCATCACGGTCTCGGGGTGAATGAGGCCGGCGACGATCTGCGCGACGATGACGTCGCCGTCCTCGCTGCGGGGATTGTCGTCGGTCACGATGACCACGTCGGCCAGACGCTCGGCGATACCGGCCATGATCGGGCGCTTGCCCTGATCGCGGTCGCCACCGGCGCCGAAGACGCAGATCAGCTTGCCCTTGGTATGCGAGCGCAGCGCCAGCAACGCCTGCTTCAGCGCATCCGGCGTGTGCGAGTAGTCGACCACCACCAGCGGCTTGCGGCCGTCGCCACCGAGGCGGCTCATGCGGCCGTTGACCGGTTGCAGGGATTCCAGTGCGGCGTGGATGCGCTCGAACGGTTCGCCCAGCGCGCCCAGCACCGCCGCGACGGCGAGCAGGTTGGCCACATTGAAGCGACCCAGCAGCGCGCTGCGCACGGTACGCATGCCCCACGGCGTATTGAGGTTGAACGACAGTCCCCGGGCCGAGGTCACCACGATATCCGCGCGGACTTCGGCGTCTTTCGGGGTGCTGTCGGTCGCCATCGAGGAGCGCAGCTTCGTCACGGACTCGGGCAGGCCCTTCGCCAGCCTCGCGCCGAACGGGTCGTCCACGTTGATCACCGCGGCGCCAAGACCGTCGAAGGCGAACAGACGGGCTTTCGCCGCGCCGTACGCTTCCATCGTGCCGTGGTAATCGAGGTGATCGCGGGTGAGATTGGTGAACACGGCGATGTCGAACGCGATGGCGTTGACCCGGCCCTGCTCCAGGGCGTGCGAGGAGACTTCCATCGCCACGTGCGTCGCGCCGGCGTCACGGAATTCGCCGAGCAGCGCCTGCATGCTGATGGCATCGGGCGTGGTGCGTTCGCCTTCCGCGATCGCACCGTGCAAGCCCGCGCCGAGGGTGCCGACGGTCGCGGCCTTACGGCCAAGGAACGTCAGCGCCTGTGCGATCAGCTGTACGGTCGAGGTCTTGCCGTTGGTGCCGGTCACACCGATGACCTCGAGCGCGGCGGATGCATTGCCGTGAAAACGCGCGGCGATCGGGCCGGCCTTGTCGCGCAGCTTGTCGACCGCGACCACCGGTATGCCTGCGTCGACCGCGTCGAACGGCGTCTCGGCCAGAATGACGACGGCGCCCTGCTCGACGGCCTTTGCCGCGAAGTCGATGCCGTGACCCTTCGTGCCACGCAGCGCGACGAAGGCCTGGCCTTCGACGATCTCGCGCGAGTCGAGTGAAAGGCCGGAAACGACGATTTCGCCGGCATCGGAGGCGTCGGCGAAACCGTCGAGCAGTTCGGCGAGGGTCAGGGTCACGGGACCACCTCTTCCGCCGCGCTGTCGTCCGCTTGCGGCGGTGGCGCGTTGGCCGTGCCGATCAGGCCACCCTGGCTCGGGCCGCCGACATACCAGCGACCGACGTTGTCGGGCGGAATGTCGAGCAGGCGCACCGCGCCTTCCATCACCTGGGCGAAGGCGGGGCCGGCGACGGAGCCACCGTAGTAATGACCACCCTGCGGATCGTTGATGACCACCACGGTGACCAGGCGCGGGTTGCTCGCCGGAATCATGCCGACGAAGAGCGAGATGTAGTTCTTGGCGAAGTAGCCGCCGACGGAGAACTTGTGCGAGGTACCGGTCTTGCCGGCCACGCTGTAATTGGCGACCGAGGCGAAGCCGTAGCCCGTACCGCCCGGCTGCAACACCGTCTCGAGCATGCGCACGAGTTCGTGGGCGATCTCCGGCGTGATCACCTGGGTCGGGGGATTGTCCGCACCCTTGATGAAGCTCGGCGCGCGCAGCGCACCGCCGTTGGCGATACCGGCGTAACCCGTGGCCAGCTGCAGCGGGGTCACGCTGAGGTTGTAACCATAGGCCATGCGCGACTTTTCGATCGGCTTCCAGGTGCGGCTCACCGGCAGATAGCCCGCGGCTTCGCCCGGGAACCCGCTACCGGTGCTGTTGCCGATACCGAACGACTTCCACATCGAATAGAGGAAGTCGGTATCGAGCGTCATCGCGATCTTCGCGGCACCGACGTTCGACGACTTGGTGATCACACCGGTCGGGGTCAGCGTGCCCCAGTTATGGGTATCGCGTACCGGGTGGCCGCCCATCATCCAGGTGCCCGGCGAGGTCTCGATCAGCGGCGAGGTCGGCGTGTACTTGCCACTGGTCAGCGCCGCGGCCATGGTGAACGCCTTCATGGTCGAGCCCGGCTCGACCACGTCGGTGACGGCGCGGTTGCGGCGATCGTTGGGCGTGCTGCCGCGCACGGCGTTCGGATTGAACGACGGCAGGTTGGCCATGCCGAGCACTTCGCCGGTGTGGACATCCATCACCACGATCGAGCCCGAGTCGGCCTTGTTCTTTTCCAGAGCGTCTTTCAGCGCGCTATAGGCGAGGTACTGGATGCGGCGGTCGATCGACAGCGTGATGTCGCGACCCGGCTGCGGCTCGCGCACCAGCTCGACGTCTTCCACCACATGGCCCATGCGGTCGCGGATCACGCGCTTGGCGCCCGGTTTGCCGGACAGCCATTCATCGAACGCCAGCTCCAGACCTTCCTGGCCGTGGTCATCGATGTTGGTGAAGCCGAGGATGTGGCTGTTGACCGCACCCGACGGGTAATAGCGGCGGTATTCGCGCTGCGACGAGATACCCGGGATCTTCAGATCGACGATCGCCTGCGCGTCTTCCGGACGCAGCTGACGAGCGATGTACATGAATTCCTTGTCCGCGCGCTGCTCGATCTTCTGCTTCAGATCGTCGGCGTCGACGTGCAGGGCCTTGGCCAGCTCAGGGATGCGGTCGGCGTTCTCGAGTACTTCGGGCGGGTTGGCCCAGATCGAGGCGACCGGGGTCGACACGGCCAGCGGCTCGCCGTTGCGATCGAAAATCGTGCCGCGGGACACGGCGATGGGCATTTCGCGCAGGAAGCGCGCGTCGCCCTGGTCCTGATAGAACTGCTTACGCACGACCTGCAGATCGAACGCGCGCACGACCAGACCCGACGCGGCGACACAGAGCAGCGCCACGACGACGGTCATACGCTTGCGCGGGCTCGGGCCCTGACCGCGACGGCGGCTGGGCACGACGGGCTTGCCGTAGCGCGCCTTCATCGGCGCACCAGCTGGATGTCCTGCGGCTTCGGCGTGAACATGCCGAGCTTGCCGCGGGCGTCCGCATCGATGCGGCTGGGTTCGGCGTAGGTGGCCTGCTCAAGTTCGAGGCGACCGTATTCCACGCCAAGGTCGTCCTTCTGGCTCTGCAGACGGGACAGTTCGACAAAGAGCACGCGGCTCTCGTGGCGCGTCCACACCACCCCGATCGCGCTGGCGATGACCGCCAGCAGCAGGATCGAGAGGCAGATCGCGCCGAAGACCTTCATGCGAGCTTCTCCGCGACGCGCAGCACGGCGGAGCGCGAACGCGGGTTCGCGGCGACCTCGGCGTCGGACGGAAAAATCGCCTTGCCCACCGGCTTGAGGCGGGCCAGCTTCGCCGCCGCGGGCGGTCCGCGGCGACTGCCCTGCACGCGACCTTCGTGGGCACGAATGAACTGCTTCACCGTGCGATCTTCCAGCGAATGGAAGCTGATCACGGCGAGGCGGCCGCCCACGTTGAGCAGGTCGAGCGCGGCGTCCAGGCCACGCTCGACGGATTCGAGTTCCGCGTTCACGCGGATGCGCAGCGCCTGAAACGTGCGCGTGGCGGGGTTCTTGCCTGGCTCGCGGCGACCGACGCAACCGGCGACGAGGTCGGCCAGCTCCGCGGTGCGGGTGATCGGCGCGGTCACGCGGCGCTCGACGATGGTCCTGGCGATGCGGCGGCTGAAGCGCTCTTCGCCGAAGCGCCAGAGCACGTCGGCGATCTCGGCTTCGTCGGCGTCGGCCAGGAACTCGGCGGCACTGATACCGCGCGTGGTGTCCATGCGCATGTCGAGCGGCGCGTCGGCCATGAAACTGAAGCCGCGGCTGCGATCGTCCAGCTGCGGCGAGGACACGCCGAGATCGAGCAGGATACCGTCGAGGCCGCCTTCGAGCGCGGGCCACTCACCCATCGTGGCGAAGTTGTCGTGGCGCAGGGTGACACGCGGGTCGGTGGCGAGACCGGCTTCGGCGACGGCGATGGCCGAGGGATCGCGATCCATGAGGAACAGGCGGCCTTCATCCGAGAGACGGGCAAGGATCGCCGAGGCATGACCCCCACGACCGAACGTCCCATCCAGATAGCGCCCGTTCTCGCGCAAGGCGAGGCCCTCCACCGCTTCGTCGAGCATCACCGGGATGTGTACATCGACCCCCGCCATCGCCACATCCCGCTCCCGTTTCACCAGCACCTCGAATTAGTTCGTCGTCACAACTGCAGTTCCGCCATGTCGTCGCTGATGTCGTCCTCGCCGATGGTCTGGCGGATCTTCGCGAGGTGGGCCTGTTCGCTCCAAAGCTCGAACTTGTTGCCCATCCCCAGCAGGATGGCTTTTTTCTCCAGTCCGGCCGCCGCGCGTTGGCTCGATGGAAGGAGGATGCGGGCCGCTCCGTCGGGTTCGACGATGGCCGCGGCACCCACCAGTTTCATCTGCAATGCGCGATGGACGGCCTTGACGCTGGGGAGCGCATTGACCTGGTCGCGCACCTTCTCCCACTCCGCGTACGGAAAGATCCAGAGGCAACCGGTATCGAAAGGGTTGTAAGCGATCACCAGACGGTTCGCGCAGGCGTCGGCCACCAGATCCCGATACGAGGTCGGGATCGTCAGACGACCCTTGTCGTCGATCGTGATGGCTGTCTCACCTTGGAACATTGTCTGCAGTCCGCCCCACCGAATCCCACGATTTCACACTGGGGCCCACGATAGTCTCGGGTCCTGAGACTGTCAAGGAAATTTTTCTTGTGAATCAAGGAGAAAGCTCACGTTCATCACCAATTCCAGCCGTTTCTGAGGAAGGGGCGGGAGGTGGTTGAATCGTTGAGGTTTTTTGCGAATGAGTCCGGGATTTCAGACGTCTGCGAAATGTGAAATCAGGGGTGGGGCTGAACTCACGTTCACCGAACTCGCCGTCGACGTCCGTGGCGAGGCCGCAAAGACAGATGGGAGCGACATTCGTCGCTCCCACACCGCTCAAGAAGAGAAGGAGTCGGCCTGTAAGCCGGGTTCTGTGCGTCTTGCGACGTGACAGTCATTCTTCTCGGCCTGGCGTCACCGCCAGGCTCCAGCAACCTACCCGGGGACGACGCGGGCAACGTCATAGTCCCCTTATTTGGTCTTGCTCCGGGTGGGGTTTACCGTGCCATGCGACGTTGTCCCCGCACGCGGTGCGCTCTTACCGCACCCTTTCACCCTTACCTGATCCCCTTGCGGGGCCATCGGCGGTCTGCTCTCTGTTGCACTGGCCGTCAGCTCACGCTGCCCAGGGGTTACCTGGCACCCTGCCCTATGGAGCCCGGACTTTCCTCGATACGCCCGAAGGCGCGACGCGACTGTCCGGCCGACTCCACTTCCGATTATAGCCGGAACGGGACGGTTACAATGTCCGGCCCTGCTCACCGGATGCACCGATGTCCCAGCCCCGTCCCGGTACGCTTCATGTCGTCGCCACCCCGATCGGTCATCGCGACGACATCAGCGCGCGCGCCATCGAAACGCTGCGCCGGGCTAGGGTCATCGCCGCCGAGGACACCCGCCACACCCGGCCGCTGCTGCAGCACCTCAATATCGATACGCCACTGGTCGCGCTGCACGACCACAATGAGCGCACGGCAGTGGATGGCCTGGTGGAGCGCATGCGCGGCGGCGACGATGTCGCCCTGGTCTCGGATGCCGGGACGCCGCTGATCAGCGATCCGGGGTTCCGTCTTGTGCGTGCCGCCCGCATCGCCGGCCTCCGGGTCAGTCCGGTCCCGGGCCCCAGCGCGGTCATCGCCGCCTTGTCGGTCGCCGGCCTGCCCAGCGACCGCTTCGTCTTCGAGGGATTTCTCTCCGCGAAAGCGGGCGCCCGCCGCTCGCGCCTGGCGGAACTGGCCGGCGAATCGCGCACGCTGATCTTCTATGAGTCGTCGCACCGCATCGTCGAGTCGCTCGAAGACATGCGAGATGCGTTCGGCGCGGATCGCGAGGCCGTGGTGGCCCGGGAGCTGACAAAGATGTTCGAGACCGTGCTGGGTGACCCGCTCTCGGCGCTGGTGGAGCGCGTGTCAGCCGATCCCAACCAGCAGAAGGGCGAGTTCGTGGTGATGGTCGCCGGGCGGGAAGCCGGCGAGGACGAACGCCTCAGCGAGGGACTTCGCGTGTTTGCGATCCTCAAGGACGAACTGCCTCCGGCCAGGGCGGCGAAGCTGGCGGCCGCGATCACCGGCGCCCCGCGCAAGGCCCTCTACGGCGCCTGACCGGACGCGCCTCACGCCGGCCTCGCGAAACGATGGGCTATGATCCGAGCGTTTCAGCGCCGGAGGGCGCCGACGTGCCTATCAAGGAATTATTTGCGATGCGACCGATCCGTGCCTCGACCCTTGGCCTCCTGCTCTGCGCCGGCCTCGCCGGCTGCGTGACCCAGGGCGGTGTCCAGCAACATACGACCGCGCCCACCGGCGAGGCGACGCAGGCGGCGCAGGCCCTGTACATCAAGGGACAGTTCGATCAGGCGGCTCAGGCTTACCTGGCGCTGGCTGCGCAGGACAGCGATCACCGCGACTATTACAAGCTGCTGGCCGCCGAGTCGTACCGCCAGGAAGGCGCCCTCGATCGCGCCGCACCGGTCGTCACGGACATCCGCCGCTCGCGCCTCGAGGGCGAAGACTCCCTGCGCTTCGATGCGTTACGCGCGGAGATCGCACTGAAGAACAACGACCCGACGACCGCCCTGTCGCTGACCGGCAAGCCGTCGTCGCACGTCTCGCCCCAGGTCTCGCAACGCCTGGCCGAATTGCGCGCACGGGCTCAGGCCGCGTCGAACGATCCGTGGAGCGCCGCGCAGACCCGTGTCGAGCTCGACGGCCAGCTGCACGGCATCGACCGGGAACAGAACCGCCAGCAAATCCTCACCCTGCTCACCGGCCTCGGTACCCAGCCGCTCGCCGAGCGTGCCGCGGCATTGCCGGCGAACGATCCGATGAAACCCTGGGTGTCGGAAGCGCAGTCCCAGCTCGGCAGCGTCGACCGCTCACCGGCGGTGCTCGATCAGGCCGTCGGTACGGTCAGTGGCGACAAGGGCGTACGCGAAGGCTATAAGGTGCCGACCAAGGTCGCGCTGCTGCTGCCCCTCAGTGGTCCGCTCGCCGGTGCGGGCGCCGCCATCCGCGACGGCTTCTTTACCAATTACGTCGATGCGAGCCGCACGGGTGCGACGCGTCCGGACGTCGCGGTCTACGATTCGGGCAACGATGCGGCGCATGCCGTCGCCGCCTACGACAAGGCGGTCGCCGAGGGCGCTCGCTTCGTCGTCGGCCCGCTCAATCGCGAAGGCGTGTCGGCCATCTTCGCCAAGGGCGCCCTGCCCGCACCGATGCTCACGCTGAACTACCCGAGCGACAACAAGAACCTGCCGCCGTCGGGTGCCAACGAGTTCGGCCTGCTGCCTGAAACCGAGGGCGCGCAGGTAGCCGACCACATGGCCGACCGCGGCATGAAGACCGCTACGTCGATCGTCTCCACCGACGATTTCGCACGCCGCGCCGGCAACGCCTTCCGCGCCGAGTGGCAGGCGCGTGGCGGCACCCTGGCCGGCCAGATCACGCTGGACTCCGGCAGCATCGATTTCGCGTCGCAGTTGTCCGAACCGGTTGGCCAGGATCCGGCCACCAGCGGCGTCTTCATCAGCATGAAACCGCAGCAGGCGCGTCTGCTGATCCCGCAGCTGCGTCTGGCGAAGAACAACCTGCCCGTCTTCGCGACCTCGCACGTGTACGGCGGCAGCGACGACCCCGCCGCCGATCGTGACCTGGAAGGCGTGGAGTTCTGCGACGCGCCGTGGCTGTTCGACGCCCAGCCGGGCCTCGCCCGTCGCAGCGAACTGAATGCGGCCGTGCCCGCGACGCGCGGCGTCACCGCCCGCCTGTTCGCCTTCGGCATGGATGCCTGGGGACTGGTGCCCTATATCGACTGGATGCGTGGTCATCCGGGCAGCTACCTGCCCGGCGCGACCGGCCAGCTGGTCGCGGATGAGTTCGGTCGCGTCCGTCGCGTACTCATCTGGGCGCGCTTCGCCGACGGCGTCGCCCGCCCGGTCGCGGGTAGCCTCGAACTCGAAGCGCCGGCCACGGCCCCGAACGTCGAAAGCGGCGGGGGCTGATTCCCACCGGCGCGAACAGGGAGGTTCGCGTGACCACGACGAAGAAGACCACCGAGCGCCGCGCTACCGGAGACCGTTTCGAAGGCGCGGCGTTGTCGTTTCTGCGGGAGCGCGGACTACGGCTGGTCCGCTCCAACTTTCTCTGCCGTCACGGCGAGATCGACCTCGTCATGCGCGACGGCGAGACCCTCGTTTTCGTCGAGGTACGCTATCGGCGCAGCGCCGCGTTCGGCGGCGCCGTCGGCTCGATCACGGCCGCCAAGCGACGCAAGCTGATCAGCGCCGCGCATCTCTGGCTGGCCTGGCATCCGCACGATGCGCTCAGGCCATGCCGGTTCGACGTGCTGGCGTTCGAGGGCGACGGGATCGAGTGGATTCCGAACGCCTTCGAGCTCTGATGCATCGTGGACCGGACCGGCCTCAGGCCGTCGCGAGAAACGCCTCACGCCCCATCGTCGCCAGCTCCGCCACCGAGTCGATCGTCATATCCGGCGGCGTCTCCTCGAGATCCGCGCCGGCCGCGGCCGCGTAATGCCCCTGCCTGACGAATACCGTGGTGACCTTGTCGCCCAGCAGCTTCTTGAGCGCTACAAGGATGCGTGGCTTGTCGTCCACCATCACGTAGTGATCGGCCGGATAGCGCCGCTGCATGTCGTCGAGCATCTCTTCTTTATGGATGTAGATCAGCACGTCCTCGCGGAACGCCTCCCACAATCCCGCGCGGCGGATCTTGCGCGGCTGAAACACGGTGTCGCCGTCGGACATGATCACCGGGCGACCGATCGTGCGCAGGTGATCGATCGCTTCGAGCACGCCGGGAAAACGACGTGCCTCGAAGGGGTAGTCGAGCAGGAAGAACGACAGATCCATATAGGCCATGTCGCTGTCCTGTCCGCGCAGGCGCTGCAGCGCACCGAGGTAGTCCGCATAACCGACCTGCTTGCGGATCTCCTTGTCGATCGCGTCGTACCGATCGCGGCCTTCGGCCCCGAGACGTTCTTCGAGGCGCGCGGCGAGATCCGCGCCGAAACGGTCGTTGTCGATCAGGGTGTTGTCGACGTCGAAGAGAAATACGAGGGAATCGTGGGTGGACACGGTAGATCCTTGCACGGGTACGTTGTCCGCTATATGGGGACGGTCATTGTGATTCGAAGGCCGGCCGGTGCGATTGGCCTGGTGTGCTTTTGTGAGCGCGATGGCGCAAGCCGGGCCCTCAGGCCCGACGCGGCGGCACCAGCGAAAGCCTCTTCGCTCCCGAGGCTTTGTGCGGTGCCAGCAAACGCTCGATCTCGTCAGGCGGCAGCGGGCGTGAGTAGAGGAAGCCCTGCCCTTCCTGGCAACCCGCTCGCAACAGGAACTCGTGCTGGGCTTCGGTCTCGATGCCCTCGGCGATCGTGTGCAGGTCGAGGCTGCGCGCGATCGCCACCATGGCTTCCGTAATCGCCACATCGTTGCCGTTGGCCGGCAGGCCGGTCACGAAGGAGCGGTCGATCTTCAGATAGGCGACCGCCGGCAGCTTGAGGTAGGCCAGCGACGAATACCCCGTGCCGAAATCGTCGATCGCCACGCCGACGCCAAGGCTGTGCAACGACTGCATGGAGCGCTCGGTGTCTTCGCCCAGCCGCAGAATCGCGCTCTCGGTCAGTTCGATGAGCAGGCGCTGGGGCGCGATTCCCGTATCGAGGAGCGCCTGGCTCACACCGGGCAGGAAGTCCGGATGGCCGAAGGAACTTGCCGACACATTCACCGCCATGCGCAGCGGCGGCAGTTTCGCGTCATCCCAGTGTTTCAGCTGCGCGCACGCGGTTTCCAGCACCCATTGATCGATCTGACGGATCAGGCCGAGGTTCTCGGCGATCGGGATGAACTCATCCGGCGGCACGTTGCCGCGTTCCGGATGGCGCCAGCGGATCAGCGCTTCGACGGCCACGATGCGGCCGGTCTTCATCTCGACACTGGGCTGGAAGGCCAGCGTAAACTCCTTGCGGACCAATGCCTGGCGCAGCTCGGAAGCCAGTTTGAGCCGGCGCCGCGCGTCCGCGTGCATCTTGGGCGTGTAGAGCCGCAAGGCATTGCGCTCTTCGGTCTTGGCCACGTACATCGCGGCGTCAGCGTTGGCGATCAGGGTGACCGCGTCGTTGCCGTCCAGCGGGTAACCGGCGATGCCGATACTCGCGCTGACGAACAGCTCGTAATCGCCCAGGTCGAAGGGCTTGGCCAACGCCGCCAGGACGGCCTCGGCGACGGCGAGCGCCTCCTCGCGCGAACGCAGGTCGGCGATCAGCACCGTGAATTCGTCGCCGCCGATGCGGCCTGCCACGTCGTGCGGCGCCAGCTGGGCGCGAATGCGCTCGGCCACGCGCATCAGCAGCGCGTCGCCGGTCGCATGGCTGTAGCTGTCGTTGATGACCTTGAAGGCATCGAGGTCGACGAACAGTACCGCGACCGCACCGCGTTCGTGAGCCGCGCGGGTGATGGCCTCCGCGCAGCGGCGCTCGAACTCGGAGCGGGTGACCAGGCCGGTCAGCGGGTCGTGGGTCGCCATGTGCTGCAGGCGCTGCCGGTCGGCTTTGCGTGCCGTGATGTCGGAGACCACGGCCACGTAGTGCTGCGGCCGGCCTTCGCTGTCGCGGATGGTGCTGATGCTCATCAGCTCGGGATACGTCGTGCCATCCGCACGGCGGCTCTCCACCTCGCCCAGCCAGTTGTCGCCGGCGGCGATATCGTCCCACAGGGTCTGCGGCAACGGACGGCCGTCGGGCAACGTGCGGGTGGCGTCGAAGCGCGTGCGTCGCAGCGTCTGCACGGGCATGCCGGTGAGCTTGGTGTGCGCGGCGTTCGCCGAGGTCACGCGGCGGTCCGCGTCGGCGATGATGACGCCCTCGGCGATGCTGGCCAGCGCTTCGGAAGCGATTCTGCGCTCCTGCTCCATCGCTACGCGATCGGAGATATCACGCACGATGGCCTGAGAAACCTGGCGTGAGCCCCAGACCACGAGGCTGCTCTGGGTCTCCACGGGACGCACGCTGCCGTCGCCGTTGCGCAGCATACCGGCGCCGGCATGGGGTGAGCCATCGACGAACAGGCTGGCCAGCTGGATGCCGATCAGTTCGCCCGACGGACATCCCACCCACGCGGCGGCGCGGTGGTTGGCGTCGAGGATCCTGCCGGTTTCCTCGTCCACCATGAAAATGGCGTCGGCGGCGCTGTCGAACAGGAGGCTGTAACGCTCCTCGGTGCCGCGGATGCCGACGAGGATGCGCTGAGCCATGCGCAACCAGAGAAGCGAAGCCAGCGCGGCCACGCCCAGCACGGTGAAGAACAACACCTTGCCAAGCCAGGAGGCGCCGTTGGCGATATAGAGGGAGAACGCCTTGGTGCGCGGCTCGACGTAAGTGTTGAGCGCAGCGATACGGCCGCGCTCCTCGTCGAGCAGGGACGGGGACGGTGTGCCCGACGCGTAGGCATGCTCGAGGCGACCGGCGATCTCGTCGATTTCGGCAAGACTGGCGTCCACCGAACGCCACTCGGCGATCGCTTCGCGGACGTAGGGCATGCCGTCGAAGTAACGAAAGATGAAGACCATGCCGGAAATGGCCTCGGGGATGACCCCGCCGCGGGCAAATCCGTCTTCGACGGCCGCCTGTTCGTAGCGACCGCTGGCGATGGCGTCGCGGGAACTGCGGTCGGCCATCAGGACGGCGAAATTGCGCCGGTAAGCGGCAAGATCGCCGGGGCGGCCGTGCGCTGCGTACTCGTCGAGGTCGATCACGGCCTGTTTCTGAGCCTTTGCCCAAAGACTCTCGCCGTTGAGAAAACCGGCGAGAGTCACCTGGGTCTGCAGGGCAACCCACGTCAATGCGAGAACGAGGCCCACGACAGCGACGAGCGCATAGGCCAGCGGCCTGAGGCGTCTCGACAACGGTTGTGGGTGAATGGTCTCAACGCGACGCATCGCTTCCTCGGATCTCGTACTTACGTGATATTGCGCCAGAAGATGCCCAACATGCGAGTTACGCGGCAACCTCGTTCAACGTGCGGACGAGAGCCGGGGCATCCATGCACCGGTCGAGCGTGATGCTCATGCCGATATAGCTGCGACGGACACATTCCTTGATGTGCCCGATCTGATCCACCGGTGGATGGGTGCCCAGGATGGTGCAGACGATTTCGAGCGCCTCCCACGGATGGGTATCGTCATACGCTGCGTGAAGCTGAAGCCAACGCAGGCCGGCTTTGCGGCCCGAAATCGGCAGGCTTTCCGCATAGGCCTGGCTGTCGTAGATAATCTGCGACCAATCGCCGGTCGCCCCCTCCACCGCATAGTTGGTCGCGGCGATGCTGGCGGCCAGCGAGTCGTCGCGGCTGACCTCTTCGCACCAGTTGGCCAGCGCCTGACTGCCTTTCGGGGGTTCCGCCGTCAGGACGTCCTCGCGGGACACGCCCGCCGACTCCGCCCAGTTGAGCCAGTACTCGGCGTGGTTCTGTTCCACGCGGATATTCCGCACCAGCCAGCGACGGGCGAGATCGTCGCCCGGGCTGCGGCCGTAGCGGGTCTTCAGCAGGCTGTGCGACATGTACCCCGGGAACCGCTCGATGACCGGCCAGACACCGATCATGAAGTTGCGCGTGGTCACCGGGTCGAGTGTGGCCGTCTTCATCGCATCCCACATGGGATGGCTGACGATCTGCCGCCGCGCATCCTCACAGGACGACACCATGTCCTGTGCCCAGAGCGGATAGCTGGCGATGTCGGTCTGCGAGCCGGTGAGTTCGAAACGTGCGTTCATATAGATCTCCCTAAAGATCTGCTGCCAATTGAAGGTCCGGGCGAGCCCGGGCGACCCGCGGCCCACCCATGCCGACCCCGTTGCGGGGCCGGACAGTCATTAGGGCATATCCCCCGGCAGCCTTCGTGGGGCGTGACGCCACGGCCACGCCTAGTCCATCGGTCATGGACACAAGTGATGGCGCGGGGGCTATCGTGGCCTCCCCTCTTCAATGGACGCGCCCCATGGCTACGATTCACCGGATTCTTGCGACCGCGATTTCCTGCGGACTCGCCTCCTCGGCGGCCCTGGCGGCCGATCCGTCGGGCATCGACCTGAAAGGCATCGACCACGCGGTACAGCCCGGTGACGACTTCGACGGATATGCCAGCGGCGCATGGAAGAAAACCGCGGTCATTCCCGCCGACCGCGCCAGCACGGGTGTGTTCCTCGAAGTTTTCCAGAAGGCCGAGAAGCGCAACGCGGAACTGATCAAGGCCGCGGGCGAAGGCAGCCCTGCCGCCGGCAGCAACCAGCGGCTGATCGCCGACTACTACAAGGCCTACATGGACGAGGCGGCGATCGAGAAAGCCGGCCTGGCGCCGTTGCAGCCCGCGCTCGGTGCGATCGACGCCATCGGGGATAAAGCCGCCCTGTCGACGGCGCTGGGAGCGCAGTTGCGTGCGGACGTCGACCCGATCAACGCGACAAACCTCGACACCGGCCACCTGCTCGGCCTGTTCGTCGCGCAGGGCCTCGAGGATCCTTCGAAGAACATGCCGTACCTCCTGCAGGGCGGATTGGGCATGCCCAACCGCGATTACTACCTGAAGAATGACAAGGACATGGTGGACGCCCGTGCGAAGTACGCCGCGTACGTCGAAGCACTGCTGCGGCAGGCCGGCACGCCCGATGCCGCCGGCAAGGCGAAAGCCATCGTCGCACTGGAAACGAAGATCGCACAGGCCCAGGAATCCATCGTCGACAGCGAGGACATCCACAAGGCGAACAATCCCTGGCCGCGTAGCGCGTTCGCGTCCCGGGCGCCAGGTATCGACTGGGACGCCTATTTCAAGGCGGCCGGCCTCGACGACCAGCCGACCTTCATCGTCTGGCAGCCGGCCACCGTGACGAAGTTCGCGGCGTTGGTCGCCAGTGAACCGCTGGACACGTGGAAGGCCTGGCTGCGATTTCACACCATCAACGAAAATGCCTCCGGCCTGTTGCCGAAAGCCTATGACGACCTCGCCTTCGGCTTCTACGGCAAGGTGCTGACCGGCACACCGAAACAGCGGGACCGCTGGAAGCGGGGCGTGGGCCGGGTCAATGTCGATCTCGGCGATGCCGTGGGTCAGATCTACGTCAAACGCTATTTCCCCGCTTCCTCGCGTGCCGAGGTCGAGGACATGGTGAAGAACATCCTGAAGGCGTTCGATGCCCGCGTGGATACGCTGGAATGGATGTCGCCGGCCACACGACAGAAGGCCAAGGCCAAGATCGCGACGATCAAGGTCGGCGTCGGCTACCCCGATACCTGGCGCGATTATTCGAAGCTGGAGATTCGTCCCGACGACGCGCTGGGCAACCATCAGCGCGCGACGCTGGCGGAGTACCGCCATCAGGTCGCCAAGCTGCACCAGCCGGTGGATCGTGCCGAGTGGTGGATGACCCCGCAGACGGTCAACGCGGTCAACCTGCCGTTGCAGAACTCGCTGAACTTTCCCGCCGCCATTCTCGAAGCCCCGTTCTTCGATCCGAAGGCCGACCCCGCGTCCAATTACGGTTCGATCGGCGCCGTGATCGGTCACGAGATCAGCCACAGTTTCGACAACACCGGCGCCGAGTTCGACGCACAGGGGCGCCTGGCCAACTGGTGGACCGATGCCGACCAGAAGCACTTCAAGGACGCGGGGCAGCGTCTGGTCGAGCAGTTCAATCAGTACGAGCCCCTGCCCGGCCTTCACATCAACGGCCAGCAGACGCTGGGGGAGAACATCGCCGACCTTTCAGGCCTGACCATTGCCTATGCGGCATACAAGGAAAGCCTGGGTGGCAAACCCGCACCGGTCATCGACGGCCTCAGCGGCGACCAGCGATTCTTTCTGGCCTTCGCGCAGTCGTGGCGGACCAAGACCCGTGACGCGGCGCTTCGCGCCCAGGTGATCGGCGACGGTCATGCGCCGGGTGAGTTCCGTGCGCAGACGGTGCGTAACCTCGACCCTTGGTACGACGCGTTCCAGCCGAAACCGGGGCAGAAGCTGTATCTGGACCCGAAGCAGCGGGTGAAGATCTGGTAAGGCGATAAGGCTCGCCGGATCCGTCAAGGCAAACGACGAATCCGGCGCTCCAGGGCACCCAGCGCTCCGTCGATCGTCAACGCGAGTGCCCCCACCAGCAGCGCGCCCTGGATCACATATGCGGTGTTGTTGCCCACCAGCCCCTCCACCACCGGCGAACCCAGCGTCGTCGCACCGACCGCCGACCCGATCGTCGCCGTGCCCACACCGACAATGGCCGAGAGACGCACGCCACCCATGATCGGGCCCGCGGCGAGCGGCAACTCCACTTCCCACAAGCGGCGCCAGCGTCCGTAGCCCATGCCGTCCGCCGCATGCAGCGCCGCGGACGGCACGTTGTCGAGCCCCGCGATCGTCTGGCCCAGCACCGGAAGGACCCCGTACAGCGCCAGCGCAAGCAGGGTCGGCGCGGCGCCGAAGCCGAGCAAGGGGACGGCGATGGCCAGCACGGCCACGGGTGGAAACGTCTGCCCGATCACGGCTACCGCGCGCACCGTCGGCAACAGTGAGCGCCCGCCGGGACGTGTCGCCAGCACTCCGAGTGACAGGCCCACGGCGACCGCCACCAGGGTAGCGACGAACACCAGCGAGAGGTGCGCCGCCGTCAGGGCAACGAACGAGGTGCGCGTGTACAGGGGATGGCTCAGCGCAGGCCACCCCGCATGGAACAGCGGCGCGGAATACGGGAGTACCAGCAGCAGGGCCAGCAGCGCGACGGCGGGAAGGATCACTCTCACGGGCGCGGCGGGACCAGATCGGCGAGACGGATGATGCCAAAGTGTCGACCCTCTTCCTCCACAGGCAACCGGTCGCGCCCCTGCGCGAGCATCGACGCCAGCGCGTCCTGCCATGAGGCGGCGATATCGAGTGCATCGCCGTCGGCCTGCTCGCCGACACGCGCGCTTTCGCGCACCGAACGCACGGCCAGTTCGCGCAGGCGTGCACGCGTTCCACCGACGAATTCGCGCACGCGCTCGCTGACGGGCTCGCGGATGAGCTGCAGTGGCGTGCCGACCTGCGCGAGTTTTCCGTCGAGCATCAGCGCCACGCGATCGCCGAGGCTGAAGGCCTCCTCCATATCGTGCGTGACGAACAGGATCGTCGTGCCGCTGTCGCGCTGGATCGCCTTGAGGCTGTGCTGCAACGATTCGCGTGTCAGCGGATCGAGCGCACCGAACGGCTCGTCCATCAGCACGATGCGCGGCCGGGCCGCCAACGCTCGCGCCACGCCGACACGTTGCTGCTGCCCCCCGGACAACGTGGCCGGGTAGCGATCGGCGATGCCGGGCTCGTCGAGTCGCAGCAGTTCGATCAGCTCGGCCACGCGCGCCCGGATCGCCGTGTCGGTCCATCCGAGCAGGCGCGGCACCGTCGCGATGTTCTCGCCCACCGTACGATGCGGAAACAGACCGACGGACTGAATCGCGTAGCCGATGCCTCGACGCAGTGTCTCGATGTCGCGTGTCGACACGTCTTCGCCGTCAACGCGCACGCTGCCGCTGTCGATGGGCTCGAGCCGGTTGACCGTGCGCAGCAGCGTGGATTTGCCCGATCCCGATGGACCGACCAGCACGAAGAATTCGCCGTCATCGATGCGCAGCGAGAGCTCATCGATGACGACATGCTCGCCGTACCGTTTGTGGACGTGATCGAACTCGATCATGCGGGAGTCTCCGTCAACGCGAGCAGGCCCTGGAAGAGAAAATCGACCGCCAGCGCGAGGCCGATGATCGCGAGCGTACCGAGCAACACCATGTCCGTGGCACCCTGGCCGATGCCGAGGAAGACGAAACGGCCCAGGCCGCCCGCGCCGATGAGCGCGGCCACCGCCGCGAGCCCGATGGTCTGCACCGCGACGATGCGCAGGCCGGCGAGCAGTACGGGCCAGCCCAGCGGCAACTGCACGCGCGCCAGCACCTGCCAGCGGCTCATGCCAAGGCCATGCGCGGCCTCCAGCGCCTCTGGTGCCACCGCGTCGAGTCCGGCGACCGTATAGCGGACCACGGGAAGCAGCGCATACAGAACGAGAGCGAAGACGGCGGGCGCCGCGCCCGTACCGCCGAAGCCGATCGCACCCAGCGCCGGCCATGCGTTCGCCAGCCACGCGAAGGGACCGATCAACAACGCGAACAGCGCCAGCGAAGGCACGGTCTGCAGGAAGGTCAGCAGCCCGACGAGTGCGCCGCCTCCGCGCTTCGCGCGCCAGGCCCACCCTCCGAGCGGCGCACCGATCAGCAAGGCGACGGCCAGCGTGACGACGGCGATCGCGACATGGGTAAGCAAGGCATCGGCGAACGGGGCGCGTTGCGCAGCGTACTCACGGACAAGCGCGAGACCGTCGAGTGCGCCGGCGGCCGCCATGATCGCGATGGCGACCAGCGCAGCGAACCACGCGACGACCTGTACCACGCGACGCGCCGGCCGCAACCGATCCAGCAGTAGCAGCGCGGCCGCCAGCCACGCCAACCAGAATCCGGCACCGAGCTGGACGCGTGTGCTCGCCGAGGCGCGCATCAGCCACGCGTGGGCATCGATGCCCGCTAACAGCGGAAGCCCCGTCATCGCCAGCCAGGCAAGTAGGCCGACTACGATCCGCCGGCCCGGCCACCGTACGATCGCGCCGGCCAGCGCGATGCCCCAGATCGCCGCCAGCACCCATACATGCGGACTGTACGCGTGGCCGCTGAGAAGCCGATTCGGCGCGATGCGCAGGAAAGCGCCGAAGAGCGTCGCGAGAAGACCGAAAGCGGTCAGGACGATCACCGGAAGCGGGGAGTCGTCGGCGACACGCCGTGCGTCCTTCGGAAGTCCACCCTGGGTCAAGGCAGCATCCCCTGCTTGCGAAGGTAATCCGCGGCGACGACGGAAGCGTCCTCCCCATCGATCTGCGTGCGTGCGTTGAGCTGGCGAAGTACGTCCACGGTGAGCGGCCTGAACGCCGCTTCGAGCGACCCGCGCATGCCGGGGTAACGGCGCAACACGGCCTCGCGAACCACGGGAGCCGGCTGGTAAACCATCTCGACGTGCTTCGGGTCGTCGAGCACCACCAGGCCGGTCACGGCCAGCGCGCCGTCGGTGGAATACACCATGCTGGCGTTGACGCCGGAGGTGCCCTCGGCCGCGGCCTTGATCGTCGCCGACGTATCGCCGCCCGCAAGCACCAGCAGCTGATCGCCGCGCAGCGCGAATCCGTAAGCGGACTGAAACGCGGGCAGCGCCGCGTCGCTCTCGACGAACTCGGCCGAGCCTGCCAGGTAGACGTCGCCACCCGCACGCGCCCAGCGCGAAAAATCGTCCAGCGTGCGCAAGCGCTGTTGCCGGGCGACGTCGGGGCGCACGCCGATAGCCCAGTGGTTGTCCGCCGGTGCGGGACGTAACCAGACCAGCTGATTGGCCGACGCATCGAGCGAGGCCGCCAGCGCCCAAGCCTTGCCCGCATCGCGAAACGCCGGGTCGCTCTCCCGATGGAAGAAGAACGCCGCGTTACCCGTGTATTCCGGATAGACGTCCAGATCGCCGTTGATGAGCGCCCTGCGCACGATGGACGTCGGACCCAGCTGCGTGCGATCGACGACGGGGATGCCCGCATGCTTCAGCACCTGCAGCACGATCTGGCCCAGCAGGGCGCCCTCATTGTCCGCCTTGGAGCCCACGCGCACCGCGTCCTGCGCCTGCACCGCAAAGGCAAAAGCGGCGAGGACGACGAGCAGGAGGCCGAGACGGCGACGCAAGCGTCAGCGCCCGAGCACGTCAATGAAGCCGCGCTTCAGCGCTTCGTCGATGGGCGTGGCGTTGACGCTTTCAGGGAGCGCGATGAATCGTGCCTCGAAGGCGCGCACGCCGTCCATGAAACGGTCGCCCCGGCCTGCGTCGCCCCCCTGATCGACGGCGTAGGCGAGTACGCGCGCCGCCTGCCCCGCGAGGTCGACCTCGTCGGGAAGCGCGGAGATATCGCCCCAGACCTGCTTGAGATAAAGCACGGCCTCTTCCGCGCGCCGCATGCGATGCAGCAGTCCTGGTGGCGGCGTGTGCTCGGGCAGGAAACGCGCGACGACATCGTGAGCCTCGTCCATGCTCACCGGGCCGAGATCGACGCGGATGCACAGCCATGCGGTATCGAACAACCATGTACCGGGCTTCGGCTCCGCGCTATAAGGCAGTGCCTCGCCGTTGACCTCGACGCTCTCAGGAATTCCGGCGTCGAGGAACTGGACGATGTAGGAGCGCATCGCGTGCTTGCCATCGAAGGTTCCCTCACTGCGGTCGATGTGCACTCGATGGGCACGGTCGCCCCGTCGGCTGCGCACGCGGATGCGGGAGCATTCACCTCGCTGATAGCCCTGGCTCTCGCCGTCGTCGTCGTAGAGTTCCGTCGAGCCTTCGTCGCCCGGAAAGACCTGAAGAATGAGTTCGTCGGGGACGTTGGCCAGATCCCGCATGCCTTCCGGATAAAGCGGGACCACGCTGCCCGGGCGCACGAAGATGGGTATTTCCTCGAGCGTGTAAGAGCGTTCCAGCACCCGTCCTCCTTCGAACGACTCCGCGCCATCGCGGCTGTACCACACACCGGGCGGCAGCCAGACCGGGAACGACGCCGTGCCGTCATCACCGACCGGCACGGTCACCGGGGCGACCAGAAGGTCGTTACCGAACATGTACTGCGACGGATACGCGTAGGCTTCGTCGCATTCGGGCCAGTGGTAGTACATCGGCCGCACGATGGACAGGCCCGTATCGTAAGCGTGTCGCGCGGCAGCGTAGATATACGGCGCGAGCTGATAACGCAGGCGGATAGCCGCGAAGATCGCGTCCCCGTAAGGTGGCCCGAAATGCCAGGGCTCCTTGTGCAGACTGGCTTCCTTCGCGGAGTGCGTCCGCAGCACGGGGCTGAAGACGCCCAGCTGCATCCAGCGCGCGTACAACTCCGGCTCCAGATGCCGCTCCGGTCGCGGAATGTGTTTGTGGAAGGTATGCCCGCCGATGTCGTGGCTCCAGTAGCCATACAACACGTTGGACGCCATCGCGGTGAAGTGCGGCTGGTAGGCCAGCGACGTCCATGAGATCACGCTGTCGCCGGAAAAACCGATCGGATAGCGATGGTTACCGAGCCCGCCCCAGCGGTGATAGATCAGGCCGCGACGATCGCCCTGACGCTGCATCTCGGTAAAGAACGCATGGTTGAGCCACCACGTGTTCGACAGCCCCGGATGCGCCTTCGACTCCGGCCACTGCTGCCAGTCGAGCCACCAGAAGTCGACGCCCTCGCGCTCCAGCGGGCCCAGCACGGTATCGAACAGGGCGCGCATGTAGGTGCGGGAGGTGCCCTCGAACGGGATGGGCGCCCGGGTCGAGGTATCCCAGGACAGAGCCTTGGCCATCGCCTCGTATTTTTCTTCGTGCGGCAGCACGCCCGAAGCCGGATGCAGGTTGAGCGTTATGCGGAGCTTCTGTCCACGCGCCCAGCGCATGAAGGCCGCCGGATCGGGAAACAGACTGCGATTGAAGGTATAGCCGGTCCAGCCCGACGGCTCACCGAAAACGTCCTTGTGTTCGTGACCGGGACGCAGTGACAGCCCCGGGGTCGTATGCCAGTCCATGTCCAGCACGAGCACGTCGAGCGGGATGCGCTCCTTCACGAAGCGGGCGCCGAGAATGCGCAGTTCCTGATCGGAATAATTCCAGTAGCGCGACCACCAGTAGCCGAAGACGAACCGCGGTGGAATCGGTTGCGGACCGGCGATGGCCGCGAAATCGGCCAGGGCCGCCGGGTAGTCGTGCCCGTAGCCGAAGAAGTAGAGGTCCTGGCGGTCGCCGCACGGACGCCCGGTCACCCAGCCCTCGTCATCGATGCCGAAACCGTCGGTATCGTCGACCACATGCCAGCCGTCGCGCGCGATCAGCCCTTCTTCCAGCGGCAGCTTGCTGCCGTCCTGCCAGGTGTCGCCGTCGTAGCGGTCGAGTGTGCGGAAGGTTCCGCCGAGGTTGGCCTGCTGGGCATCGCCGGGACGCCATTCGATCTCGTCGCCCGGTTTACGCCGGACGCGGATCCGGAGGTTGCCGGGGACGAAGCGGCCGCTGTCTTTCTCGTAATGCAGGTGCAGCCGGTCCGTTTCGATCTGGATGGCCACGTCGTCTTCGACGATGTGGAACGGCGGCGCGTCGAGCGCGCGGTGGACGACCACCTGGGTCCGCCCGTCGCGAAACTGGCGGTCGGCACTCCATTCCATGCGGATAAGGCGCGGCGTGAGGACCGTAAAGCGGACCTCGCCACGCTCGATGATGGCCTCGGGACGCGCCGCGGCGCCGCCCTCGGGTCGGCTGTCTGACTTCGCTTCCATGGGTGGGTGCACCCCTTGTCGAACCGGAGGTGGACCATTATGACGCGTCGCGGCATGGAACCGGTGAAAGCATGCGATTGACGGCGCCTTGCCGCTTCGTGCACTTACGCCAAGGCACCTTCTGGTCTCATCGAACTCAACGGGAGGAAACAACCATGAATGAAGACCAGATCCGCGGCGCCGCCAATACCGTCGGTGGACGCGTGCAGCGCGCCGCCGGTGCCCTCGTCGGCGATCACTCGCTCGAAGGCGAAGGCGCGATCCGCGAGACCGCCGGACGCGTGCAGGCAGCCGCCGGCGATGCCGTCGACAGCGTCCGCGACGTGGTCGCCCATCGTCCGCTCGGTGCGATCCTGAGTGGCTTCGGCGTCGGTATCCTCGTCGGCATGCTGCTGGCTCGTCGCGACTGAGTCGGCTTCACGCCACTTCGCAGCGATTGCGTCCCAGACGTTTCGCTGCATAAAGCGCGCGATCGGCCCGGTCGAATGCCCTTGCAGGGGTATCTTCCGGGCCGAATTGCGTGATGCCGCCCGACATGGTGACCGTCACGGGCTTGCCGCTCGCATGGAAGGCCAGCCGCGCCACCATGGCGCACAGGCCCTCGGCTTTCAGTCTCGCCTGCTCCGGCGACGCGCCGCCGAACACGACGACGAACTCTTCCCCGCCGTAGCGCGCGACGAAAGCGTCTTCCGGTAACTCACGCGTAAATGTCTGACCGACGATACGCAGGACGGCATCGCCTGCCGCGTGGCCGAAGCTGTCGTTGATCGTCTTGAAGTGGTCGATGTCGAAGGCGGCCACGCATACGGCGCGAGCCGTGTTCCGCACATCCTGCTCGATGCCTTCCATGTGCCGCTCGTAAGCCAGCCGGTTGGGCAGGCCCGTGAGTGGGTCGGTGACGGCCAGCACGTGCTCGCGTCGAAGAGAATCCTGCAGCGAGGTGGTCTGTGTCTCCAGTTCGGCCACGCGGTCGCGCATGCGCTCGGCACGGTCACGATAGGCGGCCATGCGGGCGTCCTCCCGCTCCCGGTATTCCCTGAAGTGGCTGTCGATCAGGGACAGGCGGGAGTTGACCTCCGCCTGCAAGGTGCCCAGATCGGTGGCGGCGAGCGTGCTTTCGCCGAGCGCCTTCATCTCCTCGCGCACGGTGGCATCCAGCTGCCGGCTGCCGTCGGTGGCGTCGCCGTGGTCCAGCTCCGCCGCAAGATATCGCGTCATGTCACCCAGGCGCGCGCTCACCGCGGCAAGCAGGTCCTGCAGGCGGGCGATGTCCGCGCGCAGCGACCCGACCATGTCGTCGTCAACGGGCGCATCGGGCAATGCCTCCGTAGCGACGAGCGTCGCCACCGGGGCGTCATCGTTGACGGCGGGCGGCAGTCGATCCAGCCCGGCCACCGCTTCGGTCAGCGAATCCAGCAAGGCGTCCAGGACGGCCGGATTCGGTGAGTCACGCAGAGCCTCGTTGAGCCGGTCGAGCAGACGGTCGACATCCGTGCCCTGCCCGCGCGCCAGCGCGGTCAGACGGACGGCGAGCCGGCGCAGGCCTTCTTCGAGATCGCGGAAATCGCGCTCGTCGCGCTCCATCCGCTCCAGCGCGAGATGGTATTTGCGCTCCCAGATGTCCTGCTCCACCCCGGTCCCCATGGTCTGGCTTACGCCCCTGTCGGCATCGTACCGGCGAAACGGCGCCGGTCATGGGAAGCATAACGGCCGGTGACCGCCTTTCTTGACGGTCCGGCTCCGACGGCCCTGCTCCGACCGCTCAGCCCCGGACGGGGCGCAGCATCCGGCAGATACCCACGATCGGTCGGCGTGGACCGCAGGGGTCGGTGCTGGCGGGGTCGCCGGCACGATGCGCCGCGAGGCTGTCGAACGAGGGGCGTCCCGCACCGCCGGCGGAGCCACAGGCCACCGCGAGCAGAAACCCCGCGCCGATGGCGATCGCACTCGTCTTGATTCGCATGACTGCTCCCCCGTCGTCACCTCCGACGTTAGGCCGTCTGGCGCGACGGAACAATAGTCCGAACGGTCGCCGGGCGATCCTTGCCGAAGATGCCCAGATGGCCCGCGGGCGTGAAAACCGCAGGACGCGACGGTTTGCTAAAATCGCCGGCATGCGCATCGGCCCCTACTCCATCGCGCCCGGCGTGGTGCTCGCGCCCATGGCCGGCGTGACCGACAAACCGTTCCGTCTCCTGTGCAAGCGCATGGGGGCCGGCCTCGCCGTGTCCGAAATGACCGCCTCCGACCCGCGTCTCTGGAACACCACCAAGTCGCTCCGCCGCATGGACCACGACGGCGAACCCGAGCCGGTCAGTGTTCAGATCGCGGGCTACGACCCGGGCATGCTCGCCGAGGCCGCGAAGTACAACGCCGACAACGGCGCCCAGATCGTCGATATCAATATGGGCTGTCCGGCGAAGAAGGTCTGCAACGTCTGGTCCGGCTCCGCCCTGCTCCAGGACGAACCGCTCGTCGCGCGGATTCTCCAGGCCGTCGTGAAGGCCGTGGACGTCCCGGTCACGCTGAAGATCCGCACCGGCTGGGACCGTGAGCACCGCAACGCGCTGACCATCGCGAAGATCGCCGAAGACGCGGGCATCGCGGCGCTGGCGGTGCACGGGCGCACCCGCGCGGACAAGTACGAAGGCGACGCCGAATACGCCACTATCGCCGCCGTGAAGGCGAGCGTGCGCATTCCGGTGATGGCCAACGGCGATGTGGTGACACCGGAAAAGGCACGCGACGTACTCGCGGCCACGGGCGCCGACGCGATCATGGTGGGACGCGGCGCGCAGGGCCGCCCGTGGATCTTCCGCGAGATCGCTCACCACCTCGAAACCGGCGGCTTCCTCGCGGAGCCGACGCCCACCGAGGTGCGCGACATCCTCTCCGGGCATCTCGAACAGCTGTACGCCTTCTACGGCGAGAAGATGGGCGTGCGTATCGCGCGCAAGCACCTGGGCTGGTATGCGAAGGACCGGCCGGAGAATGCTGCGTTTCGACATGTGGTCAATCAAGCCGAGGATGCCGCTACGCAGCTTCGCCTTACGCGCGAGTATTTCGATGCGCTGGCGGCTGGGGTTTCGCTCGCCGCCTGAGGTCCAAGGGTCCAACCCACCCACGGCCTCAGCCTCGCGACACGACGGAGGCGTCGGATGCCGCTAAACCACGCTTCGCGAAGCGGCGCCCATTACGCCGCCTTCAACACCGCCTGCAACTTAGAACGGTCGAGCTCCTTCTCCCACGCACACACGACGATCGCAGCCACGCCATTGCCGACGAGGTTGGTCATCGCCAGCCCCGTGCCGAGGAACCGGTGAATGCCAAGGATCAACACCATGCCAGCAACCGGCACGACCGGCACGACGCTCAGCGTGGATGCCAGCATCACCAGCGCGGCACCCGCCACGCCGCTCGCGCCCTTCGACGTCAGCATGCCCACGATGGCCACCGTGATCTGCTGCTGGATGGTGAGCTCGATGTTCAGTGCCTGCGCGATGAACAGGATCGCCATCGTCAGGTAGATGTTGGTGCCGTCGAGGTTGAACGAATAGCCCGTCGGCACCACCAGACCCACGGTTTCCTTCGGGCAGCCGAGGTCTTCCATCTTGCGCATCAGCGGCGCCAGCACCACTTCCGACGAGCTCGTGCCCAGAACGATGAGCAGCTCGTCGCGGATGTACGCGCAGAAACGAATGATGCTGAAGCCCGCGATCCGCGCGACGAGCCCCAGCACCAGCACGACGAAGATCACGCAGACCAGATAGAAGCTGCCGATCAGCTCCATCAGCGGGACCAGTGAAACGACGCCGTACTTGCCGATGGTGAAAGCCATCGCGCCGAACGCACCGATCGACGACACCGCGGTGATGTAGTGCACGATCTTGAAGAATACCTGCGCACCCGCCTCGATCACGTCGTACACCGGCTTGCCGCGCTCACCGATCGCCGCCAGCGCGCAGCCGAACAGCACCGAGATCAACAGGATCGAGAGCACATCGCCCTTGGCGAACGCGTTGACGAAGGTGGTCGGAATGATCGACAGCAGAAAGTCGACCGACTCGATGTTGTGGCCCTGCGCGACGTAGTTGCCGACCTCTGAAGCTTTCAGCGTTGCCGGATCGACGTTGAAGCTGCTGCCGGGATGGAACACGTGGCCCGCGACGAGTCCGAAAAACAGGGCGACCGTCGAGATCATCTCGAAATAGAGCAACGCCTTGCCGCCGACACGACCCACCTTGCGCATGTCGCGCATACCGGCAATGCCCGTGACCACCGTGCAGAAGATGATCGGACCGATCACCATCTTGATCAGGGCGATGAAGCCGTCACCCAGCGGCTTCATCTTCTGCGCGTACTCCGGGGAAAGGTAACCGAGCGCCACGCCGATCACGACCGCGATGAGGACCTGTATGTACAGCTGCCGGTAGAAAGGCTTGCGCGGCTTCGGTGACGGGAGGGTCGTTGCGGTGCTCTCGGACATGGAATTCTCGGCGTTCGATCAGGCGAAGTCGTACAGGCGCGCAGGATTGTCGATGAGCAACCGCTTGCGCAGGTCTTCATCCGGGCAGAAACGGAACATCAGGTCGACCAGACCGCCATCATTGGGCATGTCTTTGGAGATGTTCGGATGCGGGAAGTCCGTACCCCACAGCACACGGTCCGGTGCCGTTTCGATCAGCGTGCTGGCGAACGGGATGGCGTCGTCGAACGGCTTTTTGCCGACGGAGACGCGCTCGGCACCGCAGACCTTCACCCACGCCAGCGGATTGTCGCGCATCAGCTCGACCAGCAGGCGGAACGGTTCCTGCTCAACGCCTCTGGCGGCCTGCACGCGGCCCATGTGGTCGATAACGAACGGAATACGGATCTTCGACAGGGTGTCCTGAAGTTCGACGATGTCGTTCGCGTCCAGGTGCAGCACCACGTGCCAGCCCATCTCCGCGACGCGGTCGAGGACCCGCCAGAACACCTTCATGTCCGGGCGGCCGCCGAGATGCTGGACGAAGTTGAAGCGCACGCCACGCACGCCGCCGTCGTTAAGCGCCGCCAGACCCTTCTCGTCGATGCCGTCATCGACGATGGCGACGCCACGATAACGCCCCTCGCCGCGCGCGATGGCGTCGAGCATCGCGGTGTTGTCGGTGCCGTGGCAGCTGGCCTGGACGATGACGCCACGGTCGAAACCGAGAAAGTCATGCAGTGCGACCAGGTGTTCGTACGGTGCGTCGGGAGGGGTGTAGCTGCGGTCCGCAGCGTACGGAAAACGATTCGCCGGACCGAAGACGTGGCAGTGCGCGTCGCAGGACCCCGCGGGGAGCGCCTGCGCAGGTCGGGTCGGGTTTGGATCGGGGGGAAGGCAGGATTTCGAGGGATCATTCATTCGGGAGATCGTCCACATAGCGCAGACCGGCTTCGGCCAGTTTCGGTCGCATGTCATAGAGGTCCAGCCCGAGTTCGCCGGCGGCGAGACGCTCGCGCTTCGATGCTTCGTTCATCACGCGCTTGCGCGAGGCCGCGATGGCTTTCTCGACCGTCGCATGGGTGACGACGACGACACCATCGTCGTCGGCCACGATCGCGTCACCGGGCCTGACCAGCTGGCCGCCGATGACCACCGGCACGTTGACCGAGCCGAGCGTGGCCTTGACCGTGCCGCGCGCATGCACGGCGCGCGCCCAGACCGGGAAACCCATGCGACGCAGCTCGGCACTGTCGCGCACACCGGCGTCGATGACCAGGCCGACGACCCCGCGCGCCTGCAACGACGTGGCGAGCAGGTCGCCGAACATGCCATCGGTGTTCCCGGTCGTGCAGGCGACGACGAGGATGTCGCCAGGGCGACACTGCTCCACCGCCACGTGCAGCATCCAGTTGTCGCCAGGCTGTGCGAGCACGGTGACCGCCGAGCCGGCGATGGACGCGTCGTGCTGGATCGGCGCGATGGGTGGCTGAAACAGACCGGTACGACCCTGCGCTTCGTGCACGGTGGCCACGCCCATCGAAGCGAGCGATTCGGCCTGCTCCTTCGTGATCGACGGGCGATTGCGGACGACGATACCGATCATGCCAGGGTCCCTTGCGTAACGTGCGGGAATACGCGCTGGAACGCTTCGGCGTAGGTGATCTTGAACTCCGAGTTACGCGACGCCTGGGCACCGCGCTGCAGACCGACGCGGGTGTAGTACTCCCACAGATGCTCCTGCGCGCGCATCGTTTCGAACGCGGCCTTTTTCTTCTCCCACACCGGAGTGATGTCCAGGAACAGTTCGGGCTTCCACTCGCACTGTTCCGGCTGGTGCGGCTCGAACAAAAACACGGGCGGCGCGCCGATCACCGGCACCTGCGGCTCATGGCCGTGGGCCTGCGCGACGACGCGCGCCTCCTGCGCCACGTGGGTCGCCAGCGGGTGGTCGAAGTTATACGGATCTTTCAGCGAGTGGCTGAGCACGAAGGACGGACGCAGTTCGCGGTAGACCTTGGCCAGATGGAACACGACGTCGAGATCGGCGCGCATCGGGTAGTCGCCGATGTCCATGAACTCGACGCTGGCACCGAGTATATCGGCCGCTTCCTGTGCTTCCGCGCGACGATCGGTCTTTACCTTCTCCATCGTCATACCGGCCTGCCGCCACAGCTTGGCGGACTCGCCGCGCTCGCCGAAGGACAGGCAGACGATATGCACTTTCCACCCCTGTGCGGCGTGCAGCGCGATGGCGCCGCCGGCGCGCCAGACGAAGTCGGCGGAGTGGGCACTGACGATGAGAGCGGTCTTCTGGTCGGACATCATGGACTCCAGGGGGAAGGATCAGGCGGCAGGTCCGCGCCAGATCGAAGGCGAGACGGGAACGGTGCCGCGCATCAGCAGGCGGGCCGTACGAAGTAGCGCGGCGCGTACGACGCGGTGACCTTCGAGGCCGACCTCGACGCTGAATTCGCCGGTGGGGTGTTCGATGGAGAGCGTGCGTGTGTCGCCTTCGCTCTGCGTCGCCAGGTCGAAGGCGACCGAGCCCGGCAGCACCGTGGCCGTGGCGACGGTGACCGCGCCCAGCACGCCGATCGACGTGTGACAGTCGTGCGGGATGAAGGTGCGCGTGCCGAGCGTTCCACCGGCGCGGGGCGCCGAAACGAGGGTGATCTTGGGCACCGGCTTCGTGCTGACGTCACCGAGGTTCATCAGCGGCGCGGCCTTCAGGCGCAGCGCCTCGATGCGAGCCTTCAGCGTGTCGTTCGCATCGAGCTCGGCGGGAGTCTCGTCACCGCGCACGCCCAGATCAGCCGCCGCGATGATCATGACGGGCATGCCGTTGTCGATCAGGGTCATCTCGATGCCGTCCACCGTGTCGCGTACGTTGCCGGTGGGCAGCAGGCTGCCGGTGAGCGAGCCTTCCGTATCGAGGAAGCGACAGGTCACCGGCGCGGCCGGGCGCGGCACGCCATCGATACGGGCGTCACCGTCGTACATCGGAACGCCGTCGGGCGTGACGATGGTGATTTCGGCGATGACGCCGGTGTTCACCGTGCGCACGCGGCGCGTCGTCGTCCCCCCGTCGGCGGCGATCAGCCCGGCTTCGATAGCGGCCGGCAACGCGGCTGCCAGCATGTTGCCGCAGTTGGGCGTGGTGTCGACGCGCGCGTCGGCGATGCCGATCTGGCCGAACAGGAAGTCGAGGTCGGCGGCGCCGTCGGCAGGAATCGAAAGAATGCCGGCTTTGCTGGTCAGCGTCCTGGCGCCGCCCAGACCGTCGATCTGGCGCTCATCGGGCGAGCCCATGACCGCAAGAATGACCGTATCGCGTGTGGCCTTATTGTCGGGGAGGTCGCGGGCCAGGAAGAACGGACCCTTGGACGTGCCGCCGCGCAGGTACCAGCAGGGAATCTCGTGAGCCATCGATGCAGGACGCCGTTCGGGAATAACAGCGACGATGGTCGTCCCGCGAGACCCCGTGAACAACGCGATGCCCTGCGTATCTGATATGCGTTATTCGCATATCACCGCTCAAGTCTTGCGTATTGTGCATTGCAGCATCAAATCGGCGGATCCAGCTTGCCTTCGGCTATCAGCTCGTCGACCAGCAGCAGCGCGCGTTCCGTGATCGGACTCATCGGTCGCTGCGTGGGTGTCGCGACCACCAGCCGGGTCACGATATTGGGCATCACGATCGGCACGGCATGCAGGTCATGCGGCCCACGCCGCGACAGCACCGCATTACGCGAAAGCACGCCGTAGCCCACCCCGCGTTCGACCAGATCGAGCAGCGAGCGCACCGAGTCGATTTCCAGCCTTACGTCCAGCGAAACGCCGTAACGCGCCGCGTCCGCCTCGATCAGCTGACGGACGGAATGCAGCGGCGAAGGGATGACCAGCGGGTACTGACCCAGCGTGGCAAGGGGGACATTCTCGGGCATCGAATGCCCGTCTTTCCGGCTGCCGATCAGGTAGAGCTCTTCGGAATGCACATGTCGGAAACGCATGTTCGCATTGACCGACGGGTTGTACAGCAAGGCGCAATCGAGGCGGCCGAGCTGCAGCCATTCCAGCAGGCTGGCGCTCAGCGCCTCCACCACGCTGATCTGCGCGGCGGGATAGCGTTCACGAAAACGCATCACCAGATCCACGGTGAGCAGGCTGCCCACACTGGGCGGCAGACCGATGGCGATCTTGCCGCCGAACACGCCGCGAGCCTGTCCGAGCTGCATGCGCGCGACCTCCACCTGACGGAGGATGCCGCGACCGTGTTCTACCAGTTCGCGCCCCGCATCGGTAGCCACGACCCCGCGTCCGTTGCGCTCGAGCAGGTGCGTGCCCAGCTCGATCTCGAGCTGACGGACCTGTCGACTGAGCAGGGACTGCGAAACGTCGAGCGTGGCTGCCGCACGCGTGAGGCTGCCGAATTCGACGATGCGGATGAAGCTCTGCAGGTGTTTCAGGTCCACGGTCGGTTCGCGCGCCATGTCGTGATCAGGACCCGATTATGTGCGCAGATGCGTGCAGGCTGCCTCACGGGCTGCCGATGCCGCCCAGGTTGACCATCACGCGAAGTCCGACAACGATGGCATTCGCCGGAACGCGCCTGACGCCTACGGTGTTGCCGAGAATGTCCGGATGCACGATGTACTGCAGATTGGGAACCAGACTCACCACCGGGAGGAGCTTGTAGCTGTAGTTGAGTTCGGTCATCCATTCGTTACGATCGAACCGCGCGTCGGTACCGCTGTTTCTGTGGATGAGGTCGTCTTCGTAGGCCACCGCTTTGCGACTGAACCGGAAGAGCGTCGCCTGGAATCCCAGCGAGTCGTTGGGACGGCCGGCCGCAAGGCCAGTCCACAGCGCGCCGAATGTCGACTGCAGCGTGTAGTTTTCCGCATTGTCCAGCGGACCGGTCAGTGAACCGAAGATCGCGAGATGGCGAGTATCGGTCGTCGGGTCGGGCTTCCAGATCACTTTGTCCGCGAGCACGTAAAGTCCGTAGCGGCCACCGTCGTAGGTTCGCGCCGTGCCACCCGACAGTGCGCGATGCTGCCCCCGGGTATTCAGTTCCGGATCGGTGAAGTCCGCTGAGTTGTACCAGCCGCCGATTTTCAGATGCCTCGGGTAGGGATCGTTGGCGAAGCTGGTCTCGTAGCCTGTTTCGACCGGGATCATCACACCGGTGGAGTCATTCAGGCCGAGGTTGAGGCCGTTGTTGTTCCTGCGCTCCGGGTTGATCTCGAACGCGCCGATCGACACATATCGCGCATCCGGCTGGTACTTAACGCGGGCGCCCCAGTTCACGTACGGGAAACCGCTGAAACCACCCGACGTATTGGTCAGCTGGAACGGGCAGTCCGGTGCCGAGACGAAGCGACAGCCATACGTCGACCGCGCGAACTGCCAGGTCGCGTTCATCCGTCCGGCGAGCACGTTGAGGTGGCTGCCTGCGAACTGCTGCTCCCATGTCAGGGTTGCCAGCTGCCATTGGCGCTTCGGATACCAGTAGCCCTGAACCTTCTGAATCACGCCGATATCCTCGGCGGCAAGGCTGTGCCCGTAGTAACGGGTGAAGGTGACATGCACTTTGGCGCCTGCGATCCCCGCCAGCCTGGCCATGTCGAGATCGGCACCGCCCACCACGCCGCCGCCGTTGGTTGCGCCGAGCCGCTCGCCACCGCGCACGCTGGCCAACCAGTCGTTGTCCCAGACAAAACGCAGCGAGACGCCCTGGTCGCGAAGTTTGTCGACGGGACCTCGGGTGTCCTTCGCCATTGCCGGCGCCGTCTGCCCCGGCTCCGGTGTACCGGTTGTCGCCTGCGCGTCCACGGCGCCCGTGGCAACGATAGCGAGCAGGACGATGGCGATGCGGTGGAACGTCATGAGCGCAGACCCCCTTCAGACAGCCGGGACACCGGCTGGGCGGGAGCGATGCTGGCGGTGCGGCGGCAGGCGAACAACGCCCGGGCGCGCCTATCAGCTATGCGTAAAACTCATGCCTTGCGTGACGCCATGACTTTGATGCAACGCATCAACCCAATTCTGCGGTCACACCGCGCGCAAAGGGTCGGTCTGCGGCAGTGCCGCATGACGAAGCGCCGGCGGCAATCCGGCATCACCGTATCGCTCGGTGTAGCGCGCGAGCGTCGAAACGAAGGCCTCGTCGGCTCCCCATGAAGCGGCATCCACCTCCACCGACTGCACGTGGACGTGGCTCAGGAGGTCGACACATTCCTGCCGGTAGCCCAGCGCGAGGAAACGCGCGGCGGCGCGGGAGCACTCGCCCAGCGGGGCCGGCGCGTAGCCGTGCGTACCGGGCCGCTCGCAGATCATTCCGGCGCCCGTCGCGCACGCGAGCTTCAGCTCGAGGACGTCCCGGAGACGTTCGTCGAAATCCTCACCCTTGTAGCGGCAACGGTCGCTCCACCAGGTCCAGTAATGAATGGTGTCACCGAGACCGTGCAGCGTGTCCGCGATCAGCGCCGGACCGCCGTCCAGCGGCGCGGCGGCGATGACCAGCGCCGCACTCTGCCCCGCGCGGAGGTGCACGGACGCCGAAGCGCACTCGTCGCTGAAATCCAGCAGGTGCGAGCACGCCACGTAGGCGCCGTCGACGGTGCGTCCTTCGAGACCCGGAGCGGCATCCACGGCGAGCCCACACGTGAGGCGGAACGTGACCTCGCCCTCGGTGCAGGTCACGATACGAACGAAACGGCCCGCGGCGACGGCGTCTCCCTGCCCCGGCCGCCCTTCGGCCAGCGCCATGAAGTCGACGACGCGAAGCTCGGCGGCGCCAATGCGCCCCGTGGACTCGATGACGTTGGTACCCGGCACGTACGCCTGATCCCAGACGACGTCGCCGTCCACGTCGAGCAGCAGCAGGGACCGATCGACCCGTGACGACGCCAGCGCGGGCTTCGAGCGATCGAGCGACAGGCACGCCAGGGCGGCGTCGGCGCGCACCCGCCCGAACCCACGCAAGTCGCCGATGGGGAGGCCGCCCGAAGGTGTCAGGCCCTCATGCAGCATGGTGGCCGGCTGTTGTGCTTGCACGTCGGTTCTTCCTGGCGCCTGGGGAGGGACGCCGAGCGGCGCGGAGGTTGGGCCAGCGACCGGCAAGGCGACGTGAACACGCCGTACCTTCGTTCAATTTCGCCGGACGCAGCGGGGCGTAGAATGAGAAAAGGCGTGGGTACCCAACAGGTGACAGGCATGAGTGACAAAGACGTTCCGGGTTTCGAGCCCTACGACGGCCCGGCAGGCGGATGGGGCGCCCTGGGTGCCGTAGCCCGCGCCCTCAGCGGCCAGATGGCGATCGCGCGCGAATCCATCGCCTTGCACAAGGTCAACCAGCCCCAGGGTTTCGATTGTCCGGGCTGCGCATGGCCCGATCCGAAGGAAACCTCGTCGTTCGAGTTCTGCGAGAACGGCGCCAAGGCCGTGTCGTGGGAAGCGACGGCCAAGCGCGTGAAGCCGGAATTCTTTGCGACGAACAAGGTCGCCGATCTGTGGAATCTCACCGACTACACCCTCGAGGGGCTGGGTCGGCTGACCCATCCCCTCGTTTACGACCACGCCAGCGATACCTACCAGCCGATCGGGTGGGACGCCGCGTTCGAGCGCATCGGCGCGGCGCTGCGTGCGCTGCCCGACCCGGATATGGCCGAGTTCTACACCTCCGGGCGCGCGTCCAACGAAGCGGCATTTCTGTACCAGCTGTTCGTCCGTGAGTTCGGCACCAACAATTTCCCCGACTGCTCGAACATGTGCCACGAAGCCACCAGCGTGGGCCTGCCGCAGTCGCTGGGGTCGGGCAAGGGCACGGTGACGCTCGACGACTTCGAACACTGTGACGCCATCTTCTGCATCGGCCACAACCCGGGCACCAACCATCCGCGCATGCTGTCCACGCTGCGCGAGGCGTCGCTACGCGGTGTGCCCATCGTCGTGCTCAATCCCCTACCCGAGCGCGGCCTGGAGCGATTCACCTCACCGCAGCATCCGGTCGAGATGATCACCAACCGTTCGGTGCGCATCGCCTCGACCTATTACAAGCTGAAGATCGGCGGCGATGTGGCCGTGCTCAAGGGCATGATGAAGTACCTCCTGGTCGAGGACGCGAAGGCGCTGGCGGAAGGCATGCCTGGCGTCATCGATCGCGACTTCATCGAGGCGAACACCGGCGGTTTCGACGCGCTGGTCGCCGATGTGGAAGCCACCGAATGGCATGCGATCGAACGCAAGTCGGGCCTGACCCGCGCGGAGATCGAACACGCCGCCGGGATCTACGCCAGGGCCAGCAAGGTCATCGTCTGCTACGGCATGGGCATCACGCAGCATGCCCACGGCACCGAGAATGTCCAGCAGATCGCCAACCTGCTGCTCATGCGCGGCAACATCGGCCGGGAAGGTGCGGGCATCTGCCCGCTGCGTGGGCATAGCAACGTGCAGGGCGATCGCACGGTGGGCATCACCGAGAAGCCTAACGCGGCCCTCAATGAGGGCATCCGTAAGACCTACGGTTTCGAACCGCCGGTCGAACACGGCCACGATGCGGTCGCGGCCGTCATCGCTATCCGCGAAGGGCGTTCGAAGGCGCTGGTCGCACTCGGCGGCAACCTGGCCGTCGCCATGCCTGACACGGAAGAAACCTTCGCCGCGATGCGCGGCCTCGACCTCGCCGTGCATATCGCGACCAAGCTCAATCGATCGCACCTGATCATTGCGAAGGAGTCGCTGATCCTGCCCTGCCTCGGCCGTACGGAACTCGACGAGCAGGCCACGGGGCCGCAGGCGGTCACCGTGGAAGATTCGATGTCCATGGTGCATGCGTCGGCGGGAACGCTCACGCCCGCATCGGAGCATCTGCGCTCCGAGCCCTGGATCGTGCGCGGTATCGCCAAAGCGACCCTGCCCGATACAAAGGTCGACTGGGACCGCCTCGTCGGCGATTACAACCTCATCCGCGACGACATCGAGAAGGTCTTTCCGATCTTCTACGACTTCAACAAGCGCGTGAACGTGCCGGGCGGCTTTCGTCTTCGCGTCGCCGCCAGCGAGCGTGCCTGGGATACACCGGACAAGCGTGCGCAGTTCCTGATCGCGCGCGGTCTGGACGAAGACGAGCCGCTGGGCGACGACGACCTGATGCTCACGACGATCCGCTCGCACGACCAGTACAACACGACGATTTACGGCCTCAACGACCGCTACCGCGGCGTGACCGGCCGACGCGACGTCATCTTCATGCACGAGAAAGATCTCGCCGCGCGCGGGCTCAGGCAGGGCGATCGCATCGATGTCTTCGCCACAGGGGTCAACGTGGCCGATGGTAAGGAGCGCGCCGTACGCGGCTTCACGGCCGTGGCCTTCGACATCGCCGAGGGTTCGGTGGCGATGTATTACCCCGAAGGAAATGCACTGATCGCGCTCGAGAGTCACGATCGCCGCTCGGGCACACCGGCGTACAAGTCGGTACCGGTGCGTATCGTGGCTTCCACCCTGCCGGCGGATCCGCGCGACAAACGCAAGGCATCGCATGCGGTCGCCTGATCGCCCGCCGCCTGCGGGATGCGCGACGCGGCCCGTGCTCCGTTACGAGCGCGGCCAGGCGACGGAAGATGACGACCGGCTTGCCGAAGAGGTGCCTGTCGCGATGCATTTCGACGGGCGGCCGTTCGCGGTGATGATGGCGACGCCGTGCGATCTCGAGGATTTCGCGCGCGGGTTCGCGTTGACGGAAGGCCGGGTCGCTTCGATCGACGACATCGTCTCCGTCGAGGTGAGTGAGGTGCTCGAGGGCATCACGGTGGATGTGCGGACGGTGGGAGCCACCCGTTCCGGCAATACGCGCCGCGGTGAACTCCCCGGGCGCAGCGGCTGCGGCATCTGCGGCAGCCGCGAACTCGAGGACGTGGTCCGCCACCCGGGCCCCGTCGGTTCAGGCCCCACGATCACCCCCGCCGCCATCGAACACGCTCTCGAACTACTCCGCGCCTCGCAACCCATCAACGCCTTCACCGGCTCCGTTCACGCCGCTGCCTGGGCCCTCCTCGACGGCACGCTGATCCACGTTCGCGAGGACGTCGGCCGGCATAATGCGCTCGACAAACTCATCGGCGTCCTGCTGACGTCCCGCGTGGATACCAACCAGGGTTTTGTCGCGATCACCAGCCGGGCCAGCTACGAAATGGTGACCAAGGCGGCGGTCGCGGGCATCACCGTGGTGGTCGCCATCTCCGCGCCCACCGCGCTGGCGGTCCACCTCGCCGCGGATTGCGGCGTCACCCTGGTGGGCTTTGCACGACCGGGACGTTTCAACGTCTACACACGCCCCCAGCGCATCGTGTAATCAGCACCGACGCGTGACGCGCGATGGATCAGCCCCGGCGTCGACGCAGGCTGTCTTTCACGTCCACATCGAAACGCACCGTCGTCGCGACCGTATCGTATCCAGGGATATCGAAGACCAGACCGTCCTTGCTGGGCAGACGCGACTGCAAGTCTTCAAGCGCCAGCCGCGGTACTTCCATCCGCCACTCGTGTGCATTGCCCGACAGCCCACACACCACGGCGTCGGTCGCATCGACGGCGTAGCGCATGGTGAATACCGTGCCGAAGGCTGTCGAACCGAGCAACGCGACGTCCTGCAACAGTTCGCTCAGTTCGTCCTCGTCGATGCGCACGCGGATCATGTCGTTCTCCATTTGCACTCTCATGCGTTCGCCTCACGCCATTCGTCGGGGGTGTTGCAGTTGACCAGCAGGCGCGTGTCCAGTGTGTCGATCGCGAGTCGCGCCGCACCCAGACAGGATTGCAGGGCCGATACGGAGCAGGTCCTTCCGGGCTGCGTCATGAGTTCGGCCAGCGCCGTGCGCGAGGCGCCGTCGAGCGTCATGCGCATAGGCAACGGGTAGCCGTGCCACACCGTCGTGCGCTCTGAGCGGGCGGCAATCAGCGGCTCCAGCAAGGCATGACTCAGCCGGGGCATATCTACCGGAACGACCAGCAGCTCGCCATCCGGCAGATATTCCACCGCGCTGGCGATGCCGCCGACGGGCCCGCTGCGCGGCCACCGGTCAGGTATCCCGCCGGGCCGGTCGCCGCTCACCGCCACGATCGTCGCACCGACGGCGCGTAGCGCCGTGGCCGTCCGTTGCAATAACGTGCGCCCTTCGATGATCAGCGACGCCTTGTCGGCCCCCATGCGCGAGGACAAGCCACCCGCCAGGATGAGGCCGACGATCACGGCGCATCCGCCGGATCGAGCGGCCAGGCGTCAGCCGTATCGCCGAATGCGTCGGCGGCGCTCAACCACACATCCGCCTGTGTAAATGGCACGATGCGATAGGCCGCTTGTGCCTGCATCAGGCGAATGGCTTCGAGGCCATCGACATCGCTGACGCGTTGGCCAAGGGCAAAATGATGCATGCCCTGGCGCATACCGACGCTCTCGCTCACGCGAACCCGCTGCGACCGCTCGGCCCCGAGACCCGCCATGGCACGAAGTACCGGAGCGACGAAGAAACGATAGCCGACGGCCACCGCGATCGGATTGCCGGGCAAGCTGACCACCATCGGCCCGTGATCGAAGCGCGCGGCAAGCAACGGCTTACCCGGGCGCATGGCCACCTTGTGAAAAAGCGTCGTTGCGCCCAGCGAAGCCAGCGCCGAGGGAACGAAGTCGAAGCGTCCCGCGGACACGGCTCCCGTCGTGACGATGAGATCCGCCCCCGCCTGGAGAGCGTCGCGCACCGCCTCGTGGAATGCGTCGCCGATATCCGGGACGCGACGACGGAACAGGAGCTCGGCGCCCCAGCGAACGAGGCTTGCCGCGAGAAACGGACCGTTGGAATCGTGGATGCCACCGGGCGGCAGCGGCCCGACGGGATGCAGTTCGCTGCCGGTGGTGATGATCGCCACACGTGGCCGACGGGCGACGTCGACCGTTTCGACACCCAGTGCCGCCAGCAACATGATGGCCGCCGCATCGATGCGCCGCCCGATACCCAACGCGAGGCTACCTGCCTCGATGTCGCTACCGGCCGCACGCACGTTCTGCCCGCGGCGTTCGTCGATGGTGAAGCGAACGATACCTCCGCTGCGCTCACACCGCTCGACAGGGACGACGGTGTCGAACCCGGCGGGCATCCGTGCGCCGGTGGCGATTTCGCAGCACTGGGCATCCGGATAGCCTTCGGCGCCGTCGCCTGCCGCGTGCATCGCCGCGATCGCATAAGTCGCACCCGCGGCGATCGTCTCACCGGGTGCGCGTAGTGCGTATCCGTCCATGGCGGCGTTATCGAAGCCTGGGAGGGACATCGGGCTGACGATGTCGGCGGCGAGAATGCGTCCTGCCGCCGTGTCGACCGTGACGCGCTCGCTCTCCAGCTGGCGGGATTCGGCGAGAAGGAGGTCGAGTGCGTCAGGGTAGGAAATCATGGGAGAAGGGTAACCCTTCGCGGGGCGCAGAGCATCGGTGACAGGATTGGCTCCCATCAGAAGGCGGGCGATCTGAGGAAGGTGCCTCGGTCGATCCCAAATCCGTTGGGAGCCAGCCTGCTGGCGATGCTCCGCCAGCAGGCCCGCCCGCCATTTACGCCGAACGGCGCGACGCCTCCTGCACCGTCGCCGGGCGATACGCCTCGAAAGCCACCGTTGCCGACGCACGCCCCTGGCTCAGCGAACGCAACGCGGTGCTGTAGCCATCGAGCTGCGCCAGCGGCACGTCGGCTTCGATCTCGGTTCGCTCCTGCGTATCGGCGAGGTGGACGATTTGCCCACCGCGACGCTGCAGGTCGCCCAGTACGTCACCGACCGCCGCGCCCGGCGTCGACACCGACACGCGCATCACCGGCTCCAGCAGCACCGTACCGGTCGCTTCCAGCGCCGACTTCACCGCGATCTGGGCCGCTCGATGGAACGCGGCCTCGTTCGAGTCCACCGCATGGGCCTGACCGTCGAGCACGATCACTTCCGCACCGACCACCGGGTAACCACGCGGACCTTCGAGCAGTGCCGAATGCGCACCCTTCTCCACCGCCGACTGGAACTGCTTCGGAATGACGCCGCCGGTCGTCTTGTCGACAAACCGGTTGACATCCTCGCCGGTCGGCGCCAGAGACAGCACCACGCGTGCGTACTGACCGCTGCCGCCCGTCTGCTTGGCCAGTTTGCCCTCGACCGGGCCCGAGGCCTTCGCGGGGGTTTCCTGGTACGCCACGCGTGGAGAACCGGTGCGCACCTGCACACCCCACTCGCGACGCAGCCGCTCGACCATCACTTCGAGGTGCAGCTCGCCCATACCCCAGACCAGCGTCTCGCCGGTTTCAGGATCGGTGCTCACGCGGAAGGAAGGATCCTCCTGCGCGAGGCGCGCCAGGCCATTCCCGAGCTTGAGCAGATCGGCCGAGCGTTCGGGCGACAGTCGCCAGGACAATACCGCCGGCTGCGCCTGGATCGTTTCCAGCCGCACGTGGCGATGCGAGTCCGACAAGGTTTCGCCTGTCGCGACGTCTTTCCAGCCGGCAATCGCGACGATGTCGCCCGCCTCGGCGGCGTCCACCGCTTCGGTATCTTCCGCACGCACGACCGCCAGGCGGCCGACCCGCTGCACGCGATCGGTGCCGCTGCGCCACACGGCATCGCCGACGTGCAGGCGACCCGAATACACGCGCACGAAGGCCAGCGGACCATGCGCCTGGTTGACCACCTTGAAGACGAGCGCAGCCAGCGGTGCGTTCGCGTCGGGGGCCAGCGAGACGTCGCCGTTATCGGTGTGCGCGACGACGGACGGTCGATCCAGGGGCGACGGCAGATACGCGACGAAGGCATCGAGCAACGGCTCGATACCGACATTGCGGAACGCCGACCCCGGCAATACCGGGGAGCCGAGGCCCGCCAGCGTGCCACGACGCAGCGCCGCCGTGAGGACGTCGGCATCGATCGGCTGTTCCGCCAGCCAGAGTTCGGCAAGCGTTTCGTCACGGTCCGCCACGGCGGCCACGAGTTCGGCGCGTGCGTCGGCATGGGCGGCACGTTCCGTCCCGTCCCAGCCGTGCACGCTCGGCGTGCCGTCGTCATCGAAACGCCATGTGCGTTCGCCGACGAGATCGACGAGACCGGTCATGTGCTCGCCCTCGATCACCGGACGCGCGACGACCCACGGATTGGCACCGAGTTTGTCGCGCATCTGTGCGACCACCGCATCGAAATCCGCGCCCGGGCGGTCCATCTTGTTGACGAAGGCCATCAACGGTACGCCATGCCGGCGCGCCTGGCGCCATACGGTTTCCGATTGCGGCTGCACGCCGGCGACGCCCGAGAACACGGTCACCGCACCGTCGAGCACGCGCAGCGAACGTTCGACCTCGATCGCGAAGTCGATGTGCCCGGGCGTATCGATGAGGGTCAGCCGATGCGGCAGGTCACCTTGCGGGGTCCAGTTCGCGCGCACGGCCGCGGCGCCGATCGTGATGCCACGCTCGCGCTCGAGCTCCATATGGTCGGTGGTGGTCGCGCCGTCGTGCACCTCACCGGTGCGATGGATCGTACCGGTCTTGTAGAGAAGCCGCTCGGTGAGCGTGGTCTTGCCCGCGTCGACGTGCGCGATGATGCCGAGATTGCGCCAGCGGCCGACGGGAATGGTGGTTTCGCGAGTGGTGGTACTCATGGCTAACGATGTCCTGATGGGATCGCCAGGGGCTCGAAGAAGAGGTTCCGAGCGAGGCACTCCCCGATCCGACGACCGCCGCCCCTGGCAGAGCAGGACGGGTCAGGATCGGGGGTCGCGGCTGTTCTTCATGACACGGAGACTCCGGTAAAGGCCTGGAAACGGCGGATTTGGTCGAATGCGAGACAAAAAAAAGCACCCTTGCGGGTGCTTTCGAATCTTCGAGGCCGGGCGCCGTCTTACGACAGCGTTCCACCTTGCACGGAGCGCGCGCACCCGCGACGCGCCCCAGAGGCGATCGGTAGGTCGAGCATCAAATCGTGCTTGCAGCGGAACATGGCGTGGCTCTCGTGGTGAGGTGCGGATCTTACGCCTCGTCGGCGTTGTGCGCACTAGGTAGGGATGGTTGGTGAGGTTTCAAGGCCTTGCTGCGCGGGAATCGCCGGCAGGGCCGGCTCCTACCTGTCTGCGGTGACCCGGGCGGGTTCCGCGGAGAGGTAGGAGCCGGCCCTGCCGGCGACGCTCTTCAAGGCAACGCGTAAGCCACCACGTAATCACCCGACTTGGTTCCCAGCCCGCTGTGCCCGCCCGCGGCGATCACCACGTACTGCTTTCCGCCGACCGAGTACGACATCGGATTCGCCTGCCCACCCGCCGGCAGACGTGCCTGCCAGAGGACCTTGCCCGTCCGCTCGTCCATCGCACGAATGTAGTTATCCGCCGTGGCACCGATGAACACCAGGCCGCCCTTCGTGGTCATGTTGCCACCGATGTTGAAGATGCCGGTGGGCAGCGGCGCGTTCGTATGCGTGCCGAACGGACCGGTGTCGCGCGTCGTGCCGAGCGGGTGCTCCCAGACCAGCTTGTGCGTGACCAGATCGATCGCCGCCAGTGTGCCCCACGGCGGCGGATTGCACGGCACGCCCAGCGGGTTCAGCCACGGATGTACCTTGCCGACATAAGGCGTGCCGTACTGCGGTGCCAGACCGCCGCCGACCTTCGGCTCGTCACCGGTGCCGTCCCACGGCTTCACGTAGCCCTTCTGTTCCGCCGGCTGGCGCGGCGCGAGGCTGATGATGAAGGGGATGTAGTTCGCGTTGGCGATGATCAGCTTGTTATACGGATCGATCGAGGCGCCGTGCCAGTCGATCACGCCGTCGAAGGCCGGATAGACGATCGTGTCCTTCAGATGCGGCGGCGTGAACTGACCTTCGTACGCCGCCTTACGGAACTCGATGCGGCACATCAGCTGATCGAACGGCGTCGCGCCCCAGAGCGATTGCTCCGTGAGATCCTTCGGTGTCAGCGACGGCATGCCCACCGAGTACGGCTGAGTGGGCGACGCGAAGTCACCCGGCACCGTGTCGGTCGGCACCTTCTTCTCGGCGACTTCGGTCACCGGCTTGCCGGTGCGGCGATCGAGTACGAAGAACTCGCCGCGCTTGGTCGTCTGTACCAGGGCGGGAATCGTGCCGCCATCGGGACCGGGCAAGTCGACCAGCGACGGACCCGTCGGTACGTCCATGTCCCACAGGTCGTGATGCGTGTTCTGGTAGGTCCACTTCGGCTCGCCGGTTTCGATATCCAGCGCGACCGTCGAACTCGACACCTTCTCGTCGAACGGACGACGATGGCCGCCGAAGTAATCCGGCGTGGCGTTACCCATCGGCAGGTAGACCATGCCCAGATCCGGATCGGCGGTGTACACGCCCCACGCGTTAGGCGTGCCGCGTGTCAGCTGATCGTTCGGACCCGGCGTCCAGTTCTGCGGATCGTGCCCGACGTCCCACGCCCAGACCAGCTTGCCGGAGAGCGGATCGAACGCGCGCACGGCACCCGACGGCTCGCCTTCCGCCTGATTGTCGTAGACCCAGCCACCGAGGATCACGCGATCCTTCAGCACCATCGGCGGCGACGTCACGAAGTGGAAGCCGGCCGGCACATGGCCGAGATACTGCGTCAGCGAAACGAAGCCGTGCTCGCCGAAATCCTCGCAGGGCTTACCGGTATCGGCGTTGAGCGCGAGCACGCGGGCATCGAGTACCGGCGCGATGATGCGACGCGGACAATCGGTCTGCGTGCCCTGCGGCGCTTCGTAATACGCCACGCCGCGACAGGCCAGATAGACGTCCGCATCGGTATTGGCTTTGGGATCGAAGCTCCACTTCTTCGCACCCGTGGCGGCGTCGAAGGCGACCACCCAGCTATGGCCCGTACACACGTAAAGCGTGTCGCCGATCTTGATCGGGGTGTTTTCGAAGTTGAACTCGTGACCCGCGTCGGTACCGCCCTGATCCTCACCCGGACGCATGGTGTCGCCCGTCCGTGCCGTCCAGGCGACCTTGAGGTCCCTGACGTTGGTCGCGTTGATCTGGTCCAGCGGCGAGAAGCGATCGCCCCTGGGTGTGCGGCCGTAGAACTGCCAGTCGCTGTCCGGCACCGAGGCGTCGTGGCCATCCGCCATGTTTCGGATGACCGCTTCGCCCTGCGTGCCGACGGGCTGCATGAAACCCGCCACGCCGAGACCGACGCTGACGATAACGGCCACGATCACCGCGAAGGCGCCACCGCCCGAGGGAGTGAGCTTGCGACGTACCCAGGGCATGACGAGATAAATACCGAGCACCACCGGAACCAGCAGTCGCGGTTCCAGCTGCCAACCCACGAGCCCGACCTCGGTGAACGCCCAGATGGCCGTCCCGAGCAGGATCACGGCATAGAGCCAGAGGGCGCTGGCCGAACCGCGCACGAGCAGGATGCCGGTCGCTACGACCGCGGCGCCAGCGATGAGGTAGTAGAACGAGCCTCCGAGAGCCGCGAGCCACGCTCCGCCTCCCACGAGAAAGAGACCGAGAAGCGCTATGACCACGCCCGTGATACGGGGCGGCCTGCGTGAATAAAGAGTGGACGGCATTTCATGACTCCGGTGGGTGACGCGGCAGGGGCGCGTCGCGTCGAAGCCGCGGTTCGCGCAAATCATAGCCATGGCAGGTATATGCAGCGTCTACATCCGGCCAGTCACAATGGGGCATCCCCCGATGGAGTCTTCGCATGCGCTACATCAAGCTCGGCCGTACCGGCCTGGATATCTCGCCGCTGGTGCTCGGTTGCATGACTTACGGCGTTCCCGACCGCGGAAACCACGCCTGGACGCTGGACGAAGAGCAGAGCCGGCCCTTCATTCGCAAGGCGCTGGACCTGGGCATCAACTTCTTCGACACGGCGAACGCATACTCCGACGGCACGTCCGAACAGATCGTCGGACGTGCCCTGAAAGATTTTGCGAAACGCGACGAGGTGGTGATCGCCACCAAGACCTTCTTCCACTGGCGCAAGGGACCGAACGGCGGCGGCCTGTCGCGCAAGGCGATCTTCCATTCGGTGGACGATTCGCTGGCCCGCCTCGGTACCGACTACATCGACCTGCTGCAGATCCATCGCTACGACCAGACCACGCCCATCGAGGAAACGCTCGAGGCACTGCATGACGTAGTGAAGGCCGGCAAGGTCCGCTACCTCGGCGCCTCGTCGATGTATGCGTGGCAGTTCGCGCAGATGGTTTACACCTCGCGGATGCACGGCTGGACCGAGTTCGTCAGCATGCAGGATCACTACAACCTGCTGCAGCGCGAGGAAGAGCGCGAGATGATTCCGTTCTGCATCGACGAGCACATCGCGGTGTTGCCATGGAGCCCGCTGGCACGCGGACGGCTGACGCGCGACTGGGACGAAGGCAGCGACCGGCAGAAGAGCGATGTCTTCGGCGGCACGCTTTACAACGCCACGGAAGATTCGGATCGCGCCATCGTCGCGGCGGTGAAGAGGGTGGCCGATGCGCGTGGCGTGCCTCGTGCGCAGGTGGCATTGTCGTGGGTGGCGCATCGTGACGGCGTGACCGCGCCGATCGTCGGGGCGTCGAAGCCACAGCATCTCGATGATGCGGTGGCGGCGATCGATCTGGAGCTGACCGAGGAAGAGACGGCAGCTTTGGAGGAGGCTTATACGCCGCGAGCGATCGCAGGGTTCGAGTAAGCGGTGATTGCGGCAGTTCGGCTATGTTGTTGCCATACGGCGGTCTCGCCGCGCCATCGCCTGTTCGATCACATCCGCGGCCAGCGACGCGCCTCGCTCGGCCCGGATGACTTCAGCCGCGCGCTGGGCGCGCAAGGCCACGCCTTCGTCAGTCAGGAGGACGCGCAGCTTCGCCGCCGCCCGGTCAGCGCGGTAACGCGAAGCGGGCAATACATCGCCCACACCCAGCCGAAGCACACGCGCCGCATTGTCAGGCTGATCGAAGCCATGCGGCACCACGAGCGCCGGACACCCCGCGCGCAAACTCTCCTGCGTCGTGCCGACACCCCCGTGGTGTACCACCGCGGAAGCGCGCGGGAACAGCGCACCGTGTGACGCGTATTCCACAGCCATCACCCCGGCTGGCAACGTGTCGGGCAACCGCGCGCGCATCTCGGGCGAGCCGGTGAGCAAGACGGCACGACGTCCGAGCGCGCCTGCCGCCGCCATGCTCTCGCGAAGGAAGGCCTCGCCCGCGTGCACCGCCGCCGATCCCAGCGTAAACACGATCGGCGCGTCACCCGCGTCGAGAAACGCCGACAGCTCCGGGGGAAGGGTTTCGTTGAAGGGCGAGTAACGGCAATAGCCAGTGACCACGCTGTGCGCCGGGGCATCCTGCGGCGCGTGACCCAGCAACGGCGAATACATCGCCAGCACACCATCGCGCGCGTGCTGTCCGCGATGAAACGGATCGCCCCACACCGACACCGGCGCCAGACCCAGCGACTGCCGGAAGCTGCGCACGGCACGTGTCCACGGTGCGGTCACCCGCTCGCCGATCCGGCGCACCCAGGCGCCACGACGCGGCGACGCACGTAAGAAACGGTCGAGTCGCGCCATGCCCGTCGCCGGCGGATCGAAAGCGGAAAGGAACACCGCGGGCGACAGGACGGCGGACAACCACGCCACGCGTGTCGTCTCGCCCAGAATCTGGCCGGCGAAGGCGAGCGTCGAGGTGACGATCGCATCGGCCTCCAGACATACCGGCGCCAGCGCGCGGTAGCTCGCGGCGACATCCTCGGCGGCGAGGTCACGTACGACGAAGCGCGGACCGCGCAGCGGATGGAACGCCCGGGCAGCGAAGGCGGCCTTGTCCTCGGGCTCCGCGATCCCGCTGGCAAGGACGAACCTCAGCCCGGCCTCCGCCACCGCCTCGCGATGAATCGCATGGGCACCGATGGTGACCCGATGGCCCCGCGCCGCCAGCTCCCGCCCCACGGACAGGAACGGAAACAGGTCACCCTGCGATCCCACCGTCGCCATCACGATGTGCCTTGCCGCCATGCCTTACTCCCGATGCCCTGGCGCATCGTCGCGGGCGACATGTCGACGCGATGCATGCCTGGCTCGTTGACCTGCCCCGTCCGTAGGGCTAACCTCTGGGCCGCCAGCGGTCTTTATCTCTCTATTCGAATAGAAGGATAAAAGCTAAGAGGGAAGCCGGTGAGAATCCGGCGCTGCCCCGCAGCGGTATGTGGAGACGAGCGCGTCATCAGCACTGGATCGATGGCGATCCGGGAAGCGACACGCAAGGCGGCACCCAGGTGCCACATCCACGAGCCCGAAGACCTGCCGCCGGCCTGGGCGCGCGTGCCGTCATGGGTGCGTGTGCCCTGCCCGACCTGGGCCGTCGCGTTCGCGCGAGGGTCCGGTTCGCCCGCGGGGGCGAAGGTCGACGGCAAGCCGCATGACGCCTTCACGCTGCCGCACCTTCCGTGTGGCAGTGCACGTGCGTCCGCGACGAACCGCCCTTCCCTCCTCTTTGCCACGAAGAGGAATCATCCACATGCCACACGTTACCTACCCCGGTTTTCCCCGCATCGGCCGACGCCGCGAACTGAAGCGAGCGCTCGAAAGTCACTGGAGGGGCGAAACCAGCGCCGACGACCTGCTCACCGTCGCCCGTCAGCTCCGCGAACGCCACTGGCGCCTCGCGCGCGACGCGGGAGCCGACAGCGTTCCCGTCAACGACTTCTCGCTTTACGACCATGTGCTCGATGCCGCCGTCGCGGTCGACGCCATTCCCCCGCGCTACCGTGCACTCCATCAGCGCGATCCGCTGGCCGGCTATTTCGCCATGGCACGCGGCCGTCAGGACGGCGAAGTCGACCTGCACGCGCTGGAGATGACCAAGTGGTTCGACACCAACTACCACTACATCGTCCCCGAGCTGCAGGCGGGCCAGTCGTTTGCCACGCGTGCCGACAAGGTCGTCGCGGAATATCGTGAAGCCGTCACCCTCGGCCATGCGGCGCGCCCCGTACTCCTCGGTCCGCTGACCTTCCTCCGTTTGGCCAAGACCGTCGACGGCAGCGATCCTCTGGCGCTGCTCGACGCGTTGCTGCCGGCGTGGCGCGGTTTGCTCGATGCGCTCGCGGACGCGGGTGCCGACTGGATCCAGGTCGACGAACCGGCCCTCGTGCTCGATCTCGAGCCGGACTGGCAGGCGGCCTATCGCGGCGCTTATGCCGCCATCGGTGAACGGTCGCGTGGCCGCATTCTGCTCGCGACCTATTTCGGCGAGCTCGGCGGCAACCTCGAACTGGCGGCGTCGTTGCCCGTCGCCGGCCTACATGTCGATCTAGCGCGCGCGCCCGGGCAACTGGATGCCGTGCTTGACGCGCTTCCCGCCGGTCGTGTGCTGTCCGCCGGCGTGCTCGACGGCCGCAACATCTGGCTGAGCGACCCGTCCGCCATCGCGCCGCGCATCGCCCGCGCACGCGAGCGCCTCGGCGACGAGCGTCTGTGGCTGTCGACGTCGTGCTCGCTGCTGCACGTGCCCATCGATGCGTCGGAAGAAAGGCACCTGCCGGGTTCGATCGGCGACTGGCTGTCGTTCGCGCGGCAGAAGATCGTCGAACTGCGACGCTATGCCGATGCCGCCGTCGGCGACGAGACGGCGCAGCTCGCGCTCTCGCGTCAGCATGCGACAGTGGAGGCGCGACTGCTTTCTCCCGACGTGCTGCGCGCCGACGTGCGGGCGCGCGTACGTGGACTGACGCCCCAGTTCGGAAAGCGCCGCTCGGCCTACGCGTTTCGCGCGAATGTGCAGAAGCAGCGCTTCGGCCTGCCCGACCTGCCGACCACCACCATCGGCTCGTTTCCGCAGACCACGGAACTACGCCTTGCACGTGCCGCGCATCGCTCGGGCAAGCTAGACGACGAGGCTTATACGGCCGTGCTTCGCGAGGAGGTGCGGCGCGCCGTGACGTTTCAGGAAGAAGCGGGCCTCGATGTCCTCGTGCACGGCGAGCCCGAGCGCAACGACATGGTCGAGTACTTCGGCGAACAGCTGCAAGGCTACGCGTTCACGTCTCTGGGCTGGGTGCAGAGTTACGGCTCGCGCTGCGTCAAGCCGCCGATCGTCTTCGGTGACGTGGCGCGTCCCGCCGCGATGACCGTCGCCTGGTCCGCATACGCCCAGTCCCTGACCGCCAGGCCGATGAAGGGCATGCTAACCGGTCCGGTGACGATGCTGCAGTGGTCGTTCGTACGTGACGATCTCCCGCGTGCAGAGGTGTGCCGACAGATCGCCCTGGCTTTGCGTGACGAGGTCCACGATCTCGAGAAAGCCGGCATCGGCATCGTGCAGATCGACGAGCCGGCGCTGCGCGAAGGCCTGCCGCTGCGCCGGGGTGACTGGGCCGCCTATCTGGACTGGGCGGTCGACGCATTCCGGATCACCGCGGGTGGCGTCAGCGACTCGACCCAGATCCATACCCACATGTGCTACTCGGAGTTCAACGACATCATCGAGGCGGTCGCCGCGATGGACGCGGACGTGATCTCGATCGAGACCAGCCGCTCGCGGATGGAGCTGCTGGACGCCTTCACACGGTTCCGTTACCCGAACGGGATCGGACCCGGCGTCTACGACATTCACTCCCCGCGCGTGCCCGGCAAGGAGGAAATGGCCGATCTGCTGTCCCGGGCGCTCCAGGTGCTTCGTCCGGACCAGCTCTGGGTCAATCCCGATTGCGGCTTGAAGACCCGCGGCTGGCCCGAGGTAGCTGAGGCCCTGACCGGGATGGTGGCCGTGGCCCGGGCGGCCCGCGAACGACTGGCGGAGGTGGCCTGACGGAAAAAGGGGCACCGTGTCCCCGCGCTGTTGGCCTTTCGCGCGCGGGGCGCGCTCCTACACGGCGGCTGTCATAGGAGCGCGCCCCGCGCGCGAAAAGCCGACAGAGCGGGCGGCAACCCCCTCCCAACCCCCTCCTACCCCTTCCCGCGCTGAACATCCATGCAATCGTCACCCGCCGGGGGTACCCTTGCCGCTGCAAACCGGCGACGGGGCGTGTATCATGGCGCGCCCCATTTATCTCTTTATCCGTAAAGAAGGATATATACCCTCGATGAGCAATTTCCTCTTCACCTCCGAGTCGGTCTCCGAAGGCCATCCGGACAAAATCGCCGACCAGATCTCCGACGCCGTTCTGGACGCCATCCTGGCCCAGGACCCGCGTGCGCGCGTGGCCTGCGAGACGCTGGTGAAGACCGGTGTCGCCATCGTCGCGGGTGAGATCACCACCAGCGCCTGGATCGATCTGGAAGCGCTGACCCGTAAGGTCATCCTCGACATCGGCTACGACTCCTCGGAAGTCGGGTTCGACGGCGAGACCTGCGGCGTTCTCAACCTGATCGGCAAGCAGTCGCCTGACATCAACCAGGGCGTGGACCGCAAGAAGCCGGAAGAACAGGGCGCTGGCGACCAGGGCCTGATGTTCGGCTATGCGACCAACGAAACCACCGAGTACATGCCGGCGGCGATCCACTACGCGCATCGTCTCGTCGAGCAGCAGACCAAGGTCCGCAAGAAGAAGAACTCGCCGCTGCCGTGGCTTCGCCCGGACGCCAAGAGCCAGGTCACCCTGCGCTACGAGAACGGCGAAGCCGTCGCCATCGACGCCGTCGTGCTCTCCACCCAGCACGATCCGGACGTCAAGCAGAAGGACCTGATCGAAGGCGTGCGCGAGCTGATCCTCAAGCCCGTGCTGCCGGCGAAGCTCCTGCACAAGGGCACCAAGTTCCACATCAACCCGACCGGCAAGTTCGTCATCGGCGGACCGGTGGGCGACTGCGGCCTGACCGGCCGTAAGATCATCGTCGACACCTACGGCGGCTGGGCCCGTCACGGTGGTGGCGCGTTCTCGGGCAAGGATCCGTCCAAGGTCGACCGTTCGGCTGCCTATGCCGCGCGCTACGTCGCCAAGAACATCGTCGCGGCCGGCCTCGCCGACCGTTGCGAAATCCAGGTCAGCTACGCCATCGGCGTTGCCGAGCCGACCTCGATCTCGGTGACGACCTTCGGCACCGGCAAGATTCCCGACGAGAAGATCGAGAAGCTGATCCGCAAGCATTTCGACCTGCGCCCGTACGGCATCATCCAGATGCTCGATCTGGTCCACCCGATGTACCAGCCGACCGCCTCCAACGGTCACTTCGGCCGCAAGCCGTACGACGTCACCGACAAGAACGGCAACACGTTCACGGCGTTCTCCTGGGAGAAGACCGACAAGGCTGACGTGCTGCGCGACGCCGCCGGCCTCGGCGCGACGGTTGCTCGCCGCAAGTAAGTTTTGTGCGACATGCGATAGGAAACGGGCGCCTTCGGGCGTCCGTTTTCGTTCAGGAACTTCAGAAAGTTGCCGCCGGGGTCACAACGCTTTCATGGCTGGAATGAGACATCTGACAGCCGTTACCGTGCTACCGGAGAATCCATGATGTCACGCACCCTGCCCCGCCTCATCGCGACCGCGCTACTCGTGGCTGCCGTTCCTTTCGCCGCCCATGCGCAGGACGACACCAAGCAGACCGATTCCAAGGGCGGTACCCCGACCGATGCCGGCTTCGTCACCAACGCCAGCGGCGCAGGCCTGGCCGAAGTGGAGCTGGGCAAGATCGCCGTGACCAACGGCGGATCGGCCAAGGTGAAGTCGTTCGGCCAGCACATGGTCGACGACCATACCAAGTCGGGCGAGGAGCTGAAGAATCTTGCGAGCGGAGACCGCGGCTATGCCACCGCCGAGAGCCCGCCGCCCGCGAACCAGAAAGACATCGACGCGCTGAAGCGCCTCAATGGCGCGGCGTTCGACAAGGAATACGCGAAGGTCGCCGTCGCCGATCACGAAAAGGCCATCGCCATCTTCGAGGTCGAGGCAGAGAAGGGCTCGAACAAGGAACTGCAAGCCTTCGCGAAGAAGACCCTGCCGACGCTAAAGCAACATCTGAAGATGGCTCGGGCGCTGAACAGCGGAAAGTAAGACCTGTAGGAGCGCGCCTCGCGCGCGATGCCCTTAACGCCTGACGCACGACGGTCAGCGCAAGCGCGTCGCGCGCAGGCGCGCTCCTACATTTCTAGGGGCGATGCCGGACGAAGCCGCGCAACGTCAGGCCCGGGGACGTGACGAATGCCGTCGGCTGGGCCACACCTTTATCGGCGCGCCATGCCCGCCGTGGTCATCCGGAGGGTCGATGATGCCGTTCGCTTCGAACCGAACCTGGCGCCACTGACCCTGGAGGGTGTCGAAATCGTCCATGATTTTCATGCTCAGCCGTTACGGTTCGAACCCGACAGCACGTCCACCCACACGGCGAGCACCAGGATCGCGCCCTTGATGATCATCTGCCAGGAGTTGTCGACGTCCATCAGCTGCATGCCGCTGTCGAGGCTGGCCATGACGAGGGCGCCGATCAGCGCGCCGTAGACCGTGCCGGAACCGCCGCGCATCGACGTGCCGCCGATGAAACAGGCGGAAATGGCGTCCAGCTCGCCGCCGGTACCGGCGGAGGGCGAACCCGAACCGGTGCGGGCCACGGTGATGATGCCGGCGAAGGCGCACATCAGTCCCATCAGCGCGAACACGACCAGCTTGACCCGGGCGACGTTGACGCCCGAGAGGCGCGTCGCTTCCATGTTGCCGCCGACCGCGTAGATATGGCGACCGAACACGGTCTGGGTCGAAACGTAGGTGAACACGGCCAGCAGGCCGAGCAGGATCATCACCGGAATGGGAATGCCGTTGGCGTCGTTGAGCGTGCGCACGAAGCCGAAGATGACCGCGCCGATGGCGACCAGCTTGACCGCATCGACCCAGACCGCGCCCTGCTGCAGACCGAGCTTGCCCCGACGCATGCGCCGGCGGACGGTCAGCGCGACCATGGCAAGGAAGATGATGCCGCCGATCCAGCGCGACATCGCCACCGGGACGAAGCCCTGGCCGAGCTGGATGAGGTCATCCGGCGCCGGCGCGATGGTGGAGCTGCCGGTGATGTAAAGCACGATGCCGCGGAAAGCCAGCATGCCGCCGAGACCGACGATGAACGACGGCACGCGCATCTTGGTGACCACGAAGCCGTTGAACGCACCGATAAGCAGGCCGAGCACCAGCACGGCGCCGATGGACGTCCACGTGCCCCAGCCCTGGTTGACCGTAAGGATGGCGACCACACCACCCAGCAGGCCGAGCTGCGAGCCGATCGACAGATCGATCTCGCCCGCGATGATGACGAACACCATGCCGCAGGCAAGCATGCCGGTGATGGCCATCTGCCGGAACAGGTTGGACAGGTTGCCGGGCGTGATGAAGGCCTGGTCGGTCTTTACGTGAAAAAACACCCAGATCAGCGCGACGGCGATGAGCAGCGCGAGGATCTTGTAGCGGACGAACAGTTGCTGGATTTGCTGGGCCTGCATGGAGGAGCTTCCGTGGTGGCGCGTGGATGGGTTCGAAGGATCAGGCCGCGTGTGCGGGCCCCTCGGCGGCGTGTGAAATCGCGGCGGCGAGCACCTGCTCCTGCGTCAGACCGACGTTCTTGAAGTCGCCGCGAAGCTTGCCCTCGCCGACGACGAGAACGCGATCGCTCACGCCGAGCACCTCGGGCATCTCCGAGGAGACCATGATGATGGCGACGCCCTTGGCGGCCAGTTCGAACATCAGCTTGTAGATGTCGTACTTGGAGCCGACGTCGACGCCGCGGGTCGGCTCGTCGAGGATAAGCACCTTGGGGCCCGGCAACAGCATCTTGGTCAGGACCGCCTTCTGCTGGTTGCCGCCGGACAACCCGACAATCGCCAGTTCGGGACTGGCCGTCTTGACGCGCAGCCGCTTGATCTCGGTGTCGACCACCTGCAGCTCGGCCTGACGGTCGATCTGCCCGGCGTGCGCATAATGCGCCAGCGTGGCGAGCGTGATGTTGTCGCCCACACCCAGCAGCGGCACGATACCCTGGCGTTTACGGTCTTCCGGCACCAGCGACAGACCGGCCTTGATCGCCTGCTCGGGCGAACGGATCTTGATCGACTTGCCCTCGAGCACCAGCTCGGCCTCGTAGCGGCCGGGGTAGGCGCCGAAGATCGCCGAGACCAGTTCGGTACGACCCGCGCCCACGAGCCCGGCGATACCGACGATCTCGCCGCGACGCACTTCGAACGAGATGTCGTCGACGCGCTTGCGGTTCGGGTTGGCCACGTCCCAGCAGGTGACGTGCTTCGCCTCGAAGATCACCTCGCCGATGTCGTGGTCCATCTTCGGGAACAGGTTTTCGATCTCGCGCCCGACCATCGCGGTGATGATCGTATGCGTGGTCATCTCGCTCATCGGCTTCGTGACGATGTGCTTGCCGTCGCGGATGACCGTGACCGTGTCGCACACGCGTGCCACTTCGTCGAGCTTGTGCGAGATGTAAACGCAGGCCACACCGTCGCGCTTGAGGTCCTCGATGATCGACAACAGCGTATCGGTCTCGGAGGAGGTCAGCGACGACGAGGGCTCGTCGAGGATCAGCAGGCGCGCGTTTTTCGCCAGCGCCTTGGCGATCTCGAACAACTGCTGGTAGCCGCCGCCGTAGTTCATTACAGGGGCCGCTACGTTGACGTCCTTGAGCTTGAGCCGGGCGAGCAGCGCCTCGGCCTTCGCATACATGGCGTCGTAATCCATCACACCGCCGAACTTGCGGATCTCGTTGCCGAGGAAGATGTTCTCGGCGACGGAGAGCTGCGGTACCAGCATCAGCTCCTGGTGGATGATGACGATGCCGGCCGCTTCGCTGTCACGCACCGAGTGCGCCCGCAGCGGCTTGCCGTCGAACAGGATCTCGCCTTCCCACGTGCCATACGGGTACACGCCGGAGAGGACTTTCATCAGGGTGGACTTACCTGCGCCGTTTTCTCCGCACAGGCCCACGCATTCACCGGGCCGCACGGCCAGGTCGATGCCATTGAGCGCACGTACGCCGGAGAATTCCTTGACGATCTGGCGCATCTCGAACAGGTATTCGCTCACGGTCTTCCTCACTCAAGGTGGCGCCCCGCACTAAGCGGGGCGCCCCCGATCTTACTGACCCACCTGGGCCTGGGTATAGAAGCCGTCCTTGACCACGAGATCGACGTTCTGCTTTGTCAGCAGGGTCGGGGTCAGCAGGATGGTGTTGATGTCGCCCTTGCCGTTGTTCATCTTGGAGGTGAAGTTCGGCGCCTTGCCCTGGGCGAGGTCGACCGCCAGGTTGGCGGCATCCGTGGCGATGGTCTTGATCGGCTTGTAGACCGTCATGGTCTGCGTACCGGCCTTGATCCGCTTGATCGCGGCGAGATCGGCGTCCTGACCCGACACGGCGACCTTGCCGGCGAGCTTCTGGCCGTTCAGCGCGGCGATGGCGCCACCCGCGGTGCCGTCGTTGGAAGCGACGATGCCCTGGATGTTGTTCTTGTTGGCGGTCAGCGCGTTTTCGATGATCGACTGCGCGTTGGAGGCCAGCCACTCGTTGGTCCACTGCTGACCGACGATCTTGATGTCGCCCTTGTCGACCAGCGGCTTGAGCACCTTCATCTGGCCTTCGCGGAGGATCTTGGCGTTGTTGTCGGTGGGCGCGCCGCCGAGCAGGAAGTAGTTGCCCTTGGGTGCGGCATTGACCACGCCCTGGGCCTGCATCTGACCGACCTTGTCGTTGTCGAACGAGATGTAGGCGTCAACGTCGGCGTTGAGGATCAGGCGGTCGTAGGAGATGACCTTGATGCCGGCCTTCTTCGCTTCGGCCACGACGGTCGTCAGAGTCTTGGCGTTGAACGGCACGATGACGATGACGTCGACCTTGCGCGAGATCAGGTTCTCGATCTGCTGGATCTGCTTCTGCTCGTTGGCATCGGCGGACTGCACCGAGACCGTGGCGCCCTTGGCTTCAGCGGCAGCCTTGAAATAATCGCGGTCCTTGGTCCAGCGCTCGACGCGCAGGTCGTCGATGGAGAAGCCGATGACCGGCTTTTCCTTGCTGGCGTGCGCCTGCGGCGCCGCGAAAATACTGGCGCCGGCCATCGATACGGCGAGCAACGTGTATAGGGCCTTGTGCTTCATGCTCATCTCCATGCTTCTGGGTTCACCCTCTTCAGGGCGGAAATTCGTCGCCTCAGGCGGCGTCGGAATACAGCGGCTTCAAACGCTCGTACGAGCGGCGGAACAGAGGGTGACGTGTTTGAAGAAAATATGCATGACGCGCTGCATCGGGCTCGCGGACGGCGGTAACCTCCGGCATCGGACAGACCTCATCCAGCGTGGCTTGCGGGTCCACCGCCAGGCGTGCGAGACGCGCCGCGCCGAGCGCCGGGCCGACTTCGCCACCGGCGCGCAACACCAGCTTCTTGCCCAGAATGTCGGCCAGCATCTGTGTCCAGTAGGCACTGCGCGAGCCGCCGCCGATGACCGTGATCTCGTCGGCCACCAGGCCGGTCGACTCGACCGCCAGCAAGCCGTCGAGCAGACCCAGGCCGACGCCCTCGAGCGTGGCGTTGGCGAGATCCGCGCGCAGCGTGCCCGGACCCAGGTTGGTGAATGAGCCGCGTGCATGGGCATCGTTGTGCGGCGTGCGCTCACCCGTGAGGTAAGGCAGGAACACCGGGCCGTCGGGTTTCAGGCCGACGGCTTCGGCTTCCGCCAGCAGTGCCGGGACATCCTTGAAGCCCGTGAGGCGGGCGGTGAAGTCCAGGCAGCTGGCCGCGTTGAGCATCACCGACATCAGGTGCCACGTGTCAGGCAATGCATGACAAAAGCTGTGCACGGCCTGCTCGGGGCTGGCACGGAAACCATCGGACACCGCGAAGTACACGCCCGAGGTGCCCAGCGAGAGCATCGCCTGACCGCTGCGGACGATACCCACGCCGACGGCACCCGCCGCGTTGTCGCCACCACCGGCGGCGACGGGCACGGTATCCATGCCCCAGCGATCCGCCAGCTCCCGGCTCAGCCGACCCGCCGCCTGGCTGCCTTCGAAGACCTCGGGCATGTGCGAGCGATCCAGCCCGGTCGCGGCGAGCATCGCATCGCTCCACTGACGCTTCTCGACATCGAGCCAGAGCGTGCCGGCCGCGTCGGAGGCATCGGTCATGTACTCACCGGTGAGCTTCAGCCGCAGGTAGTCCTTGGGCAGCAGCACCTTGGCGACCTGCGCGAAGATCTCGGGCTCGTGCTTGCGGACCCAGGCGAGCTTGGGCGCCGTGAAGCCCGGAAACGCCACGTTGCCGGTGATCGAGCGGAAGCCCGGCACCTTTTCCAGTTCGGCACCCTCGATGTCGGACCGGGTGTCGTTCCAGAGAATCGCGGGGCGCAGGATATTGTCTGACTTATCGAGAAGGGTCGCGCCGTGCATCTGGCCCGAGAGACCGATGGCCGCCACGCGGCGGGCATCGGCACCCTTGAGGACATCCGTGACCGCCGCCTCGGTGGCCGCCCACCAGGCCGCGGGATCCTGCTCGGACCAGCGCGGCCTGGGATGGGACACCTCGAGCGGGCTGGACGCACTGGCCCGCACCGCCCCCCTGTCGTCGATCAGCACCGCCTTCACCGACGAGGTGCCGAGGTCGATACCGAGGTACATGCGTGCCTGTGCTTCCATCAAAACGAACTCCCTATCAGCCGTAGATATAACGGTTGACGATATTTTCGAGCAATTCCTGACCGCCGGAGACGTGCTTCGGGTGGATGTCGCGTGCGATCGCCTCGTCCGACAGGGAAGCGAGCGTGAAACCACCGTTGAGGATCTTCGCACCCAGCTCGGCATCCCAGCCAGCGTAGCGCTTCGCCTTGAAGTCGGCGAGGGCGTCGCGCTCGATCAGTTTCGCCGCACGCTCGAGGCTCAGCGCCAGCGCGTCGATACCACCGATGTGACCGTGGAAGAGATCCTCCGCCGCGCTGCTCTGGCGACGCACCTTGGTGTCGAAGTTGTAACCGCCCGTGGTGAAGCCGCCGGCCTTGAGGATCTCATAGGTCACCAGGGTGAGCTCTTCGACACTGTTCGGAAACTGGTCGGTGTCCCAGCCGTTCTGCGGATCGCCGCGGTTGGCGTCGATCGAGCCGAACAGACCCAGCGCGATGGACGTGGCGACCTCGTGCTGGAACGAATGGCCGGCCAGCGTGGCGTGGTTCGCTTCGAGGTTGGTCTTGACCTCGTTCTCCAGACCGAAGTCCTTGAGGAAGCCGTACACCGTGGCGCTGTCGTAGTCGTACTGGTGCTTGGTGGGCTCCTGCGGCTTCGGCTCGATCAGGATCGTGCCCTTGAAGCCGAGCTTGTGCTTGTGTTCGACGACCATCTGGAAGAACCGGCCCAGCTGCGCGCGCTCGCGCTTGAGGTCGGTGTTGAGCAGGGTCTCGTAGCCTTCGCGGCCGCCCCACAGCACGTAGTTCTCACCGCCGAGGCGATGCGTGGCTTCCATGGCGTGACGGACCTGCGTCGCGGCGTAGGCGAACACTTCCGGCTGCGGATTGGTCGCGGCGCCGGCGGCGTAGCGCGGGTTGCTGAACACGTTGGCCGTGCCCCAGAGCAGCTTCACGCCGGTTTCGGCCTGCTTCTTCTCGAGCACGTCGACCATCGCGGCGAAGTTGTTCCTGTATTCGGCGAGGTTCGCGCCTTCCGGTGCCACGTCGGTGTCGTGGAACGTGTAGAACGGCGTGCCGAGGCGGGAGAAGAAGTCGAAGGCGGCGTCGGCTTTCTCACGCGCCTTCTCCAGCGGGTCGCCCGCGGTCTGCCAGGGGCGCTCGAACGTGCCGGCACCGAAGACGTCCGAGCCCGGCCACACGAAGGTGTGCCAGTAGCAGACGGCGAGACGCAGGTGCTCGGCCATGCTCTTGCCCAGGATCTGCTTCTTCGCATCGTAGTGATGGAAGGCGAGCGGATTGTCCGACTGCGGACCTTCGTAGGCGATCTTCGGAATGTGCGAAAAGTACGACATAACAAATCCTTGACAAACAGGGGGGCGAATTCCGTCGATGCTGACGATCCGGGGGCATACCGCGCAATTGCGATTTCAGTCGCGACCCCGGTACTTTTCTTTGCCGCGGTGCGTCATGGCCGGGAGCGCGGATTCCTGCTAGTTTTCGCCGCCATGGCACCGCACCGCATCGCCCTGCTTTTCAATGCCAACAAAGTGTATGACCGTCAGGTCATCGCCGGGATTGGGCATTACCTCAACAGCACACGCGTAGAGTGGGACCTCTTCATGGAAGAGGACTTCCGCAGCCGGATGCGCGATATCCACGATTTCCAGGGCGACGGCGTCATCGCCGACTTCGACGACCCCGACGCCCCGGATGCATTGCGCGACCTGCACATCCCCGTGGTCGCCGTCGGCGGCTCCTACCACGATGCTTCCGCCTATCCGGCGGGCGTTCCCTATATCGCCACCGACAATGCGCGCCTCGTGCGGCTGGCCTATGACCACCTGATCGAGCAGGGCCTCACGCGCTTCGCCTTCTATGGCATCCCCCCGAGCCCGGGCAGCCGCTGGGCGCAGGAGCGCGAACATGCCTTCGAGGCCATCGTTCGCGAGGAATCCATCGACGGCGTCGTGTACGAAGGCTCCCCCACCAGTGCGGGTGGCTGGGGCCACGCGGTGGAGGAACTGATCACGTGGCTGGCCGAGCTGCCCAAGCCCATCGGCATCATCGCCGTGACCGACGCCCGTGCGCGCCAGCTCCTGCAGGCCTGCGTCATGGGTGGCTTCGCGGTACCGGAGCAGATCGCGATCGTCGGTATCGACAACGACCCGATGGCCCAGCTGCTGACACGCATCCCGCTGACGTCGGTGATTCAGGGGGCCGAAGAGATGGGGCGCACCGCGGCGCACCTGCTGCACCAGATGCTGCGGGGCGTGGATTGCTCGAGCTCGCGGATCCTCGTGCCACCGGTGGGCATCAACGTGCAGGTGTCGAGCCGGTTCCAGCCGATGCGCAGCCCGCACGTCATGCGCGCCAGCCACTACATCCGCCAGTACGGCTGTCTCGGCATCAAGACCGAACAGGTCGCCGACTACGTGGGCGTGTCGCGGACCGTGCTCGAGGAACATTTCAAGCGCGAGCTCAAGCAGACGGTCCACCAGGTGATCCTGAAGCACAAGCTCGACACGGCCTGCGACCTCATCGCCAACTCCGACGTGCCGCTCGCGGACATCGCGCTGCGTTGCGGCTTCACGTCGCTGCAATACATGTATGCGGTATTCCGTCGTGAGTACGACTGCACGCCGCGCCAGTACCTCGACCTCCATCGCAAGACGACGACCTGATCGCCGTCCGCAGGGAACGCTCTACCCATGCCCGTATCGAATGCCACCGCCTGGGGCCATCTCCCCGACGGCCGCCCGCTCCACCGCTGGACCCTGCGTAACGCCCGCGACGCGCAGATCGACATCACCGACCTCGGCGGCACCCTGCTCTCGTGGCAGGCGCCGGACCGCCAGGGACGCGTCGGCGACATTCTGCTCGGTCACGCCGACGCGCAGCGGTACCTCGCCTCCACGGCGTATATGGGCGCCATCGTCGGACGCTGGGCCAACCGCATACGCGGGGGACGCTTCAGCGTCGACGGCATCGACTACCGGGTGGACCGCAATGACGGCGGCAACCACCTGCACGGCGGCCACGACGGTTTTCACCTGCAGCGCTGGGACGTCGAACCGGACGGCGACGCCTTGCTGCTACGCCTCGTCTCACCCGAGGGGGATGGCGGCTTTCCGGGCGAAGTGCGGGTGACCCTGCGCGTGCAGCTGGAGGACGACGGCAGCCTCGACCTCCGCTATGAGGCGGAAAGCGATGCCCCCACGCCGCTCAGCCTCACGGCGCACCCGTACTTCAACCTCAACGACCGGCGCCCGGATATCCGCGACCACGTCATCCGTATCGACGCGGATGAGTTCCTGGCCATCGACGCGGGCGCGATCCCGGTCGGCCGCCAGCATGTCGCCGGCACGGCCTTCGACTTCCGCGAACCGGCGCCGATCGGATCGCGGCTGCACTGGCCGGACCCCCAGCTACAGCTGGTAGGGGGCTTCGATCACTGCTATATCCCGCACGCCCGTCCGAGCGAGGCGGGCCGCGTCGTCGCCGTGGTCAGCGAGCCGTCCAGCGGACGCCGCCTCACGGTGAGGACCGACCGGCCGGGGCTGCAGTTCTACAGCGGCCAGAAACTGGCCGGCCAGCCGGGCCGTCACGGGGACGCCTACGGCCCGTTTGCCGGCTTCGCGCTCGAGGCCCAGGCCTTTCCGGACCAGGTCAACGGCAGCGAGGCCGAGGGTGCGATCCTCCGGCCCGGCGTCACCTGGCGCCAGCACACCCGGTACACCGTCGATACGGACTGAAGGGCAGCGCTGGCTCCCGCCGGGTACAATGGGGGATGTCTCTTATCCAACTCCTCAATGTCGACTACAGCGTCGGCGGCCCGCTCCTGCTCGAACAGGTGAATCTCTCCCTCGACCCCGGCGAGCGCGTCTGCGTCGTCGGGCGCAACGGCGCGGGCAAGTCCACCCTGCTCAAGCTCATCGCCGGCGAGATTCACGCCGAAGACGGTGAGATCCGCCTGCAGGGCGGTACGCGCATCGCGCGGCTGACGCAGGAGGTCCCGCAGGACACCACCGGCAGCGTGTTCGACGTGGTGGCCGACGGCCTTGGGGAGCTCGGTCATCTGCTCGCGCGCTATCACCATCTGCTCGAAGAGGGCGACATGGATGCCCTCGGCGACGTGCAGACGCAGATCGAGGCCCATAACGCCTGGGACCTGGACTCGCGCGTCCAGCAGGTGATCGAGCGCCTCGAGCTTCCCGCGGGCACCGACTTCGCCGACCTCTCCGGCGGCATGAAGCGTCGTGTGCTCCTGGGCCAGGCCCTGGTTCGCGACCCGAACCTCCTGCTGCTCGACGAGCCGACCAACCACCTCGATATCGAGGCGATCGCGTGGCTCGAAGGTTTCCTCAAGAGCTTCACCGGCAGCATCGTCTTCATCACCCATGACCGCAGCTTCCTGCGCGCGCTGGCGACCCGCATCGTCGAGATCGACCGCGGCAGCGTAACCAGCTGGCCGGGCGACTACGACAACTACCTGCGCCGCCGCGAAGAGCGCCTGCACGCCGAAGCCCAGGCCACCGCGCACTTCGACCGCAAGCTGGCCCAGGAAGAAGTCTGGATTCGGCAGGGCATCAAGGCACGCCGCACGCGTAACGAAGGGCGCGTTCGCGCCCTCAAGGCACTGCGTCGCGAACGTGGCGAACGTCGCGAGCAGACGGGCACCGCCAAGATCACGCTGGGCAATGCGCAGTCGTCCGGGCGCAAGGTGGTCGACGTCAAGCACGTCACCCACGGCTACGGCGAGCGCACGCTGCTGAAAGACCTTTCCACCACGATCATGCGCGGCGACCGTGTCGGCATCATGGGTCCCAACGGCGCGGGCAAATCCACGCTGCTGAAGATCCTGCTGGGCGAACTCAAACCGCAGACGGGCGAATCCACGCTCGGCACCAGCCTGCAGATCGCCTACTTCGACCAGCACCGCTCCACGCTGGACGACAGCATGAACGCGTTGGACAACGTGGCCGAAGGCCGTGAATACATCGAGCTCAATGGGCAGCGCAAGCACATCATCGGCTACCTGCAGGACTTCCTGTTCTCGCCGGAGCGTGCACGCGCGCCGATCACCCGCCTGTCCGGCGGCGAGCGCAACCGCCTGCTGCTGGCCAAGCTGTTCGCGCAGCCGTCCAACCTGCTGGTGATGGATGAACCGACCAACGACCTCGATGTCGAGACGCTGGAACTGCTCGAAGAACTGCTCAACGAATACACCGGCACCCTGCTGCTCGTGTCTCACGATCGTGACTTCATCGACAACGTCGTGACCAGCACGCTCGTGCTCGAAGGCGGCGGCGACGTCGGCGAGTACATCGGCGGTTACAGCGACTGGCTGCGACAGAAGCCCGCGATCGAGGCGGCGAAGGCCGCCCATGCCGCCAGCGCGAAGCCAGCGGCACCCGCCGCGGCACCGGCAGCCGCTCCCGTCGCCGCACCGAAGAAAAAGCTGTCCTTCAAGGAACAGCGCGAGCTGGACCTGCTGCCGGCGAAGCTCGAAGAACTCGAGACGGAGATCGCGAAGCGCACCGAGGCGATGAACGATCCGAAGTACTACCAGCAGGATGCCGCCGCGATCACGCGGGCGAACGACGAACTGGCGAAGGTGCAGGCCGAGCTGGATGCGGCCTTCGCGCGCTGGGAAGAACTCGAAGGCTGAGCAGAGCCCGGCTCCCGCCGGATAGCTGCCGGTTCTCGACCGGTCAGCTACCGGCGCTGTGAATCAACCCGTGTTCTGCAGACCCTGCGACACGCCGTTGACGCAGGCCACGAGTGCGTTGAGCAACGCATCGTCCTTGCCTTCGGCGGCACGCCAGCGTCGCAGCAGGTCGACCTGCAGAAGGCTCATGGGGTCCACGTACGGGTTGCGCAGACGGATCGAGGTCGCCAGACGGGGATCGCCGGCCAGCAACTCCGAGGCGCCCTTGAGCTTCAGCACCCAGGCCACGGTCCGCTCGAACTCGGCGCGGATCATGGGGAAGAACCGTTCGTGGAGCGGCCCGGCCAGCTGCGAGAACGCTTCGGCGATGTCGATGTCGGCCTTGGCCAGCACCATCTCGACGTCGTCCAGCATGGTCGAGAAAAACGGCCACTCGCGGGCCATGTGGACCAGCGCCTCTTCGCCGCACTCCTTCGCCACCACATCGAGCGCGCCACCGAGGCCATACCAGCCGGTGAGCACCGCACGGCACTGCGTCCACGAAAAGACCCAGGGAATGGCGCGCAGATCTTCCACGCCCTTCATGCTGCGACGACGCGCCGGACGCGACCCGAGCGTCATGCGCTCGATGACGTCGATGGGCGTGGCACCGCGGAAGTAATCGACGAAGCCCTCCGTGTCCACGAAGGCGCGGTACGCCTTGCGGCTCTCGTCCGACAGGCGGGCCATGACGTCCTTCCAGCCGGCCTCGCGCGCTTCGGTCTCACGCGGCCGCAGCGAGGCACGCATGACCGCACCGAGTGTCTGCTCGAGATTGCGCACCGCGAGTGCGCGAATGCCGTACTTGCGGTGGATGACCTCGCCCTGCTCGGTAACGCGCAACACGCCACCGACCGAGCCGCGCGGGGACGCCATCAGAGCGGGCGTGATGCGCGACCCACCCCGGCTGGCCGAACCGCCACGACCGTGGAAAAAACCGATCCGGATACCCGCCTTCGCTGCGACGTCGAGCAGTTCGACCTGCGCACGCTGCAGGCTCCACTTGGAGGCGACCGTACCGCCGTCCTTGCCGCTGTCGGAGTAACCGAGCATCACCCACTGGCGATCGCCGCGTGCCTTCAGATGGGCACGATAGACGGGATCGTCCAGCAGTGCCTGCAACGTGGTCGCGCCACCGGCGAGGTCGTCGATGGTCTCGAACAGGGGTGCGACATCGAGCGGCACGCGACCGTCTTCGAGCAGGCCACCACGGCGTGCCAGCGCGAGTACGGCAAGTACGTCCGCCGCGGTTTCGGCCATGCTGATGATGTACAGGCCGGTCGCTTCGGTACCGTAGCGCGTGCGCGAATCGGCCAGCGTCGCAAACACGTCACGCAGCATGCCCGCGGCTTCATGGTCCTCGCCGGCGACGAAGCTGCGCTCACCCGCCGCGTACGGACGCAGGGCTTTCACCCGCGCATCGGTATCGCGACCCGACCAGTCCGCATCGTCGAGCAGAGCCGACAGGGCTTCGTCATGCACGCGCGCGTCCTGGCGCACATCCAGACGCGCGAGATGGAAACCGAACGTCCGCGCACGCCAGAGCAGGCGGCCGACGGCATACGCACCCGCGTGCCTGCCGTCGTGCTGAACCAGGCTCTTTTCGATCAGGGCGATATCGTCGATGAAGGCGTCCGCATCGGGGTACGACTGCGCCTGCTCATGCAGCGTCGCTTCGAGTCGCGCCGCGACGAAGGCGAGAAAGGTGCGATACGGCATGTCCGCGTGGCGCGGACGGATCCTCGCCGCGGCCTCGGGCAGGTCCTCGCGATACGTCTCCAGACGACGCACCAGCGTATCGTCGAGCGTCACGCGATCGTCGGTCTGGCTGAGCAGGCGACCGAGCGCCGCCACGTCCTCCAGATAGCGCTCGAGGACCAGCGCGCGCTGCGCGGACAGCGTCGCGGCGATGGTCTCGGCGTTGACGTTGGGATTGCCGTCCATGTCGCCGCCCACCCAGGTGGCGAAGCGGAGCACCCGCGGAAGGGTCAAACCTTCGCCGTAGGTCTCGTCGATCGCCTGCTGGAGCGATTCGTACAGGGCCGGCAGCACGCGGTAGATCGGCCGCGCGATGTAGAAGCCGACATGATCGAACTCGTCCTGCACGCTGGGGCGGACCGGCGACGCTTCCGCCGTCTGCCAGCCCGACGACAACGCCATCAGGATGCGCGCATCGTCATCGCGTCGTTCCTGCGGGGTACGCGTGGGATCGAACTCGTCGACCAGCGCACGGACGATCTCCTGCTCCTTCTCGAGCAGCGAACGGCGCACCGCTTCCGTCGGGTGGGCGGTGAACACCGGCTCGACATCGAGACGGTCGAGCAAGGCACGCAGTTCGTCGCGACTCACGCCACCCCCTTTCAGGCGCGCCAGCACGGCGGCAAGCGATTCAGGCTGGGGCGCACCGCCTTCGCGCTGATAGTCGCGGCGGCGGCGGATACGGTGCACGCGCTCGGCGGTATTGACCGCCTGGAAGTAGGTGGCGAAGGCACGCGCCAGGGATTCGGCGTCGGCCGGGTCGAGGCCCGTCAACGGGTCGGCCAGGGCGTCTACCGCGGCGCCGCTGCGGCGGCGGTGGATCGCGGTGGTGCGCACATGCTCGACGCGGTCGAAGAAGGGCTGGCCGCCCTGCTCCGCCAGCATCTGACCGACGAGGGCGCCCAGTCGGCGCACGTCCTCGCGGAGGGGGTCGTCGTGGGGCAGGAATTCCGGATCGCGCGCAGCTTCCATCGGAGTCTCACGTGGGGTCGAAACCCTGAGAGTACCTAAAAAGATGTGTTCATCCCTGCATTCGGATTCCGCGATATAATCGGAAAACCGTTTTGCCCGCCGAGGGGCGCTGCGACCATGGGTCCGACCCATAGGCCAGGCTCGGCGCGGCGTCCCACCAAACGGCGCCCCCGTGAAACTTCCGGAGCTACGCCAGATGAACGCCGTTACCAAGATCAACGATGCCGACGACTTCAAGGTCCGCGATATCTCGCAGGCCGCCCTCGGCCGCCGTCGCATCCACATGGCCGAAGAGGAAATGCCGGGCCTGATGCAGATCCGCGCCCGCTACGCCAGCGAGAAGCCGCTCAAGGGCGTCCGCCTTTCGGGCTCGCTGCATGTCACCAAGGAAACCGCCGTCCTTGCCGAGACCCTGCGCGAGCTCGGCGCCTCGGTGCGCTGGGCCTCCTGCAACATCTTCTCGACCCAGGACGACGTCGCCGCGGCCCTTGCCGACGGTGGCCTGCCGGTGTTCGCCTGGAAGGGCGAGTCGCTGGAAGAGTACTGGGAGTGCACTCTCGACATGCTGACCCACCCGGGTGAGCTCGGCCCGCAGCTGATCGTCGACGACGGTGGCGACGCCACGCTCTTCATCCATAAGGGTGTCGAGCTCGAAGACGGCAGCGACTGGGTCAACACCCCGAGCGGCAACCACGAAGAGCAGGTCATCAAGGACCTGGTCAAGAAGACCGCCGCCGCGCGTCCGGGCTGGTTCAAGAAGGTCGCCGCCGAATGGCGCGGTGTCTCCGAGGAGACCACCACCGGCGTGCATCGCCTGTACCAGCTGGCCGAAGCCGGCAAGCTGCTGGTCCCGGCCATCAACGTCAACGACTCGGTCACCAAGAGCAAGTTCGACAACCTCTACGGTTGCCGCGAGTCGCTGGCCGATGGCATCAAGCGCGCCACCGACCTGATGGTCGCCGGCAAGGTCGCGGTCGTCTGCGGCTACGGTGACGTGGGCAAGGGCTGCGCGCACTCGCTGAAGGGCTTCGGCGCCCGCGTCATCGTGACCGAAATCGATCCGATCAACGCCCTCCAGGCCGCGATGGAAGGTTTTCAGGTCACCACGATCGAAGACACCCTCGGCCTCGGCGACATCTATGTCACCACCACGGGCAACAAGGACATCATCACGCTCGAGCACATGGCTGCGATGAAGAACAACGCCCTGGTCTGCAACATCGGCCACTTCGACAACGAGATCCAGATGGATCGCCTGAACGGCGCGAAGGACGTCACCCGCGAGACGATCAAGCCGCAGGTCGACCGCTACACCTTCGCCAAGGGCAACAGCATCTACATGCTGGCCGAAGGCCGCCTGGTCAACCTCGGTTGCGCCCACGGCCACCCGAGCTTCGTCATGTCGAACAGCTTCTCCAACCAGACGCTGGCGCAGATCGACCTGTGGAAGAACAAGGACACCTACGAGAAGACGGTGTATCGCCTGCCCAAGAAGCTCGACGAGGAAGTCGCCCGCCTGCACCTCGCGCAGATCGGCGTGAAGCTGACCGTGCTGACTCAGGACCAGGCCGACTACATCGGTGTGCCGGTCGAAGGTCCGTACAAGCCGGATCACTACCGCTACTGATCGGCTGCGTTATCGCAAACGACGAAGGCGCCCCGCGAGGGGCGCCTTTTTTATTTTTTCACCGACAGGGGCGGCTGCTCGACCGCCGCCGGCGCGTCCCCCGGCGCACAGATGCGACCACTCGCCAGGCCCTCCACGAGCGCCTTCGCACCGTAGCGCACGCCCACCCGGGCGATCGACACACAACGACTGTCGTCGTAAACCTCGCCACTGACCCAACGCAACGGCGTCGAGGCTTCCGCGCCGGGCGCCAGCCGTACCGGCAGCACCACCGGACCGGGATGCATCCCAGCCGGCGCCTTACGCTCCGTGGCGAGGGTCTTCCCGTCGGCGTCCAGGAAGATCACCGTCGGCAGTCCCGGCAGCAGGCAGTCGGAGGAGCCCGTATTGCGCACGATCAGACGGGTGCCGCCGTGCGACATGCCGTTGAAGTTGCCGTTCTCGCCGTCCGTTCTCAGCGCCAGCGATTCCGCGCGGCAGGGGGACGCAGGGACGGTTGCGGGAGCGGCGGCGAGGGCGGTCATCGCGAGCAATGCGAGCATGGGTTGCCTCCTTGGGGGAGGCTCCGTTGTAGGAGGAAACGCTTGAACGCGGCTGCAACGGCGATTTAGCCATCTTTCCATCTGGATGGAAAGATATATACTCGGAACACCTTTCAGGGATCCGCGTCCATGCCGGCCATCAGCTTCGAGTTCTTCCCGCCCAAGACCGACGAACAGCGCGATCAGCTCGACGCCGCGGTCAGCCGTCTCAAGGGACGCGGGCCGGACTACGTGTCCGTGACGTTCGGCGCGGGCGGCTCGACGCTCAGCTACACCGACGACACGGTGAAGCGGCTGCGTGCGGATCACGGGCTCTCGGTGGCCCCTCACCTCTCCTGCATGGGCGGGACGAAGGCGGAAATCGGCGCGCTGCTGGATACGTACAAGGCATCAGGCTGCCGACGCATCGTTGCGCTGCGCGGCGACCTGCCCTCAGGCATGGCGACGCCCGGCGACTTTCGCTACGCGGCGGAACTGGTCGGCTTCATCCGCGAACACAGCGGCGATCATTTCCACATCGAAGTCGCCGCCTACCCCGAAACCCATCCCCAGGCCGAGAATGCCCTGGCCGATCTTCGCCATTTCAAGACCAAGGTGGACGCAGGCGCGGACGGCGCCATCACGCAGTACTTCTTCAATGCCGACGCGTACTTTCGTTTCGTCGACGACGTGACCCGCCTCGGCGTCAAGGTGCCGGTCGTTCCGGGCATCATGCCGATCGCGAACTTCAGCCAGCTGCGTCGGTTCTCGGAGCAGTGCGGCGCGGAGATTCCCCGCTGGATCGTCAAGCGCATGCAGGCGCATGGCGACGATGCCGCCGCGGTGCGCGAGCTCGGCGCCGATGTGGTCGCGGAGCTTTGCCGTCGACTGCTCGAGGGCGGCGCGCCGGGTCTGCACTTCTACACGATCAACCGCGCGCGCGCGACGACGTCGGTACTCGATCGCCTGTAGAGCCCGGCGAGCGGCGGGTCTTCTATACTCGAAGCCTTCGAGCTCATCAGGAATCCCGCATGCGCGCATGCGTCATGTTCGCCACCGAAACCTATGCCTTGCCGATCCTGAGGCCACTGGCTGCGGCGGCGGTGGCGCGTGGCGTCCAGGTTCGCTGGCTGGTGACCGACGCGGTGGCGCAGCGACTGACCGTCGATGAGCAGCGCCTGCGCAACATGGCCGACATACGCGCCTTTTCGCCGGATGCGACATTCTGCGCGGCGAACTGGGCGCCCCCCGGTGTCCCCGGTCTCAAGGTCCAGGTATTCCACGGTTTCAACGCCAACAAGCGTGAGCCTGACCGCGGGCATTTCGCCATTCGTGGGTTTTTCGACCTGTATACGACGCAAGGCCCGGCGACCACGCTTCCGTTCGAAGCGCTCGCCAGAGACCACGGCCATTTCGCAGTGGTCGAAACCGGCTGGCCCAAACTCGATCCCTTGTTCGCCGGGAACGTCGCCCATCCGATCGAGCGCGACGCACGGCCACTCATCATGTTCGCCTCGACGTTCAGCCACCGACTGAGCTGCGCACCGGCGATGCTCGACACGCTGCGCACACTCATCGCGCGTAACGACCGCCAGTGGTTGCTGACGCTTCACCCTAAATCGGATCCCGGGCTGATCCGCGCCTACCAGGCGCTCGAGGCCTCCAATGCGCGCTTCATGGACTCGGAACGCCTGGTCGATATGGAGCGCGCCTCCGACATGCTCGTGTGCGACACGTCGTCGGTGATCCACGAATTCGCGGTACAGAACAAACCCGTCGTCACCATCGCCAACCGTCGGCCCGAGCCTTTCATGCTTGACGTTGCCACGCCCGGCGACGTGGACGCGGCCATCGATCTCGCGCTTTCGAAGCCGCCGTCACTGATGGCGGCGATCCAGGCCCATGGTGACGACATCCATCCCTACCGCGATGGCCGCTCCAGCGAACGCGTGCTCGACGCGACGGATGCGATGATCGCCGCCGGCAAGGCGAAACTGCACCGCAAGCCGCTCAATCTGGTCAGACGCTACAAGGCGTGGCGCGACCGCGCGTCGCTGTTCCCGGCCTGATCCTCAGGGCTTGAAACCTTTCTGCAGCAGATACTGCTTGAGATATTTGCGGCGCACGTACTCGACACGAAGCAGCGCATAGACAAGACCGCGCCACCCGTCGAGAAAGCCGCCGCGGAAGACGTAGCCTTTGAGGAAACGGAACATCGGACTCAACACGATCTGCGCGAGCCCGGTGCGCTTGTTTTTCGCGAAGGCTTCTTCCGCCATCAGGTGCGCGTAGCGTTCCTGCTTGGCAAGCATCGCCGACAGCGAGCGGTATGGATCGTGATCCAGCCAACCGTCGATGGCGCGCGTCTCGCCTCTGACGACGACGGATTCGTGAATCTCCCGCGCGCCGTGCCAGCCGGCCTTGCGGCGGTCGAAAAGACGCACGACACGATCCGAGCCCGCATTGCCGTACCTCATCACCTTGCCGAGGAAGCGGTTGCGGCGAACGATGCGAAAGGCGGCCGTATCGCCGAAGCCCTCGGCAAAACGTTTCTCCATGGCCGCGCGCAGGCCAGGGTCGACGCACTCGTCAGCATCCAGGCACAGGACCCATTCGTGCCGGGCGGCAGCGACGGCAAAGTCCTTCTGCGTGCGAAACCCGTCGAAGGGGCGATGAATCACCCGGGCACCCGCGGACTCCGCGAGGGCCACCGTGTCGTCGGTCGAGCCGCCATCCACCACGACCAGATCGTCGCAGAACGACGCCGAGGTCAGGCAGGCGACGATGCGATCGGCTTCATTCTGCGCGATGACGCAGACGGAAATCGGCAGACGCGCGGCGTCGGGGGAGCGCTGGGCCATGGACTCGGTGGGGGGCTTGAGAAGCGCCTACTCTACCAAACCGGGGCCGCGGCTCCCGATAGCGTGCTCGCCGTCACCCTCCGTGGAGTCGCCGTCACCGATGATGGCGCACCCCGACCATGCGTGCCTGCCGTGATCCGCGCCCTCCTTCTGCTGGCCCTGCTTCTGATCGCCCTCCCCGCTTCGGCGCAGACGGAGATTCACCGTTGCGTCGGCGCCGACGGGCGTCCCGCGTTCAGTGACCAGCCCTGCGCGAGCATCGGCGCGACATCCGTGCTGCCGCCTGCCAATGCCCCTGCCGTCGCCTCGACCACGGGCGATTCGGCGGCCGGTCCGTCCGGCCCGTCGGCCGGACTGCTCTGCGCGAAAAACCTGGCCGACCTGCGCCAAGCGATAAGCCAGGCGTTTGCGACCCGCAATGCCAACCGCATCGGCGGCCTGATTCTCTGGAATGGTTCGAGCCAGGGCGCCGTCGATGGCATCCGCGGAATCGAGTCGCTCATCCGGCAACCGCTGGTCGCACTCGAGGGCAACGAAGCCAGCGGCATCGACGCCGTGACCTTATCGCCCGGGGCCGACGCATCCACCCGCCGGGCACATTTCGACGTGGTGCGCGACGCGGGTTGCCTGTGGCTGCGGCCACCCGCCTGAGCCCTCCGGACGCGTACTGACGCAACGCGCCATGTGACCCGGGCCGCCACCCGCTATCATGAGCGGTCCCCTCCGGAGCGCTCACATGTCGCAGAACTACCCCGAATGGATCTGGCAAAACGGGCAGATCAAGCCCTGGCGCGATGCCACTGTCCATGTCATGGCCCACGCGCTGCACTACGGATCCTCGGTGTTCGAGGGTATCCGCAGCTATGAGACGCCGGATGGCGCGGCCATCTTCCGCCTTACGGATCATCTCAAGCGCCTGTATCTCTCGGCGAAAATCTACGATATCGAGATTCCGTACCCGATCGACGAACTGGCCGCCGCCTGCCGCGACGTCGTCAAGAAGAACGATCTTCGCGCCGCCTACCTCCGTCCGGTGGCCTTCCGCGGCCTGGGTGGTTTCGGGCTGTCTGCCGACTGCCCGACCGACGTCGCCGTGGCGACCTGGCCGATGGGCCCCTACCTCGGACCCGAGGCGCTCGAAAACGGCATCGACGCCTGCGTTTCCAGCTGGCAGCGTTTCGCACCCAACACGATTCCGGCAGGCGCCAAAGCCGGCGGCAACTATCTGTCGGGTCAGCTGATCGCGCGTGAAGCGCGTCGCCTCGGCTTCGGCGAAGGCATCGCGCTCGCCTCGTCGGGCCTGCTCAGCGAAGGCGCCGGTGAGAACCTGTTCCTGGTGTTCGACGGTGCGCTGCATACGACGCCCGCCAGTGCCTCCATCCTCACCGGTATCACCCGCCACACGCTGATGACCCTCGCACGCGAGGAAGGCATCGACGTGATCGAACGGGACCTGCCGCGCGAGTACCTGTACCTCGCCGACGAGATCCTCATGTGCGGTACCGCCGCCGAAGTCACGCCGATCCGCTCGGTCGACGGCAAGAAGATCGGCACCGGCAAGGCCGGCCCGGTCACGCGTCGTCTGCAGGAGCTCTTCTTCGGCCTCTTCAGCGGCAAGACCGCCGATCGCTGGGGCTGGCTCGAGAAGCTTTGATGCGTCGCGCGCAAGGCGCGCTCCTACCCTTGTAGGAGCGCGCCTTGCGCGCGATTTCTTCAGTTGCAGAAGCCGTTCGGGAACGAGGACGAGCGATAGGCGTACAGCCAGCTCGTCTTGCCGCCATCGTTGGCGATGTTCCAGTTGTTACCGATCGAACCCAGTGCGGTGTTCAGCACCTGCGAGCGCTGCAACACCGGCGTGGTGAAGTACTTGTCCTCGTCCGCTTCGACGCGGAACGACAGCTCGGCCAGTGCGGGCGTCGCCGCACCGTCGATGTACCACAGGGTCAGTGCGAACTCCGCCTTCGACTGTCCGAGATCCGATTCCGGACCGTCGTATTCCTGCTGCGTCACCATGACGCCGGCCACCTTCGACAGCGTCGACGACGAAAGCGACGACAGCGCCGAGGCACCAGGGAACTGCTTGATGAGATCCGCCACCGTAGCCGGCGTCGTCGTCGCGTCCTGCTTGGTCGAATGCGCGAGCACCAGACTACCGGGCGTCACATCGGTTTCCAGCTTCGTCGACGTGTTCTTGCCCGCGCCGGAGACGTCGGTCCAGTACGAGAGCTCTTCGTCCGGGTGACGGAACTTGAACTGGATGTCCGAATGGTCGCCGGCACGCGTGCGGACCGAGTAGCCGGCCTTCATCAGCGAACAGCTTTTCGCCGTGTCGTAATAGGCCAGCGTATCGCGGTCGCCGGCGCTGAAGTTTCCGGTGACGGTCTTATCGAAGCCGAGCGCACTGAGACGCGTCGAGAGGTTCTGCAGCAGCGTCGCCGCAGCCGTCGATGGATTGCTCGCGAAGCGCGAGGGGTCGATCAGCACCTTGTACTCCTTGCTGTCGACGTAGGCCGGGGTATTGGCGTGGCTGGCGACGGAGCCCAGCAGGAGGCTCGCCGAGAGCAGCGAGAGAACCGTACGTTTCATCATGCGCGTGACCCTTACTTGTGGTGAGGAGCGGTGTTGGAACGCATGCCCGGCAACGTCAGCCGGTACACGAGGATGCGATTGTCGTTATCGATGTCGGAATCGCAGCGCTGGCCATCCATGACGCAGTGCTTCGCGATGAAGTCGTTATCGTTGCCGACCAGCAGGAACCAGTCGTCCGGATGCGACGCGTCGAGCGCGGGAACGAGGTCCATCGCTTCCCACTTCTCCGAAATTTGCGTCTTGCCCGACTCGCCGGCCTGGATGCCCAGACCGAAGCGTGCGAGATCCGCCGGATCGAGCAGGTTGATGAATGACTTCCACGTGACCGCGCGAATGTCGGCACGCAACACACCGCCCTCGCCCAGCACGGAGGCCGTGCCCGTCTCGTAGAGGGTGCCGGCGAGGTTACTGGCATCCGTCGTGTCGACCAGCAGCACGCTCTTGAAGACGATGGGCTTGCCGCCGTCCGCACCGTACCCACTGCCGTCGCGCGCGAGCATCAGGAAGCGGTGATTGTCCAGCACACGGATCTCGCTCTGCGCGGCCGTCCGGTTGGGAGCCCCTCCATGCCCGGTGTCGTCGTAGGAAGGCAGGCGAACGACGTAGTGGCCGATGGGCGATTTCGGTACCGCCGAGTGGCTGACGTCATAAACGAGTACGCGGGTCAGCGTGCGCCCGGACGCATCGCCGGGCGCGCTGTCCTGCACGAGGGCACTCTGCAAGACGACGAAGAGGCGCGTGCCATCCGGTGACAGTGCCATGCCCTCGACACCCTGATTGTTGCGCCGCCCCGAGGCCGGCGGCATCAGCGACGTAAAGTCGGGCCGACCCTGCGCATCGAGCGGACGCACCGCCTTCGGCGGCACGAGGATCCCCGTCAGCTTGCCCTGCCTGTCGAAGCGATAGACGTTGGCCGCGTATTCGTCGCCGATGTAGAAGCCGCCGTCGCGGGTGAACTGCAACGATTCCGCATCGAGCGAGATTTTCCCGGCGCCGATCCCTTTCTCCGGCGACGGCAACACGATGCCGTGCTCCTTGCGCAGGCCCCCGGCAGGCTCGGCACCCGTGAACGGCTTGCCGGTGAAATCGCGCAACTCGCGACCGCCATCGACGGCGAAGGAGACCGTGCCCTTCCCGGGGTCGGCGCCGTCGGTCGAAGGGAGCGTCATCGTGAAGCGGAACCGATGCAGGCGCCCGCGATAATCGAAGAAGACGTTGTGCTCGGGGTCGTTACGCCCCCGGTCCGGCAACGTCCACAGCACGCCGGTGTACGTGTCGCCTTCCCGCTGCCATGTGCCCGGTTCGATCGAGAGCGACGAGAACGACCCCAGCGTGTCGCCGAGGAAATCGATCGTCCCCGCCGGAAGCGACCCGGCGGCGACCAGTCCCCGATCGAAGTAGGTCGTGCCGCCGACGTCGACGCTGCGAGGCAGCGGCGTCGAGGCCAGGTCGGGCACACGCACTTCGAGGGTTTGTGCCAGCGCCCCGCCGTACAGAGCCATGGCGGCGATTCCGGCGATCAGGCGACGCATCAGAAACGCACGTCCAGCGTCGCGAACAGCTGACGGGGCGCCGAAGCGTGGAACACATAGGCCGTACCTGCCGGGTCGCTGGACACGAAGGCGCTCGAATCCAGGTTGCTCGCGTAGCGCTTGTCGGTCAGGTTGGTCACGTTGAGCGTCAGGCGAATGTCTTTCGCCACCGAGAACGCGCCAAAGTCGTAACCGGCCGACACGTCCCACGTGGTGAAGCCACCGAAGCCCTGATCGTTGGTGTAGGTATAGAAGCGCTCACCGGTGTACTTGCCACGCAGCGAGGCGAACCAGGGGCCCTGATTCCAGTCGATCTGCGTCGCGAAGAGCTTGGTCGGCGTATCGGTCTGGATCTTGCCGCGGGTGTGCTGCACGACGCCCGCCTGCGTGTAGTCGCCGGCGTAGGTCGAGCGGTTATACGACGCGGAGTTGTACCAGCGCAGGTTGCTGGTCGGCTGCCAGACAAAGGTGGCTTCGACACCGCGGCTGTTCACCCCGCCCACGTTGTAGAAGCGGTTACCGCAGGTGGGACCGACTGGCTGACGCGAGTCGCATGGATTGTACTGAAGGAGACGATTGTCGAAACGCACGTTGTACGCCGCCAGCGACGCGGCGAAATCGTCGCGCTCCAGGCGGTAGCCCGCCTCCAGGCTGCGCGACTTCTCGGGCTTCAGATCGCCCTGACTGTTCCAGATCGACTGACTGACCGCCTGCGGGCCCAGCTTGAAGCCACCCTGGAACATGGCGATGTTCTTCGAGAAGCTGGCGAACACTTCCTGGCCCTCGGCCAGCTTGTAGCGCGCACCGAACTGCGGCAACAACGCCTTGCTCGCACTGAGCTTGCCCGTGGCGAACTGGTTGTTCGACGCTGGGTTGATCGGCGTTTTCGCCTCGCCCGGAAGCGCGTGCGCGTCCGACGTGACGTGAGGGCTCTTTACGCCGACGTCTACGGTCAGAGCATCGTCGAGGAAGCGCATCGTGTCCTGCAGGAAGGCCTGACGCGTATTCCACACGGTCCGCTGGTCGAACACACCCAGGTCGGGCTGTGTATCGACAGGTGCGCTGAGGTCGCGCGGACCCGTCACGTAGCTGCTGTAGCGCGACGCGCTGGAGACGTTGTGCTCGTACCAGACACCGCCTTCGAGGTGATGGTTGGCGAAGTCCCACGCGGCGGAAAGAATCGCCCCCGAGCGGTTGATGGTGTACAGCGTGTTGCGGAAGATGATCGGCAACTGCCGTGCTGTGCCCGGATACGAGTACGTACCGCTGTTCCAGTTATGCCCCTCACCCGCATCCTCGTGGTGATAGACCTGCGCATGGATGGTCACCGAGTCGCTGGGAAAGAAATCGCCGGCGAGGTAATAGAGGTCGTCGCTACGCAGGATCTGGCCCGCCGTGAACGCGCCGTCCGCATCCGTATCCGCGCCGCTGCGGTCGCAACGGCTGGCGTTGAACGTGGCGGCGTTGCAGTAGGCCTTGCCGAGCGCACGCTGCCAGTTCGGGGCCGAGCCGCCCCAGTCGTAGCCGAGGCCACGCGCCAGCTCGCTCTTCGACAGGTAGAAGTAATCCGCCTGCGAGGTGCGCGAGGTATCGGCGAAGCCGGTGAAGTGTGCCCAGTCGAAGTCCCACACGGCCTTGCCATTGAACTGCTTGGTCGTCGACCCGTTGTATGCGCTCTGGTTGTTCCAGAGGTCCGACGTGGTGCGCGCGCCCGAGAGGTACATCGAGAAACCGTTGTATTCGCCCGTGTCGAAGCGCGCGTACGTACGGCGGTTGGCGTCACTGCCGATGGTCTGCGACACGCGGCCGCCCATCGTCTTCAGCGGATCGTTCGAGCTGTAAGCGATGGTACCGCCCAGGTTGCTCGTCGACGGCGTGCCGAGGTTGCCGATACCTTCGGAGAGTTCGGCACCGGCGAAATTCTCGGAGATCAGCGCGCGGTTGATCGAAAGACCGTTGTAGTTGTTGTAGGCACTGTCGCCGAGGGGCAGGCCATCCAGCGTGTAGCCGAGGCGCGTGCCGCTGAAGCCTCGCAGACTCAGCGTCATCGACTGCTCGTTCGTACCCAGGGCATCGGCCGACTGCGCATTCACGCCTGGCAGCGTGTTCAGTACCTTCTGCAGGCTGGTGCCAGGCGGCAGCGCCTTCTGATCGGCCGTACGCAAGCGCTGCACCTGGCGTGTCTCACCGGTACCGATGACGGATACGGTATCGAGGTCCTGAACCTTCTCACGTTTGCTGGCGGTGCCAGTCGTATCGGCCGATGACGTGGTATCGGTTTCCGACGCGTAAGCAACGGAAGCGAAGGCCATGCCGAGGGCGACGGCCAGAACGGTGTGCTTGAACAAGGGACGGCATCCTTACTTGCGCGGGCACGCTGCGGCAAGCACCTCCCCTGAGGGCCGCCCATCACGTGCCGTGAAGCCATGGATACTCGGACAGAAAAATGAAAGCTTAGTGACAGCCTTGGTTACAGCACTCACTCTGTATCAAAACTGATACGTAGCAAACACCTATTGGAAGTTCACGACAAGTCGTTGTCTTCACCCTTGGGAGCTTCGGACGGTGCGTCGTCGGGAATCAAGAATGATGCAAACGCATCCTCATCGAACAGATTTGCCGATTCCACATCATCGATGCATACTGTTTTGATAAACCGATTGAGATCCAATCGATAACCGCCATTGGTCGAGCCATCAATGTAGTCGTAGGTCGCTTGATAGTTTGTCGTTGGTACGACGCCCAGTGTGTCCTTGTCTCTGTACCCGCTCCAGGCAGGAAGCATGGTGAGATACGATTTCACTTCTGCCCGCATAGGCAGCGCGAACTGAATATAACCGACGTAAACCTTACGATTCTTCAAGCAAAGCATTACCGGCTCAGGATCGGCGCGATCTGTATTCACAGCGTAGTTAGTTGATTCGGAAACAACGCCTGGAAGAGCTTTGGATACCAGCTTCTGAACTTTATGCCAGGCAAACAGCCCCAAGATCAGTTGCCTCCATGGGTGGCGGCGTTCTCTGTCGCTGGGACTCACTGGGTACGCACTGTGGAAGAGGACTTCCTCAAGCTTGTTGAATTGTCCTGCCGCGTAAAGCCATAAAGGTGCCCGCGCCTTTGTCCAAGTTCGATTGAACCAAGATCGGAAAACGAAACCCAAAAAAAAGGCAAGTATGGCCGTGCCGATTCCAGGGAAAGGAATCACGTCATGCAAGACGATCGAAGAACGACGGCCGATATCGGTAAGTGCGACAAAATACGATATGACGCGGGCAACTACTAGAAGAAAAGCTCCCGCCACCGCCGACAGAAACAACATGTGTTCTTTCGGATGCCGCGACGCCCAGTAGCAGCAAAGATAGGTGTGATTGACGAAAATATAGCCGCCCAAGAGCGGCAAGATCAACTGATTGAATGGCATGGCTTCCTGCCTGTTCCTACGCTATTTTTTTGCCCGAACCAGACGGGACGCAGCCTTTTTTTGCGCAAACGCGGAGTTCGTCAACTCACGGAACCGCTCAAGCCCCTCCTTTGTCTTGAGAAATTTCTCCATGTCGACCGACATGCCATTGCCCTCGAATCGGACGTATGAATTCTTCGTCGACACGAAGTATCCCTTACCTTCGAGGTTCTTTTTAGTGGCCGTCATCGGGTGCCTCCTCAAATTGCAGCGCTGCTACCACGGCTTAAAGTCTACGCTCAATCTGCCGAAACAGAAGATACCGTAGCCGCGTATCGGTCAGCGAAAGGCAGCGTATCTATATCGGCCTCTTTACTGAAGTCCCTACGCACGACAGTACTCGACGGGCTTGCGTAACTATCGAGTCATCACAGGCCGACATCACGTCAGGCGCGGGCTCAAAAAGATTCTGTTAAAAAAGTGCTAACTTTTTCATTGACTGTCGCCCCTAGACGGAATCGTGACCGTTATGCAACTTAGCGGAAATCGATCGTCGAGATGGCGCCCGCCATGTCGGGGCGCGGACGCAACGAGACGTCCCAGCCGTAGAGTTCACACAGGCGACGCACGATGGCCAGGCCAAGGCCCGCACCGCCGCCCGTCGCGCTCTCGCCGCGGATACCGCGCTGGAACAGCTTCTCGGCATCCTCCGGCTTGATGCCCGGGCCCGTATCTATCACATCGACGCGGCCGTCGAGCACGCGCACCGTGACCTTGCCTTCCATCGTGTACTTGATCGCGTTGCCGATCAGGTTGGTGAGTGCGACCGAGAGGACCGAGGCCGGCGCATTCACCGTGACGCTGCCGTCGGACACCAGCTCGATCTCGATCGGCTTGCCGCCCATCTGCGGGCGCTGGCTCTCGATCACATCGGATGCGACCCTGGCCACGTCGGTGGTCTCGCCACGCGTCGGGCCCCGGCGCTCTGCGCGGGACAGGAGCAACAGGGCCTCGATCAGTTCCGTCGCCTGACGCGACGCGCGCTCGATGCGCTTGAGCCGCTCGCGCAACTTGTCGGTCATGTCCGGCGAGCCCTGCAGCAGCTCGGTGGTGCTGGCAATCACGGCAAGCGGCGTGCGCAGCTCATGACTGACGTCGGAGTTGAACTCACGATCGCGCTCGACCACCGAGGTCAGACGCATGGCGTATTCATCGAGTGCTACGGCCAGCTCACCGACTTCGTCGTCGGCGAAATGCGGCGCCAGCGCCTCGGCTTTGCCGACACGACGGAAATCACGCAAACGCTTCGCCAGATCGGTCACGGGGCGCAACACGCGCGAGGACAACCACACGCCGAGCACCAGCGAGAACAGGCCGAACAGAAACACCGCGGCGATCACGCTGATCACGAGCTGCCGCTTGCCCAGCTCGTCACGCGACACGTCGAACTGCACGAAGCTGATGATGCCCTGCTCGTGACGGACGCCCACCTTGTAATGCCGCGGCTTACCGTCAGGGCCGGTCTCATAGAGATCGTGCACGCCGGTTTCCAGAGGCTGCCAGGTAAGAGGTGCCTTGTAGATCGTCCGGTCGCTATACGTGGCGGCCTTGACGATTTCGATCTCGGGACGCTTGTCCGGATTCGCGCGCACCTTCGCGTTGAGCGAATCGACCTCGTCCTGCAACGCGGAGTTGATCAGCTGCTCTTCGACGCGCGTACGGATGTTGATCGCCGCGTACGCGAAAAGCGCGCTCAGCCCGAGACCGAACAGCGTGAAGGTGACTACCAGGCGGAAACGAAGCTTACGTCTGGACCGCATCCGGATCGACCATGCGATAGCCAATACCGTGACGCGTGTGGATCAACGGTTTTTCGAAGGGTTTGTCGATCGCCGCACGCAGGCCATGGATATGCACACGCAGGGAATCGGAATCAGGGAGTTCTTCGCCCCACACGCGCTGTTCGAGATCCTGGCGCGTCACCACGGACGGGCTGGCCTCCATCAACGCCTGCAGCAGCTTGAGGCCGATCGGGTTGAGCTGGATCGACTTGCCTTCACGACTGACCGTGAGTGTGTCGAGGTTGTACGTCAGGCCGCCGACCTTGAGGACGCGACTCTGCGGACCCTTGCCACGACGGGCCAGGACCTCGAGGCGTGCCGCCAGTTCCTGCAAGGCGAACGGCTTGGTCATGTAGTCGTCCGCGCCGGACTCGAACCCGGTGAGCTTATGCTCCAGCGAGTCGCGTGCGGTCAGCATCAGGACCGGGGTCTGCTTGTGCGCCTCGTGGCGCAATTTCTTGGCGACATCCAGGCCATCCATGCCTGGCAGGGTGAGATCCAGCACGATGACGTCGAAGTCGTGGACCACGGCGAGATGCAGGCCGGTCACGCCGTCGCCGGCGAAATCGACCACATGGCCGCGGTCTTCGAGGTAATCCCCGATGTTCGTCGCGATGTCGGTGTTGTCTTCGATGACCAGGACGCGCATGCGGCACTCCGTTGGGCGGTCGCTTTTGGAATCTTATGAGTATTGCGACAGCAAGCTTAACGGGGATTCCGTGAAGCGGACAGCACTAAAAGAGAGGCCCGGGCGGAAAAACCGCCCGGGCCGAAAGAACTACTGCCCCGATACCGTCACCCCGCGTCGCGGAATCACAGTGGGACCTTTATAGGGGACCGGCGTTTAAATCGCTGTTAATCCCTTGGGCGCCTTGGGCTTGCGAGCTTTGGGCGCGACCGGGCGCGAGGCCAGGCGCTGCTCGCAGTGGGCGATGATCGCACCGGCCACGTCCACGCCGGTGCTGCCCTCGATGCCTTCGAGGCCGGGCGAAGCGTTGACCTCCAGCAGGAGCGGACCACGGGACGAGCGCAGCAGATCGACGCCCGCCACCTCCAGGCCCAGGGCCGACGCCGCCTCGATCGCCACCCGTCGCTCATCGTCGGACAGCTCGACCTGGGCGGCCGAGCCGCCCCGGTGCAGATTGGCCCGGAACTCACCCGGTGCCGAGGAGCGCTGCATCGACGCCACCACTTCGTTACCGACGACGAAGCAGCGCAGGTCGCTGCCGTTGGCCTCGCGGATGAACTCCTGGACCAGGAAGTTGGCGTAGAGGCCACGGAAGGCCTCGATCACGCTCTGCGAGGCCGAGCGCTTCTCGGCGAGCACCACGCCGGCGCCCTGCGTGCCTTCGTTGAGCTTGATGATGTGCGGGGGGTCACCCAGCATCGCCAGCAGGTCGGAGGTATCGTCCGGGTTGTCGCCGAAGGCGGTCAGCGGCATGTCGATGCCGCGGGAGGCCAGCAGCTGCAGGCTGCGCAACTTGTCGCGCGCGCGCAGCACGGCGTCCGACGGGTTCGGCGAGTACACGCCCATGAGCTCAAGCTGGCGCAGCACCGCCGTACCGTAGAAGGTGCTGGAGGCGCCGATCCGCGGGATCACGCAGTCCACGGGCCCCAGCGGCTTGCCCTTGAAGTGAATGGCGAACGACCCCGGCGAAATGCTCATGTAGCAGCGCAGGGGATCGATCACGCGCACCGTATGGCGGCGTTTGCGCGCGGCCTCCACGAGCCGCTGCGTCGAGTACAGCCGCGCGTTGCGCGACAGGATGGTGAGCTTCATGGATGGTCCCGGACGACGCGGCGCGGCGTCTGCGAATAGGAAAGCGCGGGATCGACCAGAAAGCGCCCGAAGAGCGCGGTCCGGCCGAGCAGAAGAGGAAACAGCATGTGTCGGCGGTCGGTCAGATTGACCTCCGCGACGAAGCGCTGGCCGGCCAGTTCGATCTCGGCCTCGATGAACCAGCGCGTGGTCCGATGACCGCCGGAGTCGGTGACCGTACGCCGCCCGGTGGCTTTGGCCTCGCAAGGCTCCGACAAACCGCCGCGGCGGGTGGTACGGACCTGAAAACGCAGCCACGAACCGTCCGCGCGCTCCTCTTCCTCAAGCCACTCCACGTGCAGCGACGAGGTACGCGCGCCCGTGTCGAGTTTGGCCTTGAGGACGGAGACGCCGAGCGACGGAAGTGCGAGCCGTTCGCGCCAGCCAAGGGTGATGACATCAGTCATGGGTCTGGAGCGACGGTATGGGGGACGACGGGACCGGGGGAACGATCCGGACTGCCGCGACGACATGTCGCGATAGCGAAAGCATGCCGAACCCCGAACCCGCGCGCAACTGTGACGGCGCCTCCGTGGAGAGACGCCGCCGTCACCGCCATGAAATCGACGTGAAGGCTTCCGGCCGCGCCGTCGTCAGTCGGCGCGGACGCCGCGCTGTCCGGCGATCATGTAGATCGACGCCGCTACACCGACCAGCGACACGATGGCGACGTAATGCGCGGGCCCGATGCCGCCGACACCTTTGGCCAGATAGCCGACCAGCACGGGCGTGGCGGCGCCGGCAATGGCGTAGGCGACGTTGTAGGACACCGAAATGCCCGAGAAGCGGATCGGCGCGGGGAACGACGCCACGAGGACCGCGGGCACGATGCCGGCGACACCGGCGAAGGCACCGGCAATGGCGTAGAGCGGATAGAGATGCGCGCCGCCCGCCTGGAGATCGAAATACAGCGCATAGGTGCTCAGCATGAGACCCAGCGAGGCGATCAGCATGGCTGTACCACGGCCAAGCCAGTCGACCAGCAGACCGCCGCCGATGCACCCGACGCAGAGCGTGAACGCACCGATGCTGCCGCCGGTGAAGGCGCGCGCCGGATCGATATGGAAGGCCGTCTGCATGAGGGTCGGGGTCAGCAGGATGACGACCACGATGGCGGCGGTGAGCACCCAGGTAACCGCCATCGACAGCAGCACGCCCGGCAGATGGTCACGTACGACCACCCATGCCGGCAGTTCTTCCGACAGCTGCTTGCGCTCGCGCATCCGCGCGAAGACCGGTGTTTCGCTGAGCCAGCGGCGGAGGTAGACGGCGACAAAGCCGAACACGCCACCCAGCACGAAGGCGATGCGCCACCCGTGGTCCATCAGCGCTTCGGGCGTCATGTGGGCGTTGAGGTAGGCCGCGAGCAACGAGCCGATGAGAATGCCGAAGGTCAGGCCGGCCGACAGGCTCGCCACCGCAAGACCCTTGCGATGCGCGGGCACGTGCTCGGACACGAACACCCAGGCACCCGGCACTTCGCCACCGATCGCGATGCCCTGGACGACACGCAGCAGGGTCAGCAACACGGGGGCGAGAACACCGATGCTGGCATAGGTCGGCAGCGCACCGATGAGCAGGGTCGGTACCGCCATCAGGAACACGCTGAGCGTGAACATGCGCTTGCGGCCGATACGGTCACCGAAGTGAGCCATCACGATGCCGCCGAGCGGGCGTGCGAGATAGGCGACGGCAAACAGGCTGAAGGCCTGAAGCTGCGCCAGCCAGTCGGAGCCGCCCGGCGGGAAGAAAAGATGCCCGATGGTCTTCGCGAAGTACACGAAGATCACGAAGTCGTAGAACTCGAGCGCGCCACCGAGCGCGGAGAGAATCAGCGTCTTGGCATCGCCGCGGTCGAGTGGACGGCGGTCGATGGTTTCATCTGAAAGTGTTGCGCTCATGAGTGGTTTTCGATCGTCCCGCGGGAGAAAAAGGCGATGTGCGACGAAAGTCGCACACGACGGACGTCCAGACGTCTTGCGTGCAATATAGCTGCCATGTCTAGAATGCCGTCAAGTTTTTAACGGAATAGCCGATGCATCCACGTCGATGGATCTTCGCCGTGGCGTCGCTCACGGCCCTCTCCGCCTCCGCACTGCACGCGACCGATTTCCGACTCGCCGATGGGGAGGTCCAGGGGACACTCAAAACGCGGGTGGTCGCCGGCGCCGGCGAGCGCCTGAATGACCCGTCGAAGCATCTCGTCGGCAAAGGCTTCCGCTCCGACGGTAAGCCGAAGGGCGGCGATGGTGCGGACACGGCTGACGACGGCAACCTCAACTACGGCAAGGGCGATATCTACTCGAGCCTGTTCAAGGTTACCAGCGCACTGGACCTGAAATACAAGAACGTCGGTATCGTCGCCAGCGCCCGGGCATGGTACGACAACACACAGGAAAACCACGACGTACCCCAGGGCAGCGGCGCCAGCGCGTTCGCCGCCGATCGGCCGCTGGACGATCATGGACTGTCGAAGTCCAACCGCTTCTCCGGCTTCATGTGGCTCAACGCGTATGTCTACGGCCACTTCGCACTGGACGACGAAAGCGCACTGGACCTGCGCCTCGGCAAGCAGACGGTCAAGTGGGGCGAGGGCCTGTTCATGCAGGGCGTCAACCAGATCAATCCGACCGACTACACGACGCTGCACCGCCCGGGGACGGATCCCGCCACCGAAGCGCAGCTTCCGGTCGAAATGCTCTGGGGCAAGCTCACGATCGATCCGCACTGGAGTGTCGAAGGCTTCTACCAATGGAAGTGGCGCCCCTCCGAACTCGATCCCTGCGGCACCTTCTTCTCGGGCACCGACCTCGGCATCGATCCGGGCTGCGGCGGCATCGAGAGCAACGCGTATTACCCGCTCAATGCGTATAGCCCCGGTGCTGGCCAGTGGCTCAGCGACGGCTACCAGAATTCCGTCGGCGGCGTGCTGCCCCGTGCCAGTACGCTCGACGGTCGCGACCACGGTCAGTACGGTGCCACGCTGCGCTACACCTTCGATCGTCCGGCGACGAACATCGCCGCGTATTACCTGCGTTACAACTCACGCAACCCCATTCTCGATGCGACCACCATCGACGCCTCGCAACAGAACAACGGGGTGATTCCGCTACTGGTCGCCGCGGGCGCACCGCTCGCCGACGCGCAGTTGTCCGCACGCCTGTCCTCGATTCATGTGTTGTGGGAATACCCGGACGACATCCGTCTCTGGGGCCTCTCCGGCAGCACCATGCTCGGCAAGTGGAAGGTGGCCGGTGAGGCCAGCTACACGAAGGACCTGCCCGTGCAGATCAATACCGCCGACATGTTCGCGGCACTGACCCGCAGCGGCGGACCGATCGGTGTGCGCAACACGCTGATTCCCTCGGGCGGGACGCTGCTCGGCTACGACCGCTACGACCGCACGCAGCTGCTGTTGAACACGACGCGCGCGTTTACCGGCGTGCTGGGCGCGAGCGGCGCGACCCTCGCGGCCGAGCTTGCCTATAGCCATACCGACCTGCCGAGCCTGACCGATGTGCGCTACGGGCGTGGCTTCCACTGGGGTTTCTCCAGCGAGGGTTTCGTCAACACCTGCACGGCGATCGTGAACCCCGCGGGGTGTCATAACGGCGGGTATTACACGCGGTCCGCATGGGGTTATCGCGTCAAGGGCGCGCTCACCTATCCGGTCGCGCATGGCTGGGTGCTGTCGCCAAGCCTGGGCATCGGTCAGGACGTGCATGGCTACTCGGTCGACGGGCAGCTGGTCGGTGGACGCAAGCAGGCGACGCTCGGCCTGGGCGCCACGCTCGACAAGACCTGGTTCGCCAACCTGACGTATACGAACTACCTGGGACATCCCACGTACGACACGCTGGCCGACCATGACTTCGCCACGCTGTCGATCGGAGCGAATTTCTGAGCGGCGCGATCCATCGGACTATCAGGCCTTCATGACTTCGCAAAGCGCGATCAGCTCCTGGAGGCGACGCGCTTTCGTCCGACGGACGAGGTCCGCGGCGATCTTGCCGATGAGCGCCTTGACCAGCTGGGTCTTCGACAAGCCTGTTTCGTTCATGACGTAGTCGACCTTTGCGTTCGCTTGCTCGGAGAGCTTGAACGAGAGTCGCCGGTTCGGACCGGACGCAGACTGCTCGGCGCCTCCCGCCAGCCCGACCAGTTCAGCCATGGCTTCATCTCCCCGCGCGTAGCGGTGAAGGTAGTACATGAGCAGTCGCTTGCGGAATTCCTTGCTTGCCTCGGTATCGACGAGGGATACGGCGGCGTCGAGCGTGTCCACATAGGATGCGGGAAGACTTGCTTCGAGCGGCCCCGTCGAGCGACGGCGTGATGCCGCTATAGCGGGAACCGATTGCGGCGGAACCAACAGGACTTCGCTGCAGACGTCGCAGATTCCCGCCAGCACGTTACGAGCCATGCCTGAGCCATCGGAAAAAGGAACATCCCGGTAACGGTAGGTCACCGTCACTCGGCCATCGATATCACAGAGGGCCGGCTCGGTATCGCCCTGATGAAGAATTTTCATGACTTCTCCGTCCTGTGCACACTGAGCAGATCGACTGCTCCTTCGAAGAAATAGAACTTGATGTACCAACCGCCGCTGACGATCACGTGCACGTCGATGTCGGGTTGCCGATGGTGCGGTGTCACCCGATGCTCGGTGCCCCGGGACCCCATGAGGATCAGAAGCAGGTCTTCGAGATCGAGCTCGCCCGTATAGAAGACATTTTTCGAGTCAAGGGAGGCACGATGGGCGATGCGATATCGGCCCTCGATCAACGCAAGCAACACCTGCCGTTTCACGTCCTTGTATCCCACTGCACACGCCCCAGAGTATACGAAAGGTTTCGTATGATCAAGGTCGTTTTAAGGCCCCGTCATCGCCTTCGACACGCTAGTGCGCCGACCAAGGCGACGCGGCCGGCGGGCGCACGCGAGGCACGTAAGGAAAAGGCCTGGCATGCTGTCGGATCTGCGAATCAGCGAAAGACGACAAACTTCAGCCAGCCTTCCCAGATGTCCGACCAGCCATGCGCCAGCATGTTCGCTCGCAGGTTGCGGCGCCAGACAGCGAGGGCGCCGTAGAGCACGCCGAGGATCGCGATGACGAGGGCGTGGTTCCAGCCCTGATAGCTATGCGCCATACCGAAGAAAACCGCCTGACCGATGACGGCCAGGGCGGTGCTCTCGGTCAGCCAGAACAGCTGCTGCTGGAAGTAGCCGCGGCTCTGAATCTCCTCCGCGAAACCTGCGACGACGGAGACGATCATCCAGCCAGCCGCTTCGATGGGCGTCTGCGGCAACATCGAAGGAACCCCCTCCCCGGCCACCGCTGGCACGAGTTGCCAGGCGGCCCAGGCGACGCCTTCCCAGACCAGCCAGAAGACCGCCGCGATGGCGACGTCCCTGACCACCCCATCCAGCGACGTCCAGCGGCCGCCCGTGAGCGTTGCCAGCGTGCCGCCTTCGCGATGGACGCCGACCCAGCAGTAGTAAAGAACACCGACGTTGCCCAGCACGGACAACGTGTAAAAAGGCCAGGGTGACGCTCGCAGCGCCTGTGCCCCCTCAGCGACGGGCCCGGCGGCTGCGTGGCCGAACGACGAGAAAATACCCCACGCCGTGATCGAAATGACGATGAGTACGTAACCGGCGAGGTGCCATAACGATGCAATGCGCCTCGGCTTTACGAACGGGGCACCCTGGAGCGAAGGCCCGGGCTTCGAACGATCTCTCGAAATGTCGCCGGTGTGCACGACCATCCTAGTCTCCTGCGGATGCCACGACCCCTGTGGCCGATGGCCAGACAAGCATCGGGAGGCGGACGGTCCAAGTCAACGCCACGACCGCGACTCACATCACGCCTTCTTGAGAAACTCCGTTTTCAGCACGAGCACGCTCTTGCCCTCACGGACCTCGATGGCGTCTTCGTCATCGGTGAGGTGGATGCTCTTGAACTGCTTGCCGCGCTTGAGGGTGATCGACGAACCCTTGACCTTGAGGTCCTTGATGACCGTGACGGCATCGCCCTCGACCAGCTCGTTGCCGTTGGAATCGCGTACCGCCATGAGTGCTCAAACCTGATTTCGGGGGCGACAGATTACCACCGGTCACCCATCCGTCAGGCGGGTGCGCCATTACGGCTCAGCCAGGACGGCCGGGCAGCCGGGGCGTGGTCAGGCGGCGTCGAGGCTCAGCCGGAAGATCGTTCCGCCAGTGGCGCCGGGATGTATTTCCACCTCCGCATGCATCGCGGCGGCGCTCTGCCGGATCAGCCACAGGCCAAGACCAAGCCCTTCGGCCTGCGGATCGGCCTGGCGAAACGCGCTGAACAATTCCTCGACTTTTTCCGCAGGAATACCGCAACCGTTATCCTGGATGTCGATCGTTATCTTTCCATCGCCGGATCGCGCCAGCATGGTGACCGCACCACCGCCGGGCGTATATTTCACGGCGTTCGAAAGCGCGTTGCCGAGCACGGTTTCCAGAAGCAGCGGATGCCCTCGCACGATGGCGTCGGTGCGCCCGATGGTCAGTGCGACGCGCTTGCGCTGCGCCGCCCTCGTCCAGGTCGACGACAGGGCGTCGAACACCTCATGCAGAACGACGGGGCCGAGCTCGGCATCGCCGCCGGCGATGTCGGCATGCGTCGAAGCGAGCAGCCGGCTGAGCTGCTGGTCGGCGCTGAGAAGATCGGTCCTCGCGTCGTCCAGACGCGCGGCGTGCTCGCCGGACACGCCGCTGCGCACCTTCGACATGGCGTACAGCGCCGAGCGCAGCGGCGCCTTCAGGTCGTGCCCCGCAGTCGCGAGCAGCCGCGAGAGGTGATCGCCGCGGCGCTGCGACTGGCGCAGCATACGGCGGAGTTCCATCTGCGCCATGACCTGGCGCGCCAGGCGGCGCAGGGTGTCGATCTGGTCGTCATCCAGCGTCCGCGGCTGGGTGTCGAGCACGCAGACCGTGCCCAACGGCAAGCCATCGGCGGTTTTCAGCAGCGCGCCCGCATAAAAACGCAGGCCGGGTTCACCGGTCACCAGCGGATTGGCGGCAAAACGGGGGTCCTGGGTGGTATCGGGTATGACGAGCAGGTCGTGTTCGAGAATCGCGTGCGCGCAGATGGAGGTGTCGAGCGGCGTTTCCCGCACACCCAGGCCGACTTCCGCCTTGAACCACTGCCGGTCGGCGTCGATCAGGTTGACCACCGAGATAGGGGCACGACAGACATACGAGGCGATCCGCACGATGTCTTCGTATGCGCTTTCCTTCTCCGTGTCCAGAATATCGAACGACGACAGCGCCGCAAGGCGGCGAGCCTCGGAAACGGCGGGCAGTTTGGGGGCGGGCGCGTGGGGCATCGGGTTCTCCGGGACGACGCATTCTGGCAGGTCGGCGCGTGGACGCAATGTCAGTCCATACTCGCCTTCAGGCAGGCGTCGTCACGATTTCGTTCGCCTGCTTACGACGCCTCATGAACACGTCGGTGCCCAGACTCGGGGTTCTGCCTGAAGGAGTATCCGATGTCCCACTCGACCAACACCTCGCGCAAGATCCGCTACGGCTTTGTCGCCCTCGGTGACATCACCCAGGAAGCCATGCTGCCCGGGGTCGCGCACACCGGAAACTCGGTCGTCACCGCCCTGGTCAGCAGCGATACGGACAAGGCGGCCAAGGTGGCCGAGCGCTACGGCATCGGCAGCGTCTACAGCTACGACCAGTTCGACGAGCTGCTGGCCTCCGGCAGCATCGATGCACTTTATATTGCGACGCCGAACTGGCGCCACGCCGAGTTCGTGATCCCCGCCCTGAAGGCCGGGACCCATGTGCTGGTGGAGAAACCGCTCGAGATCACCCACGCCGCCAGTCGCGAGATCCTTGCGACGGCCGCCGCGTCGACGGCGAAGCTGATGGTGGCCTACCGGCTTCATTTCGAGCCCGCCACGCTGTCCCTCATCGACCGCATTCGCGCCGGCGAGCTGGGCCAGGTGCATACCTTCAGCGCGACGTTCGCGCAGATGGTCGACCCGAAGAACCACCGGGCGACCAACGGTGCCAAGGCCGGACCGGTCTTCGACATGGCGCCCTACCCGATCAACGCGGCACGTTACGTCTTCGATGCCGACCCGATCGAGGTGGTGTCGGCTGTGGGCCTGCGCCATCCGGAGTCGGGACTTGGCGACGATTTCGACCACACCGTGGCCGTGACCCTGCGCTTTCCCGGAAACCGCGTGGCCCTCTTCACCGTGTCCTACTACGGCAATGCCGTCGATGCGTTCTATGTAGCGGGGACCAAGGGCAGTGTGCACATGCGCCCGTGCTTCACCTACGGCACGCCCTTCGAACAGACCATCACCGTGGGCGACAAGGAGCGGAAGATTTCCGCCCCGGCGACCGACCAGTTCGGCGGTGAGCTGAAATACTTCTCCGCATGCCTGCTCGACAACGAAGATCCGGAGCCGGATGGCCAGGAAGGCCTGATCGACGTGCTGATCGTCGAAGGCATCATGGAGGCGCTGGCTTCGGGCAAGCCGCAGAAGCTGGACCTGCCCGAGCGTAAGCGCCGGATCGATACGACACGACAGAAAATGAATCTGCCCAAGGTGGAAGCGCCGGAACCGGTCGACGCCGCCAAACCGTCGAAGTAACCCGGTCAGTCGTCGAGCAGATCCGCCACGGAGGAAAGGATTTCCGCCGGGCGGAACGGGTAGCGATCCACCTCCGCGCGGTCGGCGATACCGCTGAGCACCAGGACCGTATGCAGACCCGCTTCGATACCGGCGACGACGTCGGTATCCATGCGGTCGCCGATCATGCCGGTGTTGTGCGAATGCGCGCCGAGCTTGTTCATCGCCGAGCGGAACATCATCGGGTTGGGCTTGCCGACCATATAGGCCTGACGCCCGGTGGCCTTGGTGATGAGCGCGGCCACGGCGCCTGTCGCCGGCAGCGGACCCTCCGCACTGGGGCTGGTGACGTCCGGATTGGTGGCGATGAATCGCGCGCCCGCGCCGATCAGACGGATCGCCTTGGTGATGGCTTCGAACGAGTAGGTACGGGTCTCGCCGAGCACGACGTAGTCGGGCGCGGTGTCGGTCATGATGAAGCCCGCCTCGTGCAGGGCGGTGGTCAGGCCCGCCTCGCCGATGACGAACGCCGAGCCGCCGGGCGACTGGTCCTTGAGGAACGCGGCGGTCGCCAGCGCCGATGTCCACAGCTGCTCTTCGGGCACGTCGATACCCGACGTCCGCAGGCGCGCACTCAGGTCGCGCGGCGTGAAGATCGAATTATTGGTAAGCACGAGGAAGGGCTTGCCCTGGTCACGCCACTGGCGGATCAGCTCGGGCGCGCCCGGCAGGGCTTTGTTCTCGTGGACGAGCACACCGTCCATGTCGGTCAGCCAGCACTCGATGTCTTTACGGTCAGCCACAGGGTGTCCTTCGGAGGGGAAGCGGGATCGTCGACGAGGATAGCGCGCCGCGCAGGCAAGGATTGGCTCAGGGCGTCGCCGGCGTGCGTGCGGTCACACGAAGGACGGCCCAGCCGGCGAGACCCGCAAGGACGGAGCCTGCAAGGATGCCCAGCTTCACCTCGTCGCGTAGCTCGGGATGATCCGGGAAGGCGAGCATCCCGATGAACAGGCTCATCGTGAAACCGATGCCGCACAGCAGCGCCGTGCCGAACAGCTGCCCGCGCGAGGCGCCGCGCGGCATCTCCGCCCAGCCGAAGCGGATGGCGAGCCATGCGGCACCGAACACACCGATGAGTTTGCCCACGAGCAGGCCGAGGCCTACGCCGACCGTGGTCGCGGCGAGCCATTGCGCCAGCCCCACACCGGCGAACGAGATGCCGGCGTTGGCGAAGCCGAACAGGGGCAGCACCGTGATGGGGACCAGTCGATGGAGCGCGTGCTCGAGCCTCAGCAGAGGCGAATGGGTGCAGTCGCCGTCGGACGGCAGGCGCCCTTCACTGTCGCTAAGGGGGATGCACAACGCGGTCGCCACGCCCGCGAGGGTCGCATGGACGCCGGACTTCAGCACCAGCACCCAGAGAACGACACCGATGAGCAGATAAGGCCACAGGCGGCTGACGCCGAAGCGGTTCATCAGAGCCATCGTGGCAATGGCAAGCAGTGCCAGACCGAGATAGGCAAGCGACAGATCGGGGGTGTAGAACAGCGCGATGATGATGACCGCACCGAGGTCGTCGATGATCGCCAGGGCCGCGAGAAACGCCTTGAGGGACGTGGGCACCCGGCTGCCGAGCAAGGCGGCCACACCGAGCGCGAAGGCGATATCGGTCGCCGAGGGAATGGCCCAGCCACGCATCGATTCCGCGTTGCCCCGGTTGACCAGCAGGAAGATGGCCGCCGGCACGACCATGCCGCCCAGCGCCGCCAGCCCCGGCAGGACGCGCAGACGGTTGGAGGCCAGCTCCCCGTCGATGAACTCGCGTTTGATCTCGAGGCCCACCAGCAGAAAGAACACCGCCATGAGACCGTCGTTGATCCAGTGCAGCACGCTCAGCGGGCCGACGTGCGCCTGCAGCGCGTCGAAATACACGGAGGCGAGCGGCGAATTGGCCACGATCATCGCGAGCGCCGCGGCACCCATCAGCACGAGGCCGCCCACGGCCGATCCGGCGGCGAAGTCGGCCAGCCGCTGGAGCGGACGCCATATCAGTGTCTTGAGCAACGGACTCTCCTGTCCCTGGTAAGTCCGTGATGGTCACACCACCCGTCGCCGAGGGCAAACGGGGCGAAAGACGCATGGCCGGAACGACGCCCCCATCACGGCATTACGGCGTCACTCCGCGCGCAGCCTTTTCTCGTGCGCGGCGAAGTCCTTCCGATATTTCTTTGCCAGCCCTGTCTTCTGGGGCGCCGTCAGGATCTTGCCGGCCAGCTGAAAGAAGATTTTCTCCTCCTCGCGCAGATGATCGTGCAGCTCTTCGGAAAGCTTGGCGAGGTTCGCCGTCCAGCTGCGACCCGCGTGGTTCCGCGTCTGCATTTCCTCGATCAGGTCATCCATCTTGTGATGGTCGGCCAGCGCATCGCGCGAGGAGTGCAAGCCGCGATCGTCCATCAGCATCGGCACGTAGAGGTAACGCTCCTCGGCCGCCTCATGCGCCGCGAGTTCGATCCGTAACGCGGTGAACAACTCGACCCGGTGAGGACCCGGCTCCGAGCGCTGCAGCTTGCGGACGAGTGAGCGCTGCGTGGCGTGGCTTTCGCGGAGGGCTTCGAAGATGGTTTCGGACATGGCGTCGGCTCTGTCATGGGACGGCCCGGGTGGGCGGGTGCCACGATCATCCCGATGCGGATGTCGACGAAGCGTCTGCCAGGCCACAGGTGCTCCATAGCCAGACCGCACACAGCGGGAACAACAGGAAGCAGGAGACGACCGAGAATATCCACGCGATCGCGCCGTACGAACCGGACATCCCGCCCGCACCGAAGAACAGGAAGAACCAGCAAGCGGTCACTACCGCCATCAGCAGCCATCGGGCCGGGTCACCGTGGGTCACGTTCTGACAGACACCCGGAAACGTCTTCCTGAAGAAGTGCCAGGCGATATAGCCCGACACCGCCATCAGAAACGGGAACTGCAGCCACACCGGGATGCCGAAGCCCTGGGCGGACAGCGCGATATCCGCATGCGTGGAGAGTGCCCTGATGGGCACATAGCTCCACACGTTGCCCGCGCACATCAGGCACAGCCAGTACACGAAGGACTGCAGCCCCCGCCGCGACCGCACCGCGTCCATGCGCGACACGGCGTCCAGGATGAAAAAGAGCACGCCGTTGCCGACGAACGGGCCGGCCAGTGCGATGAGAGAGGCCTGCCACCCGGCGCCACTCGCGATGATCGGCGCGAATTCCACGTTGTCGGAAACGTCGCCCAGCAGGAGGATGTTGCCGGGGGTAGCCGAGCCGTAATCGATGTCGAAAGGCGACTTCATCCAGCCAAAAGCCCACGCCGCCATCGAGTGGCTGTATTCATGGGCCAGGTAGGCCACCGCGTGGGCGACGATGGTGAGTACGAACGTCAGGACCGCGAAACGAACGACCCGCCATCCGCTGAGTCTCGCGACGCCCTTTCCGTTATCGACCATGTCACTCCCCCGGTGAGGAGCGGACTATAGCGCCCGGAGTCAGCCTTTGGACTGCTCCAGCACGCGGGATCCGGTGATGATCATCCGCAACATCGTCGAGATCTGCTCGATCACCTCGGGGTCGCGCTCAGGCGGCTGATCCATGGCGCTGGCGCCCATCGCGAAAACGAGGCGGGTGATTGCCTTGGAGACCAGCGCCGGTTCGTGCAGCGTCGCGCGCTCGGCGGCGGCGAGGCGGATCAGGTCGACGCGGAGCTCGTCCTCGAAGTACATCAGCTCGCGCTCGACCGCCTGCTTGAAAGCGTCCGACCCTACCGCGCCTTCGCGCAGCAGCACATGCAGGAGTTTGTCGTCCGCGCGCAGCTGCTCCATGAAGGTCTCGACCGAAACACGGATCACGCTGCGATCGGTCGAGGTAGCACGCTCCCGCGCCGAGCCGATGATGATGCGCAGCGAGCGCCCCGCCAGGTCGATCAGGGCGATGGCCAGCTCGTCCATGTCGCGGAACTGACGATAGAAGCTGTTGGGCGCGATGCCGGCTTCGCGCGCCACCTCGCGCAGGCTTACCGTGGACAGGCTGCGGTTGGGACCGATCAGCTTGAGCGCGGCGGCCAGCAGGTCCTCACGGGCGATCCCCGCCTTGCGCGGAGGCGTCGGGAAATCCGGGGACGGGGTGAGAATGATCGAGGTCATGAGGCGCTGATAACGGACTAGGCCCGAATCATACCCCCAGTCGTGAATGCACAACTGTATACACAGCTGTGCGGATGCGCGTATAGTGACTCCATGAACGCCATTCCCGTTCCGAAAACCTCCTGGCGCCAGCGCGCCGTGCGCCGCGCCGTCTCACCGGCGTTGTTCGACTTCTGGGCGACCCGCCTCAACCCGTTGTGGACCCTGGAGCAGCCGTTGGCGCGCCTGGTCTCGCGCACGGCGGCGAGCCGCGACGCCGTGACCCTCGTGCTCCGCCCCAATCGGCATTGGCAGGGCATGCTCCCCGGCCAGCACGTCAATATCGGCGTGGAAATCGAGGGTCGCCGGCTGGTGCGCAGCTACAGCCCGACGCCACTGGACGACGGCACGCTGGCGATCACCGTCAAGGCGATGCCCGGCGGCGTGGTCAGCGGTCATCTGGCGAAAGCCGCCCGGATAGGCGACGTGGTGACCCTCGGTCAGGCCTTCGGCGAGATGACCCTGCCTTCCGACACCGACGACCTGCTCCTGCTGGCTGCCGGCAGCGGCATCACGCCGATGCGTGCCCTGGTGCGCTCGCTCGCCGCACGCGGCATGCCGGTCAAGGTCGACCTGTTGTACTGGGCGCGCGATCGCGCCGACCTTTGCTTCGTGGACGAACTCGACGAGCTGGCCGCTACCCACCCGCGGCTGCGTGTGCGCACCTTGCTCACGCGTGCCGGGGTCGAGCCCGAGCGTCGCGTCGACGACGTGTCGCTGGAGTCGATCGAGGACCTGCAGGCACGCCGTGTGCTCGCCTGCGGCCCGGGCGGATTCGTCGAGGCGGCACGCGCGCGCCTTCAGGGCTACGTCGCGCACTTCGACGCGGAAGCCTTCAGCACGCCGGCCACCGTCGAGGGCGAATCCGGCGAGGTACAGGTACACCTCGCTCGCAGCGGGCGCACGCTGACCCTCGCCCGCGGCACCTCGTTGCTGGAAGGTCTCGAAGCCCAGGGCCTTCGCCCGCGTCATGGCTGCCGCATGGGCATCTGCAACACGTGCGCCTGCGGCCGCGCCTCGGGCACCGTACGTCACACGCTGACCGGCGACCGCGACAGCGAGCCGTCGACCCCGGTACGACTGTGCGTCAGTGCGCCGAGCACCGATCTGGTCCTGGACCTCTAAGGAATACACATGGCCCGAATCAAGAACCGCATTCTTTCCGCCGCCGAGCTGCAGTCCTTCGGCGACGAGCTCGACGCCCTGCGTGCCCGCGTCGCTGCCGACGTCGGCGCGCGCGACGCCCGCTACATCCGCCGCATCGTCGCCGCCGTGCGCTGGACCGGCGTGACCGGCCGCGCACTGCTCTTCCTCGGCGCCTTCGTGCACAGCGTGCTCGTCCCCGCCTGGATCGTCGGCACGATCTGCCTCGCCCTGTCGAAGATCCTCGACAACATGGAGCTCGGCCACAACGTCATGCACGGCCAGTACGACTGGATGGGCGACCCCAAGCTGCATGGCCAGACCTATGAATGGGATATCGTCGCCACCGGCGATGCCTGGCGCAAAACGCATAATTTCCAGCACCACACGTACACCAACGTGCGCGGCATGGACGACGACATCGGCTACGGCCTGCTGCGCATCTTCCCCGAGCAGCGCTGGCGTCCGTTCTATCTGATGCAGCCCGTCATCGCGGTGTTCTTCATGCTGCTGTTCCAGTGGGGTGTGGCCATCCAGGATCTGCGCATCGGCCGCTGGTTCGCGGGCAAGATGAAGACAGCGGAACTGCGTCGCAACTTCCGTCCGGTCGGTCGCAAGATGGCGCGTCAGCTGATCAAGGACTACATCGTGTTCCCGCTGCTGGCCGGCCCGTTCTTCCTGCCCGTGCTGCTGGGCAACCTCGTCGCCAACGGCATGCGCAACATCTGGACCTTCGTCATCATCTTCTGCGGCCACTTCACCGCCGATGCCGAAGTGTTCCCCAAGGAAACCATTCGCGACGAAACGCGCGGCCACTGGTACCTGCGCCAGCTGCGCGGCTCGTCCAACATCGCCGGCGGCAAGCTGCTCAACGTGCTGTCGGGCAACCTCAGCCATCAGATCGAGCATCACTTCTACCCGGACCTGCCGGCCAATCGCTACGCGGCGATGGCGGTCGAGGTGAAGCAGATCTGCGCCCGTTACGGCCAGCACTACAACACGGGCTCGTTACCTAAGCAGTTCGGTCAGGTCATCTGGCGGATCGTGCGTCACGCCTTTCCCAGCCGCGTGCGTACGGCAACCCTGCCATCGGCCGCCCTCCAGCGGGGCTGATGCTCGCGATGGGAGACCCCGCGCCTTCCGACAGCGCGTCCTCCGCAACGACATCCACGAAGGCGTCGTTTCAGGCATTGCACGATTTCGGCAACATAAGCCGCTGACCGGCCAGCAAACGCGACCCGATGCACACATCGCCACCGCTCATTTTCGGCGGTGGATGCGCCTGTCTGGCTCATGACAATCACATTCATGCCGTGTCCATCATTTCACCCGCTATAACTGGCTTGACACTGAACGCCGTTACAGGTATCGAAGGCCAAGGGACTACTTCGACTGATCGGGGGACCGGATGGCACGGATGCACTGAACACGCACTCTCCGCATGGCATCGCCATGAAATGGCCCAACGCGGGCTCCGTTAACGACGCAAATGACGTGACTCCCCCGCCTTCGGCAGGGTGGATCGTGCTCGTCTGCGCCATCTCAATCGCCACATGCCTGACGGTGGCGTACGCGTATTTCAAAGGTTGAACTGAAACGACAAGGGGATGTCATGCGTCACGACGGAAATAGGCACCTTCACCTCACCATTCTTCCGACCGAGCGCTGCAATTTTCGCTGTACGTATTGCTATGAAGACTTTGCAATCGGCAAGATGAAACCGCCGGTAGTCGATGCGATCAAGAGCCTGATCAGACGACGCGTCGAGCAGGGTGGTCTTCGATCACTGCAGTTCGAGTGGTTCGGCGGAGAACCCCTCGTGGCCAAAGATATCGTCCACGATATTGCCGCGTACGCACACGGTTTCTACGAACGCGGTGAACTCGAGGAGTTCGAAGGCGGCCTGACGACCAATGCGTTTCTCCTCGACCCCGCCACGCTGCAACTGCTGGTATCGCGTCGCCAACGCAACTTTCAGATATCCCTCGATGGCGATGAGGAAGCCCATAACCGATCCCGTCAGTATGCGAACGGCTCGGGCACCTTCAAAGAGATCTGGGCGAATCTAACCGCGGCACACACGTCCGACCTCGACTTCGAAATCATCGTACGCCTGCATATCATGCCGGGAAACGAACAGGGCCTGCTTCGACTGACCGAAAAGATCGCCGTCGAACTCGGCGGAGACCCCAGGTTCAGTATCTACGTCCGCCACATCTCGGATCTCGGGGGAACGAACGAGAATCAGAAGGAAATGCAGACCATTTCCATGGACGAGGCACACCGCATCTCGCTGGTCATCGAGGAACGTCTCGTCAGGGCGGGCTTCAAGGTATCCAACGGCGTAGGTAACCTGTTCGAGAGCGCGATCAAGGTCACCGATATCAAGCGCAAATCCGACCTGCCAGTCGCTGGAGATGCATCACCTTCGGGTGCGGACGACCACGAGTTCGGCTACAGCTGCTACGCCGCGAAGCCCAACCACCTCATGATCAGGGCCGATGGAAGACTCGGGAAATGCACCGTCGCTCTCAATAGTCAGGGCAACGTGGTCGGCCGACTCCTGGACGATGGCCGCGTTCAGATCGACGACGAGCGTATGAATTTCTGGCTGCGCGGACACCTGAGCCGAAACGCAGACGAACTGGGCTGTCCAGCACATTCGTACGGATGAAGCCGCCGCTTTTCACGGATGAAAACTCAGGCGCCAGGACCCGCGCCTACCTCGTTGAGTACAACTGGAGAATGGACCATGAGTAACGGAACCACCGGACACGACATCGTGTTCGTCTACGACGAAGATGGCCTCTTCGACATCCAGGGCGACGCGGCCCCGTTCGATCTGACGGGCGGCATCCAGGGATCCATGGCAAACGTCGGCGAAGGCCTCGTCGTGTCTGGATTTGCATGCACCAATGACAAGAACTGTAAGTAAGGAAACGACATGAGCACTGAGAACAAGCTGTTCGTTTATGACGAAGATGGGCTCTTCGATATCGTGGACTCCACCAAGGCGGAACACCTGAGTGGCGGCATCCAGTCGTCCATCGGACTCAGCACCGAGGCGGTCTCCGGTGTCTTCTGCCACAACAAGGATTCGTGCTCCTGACAAGGGCGGGGGCCACGTGCCCTTGAATTCGCGGTGCCGCTTCGGCGGCACCGTTCGCGCAGCCAGATTAGGAGCGCAGCATGTTAGGTTATTACGTGGAGTCCGCATGGCACGGAACCCGCAGGCACCCACTCATGTCCGTCTTCATGATGCTTGCAGTCGCGATCGGCATCAGCGCTCCGTTCTCCGCCGTTGCGCTCGTGGAGAGCCTGGGGGGCGACCCGCTTCCCGGCTACAGCACATCGGTGTTTCATCCGCAGATAGAACCGCGCCCAGCCGATATCGTGGCAGGCGATAAAGCCATGCCGGCAGATCTGACGCTGCAGGATGCGAACGCGCTCTACCGGTTATCGTCTGCGCCACCTGGCGCGATCATGAGCACGAATCGCCTGCCTTCGAAGCGCGGGGACGACGCGTCCCCCCTTCGAATGACGCCTACGCGTGCGACCACCTGGCGCTTTTTCGAGCTGTTCGGTCTTCACTTCATCGTGGGACGCGGCTGGACAGAGGCCGAGGACCAGTCGCGAACGCCTGTCGTCGTGCTGTCACGCCGGGCCAACGATCGGATGTTCGGAGGTGAGAACAGCGTCGGCAGGGAGATGCAGATCGCCACCCGCAGCTTCCGCGTCATCGGTGTCGTCGACGACTGGAATCCGAAACCGCACTTTTACGATTTGGGCACGGGCGCGTTCGCCAACGCCGAAGACCTGTACATGCCGTTCGCCACGTGGCTCGACCTTCCTCAGGACTATGGATTCGGACCCGTAAAATGCTGGTCCTCGGCAGGCCAGACTGGCGAGAAGCCGACCGCTCCGAACTGCACGTGGGTGCAATACTGGGTCAACCTGGCCAGTGCGGACGCGGTTGCACGCTTCAGCGATACCCTGCGCGCGTACGTCAGGACACAGCGCGATGCCGGAAGGTTCCAGCTCGACGTTCGTCCGCGCGTATCGAACGTACGCAACTGGGTAGCCATCAATAATGTCGTTCCGCCCGCCGTGCGCATGCAAGCGGTCATCGGAACAGGCATCTTCGTCGTCTGCATGATGAGCGCCGTCGGCCTTCTCGTAGCCAAGTTCTCGCGCTACGGCTCCGAGCTTGCGATACGCCGCGCGCTGGGCGCCACGCGACACGACATCTTCATGCAGTGCTTCCTCGAAGCCGGCATCGCAGGCCTGGCTGGCGGTGTGCTGTCGTTGCCGCTGACATGGCTCGGCTTCCGCATGATTCAGAAACAGACGCCATCGCTGGTCGAAGGAATTCATATCGACTTCGCGGCGCTTTCCCAATCGGTCATGGTGGCAATTGTCGTGATGTTTGCCGTGGGCTTGTATCCGGCAGTTCGCTCATCCCGCATCGCTCCGGCACAACTGATAAAAACCGCATGAATCGATTTCTCATCATGGTCCCGACCGTGCTGGCCATGCTGCGGCGGCAAAAGTTCATACATCTCATGCTGCTTGCGGAGATCGCGGTACTCACCGCGTTGATCGTCAACGCTCTGGCAGTCGTTGCCGCCACGCAGCAGCGATGGCAGACACCGACCGGCGTCGACGAAGCCAACATCGGTGTCATCCGAAGCATAGGCGTCGTCGGCGCGGCTAACCCGTCAACGGCGGCACAGAACCTCCAGCTCCTCCGTGAGATCCCCGACGTTCGGTCCGCGGCATACGGCGCACCGCCATTGATGAACACCTCCACGATCGATGTCCGCCGTGATGCCGGTGCTCGGTCGGCTACCACCCGTGCCTACCTCTTTCAGGGGAGCCAGGGGCTCACGGCGACACTCGGACTCGACGTGGTGGCCGGGCGTACGTTCACCTCGGATGATCCGCCACCTGCCGGCACACTGGACGACAACAGCGTTCTTCCCGTTCTCATCACGCGGAAGTTATCGCAAAGATTGTTTCCCGACTCGGATGCTCTCGGAAAGGTCGTCTACACCAATGGCAATCCCATGCGGGTGATCGGTATCGTCCGATATCTTCGATCCCAGCTTACCGGCGCCGACAACGACGACATGGGTGTCGTCAGCGAGATTCGTATCGAGAATGAAAATGTCGGTGGCGCATTCACCATCCGCGCGAAGAACGGCTCGCTCGGACGGGCACTACCCGCCGCGGCTGCCCTTATGGAGCAGCATAATACCGGCCACGTCCAGGCCGATGTCTTCACGCTCACGGGGAAGCGTCTGGAATACTTCGCCTCCGATATGGCCGTGTCGCGCATGCTCCTGACCGTGATTATCGTCCTTATCGTCATGCTTGCCTGCGGACTGGCTGGCCTCACGCATTTCCTTGTGAATAAGCGTCAGAGGCAGATTGGAGTGATGCGCGCCGTTGGTGCCATGAAGCGGGATATCGTCTTCTTCTTCGCCTGCGAAAACCTGATCGTTTCAGGTAGTGGCGCGATCCTCGGCATCGTCATGGCGATTTCCCTTCACGTCCATCTCTCGGAACGTTACGGTCTGGCGGCGCCCACGTCAGCACTGGTTCTGGTGACCGCGCTTGGAATGATGGCCGTCAGCCTGTCTGCCGTGGCGCTTACTGCCGGACGCGCGGTACGTCGCACCCCCATGACGCTTTTCGGATAAGCACCATGTCGCCGGACGATATGTTCAGGGAGCTCATCACCACCGATTCGCTGGTGGATACGGGGCGGACCGCCCGCAAGCCTGTCGCGGCATGGCTCGATGAACTGATTTACAAGACCGAGCAATTGCCACGAAATCGCACGCGCTCCCTCGGTGAATTCTCCTCGATCCAGAACAATTTTTCGCTCATCACCATGCTGATCGACGGCACGGAGGCGGCTCGGAACGAATGCGCCGCACAGATTGAACATGCTGTCCAGGAGGGGTTTCCCGGTGAGGCCATGCAGCCCTGGGTGAACCTCGCGCGACTCGACCGCATCGACGGTAAGGCGAGGGCCGCGGCACGGAAACTATCCGCCGTGCGACGTCTCGCCGAGTGCGGCCGGGTCACACTGACGGGGACTCGCTTTGGTTCCGACGGCGCCGACAGGCGGTTCGCCGCAAGCGTATACGCCAGCGAAAATTTCTATGCCGCGCTGGCACAGAGCGATGCACTCGCCACTCATTTCCGGCGCGTAGAGCGCCAGTTGGGCCGCAAGGAACATCCACTCCTCGCCGAGCAACAGGTCGTCGCCGGCACCCTCACGGGCGACTTCGACATGGTCAACGCGGGATTGTCCAACCGAGCCTGGTTCATGGACGCGCGAACCCGCCTGGCCGGCATGTTCTACCGCGCCGCGTGGTCGTGGCGTCAGGGCGTGCCGGAACCGGTCGACCGTCTGGCTGTGGAACTGCTTCGGCAGTCATCCCCCAAGGCCGCCGAACGAATGCTCGACCATGTGGTGCTTCGCCTTGTGTATCGCGGTGGCCTGCTGGCCCTCCAACGCGGGGACCGAGAGCGTGGCATCGCATTGCTTGAGCGAACCCGCCACTACGCCACGCGACTGTCCGATGCGGAGTATGTGGCTCGCGCGGGCGCCCGTCTTGAAACACTCGGAGAAGCGAGCGCCTGGCAAGTAGCCGCTGCACGGAGCGGCTACCGGTCTTTCCGCGGCGTGCCGTCATTCGCGGAAGGTCGGCAGGACCAAGGCATCGCTACGCGCATCGATAAGCTGAAGGAGCTTGTGCATACCATTCGCCGCAATGTTCCGCTGCGCACTTACGCGTCGGTGGAAGCATGAAGCGGCGTGTTCCGATCGTGCTCCAGGCCGAGCTGACCGAGTGCGGCCTCGCGTGCGTCGCCATGATTGCCCATTACCACGGGCATGGCATCGATCTGGGCTGGATGCGTTCCCGTTACGCGTCCTCACTATCGGGCATGTCCTTGCGCCGCACCGCCGAGATCGTGGCGGAGATCGGCTTGCATCCGCGCGTGATCAAGTGCCCGATGAGCATTCTCGCCCGCCTTGGCCGCCCGACCATCCTCTACTGGGGGAGCAATCACTTCGTGGTGTTCATCTCAGCCAAGGATGGCCGTTACGTCATCCATGACCCCGCGAAGGGTCGATGCGTGCTGAACGAAACGGAGTTCGCGCGTCTTTTCACCGGCTACGCGATCGACGCCCAACCAGGGCAGGATTTCACGCCGATTGTGCCCGCGCGAAAACCACGATTCAACGCGCAGGTCCGAACCATCATGCGCTCCCTGGTGGGAGCGGGCCTGCTACTGCTCTGTTTGGCGGTTTGCCTCGAGCTACTGGGGCTCGTTGGTCCATTACTGCTTCAGTGGGTCATCGAGCGTGCCATAGGAAGACGGGATGTCGATCTTCTCTATCTGCTAGCGGGTCTGTTTTCGTTCGCCATCCTGATCCGGTCCGTGCTTAGCCTGGCCCGTGACTGGTCGATCGCCTCGGTGAGTGCAGCGTTCGTTCGCCGATGGGGAGCGGACGTTTTCCGGCATCTTCTCCGGCTTCCGCTGGCCTACTTCGAAAAGCGGAACATAGGAGACGTGCTGTCGAGATACCTCTCGATCCAGTCCATCCAGTCGATCCTTTCGACCAATATCGTGTCTTCGCTCATCGATGGTGGGACTTCCCTCATCGCCCTGGTGTTGATCGCGGGCTATTCGTTGAAGTTCGCGCTGATCGCGCTGGTGACCCTGGCTTTCTACGGGGCGATCAGGCTCTACGTCTACACACCGCTGATGCTCGCCAATCAGGATCAGCTCAATGCCAGCGCGCGGCAGGAAAGTCTCATGATCGAATCCGTGAGGGGCATCGCCACGGTCAAGCTGTTCAACGACCACGAAGGTCGAACGAACCGCTTCACCTCGCTGTTCACCCTTACGCTCAACAAACTGATCCGCGTGAAGTACCTCAGTTCGATAGCGAGATCCGCGAACGACTCCATCATGGGGCTCTGCCGTATCGGCATCGTCGCTCTTGGCGCAAGGCAGGTACTGGATGGTCATTTCACCGTTGGAGCTTTTGTCGCCGCCATCGCCTACGTCGAAATGTTTCTTCTAAAGGGCGCCGCCCTCGTCGATAACATCATCGAACTGCGCTTGCTCGATCTGCATGTCGACCGACTCCGCGACATCACGGATCAGCCCCAGGAGGAGCTCGGCGAGGGTGCGCTGCCTGCATCCATCGGCACCCTTCGCTTCGAAAATATCGGATTCCGTTACGCGTCGGATGAGCCGTGGATAATTCGGCACTTCGACGAGACGATCCTGCCCGGTGAGTCGGTAGCGCTGGCCGGCCCTTCGGGGGTCGGAAAGACAACGCTAATCAAGCTCATTCTTGGCTTCCTCGAGCCTACCGAGGGTCGCATCCTCTATGACGGCGTCGATGTCACGATGATCGGGCGCGCCGCTTTCCGCGCAATCTGCGGTACGGTCCTGCAGAGCGACCGCCTCTTCTCAGGGTCGATCGAGGAAAACATCTGCTTTTTCGACCCCGCCATGGATAGCGCCAGGGTGTCGCGCGCGGCGCATCTCGCAGCCGTGGATGGGGAAGTCATGAGCTTCCCGATGGGCTATAAGACACTGGTTGGCGATATGGGCTCGGCCTTATCCGCAGGTCAGGAGCAGCGCATTCTGCTCGCGCGCGCCATCTACCGGAATCCACAGCTGCTGCTGCTCGATGAGGCAACCAGCCACCTGGACGTCGTCAACGAGCGGCTGATCGGACGACACATCGCTGGCTTGCCGATGACCAGGCTCATGGTGGCGCACCGCCCGGAAACCATAGACTCGGCTGATCGGATCATCCATCTCCATTATCCGCACGAAAACGGAAAGCCTTCGGTAGCGGCAACGGCCTCCCGATGAACGTCAGTCCCGGGTTTTGGTCGCGGATGTCGACATTGGCCGCGTCGCCGACCGGACTACGCATGACCTGACCGGGCGGGCTATCGGCTGTTTCTGCGAATCAGCCATACCGCAAGCAGAGCTGCACCGCTCCCGAGAGCTACGGCGCGCAGTCCTGGCTTGATCGCGACGTCCGCGACCATCCCCTCGGCAGCGTCGACCCGATCGGCCGCAAGCAGCATCAGCCAGTGGCGGAGGTCGTTCTCACTGTGGCGGAAAGCCCTGCGGCGTATCCACCCGCTGATTCCGCGCGGCGGAACAGTCGTGCCGAACACCGGCGGCCGAACGAAGTGCTCAGTCGATTGCAATATTTCGACCGCGCTCTCCTGCGCAGGCGGCGTCGTCCAGTGCACGCCTTCCAGCCGTGGCGGCGTGCGCTCCATCGGCACCGCCGGACGGTTCGCACGGTCAAGGTCGGCGCCCCAACCGGGGATGGTGCTGCGGTCAATGGGCTGGTTCATGCCGGCTCTCCGGGGACGATGGAAGGGTTCGGAGTCTTGACGGACGACCCCGTTGCCGTCGGCGGGATCAATACGGCCTTGATGCAGCCGTCTTTCTTGCCTGAGAACATCTCGTACGCATCACTGACCTCTTCGAGCGGAACGCGATGGGTAATGATGGCCTTGGGGTTGAGCCGGCCAGCGCGGACGTGCTCGATGAGGCGCGGAAGATGACGCTTGACGCTTGCCTGATTCATTCGCAAGGTCAGCCCCTTGTTGACCGCATTGCCGATGGGCACGGCGTTGAACGTCGGACCGTACACGCCGACAATGGACACGTTGCCGCCCTTTCGCACCGAGTTGATGGCCCAGTGCAGCACCGTGGCCGCTCCCGCCTGGAGCTTCATCGTGACACCGGTCAGCTGTTGAAGAGCGCTGCCTGCCGCCTCGCATCCCACCGCATCGATGCACACATCCGCACCGAGCCCGTCGGTCATTTTCTTGATATGGATGGCCATGTCGCCCACTTCCCGAAAATCAACGGTCTCGGCCGGGCCATACGCACGGACGAAGTCGAGCCGGTAGTCGACGTGGTCCACGACGATGACCCGCCCCGCCCCCATCAGCCACGCGGACCGGGCGGCCATGATGCCAACCGGACCGGCACCGAAGACGACAACGGTGTCGTTTTCCTTGATGTCGCCCATCTCGGCGGCCTGGTAGCCCGTGGGCACCACGTCGGTAAGCAGCACGGCGTCTTCGATGTCGATATCGTCGGGAATGACGGTTGGCCCGATGTCGGCGAAGGGCACGCGCACATATTCGGCCTGCCCGCCGGCGTAGCCACCCGTGGTATTTGAATAACCGTAGATTCCACCCACTGCGGTCGCCGACGGGTTCACGTTGTGGCAGTTGCTGTAGAGCTCCCGCTGGCAGAAGTAGCACGTACCGCAAAAGATGTTGAACGGGACGAGTACGCGGTCACCGACCTTCAGTCGTTCGACGCCATTTCCCACCTCGACGACCTCACCCGTGAACTCGTGCCCGAATACCGAACCCACGCGCGTATCCGGGACGAGGCCATGGTAGAGGTGCAGGTCCGACCCGCAGATGCAGGTCCGTGTGACGCGGACGATGGCGTCGAACGGGTGTTCGATCACAGGATCGGGAACTTGCCGCGCGGCCACACGGTAAGGGCGGCGATAGGTGGTCGCGAGCATGGGAGACTCCGGGGGGTTAATGCTCCAGCGTGTCCCTCGGTTCGTGACCAAAGCGGGAAAAATTGCATGGTCCTTGCTCACGCCACCTGAGCGCGTGTAAGCGGAGCTTCGAGGCAGCCGCCGGCCGCACGGGCGTACAGAGCCCGAAGGCAGGGGTATGGCGGCACCGAGCGGAAGCAACGGGCTGGCAGTGCGAGGCCGACGCCGCCTGCGCGCTTGGACACCCAGACGTCCATAGACAAAAAACGCACCGTACCTTGCGGCACGGTGCGTTTGGCCTCGCCTGTGGCCGGACCAGCCGGCGCAGGAAGTTACAGGGACTTCACCGGGTTCTGTGCAAGCACCTGCCAGGCAAGGAACTCCGCGGCCGTGGCCTGCGCAGGGGTGAGTCCCATGCCCGCCGCCGCGGCGTCGTTCGAGCCAAGGCTGCGCGGATCGCGTCCGGTGATCCGACCGAAGGCGATGAAGGCCTCCATGGTGCTGCTGAAAGCGCTGGCGTGGTAACCGTCGACATTCCACGGATCGACCTTGCCCTCGTCGATACCATCGTATGGATTACGGTCGGCGACGCCCTGGGAAACCGCGGCGACGAACCCATCACCGACGGGCAGCATGCCGGCGAGCCCGGCGTTCGTATCCAGTGCCATCTGGTAGTTGTCATGCAGCAAGGCGACTGCCTGCTCGAGGGTCTTGCCCTTCCAGACGCCACCCGCGGCGTAGAGCTGGTCGGCGCGCGCCCAGTTTTCCAGCACGTAGACCGACGCCGCGGGGTTCGGATGGGGGCCGACGGCATGCACGTAGCCTTCCAGCAGCGCCGAGTACTTCAGGAAACTCGCGGGGTTGAGCGGCGCCGATGGATTGAGCGTGCTGTACTCCTGCAGCACCACCACGTCCCACGCTTTCGAGCCGATGAGCGGCAGCCTGTTCTGGTAATGGTACGCAAGGGTCTGACCGCTCACCGCCTCGATGCTCACGTCATAGGACAGGCCAGCGTCGACGGTCATCTGCTTGAAGATACCGGGGACGCCGCCCATGCCGGAACCGTTGAGGTCGGTCACGTTAGCCGCGTTGAAGTGGTAGGCCGGCTCGAACTCGCCGTGCGTAAAGCTGTTGCCTACGAAGAGCACCTTGCGGGCCGGCGTCGGCGTCGGCGTCGGGGGCGTCACCAGCGGGAGCACGTCGAACGACGAGGTGAGGTTGTTGAACTGCAGGTCCGTGAGGTTCGGTGCATCGGCCGTGATTTCCAGCGCGAGGCCGCCACGTCCCGGGTGCTGATAGAGCATCACTCGCGAACCTGCCGGGATGCGCACAGACGAAATCTTGTCGACGACCGGGCCTGACACGATGTCGCCGGTGGCGGCATCGGTGCAGAACGACGCGCCCTGGTACTGGTAGTTCTCGTAGAAACACGTGCCGGATGTCGTGGGAGCGGGTGCCGCTGTCGCGCCATCGACCCGAAAGGACGACGCGAGGTTGTTGAAAGCGACGTTGCTCAGGTTGGGCGTATCCGCCGTAACTTCCAGCACCTTCCCTGTGAAGTCGGGGTGCTGGTAAAGCGTTACCTTCGACCCGTCCGGGACGCGTACGGCTGAGATCTTGTCAACCACGGCGCCGGTGACATAACCCTCGAGCGTCGTCGGGCACCACTCCGCCCCCTGATAGTTGTAGTCGGCATAGAAGCAGAGGCCGCCCGTCGCCGAAGCGGTCATGGAGGCAAGAAGAAGTGGCATAGCCGCGCCCAGGCGGGAAAGCGTTCTGTACATGTCGGTCTCTCCGGTTGATGAGTGCGATTCTTCATCCCCAGCCACGACATCGCCTCCCCCGTACGGGTGTAGAAGCGCGCGAGATATGTGCTGCGCATCACCAAATGAGGCGGAAGATCCGTTATTCGAGAAGGTCTCTTGCCACCCAATATCCTTCTCGTGGGGCGCTTGACCGCGAAACCGGCGCGCTACGCCGGTCTGGGGGGACGTGGCCTGCGGCGTCCGCGTCAGTAGGGCAGCGGATCTGGCTCTTGCGCAACGCTTTCCCAAATGCCATCGAGCAGCAGTTTTCGCGTACGGGCGATGTAACCCGGACGCGCGGCAATCACACGCTCCCGCGCTCGATCGCTGAATGACACGACGGAGCGATCGCGATCGCACAGCGCGGACACAACTGTCGGGCCCTTGTCGTTCGGCACCGAAGCAGGGGCGCCCGCACACAAGGTCTTCACTGGTCCGCTGAAGTGACCGACCCAGATCTCCACGCGGCGCCCGCGTTCCGCTTCGACATCGGCTACGGGCTCGTTGAAAACATCGCCTCGACTGTCAAACGCGGCTGCATTGCCGTTGGCGTCGTGAATAACGAACGGAATATGATCCATCCGTTTGTCCCACAAATCGTAGGTGTCATTCGCCTTGACGGTGCCCGTTTCGGTGACTGCGGCACAGCCGGTCAAGCCACTCGTCGCAAGGAACAGCGCGATAGCGGTTCGCCTGGTCGTTAGTTTGAATCGCACGGGGTATATCTCCCTCTTACGGGCTACGCATGAGTTTCTCGCGAGCTCACGCTCTACGGTGGTGGAAAAGCCTCGGATCAGCGTGAGCTCACCTGAGGCTGGTCTTGAGCAGCGGTATGCCATCCGCCACCCAGGGCGCGGATGAGATCCACGCTTGCCTGGAGCTGCCGCGTGCGTACCAGCTCGGCTGTGCGTTCGGCCTTGAGCGCCGCGGTCTGCGCCGTGACTACCTCCAGATAGCTGACGACGCCCTCGTTGTATCGGTTGGTCGCCAAGGTCTCGGACTGCTTGGCGGCGTCGGCCGCTGCCGTCTCCTGCTGGCCTTCCCGGCCTAGCTCCTGAAGCAAGGACAGGTTGTCTTCGACTTGCTGGAACGCGTGCAGCACCAGGCCGCGGTACTGCGCTGAGGCCGCAACAAACTCAGCTTTGGCTTCCGCCTCGCGGCCGCGCCGCGCGCCGCCGTCCAATAGATTGAGAGAGACCAACGGGCCAAGGCTCCAGAACTGGTTGCTGGCCGCCAGGAGATTGCCGTGCCCCACGTCCTGCCAACCCAACGCAGCTCCCAGGCTGATGGTGGGATAAAAAGCCGCCCGCGCGACGCCAATGCCAGCGTTGGCCGCGAACGCACGCCGTTCGGCGGCCGCGATATCAGGCCGGCGCTCCAACAAGGTCGAAGGCACCCCCAGCGGAATGCGTGGCAGGGTCAGAGCCGTGGTCTGGGCGGGCAGGAAAAAGGTCGACGGGGATTCGCCGACCAACGCAGCGATGGCGTGCTCGGTGAGTGCCCGCTGCACACGCAGCTCCGTTTCCTGGGCCTGGGCATCGGCGTATTGCGCGTTCGCGCGGGCAAGATCCAGCCCCGACGAAATACCGCCATCCATGCGCTTTTGCGTGATCGACTGGCCCTTGCCGAACGCGGCCAACGAGTCCTGGACGATGCGCAGCTCCACATCATCCCCCCGCAGTGCGATGTACAAGTCCGCAAGGCGCCCCTGGAGGCTCAGGCGGGCGGAGGCCAGGTCCGCCTCCGCCGCAACGCTACGCGCCTTGCCTTCGGCCACTTCATTGCGAATCCGGCCCCATAGATCCAGCTCGTAGCTGGCACTGAAGGCGACCGTCCGCGTGTCGTATTCGTTGGGCTGGTTGGAGCCCCGAAGCGGCCGGTTATCGGACTGCCGCGCGTTGGTCGGCGAGGCGTCGATGCTTGCGTGGGGAGACTGTTGCGCCCCAAGCTCCTGGAGATAGGCCCGCGACGCATCCAGACGAGCCAGAGCTACGCCGATGTCGGGGTTGTTGGCGTCCAGTTTGGATTCGAGGCCATCGAGAGTGGGATCGCCGTACACTTTCCACCACGGACCGCGCGCGACAGCATCTTTGGGGTCGGCCTGCGTCCAACCTTCGGGATTAGCGGCGCCCTTAAAGGCCTCCGGCAGGGCACCGGCGTTGGGCTTCACGTAGTCCGGCGCCAGCGAGCAGCCGCCCAGCGCCATGAAAAAGACCAATGCTCCCCCACGGATGGCAAGATCATGCTTTCTTGGCATGGTGGCTCTCGTCGGTGGCAGCGGGGGCCAACTGGACCAGATCGCCTTGGCTCAGCGAATCGGTAGGATGATCGATGATGCGGTCGTCCGGCTGAAGGCCCTGGTCGATCTCCAGCTTGTCGCCCAGGTCCATCGCGATGTGTACATCGCGCAGCACCACATGGTGGTCCTTGCCGAGCACCGCGATCTGCGGCCCCTGCGCGCGAAACAGGAGGGTCGTGGCCGGAACGGTCACCGTGTGGGCGTCGGCGTGTGTGGAGAGCTGCACCTCGGCAAAGTCGCCCGGCAACAGATCCTGGCGCGGATTGTCGACCTTGAACTGCGCCAGCAACGTGCCGGAGGCCCGGTTGATGGCCCTGGACGTCCCGATGAGCGTGCCGTCGACCGTCTCGCCGCCATGGCCCAGCACGAGCAACTTCACCTTCATTCCGGGGACGATGGAGGACGCGTAACTTTGCGGCACCTGCGTGTACAGGCGCATTTTGCTGGTATCGGCAATGGAAAAGAGCGGCTCGCCCCCGCTGGTGTTCGCCGTGATAAGGTCGCCGATGTCCGTGTTACGCGCCGTCACCGTCCCGTCGAACGGCGCGACGATGCGTTTGAATGATTCCAACGCGGCCAGGCGGTCTACATCGGCCTGGGCGCCCAGCTGATTGGCGCGCGCCGTCTCCGCTTCGCTCGACTTTTCATCCGACTCCTGCTTGGACACCGAATGCGACGCGAGCAGGTTCTGCCAGCGCCTGGCGGTGGTGTCGGCCAGGCGCACATTGGCCTGGGCGCGCACCAGTTCGGCTTTGGCCTGTTCGAACTGCTGATCCAGTTCCGGCGTGTCGATGAGCGCCAGAACCTGGCCGGCTTTGACTTTTTCGCCGATGTCGACATTCCACTGCTTCAGATACCCTCCGACCCGTGCGTGGATGGGGGTGGCAATCCATGCATCGAGGTGACCCGGCAGCGTCAGACCCTGGTTGGCGCTGAGCGCAGAGGCAGAAATGACCTGCACGCTCGGCGTAAGTTGCGCCTGGGTCCACGTCGTCAGCTCGTGGGACTCCACGGACCGCAGAGACAGACCCGCAATCACCCCAACGGAGGCCAGGCCTAAGCCGATGGCCAGAATCAAACGGACACGGGGAGGCCGCCCGGGTATCGCGGCGGTGGCTTCATGCGACATGGGAGTGATCTCCGATAAGCGGCTGTTTGGAAGGGGCGGGAGCAGGCCGGCCGTGGACGATCGCGAAGATGACCGGCACAAACAGCAAGGTGGCAAGCGTGGCGAACATGAGGCCGCCGATGACCGCGCGACCCAGCGGGGAGTTCTGTTCCTGGCTGAGCGCCATGGGCAGCATGCCGATGATCATCGCCAGCGCCGTCATGCACACCGGACGGAAGCGGGTAAAACCGGCCTCGAGCGCCGCCTTGACCGGGTCCCCATGCTCGGCCAGCCGCTCGCGGCAGAAGGTCACCACCAGGATCGCGTTCGCAGTGGCCACGCCCATGCACATGATGGCCCCGGTGAGCGCGGGCACGGACAAACTGGTGTGCGTGAGAAACAGCATCCAGACGATGCCGGCAAGCGCTGCCGGGAGGGCGGTGATGATGACGAACGGGTCCATCCACGATTGGAAATTGACCACGATGAGCAGGTAGATGAGGACCACAGCCCCGACCAGACCGAACAACAGACCGCTGAAGGCTTCGTTCATCGTGCCGACCTGCCCGTGCAGGCTGACCAGGGTGCCCTTTGGCCGTTGACTTGCAAACTGCGCCAGAACCTTTTCCACATCACTGGCCACGCCCCCCAAATCCCGGCCTTGAATCGAGGCATAGATGTCGTACGACGGCATGATGTTGTAGTGAGAGACCACCGCATCGCTGGGCCCGCGGGTGAAGCTAGCCAGACCACCCAGAATTTGCGTGGCACCGTTGCCCGAGGAGGTCACCGGCAGCGCCTTCAGATCGGACATGGAATCCATGAGGTATTGCGGCGTCGAGGCGACGATGGCGTAGGACACGCCGTTTTTCGGATTGAGCCAGAAGGCCGGGGCGACCTGCGAGCTGCCTGCCAGAGACGCCACCATGCTATTGGTGACATCCCGCTCGGTGATGCCGAACCCATCCGCCCGTACCCGGTCCACTTTGACGTTCAACTGCGGGTAGCTCGAGCTTTGCTGCAAGCGGACATCGACGATGCCATCCACCTTGCGCAGCTCCTTCATAATTCTTTCTGAGTAGGCTTCGTTGGCCACGCGATCACGTCCGGCGATGGAGACATCCAGCGGCGAGGGCGAACCAAAGTTAAGGATCTGACTGGTCATGTCGGCCGGCAGGAACGCGAACTGGGTGCCGGGGAATTCGCGCGGAAGCTTTTCGCGCAATTGCTTCATGAAATCGGCCGCCGGCCGATGGCCTTCCTTCAAGGCGATCTGGATATCGCCGTCCTGCGAGCCGATGGTACCGCTGCTGCTGTAAACCAGGTTCACGCCGCTCAGCGGAAGGCCGATGTTGTCGATGATGGTGTCGAGCTGATCGGGCGGAATGACGGCGCGGATGGCGCGTTCGATGTGATCGAACTCGGCCGCCGTCTCTTCGACCCGGGTGCCCATGGGCGCGCGCACATGCATCGAGATCGATTCCGAATCCACGGTCGGGAAGAAATCCCGACCCAATGCAGGAATCAGCGCAAAGGACACCACGACGAACCCGAGGAAGCCGACGACAAAGCGCTTCCGGCTGTCGAGAGCCACCGCCAGCAAGCCGTAGTAGCCGTCGCGGACCTGCGTGAAGCGCTGCTCAAAGCCCATCTGAAACCGCAGCAGCCCGCGCACTACGGCACTGCGGCGCTTGCGACCGTGCTGATCGCCCTCGTGATGATTGAGATAGGCGTCCTCGGGATGCGCACCCTCGCCGCCTTCCACATGGTGAGGCTTGAGCAAGAACATCGCGAGCGTCGGCACCAGCGTGCGGGACAGCATGAAGGAGGACACCATGGCGAAGATCACCGCCAGGGCCATCGGGCGGAACAGGAAGCCGGCGATACCGTCGAGCATGAACATCGGCACGAAGACGATGCAGATGCACAGCAGCGACACGAAGGCCGGCGTCACGATCTGCCTGGCGCCGTCCATGATGGCGTCCATCACGCCCTTGCCTTGCTCCAGATGCCAGTTGATGTTCTCGATGGTCACCGTGGCGTCGTCGACCAGAATGCCCACCGCCAACGCCAGGCCGCCCAGGGTCATCACATTCAAGGTCTGTCCGAACAGCGACAGCAAGGCAATGGCCGACAGGATGGACAGCGGGATGGACAACGCGATGATGACCGTCGAGCGCCAGCTGCCGAGGAACAGCAGAATCATCACGGAAGTCAGAAGAGCTGCGATGACGCCCTCGCGAGCCACCGAGGCCACGGCGGCTTTGACAAAGATGGACTGATCGCTCAGCAGATGCATCTGCAGCGACTTGGGTTGGGTCTCGGCAATGAGCGGCAACAGCTTCTTGATGCCGGCCACCACGTCCAGGGTCGACGCGTTGCCGTTCTTCAACGCGGGCATCAGCACGGCGCGTTTGCCGTCCACGCGGACCACATTGTTTTGCGGCGGCGCACCGTCGCGCACATGGGCCACATCGCCGATGGTGATCGTCGCGCCGTTGACGGTCTTGATGGGCAGGTTGTTCAGCTCATCGATGGCCGTTGGGCTGTTGTTGAGTTGGACGTGATACTCGTAAGTCCCAATCTTGGCCGTGCCCACGGGAATAATCTGGTTCTGTGCAGCCAACGCGTTGCCCACGTCTTGCGCTGAAAGTCCCTTCGCGGCCAGGGAGCGCGGATTCAAGTCCAGCGTTACTTGCTTTTGTTTGCCGCCGTACGGCGTCGGTATGGCCACACCAGGCACTGAAATCAGCGTCGGGCGCATGAAGTTCTGCGCGATGTCGCGGATGGTGGCTTCCGACAAGACCGGGCTCGACAGGGCCATCTGCAGCACCGGCACCGTCGAGGCGTTGTAATTGAGGATGAGCGGCGGTGTGATGCCTGGCGGCATCTGCTTGACCACCGTTTGCGAGATGGAGGTCACCTGAGCCGTGGCTGTGCGAATGTCCACGCCCGGCTGGAAGAAAATCTTGACAATGCCAACGCCCGGCAACGACTGCGACTCGATGTGCTCGATGTCGTTGACCGAGGTGGTCAACTGGCGTTCGTAGTAATAGATCACGCGGCCCGACATCTGGTCCGGCGGCAGGCCGTTATAGGTCCACACGACGCTGATGACCGGGATACCGATGTTCGGAAAGATGTCTGTTGGCGTGCGCAAGGCGGCCAGCGGACCGGCGATGAGGATCAACAGCGCCAGCACGATGAAGGTGTATGGACGCGAGAGGGCGATGCGAACGAGGGCTAGCATGCGGCGAGCCCGTGAGCCAATAGAGATGGCGGCGTCATGACGCGGACGGGTCGCTGCGCATGGCGCAGTGGCGCGGAAGGTTTCATCGGCGGTATCGCTCGGATCTGACCCGGGCAGAAGTGCCCTGGGTCATTATCCGAACCGATTCTTGTGGAAATCTTTTGTGCTCCGAATCTGTCGCTCGGCGCTCAGCGTTTACTCGCGGCGTCGGTCAGCGGATCCATCAGGATGTGCACCAGAAGTCCATTGCCCGACGGGGCCTCCAGAAGCGCGATGGACCCGTCGTGCAGCTCTACCGCGCGCTGGACGATGCTGAGCCCAAGGCCGTAGCCCGGCTCTTTCATGTCCGCACCACGGTAGCCACGTTGAAAGGCAGCCTCCCTGCGGTCCTTGGGAATGCCGGGCCCGTCGTCGGAGACCGCAATCAGGATCTTGCCGTCCAGGCGGCACACAGCCACATCGACCTGGCCACGCTCCGGGGTGTAACGGAGTGCGTTTTCAATCAGGTTGCGAAACATCGCCGTGAGTGCGACCTCATGGCCCGACACCCACAATTCGGGCTCTTCGTGGTTGAGGCTCAGGGAGATGTCTTTCTCCGCGATGACGGGGGCCAACTCTTCGATGACCTCGGTGGCCACCATGACCAGGTCCAGAGGGACGCGGTGTTGTGAGGCGGCCCCGGCTTCCAAACGCGCGACCGCAAGAATTTGCTCGATGCGGCGTCCCAGGCGGACCAGGCTTCGCCGCGCGTTGCCGACGGTGTATTGAACCTCGGCCGGGTCGTCGGCAATGAGCGCGCTTTCCATGTGAATCATGGTGGCTGCCAGCGGTGTGCGCAGCTCATGCGCCACATCGCCAGCAAATCGGTGCTCTCGTTCGACCGCATCTTCCAACCGCTCGAGTTGCTGATTGAGCGTCTCGATCAGTGGCTTGATCTCGTCGGGAGAGCGGTCGATGGAGATGAGCTTGCGACTGCCCGGTTCGCGCTGCGCGAGCACTGCAGTCAGCACACCCAGAGGCTTGAGTCCCTGTTTGACCGCGAGTCCTGCCAACACGGCGAGCAGAGGCAGCCCGATGATGAGCGGCAACGCGTGCTCAAGGATGAGACCGCGGGTGATGTCCGACCGGTTATCTGCCCGCTCCCCAATCCGCACCGTCAGGTCGAAGCGGTTGGTGAGGGTGAACAGTCGCCATTTGACCCCGTTATATTCGGCTTCATGAAACCCGCGTTCCCCAGGAGCCGGTGGGGGCAGGTCCGCCAGATTGGCGGTTGCCGCGACCAGTTTGCGCTGGGGGTCATACGCCTGAAAGCCGACTTCGGGCTCGTAGTTGCGTGGATGGACCGATACGACGACGGTACCCTTTTGCGCCTCGGTCGCGAGCTGCAGCGTCTTCGCCGGATCCTGTACTCCGTAGTTGCCATGCCCGTAGGCAATCAAGGTGCCCAGCGTTCGCCCGGCCTGGGCCAAACGCCCATCGAGCAACTGATTCATCTCGTGGAGTTCGCGCTGGTAGCTGATGGTCCCCAGCGGAATGAGCACGGCCACCTGGACAAGGATGATGAGCCAGGTGAGTCGCGCGCGCAGGCTGCTGGAGGTCACTTGGGTTCCCGGGGCATCATGTAGCCAATGCCGCGCACCGTGTGGATGACCTCGGGACTCAACTTCCGGCGCAGCCAGTGCACATGCACTTCGATGGCGTTGCGATCCACCACTGTGTCATATCCGTAGACCGACCCTTCGAGCGTTTCGCGGCGAACGATGCGGCCGGCGCGCTCGGTCAGGATGCGCAGCACCGCGAACTCCCGCCGGGTCAAGGTTACCATTTCACCCCGAAAGGTAACGCCATTCGTAGCCAGGTCCAGCACCAGACTGCCCACCTCCACTCGATTGTCCACCAGGCCCTGCGCGCGGCGGGTCAGCGAGCGAATACGTGCCGCCAGTTCCCCCAGGTCAAACGGCTTGACCAGGTAATCGTCTGCGCCCAGGTCCAAGCCCTTGATGCGCGACTCTGTCGCATCCCGCGCGGTCATTACCAGGATGGGCGTTTTCACCCCCGCGCGGCGTGCTTCAAGCAGCACTTCCAAGCCGTCTTTCCCAGGCAGGCCCAGGTCGAGCAAGATCAAGTCGATGCCCGTGTCAGACAACGACGCCGCGCCTTGCCTGCCGTCGGTCAGCCACGTTACCGCGTAAGACTGGTGCTCAAGCGCATGCTTGATGGCCTCGCCCAACTCGATGTCGTCTTCAAGTAGCAAGATGTGCATGCGGTACGGGCTCGAGGAACGAAAGCGACCATGATCGCCGGAGAGTCTTTTGCCAACCTTTTGTGCCCTGGCATCCAGTCTACGCCAGGGCAGTGACGCGATGTCTGGTCTCAACCGGCTCTTGCAGGAGCCCGAACTCCGTCTGGACCGCAGCCCCCCGGGCCACGCTTGCCCCGCCCTGACCGGCCGATTGGGCTCTCCATCGATCGACCGCTGCGGATTCACATGACCAACCCCCTGCCCGCCTTGCTCACCGCCCTGAACCACGCCATCGAGGCTGTTGCGCGCAATGACGACCCTTGGCTGCGCTCGATCGCCATCGCCGCCCTCCAGTGCGAGTTGGGGACCTGGTCTATCGGGTGCCCGCGGACCCCGACATCGCCCTCCCGCTCCAGCGCATTGCGCGCATGGTGGAGAATATTCATGAGGGCCATTCCGCCCCGTTCTGTTCGACGAGGCCGCGCCGCATCGAGGTGGTGTAGAGCGGGTCGGTCGCATAGGTGTTGGTGTAGGGATCGAGGATGTGATCATCCGCCGTGGCGAGGACCTCTCACCCGGCCTGATCGAGAGCTACCTTGAGAGACATCGCGCCGTCAAAGAATGCTGCGTGGTCGGAATCGACGACACCGACCTGGGCGAGGTACCTGTGGCATTTGTTGTCGCCCGAGGGGCCATACGATTGAAGTCGGCGCCCAACGGCAATATGCGTACGACGCCTTTTCAAGGGTATATGTCCCTGCCCATATCCACGTGATACCGACACTCCCAACCGGCAGCTTGGTCAACGCGCTCACGGCCCGACGTCCCCCCGCCTTCAGTAGCGGTCCGGTTTGAGTCCGGGATTTACTGTAACTGTTTTGCGTAGGCGGCGGGCGTCAGCCCGCCCAATGCTTTTTTCGGTCGCTCCTCGTTGTATTCACGGCGCCAGTTTTCGATTTCCGTGCGTGCGTGCAGAAGGCTGGGAAACCAGTGCTCGTTGAGGCATTCATCGCGTAGCCGTCCGTTGAACGATTCGATGTAGGCATTCTGGTTCGGCTTGCCGGGCTCGATATGCCTCAATTGCACGCCACGGTCGTGAGCCCAGGCGACCATCGCCTTGCCACAGAACTCCTTTCCGTTATCGCTACGAATTACCCTGGGTAGGCCGCGCGTGACGGCTAGGCGATCCATGACGCGCGTCACGCCGATGCCCGAGATGGCTCGCTCGATTTCTATGGCGACAGCCTCATGCGTCGCGTCGTCGACGATCGTCAGACATTTGATGACGCGGCCCTCGGCGGTGCGGTCAAACACGAAATCAATCGACCAAACCTCGTTCGCAGCCGCCGGGCGAAGCAGCGGCTGCCTTTCGGCCGGCGGGACTTTCTTTCGCTTGCGCCGCCGCACCTGGAGGCTGGCCTCCTGATACAGGCGATCGACCCGCTTGTAATTCACTGCGTGTCCGGCCTGGCGAAGCTTCAAATCGATCATGCCCACGCCATAGCGTTTATGGCGATTTGCCAGCGCGCAGATCATCTGGCGGAGTTCGACGTTACGGTCGGGGCGCGGCTCATAGTGGTAGGCGCTTGCGCTCATGTCGGCAATCGCCAGCGAACGACGCTCGCTCAGCTCCCGGCCGACCAGACAGCGCACCAGCTCACGCCGGTCCGGTGCGCTCACCATTTTTTTCGCAGAGCGTCTTTAATGACCTCATTTTCCAGAAGCTGCTCGGCCAGCAGCTTCTTCAGTCGGCCGTTCTCACTCTCCAGGTCCTTAAGCCGCTTGGCCTCCGGCACGCTCATGCCACCGAACTTGCTGCGCCACAGATAGTACGAGGCCTCGCTAAAACCGTGCTTGCGGCACAGGTCCTTGACCGGCATGCCGGCCTCGACCTCACGCAGGAACCCAATGATCTGCTCTTCCGAAAAACGCTTCTTCACGTCCAATCTCCTTCTCGTGGGGGATTGGACTCGAAACCGGGCCACTACTCAAATCTGGGGGGACGTCGCATCGACGAGTCGATTCCAGCCAAAGCATCCGAAACCCAAGGGTATGGGCCGCTTGCGGCAGGCCCCGATGTGTCCACATCACGGTTTACCGCAATTCCATCATTCCTTGATATCAGAGCAACAAACCGCTTTTAGAGAAGCACTCCCTTACGACAGGGCTTTGAGGAATTCTTCTATGTCGTGTTCTTTCAGCATCACGGCAAGCTCAATGGGCGTTGTCCCATCATCCGTCTTCCCGTTGGGGTCAGCACCTTCCTCGACAAGCCTCTTGACCACGTCAAGGTGACCCTGTTCCACCGCATTGTGCAGGGGCATGTAGCCATGCTCACCCCTGTTGTTGACGTCAACGCCTGCAGACAGGAGCGTTTCTACCTCAGACATGATTCCACGTGTCGCAGCGATGTTGATGGGCTTGTCCCCAAAAAGACTCGTCGTGCCGACATCATCGAGAACCATCTCGGAATACTCCGGCAGCTCAGCGTATTCGGCCAGAAGTGCTGCAACGTCATTTTTCACAGCCGTCTCCACAGTTCTTTCTTACAAAATCCTCGAGTTTCTCGATTGCACGCCGGGTATTCGCGATTTCGGTCATGTGACCCGGGTCGCCATCGTCGTACCACTTTGCACTGTATGCCTCGCGAAGCTGAAGGCATTGCTTGAGGCGGACGATGTTGGCCTTGGCATCCTTGCACTTGTCTCCGGTCTTCGGAGGCGGTGTTTTACAAACCTGGGTATATTCCCTTCTATCGAGCGCCTTTTGTACCCGGTCTACATTGGACATTGTGCTCATGGAAAGGATGGAAGCACCACCCAGCGACGCCCATCCCCATGAGATGACCTCGTATACCGCAGCGCCCTCGATTACACACGCATCTTCAATGCATGTTCCTTTCGGGTCGACCTGAAGCATCGGATTGCTCAAGGCATACGCATATGTATTTGTACCACCCTCAAGGCCGACGGGGTCGCTCTGGATATACCGCCCCGTCGCCGCCTCATAGTCCCGGTTGACGTTGTAGGCCAAACCTGACTCTGCGTCGAAGTACTGCCCCGGATAGCGCAGGTTGAGCACGTAACCGCTGGATGACACTGGCGCCTTTTCGCCAAACGGGTTGCCTGCGTACGCCCACTGCCAGAGCACCGTGCCGGCGGCATTGGTGACAACGCGCGGGGAACCCAGACCGTCTGCATGGATGAAGTTGACCGTCGCTGCCGTTCCGTTGCGGTCGACCACCCCCACCGGCAGTCCCTCCATCCAGATGTAATCCCGCGTGGCCGCCCCGGTGCTTTCACCGAGCAGGCGACTGTCTTCGTCGTAATCAAATCGGGTGGAAACCCCACCAGCTACCTTCTGGACTCGCTGACCCAGCGCATTGAGGACATAGCTGCCGACCGTTGCGCCACCATTCTGGACGACGGTCAGGCGGTTGCGCTGGTTGTAGCCAAAGCCATAGGTGCCCGAAGCCAGCACATTGGCGGTCGTGTTGCCGCGAGCGTCGACCTGGCGGGTGGTTGTGCCAACCCCGGTCAACTGATGCGTACCGGTCTTGTACGTGTAGCTGCCGGTCAGCATGCCGGGCGCGACTTTCGACAACCGGTCGCCCGTCTTGTTGTAGGTGTACGCCTCGACCGCCTTGCCATCCGCAGCATTGACGCCCGTCAGACGATACAGCGCATCGTAGCCGTAGGTCTCCGCCGGGGTCGCCACACCTGCCGTGTCGCCGAGGGCGATGACATTGCCCATGGCGTCGCGCTTGAGATGCAGTGAAAACGCGGTGCTTGCGATGTCGGTGAGCTGACCGGTGGCGTCAAACGTGCGAGTGACCGTCTGGCTGTTGCCGAGCTTGTAGCTCGCCACCGGGCCGAACGGCTGGTAGGTGACGTTGCTGGCAACAGTCGTTGCAGTACCACCGGAGGGGGTGGCCGTGACCGAGTTGATGCGCCCTGCCCCGTCGCGGGCATAGGCAACCACAGTGCCGTTGGCGGTCGTCACGGACTTCAACCGGTTGCCGGGCGTCCAGGTGTAGACGGTGGTCCGGGTCTCGGTGCCCACCGTCTGCTGCTTTTTCACGACATTGCCGCGTCGGTCGTAGCAATACACCAGCCCACCATTGCCCTCGATGACCCGGGTCAGGCGGCCCTTGCCGACACTGCCCGTGCAGCTGGTAACGGAGTCGGCTTCGTCGAACTTGTAGGCGACGTTGAGCGTGGTGTCGGCATAGGTGCGAGCGGTGCGTCGACCAAGGGCGTCATACGTGGATGCCGTGGAGATGCTGACCGCATCGACCGAGTTGACTGGGTTCCCACTGATGTCGAAACCAAGGCTGCTCGTCCCGGTGTCCGGGCTGTGCAGTGCTTTGGCGTTGTCCAAGGCATCGATGTCGTAGGTGGTGTTAAGTCCGTCCGGGTCACTGACGCCGACTACACGGTCAACAGCATCGAAACTGGTTACAGACTGGCTGTTGGCTGTGGCGCTGCTGCTCCCTTGATAGTCCTGCAAGGTGCTGACGAGGCGGTTGAGCCCGTCGTACACCTGCTTTTGCTGCACTGACAGGCCATCCTGGCTGTGGACCAGGTTGCCATTGGCGTCATAACTGTCGGCAAGGGCCGCGTTGAACACCGTCCGGTTGAGACCATCGGTCAAGGCGGTCAGCTGGCCGAGGGTATTGAACGTGCGGCCCACGGAGCGAACCACGGTGCCAGCGGGGTCAAAGACCTGCTCGGCCGTGCGGTTGCCGGCATTGTCCAGGGTGTAGTGAACGCGTGCGCCAACGCCATCCGTGATATCGGTCAGGCGGTGGGCGGCGTCATACGTGTAGGTGGTCACCACCCCATCCGCATCCGTGACCGAATGGACGGTGCCCGTCGGGTCATAGGCGATGGTGGTGGTTGCATCAAGGGTCGAGGGCGCACCTGACGCGTTGGCACGAAGGGTCTTGGTCGCCAGCCACCCCCGGGCGGTGTAGGTATAGTCAGTCAAGACCCCGTTCGGGTCCTTCATGCGAGTCACCCGCCCCGCCTTGTCATACGACACATACGTGGTGACAAGCCCTGTCCCGCCCGTCGTCGACTTGAGGTCACCGAGGTGATGGCAGGCACCACCCACTGTGGCGCAGCCCGACTCGTCCGTGGTCGGGTACCAGGCGTAGGACACGGTGTCGGTGACATCCGTGCGCGGGCCGTCGGTTTTCAGCAGCAGGCCAACCAGCGGACAGGTCGTGGTGTTGACGGCCGTGCAGTAGGTCATAACTGAGCGGCGGACACCGGCAGGGGCCATCCCGGTCGGGGCACAGGTGTAAGACGGCGCGGCGGCCGGGTCAATCAGGCACTGGGCGGTGGGTTGTCCCGCTGCGTTGTACGCCCAGCCTTCCTTGCTGACCACTTTGCCGGTGTTTTCCTTGACCGTGCGCACCAGGGGGAGACGAAGGGCCGTATTCCACGTGGTATCGGTGGTCCGCTGGTCCGACGAACCCTTGGCATCAACCTTCGACAACAACAAGCCGTTCGCATCGTATGTTGTGGATGTCTTGTTTCCATTGCCATCAACCTTGGACGCAATGCGACCGTTGGCGTCGTACGTGTAGGTGGTGGTCTGGGTCGTGCAGCCGTCGCACGTCCGCGTGACCGTCATCGGCTTGCTGACACCGAACATGTAAGACACGGTGGTCGTTTCGGTCGCACCAAGGCTGTCGACAACAGCGTACTGCGTGCTGTTCTGGACGCCATGAGGGTCATTCATGACCGCAGTTGGATTCGACCCTGCGGCTCCCACCGTACTGCTTACCGTCGCGTAATACTGGGCATACGTTGTCGTATCGACGCGCGTGCCAAGCTCATCCAGCTGCCCGGTCAGGTCGTTGGCGCCCGCGAAATTGGTCGACCCGTCGTTCTCGCCATAGATGAACTGGCGCGTCGAATTGTCCGGGTACGTCAAAGTAACCAGATTGTTGTTTGCGCCGTAGGAAAACGTGTAGTTCCCACCTGCCGCGTCCTGCATTCCCACCATGCGGTTGCTGGTGTCCCAGGTGAAAACGACACGCCTTCCCTGGGGGTCCGTGATGGAACTCAGATGCCCTTGCGAATCATAGGCAAGGGCTTGTGCCAGTCCGTCCTGACGGGTGATGGCTGAAAGCGTACCAGTCGCATCATAGGTTTCACGCGTCTTGTCGCTCCGCGTGTAGGTCCATCCCGTGATGTTTCCCGAAACGTCTCGGCTCGAATCGAGCGTATCGGCAACGTCTGGGTCGCCGGTCCAGGTCGACCCATTCTGGTCAAACCCATAGACCTTCCCGTCAGGACGAAGCACATAGGCGGAAGTTAGGGTCGAATTACTTTCGACAACAACCCGCATCTGGTAGTTGTGTACCCGGCGTGCGCCAAGGGAGAGCTGATTGGGACCAAGAATTGGAGCGCTTTGGCCGCCGTTGTAGGTGATGTCGAAACGAATGGGAAACGTTCCCTGCCCAGAGAACAGGGCCAGTGTTTCGAACTTGTTGCCAGTCGCCGGGTTGACCGGGTCACCGACCGCGCAAACCGGGCATTGCGGAGCACCCCGGCTTTTGTCCGGGTCCGGCATGGCATCCGGGCATCGCCCCCCCCACGCATCCGCGTTGTACGGACCCCAGGATGAGCCAGGGCACATTGCCCATCGTCGTGCAGATGATGAGTAACCATTATATTGGTAGAACGAACAGTCGATGTAGCCATACACGGCGATTTTTGCGTCATACGAGTCACCGTCCTCATATCCATCGGCGTGTTCGATATCGACACTTAGCAGTCTGTTGACGAGCCCAGCACCGTTCATGCACAACGTGTTGTGAGCATTCCACTCGACTGCAAACGCATCATATGCGGTCTGATATCGGATATTTTCCCAACCACCGTTGTACCAATTGGGGACGTTGTAGAAAATGATGGGTGCGTGCCCTGCTTCCGCGATGCCCCAAAGGCACAACAGGAGAAAGCCGACGCAAAGCTGGCCTAGGCGTGCCCGCAGGCGGGTGGAATGGTCCATGGTAGTCCCCTGAGGGGCGGTACCGCCCCGACGGGCGCGAGCCTAAATGAGGGCGACCGGCCTGTCTGTAGGGGAAATCCTACTTGACGACAACGAACGCTCGCGATGCCCTGTCAACGCGCACAGCGAGCGGCGTATCAGCGCCAACTCCCTAAATCCCATGCCGATCCAGACCACCCAGCCTGCATCTCAACCACTGGCATGGTGAAGTGCAGCCAGCACGGACGGATGATGGCCCGACAGCCAGCGCACGAGGGCTGTATCGTCCAGCAGGCTCCTCGCGACGCCGGCGAGGACGACTCCCTCCAGTACCGCCAGGCCCTCCGCTCTGCCGTTGACCGGCAGCCTTGTCGAGCGGCCGAGTGCTAAACAAGCCAATCAGCGGGGCCCAGAACCAGTGCGGATATTTCGCTGACCACTCGGAAAACGCCACCGGCTCGAAGATGGCGTTGAGCTCGTGCTGAGTAAATGCCCGACCAGTGTCCTCATCTGTATCGAAACTCGAAGCCTTCGCGATTCCCTTCAATGGATTCTTCTGAAGCTTGCCGTCGTCAATGAGGAAATTGAAGAAAGCAGACAGGCGTTGCCGGTGCTTGCTCAGGGTGTGGCCGGCGGGCGGCTCGACACCAGCGACCTTCGCCTTCTTGATGATGTCCTTGACGGTCAGGTCCTTGTTGCCGGGAATCTTCGATGCGTTCCTTGGCCAAAATCCGACTTCATCAAAGAACAATCGACAGTCGTCTGAAGACAGGGCAGACAGCGCATTGTCGCCGATGATGCCGACGAAAAGCCGAAGGGTATGACGGCTGTCGAGAACCGCCTTCTTTTCTCGGCCGGCACGCTCAAGGTCGCCGATATGGACACCAATCTGGTGCGCCAGCATCTCTTCCTTCTTCGTTCGGCCAGGACGAGGTGTTGCGTGAGTCACCGGCTCCGGTGCGGATGCCTCGTTGCTCTCCCGCATGAGCTCGCGGAACCGGCGCTCATCTTCCGGTGTATCAATTTGCACGTTCCGAAAAACGGTCCCATTGGGCAGTTCCACTTCGCCCAGGGTCAGGTCCCGCCGGCCGACACTGTGGGCAGCCTCCAATGCTTTTTTCAGGTCCACGACATTCCCCTGTCTGAGTTGGCCGAACGCTTCGCAGAGTGCCACAGCCATGGTCTCGGCAACCAGCCGAGCACGGTCGCCCTTGGTCATGTGCAGGGGACGGACAAGGAAGCGGGAACCGACCACCCCGAGCAGGTCCGCAGGCACACGGAAGCGGACGTAGAGCCCAGCAGGTCGATGCAGAAAAAGGGGCTTTGGCACGAGGGCGATACCTCAAACGATACCTTTTTGGACGCCGTTTCCGGGTATCGCTGATTGCCTGCAACCGTTGTGCCCCAAGGGCTACAGCAAGTTGTGGAGCGGGTGAAGGGAAGAAGATCAAGATCTTCCGTAACCCCGCCACTGGCGTTTCTGCAGCATTTTCATCGACTTGGGCAGCGGTACCCGAAGCGATACCTCGCGAACGTAGCAGAAGTGCACCTGCCCGGGCTAGCCGGTGCACGACTTCTGCCTCCAAAGCCAGCCCTTCCCGTTAGCCGGGCTAGCTCGCCGTCGGGGTCTATTTACCCGAGAGGTGCTTGCGCGCCCACGCTTCTGCGGTGGTGACAGGAATGGACTGCTGAGCGTTGAACGTCCCGGCTTTGGGCCAGGACACGCCGCGCCCTTGGGCAAATACAGCGCGATATTTCTTGATGTGGTGGGTAGGGTCTTTCTTCAGCTCTTCCAGCAGGTAGGGCACGGTCCAGACGTTCTGCTTGAACGGGCGGCCCAGCACGCGTTCCAGGACACCGGCCACCTCGCCGTAAGTCACCGTGTCGCCGGAGAGGTAGACAATTTCGTTTCGAAAGCGGGGTTCGAAGAAGACGATTTCCGCCGTGAGCACGCCGATGTCGTCGGGGGTCGTGAGCGTCACACTCGTCTCGGGACTGCCGAGGGCGTTGACGGTGTCATGCTCGAAGTCGACCACCTCGAACACGGGCTCGAAGAGGAAACTGGTGAACATGCCCGTCGAAATGATGACCCATTCGGTTTTGTCCTGAGCGCGGAGCAGCTCGCGCACATCTAGCTGGGCATCAAACAGGTCTTGCGGGCTGCCTCGACCAATCACCTCGAAGTCCACGCCGAACTGCCACGGGAAATAGCGCTTCACACCGGACTTCAACGCCACCCGAGCCAGCTTCATGGGGGTTTCGCGGCCCGCGACCATGCCTGCGCAGCCAATGACGGTATCGAACCGGCCAAAGACGGGCGCCAGCTCGTCAATGGAATCGTTAACCAGGTCGGCCGCGACCATCCGAATACCCAGACCTCGCAGTTCGTCGATTTCCGCTTTCTTGCCAGGGTCGGTGGTGTGGATGGTGGATTCCCGCAGGAGGACGCTGATGCTCGACCCCGGGGCACGCGTGGCGACCTTTGCGAGGTTGCGCAACACCGGTAGGCCTAGTTCACCAGCGCCAAGAACGAGAATGGATTGCGGGGGCAATTGCTTGATGTCAGTCATGAGGGTGACAAAGACCTATGCTTGTAAGATGCGCAAATGCTTCCACGATTTGCCACTTGCCGTAAGAAGGCACACGCGTGATACCAGGAGAAACTCATGACCGATGAGGAGACGCTTTACCACGCCGAAGCCGTCTGCCAGACCCTCGGAGAGGACGAAGATGGTGTGCGGCGGGAAGTCCTTGCCCATGCGGGCAGTCGCTGGGCTTTGGGCATCCTTCACGCTTTGGGTGTGAACGGTACGATGCGCCATGCCGAGCTACGGCGGCAGATGACGGGGGTAACACAGCGCATGCTTACCAAGACGCTGCGCGCCATGGAGCGGGACGGTCTCGTGGTCCGGCGCGAGTTTGGCGAGATACCGCCCCGTGTGGAGTATGAGCTGACGCCGCTCGGCATGGGCCTGCTGATACGAATGTCGCCCGTTTGGACCTGGGTCGTGGAAAACGTTGAGGCCGTCCGCGAAGCCAGACGCGACTTCGACAGCCGAGACGGCAAGGGGCCGTATTGGCAAATTCCCATGGACTAAAGACGGATCACGCGTCAGAGTCGCTAATGAAGGCTACCGGCAAGGTGGATGTCCAAGGAGGGCGTCCAAAATTAACGCGGCGCCCTTAAGCTCCCCAGTCTTTGAAGCTGAGGATGGAATCCAAGGATGTCAGCTGCGTTCTCTTTGGAAACAAACCATCCCAGTAAAAGTGCCGAGCACCCGCATTTCCCGCGCCGGACCATTCCACAACGCGGATGGGAAGCTGGGGATATCCGGAAATCAGGTCATTGAGGTGGGTATCCAGCCCTGAGTAGCCGACGATGACAATGCCATCGGACTCCAACAGGGCCGCTTCTAGGAGCTTCCAATAGGCCGACAGAACGTCCGACGCCGCAATCACCGTGGGCTTATGTTTGAAATGGGTCAGCACGATGTGCGAACTTTCGGTGCTCCCGAGCTTTCCGGCGATAGCCTGTGGCATTTTATGGGCGTGTCCGTCGTCGCCGTTGACGAACAGCGGGGAGCCGTGCAGATGCATGTAGTAGCCGAAGGTTTTTTTGTATTTGCGCTCTACATGCTCAATAGCAAAGCCGCCGGCATTTAGGAACCCGTCGACCAGGTATCCGTCGTAGCCCTTGAGCACCTCATTCTCGATGAGCGGCTGATAAAGCAGATTGTCGTAGTTGAGCGTTGCAATATGGGACTGGGTGGCCTTCACGAAATCCACGAGCGGCTCAATAAACTCGGCCGGAAGGCCGGGTTGGTGCCCATGAAACTTGTGCGCGGTATGATAAATAAAGCGGCGAATGGCTTCAGGGAAATGCTTGCCGTGCTCGCTCAGCCAATGGATTCGGTCCTCGCCAATGCGCGAAAGCAACTCGCAGGCCGATAACGCCACTTGAAGGGTATCGAGGTCGTCTTCGCCATGCGGCCGTGCATCAGTCTGGTCCGGTAGGCAGTTCTTAATCAGCGTTTTGCCTACGTCGTCCAGTATCGCGTCGTCAGCCCAAACCTCCCCAATGGCGCGGTCCAAAGAGAAATAGTTCGGGTCGAGGGCCATACCCAGCCCGTTGCCGAAAATGATTGTTTTGCGCACGACTCCCCCTTTGCTTGCCAAGTTCAGACTCACCGCGTAGGGGCAGATTTTGTAGCGCCGCCGTTCGCGGTGTCTGTAGGCGAAGGATTACATGGAGGATGCCGGCTGAACCCTGTCCTCGCGGCAAGAACTAGCGCTCCGAGCCCTCACCGTCACTGCGGAGGGCGGCGTGGGCCTCAAGCATGGCTTCGAAGACCTTGAGCCACGCTTGCATGGAAACCCCCGCGGCCTGGCACCAGTCGCGGACCTGCAACACATCCAGACGCACCACCCCTTGCTCCACCGCGGACACAAAGCTTTGGTTGCTTCCGAGCCGGTCGGCGAACGCCTGCTGCGACAGCTTCGCTGCCACCCGGAGTTCTCGAAAGCTGGCCAGCAAGGCGGCGTTTTCAGGGCGATAGAGCGACTTTCGCCGCTGCGCGGACGCCTTGGGAGCCTTAGGCGGCGGGGATTTGGCAGGCATGGCGAGGTCAACAAACCGGAGGCCGCCCAAAACTACGTGTCTTCCGTAGAATCTAAATCTTTCGTTATTTACCAAATGTTTTGGTAATGTGCAGACGAATACGTTAGCGTTCCCACCACGGCGAAATGGTCGCCGTGGCTCACTACGACCACAGGGGAATTGCATGCTCACTCGTCTTCGTTCGGTTGCTCTCGCCGGCTTAATGACCTTGGCCATCGCCGGTTGCGCGACAACCACTGGCCGGCCCTTCGATTCTGAAGCGGCCTCCCACTTTGTGGATGGCAAGACCACGGCGGCTCAGGTTCGGACGGCGCTCGGCGAACCCGAAACCACGCAGGACAGGGGCGATGGCACGAGCATGTGGGTCTACTCCTACTCCGAGTCGAAAGCAGCCGTCCGGGACTTCGTGCCGTTCGCGGGCGGAAGCAACCACCCGGCCCGACAAATGCTGAGCTTGGTCTTCGACCGCCGCGGCGTGCTCGAGAGCCACACTGCCGCGCGAAGCCGCTGACCGGAGGCCGCCATGTTTGGTTTCATCATTCTGGTGATCGCCATCGTCTGGACGCTATCCGCCCGAAAGCCACTAGGCCCAGTCCTGGGTTGGGGCTCCGGCCTCGCCCTCGCCGCTGGACTCCTGGGCGGCATCGGCATCCTGCCCTTCCTGGGTGGGGCCAACGCGGCTGGCCTGGGCGCCGCTTTCGGCTCGGTGGTGGGCTTTACCCGAACTGTGCGCCATCAGGCGCCCCGTCGGCCCCGCGTCCCCGACGATTTCGGCGCGACCCATGCGCACGATAATTTGGCTTTGAACGCTCGGGACCAAATTTGGGTCCGGGACACGAACGGCGAGGCTGTGGTGCTCTCGAAATACGAGGTCCGCGAGTGGACGCACCTGTGGCAGCCGGACCGAGGTTATAAGGGCAACAATCGGATTGAAATTCGAACCATTCGGCTCGACCGCCCCGTGGTCACCGCCGCGTTTCGCCGGCATCCGGAGACCGTCTTCGGGGCGCCCAAAAATGCTAGGGAGGCCGAGGAGTGGCATGCGAGGCTGGGTGCTTTCATGCAGCGTCAACCGGGCTAATCCGCCATCCATGGGCCACGGCTTGACTCGGCCCTACCACGCCCCTATTTTCGTCACACCACGCCAAGCAATGGCGGCGTGGGCGCTTGTTGCGATGTCAACCGGCAGCGGGGACTCCCCGCCACCGGAACACATTGCTCCCAGCAGCTGAGATATTACGAGTCGGCCAGCAATGTCCACGCGAATCATCCTCAGTGAGCAGTTTACAATCAGTGTGATTGCACTCGCGGTGACCGTGGTCTAGGCCTGGTCGAGGGTCCCCTGGGATTCCAGAAGCTGAGGGAGGGTAGTATGGGTAGCCGCAACCCTCTCCCTCAGCTAACTCCCCATGCGCTTAGACCCGCTCCGGCGACGCCACTACCTGCACTTGGATGAGCCACCTGCGCGCGGCGCCATCAAAGCTGCCGTGTCGAATCCATCGCGCGTCGCAACCTGGCAGTTCTACCCTTTGATTTCGCACACCGTGGTCACGCATAAGGTGAAGCGAAAGGCCGGCCACTTCCATGTCAAAGAGAAGCGGCGCCCTATCAGCTACGCCTCACATCGGGATGCCGCGCTCTACGCCTACTACGCGGACAAACTGACGACTCATTACGAGCGCCGACTGAAGAAGCTGGGCCTGCAAGAGGTAGTTACAGCCTTCCGCACAGGCGATGGCCGCTGCAACATCCATTTTGCGCAAGAGGCCTTCGCCTGGATTGACCAGCACCGACCATGTGTGGCGCTGGCTTATGACATCAGCGGATTCTTCGACAACCTTGACCATGGGCTCCTGAAGCGGACTTGGTGCGAAGTGCTTGGCACGACATCGTTGCCGCCCGACCACTACGCACTTTATCGGTCGTTGACGCGTTACGCCGCGGTCGACCGCACTGTTCTCTACACCACCTTTGGCATCAGTGTTCACGCGCCGAAGGCGTCGGGTCGCACGCGCGTGTGCACGCCTGAGCAGTTTCGCCAGCGCATTGTGGACATGGGGTGGGTCAACGTGCATCAGGACACTAAGGGAATTCCACAAGGCACGCCCCTGAGCGCGACACTCTCCAACATCTATATGCTTGAGTTCGATAAGCAACTGTCAGCCCAGGTGCAGATTTGGGGCGGTCTGTTCAGGCGCTACTGCGACGATGTGCTATGCGTTGTGCCACCAGAGCACGCCGAAGATGCCAAAGCATTCATCGAGTCCTTAGTGTTGTCCATCAAGCTCGAGGTGCAACCAGAGAAACTCGAAGAGTGTTCATTCGGCGCTTCCGGCGTGGTGACAACGCCAGCGCTACAATATCTCGGGCTCACCTTTGATGGGATGAACATTCGGCTTCGCGCCGGCGGCGTGGCACGCTTCTTTAACCGCATACGCAAAGGGGTCCGACAGGCCGACAAAGCGCGCGCCCGTATTGCCGCGCGGTCGGGCGTCGCCAAGAACTCCATTCCTATCAAGCGCGGTCGTTTGAACCGCTCGTATCTTTTCAGTGGGCCGCGCAACTTTGTCTCTTACGCAGACCGTGCCGAGAACTTGACCAAAAGCCCCCAAATTCGACAGCAGTTGTCCCGGCGCGGCCAGGCCTTAGATGCAGCCATTCAAAAGGCCAACGAAAAAACCTGACGACGGCACCCATGCCGAGCACGACAGCGCCAGCCAACTCTACACGAGCCGCAGAACCGGCGGCTTTCGGACAACAGGCTCTGCCGACGCGCCTCCGGAAACGACCGACAAACGGGTCAGCTGGAAGGTAAGCGCGTTGATGTCCTCAACACTCAGGCATAGGCTCTCTGCGATTTCGCGGCGCCCCTGCTTTCGAGTCGTTAAAAAATCAAACACCTTAGTCAGCAGCTGCGAGGTCTCACGCTCCATCGGCTCAGGCTCGGACGTTCGATACCCTCGTTTGGCAATGTCGATGCACAAGCTGCGGTAGTTCCATTCGCTAACCAGACCCAAGGAGTTGAATCGATAAGCCACTGCTGCCAGCGACACCCCCCAATAGTGCTTGAGCTTCATCAGGTGACCGATGGTATAAGCCGGTGGCTGGTTGGTCTCCACGCTTTCCTTAGGCATGAGAAATGCCGAAGCAAATGCATCAGCCTTCCGCTCCATCTCTGGACCTTGCCCCTCCCCGTGCTGCATGGAATAAACATCACGCACCAAATGACCCAGCTCATGCGCCGCATCGAATCGGCTTCGTTCTGCTGACTTCATTGTATTGAGGAACACAAAAGGCTTCCCCTCGTGCCATGTGCAAAAGGCATCCACTTCGCGAGTCTCCTCAGCGAGCGAAAAAACCCGGATACCCTTGGATTCGAGTAGGTGAACCATATTGGGAATGGGCGCGTTACCCAACCCCCACATGCGTCGCAATGTCGCCGCGGCTGCTTCTGGCTCCAAGTCACTCAAATCCGGCAAGTCAGCTTGAGGCACGCTGAAGCGAGCTTCTATCCAGTCGTTGAGTTTGAAGGCGATGGCACCGGCAGCGAAGGTGCAGGCCTTCATCGCATCACTCATCTTTGAGAGCTTGCGAAAACTGACGGCATGCTCCCGGATTTCCGGCATATCTTCATCCATCAAAAAGAACTGCTGCGGAAACCGCAGCAGGGTAGCTAGATTTGTGAGTGTCTCGTGGTCAGGGGTGGTGGCCCCCGTCTCGTAGTTCTGCACACTACGCGAGGCGACACCCAATTCTTTTGCCAGCTGCGCCTTGGTCAAGCGCCGTCTTACCCTGGCAAATGTGATTTGCTTGGGGTTGATATCAGACATACATGTATGTTCAGAAAGTGCCCGTGATGGGCTCAACGTCCACATTTGCGGGAGGATTAGGCTCGTCCCTGCGAATCGTGAAGTCGCTAGGATTGTTAGAAATGGTGCCCAAGAACAGTCGCTCACCCCAGCGAGTAATTTTCCGCTTGTCGAACGCCGTGGGGAAGGAGAGTTCGAATCGAACCTCCTTACGCACCTTGTCATAGTGATAAAGCAATGCCCACACCTGCGTTGAGGTTCGACTGCCGCGCTTGGCAAGACGGAAGGCTTCATGATTGAACAGCTGGAGCTGCTTGGTGTTTTCCTGCACGAAGTTTTCGGCGACTGCACCCTTCTCCGCTTGGTTGGTAGGGTCTTCAAACCCGTCCTTCCCGGTCTCACTATTCCCCGTCATCACCACGATAGAGATAGCTCGGTCAGGCGAGCTGACGAAGGGACAGTTCTGCTGCTCGTGGAGATGCCACTGGAGCGCTGCCAACAATGTCCGCACATCTTCGACTGTCTTCAGCCACTGCTGAATTCCAGCAGCTGTCGGCGCCGAGGCTCGCGTCGCGTCATTGCGCCCTGCCAACCCACCGGCGATCGCGTTGTGAAACAGGGTCAGGCTTAGGTCCGGATGAAGCTCCCGCAGGCGCGCCTCAACCTTTTCAGGCTCGTCAATGAACGGAGCACGGAGACCATGGACGTGACCAGCAGTCAGCTCAAATTTGCGCACGGCGGGGACCCTCAGCGATTTCCGGAAAGCATACCTCATGTCGAGGTAGAAAAACCGGAAACGTATTCACCCGGGTGTAATCTTCCGCATCATCCAAGCCCCTGCCCGTGGGCACCGAGCCTTGGGGTTCACCGGCGTCCTGCAGCCCGACGCGCGCCCGCGGCAATCTTGGGCTGCGCACCTAGATGCGCGGGGCAGCGCCTTCAACGTAATGGAGCCATACGTCCTTGGGCTGGGACGCTCAGTATTGGTCTAGGCCTAGCCCGAGCTAAGCCTTTGTCGAAAAAGCTGAATATTTGCTCTTAAGACAATTCCTTATTAGACCCTGCCAAGACTGCCCCTGCTTCGTTGTCGGTCGAAAAAACGAAAACGGCGGCGGCGATGGTCAGGGCATAGCTCCAGGCAGAGGGAATTGACCCTCTCATAGCCAAGTTTGTTGTCAAGGTGGGCTAGGAGAACGCACCTCACAGTTCTAAATGAGAATGACTGTGATCAACCCAAGGTGTGACCGTTGGCGCACAAGGGCTCCAGCGGCTGAAAAAAAAGTCTACCGATCGACGCCAAACCGCAGTTGACAGCGCCGCAACCAGGCATAAAAGGGGCGTCCGATTGATTTAGGACGAGAGCAATGCTGGGCGAGATGGGAGTGGAAGCAGCGGCCGGCCAATGCCTGTATCAGGTGGTGGTCCAGGGAGCGCGCTTCTCAGCGACTTGTAGCGACGGGCACCGGATGGTCATGGAACTGCTGGAGCGGTTTCACCTCCTCGACACCCCCCATGGCGACCATGAAGCTGCGCCGCCGGCTGCCCATGCGCGAGTCGCCGAGCTGTTGTCGGTGGACCCGATTGGAGGGGTGTCACGCGAGGCGCGAGCGCCTTCCGCAGCCTCAGAAGCACCCGCGGCTGCTGCGCCGATTCCGCCCGCGGCAGCCGGGCCCGTCCCGAATACTGTGCCCGCTTCCTCGGAGCCCACCCTGTTTAGCGACTTCCGCGCTCTCCACCTCACCAATCTGGCGCGTAACCGAAAGCATCCAAAAGCGTCGGGCTACCTCGAGCGGGTCTACGCACTAAAGTTTGTGGAAGACCTTCTGGGCGACAAACCCATCGACCAGATTACCGTTGACGACGCCAACGTGGTCGCCGATGCCCTGGCGGTGTGGCCGGCGTATCTGCACAACCTTCCCGACTACAAAGATGTGCCAGCTCGGAAGGTGGTGGCCAAAGCTCGCCACGAGAGGCCGCCCGCGCTCAGAAAAGCAACGCAACGCAAACACGTCCTCAGCATCAACGCGTTCTTCAATTGGTGCGTGGAGCTGAAAGCCATTGAGTCCAATCCGTTTCGGGTGATTCAACTCACCCGCTACAGAGAAGCCGTTCCGGAAAACAAGAATCCGTTCTCCCCGCAAGACCTGAAAGCCTTGTTTCACCCCGACCGTCAGCGTCTCCACAACGCGCCACACAAAACATGGATTCCGCTCGTTGCCCTTCTCAGTGGCATGCGCGTGAACGAGATTTCGCAGCTCCATGTGGCGGACATCAAATGCGAAGAGGTGATGGATGACCAAGATAACGTCCACACCATTCATTATTTCGATGTCACGCCGTTCCGGAAAGGTCAGAGCCTCAAAACGGCGTACTCGCACCGGCGCGTCCCGATTCACTCCAAGCTCATTGACGCGGGATTTTTGCGCTACGTCGACGATGTCCGGGACAGCGGTGCGCTGCATCTCTTTCCGGGCCTGCCGTGGAAGGAGGGTGGTCCGGGGCGAGCCATCACCCGCTGGTTCAACCGTAACTTTCTCAGGAAAGAGTGCGGCATCACAGACCGCACAAAGACCTTTCATTGTTTTCGGCACACCCTCACAACTCTGGCTGAGCGGTGCGGCATTCCGAAATCCGTCCGCACGACCATCAACGGCCACTCGAACGGCGCAGGCATCGAGGAAAAGCGCTATATCGCACGCGGCTCGCTGCTCGAATGCAAACAGGCGTTGGAAAAACTGCGCTACCCGGAGTTCGACATCCTGCCTTATGTGCCAGGGCAATACGCTGATTACCTTGCAAGCGCCGACATGCCCAAGGTGCTGCCACGGAAGAAGGCTAGTAGGCCGAAGTCATGAAGACGCCGGAACCGGTGCATGTGCATATACCGGTCGGACTCTCCCTTTGGTCTGGAACAGGGCGACCACCATAATGGTCGGCGCATCATTCGCGTGACCTGCGACACATCTTCCGATAGCGCGTCGACTGTGTTGGCTTTACTTGGAGATCCATCACGGGAGACTTGCGTGATGCGTAGCCGCGCTTGCTGTTCGTATCCCTCCCTGCGACAACCAATCGCGCATCGACCGGGGCGCCGGCAGTGAACGGCCGGAGGCAGCCTCGCGGACGCAATCGCCCCCGAGTTCGCTAACGCTCCGTTGCGCGGTCGTCAGACCCGTTTTCACCAACGCGGCGCGCCGACTCGGCTTTCTTCAAATACCTCTTCCTAATCCGGTCCAGTTCCTTCTCGTCGAGTTGCTCCAAGTCCAGCAACGCTTCGTTGGTGCCGTTCAACGCGTTGATGAGTTCATCCAGCTTGATTTGGAGGGCTTCAGTGTCGCGGTTTTGGCTCGCCTGAATCAGAAACACCATAAGGAAAGTGATGATGGTCGTGCCGGTGTTGATGACCAGCTGCCATGTGTCACCAAATTTGAAAATCGGCCCGCTCAGGGCCCACACGATGACGACCCCTACGGCGAGCGCGAACGTCACCGGTTCGCCAGCGGCTTTGGACACGGCCATGGCCATGCGAGTGAACCAGCTCTGCTTGGAATGTGTCATCGTCATGCCTCGCTAGAATTGGGGCGACGGCGACGACATCGGCGCCACACCCGTAGGGGAACGATGTCTAAACGGTAGGCCCGCGCCTGCGGGGCGCGCGTGAAGACGATTCATCTGACCCAATGCATGGAGGAACCCATGAGCGATATCCTGACCCTTTCCGCCCCATGGTGGACGTTCCTGGTCCGCGGTGCTCTGACCTACCTGGGCTTGGTCGTGTTCATGCGCCTGGCCGGCAAGCGTAGCTTCGGCGAATTATCGGCTTTTGATGTCGTCGTCATTGCCCTGGCCGGTGGCACGCTGCGCACCGCCATCATCGGCGATGACCACGGCGCGCTCGGACCTTTCTTGGGGGTTGCCGGCATCTTGATGACGGATAAGCTCATCGCTTGGGCATCGGCGCGCGCGCCTTGGTTCAATCGGCTGATGGAGGGCTTTCCGACCCTGCTGGTTCAGAATGGCCGTCGCGACCCCGCCGCGCTGCGCAGCCAGAACCTCACCAACGCGGCCTTAGACCGGGCGTTGCACGCAGCGGGTCTTGAGGACGAGCGCGAGGTTGTCATCGGACGGCTGGAGCCCAACGGAAAAATCACTCTGGTGCGGCACTCCTGAACGGGAATCCCGTAACCAGGGGCCGTTCGGTCGACACGTCTGCATCACGGCGTTTGCCGTTACCTTAGCCGTGGACCGGGCCAAAGCGGTGCGCTCGCGACCATGATGTGCGCCGCGGGGCTCGGGTCGTTCATTCCCGTCAGGAGAGAACGCTCATGCCCGAGAAAAAAACCGCAGCGAAAGCCACGCGCGCCAAGCGCCAAGGCAAGTCGGCATCCACGCAAGCTGGCGAATATGTGCACGAGGAAATCAAGCACGTGCGCGAGGGCAAGCACGGTGCGCGGTCGGCCAAGCAGGCCATCGCCATCGGCCTGTCCAAGGCTCGGCGAGCTGGGGTAAAAGCTTCACCCTCGAAGACCGCCAGCAAAGCCACCAAAAAAAAGGCGGCTCAAGACACGAAGGCGGCGAAGAAACGGTCGTCTGGCACCGCTACCAAGAAGTCGGCCACGCGCAAACGTGCCAGCACGAAAGCGCTCAAGCGCGAGGGAAGTGCTGCGGCCTCAACGCGCGCTTTGTCGGCGCATGCCAAAAAGAGTGCAACCAAGCGAACATCGGCCAGTAAGTCAGCGGCGGCTAAGAAAGCTGCCCAGACAAAAGGCGCGACTGGCCGCAAGACTGCTGCCAAGAAAGCCGCGCGCACCCGAGCAAGAAAGGCGTCATAAAAACAAACCTGTAGGCGACTTTTTTGCGTAAGTGCGTTCAGACGCGCCGCGGTCGCGATGATGCGAATCACCGCGTCGTCCGTTAGCCTCTGGATTACTTAGGCATTCCGTTATGGCCAAGGTCGACGTCGAGCCACCGGCCTGTTCGGATGGCTCGGCGGTGACCGAGCGCCTTCGTCCATCGCCGGCATCCTAAGTCCTCCAACGTGTCCACAAGGCAACCACGGCGCCTGTCAACAGCAAACGCTCATGCTGAGCGGTGCCAGGGGAGTGCTCATCGAAGCTAGCCCGCTGCATTAACACGCCAGCTTAACCGGCGAGCGTCCATACTCAGTGTCTCCGGGGGGAGTGCTTCAGGCGCTGGACAATGGAGCCCCGCATGAATGTGCCACGCTCGACAATGCGCTCTACGCCTTTAGCCCCCTAAAACTTGGTGCGGTGACGCGGAAAAGTGGAATGTCCGTGCCCGCCTTTCGGGCCGATGACTTATGAACGGTCACCGACACATCATCGTCGCACACCGCCACCCCTTGGTGGCGGAAGCGCTGGACGTTGCGCTGTCTGGGCAAGGTTATGTGGTTCACTCGGCGGTGACCTACCGCAAGGCGCGGGCGCTTGTCGCGTTACTCAAGTTAGGGTTAGCCGCTGTCATCGCTCACGCCGATATGCCCGACGAGCCTCACGCAGGCACCCTCCTCCGCGCCGTCGAGGTCTTGCATCCCGAGGCTGCATTAGTTGTGATGTCTGGCCCGTTCCAAAATGACATTGGGCCACTTCCAGAAAAAGCCGTCGTATTGCCGGAGCCCTTCGACCGTGAAGCGCTGCTCGATGCTATCGCCGTGGCCTCGGTCACCAGCTGAAACAGTGGCACTAGATGGCATTTGGCGCGAACCCCGACTCTACGGCTCAGCCTTCCAACTCCATCCCGGTTTCCTGGCGGAGCGCCGCGATGAGCCCTGGGCACCTTGGCTCGACCTTCTCCGTGAGGAACGCTTGGACATAGGGCGCCACCCAGTCTTCCGAACCGTGTTCCGGGGTCATTCCCGCCTCCAACGCATCCATGTAATCGGAAGACATCATGTAGTGCCCGCTCAGGCAGAAGGAATATGCCAAGTGCAGAATGATGATGTCGAGTGTGTCGGCGCCCAATTGCTCGATCCATTCGGCGCGGCTCTTCAGATGAACTCGGCCATCGTTTAAAAGGAGGTGGTCAAGGAAGTTATGGTGAGTTTGGTCGTTGCACCGGTCACGCACGGCCGTATAGTGAGGAACGCTCAGCAAAGGGCGGACCGCGTTTAGCTCCTGGGCGGCGTCCACATACTTTCCGATTTCACCTGTTCTGGGAAGCGCCCTCGCTCCGGTGATCCACCTATCGATGCGCTCGACCAGCGGCTTTCCAGGCTGCGCATTCCGCTGGAGATACAGATTGATGTAAGTGCCTATCAGCGCAGCGTCGTAGAGCTTTCGCGCCAGTGCGTAGGCATCGTTGATGTTGCCCAGCGTCACCAGCGCAGCCATACCGCGGAGGGTCGACGCCATGGACCCCATCAGATAAGTGTCCAAGCTCAAGACCGACCGGGTCCCGATGGGCACGAACGACATCACGCCAAAGCTGAGCCCGTCGTAAAACTCGGCGTATTCGCCGAGCTTTGCCACCATCGTTTCGGCCGCCTCGTTCACGCTCATCACCTTCTCTCCCTAGCATCACCGCATCATAGGCGTGTCCGCTTCTCATCGAGGTCGCTGGCGAGCCACCGGGCTGTTCCGGTGACTCGGCGGGGACCCAGCAGCTGTCGCGCGCCGAAACTGCGGATTGGTCTCCGTGTGGGACAACCACGACCCTATCGACCAAAGACCTCCAGCGGGGCACACCACTGGTGGCAATGGCATGTAACAGCCGTCACATCGAAGGGCGCGTCAGACGTGGTGGTTCTGGCTTCAGCGCCAGCACGCCATCGGGCGTGCGCAGTGTGACCGATACACCCGGCTCAGCGGAGGGCCGTGGTGAGGGCGGCAACGCCGCCGTCAGGGGTGCCACGTGCTCAGGAGCAGCCACGCTCAACAGCACCATCCCATACAGCGGCTGCATCCCGTGCACTGCTTCAATCATAGTGGTGAACGTGTCTTGCGCTAGAGCCTGCGCCGCCTCATCCGTGCGAATGCGCGCATCGAACATGGCCACGCGCTGGGCCGCATCTGCTGCGCCACGCTCGAACTGAGACAGTTCGGTGTTGAGCGAGGTGACCCTTTCTTGCAAGCGCACAAGCTGAGCGGGTTGGCGTGACAGGTTCAGCGTTGCCGTGACCCGTAGTCGCCATTCGTGGTCTCGGGTCCACGCCGTCACCGCATCGCGTGCCTCCGCGCGCTGCTGCCGGACGGCGTCGCCTTCGACCAGGAAGGTCGCCCTGGCCATGTCGTCGCGCTGGCGGCGCTCGCGCAGGTCGGCCAAGCGCAAGGCGAGTGCCGCGAGCGTGCGCAAGGCTTTTTCGATGCGCTTAAGCCATTCGACCAGCCGACTTCGCTGCTCCGGGGTCGGCTGCGGCAATTCCGGCTTCGATGCCAGTTCAATGAGGAAGCGGCCGGCCAAGCTCGTCCGACCCGGCAGCGGGGAGACCGGTGGCTGGAACACTATGGGGTCGGCCGGTTCGAGCCATGCTCTGGCATCGGGCGGAGAAGGAGTGCGGGTCTCCGGCACCGGCCGCGCAGGCTCGGCAATCGCTGCGTCGGCGGATACGGAACGAAGAACTGGCGTTGGCGTTGGCGTTGCCATCGGCGTCGGAGCCGGAGCTGGCACCGGCAGGGAAGCGGGAGCTGAGGGGATGGGCGTCGTGGGATTCGTACTCACCGGAGCGACCTCTGGGGCAGACCCATGGCTGGCCGACTCACCGGCCAGCTGCGCGCGCAGCGTATTGCCCTTCGCGGTGACGACGCCTCTGCGCTCCATGGCCGACGCGCTCAATCCGAGCCGCAGTTGGCCGACTTTGTCGAGCCCTAGCCGCTTGTAGCTGAGGTGGGTGAAATCAGGCACCCCGCCAATTTCAGCCACATGCGTGTTCGCGAGCGCCGCCCATTGGGTATTCAACTCGGTGATGACCATGGACGCGGCTTTCTTCTTCGAAAACGCATGCAGCTTTTCGCCGAAGCACCAGCCATCGGAACCATCCTGCCCATCGTCGTCGTCGTGCACGCCGTCAGGATGAAAACTCAGCGCACGTGTCGGGAAATAAATGTGCGCATGGAAGCCTTGTTTTCCAAATGGCTTCGGCTGACCCAAGGCGTCCACGGGAGAATCGCGGTGAAGCCCCACAGACACGATTGTGGCCCAGGTTTCCACAATGTGTTGCCCCATGCTCCGCGCCATCGCTTCCGCCTGTTCGGCGTTTAGCCCGAACGGCACAGGGATGCGAAAGTCATGCGCCACTTGGGAATCTTTTCGCAGTTCTGCGGCTTCCACCGCCTCCCACACTTTCGCAGCATCGGTGGCCCAATCGGGGGCGCCCATGGGCGCGATCGTGAAGGCAGCGATGATTTCTTCGTTCAGGACGCGGCGGCGATAGTCGTGCCAAGTGTCCGTGCGCTTGTCATAAAGCTTGAGACCGAGTCGATACGCGACGCCACCGATGGCCGAGTGGCCCTTGGCGCGACCATGCGTGGTGAGATGAGGGCGGGCATGATTCACAGATTGCTCCTTGCGCTTGAGCCGGGCCGACTTCGGACCGGGCGGGCTTCGTGCCCATGACGTGCGTACGATGCGGAGGGGGCACCGTGCCCGCCCTCTCGGACAGTTAAGCAGGTTGCGCGCAATTGTCAAGGAAACTTGACATGCGCCGCGTCACACGTTGAGGAATCTTTTGCGCCAACGCTCAGCGTTGGCGGCTCTGGACTTTGCGTTTGCTGTGGCTCCGCGGCGAGTTGGGCACCAACTCTGAGACGCGCCGTTGCCGTTTCATGTCGTAAAAAAAGGGGCCGTCCATAGGACGCCCCCTCCGCACAGTTCGCAAGACCGCGCTTTTCGTTTTTGTACGGTTGGGGCCCAGGGGGGATTCGAACCCCCAACCACCGATTTGCGAGAAAGGGACTCTATCCAGTTGAGCTACCGGGCCGAACCGTCTGTGACGTTACGGGATTGTCATTCAGGGAGCAAGCCTTGACCGCGCCACCAACGTGCCCTATCTTGTCCTTGCGAGAAAGGGCACGGCTTCTGCTGTGTGAGCTACCAAAAAGGGGGCCGACTATGTCGGCCCCCTTTTTGGTGTTGCGCATCGTCGAGAGCCGATAAACTGTGGAGCGCGTTGATGTATGAGGCTCGCCATGCTCTTTTCCTGAACCATCGGCCATGTGCAAAGATGGCTCGACGCTCGTGACAAACAACGAGGAATCCTAGGGACTGTAACGCATCAGCGGAACGCCTGGAACGAACTGGCCGAGAGCGGCAAGACGCTCTGCCAGGGTCGGTTCGTCGATATAGAACTTCCCTAACGTTCCCTGCTCGCCTTTGTGGCCCGTGATTCTTCCAATGGTTTGCAGCGGCACTTTGGCGCGCGCCAACCTCGTCGCCAGCGTGTGCCGAAACGCATGCATACCTAGGCCGGCCTCGGTCACCGCGCGCTTCTTCAGATACGCCGAGAATTGTTTGCTCATCTGCTTGCCAAAGCCGCCACCGTCATTGTTCGGAAGCTGCGGGAACAGTCGCGCCTCACCGGCCAATTTGGCTTCTTCGACAAAGCGCAAAAAGCCGGCATCCAGAACCGGCTGTGCGAGCGGCACAAAGCGTCGGGACGCCTTGTTCTTGAGCTTTTGCCCAGCGAAGCGACGATTGATGTGATAGCCCGCGATGCCGTTGATGACCTCGACATCGGCAACATAAAGCTGACTCAGCTCCGTCACGCGTGCACCGGAATATAGCGCCAAGATGGGAACCCAAAAGCGGTGCGGATATTTAGCAGCCCACGCCACATAGGCCGTCGGTTCAAAGATGGCATCCAACTCGTCTTGGGTAAACGCGCGGCCCGTCTCTTCCTCAGCGTCATCTTTGTCTTGACGCACCAAGCCGTGCAGTGGGTTTTCCGTCAGATGTTTGTTCTTCTTCAGCCAATTAAAAAAAGTCGATAGTCGCTGGTGATGCTTATTGAGCGTGGCGACGGCCGGTGGCAGCTCGGCCATGGTTTTCGCTTTCGCAAGCACCTCGCGCACGGCCAGGTTTGCAAATTCAGGCCGCTTGGTTGCGTGACGAGGCCAGTGAGCGACCTCATCGAAGAACTGCCGGCAGTGGTCGCTCGTCAAGTCGGCGGCAGGAATGTCCCCGACAATGCCTCGCAACAGCATCAGGCTGTGTCGGCTTTCCAACACGGTCTTCTTGTCGCGGCCGGCGCGCTCCAAATCTGCAAGATGCGTTGCCGCAAGTGCACTGAGAAGGGCCTCCTTGCGCCGCTCGACCGCCACGGCCTTGGTGCCTTGGCTCGTGCTGGTCGGAGGAGCAGCGGCCATCAACGCGTGGAACTGGCGCTCATCTTCCGGGGTATCGATGCGCACATTGGTCAAATGCGTGCCATTGGGCAACCGCACTCCGCCGATGGTCAGCTGGAACGCGTTCTCCGCGTCCTTGAGCAACTTGTCGATGTCGACCACGCCCCCTCCCTGTCGCATGCTCCTGAATGCGTTGGAGAGTGCCATATCCAGCAGGGCCGCGGCGAGTCGGGCCGTCTCTCCAGGGGCTTGTCGGAGCGGGCGCACGAGAAAGCGGGACCCCACGCGGTCGCGCAGGTCCGTCGGCACGCGGAAACGCACGTAAAGACCAGCGGGTCGGTGGAGGAGAAGTGGCTTTGGCACGGAAAACGATACCTAAAACGATACCTCGGGAGGGCGTTTCAGGTTCGCTGCGTCGGCCGAAAAAGACGTTGCAGAGAAAGCACTTAGCTTCGAAAAAGCCGAAGCTGGAGCGGGTGAAGGGAATCGAACCCTCGTCAGTAGCTTGGGAAGCTACAGCTCTACCATTGAGCTACACCCGCATAGGCCCCGGATGGTAATACGAGATCGCCCACCGGCGAAAGGTGGCGGCTGGCTGAACGCACCGGCCGTCCACCGCGCGACGGGTCAGTCGCAGGCGCATAATCTTGCCGGGGCATCCCTACGAGGGCCGGAACATGCGTCGTGCGCTTTCGCTTTCCATCTTTGCCGGGCTCGCGCTATGCGCAACCGGCGCTACGCTGGCGCAGTCGCGCACGGTATCCACGGCCAATATGCCGAAGCCGGGAGTCAGCTATATCGCCGGCCCCTCGACCCCGGTCCGCAAGGAAACCGTGAGCACGGGCACCCTGCCCCAGCCGGCACGGCTGTACGCGGGCGGTCAGGGCGGCACGGGCGCCTCGTCCAGGCAGGACGGGTATGACAGCGGCAACTCCCCCCCGGACAACGGCAGCTATAACAACGGCGTTTACTACGGCGGCGGTTACGGTGGCGGTTACGGCAACGGTTATGGCTACGGCTACGGCTACGGCCGGGATGACGGCTATGGCCACGGTCGCGGCGGCCGGGACCACGATCACGATCACGGCCAGCCCGGCAACGGCGGTCGCGACCACGACCACGACCGACGCCCACCCGGCAACTCGACCACCGTCGCCCAGTCGCCCGGCTCGGCCCATACCGGCGCCACAGGCCCGGCCATGAACCTCGCCCCGGACCGCAGCGGCCCGCGTGGCCCACGCGACAGCGGCAACGACCGCGGTGAGAACGGCTGGAACGATGGCTTCGGCAGCCGCACCCCCACGCAACCCCGCTCTGGCGTGACCAACCGCGTGACCCAGCCCGGCATCGGCACACCGGTCCGCGGCGGCAATGGGTGGAACGGCCGCTGAGCCCCGTTACAATGGGCGGATGCAGATCACTCTAAACGGCGACGCGCGCGATTGCGCGCCCGGCACCTCGGTTCTTGCGCTGCTCGACGCTGCCGGTTACGGCGGTAAGCGCGTGGCGGTCGAGGTCAACCTCGAGATCGTGCCGCGCAGCGCGCACGCGACGCACGTGCTCGCCGAGGGCGACCGCGTCGAGATCGTCCATGCCATCGGTGGCGGCTGAGCCGCACCCCTCCAGGAAATCGCCCGCATGAACCACTTCTCCCCTGCCGCCGATGACGTCCTGACCGTCGCGGGCCGCACCTTTCACTCGCGGCTGCTCACGGGCACCGGCAAGTACAAGGATTTCGACGAAACGCGTCGCGCCACCGAAGCCGCCGGCGCGCAGATCGTCACCCTCGCCATTCGCCGGGTGAACATCGGTCAGGACGCGAGCCAGCCCAACCTGCTCGACGCGCTGCCGCCGGATCGCTTCACCCTGCTGCCGAATACGGCGGGTTGCTACACGGCCGACGATGCCGTGCGCACCTGTCGCCTCGCGCGCGAACTGCTCGACTGCCACAACCTCGTGAAGCTCGAAGTGCTCGGCGACGAGCGCACGCTCTACCCGGATGTCGTGCAGACGCTGGTCGCCGCCGAGAAGCTCGTGGCCGATGGCTTCGACGTCATGGTCTACACGTCGGACGACCCGATCCTGGCGCGTCGGCTCGAAGAGATCGGCTGCGCCGCGATCATGCCGCTGGCCGCGCCGATCGGCTCGGGTCTGGGCATCCAGAATCGCTACAACCTGCTCGAGATCGTCGAGAACGCGAAGGTCCCGGTGATCGTCGATGCCGGTGTCGGCACCGCGTCCGATGCCGCCATCGCGATGGAGCTCGGCTGCGATGGCGTGCTGATGAACACCGCGATCGCCGGCGCGAAGGATCCGGTCCTGATGGCGCATGCGATGAAGCTCGCGGTCGAAGCGGGCCGCGCGGCGTTCCGCGCCGGTCGTATTCCGCGCAAGCGCTTCGCCTCGGCGTCGAGCCCGGTCGACGGACTGGTGGGCTGAGCATGATCACCGATGACGACAACAACGCCGGCGACGCGCCGTTCCACCGCCGCATCCGCAGCTTCGTGCTGCGGGAAGGCCGGATGACGCCCGCGCAGCAACGCGCGTTCGACAATCACTGGTCGCGCTTCGGCCTCGATTACCACGGCACCGGGCGCGACCTCGACGCCACCTTCGGCCATCGCGCACCGCGCGTGCTGGAGATCGGTTTCGGCAACGGTGAAGCACTGGCCTGGGCCAGCGAGCACGATCAGTCGCGCGATTACATCGGCGTCGAAGTGCACAGTCCGGGTGTCGGCCGCCTGATGAACGCGCTGGCCGCACGCGATGCGCGGAACGTGCGCCTCTACAAGCACGACGCCGTCGAAGTACTCGAAAACGAGATCCCCCCGGCCAGCCTGTCCGAAGTACGCATCTGGTTCCCCGATCCGTGGCATAAGAAGCGCCATAACAAGCGTCGTATCGTGCAGCCGGCGTTCGTCGAATTGCTGGCGTCGCGCATGGCGCCGGGTGGCTTGCTGCATCTGGCCACCGACTGGGAAGCCTACGCCGAGCACATGCGCGAGACGATGGAAGCCGCCGCGGGCTGGCGTAACCGCGTCGGTCCTGGCGAGTCGGCGGAGCGTCCCGCGTGGCGCATCGAGACCCACTTCGAACGCCGCGGCACGCGTCTTGGCCACGGTGTCTGGGATTACCTGTACGAGTGGCAGGGTCGATAACGACAATCCGTTGACCGCGGGCGGCGCATAACGTGGGGATTCGTGTTCACGGAGTAGCCCATGTCCATCGCCAGCCTTGCCGACCTGATCGCCGAAACCCTCGAAGAAGCCGGCGTTCGCCGGATCTACGGTCTGGTGGGCGACAGCCTCAATGCGATCACCGATTCGCTGCGCGAGCGCCAGCGCATCGACTGGGTCCATGTCCGTAACGAAGAAGCCGGCGCGTTTGCCGCCGGCGCGGAAGCGCAGCTCACCGGTGCGCTCGCCGTCTGCGCGGGAAGCTGCGGCCCCGGCAACCTGCATCTGATCAACGGCCTGTTCGACTGCAACCGCTCGCGCACGCCCGTGCTGGCGATCGCCGCGCATATTCCCAGCGCCGAAATCGGCAGCGGTTATTTTCAGGAAACGCATCCGACCGAGCTGTTTCGCGAGTGCAGCGTGTACTGCGAGATGGTTTCCGATGCGTCGCAGATGCCCCATGTGCTGGACTCGGCCATCCGCGCGGCCGTGGGCCAACGCGGCGTGGCCGTGGTGGTGATTCCCGGCGACGTAGCCATGCGCAAGTCGCCGGTGAAGAAGGTGACGCCCGCAGCCGGGCTGCTGCCGCCTTCGCCGAAGGTCATCCCCGCCGAGCGTGAACTGGACGCCCTGGCTGAGCTGCTCAACGCGGGCAAGCGCGTCACCCTGCTCTGCGGCCGCGGCACGGCCGGCGCCCATGACGACCTGATCGCCCTGGCCGATGCGCTGCAGTCGCCGATCGTGCATGCGCTGGGTGGCAAGGAGTATGTGGAATACGACAACCCCTTCGACGTGGGCATGACCGGCCTGATCGGCTTCAGCTCCGGCTACTACGCGATGGAGGACTGCGACACACTGCTGATGCTGGGCACCGATTTTCCGTACCGTCAGTTCTACCCCGAGGACGCGAAGATCGCGCAGGTCGACATCCGCCCCGGCAACATCGGCCGTCGCTGCCGTGTCGAACTCGGCGTGGTCGGCGATGTGGGCGAAACCATCCGCGCCCTGTTGCCGCGGATCGAGCCGAAGCGGCTGCGCGGCCACCTCGACCGCTGCCTCGCCCACTATGCGCGGGCCCGCGACGACCTCGACCAGCTCGCCCGCATCGAACCCGGTCACGACCTCATCCATCCGCAGCAGGTCACCCGCCTCGTCAGCGAGCTGGCCGAGGACGATGCGATCTTTACCTGCGACGTCGGCACGCCCACGGTCTGGGCCGCGCGCTACCTGACGATGAACGGCAAGCGCCGCCTGCTCGGCTCCTTCGTCCATGGCTCCATGGCCAATGCCATGCCGCAGGCGATCGGCGCGCAGGCCTCCCACCCGGGACGGCAGGTGATCTCGCTGTCGGGCGATGGCGGCTTCACGATGCTGATGGGCGACTTCATCACGCTGGCCCAGCAGGGCCTGCCGGTGAAGGTCATCGTGCTCAACAACGGCACCCTGGGCTTCGTCGAGCTGGAGATGAAGGCGGCGGGGCTGCTCGAAACGGGCGTCGAGCTGAAGAATCCGGATTTCGCGGCCATGGCCAACGCGATGGGCATTCATGGACGACGCGTCGCCCGCGCCAGCGACCTGCCCTCGGCCATCGCGGAGGTGCTGTCGCACGACGGCCCCGCATTGCTCGATGTGGTCAGCAACCGGCTCGAGCTGTCGATGCCGCCGAAGATCAGCGGCGAGCAGGTCAAGGGCTTCAGCCTGTACGCGCTGAAGGCGGTGATGAGCGGGCGCGGCGACTCGATCGTCGACCTCGCGCTGAGCAACCTCAGCCGCTGATCGGACCCGTCAGCGCACGCTCCGCACGGGAGCGTGCGCTGGCGCAACCCATTCGTGCGCTTTTCTTCAGCCGGGAGCCACCCCCAGCGCGTATACTCCTGCGGCAACGATAGCCGCCTGGCAAGAGCATGCCACCGCACGTCTCCAACGACCGGATCGGAACCGCCGGCCAGTGGCACTGACCCTCACTCCTGAAATGATCCTCGTGCTGGGCCTGGTGGGCTTCACCATGCTCATGCTCGTTCTGGAGTGGATCCGGGCCGACATGGTCGCCCTGCTCGTCGTGGTCACGATCGGCCTCACCGGCCTGATCCCCGGCGACCAGGTCTTCAACGGCTTTGCCGGTAACGCGGTGATCGCCATCATCGCGATCATGATCATGGGGGCCGGCCTCGACCGCGCCGGCGTGCTCAACCTCACCGCGGCCTTCGTCATGCGCATGGCGCGCGGTGTCGAGTCCCGCCTCGGCGTCGTGATCAACAGCGTCACCAGCCTGTTCAGCGCCGTGATCCCCAGCCAGGCCCTGGCAGCCCTGATGATTCCCGTGACCAGCCGCCTCTCCGCGCGTACCGGCGTGCCGATGTCGCGTCTGCTGCTGCCGATGGCCTTCTGCATCCTGACGGCCACCAACACCACGCTGATCGCCAACTCGCCGCTGATCGTGCTGAACGACCTGATCGCCAGCGCCAACAGCAACCTGCCGCCTGGCGCGCACACGATCCCCCGATTCGGCCTGTTCAGCGTCACCCCCGTGGGCCTCGTGCTGGCCCTGGTCGGCGTGCTGTTCTTCTATTTCTTCACCCGCAAGCTGCTGCCCGAGCGCGAAGACGAGCGCCTGAAAGTCACCCCCGGCCGCACCGAGAGCTACTTCGCCGATACCTACGGCATCGCCGGCGAGACCGCCGAGCTTACGGTCACGGCGGAGAGCCCGCTGGTCGGCATGAGCATCGGTGAGGCGGAGCAGCTGCACGGTGCCCCGCTGATCCTGGCGATCAAGAACGGCAACGAGAGCCGCGTCGCCCCCCCATCGGACCAGATGATCTGGGTCGGTACGGTGCTCGGCGTGCTCGCGCCAAAGGACGCCATCCAGGCATTCGCCAATAACCAGCTGTGTCGCGTCTCCATGCGCATGCGCCAGCTGGGCGAACAGTTCAACACCACGCGTGCGGGTATTTCCGAGGCCGTCGTGCCGCCCGGCTCGCGCTTCATCAAGCAGACCGTGGGCGATCTGCGCCTGCGCAAGCGCTTCGGCATCTCCGTGCTGGCGGTCAACCGTGGCGACGAGGTGTACCGCGAGGACGTGCGCGCGGTCAGCCTGCGCGCCGGTGACACCCTCGTGCTGCACAGCAAGTGGCGCGACCTGATGCTGGCCGAGGAAGACCGCGACTTCGTCGTGGTCACCGACATCCCCAAGGAAGAGCAGCGCCCCGGCAAGATCTGGCAGGCGGTGGGTTTCTTCGTGCTGGCCAAGTGCCTGGCCCTGTTCACCCACCTCGACCTGTCGGTGGCGATGATGACCGGCGCGGTCGGCATGCTGCTCACCGGCGTGCTGAACATGGACGAGGCCTACAAGGCCATCAACTGGAAGACGATCTTCGTTACCGCCTGCCTGATTCCCCTCGGCTGGTCGATGGATTCCACCGGTACCGCGTCGTGGTTGGCGCAGGAAGTCCTGGCGATCATGGGCGGGGCGCCGCAATGGACGCTGCAGTTGTGCATCGCGGTGCTGACGCTGATGTTCTCTCAGGTCATGTCGAACGTGGGCGCCACCGTGATGATGGTGCCGCTGGCGATCAGCGTGGCGGTGAGCACGGGGGGAAATCCTTCGGCTTACGCGTTGATCGTCGCCGTGTCGTCGTCCAATACGTTCCTGCTGCCTTCGGGGCATCCGGCGTTGATGATGGTCGCGGGGCCGGGCGGTTATCGTTCGAAGGACTTTTTGCGAGTCGGGCTGCCGCTGACGTTCCTGGTTCTGGCGATTACGCTGGTGGTCGTCAACCTGATGTATCGCTGAGCGACGCACCGCGATTACGGCATTTCTCAGGCCAGTCGGACTTCCCCGTCGACGACCGACACCGGCACCGCACGCAGGCGATCTCCCCGACATGGCCCGTTGGTGCAGTCACCACTCTCCGCCGTAAACGTCGCCCCATGCGCCGCGCAGATGATCGTGCCATTGCGCACCAGGAACTTGCCCGGCGCATAGTCCAGCCGCCGACCCGCATGAGGACAGACGTTGAGGTAGGCGCGGGCCTCCTCCCCCGAGCGGTAGATCAGCAGGGACTCGACCTCGCCCTGGATGACGGCCTCGGTTTCGACGGCGTTGCCATCGGGAATGTCCGCCAGCAGGCAGAGGGGAGCGGTGTCGGCGGTAGGAGTCATGGCACTTGTCTGTGGGGATGGGTTGCCCCAAGGTAAAGGGGAACCACGCATGTCATTGTGCCACACGGATTTTTAACCAATGCGCTTCGTCCTTCCGCCCATCCGCCGCTCTCGCAACCCGCTGGTCCGCGCCCTGTCCGTCGTGGCCGGTCTGGCCGTGCTCGGGGTGCTGCTCGTGTTCGGTGTGGTCGTCCTTGGCGTGCTGCTGGCCGGCGGCCTGGTGTTCCTGGCGGTCCGCCAGTGGAAGCTGGCCCGTGGCGGCGTCCGCCCGGCGCCGCGTCCGGCCGCGGCGCGCGCCACGCACGATCCGAACGTGCTCGAAGGCGAGTTCGTCGTGATCCGTCAGGGCGATCCGGTTCACCACTGAGCCACTGCGCAAGAAACGGATGGTGACGGTCGTCGCGTCCGCCTACGCTGGCCTTCAACGACAGGAGGCCCCGATGAAAGCCCAGGTCCAGACCATCCGCCCCGCCGCCGACGATCCGCTCGACCGTGTCCGGGCCGCGCTGGAGCGAGATGACGCGCCCAGCGATCTGGCCAGTCTGGCCACGATCGCCGGGCTCAGCCCCACGCATCTGCAACGCGCCTTCCGGCGCCGGTTTGGCGTCAGCCCGGCCGAGTACGCCCGTGCCCGCCGTTTCGGCCAGCTCCGCGATGCGCTTCGCGAAGGATCGGCCGTGACCGATGCGGTCTATCAGGCCGGTTTCGGCTCGGGCAGCCGCGTCTACGAGGAAAGCGACCGCCGGCTCGGCATGACCCCGGCGAGCTACCGGGCCGGCGGTGCGGGCGCCTCCATTCGCTACACCACGACGGGTACCCCGCTCGGCCGGCTGCTCGTCGCCACCACGGCGAAGGGCATCTGCGCCGTGACGCTCGGTGCCGACGATGAGGCGCTGGAAACGCGACTGGCCGGAGAATTCCCGCTCGCCGACCGGGAACGCGTCGACGAGGGACGCGACGAATGGCTGGACGCCGTGATCGGCCGGGTCACCCGCGAGCTGGGCTGGGAAAGGGGCGCCGCCCCCGACATGCCGCCACTCGATATCGCCGCGACCGCCTTTCAGTGGCGCGTCTGGGAAGCGCTGACCCGGATACCGCTCGGCGAGACCCTCAGCTACGGCGAGCTCGCCGCCAGACTTGGCGTGCCGAAGGCGGCACGTGCGATCGGACGCGCCTGCGGCAGCAACAAGCTGGCGCTGCTGGTGCCCTGCCATCGCATCATCCGCGAAGACGGCAGCCTCGGCGGGTGGCGCTGGGGAATGGAGATCAAGCAGCAGTTGCTCGCCACCGAACGTGCCATGAGCGCCGCTCAAGGCTGACCCTCGAAGGTTTCGCTACCAAGGCCACGACGGCGGCGATATCGTTCGTGATTCGCGCCGCATCTTGCGACGCGTGCCTGCCCCCGGGTTCCCCATGTCCGACGCCGTGTGTACCGAAAAAAAAGTCCCCGCCACCACGCTGGCCGCCGCGCGCTGGCTGGTGCCGCTGTCGCTGATGTCGATGTACCTGATCTGGGGTTCCACCTATCTGGGCATCCGCTATGCGCTGGTCAGCTATCCGCCGTTCCTGATGGCGGCGATCCGTTTCGCCATCGCCGGCGTGCTGATGTTCACCGTCCTGCGCGTGCGCGGTGTCGCCTTGCCGACCCCGCGACAGTGGCGGAACGCCGCCATCGTCGGCACGCTGTTGCTCGCCGGCGGCAACGGGCTGGTCTGTTTCGCCGAACAGTCGGTCAGCTCGGGCATCGCCGCCGTCGCGGTGGCCAGCATGCCGCTGTTCGCCGCGGTCTTCGGCGGCCTCTATCGTGAATGGCCCACGCGCGGCGAAACCGTCGGTCTGCTGCTGGGCTTTGTCGGCGTGGTCGTGCTCAACCTGGGCGCCGGGTTGTCGGGCTCGCCGATCGGCGCGATCGCGTTGATCTGCGCCGCCATGGCCTGGGCCTTCGGCTCGGTGTGGTCCAAGCGTCAGGACATGCCGGCCGGCCCCATGAACACCGCCGCGCAGATGCTCTGTGCCAGCGTCTCGCTGGCGATCATCGCGATGCTGCATGGCGAGCGCTTCCCCGCGCACCCGCAGCTGGGCGCCACCCTCGCGCTGGGTTACCTGATCGTGTTCGGTTCGATCATCGCCTTTAGCGCGTATCTCTACGTACTCAAGACCGTTCGTCCCGCCCTTGCCACCAGCTATGCCTACGTGAATCCGCCCGTGGCGGTGCTGTTCGGCGTCGCCATCGCCGGTGAGCACGTGGGCACGTTCGACCTGGCGGGCATGGCGATCATCCTCGTCGGTGTCGGCATCATCACCATGATGCGGACCCGCAAGGCCTGAGACGCCCCGGCAAGTGTGACGCAGGTCTCGTCCCTGGCCTGCGCGCCGATTTTTGAGAATTATTCGATGTCCGCGAATCTCAAGCCCACCTAGGCTGCTTTTCTCTTAGGTGGGAGCGCGGTATGACGGGCAGTCTGACCAATCCGACACAACGAACCCATAGGCGGCGGCTATGCGTGGCGCGCGGCGCGACGGTACTGGGCATCGGCGTGGCCGCCATCGCGTCATGCCAGCGCTTCCGGGCCGACACCGAATCGATGTACGCCGATCTCGACACCTGCGAGGAACGGGGCGGCCGCTGGGACGTCGACCGCGCTCGCTGCGCGATCGACGTCGTTCTGGCGGACCACCCGCAACTGACCGACGACGCGCTTCCACCGGATGCGCCGTGAGAAATCAGAGCTCGCGCAACGCGGTGGTCACGGGCACCCGGGCGGCACGCAAGGCGGGGAACAGGCCGCCGATAAAACCGATCGCCAACGCCCACTTGATCCCCGTCCACAGGAGCGCGGCACTCACGTGGAACCGGAACACCACCTGGCTGAAGTTCGCCCCGAGCGTCGACGCCGTGTAGCCATTGAAGACGATCCACACGATGCCCGCACCGATCACGCCGCCGAGCAACGCCAGCAACATCGTCTCCAGCATCACCGACACCACGACCGGTATCCCGCGAAAGCCGATCGCACGTAATGTGGCGATCTCGCGAGCCCGGGCCTGGATCGCGGCGAACATCGTATTGAGCGCGCCGAACACGGCACCGATCGCCATGATGATGCCCACCGTGATACCGACGGCACGCAGCACCCTGGTCAGGCCTTCGGACTGCTTGCCGAAGTATTCCTGCGTGGTGCTGACGTCGACCTTCAGGCGCGGATCGCCAGCCAACGACGCCTTGAAGGTGTCGAATGCCGCGGGCGAATCCAGCATGACCGTCACCGACTGCACGCTGCTGCCACGCCGGTAGGCCGAGGCGACGCTCTGCGCATCGCCCCACAGTTCCGATTCCAGCACGTCGTTGGACACGAACTCGCCCACCACGGTCCAGGTCTGTCCCGCGAGGCGGATGCTCCTGCCGACATCGAGGCCCGCGAACTGCCCCCGCGCGCCCTTGCCGACGATGAGCTCACGCAGTCCCGGAGTGAACTTGCGCCCCTCGACGATCTTCACCTGATCGCGTAGCGACCACACGTCCGCGCTGACGCCACGGATGGGCACATTGGAATCGCTGCCGGGATCGCTCTTGCGTGGCAGGTTGGCGACGACGACGAGTTCGCCCGAGGCGATCGGCCGGCCCTGGGCATCTTTCTTCACACCGGGCGCCTGCATCACCACGTTGGCGCTGTCGCGATCAAGGATGGAATTGAGCTCCGCCTGCGAGCCGCCGCGCAAGACGATGGCCGTCCGATCGTTACCCGTGGAGCGCAGGGTTTCGGCGAAACCATCGCTCATCGCCAGCATGGCGACGAGTACACCGACCACGCCCGCGATGCCCACCACCACCACCGATGACGAGCCGAGCCGCTGAACCACCGTGGCGAGTCCCACGCGAGTCACCTGCCAAGTCTGTCGTCCGCGACGGGTCAGCGCCATCCACAGCGCGAATACGACGGCGATGGCGACGATGCCCTGCCAGGGCAACGCGATCCAGACGACGAGGAACGCGGCGACGATCAGCAGGGTCAGCAGGCCGAACCCGAACTTCTTCATGCGTTTCATGGTGAGTTCCTTCAGCGCCCGGCGAGCGCGTCGACGATGTTGAGGCGCATGGCACGGAGGGCGGGCAAGGCACCGACGAGGGCGCCGATCACCACCATCAGCACGAGGCCGAGAATCCAGGTCTGGGTGCCGATGGGTGGCAGATTGAGCATGCCGCCGCTGCCCTTGGCCACGATCGGCACCACGATGCCGGCCAGTGCCAGACCCAGCACGCCGCCGAGCACCAGCAACAGGATGCCTTCCGCCAGCACCATGCCGAGGACGCTGTGGCTGGAGAAGCCGATGGTCTTCAGCACGGCCAGCTCATGGGTTCGCTCACGCACGGCCTGCGCCATCGTGTTGCCGGTAAGCAGGATGAGAGTGAAGAACACCGCGCCCATGATCGCCGACACGATCAGCCCGATATCGCCGAGCTGTTTGGCGAACGATGCGTTGAACGCCTGCTCGGTCTGCGTCTTGGTCTCGTGGTCGGAGTTGGCGGAGAGCGCGTCGATGGCCCTGGCGACGCGGTCCGCCTTGTCCGCCGAGGTCAGCTGCACCGCGTACCAGCCTACCGTCGTACCGACGCTCTGAAATGCGTTGGCGTCTTCGAAATACTTGTGATGGAAGAAGAACTGCTGGTCCGTACCGTTCGCCGCGCCCTTGGCCGGCCTGTAGATGCCGACGATATCGAAAGGCCAGGTCTTGTCGCCGTTGCGCTGCGGGAAGATCGTCGACTGCAGCGGCACCTTGTCGCCGAGCTTCCAGCCGAAGCGTTTCGCCAGCGCTTCACCGACCACCGCGCCGGTACGGGTGTTTTCGTAGACCTTGCGCTGGTCCGCGGGCAGTTCGATCTCACGATAGATGTCGAGGTAATTCTCGCTGACGGCAAAGCTCAGCACGAAGTTCTTCGGATCCTGATAGATGCCGCCGAACCAGTTGGCGGCGGCCACGGCCTTCACTCCGGGAATCGCCTGTATGCGTGTGGACAGGCTCGCCGGCAGCGACTGGATGATCGAATACTTCGACGTGGTGATGAGGCGATCCACGCCGACGACGCTGTCGCCCGAGGCGAACGCGGCACGTGTCGCGTCCAGCATGCCGAACAACAGGAATGCCGCCAGGATCGACACCAGGGTGAAGAAGGTACGCGTCTTGCGCCGGAACAACGCGGCCCAGATCAGATGCATGTATTTCATGCGGGCGTCCTCGGTCAGGCCACGGCTTGTCCGACAAGGCTGCCCTTGTCGAGATGCAGGGTATGGTTGGCGTACTCGGCGGCCTTCGGGTCGTGCGTCACCATCACGATCGTTTTGCCGTGCTCGCGATTGAGTTCGCGCAGAAGACCGAGGATCTCCTCGGCCGACTGGCGATCCAGATCGCCGGTCGGCTCGTCGCAGACCAGCAGCGTGGGATCGGAAACGATCGCGCGTGCGATCGCGACGCGCTGTTGCTGACCGCCGGAGAGTTCGGACGGCTTGTGTGACGAACGATCCGCGAGACCGACCAGCTGCAGCGCGATCGACGCGTTCTGCCTGCGCTGCGCGGCGGAAAGTCGGGTCAGCAGCAGCGGCAGTTCCACGTTGCGCTGCGCGGTCAGCATCGGCATCAGATTGTAGAACTGGAAAACGAAGCCCACGTGCGCCGCGCGCCAGCGAGCCAGCGCACCGGCACCCAGCCGGTCGATGCGGTCCCCGGCCACCGCGATGCTGCCACCCGACGGTGTGTCGAGACCGCCGATGAGATTGAGCAACGTGGTTTTGCCGGAGCCCGACGGTCCCATCAGCGCGAGGAAGTCGCCTTCCTCGATCTTCAGGTTCACGCCATGCAGCACCTCGACCTTCTGCCGGCCGCGCTCATAGACCTTGGAAAGATCCTGGATGTCGATCAGGGTAGCCATGGGACGTGTCTCCTTGCGTATCAGGGCGAAGGGCGGGTGGCGACGCGGACGGCGGCACCATCGGTGAGCGAGTCGGGCGGAGTCACGATGACGCTGTCACCGGGGGCGAGGCCCTGCGTCACCAGACGCTGCTCGCCGTCGTTGCGTGCGGCGAGCGTGACGTCGTGACGCATCGCCTTGTCGCCCGCGACGACGAAGACGACGTCGCGGTTGTCGCGACGCGCCAGCGCGCCGGCCGGGACGAGCACGCCTTTGGGTGCGTCGGCCACCGGCTCCGACCGGCGCTCGAGGAACGACACGCGCACGCCCATGTCGGGAACGATCCGCACGTCCTTCGATTCCAGGGCGACGCGTACCTTCACCGTGGCCTTACCGCGATCCGCCGCGGGCACGATGGCGATGACATGTGCGCCGATCTTCCAGTCCGGGTAGGCGTCGAGCACCGCCTCGGCGGGCATATCGGCTTTGACCCGGCCGATATAGGCCTCGTTGACGTCGACGTCGATCTCCAGCGAATCCATGTCGACGATGGTGCCGACACCGGTACGGGTGAAACCGCCGCCCGCCGAAAGCGGCGACACGATCTCGCCGACCTGCGCCGCCTTGTCGGTGATCACGCCGTCGAACGGCGCACGGATCACCGTGTAGTCGAGGTTGACCTGGCCGACACTGACCTGAGCATCCGCGGCGTCGGCCTGGCGACGCGCCGTGTTGAGCTGGGCGCGATAGGTGTTGGCCTGCGTACGTCCCTGCTCGGCGATCTGTCTGGAGACCAGGCCCCGGCCGACCAGCGCCTCCTGCCGATCGGCGTCGCGCAGTGCCTGCTCGAGCTGGGTCTGGCTTTGCACCACGCTGGCGCGCGCCGCCGCCGCGTTCGCCCGGTTGGCATCGAGGCCGGCGCGCAGGGCGTTGTCTTCCAGGCGCGCCAGCACCTGGCCTTTCTTCACCCGGTCGCCTTCCTCGATCAGCACCTCCGTGAGCGTCCCGGTGATCTGCGCGGAGACCGTGGCCTGGCGCCGCGCGGTGACATAGCCCGTCGCCTGCAGCACCGCCCCGGCTTCCGCGGCGCCGGCCGGCGCGATCGCGGTCGCCACCGTCACCTCGACAGGCCGCTGCGCGAGCCACGCACAGGCCGCTCCGCCCAGGGCGAGCAGGCCGATGAGAACGGCCAGCACGATCAGCGCGATCTTCGTGGCGCCGCCGTTCCCACCCCCTCGGGATTCCCTGTGCGACTTGTCGATCTTCAGCTGCCGCAGCAGCTCGGCGTTCGAGTTCATGTCCCCGTGGTCCCCTGGCGATACGGATCGTCGGCAAGATCATGCGATCCGGGCGGACCGTGCACCACTTCCGCCCATCAGTCATCTGCCGTGACAGGTGTCACCTGATAGTCTTGGCGCCCATGAATACCGTCATCCCTTCGCCGGCCCAGCCGAGCATCCCCGTCGCCGGGCGCAGCGAGCGTTTCCCGGTCCGTCGCGTCTTCTGCATCGGCCGTAACTACGCCGACCACGCCAAAGAGATGGGCGCGTCGGTCGACACGGCCAATCCGATGTTCTTCACCAAGCCCGCCGATGCCCTCGTCACCGACGGGGCCGACGTGCCCTACCCCTCCGTCACCCACGATCTGCACCACGAAGTGGAGATGGTCGTGGCGCTGGCATCGGGCGGTACGGACCTGACCCTCGAGCAGGCCGCCGCCACGGTCTGGGGCTACGGCGTGGGTCTGGACCTGACCCGCCGCGACCTGCAGGCCCAGGCCAAGGCCAAGGGCTCGCCGTGGGACGTCGCCAAGGCCTTCGACCATTCGGCACCGGTCTCCGCTCTGGTTCCCGCCTCGGAGGTCACGCCGACCGCCGCGACGCGGATCTCGCTGGAGATCAACGGCGAGACCCGGCAGGCGGCCACCCTCGGCGACATGCTGCTCGATGTCCCGGCGATCCTCTCGGCGCTGTCGAAGCTGTTCGAGCTCAAGGCGGGCGACATCGTCTACACCGGTACACCGGCCGGTGTATCGGCATTGCTGCGCGGCGATCGTTTCCGTGCGACCCTCGAAGGCGTCGCCACGCTCGAAGGTCGCGTGGTCTGACTTCGCAAAGTCCTGACATCCGGAACGTTAGTTTTTTACGTTCGACGCCCAGACCCAGAAGGAGAAACCCACGATGAGCATCGTCGCGGAATTCAAGAAGTTCGCACTACGCGGCAACGTCATCGACCTCGCGGTCGGTGTTGTGGTCGGTGCGGCGTTCAGCAAGATCGTCACCTCGCTGGTGGACAACATCATCATGCCCCCCATCGGCTGGCTGATCGGCGGCATCGACTTTTCAGACTGGAAGTGGGTGCTCAAACCCGCCGACGCCGCCACCAAGACCGCCGAAGTGGCGATCCAGTACGGCGTGTTCATCAACGTACTGATCCAGTTCGTCATCATCGCGTTCGCCATCTTCATGGTGGTCAAGGCGATCAACCGCCTGACGCATCGCGAAGAGGCCAAGCCGGCCGCACCGGCCGCCGACGTGGTGCTGCTGACGGAAATCCGCGACCTGCTCAGGCAGCAGCCGCCGCGCGTCTGATTCCGCGCTTTCGGAGGGACGAGGTGACCGGCATGTCCGGCTTGCCTCGTCCCTTTTTGCTGTCTGGAAAAAAAAAAGGCCGCCGAGTGGGAGCTCGGCGGCCTGATCCGGGGAGAACGTTGCGCCGCGGGAGATGAGTCGGGAGACTCGCGGCGCTTATTGTTGGAATGGTTTTGGATCGGTCGATCAGAAGTCGTAATTGATACCGAAGCGGACGTAGCGCGGCGTGCTGAAGTAGTTGATGCGGTCGTAGTTGGTGTTCAGCGCCTTGCTGCTGCCATAGATCGCATACGTCGACGTCGGCACCGACTCGTTCAGCAGGTTATAGACCATGACATTGAAGCCAAGTTTCTGGTCGGCCCACATCGGGCGATATTCCGCCGAGACCGAGATGATGTGCTGCCACGGCTGGCGACCCGCGTCCCCCGGTGCCGAGGCGACGCCACCGCAGTAGTGGTAATAGCTGCCGTAACCGACCGGGTTGCTCTCATCCGCGCCGTAGTAACCGATACAGGTCTTGGGTGTGCCCGACATCAGCGCGATGTTGCCCGAGAGCATCCACTCCGGTGCCGCCTGCCAGGAACCGTAGATCTTCAGCTGGTGCGTGCGGTCGTTGGAGAGCAGACCGTTGGAGTTTTCCATCAGCTTGCCGAAGTCCCAGTCGACCGTCGCCGATACGTCGGTCTGGCCGATGTCCGAGCGCACCTGGCCTTCCGTGTTGCCGTAGCTCTTCGAGTAGACGTAGTCGATCTTGGCCTGCCACTTGCCATCGAACGGATGCTCGAGGAAGGTCTCCAGACCGTAGTAGCTACGCTTGGCGCTCGGCATGCCGAAGTCGGCCGCGGAGACCGAGACGCTGTAGTAACCGCCGGCCGGGTTGACGATGCGGTATGTGTTGCTGCGGCCCGGATTGGACAGGTAGCAACCGTTGAGCGTGGAGGCGTCGACGTCGTAGCCGAGCGACTGCGCCTTGCTCGCGATCGTGGTGGTGTCGCAGATGTCGTCCAGGATGTTACGCAGCTTGCGCACCTGACCCTTCATGCCCCAGACGTAGTCCGCGTTGATCTGCTGGGTGAAGCCCAGCATGTATTCATCCTGGTACTCGGACTTGATGTTGCTGGAGGCCACGGTCTTCGCGTCCGGCGGTGTGCCGTACTCGTTATTGGCCGACACCGCGCCACCCGTGGACGAGGCCAGCTGGGTCAGGCCGGTGGGATTGCCGTTAGCATCGATGCCCGTGTAGGTGTAGTACTCGTTGGTGTACAGCGAACCGGCGGCGGCGCGCAGCGCGACGGACGCCGGCATGGCGAGGTAGTAACGACCGGCGTTCGCATAGACCTTCAGCGACGAGTCGCCGTTCACGTCCCAGCTGAAGCCCAGGCGCGGCGCCCACTGCGGCTTGGTCATGCGCAGGAAGGCTTCACCGCTCGGGTTGTAGTTGGTGAACTGGTCGTTGCGCAGGCCGATCTTCACCAGCCAGCGATCGTCCACCTGCCAGCTGTCTTCGATGTACTGGGCGCGCTGCTTCACGCGCACCGACGCCGAGGTGCTGTAGAGGTACTTCGATACGTAGTAGCCGTCCTGACCGCCCGCACCCGTGCTCGGCGCGGCGACGTACGGACTGTCGCTGATGTTGGTCGCCGGATCGCCGTAACCGTAGATCCAGGCCGAGCCGGTCTCGCCATCGTCGACGTCGTGCGAGTTGAGGTTGTCGATACCACCGGTGATCGTGTGATCGCCGATCTTCCACGCCAGGTCGACGCGCAGGTTGCTGCTGGTGGCGCGGTGGTTCGGATCGTTCGCGGTCAGCACCGTCTGAGAATTGACGATGGAATTGCCGCCGGTGATCGCCGGGTTCTCGAACTCGGAACCACTGATGTACTCCAGCGACGGGTCGTAACCCGGGGTCTGGCTGAAGTACGTCATCTTCTGCTTGCCGTACATGGCGGTCAGCGTGAGATCGTCGGTGATGTAGCTCGTGTACTTGGCGATCGAGACCCGGGCGCTGTTCTTGGTCGAGGTGTCGAAGCTGTTCAGATCGCCCGTCTGGTTCGTCGCGTAGTCGTAGTCGTACTCATTACCCTTGTACGACGTCTTCGTCGACGCGCCGGTCAGCTCGAGGATGTTGTTGTCGTTGATGTTCCAGTCGAGCTTGGTGTACCACTTCGGATTGTTGTACTCGTAATCGGTGTTGTACGACGACGTCGCGGGACCGACACTGTTACCGGCTTTCTTGTCGCCTTCGACCGCCGCGAAGAAGAACAGCTTGTCCTTGATCAGCGGGCCGCCGACATACGCGCTCTCGGTGGTTTCCCAAGACTTGTTGTCGGAATAACGACGGTAGAGATTGCCCGCGTTGGCACCGGTCACGTAATACGAGCTCGGGCTCACGCCCTGCGCGAACGCCGGTGTCCACTGAACCTGCGCACCGAAGTGCCATTCGTTGGTACCGCGCTTGCCGCTCTGACTGATCACGCCGCCGTCCGAGCGACCGTAAGCCGCACCGTAGCCGCCGCTGAGGATTTCCTGCTGATCGATCGCGCCATAGGGCAGGCTGATGCCGCCAAAGCCGCTGAGCGGGTCGGTGGTGTTGAAGCCGTTGAGGTAATAGGCGTTCTCGGTGACCGACGAGCCGGCGAACGAAACGAGCGAGCCACCCGTGGTACCGCTCTTGAAGCCGCTGTAACCCGGAACGACGCCCGGCGCGAGCAGCGCGATCGCTTCGGCGCTACGCGCCAGCGGCAGCTTCGCCAGCTGCTGGGAGGTGATGACGGTGCGTGCGTCGACGCTGGACACGTCGATGGCGGGAAGCGCGTTGGCCGACACGGTGACCGAGCTCAGGCTCGTCGCGTCGCCGGACGCCGCGGCGAAGGACACTTCCGTACCGGAACCGACACGAAGGCCGACGTCGCTGCGCGTGTCGACGACCTTGCCGCCCTGCATGAGCGATACGGTATAGCTGCCGAGCGGCAGCGAACCCACCGTGTAACGGCCGTCGCTGCCCACGGCGACTTCACGCGTCACACCCGAGGTGCTCTTGACCTGGACCGACTCGCCCTCGGCGACGGGCGCCTGGCCGAAGATGCTGCCGGTGGTCGACTGCGCGATGGCCACGGTGCTGCCCAGCGCCAGGGCCAGCGCGAGGCTGATCCGGCTCAGGCGGATGGATGTCGAATTCTTCACTAGGAAACTCCCCGAAATTTAGGATGCGCGACGCCACGAGGCCGGCACCCTGGCAAGGCGCCTTCCCCAACTGCCCGTGACGTGTGATTCGTTTTATGACTTCGTCGATGCGTGGCCGACGGGGCCACGACTTCAATTTAGTGTTAAGAACCTGCATCCATACGGCGGAAACTGCCGCATCATTCGGTCATTCGTCGGACGTTTGGACGTCCGAACGATCCACCGGCGGCAACGCCCCGACCATTGCGGCCTGACGGAAACGACGCGGTGACGTACCGACATGGTCGCGGAAGCAGCGACTGAAATTGGTCATATCGCCGAAGCCCCAGGCGTGGGCGATCTGCGCGATGCCGCGATGACGAAGGCGGGGATCGGCCAGTTCGCGCTGGCACCGTGCGAGGCGCTCGAGTCGAACCCAGCGCATGAGGGTCAGGTCTTCGTCGGAAAACAGTTCGAACAGATGACTGGCCGAGAGACCGACACCCTTCGCGATCATGTCGATGCACAGCTCGGGATCGGCGAGGTGCTCGCGGGCGAACTGACGCACCTGACGCTTGTGGTACTGCCGCAGGCGCGAGGGGGACGATTCACTCGCGTCCACGGATTCCAGCGCGGCGGCAAGCATATGGGGAATCGCATCGGCCAGCCGGTCGGCTACCGGTTCGGACAGGCCCGCGGGATGCGCGAACATTTCCTGGAAGAGGACACGCAGGTAGCCCACGGGACCCAGGTGCCCGGGCAGCCCGACCGCCGCCACGTCGTCCAGGCGTGGGATGGCGTCGCGCAGGACCGACAGCGGAAGATGGATCGACTGGACGCTGCAACGCCCCAGTTCCAGCCGGAAGGGCTGGGACAGGTCGATCAGGCAGAAATCGCCGCCGGCCAGGTCGCTGTGGCGCCCGTGCTGCTCGACACGCGCCCGTCCGTCGAGCTGCAAGGTCAGCAGCACCGCCTGACGATGCTCGCGCGGAAGCGCCGCCTCGGTCAGTACGTGCGGCGTGTGCCGGAACGCGCCCAGGCGCAGGCGATCGCCAGCGTAGCCGTCCACGAGCGTGCTGGTTTCGAAGCGGCTGGGTGCCCGCTCGACAAAGGCCTGCCAGAAACGCCGGGCAAGCAGCCGGTTGTTTTCGATACCGTCATCGGAGCGCGACAGCGGAGGAAATGCATACGACATGGACGACAAGGCGGTCATTCCGGTTATGAGGCGGGGGGAGGCGGAGGCGGCGGAGGTGCGCCGTCCGGGCCGGGGGGCGGCCCGACAGGCCGCTTGAATCCCTTCTCATCCATGCACTGAGCCATGAGGTCCGGCGGCACCGGGTCGTCCTCTTCGCCACCGAGTTCGTTCCAGCAATCGTCCAGCGCCGCCTCGACCTTCGGGTCGCGGTGCGCCTGGCGACCGTCCGGGGGACCGGGCGGCCGATCCTGGGCGACCGCCGCGGCGGCCAGGGCGATCCCGAAGGAGAAGAGCAGCGAAGGCAGCGCGTTGAACGGTTTCATGGCCATCCTTAGTGGTGTGCGGTGTCTGCACACGCTAAGTGGCTTCCGTCACGAGGGAATGTCCTTTTGTGTCCGCTTTGTGTCGGCTGTTTTGCCGCGGGGACAAACGCCTCGTAGACTGGTCTGGTATTTAAAGCAGCATGACCATGGACCTTCAGTCACTCATCCTCGTCGTGGATGACGATCCCGAACTGCGCGGGCTGATCACCGATTTCCTCGGCGGTCACGGGTACCGTGTGCACGCAGCCGAAAACGTCGCCCAGATGTCGCTCTCCATCGAACGCGAGCGACCGGACCTCATCGTGCTCGACGTGATGATGCCGGGCGAGGACGGCCTGAGCGCCGCTCGGCGCCTCGCCGCCGAGAAGGGCCCGCCGGTCATCATCCTGAGTGCGCTGGGCAGCGATACCGACCGGATCATCGGGCTGGAAGTCGGCGCCGACGACTACCTGGCCAAGCCTTGCAACCCACGCGAGCTGCTGGCCCGCGTGCGTGCGGTCCTGCGGCGCAGCAGCCAGGACGCGCCTTCACCCGCCGAGGAGATCCGTCCTTACGGTTTTGCCGGCTGGCGCCTCGATCTGACGCGGCGCGACCTGCGCGATCCGACCGGCATCTTCATCAATCTTTCCGATGGCGAGTTCGCCCTGCTCCGCGCCTTCGTCGAACACCCGCAACGCATCCTGAGCCGCGATCAGCTGCTCGACCTCGTTCACCGGGGCCGCGCGGACGTGTTCGACCGCGCCATCGACACGCAGATCAGCCGGCTGCGGCGCAAACTGAATGACCGCGCGCAGGACGAAATGATCCGTACCGTGCGCAACGAGGGCTACATGCTCCTGCCGAAGGTCACCCGCCTGTGACGCGACGTCCCGGTCTGTCGATCTTCGCCCGCAGCTTTCTGCTGATGGTGTGCGCGCTGCTGATCGCCTCCGGCATCGGGGTGGGCGTACTCGTCCTCCGTCCGCCGACGCTGCCGCCCATGGCGAGCCTCTTCGACGTGGCGGCCGCCCTGCGGAACGACGGAGCGCCGTTCGGCCAGCGCGACTTCGACGACCGCAGGCCGCCCGGCTCCGCGCCGCGCGACGGCCAGGCCACCGCCATGCTGCCCGGCGACGACCGCCGCGGCCCGCCCGGCATGGACTTCATGCCGCCCAACCCCGCCGACCTCGATGTGCGCACCCAGGCCGACGCGCCCACGCCCCCGGACGGTTCCGACAGTCGCCTGTCGGCACACCTCCTTCCGCGACTGGCGGGCCTTCTGCGCGTCGCCCAGGATGACCTTCGCGTCTATGCGGTGGACAGCGGCATGGACCGCCACCCCGGCGCGATGCGCGTCAGCATGGGCGCGGGGTCGCTGGTCGGGTGGCGACAGGCGGATGGCCGATGGCGGGTCGCCTCGGTGCCCGTGGAGCCCTTTCCTTCCATGCTTCAGCAGGAGCTGTTCCTGCTGTTCGGCGTGAGCGTGCTGGTGCTGCTGCCCTTCGCCTGGTGGTTCGCCCGGGCGCTGTCGGCACCGATCCATCGTTTCGCCGAGGCGGCACAGCGTCTGGGTGCGGACACCAGCGCGCCGCCGGTGCCGCGTGAGGGACCGCCCGAGATGCGTCGCGCGGTCGATGCCTTCAACGGCATGCAGGGGCGCGTGAATCGTCTGCTCCACGAGCGCACGCACATGATCGCCGCGATCGCGCACGACCTGCGCACGCCGCTGACGCGCCTGTCGTTCCGGCTCGACGGCCTGCCCGGCCCGCTCGGCGCCAAGGTGGACGGCGACCTCCAGGAGATGAAGACGATGATCTCCGCCGCGCTCGATTTCATGCGCGACCGCTCGCTGGGCACGCAACGCCAGCCGCTGGATTTCCGGCTGCTGGTCGAGAGCGTGAGCGACGACCTGGTCGACGTGGGACATGACGTGGCGGTGTTCTCCGGGCCGCCCGTGACGCTCGACGGCGATCCGGTGGCGCTGCGCCGCGCTGTCGTCAACCTCGTCGAGAACGGGATCAAGTACGGGCAAAGGGTGCGCATGCGCCTGCGCACCGTCCGTGGCGAATGCCTGCTCGAAATCGATGACGACGGCCCGGGCATTCCCGAGGCCATGCAGCAACAGGTCTTCGCGCCGTTCTTCCGTCTGGAATCCTCGCGAAACCGCGACACCGGCGGCATCGGCCTCGGCCTCGCCACCGTCCGCGCCATCGTGCTCGATCACGGCGGCAGCATCGTGCTGCGCAACCGCAAGGAAGGCGGTCTGCGCGTGGTGGTGAGCCTGCCACAACCGTAACTTCGGGAGCCGTCCAGCCGTCCGGACGGCTGGACCATGACTTTCGACCTACGCGGCCGCACCCCGCGCCATGGTCATAATCGACCTTTACCGTCCCGGGGGTCACCATGCGTCATATCTTCCGCCTGCACACGCTGGCCGCGTGCCTTGCGCTCGCTTTCACCGTCCATGCCGCCGACAAGGCGACGACCATTCCGGACAAGGCGATCGCCGCCGCCACCGCCTTGCGCGATCGCGCGATGAGCGACGACACCGGCTACGAATTCGTGACCGGCCTGACCACGGAAGTGGGTCCCCGCGTGGCCGGCAGCGCCGCCGACGCGCGCGCCGTCGCCTGGACCGTCGCGAAGTTCAAGGCCATGGGTTTCGACAAGGTCTACACCGAGAAAGTCAGCTACCCGCTGTGGCAGCGCCGCAGCGAGCACGCAGCGGTCGTGTCGCCCTTTCCGCAGCCGCTCGCTCTGACCGCGCTGGGCTATTCCGCCGGCACCCCGCAGGGTGCCCTCACGGCCGAAGTCGTCGGCTTCGACGACCTCGATGCGTTCAGGAACGCCGACCCGGCCAGCGTGAAGGGCAAGATCGTCTACGTCTCGACGCACATGCAGCAGCAGAAGGACGGCCACGACTACGGCAAGGGCTCAGCCACGCGCACGGGCGGCCCGGTCCTGGCCGCGAAGATGGGCGCCGCCGCGTTCCTGCTGCGCTCGGCGGGGACCGATCCGCACAGCCGTACGCCGCACACGGGCGTCACCGGCTTCAAGGATCCGAAGGACGCGATCCCGGCTGCCGCGCTTTCCCTGCCCGACGCCGATCAGCTCGAGCGCATTCTGAAGGAAGGCAAGCCGGTCACGCTGAAGCTCGACCTCGATGTCGGCTTTGCGGGTACGTACGAAGGCTCCAACGTCATCGCTGAAGTCACCGGTCGCAAGCACCCGGATCAGGTCGTCGCCATCGGCGGACATCTGGATTCGTGGGATCTGGGCACCGGCGCCATCGATGACGGCGCGGGTGTGGCGATCGCCGCCGCCGCGGCGAAGCTGATCAAGGACATGCCGCAGCGCCCTGATCGCACGATCCGCGTCATCGCCTTCGCCAACGAGGAAATGGGTCTGTGGGGTGGACGCGCCTATGCCGAAGCGCATGCGAAAGACGTGGCGAAGTTTCAGCTGGGTACCGAATCCGATTTCGGCGCCGGCCGCATCTGGCGCATGAGCGCCAGCGTGAAGCCCGAAGCGCGCGGCGCGATCGAGCAGATCGCCAGGGTGATCGAGCCGATCGGCGTGACTTACGACGCGGCCCGGCCCGGCGGTGGTGGATCCGACCTGTCGCAGATGCATGCCAAGGGCATGGCCGCGCTCTCGCTGACGCAGGACGGCACCGACTACTTCGACTACCACCACAACGCCAACGACACGCTGGACAAGATCGATCCGAAGGCGCTCGCGCAGAACGTGGCGGTGTACGCGACGTTTGCGTATCTGGCTGCGCAGGCGGATGGAAATTTCGGTTCGGCGGCCGGTGCGTTCGCAAAAGACGGCGCGCACGACTAAATAGGACCATGTAGGAGCGCGCCAGGCGCGCTCCTACACAGCCGGCGCTTGTCGCGCCGGCTTCCGCGACGCCAGCCGATCCTGCAACCGGTTCATGTACAGATAGATCACCGGCGTGAGGTACAACGTCAGGATCTGCGATACCACGAGGCCACCGACGACGGCCAGTCCGAGAGGACGGCGCGTCTCCGCGCCCGCACCGATACCCAGCGCGATCGGCAGCGTTCCCGCGAATGCCGCCATCGTGGTCATCATGATCGGACGGAAACGCACGCGGCACGCCTCGAAGATCGCTTCACGCGGAGCCACGCCTCCCTCGCGCTGACGTTCAAGCGCGAAGTCGATCATCATGATCGCGTTTTTCTTCACGATGCCCACCAGCATCACGATGCCCACGAAGGCGAACAAATCCAGTGACGCGCCGAAAAGCACCAGCGTGAGCAACGCGCCGACCGCGGCGGCGGGAAGACCCGAGAGAATCGTCAGCGGATGGATGAAACTCTCATACAGGATGCCCAGCACGAGATAGATCACGAACACCGCCAGCAGCAGGAGCAACCCCATGCCCTTGACCGAATCCTGGAAGGCTTGCGCCGTGCCCTGGATGCTGCCACTGAGCGTGCCGGGAAGATTCATCTGAGCCGTCGCGCGCTGAATACTCTGCACCGCGTCGCTCAGCGACACACCCGGTGCGAGATTGAACGACACCGTGACCGCGGGCAGCTGGCCCTGGTGGTTCACGGTCAGCACCTGCGGCTTGCGCACGAATTGCGCGACGGTATTCAGCGGCACGAGCTTGCCGGTGTCCGAGGTGACGTAAAGCTTCGACAGTACCGCCGGGTCGTCCTGCATGCGTCGCTCCACCTGCAGGATCACCCAGTACTGCGTGGCCGTGCCGTAAATGGTGGAGATCTGGTTCTCACCGAATGCATCGCCCAGGGCGGACTGCACCTGATCCATCGTCAGGCCGAGCGGACCCAGCTTGTCGCGATTGACGGTCACCACCATCGACGGACTGTTGAGGTCCAGATCGGTGGTGACATCCTGGAAACCAGGCAGCTTCTGAAACGCCGAGACCAGCTTTCCGGACCACGCGTACAGCGCGTTCAGATCGGTCGACTGCACGGTGTACTGGTACTGTGCCTTCGACTGGCGCCCACCGACCTGGATCGCCGGAGGATTCTGGATGTAGGTACGGATACCCGGCACGTCGGCGAACTTGTGCCGAAGCGCCTGAATGATCTCGTCCGGCGTCGTATGCCCGCGGTCGCCGGGATCCTTCAGTCGCAGAAGCAGCGAGCCGGAGTTCACCGTGGCGCGCGCACCGCCGGCGCCGACGCTCGACATCACACCCTGGATATTCGGATCGTCCTGCGCAAGCTGCGCCAGCACTTTCTGTCGCGCGGACATCGCCGCGAACGAAATATCCGTTGGCCCCTCCGTGGTGACACGTAACTGACCGCTGTCGCCTGCCGGAATGAAGTCCTTCGGCGTGACGACGAACAGGACGCCGGTGGCGACGAGGCTGAGCGCGAAGACCGCCAGCACCGTGCGCGGATGGCGCATGCACCAGGCGAGCGTGCGCGTGTAGCCATCGGTCACGGCGCTGAAGCCCTTGTCGAACCAGACCACGATGACACTGCGCTTGTCGTGGTCGTGCGCCTTGACGAAACGGCTGCACAGCATGGGCGTCAGCGTGATCGAGACGAATCCGGAAATCAGGATCGATACGCTGATGACCACGGCGAACTCGTGGAAAAGACGCCCCACGATGCCGCCCATGAACATCACCGGGATGAAGACCGCCACCAGCGACAGCGTCATCGAGAAAATGGTGAAGCCGATTTCGGTCGCGCCTTTGATCGCCGCTTCGTAGGGCGTCTCGCCGAGTTCGATGTGCCGCATGATGTTTTCGAGCATCACGATGGCGTCGTCGACGACGAAGCCGACGGCCAGCGTCAGCGCCAGCAACGAGAGATTGTCGAGACTGTAGCCCAGCGCGAACATCGCGCCGAACGTGCCCAGCACGGAAATGGGCAGCGCGACCGCCGGAATCAGGGTCGCCGACGCATTGCCGAGGAACAGGTAGATCACCAGCACCACGAGAATACCCGCCAGCACCAGCGTGAACTGAACGTCGTGCACGGAGTCGCGGATCGACACCGAGCGGTCGTACATCACGTCGAGCTTGACCGACGGCGGCAGCGTCTCGGAGAAACCGGGCAGCAGCGCGAGAATCCGGTCGACCGTTTCGACGGTATTCGCGCCCGGTTGCCGCTGGATCGCCAGCGTGATCGCACGGACGCCGTTGAACCAGCTGGCCTTCTGGTCGTCCTGCACGCTGTCGCGTGGCACGGCGATATCGGAAAGCCGTACGGGCGCGCCATTGCGGTAAGCGACCACGATCTGCCCGTAGTCGGCGGCACGCATCAACTGGCCGTCCGAACGAATGGACAGCAACTGGCGACTTCCGTTGAGCGAGCCGGTGGCCTTGTTGACGTTGGCCGCGGCGATGGCGGTAGACATCTGATCGACGCCGATACCGGTGGCCGCCAGACGATCGGGATCGACGGCGATGCGCACCGCGTACTTCTGCGAACCGTAGACGTTGACCTGGGCCACGCCGTCGACCATCGACAGGCGCTGCGCGAGTTCGGTCTCGGCGTAGTCGTCGACCGTCGACAGCGGCAAGGTCGACGACTGCATGGTGAGGAACAGAATGGGCGCGTCGGCCGGATTCACCTTGCGGTAGGTGGGTGGCGTCGGCATGTCCTGCGGCAACTGGCGCTGCGCCGCGGAGATCGCCGCCTGCACGTCCTGAGCCGCGCCGTCGATGCTGCGATCGAGGGCGAAGGTCACGGTGATCGTGGTCGAGCCCAGCGAACTGGACGAGCTCATCGAGTCGATGCCGGCGACCGTGGACAGCTGCGCCTCCAGCGGTGTCGCGACGGACGAGGCCATCGTCTCGGGCGACGCGCCCGGCAGGCTCGCGCTGATGTTGATCGTCGGGAAGTCGACGTTCGGCAGTTCGTTCACCGGCAGCTTCGGGTACGCGACGATGCCGAAGATCACCAGCGCCGCCATCAGCAGCGTGGTCATGACGGGACGACGGATACAGAGCTCCGGCAGGTTCATCGCACGCGCGCACCGTCGACAAGCAACAGCTGACCTTCGGTGACGACGCGTTCGCCCGCCTGCAGGCCCTTGTCCACGACGACCCGGTCGGCGGTCGTCGCACCCGTCGTGATGGGTCTCTGTTCCACGGTCTTGTCGGCCTTGACCACGAAGACGAAGGTGCCTGCGGATGAACTCTGCAACGCGATCACCGGGATGCTGACGGCATCGGTCAGCCGCGTCGTCGGCAGGGTCACTTCAGCGAACTGGCCCGCGGTGAGGCGGCCGTCCGCATTCGCGAAACGCGCTTTCAGGACGATCGTGCCGGTCGTGACATCGACGGCGTTGTCGATGAACTCCAGTTCGCCCTTCAGCGGTCCACCGGTGTCGCCGGGGATTTTCGCCTGGACGGGAAGCGCGCCGCGACGCGCGCTGTTGCGCACCGCGGCCAGACTGTCCTCGGGAATCGCGAAGGCGATACGGATGGGATCGACCTGATTGAGCACCACGATATCGGTCGTGTCGGCGGTAAGCGTCGCCCCCGGATAGGCCAGAGGCGCACCGGTGACACCATCGAAGGGCGCGGAGATCGTGGTGAAGTCGAGCTGCGTCTGCGCGGCACGCGCCGCGGCACGATCGCTGACGAGGGCGGCGCGGGCCACGCCGAGGTTGGCCTTGTACAGATCGAAATCGGCGCGACTGACGAAGCCTTTGCCGAGCATGTTCTGGTAACGCCCGAGGTCCGCCTCGGCCTTGGCCAGCTGAGCCTCGTCGCTGGCCACCTTGCCCTGGGCCTCGTCGAGCGCGGCCTTGAGCGGACGCGGATCGACCCGGGCAAGGAGATCGCCCTTTTTCACGTGGGTGCCGGGAGTGAAAGCCAGCGTATCGAGCTGACCGCTGACACGCGAACGCACGTTGACCGTCGAATACGCCTCAGCCCTTCCGATGAGCTTGAGCGACAGATCGATCTCACCGCGCTGCGCGACGGCTGTGGTGACCGGCGTACCCGCCGATGCCTGCTTGCCGTTGAGCGATTTCGGGGCCTCCTTGCCGCCCGTCTCGTGACGCCATACGCCCACACCGGCCGCGGCGAGGGCCACCAGGCCGATGATGAGAACGAGTTTCTTCCCTGGGGATCGCTGCATGAGGACTCCGGCCGGAACCCTCAGGCTCCGGTCGCCGCGCTCGATGACGCGGACATGGTTTTTTTTCGGGTGGGCTATCCGTAAAAGCTAACGCATATCCGGCACCGAGGTTGACCCGGCGCTCAGAGTTCCTCGCCGGGACCATCGAGGCCCTGGAGGTTTTCCTTCATGCGGTCCATGACGGCCAGCATGACCTGGAGGTCGTCGGGCGAGATGCCCTGCGTCGCATCCCGGCGCAAGCCGCGTGCGATGTCTTCCATGTCGTCGATCACCCCGCGGGCCTGCTCCGTATCGTGCAGGCGCCAGGCGCGGCGATCCTTGGGGTCGGCGCGGCGCTCCACGAAACCGGCGGCCTGAAGGCGGTCGATGACCCTGCCTACGGCGATCGGCTCCATATCGAGCTGCTCCGCCAGTTCGTTCTGGCGCATGCCTGGCCGGCGATGAAGCGCCTTCAGGGCACGCCACTGCGCGCGCGTCAGCCCAAAGCGCACGGCCCGCCGATCGAAGTGCTTGCGGAAGAGCAAGGTCACGTCGTTGATGAGATAGGCGAACGAGATGTCTTCAACTTTGAGCGAGTCGGCCATAACCTTCTGAAACAATACAGAACTGACAAGGCGCCATCGTAGCCAATTGCGGGCGTGCCGTCACAAGGAGTTGAGCCATGAGCTTCACGATTCGCGAAGGCGACATCACGACGCTGGCCGTCGATGCCATCGTCAACGCGGCGAACGAATCCCTCCTGGGCGGAGGCGGCGTGGACGGCGCGATCCACCGTGGCGCGGGGCCGCGGTTGCTGGCGGCCTGCCGTGCGCTCCCCGAACGCCCGCGAGGCGTTCGCTGTCCCACCGGCGAGGCGCGGATCACGCCGGGGTTCGACCTGCCCGCGCGCTTCGTGATTCATACCGTGGGACCGGTCTGGTACGGCGGCACACGCGGCGAAGCCGGGCTGCTGGCGGCCTGCTACCGCGCCAGCCTGGCCCTGGCGAAGGAGCACGGCATCGACTCCATCGCCTTCCCCGCCATCAGCGCGGGGGTCTACGGTTACCCGCCCGAGGCGGCCGCCCGGGTCGCCGTCGACACCCTGCGCGGCGCGCCGTGGAGGCCGGCGCAGGTGATCTTCTGCACGTTCGGTGCCGCGATGACGCGCGCGTACGAGACGGCGCTCAACCCCTAGCGAGGGTAGAGCGGCGGCAGGCCCGGCGTGTCGCCGGCGGCACCGACGGATTTCCAGACGAAACCCTTGGCGAACGCCGTCCGCAAGGCGCTCCGGTCGAGCGTGCCGCCAGCGAAGCGTGCGCGCTGCAGACCGGCGATCGCGACCGGTTGTGAGCCCGGGGCCAGAGCGGTCGACAGCGCACCCAGTGAGCGTATCGATGGCTGCACCGCGCGCGCCCAGATAAGCAGGTTGCGCTCGATGGCGGCAGGCTCGTCGGCGTCGACACTCTTGAGAAAAACCTCACGCGCCGGACGTTCGCGGGTCGTCGATAGCGTCGCCTCGTTCGGCCTCACGGCCGCGGCGACCCCTCCGCGTCGGCGCAGGATCACCCAGATACCGACGGTGACCAACCACAAGGCGAGCGCACCGAAGAACAGCCATCGCCACGGCAAGCCGGCTTCGACAACCGTAGAGCCCGCCGCTGACGAAGCGTCCGGCCGGACCGTTTGCGCGACCGGCGTGGTTCCGGCGGCGGCCACCGCCGCGCCGCTGGCGGGTGCGACCTCGATGTCGCGTGCCGGCAACGTCGCCACTTCGGCCTTGTCGGTCACCACGTTCCACCAGTGCAGCGTCGTCTCGGGAATATGCAGGGTTCCCGGACGCGTTGGCACCACGGCAAAGCCCTGCTGCCGGTGGCCCGTGATCCACGGCCCGCTGACGCCGCCACCGGTAACCGCCTTGTCGGGATAGACGTCCGCGCCGTCGAGCGTCGGCAGGGACAGCGCCGGCAGCGCCTCGAACGGCATGCCCGTCGCATCGAGCCGCATGGTCAGCGTCAGCGGTTGACCGACGCGGGCCTTGCCATCGGATGGCACACCGTCGAGGGCGAGTTTGAGTTCGCGGGCGGGTATCCACGCACCGCTGGCCGCAGCGGTCGGACGCGCGCGCACCTGGATGCCGCTGGGCTCGGCCACGGCATTGACGGGCGAACCCGCGCCGAAGAACGCATTGGCGTCCGTGGGATCCACCGCCGTGCCCTGAAAGGCTGGCGGCTGGATGGACAGCGCCCCGGCGCGCTGGGGAAAAATGGCGTAGTGACGCTCGACCACGTTGAACCGCCGGCCCCCGCGAACGGTCTGGAAGTTCGCGTCCTGCCCCACACGGCGGACCTCGGCCCCTTCCGCCGACGGATCGCCGAGCTGTCCATCCGCCAGATTGACGGCGAAGTACAGGCGCAGCGTGTAATCGATCTGCTGACCGACATACACCTGCGCGGGATCCGCCTTGCCCTCGAGAACGACGGACTTCTCCGCCGGTACCGCGCCGTTATCGGCGGAGGCGCTGACCTCCACCGAGAGGGGCTGTGTCCGCTGCCCACCGATGACCAGCGACGGGACGGTCAGACGACCTTCGCGACGCGGTCGCAACGCGACGCCGAGCACGGTATGCGCCTCACGGCGCCCGTTGATGATGCTGAGGTTATGGCTGGTGGATGTGCCGAGAACCACGAAGTCCTGCATGAGTGGCGCGAGGTCCGGCGACGGGTCGGCGTCGTCGGCGACTTCGATGTTCAGGGTGACGGTTTCACCCGCGCCGATCGTCGTTCGGTCGAGCGAGGCCGTTGGCCCGCTGGCTTGTGCCAGGACGACGACGGGCACGCACATCAGAAGGAAGGCGAGGATCAGGCGATGCATCGTCATTCCTCCAGCTCCGTTCCATGACGACGCTGATACTCGAGCATGAACTTTCTCCGCAACAAACCGCCCGGATCGTCCGGCACGCGAAGCAGCGCGCGCTGCACGTCCGGCGGCAATTTCGACGCGGCATCGCTGGCGGACAATGCGCCCAGATCGTGCCCCTTGCCGTCGTCCTTCGCATCCGGCTGCCCCGCCTTACCGGCGAGCGCCTGATCCATCTTTTCCTTGAGCGCCGCCTGGGCGCGATCGGCCTGCGCCTGTTCGGCGGCGGACTTGGCTGTAGCGTCGCCCTGCGGCGCCTGCCCCTTGCCGTCGTCCTTCGCCTTGTCGCCTCCCTCGCCTTCGCCTGCCTTGTTCTGCGTGCCCTTGTCGGACGCATCCTCGCCTTTTCCATCGGCGCCCGACGGCTGCCCGCTCTGGCCGTCCTGTTTATCTTTGCCGTCCTGCTGCCCGGACGACTGGCCCTTGTCCTGCTGCCCCGACTGGCCGTGCTGATCCTTGTCCCCGTTCTTCGCGTCCTGCTTGCCGCCCTTGTCCTGCTGCTGCTTCGAACCGTCTTTCTGCTGCTTCAGGTAATCCGCGACCGCCTTGCGATTGGCGATCGCGTCCTCGTCATGCGGATCGATGCGCAGCGCACGGTCGTAGGCGGCAATCGCATCCTCGTAGCGCTGCTGTTTCGCCAGCGCGTTGCCGAGGTTGTACTGCGAATCGCCGTCCTTGCCTGACTTGAGCGCCGCCTCCGCCGCCGCGAAATCCCCGGCCTTGTATGCCGCCGCACCACGCAGGGCAGGATCGCGTGCAAGCGCCTGTGCGCGCTTTGCATCGCCTTCGCGCAGGGCCTGCGCCGCCTGCTGATCGCGCGTGCGGAAGGCATCGGCCACACCATCCGCATGAGCGGGCGGCGACCATGGCAGACAGGCCATCGCCAGAACGAGCAACCAGCCACGACGAAACGCCAGCGCCACCAGCAGAAGCACGGGCAGGAGCAGCCACGGTCCGCGATCCTGCCACTCACCTGCCTTCGCGCCGGAGACGGCCTTCCCGTCACCGTCGCCGCTGAGAAAAGCCCGGAGCGCCGCGACGTCGGAGCCGCCATCCGCCACGGGAACGAAGCGGCCGCCGCCGGCGGATGCCACGGCGGACAGGGACGCGTCGTCACGGGCAGCCAGCGCGATATCGCCGCGATCGTCCTTCAGGAAACCGCCGTCCCCGGTCGGCACGGGACCGCCACGCGTCGTACCGACGCCGAGCACCGACACGGTTGCGCCGGCCGCGCGCGCGCGGCGCGCTGCCGACGCGGCGGATGCATCGGCGCGATCCGTGACGAGAACGATCGACCCGCCACGCAGATCCGCGTGACGGATGAGGTCCGCCGCCATGTCGATCGCCTTGCCCGGATCATCGCCGGTCACCGGCATGGTGTCGGGCGACAACGCCGTGAGCAGATCGTCTACGCTGTGCGCATCCGTGGTCAGCGGCGCCACGATGAATGCCTCGCCCGTGTACGCGATCAGCGCGTTCATGCCGTCCTTGTTCGCGGCATACAGTTCGCGGATCTTGTAACGCACGCGGCTGAGGCGATCCGGAACGATATCCTTCGCGAGCATGTCCGGTGACATCGATACCACGACGACCTGCCCGGCTCGCTCCGCGAACAGCGGCTGCGACTGGCGATCCCATGTGGGCCCCGCCAGCGCGAGCACGGCGAGCGACGATGCCGCGACCACCGCCGCGACCGGCGCGCGCGATGCCGCGGGCTTGCCGTCGAGCAGATACGGAAGCAAGGCGGGGTCCGCGATCCGGGACAAGGCGCGGGACTCTCCCGAGCGACGCCCCACGATCCACCCGATGACGGGCACGAGGATCAGCAACCACAGCCAGCGTGGTTCGAGGAAATGAAAGTCGGCGATCCAGGTGCTCATGCGCGCACTCTCCCACCCAGGTAACGAGGCAGCGCGGCCAACGCGAGCAAACCCAGCGCGACGACGAGAGGCCAGCGAAACAGTTCGACATGCGGACGCAGGGCGGCGCCCTGCTGCGGCACCGGCTCGAGCGCGTCGATGGCCCGATAGGCGTTCGCCAGTTCATCCGTATCCGTTGCGCGGAAGAACCGCCCACCGGTCTGGTTGGCGATGTCGGTCAGCATGCCTACGTCCAGGTCGGCCGACGGATTGACCGTGCGGCTGCCGAAAAAGTCGGGCACGCGCATCGCTGTGGCACCGATGCCGATCGTATAGACACGAACGCCTGCGGCCTTCGCCGCGCGTGCCGCTTCGCGCGGCGCGATCGACCCCGCGTTGTTCACGCCATCGGTCAGCAGGACGACGACGCGCGCCTGCTCGGGCATGTCGGCGAGACGCTTTACGGCGACAGCCAGCGCATCGCCGATGGCGGTTTCCCGTCCCGGCAGGCCGACGACGGCGCCATGCAACTGCGCGCGCACCGCGTCGAGATCGTACGTCAGCGGCGTCACCAGGTACGCCTGCGATCCGAACAGGATGAGCCCCAGCTCATCGCCCGCACGTCGGTCGATGAAATCGCCCGCGATCGCTTCGACCGCGGCGAAACGCGTCACCGTGCGTCCTGCCAGGCGCATGTCGTCGAGCGCCATGCTGCCCGAGAGATCGACGGCGAGCATCGTCGCACGCCCGCTGCGCTGCTGCGGCTCCGGCGGGCCGAGTCGCTGCGGCCGTGCCGCCGCGGTGACCAGACAGAGCCACGCCAGCGCCAGCAACAACGTCGATGCGAATGGCGCACGCATCCGGGCGGCCTGCATCAACGTCAGGCCGGGCTGTGGAAGATTCATTGCCTGCGCTGGCTTCACCGGTCGCAGGACGCGACGCAGGAGCCACGGCAGTGGCAGCGCGAGGAACACCCAGGGCCACGCGAAATCAGGCACCGACATGCGTCTTCGCCCTCCCCGCATGCGGACGCTGCGCGTCGCGACGCATCGCCTGGCGGACCCAGGCCTCGGCGTCGCGAGCCACGACGGATGCGTCGAGCGATACCGCGGGGCGGTACAAGGCGACATCGAGCTCGGCGATGCGCGTGACATCCTGCCGGGGCGCCATCGACGCCAGCGCATCACGCCACGCGGCGCCGCGCAGGGTCACGGTTCGTGGATCGCGCGTGCGCGCCACGCGCCTGATCAGCTGACTGACCGTCGTCGCGAACGCCGCGGCGTCGCCGTCCTGCGCATGGCGCCGCGATGCGTCACGCAGTTCCTGCAACGTGCCGTCGACGTACCGATGCCACGCGGCACGTCTGCGCCAGGCCAGGATCAGCACCGCGGCAACGATCAGCAGCAGCGCGGCCAGCACCCACCAGCCCGGTGCCAATGGCCACCATGCGGAGACGTGCGGCACGTGAACATCGCGCAAGCGGGGTCCCTGATCCGGCATCAGCGCGTCCTCCTCGTACCCAGCAACGCGGTGACCGCGTCGAGCGGATCGTCGGTGGTGTCGATCGTGCGCACGCGCAGGCCAAGACCGCCCGCCAGTGCGGTCAGTCTGCGCTGCCCTTCGCCGAGGCCGCGGGCGAACTCCTCGCGCTGTCGATCGCCCTGAAGGGCGATGTCGTAATGCGTACCGCGGTAAGCGAAGGGGTAGCGACCGGCGGGCGGTTCGCTGAGCTCTAGCGCATCGGCGACGCCCAGCACCGAGACTTCAGCCTTGCCGACCAGCCCGAGCATGCGGCCACGTGCGGCCTCGTCCACGGCGAATCCGTCGCTGATCAACAGAACGCGCGACGCACCGTGCATCAATCGTCCCGCCCGCTGCAGCGCGGAAGACAGCGACTCATCGCCATCCGCGGGGAGCGCATCCCATGCGGCGATCGCACCGAGCACCGTCAGCGCGCCACGCGCTCCGCCCTGAGGCCTGACGACCTGGCGTTGTCCGCCAAAGGCAAGCACGCCCACGCGCTCCGTGCCGCGCAGTGCGTACCAGGCGGCTGTCGCCGCCGCTCGCGCGGCCTGCACGGACTTGAAGCGCGTGCGCGTTCCAAAACGCATGCTTGCGTTCATGTCCAGCAGGATCAGCAGGCGTCCCTCGCGCTCTTCCTGAAAGAGTTTGGTATGCGCGACACCGCTTCGCGCCGTCAGGCGCCAGTCCATGCGGCGCACATCGTCACCGGCCTGGTAGACGCGGGATTCGGCGTAGTCCATGCCCCGGCCATGCAGCCGCGCCGGGCGCTGGCCATGTCGCGGAGCGCGCGATATGACCTGGGGAGCAGGTGCACGCGTGACGCGGGAGCGCAGGGCGATCAGTTCCGGGAGCGAGACGTGGACGCGCCCTTCGACGTCGGTGACAGCGGCATTCACGGCAGCGGCACGAGGTCCAGCAGGCGATCGATCACCGTATCCACGCGCACGCCTTCCGCTTCGGCCTCGTAGCTCGGCAACACGCGATGGCGAAGCACCTCGTGGGCGATCGCATGAATATCCTCCGGGAGGACATAATCGCGACCGGCGAGCCACGCGTGCGCGCGCGCACAGCGGTCCAGCGCGATGGTGGCACGCGGGCTGGCACCCCAGGCGATCCAGCGCGCCAGCTCCGCGCCGTATTTGCCGGCCTCGCGCGTGGCGACGACCAGCTGCGTGATATACAGCTCCAGCGGCGCCGCCATGTGTACCGAGAGCACCGCGTCGCGCGCGGCGAAGACGTCCGCCGGGCGCAGCATGTGTGCCGGTGGCGGCGCCGGATGCATGACCTCGCGGGCCTGCTGACGCGCGAGACGGAGAATGGCGAGTTCCGCCTCGGCGTCCGGGTAGCCGATGGTCACGTGCATCAGGAAACGGTCGAGCTGGGCTTCGGGCAGTGCGAACGTCCCTTCCTGCTCGATCGGGTTCTGGGTGGCCATCACCATGAAGAGGTCAGGCAGCGGCCAGGTGCGGCGGCCGATGGTGATCTGCCGTTCGGCCATCGCCTCGAGCAGCGCGGACTGGACTTTCGCCGGTGCGCGATTGATCTCGTCGGCAAGCACGATGTTATGGAACAGCGGCCCGCGTTCGAATTCGAACGTGCCGGTCTGCGACCGGAAGATATCGGTGCCGGTCAGGTCGGCGGGCAACAGGTCGGGCGTGAACTGGATGCGGTGGAAGTCGGCTTCCACGCGCGTCGCCAGCGCCTTGATGGCCGTCGTCTTGGCCAGACCGGGCGCGCCTTCGACCAGCAGGTGCCCGTCGGCCAGCAGGGCGATGAGCAGGCATTCGACCAGGTGAGGTTGCCCGATGATGCCCCGGGTCAGTTCCTCGCGCAGGCGGACGAAGGCCTCCTGGAGCGGGGTCGTGGCGGCTGGCGTCTCGGACATCGCGGTTCTCGTGTCGGTGGAAGTCCCCGATGAGACCACAGAGAGGCCGGGAAGTTTAGGCCCGGATGTCGTTCACGGGGAACGAAACGAAAAAGGCGGCCACGAGGGCCGCCTTTTTCGTTGTCCAGACGACGCCCTTACTGCAGCGCGTCGGACAGGATCCGCGGCGTGACGAAGATCAGCAGCTCGGCCTTGTCGTTGGTCCGCGCGGTGTGGCGGAACAGGACGCCCAGGCCGGGGATATCGCCGAGACCGGGGACCTTCTCGGTCGTGTTGGTCTTGGTGATCTCGTAGATGCCACCGAGGACGACGGTCTGACCGTTGTCGACGAGCACCGAGGTGTTGATTTCGCGGGTGTCGATCTGCGGGACCGAACCGCCGCCCGGGCTGGCGACGAACTGGGCCAGCGCGTCCTTCTTCACGTTGATCTTCAGGTACACGCGGCTGTCGGCGGTAATCGTCGGCGTCACACGCAGCTCGAGCACGGCATCCTTGAACTGGACCGTGGCGTTCTGCGCGCCGCCGCCGGAGCTCGAGGCCTGGTAGGTCACATAACCGATCTGCTGACCCTGCTTGATGACCGCTTCCTGCTGGTTGGCCGTGATCACACGCGGGCTCGAGATCAGCTCGCTGCGACCCTCGGTCTGCGCCGCCGAAAGCTCGAGGTCGACCAGATAGTTCGCACCCAGGATCGCCAGGCCGATGCTGCCCGAGGGGTTCGCGACCGGCAGGTTGACGTTGTAGCCACCCGGCAGGCTGACCGCGGCAGGCGTCGGGATCGTCCCCGTGCCGCCGTTGGCATTGTACTGGTTCACCGCGTTGGTATAGCCGACATCGCTGTTGTGGACGCTGGTAACCAGACCGCCCGTGCCGCCGGCCGTGGTACCGGTGGAGCCGCTGCTCAGATCCGGCGACGTACCGACGACCTGGTTGGCGTTGTTGTGGTTGTATCCCTGGACGCCCCAGCGCACACCCAGCTCGCGGGTGAAGGTATCGGTCGCCACCACGATGCGCGACTCGATCAGCACCTGCTGCACCGGACGATCGAGGGTACCGATCAGCTCGCGCAGGTCACGGATCTTGTCCGGCGTGTCGTTGATCAGCAGCGTGTTGGTGCGGTCGTCGAACGAGACGCTGCCACGCGGGGAAAGGAAGCCACGCGTCGTATTGGAGCCGCTGCTGCCACCGCCGCCCTGCATGCTGCCCTGGGTCAGCAGCTTGGCGATGTCTTCCGCCTTGCCGTAGCTGATCGGGATGTAATCGGACACCAGCTCCGCGGAATCCTGGGCCTTCTGACGAGCGTCGGCAAGGCTCTGCTCGTAGCTGGCAAGCTCGGCCTGCGGAGCGATCCAGACGACGTTGCCGCTGCGACGCTTGTCCAGACCCTTGGCCCGCAGAATCACATCCAGCGCCTGATCCCACGGCGTGTTGACCAGTCGCAGGGTGACGCTGCCGCCGACGCTGTCGGAGGCGACCAGATTGAGCTTGGCTTCGTCCGCGATCAGCTGAAGGGCCGAACGCACGGGAATGTCCTGGAAGTTGAAGGTCAGACGCGAACCCGAATACGTCGGATCCTGACCCTTCGCGGCCTTACCCGTCGGGGCGGCGGCCTTCTTCGGCGCCACTTCGACGACATAATCGCTGCCGCTCTGATAGGCCGAGACTTCGACATCACCCTTGGTGCGGACATCCAGGCGGGCACCGCCGGGAGCCGACTTCGGTTCGATCGACTGCACCGGCGTGGCGAAGTCGAGCACGTCGAGACGCTGAGCGAGCTTGGGCGGCAGCGACGAACCCGACAGGCTGACGATCACGTGGTCGCCTTCGCGGTGCATTTCCGGCGTCGTCGCCGAGCTGCCCAGCGTGACCAGCACGCGGCCTTCGCCGTTCGGCCCGCGACGGAAGTCGATGTTCGATACCGGCGTGCCGGCTGACGAAGGCAACGCCTTGGTCGGATCGGAAACGGTCGCCGTCGTCGTCGTGGCACCCGTCGGACCGTTGTTCACGGTGACGACGAGGTTCTTGCCATCGACGCGCGTGCGGTATGCCGACTCACGGAAAAGCTCGACCGTGACGCGGGTCTTGCCACCGGCGGAGACCACCGACACGCCCGATGTCGAACCCTTGCCGATATCGAGATGGCGGGTGCTGTAGCTGTTGGTGGTGTCCGGAAGGTCGATCGCGATACGCGGCGGATTGTTGGTCGTGAAGACCTTCGGATCCGGTGCCTTTTCCGAGAAAGCCAGCCGGAGTTCGATGCGGCCGCCGGGCTGCGCGTCGTAGCTCACGTTCTGCAACGTGTTCTCCGCCGACGCGGCACTGGCGAAACCGCCGGCGAAGGCCAGCGCGGTGCCGAGGATCCAGCGGCGCGTGCGAAGACGCGCGCTACCCGGCAGATGATTCAGTTTGGTCGTCATGTGCGTCATCCCCGAGTTCTTATTTTTCGCCGACCGCGATGCTTGCCGGACGCTCCATCCAGCCGCCCGAGCCATTCGGCACCAGTTCGACCAGATCGATCCGATCCTCGCCAACGGCCGTGATGCGTCCGTAGGCCTGCCCCATGTACTCATTGCGATGGACACGATGGATCACCCCACCGGGATCCTTCACAAGCGCCTCCAGGTTTGCACCAGCACCAACCGTGCCAACCATCTTGAGAGCGTCGAGGCCGAACATTTCCAAGGGTTCCTTCGGACGGTTTTCGTCCGGACGGGGACCACTGGCGACATTGCTGTCCATTTCAGCCGTGCTCGGGCTGAAGGGATCGCGTGCGCCCTGGTCCTGGTAAGCGAACGTCTCGAACGTGCGGATCACCGGCAACGGCGGGATCGGCTCGCCTTTCTTGTGTTTTTCGGCGTCGACCCACTCGCGCAGGTCGGACGTGCCCTTGGTGCAACCGGCGAGCGAAATGACACCGAACAGCGCGACGGCCAGCGGGCGGGCGAGGGAGTAATGGCGATTCATCACTTATTCCCCTTCTGCAGCTTGCTCTTCGCCTGCGGCGTCTCGTCGTCCTCGAGGTAGCGATAGGTCTTCACGGTGCCCTGGAGAACCAGCTGGCCGTTGCCGGCCGCCTTCTTGTCGGTGCTCTTCGGGCTCAGCGAGACGTCGTGCAGCGTCAGAATCACGACGCGGGGCAACGAGGCCACGCCACTGATGAAGGTGCCGAACTGGTGGTAAGTACCGACCATGCGCAGCGTGATCGGCTTCTCGGCGTAGAAGTCCTTCGGCGTTTCCGGACCGGGCTGGAACAGCTCGGTCTCGATGCCCGCGGCCAGCGCCGTCTGCGAGATGTCGATCAGCAGTTCGGGCATTTCCGTCTTGCTCGGCAGCTGACGCAGCAGGGTCCGCAACATGTCCTGCATGTCGGACAGCTGCTGCTCCAGGGCCTCGAGATTGGCGGACTTGGCCTGCTTCTGCGAGAACTCGGACTTGAGACTGGTTTCCTTGGACTCGGCGCTGGCCAGGTCGTCCTGCTGGCTGCTGATCTGGAAGTACCAGCCAGCCAGCACCACGATCACGAAGACCAGGCCGGTGAAAAACATTTTGATGGGCTTCGGCCAGCCACCGACATTGTGCCGATCGAGATTGCGCAGATCGTCAAAGAATTTCATTGTTTGACTCCTGCCGGGGCGGCGGCAGCCGCAGGCGTGGCCGCCGGCGGAGTGGCAGGCGCAGCCGGTGCCGCCGCGGGTGCGGGAGCACCCGGGCTGGCCGTAACGGCATTGGCGGCGTTGACCAGCGGCGCGGGCACCGCGGCGGCCGGCGGGGCGACCGTGGAGGCACCGGCGGGGGCGCCGTCCTGCGGATTGTCGCCCGGGCTCTTCAGGTGGACGTCGAGACCGAAGGCATACGGCATGCGCGAGGCGTCATGCGTGTTCTCGGTCTTGCGCAGGTCGGCATGGCCCATCCAGGGCGACGCCTCGACGTTGCGCATGTACTCGGCCACGCTGGAGTTCGACTGGGCGACGCCATCGAGCGACATCGAGTCACCCGACTGCTTCATGCCGGCCAGGCGAGCCGATGCCGGGATCGTCTTCACCAGTTCGTCGAACAGGTGGACCATCTGCGAGCGGTTGGCCTGCAGCTGTTCGATGATCTGCTTACGCTGGAGCAGATCGGCCCTGACCTTCTCCAGATCCTTGATCTTCGCGATGCGATCGTCGAGCTGCTTGATCTCGGTGGTCAGGTAGTCGTTTCGCTCGTTCTGGTTGTCGATCCGGGCGTCCATCCACAGCGACCAGCCGATCAGCACCACGAGGGCGGCGCCAAAGGCCAGACCGAGCTGGATGTAGAACTCCCGCTCGCGCTGTTTACGGCGCTCGGCACGCCAGGGAAGTAGGTTGATCCGTGCCATCAGTCGAAGCTCCTCATGGCGAGGCCGACGGCAATCATCAGCGCGGGGGCGTCCTGGGCCAGGGTCTGTGCCTGCACGCGGCTGGACAGCGACATGCGCGCCAAGGGGTTGGCGACGACGCACGGCACGCCCAGCTGCTGCTCGAGCAACTCGGTGATGCCGTCGATCGCGGCGCAACCGCCAGCGAGAACCACCTGGTCGACGCGGCTGTATTCGCTACCGGCGAAGAAGAACTGGAGCAGGCGGCTGACCTGCTGGACCAGCGACTCCTTGAACGGCTCCAGTGCTTCCATCTCGTACGACTCGGGCAGGCCGCCCTTGCGCTTGGCACGACCGGCTTCCTCATAGGAAAGGCCGTAGCGACGCATGATTTCGTCGGTCAGCTGCTTGCCGCCGAAGACCTGCTCGCGCGAGTAGATGGTCCGCTGGTTCTTCAGTACCGCCAGCGTGGTCATGGTCGCGCCGATGTCGACCACCGCCACCAGGGCGTCGCGCGACACCGCGAGCTGGTCGGCGACCATCCCGAAGGCGTTCTCCATGGCGAAGGCCTCGACGTCGACCACGCGGGCGGTCAGACCGCCCAGGTCGAGCGCGGCGATGCGCATGTCCACGTTTTCGGTGCGGGAGGCCGCCAGAAGCACGTTATTCATTTCCGGGTTGTCGCGAACCGGCCCCATGACCTCGAAATCGAGGCTGACTTCCTCGATCGGGTAGGGGATGTACTGGTTCGCTTCGACCTGGATCTGCCCCTCGAGGTCGTCCTCGGAGAGATCGGCGGACATGGGAATGATGCGGGTGATCACGGCCGAACCCGCCACGGCCGCTGCCGCGTGCTTGAGCTTGGACCCGGACCGGGCCAGGGCGCGGCGAATGGCTTCGCCTACCGCCTCGACCTCGACGATGTTCTTTTCAACGACGGCATTAGGCGGCAACGGCTCAACGGCGTAGTGCTCGACGCGGTAGCGTCCACCTGCCTGACTGAGCTGCAGCAGCTTTACTGCGGTCGAACTGATATCGACGCCGATGAGCGGCGCCGCCTTGGGTGTAAAGAGCCCCACGTTGTCCCCCTTCCCCGCGCCTTGTCGGAATTGGTCTTCGGCGCGAAGGCATTAGATCTAAAACTTAACGGATTGGCAACGGGCCGTTTCAGCCCTTACCGGCACTAATTCACAAATCCTGTCACTGGGTTAGCGAAACCCTCTCACACCCCGTCGAACCCGGGTCACCCGCCCCACCCCCCGGCGAGGCTCTATACTCCGCGACGACCCATCCGCCGGTGACCCCCTCTCTTCCATGCGAATTCTCAAGCGTCTGCTGCGCATCGCGCTGTATCTCGCCCTGGCCGGCATCCTTTTCGTGGCGGGCGCCATCGGCGTCGCCTACTGGCTCCTGGCGCCACGCCTGCCTTCCGTGGCGGTCCTGCGCGACTATCACATGCAGGTTCCCTTACGAGTCCTGAGCTCGGATGGACGCCTGATCGCCTCCTTCGGTGAAACCCGCCGCGTCCCCGTCCACATCGCCGACGTTCCGGCACGCCTCAAGAATGCTGTCTTATCGGCCGAGGACGGGGATTTCTATAGCCACCCGGGTGTCGACTGGCACGGCATCGCCCGCGCGGGCATCCACGTGATCGTTTCCGGCGGTGACAAGGGACCCGGCGGCTCGACCATCACCCAGCAGGTGGCGCGCAACTTCTTCCTCAGCCCCGAGAAGCTCTATTCGCGCAAGCTGACGGAAGTCTTCATCGCGCTGCGCATGGAGAACGAGCTGACCAAGGACCAGATCCTCGAGCTCTATATCAACAAGATGTTCCTGGGCCACCGGTCCTACGGACTGGCCGCCGCGGCCTCGTATTACTACGGCAAGACCCTCGACCAGCTGACGGTGGCCGAATGCGCGTCGCTGGCGTCCACGTTCCAGTTGCCATCGGTGGTCAATCCGCTGAACAACCAGGCGCGACTGGTCACCCGGCGCAACTGGGTGCTGGGCCAGATGCTGTCGAACCGGTTCATCACCAAGGCCGAATACGACGAGGCCGTGAAGGAGCCCAACGACGCCTTCCCGCACGAGCAGCAGATCGAAGTCGATGCGCCGTACCTCGCCGAGATGGTCCGCCAGCAGGTGCTGGAGAAGCTGGGCAACGACGCCCTGACCGAAGGTTATGTCGTGCGCACCACCGTGCCGAGCGACAGTCAGGCCGCCGCCAACGACGCGCTGCGCGGACGCCTGTCCGCCTATGACCGCCGCCATGGCTATCGTGGCCCCGAGGGTCACGAGGAACTGCCCGCGCAGGCTGGCCCCGAGGACTACGACCGCGTTCTCGCGGGCTACACGAGCGTGGCCGGCATGATGCCCGGCATCGTGACCGCGACCGGCGCGAAGGAGGCCACGGTGTACCTGTCCGCCAAGGAAACCGCCACCATCAGCCTCGAGTCGATCGCCTGGGCCCGGCCCTACGTCAACGAAGGTCGCGCGGGAGCCGCTCCGACACGCGTCGACACGGTGCTCAAGCGTGGCGACGTCGTCCGCCTGATCCGCAGCGAGAAGGACGACCTGTCCGAAAACGCCAGCGCCGCCGACACCGCCAAGGTCAGCACCGAGTCCCATCCCGAGCCGGCCAGGGGGCCGTGGCGCCTGACCCAGATTCCGGCCGTGCAGGCCGCCCTCGTGTCGCTGGACCCGGAAGACGGCGCGGTCCGCGCACTGGTCGGCGGTTTCAGCTTCGTACGGTCCAAGTTCAACCGCGCGGTCATGGCCGCACGGCAGCCGGGTTCGAGCTTCAAGCCCTATCTCTACTCGGCCGCGTTCGAGCGTGGGTTCACACCCGCATCCATCGTCAACGACGCGCCGGTGGCCTTCCCCGACCCGTCGCGCCCCGACGGCATGTGGACACCCGCGAACGACGACGGAAAGTTCGCCGGCCCCATGCGCCTTCGCGAGGCGCTCGTGCAGTCGAAGAATCTGGTCTCCGTCCGCCTGCTGGACGCGATCGGCCTGCGCTTCGCCCGCGATTACATGACGCGCTTCGGCTTCACGCCGGACGCCCTGCCCCAGAACCTCTCGCTGGCGCTGGGTACGGCCTCGGTCTCGCCGATGAGCATGGCGCGCGGCTATGCGGTGTTCGCCAACGGCGGGTACCTCATCACGCCCTACTTCATCTCGCGCATCGACGATCGCGACGGCAAGCCGGTTTACGTGGCGAACCCCGAGCGCGCGTGCTCGGATTGCCAGGAGCGCCTGCTCAATCCGACGCCCGCCGGCCCGCCGACCCAGCCATCGACGGCGCTGATCCCGGCCAAGCCGGCCGCCGCGAGCACGGCCGCCGGTAGCGGTACCGGTGATGCGGTGTTGCCTGCCGACGCCCACGACAATACCGCGCAGGCGCCCAAGCTGGCGCCGCACGTGATCGACGTGCGCAACGATTACCTGGTGACCTCGCTGATGCAGGACGTGGTCAAGCGCGGCACGGGCTCGGCGGCGCGCGCGCTCGGTCGCGACGATATCGCCGGCAAGACGGGCTCGACCAACGACCACCGCGACGCCTGGTTCGTCGGCTTCAACGGCGATGTCTCCACCGCCGTCTGGGTCGGCTTCGACGACTTCGGCTCCCTGGGTCGCGGCGAGTTCGGCGCCAAGGCGGCCTTGCCGATCTGGATGGACTACATGGGCGCCGTGCTAAAGGACAAGCCGTCGCATACGCTGGCCATGCCTCCGGGCATCGCCACGGTGCAGATCGATCCGGGCTCCGGCCTGCCCTCACCGGGCGGCATGAACGAAATCATGAAGGTCGAGGATGTCGATCGTCTTCGCGAACAGGCGGCGCAGAAACAGCAGGAGGATCAGCAGGAACACGCCTACGACATCTTCTGATACGTCCACATTACACACCACACGGGGGTGAGTCATGGCACGAGGCGAGCACCACAAGATCCATGCGCAGGACCGGACGCAGCGGCATCGCGTCCTCGTCGCCCAGGAGGCGGCGCGCCTGATGAGCGAGCATGGCATTCGTGACTTCCACCACGCGAAGCTGAAGGCGGCGGAGCGGCTCGGTATCGTCGACACCCAGGCCCTTCCGCGTAACAACGAGATCGAAGACGCGTTGCGCGAACACCAGCGCATCTTCCAGGCCGATACGCAGCCACAGGCCTTGCGGGCACGTCGCGAGGCAGCCATCGAGGCGATGCGGTTCCTGCGCGGGTTCGACGCACGACTGGTCGGCGCGGTGCTCGAAGGCACGGCGGACGAGCACTCGGCCGTCTGCCTGCACCTGTTCAGCGATGACCCTGAAGCGCCCGTGTTGTTCCTGCAGGAACAGGGCATTCCGCTGGAGACCCAGACCCGCCGGCTGCGCTGGTCCAACAACGAACAGAGCGAACATCCGGTACTGCTGTTCGGTGCGGACGGTATCCCGTTCGACCTGACCGTGCTGCCTCTGGACGCGCTGCGCCAGGCGCCGCTGGACCGTGTCGACGAACGCCCGATGCGCCGCGCCACCGCGTCGATGGTGCAGAACCTGCTGGCGGAAGAGGACGTAGCCGCTTACAACGCGGCCATGTAGGAGCGCGCCCCGCGCGCGAAAAGCCAACAGGGCGGTGACGGGGTACCGCTTCATCGCTCCGTTGGCTTTTCGCGCGCGGAGCGCGCTCCTACCGCGCTAAAAAAAACCCCGCTTTCGCGGGGTTTCTTTTTTAGCGCTTGTCGTTCGGAATGTAATCGCGAACGTCGGCACCGGTGTAGATCTGACGCGGGCGGCCGATGCGGGCCCCCGGGGTTTCGTGCTGCTCGATCCAGTGGGAGATCCAGCCCGATGTACGCGCGATGGCGAACATCACGGTGAACATCTCGGTCGGGATGCCCAGCGCCTTGTAGATGATGCCCGAGTAGAAGTCGACGTTCGGATAGAGCTTGCGCTCCACGAAGTAGTCGTCCTTCAGCGCGGCTTCTTCCAGCTTCATGGCGACGTCGAGCAGCGGATCGTTGACACCGAGCTCTTCGAGCACCTTGTGGCACATCTCGCGGATGATCTTGGCGCGCGGATCGAAGTTCTTGTAGACGCGGTGACCGAAGCCCATCAGACGGAAGGAGTCGTTCTTGTCCTTCGCGCGCTTGACCGCGGTCTCGACCTTGTCGGCGGTACCGATTTCTTCGAGCTGCTTGAGCACGGCTTCGTTGGCGCCACCGTGCGCCGGACCCCAGAGCGCGGTGATGCCGGCGGCAACGGACGCGTACGGGTTGGCACCGGTCGAACCGACCAGACGGACCGTCGAGGTCGACGCGTTCTGCTCGTGATCGGCGTGCAGGATGAAGAGCAGGTCGAGCGCCTTGGCGACCACCGGGTTCAGTTCGAGCGGCTCGCTCGGCACTTCGAACATGGTGTGCAGGAAGCGGGTGACGTACTCGAGGTTGTTGCGCGGGTAGCGCGTCGGCCAGCCGATCGAATGACGGTAGATAGCGGCCGAAATGGTCGGCATCTTGGCGATCAGACGGATGGCGGCGAGCTTGCGGTCTTCCGGGTTATCGACATCGAGCTTGTCGTGATAGAACGCCGACAGCGACGCGATCGACGCGGCCAGCATGGCCATCGGATGCGCGTTGTGATGGAAACCCTTGAGGAAGTCCTTAAGGTTCTCGTGCATCATCGAATGATGCGTGACCTCACCGGAGAACTTCTCGAACTCCGGCTTCGTCGGCAGTTCGCCGTTGAGCAGCAGGTACGAGGTCTCGAGGAAGGTGGACTTCTCGGCCAGCTGCTCGATCGGGTAGCCGCGGTACAACAGGACACCCTTGTCGCCGTCGATGTACGTAATGGCGCTCTTGGTGCTGGCGGTGCTGCCGTAACCCGGATCGTACGTGAAGTAACCGGTGTCCTTGTACAGCGTGCCGATGTCGACGCACTCGGCGCCGAGCGTGCCGCCGATGACCGGCAGTTCGCTCACGGGCTTGTTGGATTCATCGACCAATTTGACGGTTTTGGCGTCGGACACGGCGAGCTCCTCTGTGCTTGTTCCCGCCGCTCCACGCAATGGAACGACGTAGCAATGGTTGGAATAACGGCACCCTGGGGAAGGTCCCGTACCGGCCGCAACCCGCGACCGAAGTTCCCCATTATCACACAGCGACGATTCAAACGTCCGTTAGGCCCGCGTGTAAATCGCACACGCAAAAAGACACGGGGCAAGCCATGGGCTCGCCCCGTGTCCTCTATCCTCGCGACACGCCACCCCGCAGGCGGCGCGCGGATGGTGCGGTCTTACTTCTGACCGTAGCGCTGACGGAACTTGTCGACGCGACCGCCGATGTCCAGCGTCTTCTGCTTACCGGTATAGAACGGGTGCGAGTGGCTCGAGATATCGAGCTTGATGACCGGGTACTCGTTACCGTCTTCCCACTTGACGGTCTCCTTGGAGGACATCGTCGAACGCGTCAGGAACGCGAAATCGGACGAAAGGTCCTGGAAGACCACCGACTGGTACTTCGGATGAATGTTCTCTTTCATGGCTTGAACCTGAGAAATAGCGGGGTGAAAAGAGCGGCATTGTAGCCCGGGGTCCGGGGTCGTGCAAGCCGGGACCCCGGGCGGGATCTCACACGGCGCCCAGTGCGCCCGCGATCAGCTCGCCGAAGCGGGCCTGGTCGACCTCGAGCACGATGCGGGCGTTCGGCTTGCCGCCGAGACGGCCATGCCAGTCGACCACGGTAGCGCCGCGCGTGAGGCGCCCGTCGAGCTCGATGGCGACGTGGCGGGTTTCGGCGCGCACGATCATGGCGGGATCCAGTGCCACGGCCATGGCCAGCGCGTCGGCCGCGATGAACCCGGTACGCTCGTGCTCGGCGTTGAAGCGGCGGGCCGTCGCGAAAATTTTCTCGAAGAACGAGGCGCGCTTATCGCCGGAGGCGACCCAGCGTTCGTAGACCTCGTCGGGGAAGGCGTGACGGACGGTCGCCTCCCAGTCCACCAGATCGAAGTGCTCGAATGCCTCGAAGACGACGTGCGCCGCCTCGGGATCGAATCCGATATTGAACTCGGCGGGAATCTTCCCCGTGTTGCCGTGACCGGTGACGGCGCCGCCCATGATGACCAGGCGCTTCACGCGCGCAGGCAGCGTCGGGTCCAGACGCACGGCCAGAGCCAGGTTCGTCAGGGGACCCAGTGCGACGAGCGTGAGCTCGTCCGGACGTTCCCGGGTCAGGCGGATCAGGGCGAGCGCGGCGTGCTCGGCCTCCGCGACATGCTGGGGCTCAGGAAAGCCGACATCGCCAAAGCCATCGGCGCCGTGGACGAACGCGGCGTCCTCATCGGGTGCACGCACCAGCGGGGACGGGCATCCGCCGAACACGGGCGTCGTCGCTCCGATCAGTTCGACCAGCGTACGGGCGTTACGCACCGTATGACCGAGGCCTACGTTGCCCGCGGCAACCGTCAGGGCGGCGACATCGGTATGCGCGTGCGCCATGAGGATCGCCAGCGCGTCATCCACGCCGGGGTCGGTGTCGATCAGCAACGGAAGTCGGGTCATCGGTTATCGGTCCGTGGACGGCCGGACAGCATACCGCCGGCCGGGCCCTTCAGACAGCCTGCGACGCGATCTCGGCCGTACCGAACTCGAAGCCGAGCTCCGACGCGACCTGGCTCACGCCAGCGAGCACCCGTCTGAGCGACGGGGTACGGGTCGCGATGCGCGAACGGAGATCGAGCGTGCAGGTAAGTCCCGCCTGGAGCAGATCCGCATGGGCCAGGTGCAGCGTATCCGCCTGCGACTGGGTCAGCAGCCCCTGCTCGCGCAGCACGTCGATCAGGCTGCTGCTGGCTGGCGTATCCAGAATGGGCGGACAGCTGGCGGCGTGCGCAAGCACCATGCCCTGCAGGATGAACTCGATGTCGATCAGCGCACCCACGCCCTGCTTCAGGTCCACCTGTTCGGCATCCGACCGGTCGCGCTCGCCGCGCCAGCGAGTCCGCATGGCGCTGACTTCAGCGAACACCCGGACACCGTCCCGCTGCGTCGCAAGAATCTCCCGACGGATCTCCGCCAGCTGGCCACCCACGCGCGCGTCGCCGGCAACCGGACGAGCCCGCAAGAGCGCCTGATGCTCCCAGGTCCAGGCGCGATCGCGCTGATAGGCCTCGAAGGCATCCACGCTGGCGACCAGCAACCCCTTCGAACCGTCCGGCCGCAGACGCGTGTCGACATCGTAGAGCTTGCCGGCATGCGTCTGCGCGCTCAGCCAGTGCATGACACGCTGGGCGAGACGCTGATACCACCGGGTGCCATCGACCGGACGCGGGCCATCGCTCATCGCATTGGCGCGCTTGCCGTCATAGACGAAGACAAGATCGAGATCGGAGGCGAAGCCCAGCTCTTCACCGCCCAGGCTGCCGTAGCCGAGCACGGCGAAGCCGCTGCCCTCCCCGGGAAGGCGCCCGTGCTGAGCGGTCAGTTCGCGCGTGGCGAGCGCCAGCACCGCGGCGACCACCGCCTCGGCCAGTCCGGCGAGACGACGCGCCGTGGCGGTCGCGTCGGCACGACCGTCGTTGAAAGCGAGACCCAGCCGGAAGGCGATACTGGAACGGAATTCATTGATGCGCTCGAGTTCGTGCTCGGCGTCGCGCTCGTCGAGCGTGCCCAGCGAGCGGGCCATCTCCACCGCGATGTCCGCGCGCTTCAGCGGCAGCTGATCGATGCGCGGATCGAGCACGTCGTCGAGCAACAGCGGCTGCGCAATCACCCGCTCGGCAAGGAACGCGCTGTCCGCAAAGACCGTGGCGACACGACGGCGCGCACTGGGCTGCTCGTCGAGCAGCGCGAGATACGACGAACGGCGCGCGACGGCCTGCACCAGGCGCAGCATGCGCAACAGACTCGATGCCGGCGACGCACTGCTGCGGGCGGCACCGATCAGCTGCGGCATGAGCCGCTGCAGGCGCTCGGACGAACGTGCCGACATCGACCGCACCGATGCCGCACGAGGCAACTTGATCAGCTCCGACGCCACGTCCTGTCCGGACCGGAAACCGGAGGCTTCCATCGTCGCCGCCACCAGCGATTCGTCCCGCGCGGCCTCCCACAACTCCACGTCGGCGGCGGGCGCGACGGCTTTTCCGCCTGCCTGCGGCACCAGCACCGCGGCGAATTCCGCCGAGACCGCGTCGCGGTGACGAGTCAGGACTTCGGCCAGCGCATCCCACGACGGGTAGTTCAGACCCAGCGCCAGGCGCTCGCGCGACAGCTCGTCGTCCGGAATATCGTGCGTCTGCGCGTCGCGCAACATCTGCACACGATTCTCCAGAAGGCGCAGGAAGAGGTAAGCCTCGCGCAACAGCTTCGCGCGCGCCTTGGGGATATAGCCCTTTGCCTCGCACGCCCGCAGGGCGGGAAGCAGTCCCCGCACGCGAAGGGCCGGGTCGCGACCGCCGCGAATCATCTGGGTGAGCTGCACCACGAATTCGATTTCGCGAATACCACCGGGACCCAGCTTCAGGTTGCCGGCAAGGTCTTTCCTCGCCACCTCCGCATCGATCAGCGACTTCATCTCGCGCAGCCCGGCGAACGCCGTGTAATCGAGATAGCGCCGGTAAACGAACGGCCGCAGCATGTCCTGCAATTCGCGACCGGCCGTGCGATCGCCCGCCACCGGTCGCGCCTTGATCCACGCGTAGCGTTCCCAGTCACGGCCTTCGCGCTGGTAGTACTGCTCCATGGCGGCGAAAGGCAACGCCAGCCGCCCGGCGTTGCCGAACGGACGCAATCGCAGGTCGACACGGGCACAGATGCCGTCGACCGTCGGCTCGGCCAGCAGCCGTACGAGCTGTCGCGTTTCCCGAATGAAATACTCGCCATTGTCGAGTGGACGCGAGCCGTCGGTCTCACCTCCGGAAACGTAGGCGAGCACGAGGTCGATATCCGAGGAGAAATTGAGTTCGTTGCCCCCCAGCTTGCCGAAGCCGATCACGACCATGCGCTGTTCGACACCGGCCGCATCGCGTGGGCGACCGAAGCGCGCATGCAACGAGTGCTCCGACCAGCGCAGGGCGGCCGACAGCAGCGTTTCATACAGCGCGCTCGTCGACGACAAAGTGTCATCGACATCGTCGAGCCCATTGACGTCGCGAAACACGATACGCAGCGCCTCCGCGTGCCGGAAACGGCGCAGCATCGCCATACAGCGATCTTCGTCGGCGGGCAGATCGAGCGAGGTGGCGCGCGTGCTCGCATCGGCATTGCCGCGCAGTCGCTCCAGTCCCGCTGGCGCAAGCAACTCGGGCTGACGTCGCAGGACATCGAAAGCGAAGTCCGAGGCGAGAAGCGTGCGGCGGATACGCTCGGCGACGCCCGCGTCATCGTGCAGGGGGATGCGTGCGGCGCGACACGCCGCCATCACGTCGGCGTAACGGTGGTCGATCAGGGCGCGGAGCTCGGGACTTTCGCGCGGTGTTGGCGTGGAAGCGTTCATGAGGCGGTCATTGTGCCCGAGACGAGGCCTGTGGCGGCCGGGTGAGAGGATTCAGATTTTTCTTACGAATCATGACCTTTTTTCGTCGCGACATGGCGCATCCGCCTGACAACCGGTTCATGTCCGTTGCGTTACAGTCCCTACCCCCTCGCTGACAGGGGCGTGACAAGAGGACGTTATGACTGTCAATTCAACGCGTTGGCGTAACATCGCCGGACGGGTCGCCTTGCCGCTCCTGCTCGCGGTCGCGTTCGTTCTCTATACCGGGTTCCTCGATGGGAATCCCGGCGTCGCCAGCAGTGCCTGGGCCGACCGCCCTTGGCACCTGTTCGCCAACGCCTTGCCGGGGCTCATGCTCGCCTTTCTGCTTCTGGTGCTGACCCGACGGGCATGGCTGTCGTTCGGCGTCGCGTTCATGGTGCAGGGCGCCGTGCTCGCGGTGAGCGCCATCAAGATGAAGAATCTCGGCTCGCCATTGTTACCTGCGGATTTCCGCATGGTGGGTCAGCTGAAGAATGGTGGCCTGCACCTGCTAGGCGGCTACCTGCCCTCGAGCCCCCTGCCGTATCTCGCGATCCTCGGCACCATCGGCCTCATCGCGATCGTCGCCCGGTTCGAGCCGGCGCTGTTCGCGCGCCGCACGCACGGGCGTCGACTGATCACCGGGCTTACCCTTTTTGCATTGATCGGCACGCTACTCGCGGGCGTTCCCGCGTGGTCGAAGATGTACAACAAGGACCGGCTTGGCATGCAGCCGTGGTCGGCCGCGTCCAACGCGGGCTACAACGGCGTCGTGACCACGATCATGCAGTTCCGCCTGCAGAACGCGGGCAAGAAGGAGAAAGCGGATCCCGCCGAGGCCGAGCAATTCATTGCCGCGACCGGCGGCGACCTGCGCCAGCACATGGCGGAGGCCGCCACCAATGGCCGGCAAACGCCTGATATCGTGATCGTGCAGAGCGAGTCCTTCTTCGACCCCAGCGTGATCAGGGGCATCGAGCAGGAGGACTTTGCGCCCAACCTGCATCGCCTGGCCGAGCATGCCAGCACGGGCCAGCTGCACGTACCGACCTTTGGCGGCGGAACCATCCGCACCGAATTCGAAGTCCTGACCGGCTTGTCGCTGCGCTACTTCCCGACCATGCAATTCCCGTATCTGCAGATGCAGGCCGGTGTCATGCCGGGCATGGTCCGCGTACTGCGCTCGCACGGCTACGAAACCATCGCCGTGCATGGCAACGACGCCGGCTTCTGGAACCGCACGGCCGCCTTCAGATCGCTGGGTTTCGATCGCTTCGTTTCGCAGCCCGATTTCCCGAAGGGCTTCCGCAAAGACGGCGAATACATGGCCGACAGCGCCATGACCGACGAAATCATGAGCCAGCTGAAGAATGACGGGCCGCCCCGGTTCGTCTTCGCCATCAGCATGGAAGCACATGGGCCCTACGACAAATCGGTGAACATCGACACGAAGGAGCGCGACGCCATTCCCGTGCCGGATGGCATCAGCGATGATGCCAAGCTGCAGCTGCGCAATTACATCTATCACATGCGTCACGCGGACGCCGAGCTCGGACGCCTCGCCGAGCTCCTGAAGCAGCGCGAGCGTCCGACGCTCCTGCTGTTTTACGGCGACCACCTGCCCGCATTGACCGAGACTTACGCCAAGGCCGGCTTCACCAACGGTCGCGACATGCTGACCCAGACCGTGCCGTACATCCTGATCGACGCACACGAGGACGGCCCCGCTCCGGTAAAGACCGATCTGGCATCGTGGATGCTGCCGGGGAAACTGCTGGAACAGGCGGGCGTGCATGACGATGCCTACTTTGCGCTGACGCAGGTCGTCGGTGGACAACTGGCGGCCCTGACACACGCACCCGATGCGAGGGAAGCGCCTGAAGACGCCGGCCTGAAATTCACCGACACCTCGATGCGCAACGTCGCGATGCTGCGCATGAAGCGGAAACTCGATCCACTGGTGGCGAAATACGCGCAGCCCGATCCGAACCTGGTCGCTCGTCAGCCCGGTGAAGCCGAAGAAGCCGCGGCGTCCGGTGCGGGACAGTAGGCCGCGGTCAAAGGTTTCGTGCGCAAAAATGGCATACGTAGCTATTTGTCATTCAAATAGCGCCTGCGTCACAAAATACCTGTCACCGCACTGTTAGCGTGGCTCTGCACTCGTCGTAGTGCAAAGGAGCCTGGGGGACGCACGTCGATCATCCGGTCGTCGGCACATGGACGATATCCTTCCAACGCAGGAGTCGTACGCATGAAGAGGTTCGCTTCAATCGGCAGGGTTGTGGCGCGCGCGGGCATCATCGCGGCCATGTTCTCCGTAACGCTGAGCGCCAGCGCGGCGGATACGTCGCAGGCAGCGCCCGCGCTTCAACTCACCCGCGTCGGCGCCATGCCGGCCACCGCGAAGCCCGCGGGCGTTCCGGACGATTACGTCGTCACACCCAATGGTTATTTTTCACCCGACTGCGTCGCCACCGTGCACGCAGGCGACCAGCTCCAGAAAAACGGTCTGATTAAACGTGCCTCGGGCACGACGGAGAAAGCCGCTACCTGCGGCAAGGCCAATTTCACGTTACAGGGCGAGCGCGTCGAAGCGGACGGCCGCCATACCCTAAGGTCCGCGGCGACGCCGCCACCGGCGCAGAGCGGCTGGGTGCAGTCGGCGAACTATGCGAGCAGCACGCCGATCGGTCGCATCGTGGCCACGTGGACGGTGCCCAGTGCGCCGACGACGCAAAGCGACCAGGTGATCTATTTCTTCCCCGGCCTGGAACAGTTGCCCAACGTACAGTCCATCCTTCAGCCCGTGCTTGGCTGGAATGGTTACGGCGACAAGGCGTGGACGCTGGCGAGCTGGAACTGCTGTGTCGACGGCACGACGTTCCACAGCGATCCGATACCGGCAAGCGCGGGTGACAACGTCGTGGGCGATACGTACTCCACATGCGCGGCGGGCGAAGCCTGTTCGACGTGGAAGATCGACTCGCGCAACACGACCACGGGCCAGACCAGCTCGCTGACGACCAATCCGTATGCGGATCTGACCTGGGTCTTTGGTGGTGTGCTCGAGGTGTACAGCGTCGCGACGTGCGGGCAGTATCCCGGAGGACCGATCACCTTCCATGACATCGAGGTCTACGACCGCAACAACCAGCGCGTGGCGTCACCGCCGTGGCAGGGTAGCGATACGTCGGGCATCGATCCGCAGTGCAATTACGGACTGAGCACGACACCGACATCGGCGACCATCGCGTACTGAACCGCCAACGGCGCTGACTCACATCGAAGCAAAAAAAGAGGCCCCGCAAGCGGGGCCTCTTTTATACAGCAAGCCGGAAGGCGAGGACTTAGAAGTCCATGCCACCCATGCCGCCCATGCCACCCGGGGCACCGTGGCCGGCGCCGTCGTCCTTCTTCGGCACTTCGGTCACGGCCGCTTCGGTCGTGATGATCGAGCCGGCGACCGACGCCGCGAACTGCAGGGCCGAACGCGTGACCTTGGTCGGGTCCAGGATGCCGAAGGCGATCATGTCACCGAACTCACCGGTGGCGGCGTTGTAACCGAAGTTACCTTCACCGGCCTTGACCTGGTTGACGATGACCGACGCTTCTTCACCGGCGTTGGTGACGATGGCGCGCAACGGAGCCTCGAGCGTGCGACGGGTGATCGCGATGCCGAGATCCTGGTCCGTGTTCTTGCCCTTGAGGCCTTCGAGCGCCTTGAGTGCACGGATCAGGGCGACGCCGCCGCCCGGGACCACGCCTTCTTCGACGGCTGCGCGCGTGGCGTGCAGGGCGTCTTCGACGCGGGCCTTCTTTTCCTTCATCTCGACTTCCGTCGCAGCGCCGACCTTGATGACGGCAACACCGCCGGCAAGCTTGGCGACGCGCTCCTGCAGCTTCTCACGGTCGTAGTCCGACGAGGTCTCTTCGATCTGCGCCTTGATCTGCTTGATGCGCGACTGGATGCCTTCGGCATCGCCGGCACCGTCGATGATCGTGGTGTTTTCCTTCGTGATCACGACGCGCTTGGCGCGACCCAGATCGTTGATGGTGGCCTTGTCCAGAGCCAGACCCACTTCCTCGGAGATGACCGTGCCGCCCGTCAGCTGGGCGATGTCTTCCAGGATGGCCTTGCGACGATCGCCGAAGCCCGGCGCCTTGACGGCGGCGACCTTGACGATGCCACGGATCGTGTTGACGACGAGCGTGGCCAGGGCTTCGCCCTCGACTTCCTCGGCGACGATCAGCAGCGGCTTGGCGGCCTTGGCGACAGCCTCGAGCACCGGGAGCAGCTCACGGACGTTCGAGATCTTCTTGTCGTGGATGAGGATGAACGGGTCGTCCAGCTCGACCTGCTGCGACTGCTGGTTGTTGATGAAGTACGGCGACAGGTAGCCGCGATCGAACTGCATGCCTTCGACGACGTCGAGTTCGTTCTCGAGGCCCGAACCTTCTTCGACCGTGATCACGCCTTCCTTGCCGACCTTGCCCATCGCCGTGGCGATGATGTCACCGATGTTGGCATCGGAGTTGGCCGAGATCGTACCGACCTGGGCGATCGCCTTGTCGTCGGCGGTCGGGTTGGACAGCTTCTTCAGCTCGCCGACGGCGGCCGAGACGGCCTGGTCGATACCGCGCTTGAGGTCCATCGGGTTGATGCCGGCGGCAACGGCCTTGAGGCCTTCCTGGATGAACGCCTGGGCGAGCACGGTCGCGGTCGTGGTGCCGTCACCGGCCACGTCGGAGGTCTTCGAGGCGGCTTCCTTCACGATCTGCGCGCCGATGTTCTCGTACTTGTCGGCGAGCTCGATTTCCTTGGCGACCGAGACGCCGTCCTTGGTGACGGTCGGGACGCCGAAGCTCTTCTCGAGCACGACGTTGCGGCCCTTCGGGCCCAGGGTGACCTTCACCGCGTTGGCGAGGGTGTTGACACCCTTCAGCATGCGGGCGCGGACGTCTTCGCCGAAGCGGACTTCTTTAGATGCCATGATCGTTGAATCCTTGAATAGTTAGGTAGAGGGAGTCGGGAGAACGGGGCGAGCCGGGGCTCAGCCTTCCAGAACCGCCACGATGTCGTCTTCCTTCAGGAAGACCAGCTCTTCGCCGTCGACCTTGATTTCCTGACCGGCGTACTTGCCGAACAGGACCACGTCGCCTTCCTTCACGCCCATGGGGCGGAGCTGGCCGCTGGCGAGCAGCAGGCCGGTACCGGCGGCGATGACCTTGCCGCGGGTGGGCTTCTCGGTGGCGCTGTCGGGGATGACGATGCCACCGGCCGAGACGCGCTCTTCTTCGAGACGCTTGACGATGACGCGATCGTGCAGCGGGCGCAGTTTGCTCATGACTTCTCCAAACATGTGTTTGACGGGAAAGGAATTTAGGCCACCCTGTTAGCACTTGCCCAGGGTGAGTGCCAGAATTTTAGCCAGAACAGCCCCGGGATCGGAAGAACTATCTGGATGGTCGACAGATGGCGGCGGCGGCGGACCGTTCAAGGGCCGCGGTGCAAAAAAGCATCCGGCGCCGATGCAAGCCAGCTGGAGTTTGCCCGGTCATAATGACCAACGCCTTACTGGAGAGCCCCATGTCGCCGCTATCCCGCCTCGCGCGGAACCTCGTCGCCTCCCTCGGCCTGTTGCTCGCCGTTTCCCCGGCCTTCGCGCAGGATCCCGAAGACGACCTGCTGCCGGTCACCCAGGCCTTCCATCTCACCTCCGACGCGAGCCAGCCCGGTTCGGTCAGGCTGCACTGGACCATCGCGCCCGACTATTACCTCTACCGCGGCCGGATCAGGATCAAGGCGGCGGACGCCGGCGCCACGCTGGGCCAGCCGACCCTCCCGGACGGTCTCAAAAAGCACGACGAATACCTCGGCGACGTGGAGATCTACCACGGCGAGATCGAGGCGACCGTGCCCTATACGCTCGCCGACGCCGCGACGAAGACGCTCGCGCTCGACGTCCAGTACCAGGGCTGCCACGAGGTCGAGCCGAAGATCTGCTACCCGCCGAACACCGAGCACCTGACGCTCACGATCGGTGGCCCGCCGACCATCCCGGCCGCGGCACCCGCCAGCGCGCCGCCAGCCGCTGCCGGCGGCGCTTCGCTGCTGGGCGCACAGGCTTCGCTGCCGGGTACCGAAACCCAGGCACTGCCCGCCGATCAGGCCTTCCGTTTCGAGGCGCTGGTCAAGGGCGGCGACAGCCTGCTGTTGCGCTGGACGATGCCGAAGGACTATTACCTCTACCGCGACAAGACCGAGATCAAGGTGGTCTCGCCGGCCGGCGTCAGCGCGGGCGAGCCCGACTGGCCGAGTGGCACGGCCCACCACGATGAGCACTTCGGCGACACCATCGTCTATTTCGACCAGGTCGAAGTGCCGGTGCCGCTTGCGGGCGCGGGCAAGAGCGGCAAGGTCGATGTCGACGTGGCCTATCAGGGCTGCCTCGAGAACGGCATCTGCTACCCGGTGATGACCCGCCGGGTGAGCGTCGATCTCGCCACCCACGCGGCCACGATCGGCGGCGCCACCGAGGCGCCTCCGGCCAGCGCCCCGGCCGAAGTGGCGCCCACCCCGCCGCCAGCCGGCCTGACGCCCGCCGCCTCCGATGCGCCGGTCGGCTTCATCGCCGCGATCGGACTCGCCCTGCTGGGCGGCCTGGTGCTCAACCTCATGCCCTGCGTCCTGCCCGTGCTGTCGCTGAAGGCGATCACGGTGCTGGAGAGTGGCGAAAGCCCCGCTGCCGCGCGCAAGCACGCGCTCTGGTACACCGCCGGCGTGCTCGTCGCCTTCGCCGCGCTCGGCGTGATCATCGTCGGCATCCGTGCCGCCGGCCACGGGATCCAGTGGGGCGCCCAGTTCCAGCAGCCGGTCGCCATCGGCCTGCTGGTCTACGTCATGCTCGCCGTGGGCCTGTCGATGTCGGGCGTGTTCGAGATCGGCGGTTCGCTGGGCAACATCGGCAGCGGCCTCGCCTCGCGCTCCGGCGCCTCGGGCGATTTCTTCACGGGCGTGCTGGCCGTGGTGGTCGCCAGCCCGTGCACCGCGCCGTTCATGGGTTCGGCTATCGCCTTCGCCTTCGCGGCCCCCGTGGCGATCGCCTTCCTGATCTTCCTGGCACTCGGCCTGGGCCTCGCCCTGCCCTTCCTGCTCATCGGCTTCGTGCCGGCCGTCGCCCGCCTGCTGCCACGCCCCGGCCGCTGGATGGAAACGCTGAAGCAGGCACTGGCCTTCCCGATGTACCTCACCGCGGTGTGGCTGTTGTGGGTACTGACCAAGCAGCGTGGCGCCGACGCGACGGCGCTGGTGCTGGCAGGCGGCGTGCTGCTGGCGATGGCGCTGTGGTGGTACGGCCGCAGCCGTCGTAGCGCGCTTTCATGGGTCTTCACCGCCGTGCTGGCTGTCGGCGCCATGGCCGCGCTGTGGACGGTACATGGCCTTCCCGCAGCGACGACCACCGCCACGGCCAGCGACGGCTCGGTGCCTTACTCGGCCGACAAGCTCGCGGAACTTCGTGCCGCGGGCACGCCGGTACTGGTCGACATGACCGCCGACTGGTGCATCACCTGCAAGGCCAACGAAAAGGCCGTGCTGGACACCGACGCGTTCAGGGACCTGCTCAAGCGCACGGGCACCGTCTACATGAAGGGTGACTGGACCGACGTCAATGCGCCCATCGCCGCGTATCTGGAGCAGTTCCACTCGGTAGGCGTGCCGTTGTACGTCGTCTATCCGAAGGGTGGCGGCGACGGCAAAAAGCTGTCCACCGTCCTGACTTACGACGGCGTGGCGAAGGCGCTCGATACCGCGTCGGGCTCGTGACACGCGGCCCGACCTTCTGGATCGTGGCCCTGGCGATCGCCGGGGCAACGGTCGGCCTGTATGTCGAGCACCGCCGCGCCAATCCGTCGCCCCCGGACGGGATGACGGTGGCCGAGGTGGGCGATGTGGTGCCCGACGTCACCTACGTCGCTATCGACGGCACGCCTCATCGCCTGTCCGAATGGCGAGGCAGACGCGTGCTGATCAACTTCTGGGCTTCGTGGTGCGCCCCTTGCCGGCGTGAGATGCCACTCCTGAGCGCCGCCTCGGACCGCGACCATGGTCGCAAGGTCGCCATCCTGGGCGTGGCCGAGGACACCGCCGCCGATGCGGCACGCTATCTCGCCGAGCGCCCGGTGAACTACCCCGTGCTGCTGGTCGACAGCGACGCCCCCGGCAGCTCGCTCTCCTTCGGCAATACGCGGCGGGCTCTGCCCTACAGCATCCTCATCGGCGACGACGGGCGTATCCTGCGGCGCAAACTCGGCGGCTTCAGCGCGGCCGAGATCGACGAATGGCTTGCGCCTTAGATCTCCCGGAGAACTCCACCATGGATGCCCCGCTTTCAGACGACCAGGCGATCGATGCGACCCGTCGCTGGCTCGAACGTGCCGTCATCGGCCTCAATCTGTGCCCGTTCGCCAAGGCCGTGCACAGGAAGGGCCAGATCCGCTTCGTCGTCAGCGAGGCGGAGCAACCCCTGCAACTGCATGACGATCTGGTGCGGGAACTCAAACGCCTGCGGGACAGCGATCCGGAGACGATCGACACCACGCTGCTGATTCACCCGCGCGTCCTCGGCGACTTCATGGACTTCAACGAATTCCTGGAGATCGCCGACGAAACGGTGGCCGAGCTCTCGCTGGACGGCGAGATCCAGGTAGCCAGCTTTCATCCGGACTTTCAGTTCGAAGGTACCGCACCGGACGACATCACCAATTACACCAACCGGTCGCCGTTCCCGACCCTGCACCTGCTGCGCGAAGCCAGCATCGACCGGGCGGTCGCCGCGTTTCCGGAGGCGGCCAGTATTTTCGAGGCCAACATGGCCACGCTGGACAAGCTGGGGCACGACGGATGGCGGGCATTGTTCCCCGAGCCCTAGCCAACACCATACGGGAGCGTGTGGAAAGTCGCGATCTCCAGCGAACTGCGTCGATCTTCACCGAACTGGACAAGTCCGGGGGACAGGCGCACACTGCGCGGCGTTCCGGATTTCCGGACCTACGGCACAGGTGAAGCGTGGCCAGGATCCTTGTCCTTCATGGACCCAACCTCAATCTCCTCGGCGTTCGCGAGCCGTCGGTCTACGGGCGCGAGACGCTCGCCGACATCAACAGCTCGCTGCAGGGCCGCGCACAGGCGGCCGGGCACGACCTGAGCTGGTTCCAGTCCAATGCCGAGCATGAGCTGATCGCCCGGGTGCATCAGGCCCGCGACGAAGGCGTGGCCTGGATCCTGATCAACCCCGCCGCCTTCACGCATACCTCGATCGCCCTGCGCGACGCGCTGGCCGGCGTGGCGATCCCGTTCATCGAGATCCACCTGTCCAATCCGCACGCGCGTGAAGCGTTCCGGCACCATTCCTATGTGTCCGATATCGCCGCGGGCGTGATCTGCGGTTTCGGCGGCGACAGCTACCGCCTGGCGCTCGAAGCCGCACTTCTCCGGCTGGCCGTACCCGCCGCCTGAATTCCCCTTCGCGGCGCGCCAGACGGCGCCCGCACCTCCACCACCGACTAAGGGTTGCCCCATGGACCTGCGCAAGATCAAGAAGCTCATCGACCTGCTCGAGGAATCCAACCTCGCCGAGCTGGAAATCAAGGAAGGCGAAGAAGTCGTCCGTCTGTCCCGCGTGCCGAAGGGCACCGCCGTCGCCCAGCCGATGTATGCGGCGCCGGCTCCGGCGGCCGCCGCTCCCGCGGCAGCGGCACCGGCCGCGGCTGCCTCGGCACCCGCGGCGGCGCCCGCCGAGTCCGGCCTTCCGGCCGGTCACGTGGTGAAGGCTCCCATGGTCGGCACGTTCTACTCCGCTTCGACCCCGGGCGCACCGGCGTTCGCCGTCGTCGGCCAGCAGGTCAAGGCCGGTGAGACGCTCGGCATCATCGAAGCCATGAAGATGTTCAACCAGATCGAGGCCGATGTGGCCGGTACCGTCGTCGCCGTGCTGATCGAGAACGGTCAGCCGGTCGAATTCGACGAACCGATGTTCGTCATCGCCTGAGGCCAGACCCATGCTCGAGAAGGTCGTCATCGCTAACCGCGGCGAAATCGCGCTGCGCGTGCTGCGCGCATGCCACGCGCTCGGCATCAAGACGGTCGCGGTGCACTCCACCGTGGACCGCAATCTGAAGCACGTCGGCCTGGCCGACGAATCGGTGTGCATCGGCCCGGGTCCCTCGGTCGACAGCTACCTCAACATCCCGCGCATCATCGCCGCGGCCGAGATCACCGACGCCGCCGCCATCCACCCGGGTTACGGCTTCCTCTCGGAGAACGCGAATTTCGCCGAGCAGGTCGAGGAGTCCGGTTTCGTCTTCATCGGCCCCACGGCCGACGTCATCCGCCTGATGGGTGACAAGGTCGAGGCGATCCGTGCCATGAAGGCCGCCGGCGTGCCGTGCGTGCCGGGTTCGGGCGGCCCACTGGGCGACGATGTCGAAGAAAACATCCGCATCGCCCGTGAGATCGGCTATCCCGTCATCATCAAGGCGGCCGGCGGCGGCGGCGGTCGCGGCATGCGCGTCGTGCGCACCGAACCGCACCTTGCCAGCTCCATCGTGATGACCAAGCAGGAAGCCAAGGCGGCTTTCAGCAACGATCAGGTCTACATGGAGAAGTTCCTGGAAAATCCGCGCCACGTGGAAATCCAGGTACTCGCCGATGGCCAGGGCAACGCCATCCACCTCGGCGAACGCGACTGCTCCATGCAGCGCCGTCACCAGAAGGTCGTGGAAGAGGCGCCGGCACCGGGCATCACGCCGGAGATGCGCGCCGAGATCGGCAAGGTCTGCGTCGACGCCTGCCTCCGCATCGGTTACCGCGGCGCGGGTACGTTCGAGTTCCTGTTCGAGAACGGCCGCTTCTACTTCATCGAGATGAACACCCGTATCCAGGTGGAGCATCCGGTGACGGAACTGGTGACCGGCATCGACCTGGTCCGCGAACAGCTGCTGATCGCCGGCGGTGAGAAGCTCTCGATCCGTCAGGAAGACATCGTGCTCACCGGCCACGCCATCGAGTGCCGTGTGAACGCGGAAGATCCCGACACCTTCATGCCGAGCCCCGGCACGGTGAAGCGTTTCGAGGCCCCGGGTGGCCCCGGCGTGCGCGTGGACACTCACCTGTACGACGGCTACCGCATCCCGCCGAACTACGACTCGATGATCGGCAAGATCATCGTGCACGGTCCGGACCGTGCCACCGCCATCGCACGTATGCGCATGGCGCTGAACGAGACGGTGATCGAGGGCGTGAAGTGCAACATCCCGCTGCAGCAGCGGATCATGGCCGACATCGGCTTCCAGCAGGGTGGGCAGAACATCCACTACCTGGAAAAACGCATGGCGGAACAGAAAGAAACGCCGCCAGCCGCGTAAAAAAAAGAACCCCGCCTCGAGCGGGGTTTTTTTCAATGAGGCATCGCGCCCCGTTCAGACCAGCGGTCCGATCTCACAAAGCGGCGTTCCGGCGCTTACGCCTTGCGTCGCCCACTGATCCGTACCCAGTCCTCCAGCGTGCGCACGTCGAGATCGTCGAACCACTCCGCGTAACGCGTGAGCAGTTCCTCGTGCTGCCCGATCAGGATGCCCGACAGCGCGAACGGCGCACCCGGCTTCACGGCGGCGGCAAAGACCGGCGCCAGCTCGCCGAGCGGACCGGCGAGGATATTCGCCACCAGCACATCGGCGAGTTCGGCAGGCGCCTCACCCGGGAGATAGACGGCCAGATCGTCGCGCACCTCGTTACGTTCCGCGTTGTCGTGCGACGACACGATCGCCTGCGGGTCGTTGTCGATACCGACCGCGCGCGCCGCGCCAAGCTTCAGCGCGGCAATGGCGAGAATCCCCGAGCCGCAGCCATAGTCGAGCACCAGCTTGCCGGCCATCTGCTGGCCGTCCAGCCACTCCAGACACATCGCCGTCGTCGGATGCGTACCGGTGCCGAAGGCGAGGCCGGGATCGAGGCGAACGACCACGATGTCGCCGTCGGCGGGCGGATCGATGTTCGACGGGTAGACCCAGAGGCGGCGGCCGAACGGCATCGGCTTGAAGTCATCCATCCAGACACGCGTCCAGTCCTGATCGCCCACGTCGCGCCACACGATCTGCGCGGGTTCGATGAAGGGGAGGTCGTCGGCAATGGCGGCGGTGAGACCGCGCCGATCGGCTTCCGCGTCGAACAACGCGTTGAGCACGATCTGGTTCCACAGCGGAAGCTCACCGACGCCCGGCTCGAAGATCGCTTCTTCGTCGGGAGTTTCGGCATCGGCGTCCTGCAGGGTGATCGACAGCGCGCCGAGGTCTTCGAGCGCGGCTTCGACACGCGGCTGTTCGGCGGCGCGGATCGTCAGGGAGAGTTCGAGCCAGGGCATCGGAGGGCCAGATCGTTGGTCGGGAAGACGATTCTACCGGGCGCGCACGTTATGATCGAACGATGTATACGCAGTGTCCCGAGTGCCTGACTGTCTACAAGCTGGAAGCCGAGACGCTCGTCCCGGCGTGCGGCTGCGTGCGTTGCAGCCACTGCGACACGGTTTTCAACGCGCTGGGTACCCTCGCCGCGCAACTCCCGCCCGAGCCGTTCACCCGCCTTGCGGAGCACGCGCTCGACCAGACGCCGCCGCTGGCCGAGGTGGCGGTCTTCCGTCCGCGTCCGGTTATCGACGAACCGCCCGCGGAAGACGATGCGCCCGTCGGCGATGACTCCGGGGCCGCCGAAGATTTTTCGAAGCTCACCTTCACCCCCCGGTTTGCGAGGAAGCGCCGGCGGTCCTGGCACACGGCGGCGTGGACCGTGGTGTGCGTGGCCTTGCTGCTCGGCCTGGGCGCGCAGCTGGCCTGGGCGAAGCGCGACTCCCTGATCGCCGATCCCACCGTAGGCCCGGTGCTTGCCGCCGGCTGCGCCATGGTCGGCTGTCACCTGCCGCTGGTCCCGGCGCCGTCACAGCTGCGCCTGATGGCGCGCGATGTGGAGCAGCATCCCTCCGTACGCGACGGCCTCCTGATCACCGCCAGCGTGCGCAACGATGCGTCGTTCGCGCAGCCCTACCCCGTGGTCACCATCGTACTGTCCGACGCTGACGGGCAGCGCCTGGCGATGCGGCGTTTCCAGCCCGAGGACTATGTCGGCGACACGGGCGTGCGCGAGCGGGGCCTGCCGGGCGGCGCGACCACCGCCATGGTCTTCGAGGTGCAAGACCCGGGCCAGCGGGCGGTCGCTTTCGCCTTCTCGTTCGAATGAGCGTGCGAAAAAATTTCTTTTTGCAAGCCTGCACTTCCCGGTCCGGGACGAGTACACTCGGTTCCCTTCGCGACTCCAGACCCCGTTCACGGCGTGTCCAAGTCGCATTCCAAGCGACCATACCGAATAAGAACCGACCGGGGCCCTGCGTCCCGGCCTGTGAGAGGGGAATGCCTTGAACGCTGTGAGACTTGCTGCTGGTGAGGCCGCCAACGAGACCTCCATGCAGAGTGCCCTCAGCGAATGTGTCAGCCGTACGGTTCGTCGCTATCTCGCCGACATCGGTGACACCGAAGGCGGCGAAGGCCTCCACGCCCTGGTCATCCGCGAAGTCGAAGGCCCCCTCCTGCGCGAAGTGCTCGCCTTCCACGATGGCAACCAGAGCCGTGCCGCGGTCGCTCTCGGCATCAACCGTGCCACCCTGCGCAAGAAGCTGGCCGCCCACGGCATTTCCTGAGGCAATCCGTCCCGGGGCCGCACGGACGTCCGGGCGGCTATAATGGAGCGCTTTCCGCCCCGGAAGTGCCCATGTCCACGCCCGACCTCGTTCCCGTCCGCCGCGCGCTCGTCAGCGTTTCCGACAAGCAGGGCCTGACGGAACTCGCCCGCCGCCTCGCGGCCGCGAACATCGAAATCCTTTCCACCGGCGGCTCGGCGAAGGCGCTGCGCGACGCGGGCATCCCCGTGCGGGACGTCGGCGACCTCACCGGCTTCCCCGAAATCATGGCCGGCCGCGTGAAGACGCTGCACCCGCGTGTGCATGGCGGCCTGCTGGGACGTCGCGGTACCGACGACGCCGTCATGGCCGAGCATGGCATCCTGCCGATCGATCTTCTCGTGCTCAACCTGTACCCGTTCGAGCGCACCGTGGCCGATCCCGCGTGCTCGCTGGACGATGCGATCGAAAATATCGATATCGGCGGACCGGCCATGCTTCGCGCCGCCGCGAAGAACTGGAACGACGTCGGCGTACTGACCGATCCGGCGCAGTACGACGACGCGCTCGCGGAAATCGAAGGCAAGGGTGGCCTGTCGCGCGCCACACGATTCAAGCTGTCCGTCGCCGCGTTCAATCGCGTATCGAACTACGACGCGGCGATCAGCGACTACCTCTCAGGCGTTTCGCTTGACGGCACGCACACCGCGGTCTCCTCGCGCGCGGAATTTCCGGAGCAGTCCAACGGACGCTTCGTGAAGGTGATGGATCTTCGCTACGGCGAGAATCCCCATCAGGCCGGCGCGTTCTATCGCGACCTGTATCCGGCAGCGGGCACGCTCGCGACGTTCCGCCAGTTGCAGGGCAAGGAACTCTCGTTCAACAACATCGCCGACGCCGATGCGGCGTGGGAATGCGTGCGCCAGTTCGACGCCCCCGCCTGCGTCATCGTCAAGCATGCCAATCCCTGCGGCGTCGCCGTCGCGGCGGACCCGCTCGCCGCCTACGAACTCGCCTACGCGACCGACCCGACCTCGGCGTTCGGCGGCATCATCGCCTTCAACCGCCCGCTCGACGCGGAGACCGCGAAGGTCATCCTCAAGCGCCAGTTCGTCGAAGTGCTGATCGCACCGTCCGTGGATGCGGGCGCGGTGGAAGAAGCCACGAAGAAAGCCAACGTGCGCGTGCTGGAAATTCCGCCCGGTGACGGTCGCAATACGCACGACATCAAGCGCGTGGGCTCCGGCCTGCTGGTGCAGACGGCCGATCATCGTCAGGTGCAGCGCGACGAACTCAAGGTCGTCAGCAAACGCCAGCCCAGCGCCGCCGAACTCGACGATCTCCTGTTCGCCTGGCGCGTCGCCAAGATGGTCAAGTCGAACGCGATCGTCTACGCGAAGGACAACCGCACGGTCGGCATCGGCGCGGGCCAGATGAGCCGCGTGGTGAGCGCGAAGATCGCAGGCCTCAAGGCCGAAGAAGCAGGCCTCGTCGTGCCGGGCAGCGCAATGGCGTCGGATGCGTTCTTCCCGTTCCGCGACGGCATCGACGCGGCGGCCGCCGCCGGTATTCGTGCGGTGATCCAGCCGGGCGGATCGATGCGCGATAACGAAGTGATCGCCGCGGCGGATGAGCACGATATGGCGATGGTGTTTACCGGCGTTCGCCACTTCAGGCACTGAGGTCGCGTGCTTTCGCCAGCAACGCTGGCTCCTGCAGGGAACCCGTTACCTTGTAGGAGCCAGCCCTGCCGGCGATTCAACCCGTCGCATCGCATAACGTCGCGCCAGCACCGCACACGTCATCAGCTGGATCTGATGAAACAGCATGATCGGCAATACGATCAGTCCCAGCGGATGCCCGGCGAACAACACCTTCGCCATCGGCACGCCCGAGGCCAGGCTCTTCTTTGAGCCGCAGAACACGATCGTGATCTCATCCTCCGTCGCAAAGCCCAATGCTCGCGCACCGTAACGCGTGACCAGCAGCGCGCAGGCCAGCAGCACGATATTCACCACGATCAGGCCGGCGAGCACCGGCACCGGCAACTGATGCCAGAGCCCCTGCAACACGGCGGCACTGAAAGCCGTATACACCACGAGCAGGATCGATCCGCGGTCGACGTAAGTCAGCAGCTTCGCGTGTTTGCGTACCCAGCCGCCGATCCAGCGCTGCGCGATCTGGCCGGCGACGAAGGGCACGAACAGTTGCATGACGATGGCGCCCACCGAGTGCCACGACAGGCCGCCCTGCCCGGTACCCGCGATCATCAGGCCAACCAGCAACGGCGTGATGAAGATACCCAGCAGGCTCGATGCCGACGCCGATACGATCGCGGCCGGCACATTGCCGCGCGCGATCGACGTGAATGCGATGGACGACTGCACCGTCGAGGGAAGGGTGCACAGAAACAGGATGCCCAGGTACAGATCGGGTGAGACCAGCGGCGACAGTACCGGCTTCAATACCAGGCCGAGCAGCGGGAACAGCAGGAAGGTGCTGGCCAGCACCGTGAGGTGCAGCCGCCAGTTGGTCATCCCGGCGACCACGGCCTCACGCGACAGCTTCGCGCCGTGCAGGAAGAACAACAGGGCGATGGCGAGGTCGGTGACCACCTCGAAGACGGCGGCGGCCTCGCCCCTGCAAGGCAGCAGGCTGGCCAGCAGGACAGTGGCGATCAGCGAAAGGGTGAAACCATCGGGAAGAAAGCGGCGCATGGGGGCGACACAGGGGCAGCGGGAATGGCACCTATTGCAGCCTCAACCGGTTGATAAGGCAATTCGTTTTATCTGATTCAGTGATACATTAATCGCATGAATGTCTCCCTGCGACAGCTCCGGGCGTTCCTGGCCGTCGCCAGCCACCGGCATTTCCGCCGCGCGGCGGAGACCCTGCATCTCACCCAGCCGGCCGTCAGCCGCCTCGTGGCCGACCTCGAGGGCGAGCTCGACGTCCGCCTCTTCGACCGGAGCACGCGCGAGGTCGTGCCGACCGAAGCCGGCCGCTACCTCGAGCAGGCCCTGGCGCGCGTCCTCGATGAGCTCGACGGGGTCCTCGCCCATGCCCGCACCCAGGCGGATCCTCTGCGCGGGCGCGTACGAATCGCGGCGGTACCGACGCTGTCGGCCGGCCTGGTGCCCTTATGCATCGCCCGCTGCGCGATCGGGCACCCGTCGCTGGAAATCGTTCTGCGCGACCAGAACCAGACCCAGGTACTGGACGCGGTGCGGGGCGGCGAGATCGACTTTGGCCTGACGGTGGAACCGGCGACCGTGGAAGAGTTCGACGCGGAGACGATTCTTCGCGATCCTTTCGACGTCGTGTGTCGCAGCGATCATCCGATGGCCTCGATGCCGATCGTGCCCTGGGACGCCCTCGCGGATCAGCCGCTGATCCTGCTCGACCATGCCTCCGGCAGCCGGCGGATCATCGATGCCGCGTTCACGTCACGCGACATCCCGATGCACGTGACACTCGAAGTGGGGCACCCGCATACCGCGTTCCGTATGGTCGAAGCGGGTCTCGGTGTGACGGTCACACCACGGCTGTCGCTGGACGCGTTGCGGCCGGGCCTGGTGGCGATACGCCTGACGCCGGAGCTGAGCCGTGAAGTCACGCTGGTTCGTCGCCGGGCGCGATCGTTGTCGCCGCCTGCGCAGACGGTCTGGGAAACGTTCCGCGACATCGCGCTCACGCTGGCTTGAACGCGGCGGGAGCACCCTTCGCGTTTTGTGGCAGGAGGTCGGTCGATGAGCTATCAGCTTTATTACTGGACGGGACTGCAGGGGCGCGGCGAGTTCGTTCGTCTGTGTCTCGAGGATGCGGGCGCTGAATACGCCGACGTCGCGCGGATCGAGGGCGACGATGCGATCATGCCGTTTCTCAACGGCGATCGGGAGGGCGCCCTGCCCTTCGCTCCACCCTTCCTGAAGTCCGGGCGCCTCGTGATCGCGCAGGTCGCCAACATTCTGCAGTACCTCGGGCCGCGCCATGGGCTGGTGCCGGAAGGCGAGTCGAAGCGACTGCATGCGCACCAGCTGGAACTGACCATCACCGACTTCGTGGCAGAAGTGCACGACACGCATCACCCGGTTTCCAACGAGCTGTACTACGAAGACCAGCGCGACGAGGCGAAGAAGCGCGCGAAGGATTTCCGCGAGCACCGCATCCCGAAATTCCTGGGTTACTTCGAGAAGTCGATCGAACGCGGCGGCGGCAGGTTTCCGCTACGCGAGCACTCGTACGTGGACCTGTCGCTGTTCCAGATCATGGCGGGACTGGAGTATGCTTTTCCGAAAGCGCTGGCGAAGCAGAAAGTACCGTTGCTGAGGGACCTGGCGAAACGCGTAGCCGACCGGCCGAATATTGCCGCCTATCTGGCGTCGGAAGGCCGTGTGCCGTTCAACACCAACGGCATCTTCCGGCATTACCCCGAACTGGATGACTGAGCTTCGGGCAGGAGCCCGCCTGCCACAGCGGGCACCCATTCAACCCGTCAGTTCGAACCGGCGGGCTTCGGCGCGGCGCCCCACTCGTAGACCTTGTAGTACACCGGATTCACGGGGCCGTTCTTGGGGTCGTTGTGCAGCTTGCCGTCCGGGTCGGCCATATACGTCTGCGGAACGCCGTTCTTGGGCGTCACGACGACCATGAACAGCTTGCCGCCCGTACGGTATTCCTCAACGCGGTCGCCATTGTCCTGATTGCGCACGGTCACCTGAGGTGCCTGCTGGCCGCGGGCGTCGACGGCGCCCCTGTCCTGCATGGTCGGCAGGTCGACCGGCGAGCGAACGCCCTGGGCGTCCGAGGTGGCCGGCGTCGACTTGCCGTCCTGGGCCTCATCGTAGGTCACCGGCCGGTCTACGGGCTTCTGCCCCGAGCGGTCGGCTTCACCCGGCTTGACGCCCGGATCGTTCAGCCCCGGTGGCGGCGGGAGGGGGGCGAACTTCGGATCCGTGGCGGTTTGCGCGGCGGCGGGCAGCGCCAGGACGAGGGCGAGCGCGGCGACGAGGACAGACGAGCGGTTCATGGGGAATCTCTCCAGGCGGGGGAACGAGGATAGCAAGGCGCCACCCTGTTTCCACGTGAACGATCGGCCATGACGAACCCTGCGCGACCGGCCGTGAGAGAATCCGGGGATGCCTACACTCACGCTCATCGACGGGTCCTCGTACCTGTATCGCGCGTTCCACGCGCTGCCTCCCCTGACCAATGCTTTCGGCGAACCCACGGGCGCGCTGTTCGGTATCGTCAACATGCTGCGCACGACCATGAAGGCCGGTTCCGACTACGTCGCCTTCGTCTGCGACGCGCCGGGACGTACCTTCCGCGACGATCTGTACCCGGAGTACAAGGCCAACCGCCCGTCGATGCCGGACGACCTGCGCGCGCAGGTCGAACCGATGATGAAAATCGTCGGCGCACTGGGCTTTCCCATCCTTTGCGTGGCCGGCGTCGAAGCCGACGACGTGATCGGCACCCTCGCCCGCCAGGCGGCCGAGCAGGGCATCGATACGATCATCTCCACCGGCGACAAGGATTTCGCGCAGATGGTCGGCAAGCACACGCTGCTGATCAACACGATGACCAACACCACCATGGATGCCGACGGCGTCTTCGCCAAGTTCGGTGTTCGTCCCGAGCAGATCGTCGATTACCTCACCCTCATGGGAGACAGCATCGACAACGTTCCGGGTGTGGAAAAGTGCGGGCCGAAGACGGCGGCGAAATGGCTGGGCGAGTACGGCAACCTCGATACGTTGCTTGCCAATGCCGACAAGATCGGCGGCAAGATCGGCGAGAACCTGCGCGCGGCCATCCCGCGCCTGCCGCTATCCCGCGAGCTGGTGACGATCCGTACCGATGTGCCGCTGGAATTTGCGCCGGTCGACCTGTCGATGCGCGATCGCGATGTCGACGCACTGCGAGAGCTTTATGCGCGCTATGACTTCAAGGCCGCGCTGAAAGACATCGAGGCAGGCACTGACGCACCGGCCAGGGCTTCTGTGTCCGCGGCGGGTTCCGCCGCGCCGGCGACATCGGCCGCTCCGGTGGTCGCCGCACCGGATGTCTCGCTGTCCCACCCCGGCGAATACGAACTGGTCCTCACCGAAGACCGCCTCGCCGCGTGGCTGGAGAAGCTCGAAACCGCGACGCTCATCGCCTTCGATACCGAAACCACCAGTATCGACGCGATGATGGCGGAGATCGTCGGCGTGTCGCTTGCCGTGGAACCCGGCAAAGCCGCGTATATCCCGCTGGCCCACGATTATCCCGGCGCGCCGACGCAGCTGCCGAGGGATCATGTGCTCAGCGCGCTGAAACCGGTCCTCGAAGATCCGAAGCGCCGCAAGGTCGGCCAGCACGGCAAGTACGACATCAACGTCCTGTCGCACTACGGTATCGACGTGCAGGGCCTGGCGCACGACACCATGCTGGAGTCGTACATCTTCAACGCCACCGCCACGCGCCATGACATGGACTCGCTGGCCCAGCGCTACCTCGGCTACACGACGATCAAGTACGAACAGGTCGCCGGCAAGGGCGCGAAGCAGATTCCGTTTTCGCAGGTGGACTGCGACACGGCCTGCCGCTACGCCGCGGAAGACGCCGACATCACGCTGCGCCTGCACCATGCGCTTTGGCCGAAGCTCGAAGCCGAGCCGTCGCTGCGTGACGTCTATCAGGACATCGAGGTGCCACTCGTCCCCGTCCTGGCGAAGATGGAGCGCACCGGCGTGCTGATCGATGCGCACGTGCTGCGCCTGCAGAGCCAGCAGCTCGGCAAGCGCATGCTGGAATTGCAGAGCGTCGCGCACGCGTCGGCCGGTCACGAGTTCAACCTCGACTCACCGAAGCAGCTGCAGGCCGTGCTGTTCGACGAGCTCGGTCTCGCGGCGAAGGTGAAGACGCCGACCGGCCAGCCCTCGACCAACGAGGAAGCGCTCGAAGCGATCGCCGAAACGCACGAACTCCCGCGCATCATCCTCGAGTACCGCGGCCTCGCCAAGCTGCGCTCGACGTACACCGACAAGCTCGCCGGCATCGTCAACCCGCGTACGGGCCGCGTACACACCAGCTACCACCAGGGCGCGGTCGCCACGGGCCGCATCAGCTCGTCGGACCCGAATCTGCAGAACATTCCGGTGCGCACCGAGGAAGGCCGGCGCATCCGCCAGGCCTTCGTCGCGCCGCCGGGATGGCGCATCGTAGCCGCCGACTACTCCCAGATCGAGCTGCGCATCATGGCGCACCTGTCCAGCGACGAGGGTCTGGTTCGCGCATTCCGGGAGGGGGGCGACGTCCACCGTGCGACCGCGGCGGAAGTCTTCGGCGTGCCGGCCGATGAGGTCACCACCAACCAGCGTCGCGCGGCGAAGGCGATCAACTTCGGCCTGATGTACGGCATGAGCGCTTTCGGGCTCGCGAAGCAGCTCGGCGTCGATCGAGGCGAAGCATCCGATTACATGGGTCGCTACTTCTCGCGCTATCCCGGCGTCCGCACGTTCATGGACACGACCCGTGAGCAGGCGCATCGCGACGGCTACGTGCAGACGTTGTTCGGCCGCCGCCTGTATCTGGACAATCTCAACTCGCGCAATCAGGCGTTTCGCGCCGGTGCCGAGCGCGCCGCCATCAACGCGCCGATGCAGGGAACCGCCGCCGACATCATCAAGCGCGCGATGATCGCGGTATCGGGCTGGATCGAAGGCCGCGACGATGTCCGCCTGCTGATGCAGGTGCACGATGAACTGGTCTTCGAGGTTCGCGAAGACGCCGTTGAAGAGATCCGCGCCGGCATCGAGAAGCACATGACCGGTGCGGCGTCGCTCAGCGTGCCGCTACAGGTCGACATCGGCGTCGGAGCCAACTGGGACGAGGCGCACTAAGGATGTACCAAGCGCCGTACCGCGGCGTTCATGGTCGTTTTCGGAACCACGCGGACGTCCAAACGTAAGATTTCCGTTTTGTCGTTCATATTGAATGACGGCAACTCGTTGATAAGTCAGCCCATGAATACGGGCTGACTTTTTTTGCGATCCGTTGCAACTTTGTCCTCATTCGCGCGTCTATATCTTCGGACGCACGCAACGGCGTCCCATCGGTGGATCCCACCTCCCTGGGATCACCTCAGGACGACCCGGTCTTCCCCTGGGCCCGGTCATCCACCCCGCCCCGGAGGCTCCCCTGGCCTCCGGGGTTTTTTTTGCGGAAAGCGACTCTCCCCACGTCGTCCTCACATCCGTCAACGCATCCTCCCGCCCACATCGAACCGGGAGGAATCAAACATGCGTGCAGGCCTGATTGTCGTTGGCATCATCCTTGTCGCGGCAGGTATCTGGATCACCGTCGGCGGCGGCAGCTATCAGAAGACCGACACCGTCGCGTCGCTGGGACCGGCCAAGATCGAAGCGACTCATAACAAGTCCATCCCGCAGTGGGTGGGCATCGCCGGGATCGTGATCGGCGGCATCGTCGCTGTCGCGGGCATCGCGCAGAAGCGCTGATCGCTCCGTCGGGCCAAGGTGGGAGCCCAGCCGCTACAATGGGCGGATGGATGTCTCCCACCTTCTCGACGATCTGAACGACGCCCAGCGTGAGGCTGTCAGTGCCCCACCCGGCCATTACCTGATTCTCGCGGGCGCCGGCTCCGGCAAGACCCGCGTCCTGATCAACCGCATCGGCTGGCTGACCCAGGTCGAACGCGTTCCGCCCTGGGCGATCCTGGCGGTCACCTTCACCAATAAGGCGGCGGGCGAAATGCGCTCGCGCCTGGACGGGATCATCCCTGGCGGTACGCAGGGGCTCACCGTCGGCACCTTCCACGGCATCGCCCACCGCCTGCTCCGCCGTCACTGGCGCGAGGCCGGGCTGGTCGAGGGCTTTCAGATCCTCGACTCCGACGACCAGCAACGGCTGATCAAGCGGGTGATCGCCGGCATGGGGCTGGACGAGGCGCGTTTCCCGCCGCGTCAGGCCGCCTGGCAGATCAACAACTGGAAAGACGAGGGCAAGCGCCCGGACAGCATCGAGCACCGCGACCATCCGGTCACGCGCACGTTCGTCGAGGTCTACAAGGCGTACGAGCAGCAGTGCCAGCGCGCCGGCCTGGTCGACTTCGCCGAGTTGCTGCTGCGCGCGCACGAGCTCTGGCTGAAGGATCCACAGGTACTCAAGCACTACCAGGATCGCTGGCGCTACCTGCTGATCGACGAGTTCCAGGACACCAACACGCTGCAGTACGCGTGGATCCGTGTGCTCGCCGGCAGCACGGGGCAGGTCTTCGTGGTCGGCGACGACGATCAGGCGATCTACGGCTGGCGTGGCGCAAAGGTGGAAAACGTGCAGCAGTTCCTGCGCGATTTTCAGGGCGCCAGGACCATCCGTCTCGAGCAGAATTACCGTTCCACCTCGACCATCCTCAACGCCGCCAATGCGGTGATCGCCCGTAACGGCGGACGCCTGGGCAAGCAGTTGTGGACCGACGGCGGCGAAGGCGAGCGCATCGCGCTGTATGCGGCGTACAACGAGCAGGACGAAGCACGCTTCGTGGTCGAACGCATCCGCGAACACATCGCGGAGCATGGCAATGCCCGCGACTGCGCCATTCTCTACCGCTCCAACGCACAGTCGCGCAACTTCGAAGAACAGCTCATCCAGCGCGATACGCCTTACCGCGTGTATGGCGGCCTGCGCTTCTTCGAGCGCGCCGAAATCAAGGACGCGCTGGCCTATCTGCGCCTCGCCTCCAACCGTCACGACGACGCCGCCTTCGAGCGCGCGGTTAACACGCCGCCTCGCGGCATCGGCGACCGCACGCTCGACGAACTGCGCCGCCGCGCCCGCAGCGACGGCAGCTCGATGTGGGAATCCACACTTACCGAAGCCTCGATCGGTTCGCTGGCGGGCCGGGCGAAGAACGCACTGAAGGCCTTCATCGGGCTCATCGACAATCTGGCTCGTACCTTCGGCGGTCACGACAATGTCAGCGGTGACGACACCCCCACCGCGCTCGACCTCGCCGAGCAGATCGAACACGCCATCCTGCACACCGGTCTGCGCGACTTCTACGAAAACGACAAGCGCGGCAACGGGGAGGCCCGGGTCGAGAACCTGGACGAGCTGGTCAACGTGGCCAGCCGCTTCGAGATGACGCCGGAAGATGTGGATGCCGGGCTCAACGAGCTGTCCGCCTTCCTGTCACACGCCGCGCTCGAGGCGGGCGAAGGTCAGGGCGAAGCGTGGGACGACTGCGTCCAGCTGATGACCCTGCATTCGGCCAAGGGCCTGGAATTCCCGGTGGTGTTCCTCGTCGGCATGGAGGAAGGCCTGTTCCCGAGCCAGCGCTCCACGGAGGAAGAGAACCGCCTCGAGGAAGAACGACGTCTGGCGTATGTGGGCATCACGCGCGCCCGCGAGCGCCTGTTCCTGTCCCATGCGGAATCGCGCCGCATGCACGGCACCGAGATGCTCGCCCGACCGTCTCGCTTCCTTGGCGAGATCCCGCCCGAACTGATCGATGAGCTGCGCCCGCGGGTGCAGGTGTCCCGCCCGGCGTATGCGGACCGTTACGCCGGTGGTCTATCGATCGAAGAAGCCTCGCCGATTCGCCTGGGACAGCGGGTCAGCCACCCCAAGTTCGGCGAGGGCACCATCGTCAGTGCCGAGGGCGCCGGTGCGCACATGCGCGTCCAGGTGAATTTCGAGGATGCCGGGAGCAAGTGGTTGGTTTACGCTTATGCCAATCTGACCGCGTTGTAAGGGGGCTCCAACGCCGATCGCCTGGCATGGACGACTACGCGGCTCATGCAGGCAAGGGAAGAAAGGCATGATCGTCGGGATCGACCTGGGAACCACGAACAGTCTCGTCGCCGCGTGGATCGATGGCGCGCCGCGCCTCATTCCGAATGCGCTGGGCGGCGTGCTGACGCCTTCGTGCGTCGGCATCGATGACGACGGCAGCGTCCTCGTCGGCGCGGCGGCACGCGAGCGCCTGCAGACCCACCCGCAGCGCACGGCATCCCTGTTCAAGCGGTACATGGGCAGTGCCCGGACCGTACGTCTGGCCGATCGCGACTATCGCCCGGAAGAACTTTCCGCCCTGGTCCTGCGTTCACTGAAAGCGGATGCCGAAGCATTCCTTGGCCAGCCCGTCACCGAGGCCATCGTCACCGTACCGGCGTATTTCTCCGATGCGCAGCGCAAAGCCACACGTGTCGCCGGTGAACTCGCCGGGCTGAAGGTCGAGCGGTTGCTCAACGAGCCTACGGCCGCGGCGCTGGCTTATGGCTTGCATGACGCCGGCGGCGAGACCCAGTTTCTGGTCTTCGACCTGGGCGGCGGCACCTTCGACGTGTCGATTCTGGAGATGTTCGAAGGTGTCATGGAAGTGCGCGCCAGCGCGGGTGACAACATGCTGGGTGGCGAGGATTTCGCCACACTGATTGCCGATCTCGCTTTCGTCGAGGGTATCCCGCAAGCCGCACGCGACGATGCAAGGTTCATGCAGCGCCTCGCGGCACGGGCGGAAATCGCCAAGCGTGAGCTGAGTACGCAGGGAAAGGCGCGCTTGGAGATCGCCTGGCGTGACCAGACCGTTGCCGTGGCGCTCGACGGGGACGCGTTCGAGAAGCTCGCCCAGCCCCTCCTGAACCGCCTGTGGCGGCCGATCGAGCGCGCGTTACGTGACGCGCGCATTCGCGCCGCGGACCTGGACAACGTGGTGCTGGCCGGCGGTGCCACACGTATGCCGATGATTCGTGCGCTGGCGACACGCATGTTCGGGCGTTTCCCCGCGGTCGGTCACCCTCCCGACGAGGTAGTCGTGCTCGGCGCCGCCGTGCAGGCGGGCCTGAAAATGAAGGACAAGGCGCTCGACGAGACGGTAATGACCGATGTATGCCCGTACACGCTCGGTACGGAAGTGTCGCGACGGATCGAGAACGGCGCCCAGGCCGCCGGCTTCTATGCGCCGGTGATCGAGCGCAACACGGTGGTGCCGGTGAGTCGTGTACAGCGTTTCGTCCCGCTGACACCGCAGCAGAAACAGATCCGGATCGGTGTGTATCAGGGCGAGTCGCGCATGGTGCGCGATAACATCTCACTGGGTGAACTGACCTTGCCGCTGGAGCCGGGCCCCGGACATGCCGACGGTGTGGATGTTCGTTTCACCTACGACGTCAACGGCCTGCTCGAGGTGGAGGTCACCGTCGTCGCGACGGGCAAGGTCGAGCAGCTCGTGATCGAGAGCGGCGATACGCACATGCAACCCGCCGAAGTCGCCCGTCGCCTTGCCGCGCTTTCCGAGCTGAAGATCCATCCCCGCGACACCCTGGAAAACAGGACGCTGCTCGCGCGGGCGGAACGCATGTACGAGCAATCGCTGGGCGATCTGCGCGATCGTCTCGGCGACGTCATTCTCCGCTTTGAACAGACGCTTGCCACGCAGGATCCGCGACTGATCGCACGCGACGCGGCGGCCTTCCGCGAGGCGATCGACAGCGTCGAACGTGACCATTACCTCGTGCCGGATCCGGCGGTCTGACCGCCATGGAATCATCCTTCTTCACCGTGCTGGGCATCGACCCCGACGCCGATGAGCGTGCCATCCGGCGCGCGTATGCCATACGCCTGAAGGCTATCGATCCGGCAAGGGAGCCAGCGGCCTTTGCGACGCTGCGCGAGGCGTATGAACAGGCCCAGGCGTGGTATCGCGACGGCGCGGGCGCCGACGTTCCGCGCCAGCACGCGGTGACGGACGATGTTCCACCGACACCCGCGACAGCCAGCCTCGACCCCCGGGACGAAGCGAGCGCTGCCTTGTCGTCCTTTGCGGGCAGCCTTGTCGCGGAGCCCGGCACCGGCGCGCGTGTGCTTCTGTATCGCGTGACGCAGACCGTACGCGGCCACGTCGATGCGCCGGCCTGGTTCGAAGTGCTGCTGATCGCCGCGATCGCCGGGCAGGATTTGACCAGGCGCGATGAGGTCTTCGCCGCGGCGACGCAGGAATTCCACTGGAACGAGGTCGGCCGTCTCGCCGAGCTGGGCGATCACGGGCGCTGGGTCGAACAGGTGCTCGTCCAGGAGACCGGATGGAAGGCACTGCCGGAACGCATGCAGGAGCGGGTTTTCGACGCGATTGGCGCCGCCACACGTGGGGACGACGTGCTGGCGCCCCACGTGGTCGCCGCATGGCCCCTGATCGCCCGATATCTCGGTACGTATCGAACCTACCTGTCACTTCGCGTCACGAACGAGGTGCTCGAGGCCTGGCGCGAGGCGTTTGCGGCCTTGCCGCCGGCGCGTCGTCGCAAGCTCGAACGCAAGGCGGAGCGCGGTGCGGCACCGGCGGCGTGGTGGAGCTGGATCAGGGAGCGTTTCACCGGCGGACTTGCCTGGCTCTTCTACTTCGGCATGGCGGTCCGCATCGCCGTCGCCGTCTTTCGCCAGCTCGGATGGATGAAGTGACCGCGGGAACCCCGTGGCATCTGCAGGTGCTCGGGTTGCCGGGGTATGCGGACCCGGTCGCCGTCCGTCGCGCGTACGCCGCAGCGCTCCGTCAGATCGATCCCGAAACGGATCCCGCCGGTTTCGGCAGGCTGCGCGAAGCGTACGAAGCGGCCCGGGCCTGGTGCGAGGCGGGAGCAAGCGAGCCGCCCCTCGCCGTGTCGACGGACGTCGGGGCGCTCCGGGACGACGCCTTTGAGCCGGAAGAAGTGACCGCCGGCGCATCCCCCGACCATCCCCCCGTGACGGACAACACACTGGCGCTGGCCATGGATTTCGCCGCCGAGGTCGGTACCCACGGCGCCGGGCAGGTGACTGCTCTTCTGGCTGCATCGCTGGCGGAGGTGCGCAAGCAATACATCGATGCGCCGGGACTGTACGAGGAACACCTGATCGATCTGGTCGCGCTGCAGCGTATCGGCCACCGGGTGGACGTCTTCGCGGCGGCGGAAGAGCAGTTCCACTGGCACGAGGTGGGCCATCTCGCCGCGCTGGGCAAACGGGGCCAGTGGGTCGAGAAGGTGCTGTCCGAACGCGATGCGTGGAACGAGCTGGGTACCGACCAGCGCCATGGATGGCTCGCGGTCTTCGCCCGTGCCGAGACGTCGCTGGACACATCGCTGCTGCGACACTGGCCTGAGGTGGCAAGGCTCCGCGAGAGCTATCCGGCGTGGCTCGGCCTGCACCTGTCGCATGACACGCTGCAAGCATGGCAATCCATGTTCGAGGCGCAGTCGCCATCCTCCCAGGACATGTACAGGCGCATGGCGTTGCCCGATTCGGCCTTTCTCCCGGTCGGGGTCGCCCGTGCCCGCGAACGCGCACGAGGCAGGTCGTCCTCGTGGCTGGCGGTGCTGGTCATGTCGATGTGCGTGGGCATCGGACATCTGGTCTTTAACGGATTCGCAGACAAACCTTCCGTGCCGTACGACCCGACGCCATTACCGGCGGATACGCCACGCCAGTGTGCCGATCTCTATCTGGAACTCGATGCGCCTGACGCGTTGGCCGGAAGGGCATCTGTGGAGGCGGAACGCCTCAAGACACGTGCGGACCGCTGCGCCAGAGCCGGGCACTGGCATCCGCCAGCGCCCGGTCGCTGATCACGGCGACAAACGCGGCACCCCGTGCTGATCACGCTCTTCCACCGCCGTGACACGCGTATCGATACGTCCCGTACGGATCTCGGGCAGTGCCTCGGTGACCTCGCCGCGCGCCAGTGCCAGCGCGTTGCGATAGCAACGCTGGGCAATGCCGGGATTCTCTTCGCCGACGTAGACATCGCCAAGCGCTTCCCAGGCGGCGACGCTGGGCTCGATCGCCAGCGCCCGCTCCAGCAGCGGCTTCGCCTTGCCCCACAGACGTACGCGAACGCACATACGGCCGACTGCCGTAAGCAGTGCCGCATCGTTCGGATGCGTGTCGATCCAGGCCTCCGCCTTGCGCAGGCGCTGCTCGATATCTTCCGCGCCCATGCCGCCGTACGTGGCGATCAGCGTCGGCGACCATTCGCGACGCAGTGCCGTCTCGATCTCGTCCATCGCCGCCATGATCTGACCATGACGCGCCGCCTGGCGCGCATACGCGTCCACGGCCGCGGGCAGGCGACGCTGCCCCTTCGGCAGCTGCGACCACAACGCGGCCAGTGCCGCGCCATCCGGCGCGCTGGCGATATACGCCGCGACGATGCGCGATTCCAGTTCGGTGAAGGCGCGTGAGCCCAGTTCACCGCTCTTCTGCAAGGGTTCGATCGCGCGGACCGCGCCGCGTGCGTCGCCTGAGGCGAGCGAGGCCTCGGCAAATTCGATCCAGCCCGCTGGCGTAAGCGCACCGCTGTTGGCTTCGGGCGCCAGCAGGGTGGCGGCGTCGGCCGGTTTGCCGGCACGACGCAACAAGCGGGCACGCAACACGCGGGCGGCGCGCGGCGTTTCCTGCGCGGCCTGATCGAGTGTTTCCAGTGCACGGGCCGACTCGCCATGACGCTCGGCGGCTTCGGCGGCGGCAAGCAGGGCGGGACCGCGAACGGAGGGATAACGCGCCGCGCGGTTGAGGTCGCGCTCGGCTTCGCCGTGACGACCTTCGATCAGCGAGACGAGGCCATCGGAGAGACGGCGACGACTGAGGTTGCGGTGACGACGCGTCATCGCCCCGAACGGCCAGCGGATCAGCGCCACGAGCGCGGTGATCGCCGCCCATGCCAGCAACAGGATCACGACGGCGGTCACCACCGTCATCTGCACGTTGGTGCCACGCAGGTGGATCAGCACGTAGCCGGGGTCCTCGGCGACCCAGTGCCACGCGAAGGCGGCGATCACCGCGATGAGAATGAGACCGACAATCCAGCGCCAGAGCTTCATGGCGTGGCCTTCGGCGCCGGAGCGGCGCTCGACGGAACGGCCGGTGCCGCAGGCGCGGACGCGCTGGCAGCATGGGCGGGACTACCATTGGTGTCGCCACCTTTCAGCGCATGCACGGAACGCAGGTTGCGCAGTTCCGCGAGCGCGGCGCCGAGCTTCGGCTCTTGCCCCTTCGCCTGACTGGCCAGCAGCGCGGCGATGCGCGATCGCGCAGCCTGCACGGCGGGCGAAGCCGGATCGAAGCGGGCGGCCAGCGTGGCATCCACGCGCTTCAACGCGGCATGGCGGCCCACGTCGTCATAGGCAAGCACGGCGGATTCCGCGTGGGCGACATCCAGCGCAGCCAGTTCGCGTGCGATGCGATCGTCGGCCAGACCCAGCGGGGTGCCGTCGTCGTGACTGACCTTGACGATGCTCCCCAGCGCGTCGCCGGCACGCTGCCAGAAGTCGCGATCCTGGGTGGCGTCGTTCTTCGCGTCGGTACTCGTCAGCGGCAGCGTCGGGATCTGCGCACGCAGTTCGGCGAGCGCCGCGAGGTCGCTGGCGCGCGCAGGCGGAGCGATACCGTTCAACGCTTCGCGCTCAGCCGCCAGGTTCTGGCGCACGGCGGAGAAAGCGCTGTCGTTGACGGCGGCCAGCGTCTTATCGGCCAGGTCGTAGGCCGACAACGCACCATTGGCATCACCGAACAGGGCGAAGCGTTCCTTCGCCATGCGCAGCAGCGATTCGGCTTCGTCGAGCAGCATCGCGTCATGACCGCTCAGGCTGCGCTCGGACAGGTTGGCTACCGCATCCTCGAGGTTCTTCGTACGCTCGGACACGCCGAGCATCTCTTCGCGTGCGGAACGATTCACGCCATCGGCGTCACCGACCCGGCGACGAAGATTGGCGTTGTCGTCGCGCAGACCGTCGACGGCGGCCTGCAGCGTGTCCACCTGCCCGCGCAGACCATTCGCCGCGCCCAGATCCTGGCGCATGTTCCAGACGGTCCAGCCGGTGTAGCCCGCCGCGCCGAGCGCGGCCAGCGAGAGCAGGATGGCAACGGCAAGCGCGCCACCCCCACGGCGTGGAGCGGGGTCGCGCGACCGTTGCGCACGGGCGGTCGGAGGCGCGGCGGCCGGGGCCGGCTGCGCCGGGACGGTATCGGTCGGTGGGGTCTCGGTCGTCATGGGCCGCATGCTAGCAGGCCGTACGCCAACGCATGGAACACATCCCTCAACGGCGCGTGAACGACACCTGGCTTGCGGCCGCGAGGAGGTCGCCCGGTAGCGCCGAGGCAGCCACCACCACGCGTTCGAAACCGACCTGTACGGCGATATCGCGCAGCCGCTCACTGCTGACGACGGCCACCGCCTGGATCAGGCGGCGCCACGCGGGAGCGATCAGGGCGCGGTGCAGATGGTCGAGCGCCTCGGCGCTGGAAAGCAGGACGGCGGAGCGCCGCGTGAGCTTGAGGAGCGGGTCGATGTGCCGACGATCCAGCCGGGGCGCCACCCGGTGATAGACGTGGATCTCCGCCAGGAGGGCACCCCGTGCCACCAGTTGCTCACGGAGCAGCCCGCGGCCCCCTGCGGCGCCGATCAGGGCCACACGGCGGCCACGGATGTCCGCCAGTTCGGGAAGATCGAGCACACCCTCGCTGTTCTGAGACGTTTCTGGGAAGCGCGCATCGGGCAGGTTCGCGGTACGCAGGGCACGCGCCGTGCCGCGCCCGACGGCGATCACCACGGCGCGCGTGGCCAGCGGCAGCACGTCGGCGGCGAAACGCACGGCGGCAGGGCTGGTGAAAATCAGGATATCGCCCTCGAGCGCACGGCGCAGATCGGCATCGACGGCGCTCGCATCCTCCGTGGCGCGCAACGAAAGGCCGGGCACGCTCACCGGAATGCCGCCGAGCTTGCGTACACGACGGCTCATCGGGCCGGCCGTGCCTGCGGGCCGGGTGATCACGACCGTGACGTTGCGAAGCGGGTGGGTACGGCTCACGTGAAAGCATCCTGCGAGTGATACGCCAGCATAGAAAGATGCGGGCCGCGTCACCAATGCCGAAGGTTGGGGCGCCATACGGATGCGAACGGATTACCTCGCCTCGTAGACTTGACCGCTTATGACCTCGATACCCGACGATCTCGCCAGCCTCGAGCGCTTCATCCTCGACGGCATCCCCCTCGCGCAGGCCATGCGGGTGCACCTCGCCGAGTTCGATGGCGAACGCCTCGTCATGACCGCCCCGCTCGCCCCCAACATCAACGACAAGGCCTGTGCGTTCGGCGGCAGCCTGGTCACCCTGATGACCCTGGCCTGCTGGAGCCTGGTCGAGGCCATGCTGCGCCGTCGTGGCAGCGACTGCGATGTCTTCGTGGCGGATTCGACGGTGCGCTACCTGGATCCGGTCTGGACCGACCTGCGCGCGGAGGCCAGTCTGGCGCCCGGCGCACGCTGGAGCTCCTTTTTCGCGATGCTGGACGGCCGCGGCAGGGCCCGCGCCGACTTCACCTGCGTCGTCCCCGGCGGCAACGGCAAACCGCTTGCCAGCATGGACGCGCGCTTCGTGGCGAAACGCCGGGCATAATGCCCGCCGACGCCTCAACGGACCCTGCCATGCGCCGACTCGCCCTGTCCTCCCTCGTGCTCGTGCTCGCAACCCTCACCGGCTGCGCCACGGACATTCGTAACCAGGCGCTCAACAGCACCCTGATGAACTACGCGGGCTCGATCCGCTGGGGCGATTTCACCGGCGCGCAGATCTATATCGATCCGGATTATGCCGAGGAGCACCCGGTCAGCCAGGTCGAAATGAGCCGGCTCGCCCAGCTGCGGGTGACCGGCTACGACGAGGGCGGCGGCCCGCGGCCCGATGGCCCGGACGATGTCGTCCAGTTGGTCCAGATCAGCGTGGTCAACATCAACACGCAGGCGGAGCGGACCGTCCTCGACCGCCAGCGCTGGCACTACGACCGCGAAAAGAAGAAGTGGCGCCTGATGACGGGCCTGCCGAACTTCACACCGCAGTGAAGCCGCTATAATCGACCGTTTAGCCCTATTGGCACGCGGAAGACCCGATGAACGACGTTTTGCAGAAGTTGCCCCAGTTCGTGAGCAACCATGGCGCGCTGGTCGCGCTTTTCGTGGTCATCCTGATCGCCCTGATCGCGGGCGAAGTCAGCGTGCTGTTCCGCAAGTGGAAGAGCCTGACGCCGGCCGGGCTCACCCAGCTGATCAACCGCGACACCCCGCTCATCGTCGACCTGTCGGCCAGCGCCGACTTCGAGAAGGCCCACATTCCGGGCGCAAAGAACGTCGCGATGAGCCAGTTCGACCCTGAAACCCAGAAGGACCTGAGCAAGGCGAAGGAGCTTCCGGTCGTGCTGGTCGACAAGGACGGGCGTGGCGTCGGCAAGGCGGCCAACCGCCTGATCAAGGCGGGCTTCGCCAGGGTGTTCGTGCTGGAAGGCGGCACCTACGGCTGGCAGGCCGCCCAGTTGCCGACAGCGAAAGGCAAACGGTAGGAGCGCGCCCCGCGCGCGATCCAGACCTGCGAAAGCGCCGGAAGCCCCTGGAGCCCCCCCCCCTGGACCGCCAGAGCGCCCCCGGGGACCGCTAGAGCCCGTGAATCCCCGCGCGCCCGCGCAGGATCGCATCGAGCACATCCGGCGCCAGATCGAACGAGTCGAAATACAGCCGGTCTTCCGGAAGACCGGCCTCGACAAAGAAGTCCCGGCCCGCCGCGATCATGGCCGGCGGCCCGCTCATGTAGAGCTCCACGCCCGTCAGGTCCGGATGGTCCGCCAGCAACGCGTTGTGGACCAGTCCCTCGCGCAACCCGCCGGCCTTCGCTTCGTCCGGATCGGACAGCACCGGCGTGAAGGTGATGTTCGGCACCTTGCTGGCCCATGAGCGCGCAAGGTCGAGCAGGTACAGATCCGCGGCGATCCGCGCGCCCCAGTAGATATGCATGGGACGGCGCGTACCCAGCGCGATGAAGTGTTCGACGATGGCCTTCACCGGCGCGAAGCCCGTACCGCCAGCCATGAACAGCATGGGACGCTCGGAGTCCTCACGCGGCACGAAGGTCCCCAGGGGCGCTTCGATCGCGAGGCGATCGCCGACTTTCAGCGACTCGTACACCCACGACGTGAATCCGCCGCCGGGGACGTGACGCACGTGCAGTTCGATGAGCCCGTCGCGGCGAGGGCCACTGGCGATCGAGAACGGGCGATGCTTGCCGTCCTCGAGGATCACATCCAGGTACTGACCTGGCAGCCAGTTCAGCCGGTCGCCCTGTAAAGGACGCAGCCAGATGCCTACGACATCGGGTGCGAGGAGGCGACGCTCGACCACCTCCGTCTCGACACGACGATGCGGGATGTCCTCGACGGAGGCGATCTCGCGAGCGCGAATGGCGATGTCGCCTTGCGGCACGGCCTGGCAGAGCAGGATCGCGTGGTGCTCGCTCTCCGACGCCGACAACGCCATGGGCGGATTGCGCGGGTAGGCGCAGTCGCCTTCGACCAGCGTGGCCTTGCAGCTGCCGCACACACCGCCACGGCAGGAGTACGGCAGCGCGATACCCGCCCGCTGGGCGGCTTCGAGTACGGTTTCGTTAGTCTCGGCGTCGAATCGCTTGCCGGACGATGTCAGGGTTACGGTGGGCACCTGCGCATTGTAGGACAATGATGGCTTGCTCATGGGACGACCCCACGTATGGCCATCTGGAAAGACCCCATCGACCTCGCTCGCATCAACGGCTGGAGCCGGGGGACGATGATGGAAACCCTCGACATCCGCTTCACCGACTTCGGCGACGACTGGCTGCGCGGCACCATGCCTGTCGATCACCGCACGCAGCAACCGTTCGGTCTCCTGCACGGCGGTGCTTCCGTCGTGCTGGCCGAGACGCTCGGAAGCTCCGCCGCCCTGCTGACGCTGGACGTCGAGAAAGAAGTCGCCGTCGGCCTCGACATCAATGCCAACCATATCCGCGGCGTGCGCGGCGGCATCGTCACGGGCACGGCCAAAGCCCTGCATCTGGGTCGCACCACGCAGGTCTGGGAAATCCGCATCGAAGAGGAACAGGGCAAGCTGGTCTGCCTCTCGCGCCTGACCATGGCGGTGATTCCATCGCCGGGTGGCGCGCCGGGAAACCTGCGCTCGTGAGCGAAAGCGCGCCGTACGCCGCCCTGTCGCCGGATGTCGTGCTGGCCGCCGTGGACGCCACCGGCACCTGGAGCGATGGCCGGCTGTTGACGCTCAACAGCTACGAGAACCGTGTGTTTCAGGTCGGCCTGGAAGACGGTGGTTTCGTGGTGGCCAAGTTCTATCGCCCGGGCCGCTGGACCGATGCCGCCATCGGGGAAGAGCACGCGTTCGCCCTCGAACTCGCCGCGGCGGAACTGCCGATGGTCGCGCCTCTCACCTTCGATGGGCGGACGATGCTGCGCCATGAGGGTTATCGCTACGCCGTGTATCCGCGCCGGGGTGGCCGCGCGCCATCGCTCGAATCGGCGGACCAGCTCGAATGGCTGGGACGGTTGCTCGGTCGCATGCATGCGATCGGTGCGCGCCAGCCGTTTCGTGCCCGTACCACGCTCGACCGGGCGACGATGATCGACATGCCGACGCGCGCCGCGCTGGGTTCCGACCTGCTGCCCGCGCATCTTTTCGATGCGTATCGCAACGCCGCGTCGCGCGTGGACGACGCCGTGGCGAACCGCATCGAAGCGGTCGGACCGGTTCACCGCATCCGCCTGCACGGCGACTGCCATCCGGGCAACGTCCTGTGGACCGACGCCGGCCCGCACTTCGTCGACCTGGACGACGCGCGCATGGGACCGGCCGTGCAGGATCTGTGGATGCTCGCGGGCGACGACGCCATGATGGATGCCTTGCTCGAAGGCTACGGCCAGTTTCGCGACTTCGACCCGACGGAGCTGGCGCTGGTGCCCGCACTGCGCGCGATGCGCCAGGTGCATTACGCCGGCTGGATCGCCGAACGCTGGCACGACCCGGCTTTCCCCGCCGCGTTTCCCTTCGCGGCCGAGTCCCGCTGGTGGGAACAGCACATCGCCGATCTGCACGACATCGCCGACGACCTTTAATCACATCTTTTCGCTTTCTCGTGGAGACCGCTTTGAATTCTTTCTTCACCCGCATCATCGCCGTGTTCGAAATCGCCGGCGGCCTGTTCGGTCTGGTCCATCAGTTCGAGCGTCTGCTCAACGGACGCTTCAGCGGTGTCGATGCCATCGTTGCCGTACTGGGCGTGCTGCTTTTCGGCTTCATCCTCGTCGCCGGCGTTCTGCTGGCAAGTAACGACGGTCGCGGCACGCAGATGTCGATCTGGGCCCAGTTCCTCCAGGCCCCGCTGATCGCCACCCCGATGTTCAGCTATGCGCTGTCCAGCGGCGCCTTCGCCAATCTCTCGGTCACCCTGCAGCGCTCGCCGCACCTGGGCTTCGACTGGGCGATCGCGGAGCATGGCTGGTTGCTCGCCCTCGGCGGCCCGTCTGCCGCGCATCTGGGAATCAACCTGCTGGCCCTCGTTTCCTGGCTGGTGCTGCGCTTCGGCCGCTGAGCCCCGGTATCATGGGCGGATGAATACGCCAGCCCTGCCCGTCATCCGCCTCAAAAACGACCGCGTCCCCGGCCATCCGTGGGTCTGGTCGGCCCAGATCGTCAAACCCGACGACCGCCTGCCCCCCGGCACCGTCGTCGAGGTACACGATGCCCGGGGTCGCTTTATTGGGCGGGGTTTCTGGAATGGCCACGCCCGCGTGGCCCTGCGCCTGCTCACCACCGACGCGGACCAGTCGATCGACGAGGGCTGGATTGCCGCCCGCATCGCGCGCGCCGTCGAACTGCGCCGCGAACTGCTCCGTCTGGACGAGGTCAGCGACGCCTGGCGTGTCGTGCACAGCGAAGGCGACGGCCTTTCCGGCCTCGTCGTCGACCGTTACGCCAATCACCTGGTGGTCGAGTATTTCGCCGCCGGCATGTGGCGCTTCCGCGACGCCATCCACGCCGAACTGCAGAAGCACTTCCCGGGCGCCTCGCTGTACTGGTTCGCCGAGCAGCACGTGCAGCGCCAGGAGTCCTTCGACGTCCGCTCCAACGAGCCGCCGACCGCGGTCGATGTGCACGAACACGGCCTGTCCTTCCATGCGGCGCCGGGCCTGGGTCACAAGACCGGCTTCTTCGCGGACCAGCGCGACAACCGTCGCCGCTTCGCGCAGCTGGCGCGTGGCCGCCGCGTGCTCGATCTGTGCTGCAACGCCGGCGGCTTCGCCGTGCACGCGATGAAGGCCGGCGCCCGCGAGGCCACCGGCGTGGACGCGGACGCCGCCATCCTCGAGGTCGCCCGTGAGAATGCGCGCATGAACGGCGTCGAGGCCACGTTCGAACAGGGCGACGTCTTCGAATGGCTGCGCGCCGCGATCGACCGTGGCGACACCTGGGACGCGATCGTGCTCGATCCGCCCAAGCTCACCCGCGACCGCAACCAGGTCATCAACGCGCTGAAGAAGTACTTCGCGATGAACCGCACGGCGCTCGACGTGCTCGCACCGGGCGGCATCCTGCTGACCTGCTCGTGCACGGGCCTGGTCGGCGAGGACGATTTCCTCGAGATGATCCGCCGTGTCGCCCTCAACGCGGGCCGCGAACTGCAGGTCCTTCACGTCGACGGTGCCGGCGCGGACCATCCCGTGGCCAGCAACGTGCCCGAGAACCGCTACCTCAAGGCGGTGTTCTGCCGCGTCGGCTGACGAGGCGTTCACCGGGCCTTGATCGCCCGCTGGCCCACACTCCGGGCCATGTCCAGGAAGCCGCCCACCGACGCCCTCGTGGTCGTCACCGCCGAACAGGCCCACGCGAAAGCGGCGGGCCTGGTGTATGTCTGCGACACCGACGCGGGCATCACCCGATGCAAGCGCGGGCGGGCGTTTTCCTACCTCGACGCCGAAGGCAAGCGGATCACCGACGAGGATGTGCTTGCCAGGATCCGTGCCCTGGCCATCCCCCCGGCGTACACCCGCGTCTGGATCTGCCCGAACGAACGCGGCCATCTGCAAGCCACCGGACGCGACGCCCGCGAACGCAAGCAGTACCGCTATCACGCGAAGTGGCGCAACGTCCGCGATCGCGGCAAGTTCGAACGTGTCCTCGAGTTCGGCAAGGTGCTGCCCGCCCTGCGACGTCGCCTTAGCAAGGACCTGGCCCTGCCGGGGTTGCCACGCGACAAGGTGCTTGCCCTGATCGTCAGCCTGCTCGAGGAAACGATGATCCGCGTGGGCAACGATACCTACGCGAAACAGAACAACTCGTTCGGCCTGACCACCCTTCGCTCGCGGCATGTAGCCGTCCATAAGGGGCGCATCGAGTTCCACTTCCGCGGCAAGAGTGGCCAGTGGCGCGACGTGGAGCTGGACGACCGTCGGCTGGTGAAGATCGTGCGCCGCGTGCAGGAGCTGCCCGGCCAGCGCGTCTTTCAGTACCTCGACGACGAGGGCAACCGGCAGCCGGTGGATTCCGGCATGGTCAACGACTACCTGCGCAGGGTGACGGGCGGGGAATTCACCGCCAAGGATTTCCGTACCTGGGGCGGTACCGTGCATGCGGTCGCCACGCTGGCGGCAACGCCGCTACCGGACAAGGGCGGTCAGGCGGCCCTGCGCACGACGCTGGCGGGCGCCGTGAAAGAGGTGGCCGCCGTGCTCGGCAATACGCCTGCGGTCTGCCGCGCGTCTTACATTCACCCCGAGGTGTTCGAGGGGTGGCTCGTCGGCGAGCTCCATCGGCATGTGCCACCTACCGGCCTCCATGCGCCGCGCAAGTTGGAAGCACTGACCCTGGCTTTTCTGCGACGGCGCCTTCGTGCGTCCGCCCGCTCCCGCTGACGCATGCGGATGGCTATAGTGCGCACACGGGGTTCGCGTTCCATTTTCCAGAGGTTGGTTTGACGATGTCGCGGTGGAAGGTGTTTCCCGTCATGTTCGGTCTGGCGACCGTGTCCGGTGCGCTGGCCCAGGAGGCGCCCGCCGCGCCCCCTTTCGCTCTCCCCGATGCGCAGAGCCACCGTGGCGTCGTCGACGACACGTGGATCGTCGCGCCGAAACGACTCCCAGGCGCGACGCTCGCGGCGGTGAAGAACTACGCGGATGAAGGTGACATCGCCGCCGGCGTCTCGCTGCGCTATCACATCGATGGCGCGGACTGGATCATCGCCGACGTGTTCATCTACCCCGCCGGCGAAGGCGATGCGTCGAAGATGCTGAAACAGGCCGCGGACGACTTCCGCGAATCGGTCGACTTCGCCGAGCGCCAGCAGATCTACCGCAACGTGTGGTGGGGAGACGAGGCTCCCTATACGGCGTCGCTGGCGGGTGGGAAGAAACTCGAGGGGCGGTTCCTGCCGATCGTGTTCGATGCGCAGCAGGACATGCTGACCTCGCGCGCCTACCTGTTCTATCGCAAGCTGTACTTCGTGAAGATTCGCCTGAGCACGACGGTGGAGGCGGTCGATTCCCTGGCCGAGCGCGCCGACAAGTTCATCGGCAACCTGCTCGACGGCGTCGATATCGTCAGTGTGGGCGGCTGCGGCAAGAAGATGGACATCATGGCGCTGCCTAGCGGGCAGACCGCCCCGGCGGATTTCACCGACAGCGTGAGCCCGGACGGTTTCGGCATCGCCATCAGCATGTCGAAGGCGGGTGGTGCCACGTACGCCACGCAGATGACTAGGGCGATGGCGGTTGCCGCGCGTCGGCAGCTCGCCACGGGCTGCACGTCACTCAACTACAAGCCGCCGGGTGACGACAGTGTGCGCGCGGTGCTGCACTTACGCTTCGGGCCCGAGGACTGGGGTGCCGCGCCGCGACACTGATCGGAAGAAGCGGCCGGGACGCGTCCCACGCCCGGCCGCTGTCGGTCACCGTGGCGAGTCGTTCTCAAATCCTTGAGCCGACCCGCCACCGGCGGCGACACAGACAGCATGACGGTCGTTGCCGCTTTGGCATATAGAAGAATTCTGAAAAATCGCGCGGATCGCAAGCGACCGCCTCTCCACGTCGCCCCGACTGTCGTGCCTTGTAAACTGTCGTCTTCACCCCGCCGAGCGAGCCGATGACCACGAAACCGCGACCGTTTTCCATGATCCGCGACTTCGCGCTGGCCGACTGGTTCACGCTGGGCAACGCCGCCAGCGGCGTGGGCGCCTTGTTCTCGACCATGACCTACCTGCAGGAAGGTGGCGTCTGGCACCTCTACATGGCCTCCGGCCTGGTGCTGCTGGCGCTTATTTTCGACGTACTCGACGGACGGATCGCGCGCTGGCGCCAGCGCGCGTCGCTCATGGGTCGCGAACTGGACTCGCTGGCGGACGTCATCTCGTTCGGCGTCGCCCCCGCCGTCATCGGCTACGGCTGCGGTATGCAGGGCGGACTGGACCGCGCCATCCTGCTGATGTTCGTCTGTTGCGGCGTGTCCCGCCTGGCCCGATACAACGTCACCGCCGAAGCGCACGCCAACGAGGAGGGCAAGGTGACGCACTTCGAGGGCACACCCATTCCGACCTCGATTGTCCTCGTCGCGGTGCTCTGCGCCGCGGCGGCCACCGGCGCCCTGCACGAACGGATGTGGCTCGGTAGCGTCCAGATCGCCACGCTGGGCCTGCATCCGCTGGCCCTGATGTTCGCGGTCTCCGGAGCACTGATGGTCAGCCGCATCCGCATTCCGAAGCTCTGACCGGGCAGGCGCCGATCCTGCTCAGGCCGTGACCGGCCGCGCCGGTTCACGGCGCCATGCGCGCAGGCCGATCACCGCCAGCACCACGAATCCCGCGTACAGCACGGCCGTGACCGGCAGTGCCTTGTAGACGTATTCACCGACGTAGAGCACGTCGACGACGATCCAGAGCCACCACGCGGCGACGTGTCGTCTTGCCTGCCACCATTGCGCGACGAGGCTGAACGCGGTGAGCCCGGCATCAAGCCACGGCAAGGAGGCGTCGGTCCAGCGATGCATCGCGTAACCGAGGGCCAGTGCCGCCCCCGCGCCGACCGCGAGATGTGTAAACGCACTCCGACCATCCAGATCGGCGACGCGGACGTGACCGCTCCCATCCAGATTGCGTCGCCAGCGATGCCAGCCGTAGAGGATCAACAGGGCGAAAGCGATCTGCAGCAGCGTGTCGGAATAGAGCCTGGCGTCGACGAAGATCCACGCGTAGGCGATGACGGAAACCAGCCCCACCGGCCAGCACCACGGACTGCGTCGCGCCGTGAGCCACACGGCGGCCGCGCTCACCAGCGCGGCCGCCAGTTCGAACCACGACAGCTCAAAGTTCATAGGTCACCGAGAGACGGGCCAGGCGCGGCATGCCGGGGAACAGGTAGGCGTCGCCGCCCGAGGTCCCCGTGTCGCGCCAGTAGAAGCGATTGAAGACGTTATCGACATTCAGACGCCATGTCATCGCATGGCCGCTCACCGTGGTCGCGTAACGAAGCCCGGCATCGAACACATGGTAGCCGGGCACGCGCGTGGCGCCGTCCGGCGTCGCCACGTTGCTGCTCGCGTAACGCCAGCCGCCCAGCACGGCAAGCCCCTGAACGAAGGGCAAGCTGTAGTCGGCGTACACGGCGGTGCGCCAGCGTGGCACGTTGACCACCTGGTGATCTTCATAAGACGGCGCACCGGTATTCTCCGCACGCGCGCGGATCGCATTGCCACTCGCCGTAATGCGCAGCCGGTCGGTAACCTGCCCGGCCAGATTCAACTCGATGCCCGTATGCACCTCCTGTCCCTGCTGGACAAAAGTGAAGCCTTCCGCCGTGTCATCCGGACGAGCGAACTGATACGACTGGCGGATGCGATACAAGGCGACCTGCAGGTCGAGCACATCGCTCACGGCATATTTCACGCCCGCCTCGACCTGGCGCGAATGCAGCGGTGCGAGCGTCGTGCCGCCGTTGGAGGTCCAGTAAGGCGCTTCGCGACCGAGCGAGATGCCTTCGCCGTAACTCAGGTACGTCGTCAGCGGCGTCGTCGGCTGCCACAACACCGCTGCCTGCGGCAGCGTCTTCGTCTCGCGTGTATCGCGCTCGAGTGCGCCGGTGTCGTCGTAGGCGCGCTCGTCCAGCTTGACCAGACGCGCGCCGGCCAGAACCTGCCACTGCTCACCCATGTGGATGCGATCGATCGCGAACAACGTGCGCTGCCAGCTGGTCAGGCGACGCACGGACGCGCCGGGCTGGTTCGGCGACGGGTCGAAAACGGGCACGACGCGATCATCGATGTTCGCCGTGCCGACATAGTCGTAGACGTAAGGGCGCTGGTCGACCGTGCGACGGAAAGCACTGGCGCCGAGGTTGATCTCGTGATCGAGCGCACCGGTGGCGAAGCTGCCCGTGACCACGCCACGCACCTCGTCGTTCTGACGCGTGTCGTCGGGGCTGCGGTAGTCATAGACGTCGTAGTCACCGTTCGGTGCGAAGAAGTAACCGGGTGTGGCACCCGATGCGCACGACTCGGCGTAGAAGCACCCATAGGCGAAAGCGACGTTGTCGTCGATTACCGTATGACTGTGACCCGCCGACACCTGCGCGTTCCATGTGTCGCTGAAGCGGTAGTTGAAGCGGAGCGACGTGTTGCTCGAATGGATACCTACCGGTCGCTGCCAGGGCTGGTAGCCGAGCAGTCGGGTGCGACTCGGGTGCGCCGGAATCGACGTTCCACCGAGCAGCTGATAACCCGATGCGGAATTGCCACCGCTTGTCTGGTAGTCGGTATCGAGGAGCAAGGTCGCCTGTTCGTTGATTTTCCAGTCGGCGCCGATCGACAAAAAGCTGCGACGCCCGTCGGTGTGTTCGATGGCGCCGTGCGTCTTTTCGTTGGCGGCATTCACCCGCACGCCGAACGACGGGGTAAACCATGTGCCAAGGTCGAGCGCTTCGTAGCTCGAGCCATGCGAGTCGGTGCCCAGCGTGAGGTTGTGCACCTCGGCTGGACGCTTGCTGACGTAATTGACCAGGCCACCCGGCTCGACCACGCCCGCTTCGAGACCGCCGAGACCCTTCAGCACTTCGATGCGCTCCTTACCCTCCAGCGCCTGCAGCTGCTCCGCGGACATCATCATGCCGTTGAAGCGAAAGCCTGTCGCGAGATCCAGCGGAAACCCGCGGATGGATACGTCCTGGTAGTAACCCGCCGGCGCGTAGTTGTCGTTGATCGCCGCGTCTCCGCGCACCAGCTCGCTGAGCGTGCGCGGCTGGCGATCGTCGATCTGTGCGCGGGTGATCACAGTGATGGCGGCCGGCGTGTCGTGCAGCGCCGCGCTGCCGAAGCTGCCGAAGGTGTCCAGCTGCGAGTCCGCGGCGTGGTAGCCGTCGGTCGCCGACGCGTGCACGTCGATGGTCGGCAGGGTGCGGGCCTGCTGCGGGGCGGCATGGTCGTCCGAGGCCTGGGCCAGCGGAGCAAGGGCGAGCAGGGCCAGGGCGAGTGGGGTACGGGCAAGAGTCATCGTCGTCTTCGGGTTCACGGACGAAGCGACGGCGAACCACGCCGCCCGACAGGGCGTTTGTGGTTCTGCAAGCTCCCTACGCCGGTACTAACCGGGTCAGGTTCCAAGGGACTCTCTCAGCCCGGCGTATGCCGGGCACCCCCGCTTCTAGAACGCCTATTGAAGCACGAAATGTCAGCGCGCGTGACGGAGGGCGTCGAGCAGTCCCTGCCCTTCGGTCCCGGCGAACCAGCAGGCATGGCCCAGCAGGAAGGTCCGATAGGCCACGTCGGCGTGATCGCGGCGCCGCGTGATGCCTTCGAAATACTCCACTTCGGACAGCGCGAAATCCACGTGGACGACAGGCAGGACGTCGGCAAGCGCGGCCAGGTCCGCCGGATCGAACGGCCGGACGGACCGATAGCCGTCGAGCAGGCCGAGAGCCAGATCGATACGGGCAATCCCGCCCCGTTCGATGTCGAGCCACGCGATGGCGTTCCGCTCGATCGCCGTAGCCAGGTCGAACAGTGCGAACGTACGCGCGGACAGGCCGAAGTCCAGCACGTCGGTGATTCGTCCCGCATCGCTCGCGTCGCTCCAGCAGAGATTGGAGACGTGCCAGTCGCCGTGAGTCCACAAAGGCGTTTGTCGCGCTACGGCCAGGGCCGCAGCCTGCGTCCAAGGGCCGAGAACCGTACCCACCTCGTCCCGCCAGTCGCGCTCGCTCAGATAGGCGGCGAGCGCCGGGCGTCCGGGCATCTGTCCGGCCAGTACCGCGACGGGGTCAGCTGCCGAGAGCATCTCGGCTCGGGCGACCAGCAGGTGGGTCCCCCGCTGCGGCGCATCGTAGCCTTCCGCCGCAAGGTGCAGCCGCGCGAGCATCGCACCCGCGGCATGCGCGTGCGCGGCGCCGCCCGCGGGCGACCACGAAAACGCATCGCGGTAGATATCGTTCCCGGTCGCGGAGCGATGCACTTCGTAGACCCAGTCGCCCCTGGACACCGAGGAGCGGCCGGCCGCATCAGCGAAGATGTGCGGGACGGGGATACCGCCGGCCCGCAGGTGCGTCGCGAAGCGATGTTCTTCGGCCAGCGTCCGCTCGTCGCGCAGACTCATGTGGTGCCGTTTGACGAAGACCTCGCCGGCCGAGGTGCTGACACGTGCCGCCGCCGACAGCGGGCGGGGACTGTGCCAGACGATGGCGTACGGCCCCTTCAACGAAGGGTAGCCGTCGAGCAGGGATGCCACCTCGTCTTCCGTCAGCGGCGGCCAGTCCGGTGCCTGCTGGTCGCCCGCGAGGCCGTGAGAAAGGTGGACTTCGTCGCTCATTCCGCCAGTGTATCGGACCCGCCATGCCCGCCTCACCCGCGCGCGGAAACGGCAAATTTACCAATTCGCCGTTTATTCGATGGCGAGCGGGCCGATAACCCTTCAAACTAGGCATGCCGATCGCGGAAAGCGTCGCTACCGACTGCTCCGATCGGCCACCCGGAAGGCAGAAGGGGTCGAATGTGCGTGCACTGAACAAGGATCCGTTAGTCTGGGGGCGCTATGTCGCCGTCGCGGGCGCGTATGCCGCCTGCTACGAGCTCACGCGCAACTTTTCATTTTCGCACTGGATGCTTCCTGCCGGCCTGCGCCTGGCCTGCCTGCTGCTTGTTCCCCGTCGCTTCTGGCCCGCGCTCGCGGTCGGCGAAACCCTGCCCGTCGCTGAAATGGCCGCGCTGCATGCGCATGCGTTCGGCGTGCTCTGGGCCTGTCTCGTCTCGATCCCGACGATCGGCCTGTGCATGCCCGCAGTGATGTGGATCCGGCGTCATGCGGACCTGCGTCGCGCCGACGGCCAGATCAACATGAACATGATCATGGTGGCGACGCTTGCCTGCGCCCTCATTGGCGGCGGTGCCAGCACCTTTACGCTGTCGATCGTGCAGATGGGCGATGGCTCGCCCAATCCCGTGGTCGAAGTACAGGACTTTCTGATTTATTTCCTGGGTCAATACCTGGGCGCGCTTACGCTGACGCCGACCATCATGGCGATGCGCGAGCGCATGGCTGCCCTGCCCGGTGGCATCGTCACCTGGCAAGCCGTGCGGTCCAGCCCGCTGGCACGCGATACGCTGCTGATCGTCGTACCCTCGCTCGCGATCCTGATCTTCCTCGCGTCACAGGTGGTCGAAGGCACCGCCGCGCTGCAGAGCGTGCGCATGGCGATGGCGGTTCCCGTCATCCTGCTGACCTGGCGGCACGGCTGGCACGGCAGCGCGGTGGCCGGCATGCTCGCGAGCATCGCTCTCGCATCGACATCGTCGTTCCTGACGGAGCCGCTGATGATCCAGGCGCAGGTCGTGCTGTCGCTGGTGATCTTCACGTCCCTCCTGTTCGGTGTACGAGTGGCTCGCCGCATCGCGGCGAGCCACCCGGTGGTACTGAAAGGCGCCTGCCGGGAACCCAGTCAGCGCTGACCGAAAGGTCCCAGGCGGAACGACGCCCCGGTCTTTCCCTCATGCTCGATCACGGACCGTGACCATTGCAGTCGCGCACCGTGGGGCATTCGCCGGCAAGGCGAGCCGTAATACGCACGGTCCCATCCGGCTGAGTGGCGGCCTTCACCTCGACCGTGCCGTCGTTATAGACGGTCTCCGACGTGCCACTGGCCGGGGTGTTCAACGGTTCGTCCGGCGTGGAGACGCCGGCCGCGTCGGAACCGACCGGCGTACCCACCAGCGCGTAAGGCGTGCGGGCGACCGCACCGCGCACCTTCCCGCTCGCGTCGTTGACCTGGATATACCGGGTCGTTCCGCGCTGGAAGACATAGACGTGGTAGTTGGGGCTGGCGCTGACATCGGTCGTGTTCGGCCAGGATTGACCCAGCCCCGACAGAGCGGTCTGGGCGTGAGCGGCGCCGAGGCCGAACGAAGCGACGACGAGGCAGGCGAGCGTGGAGCGGGCAAAGCTACGCATGGTGGATCCTCCTGGGCTGTGTGGAGCAAGTCTGGACGCTGTGCGCGTCAGATCCTGCGACTCGGTCAGGGTAGTGCCATGACCGATTTATCCACTTTCGCCCATCGCCAGAGGCCCCTGTCGGGCGGCTGCCGATTACGCTCACAGCTGTACCGTCGCCGGGCTCCCTGGCACGCCTGGGGTTCACCATCGTGAGGATCACGCACGCAGAAAAAGAAAAGCCCCCGATTTCTCGGGGGCTTTTCAGTGGTGGCTGGGAGACTAGGATTCGAACCTAGATAAGCAGCGTCAGAGGCTGCGGTCCTACCGTTAGACGATCTCCCAATAAACCGGGTTTCGACGCGCTCTGACCTTGAAGCGTCGAACTTTGAAGCACTAAACCAATTAGCGCTTCGAGAACTGCGTTGCGCGGCGGGCCTTGTGGAGACCGACCTTCTTACGCTCGACTTCACGAGCGTCGCGCGTCATGAAACCGGCCTTACGCAGCGGCGACTTCAGCGCTTCGTCGTATTCGACGAGGGCGCGGGCGATGCCGAGGCGGATGGCGCCGGCCTGACCCGTGATGCCGCCACCAGCAACGGTGACCATGATATCAAACTTTTCGACATTTTCGGTCAGTTCGAGCGGCTGACGCACGATCATGCGCGAGGTCTCGCGGCCGAAGAACTGGTCGAGCGGCTTACCGTTGACCACGATGCCACCGGTGCCCTTGCGAAGGAACACGCGGGCGGCGGAGGTCTTGCGGCGGCCGGTACCGTAATTCTGCTGGATAGCCATCATAGTTCCTTAGATTTCCAGCGCCTGGGGCAGCTGAGCGGTATGCGGATGCTCGGCGCCGCCGTATACCTTGAGCTTACGGTACATAGCGCGACCCAGCGGGTTCTTCGGAAGCATGCCCTTGACGGCGATTTCGATGACTCGCTCCGGATGCGTGGCGAGCAGATCCTTGAGACTCGTGGTCTTCAGGTTGCCGACGTAGCCGGTGAAGCGGTGGTACATCTTGTCGTCCAGCTTGGCACCGGTCACAGCCACCTTCTCGGCGTTGATCACCACGATGTAATCGCCGGTATCGACGTGGGGGGTGAACTCGGGCTTGTGCTTGCCGCGGAGGCGACGCGCGATCTCGGTCGACAGACGACCGAGCGTCTTGTTCGTGGCATCAACCACGAACCAATCACGCTTGACGCTTTCCGGCTTGGCGGTGAACGTTTTCATTTCAAATACCTGGTTTGCCGCCTTGCAGGGCGGAACACGGAATCGGTGAAAGCAAAGGCGCGAGAGAATAGCTGACTTTTCCCTCATCGCGCAAGCCCACCGTGCAGGTGAGCTTCGGGCCGACAATCATAACATGATGACCGGGCCGTTTCACAAGCCTCCCGGATGACGAGGCCGACGTGCGCGACAAGCAGCCGCAGCAACTTCACCTTTCTCCGGGAGCCGAGCATTGTAACGTGTGTCATCCCCGTTCGTCAGGAGTTTCTTCCATGTCCGTTCGCACCCTCAGTCCTTTCGACCGTTTGCTGGCTGGCGTGGAGCGCGCCATGGAAGCCGTCGCGGGCTCGCCGGAGGCCGTCCGGCGATCGCCCGGCGATGCGATAGCGGACGCGCCGATGACCGACGCGGAACGCCGCCACGCCGCGGGACTCATGCGGATCAATCACGTCGGCGAAGTCTGCGCGCAGGCGCTCTATGTCGGCCAGGCCGCCCTGGCCCGCACCGAAGAAACGCGAGCGCACCTGATGCATGCCGCGCAGGAAGAGACCGACCATCTCGCCTGGTGCGCCGAGCGACTGAAGCAGCTCGACAGCCGCCCCAGCCTTCTCAATCCGCTGTGGTATGCGGGAAGCTACGCCATCGGCGTCGCCGCGGCCGCCATCGGCGATCCGATCAGTCTCGGCTTCGTGGTCGAGACGGAGCGCCAGGTGGAAGCGCATCTGGCCGAGCATCTCGAACGACTGCCCGCGCAGGACGATCGTTCGCGCGCCATCCTCACGCAAATGCAGGCCGATGAAATTCGTCACGCGGATGCGGCGCAGGCACGCGGTGGCATCGACCTGCCCTGGCCGGTTCCCGGCCTCATGCACGCGGCATCCGCGGTGATGAAGACGGTCGCTTATCGCTTCTGAAGGCGAGAGCGGTTCGACGATCCCTACGAGAAGGCCCGCATGTGCGGGCCTTCCTATTTTCGGACGGGTGATGGCGCGTCAGGCCGCCTTGCCCACGCTGTCGAGTTCACCCAACACCTCATCGCTAAGGACGAGATCGCCGGCGGCGAGGTTCTCACGAAGGTGGGCTACGGACGACGTACCCGGGATCAGCAGGATGTTGGGCGAGCGGTGCAGCAACCACGCGAGCGCGACCTGCATCGGTGTCGCGTCGAGGCGTGTCGCGATCTCGTTGAGCGTGTCCGACTGCAGTGGACTGAAACCACCCAGCGGGAAGAACGGCACATAGGCGATGCCATCCTTCGCCAGTGCGTCGACGAACGCGTCGTCGTTCCGCTTCGCGAGGTTGTACATGTTCTGCACGCAGACGATGTCGCAGATGCCACGACCCTCCGCCACCTGCGCCGGCGTCACGTTGCTGAGGCCGATGTGCCGCACGAGCCCTTTCCGCTGCAGTTCGGCGACCGCCTCGACCATGCCGGCGATCGATCCCTCGGCCGGGCCGTGCGTATCGAACATCACACGCAGATTGACCACGTCGAGCACGTCGAGACCGAGGTTGCGCAGGTTGTCGTGCACCGCGCCGGTCAGCTCCTCGGCGGAGAACGCCGGCAGCCAGCCGCCCTTGTCGTCGCGGCGCGCACCGATCTTGGTCACGATGACGAGGTCGTCGCGGTACGGATGAAGCGCCTCACGAATCAGCTGATTGGTGACGTGCGGGCCGTAGAAATCGCTGGTGTCGATGTGGTCGACGCCGCTTTCCACCGCGGCGCGCAGCACGGCCAGCGCCGCGTCGCGATCTTTCGGGGGACCGAACACACCCGGGCCCGCGAGCTGCATCGCGCCGTAACCCAGCCGATGGACGGGACGATCGCCGAGATGAAACGTGCCGGACTTCTGGATCGGGGACATGGGAGAGCTCCTGGAAGGTGAGCTACAAAGGTAGGGGCTGCCGGATAAGGCGATAAGCGGGCACAATCGGGACGGCTTGTACCGCAATCCGCACAATGCGCCCGACCAGGGAATATGCCCGTGAAAGCCGACCTCGCCGATCTGAACGCCTTTGTGACGGTCGCCTCGGCCGGCGGCTTCCGCGAGGGAGCCCGCCTCAGCGGCGGCAGCGCCTCGGCCCTGAGCGAAGCGGTCCGCAGGCTGGAGGCTCAGCTCGGTGTCCGCCTGCTCAACCGCACGACGCGCAGCGTCTCTCCCACCGACGCGGGTAAGGGCCTGCTGGACCGTCTCGCCCCTGCCCTGGCCGAGGTCGACGACGCGCTGGATGTCGTCAATCACTTCCGGGATCGCCCGGCGGGCACGCTGCGTCTCAACGTACCGATGAGCGCCTCGCGGCTGGCGCTGCCCGCGATCGTGCCGCCCTTCCTGGCCGCGTATCCCGACATTCGTCTCGAGGTCCTGACCGACGAAAACTTCGTCGACGTTCTTGCCGAAGGCTGCGATGCGGGTATTCGCTATGACGAACGGCTCGAGCAGGACATGATCGCCGTGCCGATCGGACCCCGGGTCCAGCGCTACGCGGCGGCGGCCTCACCGGCCTACCTTGCGCGCCACGGCCGCCCGTCCCATCCCCGCGACCTGCTCGACCACGCCTGCCTGCGCGGTCGCTTCGCCAGCGGCAACATGCCCGCCTGGGAATTCGAAAAGGACGGGGAGACCGTGATGGTCGAGCCCACGGGGCCGCTGATCGTCCGCGCGGGCGGCGCCTCCGACCTCGCCGTGGAGGCGGCCGTGGCCGGCACCGGCATCGTGTTTCTGTTCGAGGACTGGATTCGCCCGCAGCTGGACAGCGGAGCCCTGGAACCCGTCCTCGAGGACTGGTGGCTGGCCTTTCCGGGCCCCTTCCTCTACTACCCGGGCAGGCGTCTGGTACCGGCACCGCTGCGCGCTTTCATCGACTTCATCAGAAGCGCCGCGACCGCGTAGGGCCGGATAGCGGAAGCCCCGCTTTCGCGGGGCTTCGGGGTCACATCAGGTTGCGGCCGTGGAACAGTTCCTCGATCTCGCGACGGAGCAGCGACTCGATGCGCTGACGCTCCTTGAAGGAGAGATCGTCGGCCTGGGCCTCGAACAGATAGGTGTCGAGGTCGAAGTCCTTGATGTGCATCTTCGTGTGGAAGATGTTTTCCTGGTAGACGTTGACGTCGAACATCTCGTACTTCTGACGGATGTGCTTGGCCAGGTAATCCTGCACCGAATTGATCTTGTGATCGATGAAGTGCTTCTTGCCCTTCACGTCGCGCGTGAAGCCGCGGACGCGGTAGTCGGCGATGACGATGTCCGACTCGAAGCTGTCGATCAGGTAGTTCAGCGCCTTCAGCGGCGAGATGACGCCGCAGGTGGCCACGTCGATGTCCGCGCGGAAGGTCGCGATGCCGTTGTGCGGATGCGTTTCCGGATAGGTGTGGACCGTGATGTGGCTCTTGTCCATGTGCGCGACGACGGCACCGGAGATGGTGTCGCGGCCGAGCTTCTCGACGACCGGCTCCTCGGAGATGAGGATCGTGACCGAGGCGCCCTGGGGATCGTAATCCTGCCGGGCGATATTCAGGATGTTGGCGCCGATGATCTCGGCCACATCCGTCAGGATCTGGGTCAGGCGGTCGGCGTCGTACTGCTCATCGATGTACTCGATGTAGTTCTGACGCTGCTGTTCCGAAACGGCATAGCAGATGTCGTAAATATTGAAGCTCAACGCCTTGGTAAGGTTGTTGAAACCTTGCAGGCGAAGGCGGGGAAGCGGTTTGACCACAGCGACTCTCCGAGGCCGGGAATAACGGCCAGCAGCAGACGCGGGTTAGCAGCTAGGGTCCCCGCAGCGATGTAAGCGACAGGCCGACAGTGTGCCCGGCGCTTGTGTACGGCGTGAGACAAGGGGTCCCGACGCCGAGGGGGTGAAATTATGGGGCAAGATGGCCCGGATTTGAACCAGCAGGGGCTGGATCGATTTAATTTGTGGATTTTGACACCCGGTTGTCTGCAATAATCGCCCCGGGGACATGGCAAGTCGACGTCGCCCGACGGAATCCCGGCGGCGGCGTGACGAAATTGGGGGACGCCATGCCATTGAGGCTCAACGGAATCAGCTGTGGCTCAACTCAAATATCTGCTCCAACAGGCTTTCGAGCGCTCGCAGGCTCCGACCAGCTTCGCGCCGGACCCTGCCGCCATGGGCCGCTTCCTCGACGCCTGCCACCGCCGCCGGTATCCGGGCAAGACCGCGATCATCCGTCCCGGCGATCCGGCCAACACGCTCTATTACGTCGTGGAAGGCTCGCTGGCGGTCTGCACCGAGGATGAGGAGGGCCGCGAGCTGATCCTGGCCTACATCAACCGGGGCCAGTTCATCGGCGAGATGGGCCTCTTCGTGGAGCAGGCGCAGCGGGAATCCCTCGTTCGCACCCGTACCGCCGTCGAAATGGCCGAGATCAGCTACGAACGCCTGTTCCAGTTGCTCGAGGGACCGCTGTCCGCCGAATGCCCGAAGCTGCTCTTCGCCATCGGCTCCCAGCTGACCCACCGCCTGCTGCGCACCTCGCGCCAGGTCAGCCGCATGGCCTTCATGGACGTGACGAACCGGGTCTCGCGGACCCTGCTCGATCTCTGCCAGGAGCCGGATGCCATGACCCATCCCGACGGGACGCAGATCCGCATCTCCCGCCAGGAAGTCAGCCGCATCGTCGGTTGCTCCCGTGAGATGGTCGGCCGCGTGCTCAAGCAGCTCGAAGAAGAGCGGATGATCGACGTGGCCGGCAAGACCATCGTGGTGCGCGGCACCCGCTGACCACGATGTGCGCGGGACCGGCCTTGGGCCGTCCCGCCGTCCCGGCTAGCCTTGGTACACCATGTAGACATCCGCGCGCTCGTAGTGCGAGCCCGGACGAAGCGCGGGCTGCAGGACGAATCCCGCGCGCTGGTACATGCCCAGCGCTTTGGTCAGTTTGCTGTTCGATTCCAGGAACAACTCCGTGCCCCCGCGGGCGCGATAGTCGGCGATCGCCGCGTCCAGTAAGGCCCGGCCGGCGCCCAGACCCCGATAATTCTCGTCCACACCCATCTTCGATAACTCGTAGACGCCCTCCCCCTCGTGGATGAGCGCGCACGTACCGACGACTTCGCCCGCGTACAACGCGAAGAAGATCGCGCCACCCTGCGCCAGCACCATCCCCTCGGGATCGGCAAACAGTGCGCGGTCGACGTCCTCGATTCGGAAGTAACGCTCCAGCCATTGCTGGTTGAGGCGACGGAAGTGCTCGCTCAGGGCGGGCTCGAAGGGCACCACCTGGACGGCTTCGCGGGTCAGTGCCGCCCGCTGATCGAGGATCGCCGCGACGAGGGGACGGCTCGCCAGCGCCTGCTCGCAACCGTCGATGGCGTCGAGCAGTGCCAGTCCGCGCGGACCCATCGACTCCGCCATGCCCCGGCGGATCGCCAGCCATACCGGGCCAAGAGCCCCCAGCGCGCGCTCGCCCGCGTCCGTGAGTGCCAGCACACTGCGGCGCCCGTCCTGAGGATCGCGCTGACGGACCACCATACCGGCATCGACGAGGCGGTCGGCGAGTTGACTGACGGCGGAGTGCGTCTGGCCGATCGCCAGGGCGACGTCGGTGACCGTGGTCGGGCCGACGTCGCGAAGAAAGCGAAGGACCGGAAACCAGCGCGACTCGATGCCGGCACCGCAGGCCCGGTAGACCTCATCCACGGCCTGATAGAAGTGATCGCTGAGCGCTTTCAGGCGACTGCCAAGCGCGAGTTCGCGCAGGGACGAGAGGTACATCGGGGATCCATGTCGTGGGGACGAGAAGCGAGGCTAGCGGCGGCGGGATGCCGCACGCAAGCGATACCCCCTCTTCATGTCGGGTAGGCGCCCCCATTCGTTATGGTGAGACCATCATTCACGATACGGACCGGCATGGACTGGAGCCAGTTCCTCCTATTCGCGGGCGTCGGGCTGTTGGCACAGCTGGTCGACGGCGCGCTCGGCATGGCTTATGGGCTGGTGTCCAATGCCGTGCTGCTCGCGCTCGGCCTGCCCCCGGCGGTCGCCAGTGCGACCGTGCATACGGCCGAGGTCTTCACCACCGGCGTGTCGGGCGGTGCGCACGCCTTCTTCGGCAATGTCGACTGGAAGATGTTCCGGCGCCTGGCCATCCCGGGCATGGCCGGCGGCATCCTTGGCGCCTGGTTTCTCGCCAGCGTGGATGGCGAGATGCTGAAGCCCTTCGTCTACGTCTATCTGCTTGTCCTGGGCACGGTCGTGCTTCTGCGCGCCGCCGGGCGCGGGGTGTCTCACCATCGGGTTCGCCACAAGGGAGCGCTTGGTTTCTGCGCCGGCCTCCTCGACGCCATTGGCGGTGGCGGCTGGGGCCCGATCGCCACCTCCACGTTGCTGGCACGCGGCGGCGCCGTCAGGCAAACGATCGGCACGGTGAATGCCGCCGAGTTCGTGGTCACGATAGCGATCTCGACGACGCTGATCTTCCACATGGGCATCCAGCACTGGCCTATCGTGCTCGGCCTGCTGACGGGCGGCGTCATCGCCGCGCCGGTTGCAGCGTGGCTGGTAAAGCATCTCCCGCCACGCTACGTCATGGGTGCCGTAGGCTGCCTGGTCGTGGGGATCAGCCTTTTCCAGCTGGGAGCGCGGTTCCTTCGCTGACTCGTGCCGTCAGAACCAGTGCACGACCTCGAGCTTGTCGGCCAAAGCGCGACGCGCCCTCTTCTCGACCTTCGGCGACGGATTGACCAGAACGGCCCGGTCAGCGGCGCGCAGCAGGGCGAGATCGGACAGGGAATCGCTATATGCAATGGCCCAGGGGCGCGCGACGCCCGCCTTGTCGAGCGTTCGGACCTTCATGCCCTCGACGTTGTGGACGGTGAAATGCACGCCGATCGGACCGCCACGCGTCGTCGAACCGATCAGCTCGTAGCCGGTCAGGTTGACCTCATCGAGAATCGCTTCGACGAAGGTCAGGTCGTTGCCGCTGACGATGACCACCCGGTCGCCGGCATCCACGTGCCGCCGCAGCGTGGCGACGGCGTCGCGGAGGAAGACGCCCGGACGCCGCGCGTAGGCACGCGCAAACGCGCCGACCTGCCGACGATAGGCCGCTTCGCGACGGCCGAAGGTCACCACGCGGAGGAAGGTCCTGCCCAGGAATCGGCTACCGGCTACCGTGGGCAGCAGCAGTGGCACGAAAGGGACCACGGGAAGGGCGAGTAACAACCGCCAGCGCCCCATTCCGGACAGACGCTCCCGGAAGAACAGTTCGAGCGTCTGGTGACGGACGATCACACCGTCGAAGTCGAACAGCACGATGCGACGTGCGTCGACGGCGGTGGTGTCCCCGGACACCGCCGCCTCATGCCCCTGATTCATATCGGCTCTACTGCTTGTGCGTCTGGCTGGCCGTACCGAAGAGCTTACGCAGTTCCGCACCCGGATCCGCCGCGCGCATGAATGCCTCGCCGACGAGGAAACAATCGATGCCCTTGTCGCGCAGGATCTTCACGTCTTCCGGCGTGTGGATGCCGGACTCGGCGACCAGCGTGCCGTCTCCGACACGATCCTTCAGCCGGAGCGACGTGCCGAGCGAGGTCTCGAACGTCCGCAGGTTGCGGTTGTTCACACCGATGAGCGGCACCGGGAGGTCGAGCGCGATCTCGAGTTCGTCCTCGTTGTGGACCTCGACGAGGACATCGAGATCGAGCTCGGCGGCCAGCATGGACAGTTCGAGCAGGGCTTTGTCGTCGTAGATGACGTCCCCGTTTTCCTTGCTGGCAAACGCGGCGACGATCAGCAGGATGCAGTCGGCACCGATGACGCGCGCTTCGTAGACCTGGTATTCGTCGACGATGAAGTCCTTGCGCAGGATCGGCAGCGAGCAGGCGTCTCGCGCTTCGCGAACGAAGTCCTCATGTCCCTGGAAAAAATCCGCGTCGGTCAGCACGGAGAGGCAGGCGGCGCCGCCGTTCTCGTAGCTGCGCGCGATCTCGGCCGGGTTGAAGTCGGCGCGGATCAGCCCCTTGCTGGGACTGGCTTTCTTGATTTCCGCGATGACCGCCGGGTGGCCGTCGTGCAGCTTGGCATCGATGGCGGCGACGAAGCCGCGGGTCGGCTCGAGTCCGGCGATGCGTGCCGCGAGGTCGTCGAGCGACCGCTTGCGCTTACGCTCGGCCACTTCTTCCGCCTTGCGGTCGAGAATGCGATGGAGAATGTCGGGCATCTAAGCGGTTCCTAGGGTAAGGCCGGGCAAGGGGGAACCCCGGCGATCTCAGGCGCCGAGCCGCTGGGTCGCGGCCACGAACGCGTCCATTTTTGCACGTGCGGCGCCGCTTGCGATGGTCTTGCGTGCCAGATCGATGCCGTCCTGGATCGTCGGCGCCACGTCGGCCGTGTAAAGGGCCGCGCCCGCGTTCAGGCAGACGATGTCGTGGGGCACGCCGGCCACGCCGGAAATGGCGTCGATCAGCATGGCCTTCGACTCCGTCGCGTCTTCCACGCGGAGGTTACGGCTCGACGCCATCGACAGACCGAAGTCCTCCGGCTCGATCTCGTATTCACGCACCACACCGTCGCGCAGTTCGCCCACCAGGGTGGCGGCGCCCAGCGAGATCTCGTCCATCCCGTCGCGCCCCCAGACCACCATCGCGTGCTTCGCGCCCAGCGCCTGCAGGGCACGCACCTGGATGCCGACGAGGTCGGGATGGAACACGCCCATCAGGATGTTCGGCGCGCCCGCCGGATTGGTCAGCGGCCCGAGGATGTTGAAGATCGTGCGCACGCCCATCTCGCGACGGACCGGGGAGACCACCTTCATCGCGGGGTGATGATTCGGGGCGAACATGAAGCCGATATCGACCTCGCTCATGCACACCGCTACCTGCGCGGGCAGCAGGTCGATCCGTCCGCCGAGCGCTTCGAGGACATCGGCGCTACCGGACTTGGACGAGACGCTGCGCCCGCCATGCTTGGCCACGCGGGCGCCCGCGGCGGCGGCAACGAACATCGACGCCGTGGAGATGTTGAACGTCGATGCGCCGTCGCCGCCGGTTCCCACGATGTCGATGAAATGCGGATGCGTGCCGGCGTCGACCTTGGCGGAGAGGTCGCGCATGACCGTCGCCGCGCCGGTGATCTCACCCACCGTCTCCTTCTTCACGCGCAGCCCGATGAGAATCGCGGCCGTCATCAGCGGGCTGACGTCGCCGCGCATGATCTGGTGCATCAGCTCGATCATCTCGTCGTGGAAGATCTCGCGGTGCTCGATCGTGCGCTGGAGCGCCTCGGAGGGAGTCATCGGCATGGAGCGTGAATCCTTGTTCTTCGTCAGGCAGCGAGCGGCAACGGCATGCCGAGGAAATTGCGCAGCAGGTCGTGGCCGTGCTGGGTGAGGATCGACTCCGGGTGGAACTGCACGCCTTCGATGTCGAGGGTGCGGTGACGCAGGCCCATGATTTCGTCGAGCGAACCGTCCTCGCGCTCCGTCCAGGCGGTCACCTCGAGGCAATCGGGGATCGAATGCTTTTCGACCACCAGCGAGTGATACCGCGTGGCCTCGAAGGGATTCGGCAGGCCGGCGAAAACGCCGAGGCCCTTGTGCTTCACCGGCGACGTCTTGCCGTGCATGATCTCGCGCGCCCGGATGACCTTGCCGCCGAACACCTGGCCGATGGCCTGATGACCGAGGCAGACCCCGAAGATCGGCAGCTCGCCGGCCATCTCACGCAGGATGTCGATCGACACGCCGGAGTCGTCCGGCGTACCGGGGCCGGGCGAAATCATGATGCGCGATGGCGCCAGCGCACGGATATCGGCGATGGTGAGCGCGTCGTTGCGCACGACCTTGACCTCCTGCCCCAGCTCGCCGAGGTACTGGACGAGGTTGAAGGTGAAGCTGTCGTAGTTGTCGATCATTAACAGCAAGGGAGCACCCGTAAGGTGGGGATGGGATGAGCCGGCGCCGTATGCGTGAACGGCGGCGTGTCGGCCATTATCCATGGAAGGGGACACGGGCGGCCACTTCACAGGAACAAGAAGACACTAACTTGCCCAGAAAGGGTAATCTAATACCTTAAGTGGGTAACCTAGACACTGCTCCCAGAGGTACTTGTGCCATGTCCAACCCGTCGATCAGTGTGGCTGACGCGCTGCTTACCGGCACGCAACAGCGAGTGCTGGCGCTTCTGTATGGCCAAGCCGATCGAAGCTTTTTTACCAAGGAACTTATCGATCTGGCGGGGGTTGGATCAGGCGCGGTGCAACGCGAACTAAGCCGAATGCTTCGCAGTGGACTAGTTGTCCAGTCGCTTGTCGGGAATCAGAAACACTACCGCGCTAACGGAGAAAGCCCGGTTTTCTACGAGTTGAAAAGCCTCGTTGACAAACTCCTTGGTGTTCCAGGCATTCTCGTGGAATCCCTCAGGCCCCTGGCCGACAAGATTCATTGGGCGATGCTGTATGGGTCCATCGCGAAAGGCCGAGCAGCCGCATCGGGCGACATCGATGTGCTCGTGGTATCGGACTCGCTGACACTGGAAGACGTGTATGGCAGCGTGGCGTCCGCCGAGAAACGTCTTGGTCGGGCAATCAGTCCGATGCTGTACTCAAGCGCCGAGCTTCGTCGCCGCGTCGAGGCCAGTCAGCCGTTCCTGACGAAGGTACTGGCGGGTGATTTCATAACGCTATTGGGAGGCATGGATGACCTCATCGCCACTGGACAATCTGGTTCGCGTCGGCCAACTCAAGGCCGAGCCACCAGCACAGGCCGAGCTTGATGGGTTAATCCATTCGGGAACGGTTCGCCTGCAAGATTCGCAACTTACATCGCTATGCATGGAGAGCCGCTTCGACCTGGCGTACAACGCAGCGCATGCTTTGTCGCTGGCTGCACTTCGCTGGCATGGATACCGGTCCGAGAACCGCTATCAGGTTTTCCAGTGCCTCGCACACACGCTTAAGCTTGAGCCACTGCAATGGCGCGCACTGAGTCAGGCTCATAACAAACGGAACCTCGCCGAGTACGAGGGCGGGCTCGATGTCGACGGGGCCTTGCTGGATGCTCTGATTCGATCAGCTCAACTCGTATCGAATGGTGTGACGGCGCTCGGCCCGGTGCATCGTTGAGCCAAGGGAAAGACATCGGGCACACGAAAGACCAGTTAGCGTGAATTCAACGCCAAACCTCAGCGAAACGGGCTTTCGATGCGCAACCTCGACTTCAGCTCCTGGCAAGGCCTCTTCTCCACCCTCTTCGGGCTGGCGGTCATCACCCTGATCGGCGTGGGCATCCGCCTCCTCGCGCAGCAGACCGTCCAGCAGCGACGCGAGCGCGAGAACCGCCAGATCAACGAGCGCCTGCGCACGCTTATCGCTGCCTACAAGACGCTGGGCGGATCCTTCACCGGCAACCTGGCGGTCGATCCGAGCCACATGCGCGACCTGCGTCTGCGTGCGGCCGCCGCGGCTGCCGAGAGCGGCCCGACCGACATGTCCAGCGGCTCGGATCGCGCGCGTCGTGTACGTGACGCGGTGGAAGCCGCGCTATCGGACATCATCCTTCTCGGCACGGAGGAACAGGTGGCGCTGGCGGCACGTGCCGCCACGGAGATGGTCGAGGGCCGTCCCGTCCACATGCATGAACTGGTTGTCTCGCTCCGCACGTTTATCAGGAAGGTGCTCGACCTCGAGCCCGTGTCCGGCAAGATCGCCATCCCCAGACAGGGCCCTGCCCGCGTCGTGGCCGCGAAGGGCAAGGGTGACGGCGGGGCCAAGTCCGAAGGAGGCGGCGCCGGGGGCGGTAAAGGCGGTGGCGGTGGCGGAATGGGCGGCGGCATGGCGGCCGGCGCGGGACTCGGCCTCGGCGGCGGACTCGCGGCCGACGACACCCATGAGCATCACGGCTGACTGACAGGAGACACCGCATGGCGACGCAACCCGGCATTCTTCCCGAGGCTCTGCCACTCACCCGAAACGACTGGGTACCGAACAACGAGACCCTGCCCGTCCTGATCTACCGCAACGTGGTTCGCGGACATGACCTCGCACCGGTCATGGAAAACCTGTTCGGGAGCAATACGTGGCCGGCGGACTGGCGCGATGGTGTCTTCAACTACCACCACTATCACTCGACAGCGCACGAGGTGCTGGGCTTCGCCGCAGGTTCCGCGCGACTGCTGCTGGGCGGCCCCGGCGGTCACGAGGTGACCGCAAACGAGGGCGACGTGATTTTGCTACCTGCGGGTACCGGCCACTGCCGGCTCGATGCGAGTGACGACTTCCTTGTCGTCGGTGCCTATCCCAAGGGACAGTCATGGGACATCTGTCGTGAAGCGCCGACCACAGAGATGATCGAGCGCATCCGCACCCTTCCCTTTCCGTCAGCGGATCCAGTCAACGGCGGCACGCCGCCGCTGACCGCACATTGGCATCGGGACGCCCAGGGCGAACGCTGATCGTCAGCCGACCGCCTTCAGCAGTTCTTCGGTCGACGTCGTTTCGCCGATGCGCGGGAAGATCGTGTTGATGCTGTTCTCATGCGCCGACGCAACGAGGTCGGTCATCGCATCGGTGACCAGCACGACGTCGTAACCCAGTTCGCTGGCGTAGCGCGCCGTCGACTCGATACCGATGCTCGTAGCGATACCGACAAGCACGATCTGCGTGATGCCCTTCGCACGCAGCTGCGCATCGAGATCCGTCGTCTGGAAGGCTCCCCAGCGCTGCTTGCTCACGCGCATGTCGCTCGGCGCCGCTTCAAGCTCGGGCACGAGCTCGGCGAATCTGGGATCGGTAGGGAAAGGATGTTTCGGCGCGTCGGTACGACCCGGTGCCGCCTCGACCACATTGACGAGCACCACCGGGTGATTTTTCGCACGGAAGGCGCGGGCGAGCGCCGCGCACTTTGCAACGATGTCGGCGGACGGATGAACCGTCGGCAGCGCGACAATGCCGTGCTGCAGGTCGATGACGACGAGGGCGGCGTTCTTTTCGAGTTGGCTCAGCGGCATGGTAAAGCCTCAGGATGGGTGGGTGGGAGAAGACGTCACACGCGGAAGCGTGCGATCGAGAAGCGTGGCGATCGCCATCAATGCGGCCGTGACACCCATGATCATCGCGAGCCGGTGCAGGCCGGGGTCGGACGGGTGATCGCCATAGACGAAACCGAGCATGCTGGTCGCGGCGATGGCGCCGATGTAGCTGGCCGTGCGCTGCAACCCGGAGGCGGCGCCGATCTGCTCCGCGGGCGCCTGCATGTAGACGGCCGCCTGTGTCGAGATCGACATCAGTCCCTGAGTGATGCCGAAAAGAGCGACGGCGGCAGCCATCAGCCAGAGCGGCGACGTCGAATGAAGCCAGTACAGCGCCGCACAACCGGCCACCGTAGCGATGAATGCACCGAGGAACGGGGCACGCAGTCCGCGAGTACGCGTCCCCGCGATGGATGTCGCGCCAGCCAGTATCGACATCGGCAAGGTAGCCAGGCCGGCCGCCGCGGCGGAGTAACCACCGGCATGCTCCACCCATTGCGCGAAGCCGTAGAACACGCAGTACACCAGCGTGAAGCCGACGGCGGCGCGCAGGTAGGTCACGCTCAGCGGCACGTGTCGCGCGAGCATACGCAGGTCGAGAAACGGATCGGGCCGGCGTAATGAATGGGCGGCGAGCAAACCGGCCAGGACGAGAGAACACGGGATCGCCCACCAACGCGGATGGTGCAGGTCCATCAGGAACAGCATGAGAACGAGAAGGCTGCCTGCGAACAGCAGCACGCCGATCGCATCGACTTCCGCCCACAACGATCCACGGCGCTGACGGCGCTCATCCGCCGGCACCCAGGCGAGAACGGTCACCAGCGTAAACAGCGCCAGCGGAATGTTGACCGTGAAGATCGCGTGCCATCCGAACGCTTCCGTCAGCACGCCGCCGAGCACGGGACCCACCGCACTCGTAGCGATACCCGTCATCGACAGGATGCCCATCGCCGCACGGGGCGGTGCGCTCCCCGTGCGGTCGGCACGCTCGCGAAACAGCCGCATGGCCGATGGATACGCACCGGACGTTCCGATGCCGAGCAACACACGCACGCCGATGAGCCAACCCAGCGACGGCGCGATACGTCCCGCAAAACCAGCCAGCATCACCAACAGCAGCGCGCCGATGTAAACGCGTCGCGCACCGATCAGGTCGGCCAGTCGTCCCATGGTCGGTTGCGCGACCGCGCTGGTCAGGTAGAGACCCGCGATCAGCCAGCCCGTCTGCGCCACACCCGCATGGAACTCGCGCGAGATGGGCACCAGTGCCGTCGCGATCATGGTCGAGTTGATCGGGTTCAGGCAGGAGCCGAGCGCAAGCGGCAACACGAAGCGCGGACCGAACGGCTTTCCGTGCGCCGGGGCCGACGACGAGGCATCGGCGAGCTGCTTCACGACGCGGCCCGTTGACTCATGTCCGCAAGGCGCCGCATGACGGCGGCCGCGGCGATAAGGTCCGCCTGCTCGTCCGACGTCAGCCGCGCGACAGCGCTCGTGAGCCAGGCCTGCTTCGCCTCGCGTGTACGCTGGCGTGCTTCGATACCCTCTCGCGTCAGGCGAACGAGGAACTGGCGCCCATCGCTTGGGTGAGGGGTTCGCTCCACCAGCCCCTCTTCCTCGAGCACGCCGAGCGTCGCACCCATCGACTGCGGCTTGACCGCTTCGGCGCGTGCCAACTCCGCCGTGGACATGGGCCCACCCTCGAGTCGCGATAGCGCCGCGATCTGCGACCAGGTCAGCTCGAGGTTGTTGGATTCCGCGCGCAGGCGGCGGATCAGCTGGCCGCAGGCGGTGAGCAGATCGGCAGCGGCGGCTTCGGCGGATGGTGGCTTCGCAGGGCGTTTCGTCGGCATACGAAACAGGCTAGGGTCCGCAAGGCAAACTTGCAAGCCTAACTTGCAAGTTTTCCTTCGAAACTTCTTGCGGTCGTGCCACGGTGGGCTTGCGGCGAACGCGATCAGCTTGGATGCTTGGTCGTCCGCATCCCCAAGGAACAACGTCATGCAGTCCCTCGGCGCCATCGCCTATCTCGTCCGCGACTACGACGAGGCCATCGCGTTTTTCACCGGCGCGCTGGGCTTCGCGCTGATCGAGGATACGCCTCAGGGTCCCGACAAACGCTGGGTCACGGTCGCGCCACGCGGCGCCGAGGGGACGAAGCTCCTGCTGGCTCGCGCGGTCACGGACGAGCAACGTGCGCACGTGGGCAAGCAAGGCGGAGGCCGCGTCTTCCTCTTCCTGCAGACCGACGATTTTGCGTCCGACCATGCGCGTATGACCCGGCATGGTGTGCGCTTTCGCGAGGAGCCGCGACATGAGCCCTACGGGACGGTCGTGGTATTCGAAGATCTCTACGGCAACGCCTGGGATCTCATTCAGCCCACCCTCTGACCGGAAATGACCATGAACGATCGCATTCGCGTCGCGGTACTCGACGATTATCAGCAGGTCGCCCGCACCATGGCGGACTGGTCGCCCGTGGAAGAACGAGCGGAACTCACGATCTTCCACGACCACCTCCACGATCACGACGCCCTCGTCCGGCGGCTGGCCCCGTTCGACGTGCTCTGCGTCATGCGCGAACGCACCGCGCTCACGGCGGATCTGATCGCCGCCCTGCCCCGTCTGCGTCTCATCGCCTCCACGGGGCTGGCCAATGCGTCGATCGACCTGAAAGCCGCCGCGGAGCACGGCGTCGAGGTGGTCAACACGGACTACTCGTCGACACCCACCATTGAGTTCACGTGGTCGGCGATCCTGGGTCTGGCGCGCGACATTGCGGGTGAAGCCGCGTCCGTCCGCTCGGGAGGATGGCAGATGGGCCTGGGCACCGAGCTGGGCGGCAAGACGCTGGGCATCCTCGGGCTGGGTCGGATCGGGTCGAAGGTGGCGCGTATCGGGCAGGCCTTTGGCATGCAGGTGATCGCCTGGAGCGAGAACCTGCAGGAGGAAACGGCCAGTGCTCTCGGTGTACGCCGGGTCAGCAAGCAGGCACTGCTCTCGCAGTCCGACTTTCTCACGATTCACACGCGTCTGAGCGAGCGCACGCGCGGCATCATCGGCGCCCCCGAACTTGCCACGATGAAGCCGAGCGCGCGCCTGATCAACAGCTCGCGCGGCCCGATCGTCGACGAAGCCGCCCTGGTCGACGCGTTGATCAGCGGACGCATCGCCGGGGCCGCGGTCGACGTGTACGAGACCGAACCCCTGCCTGCGGCCCACCCGTTCCGCGACCTGCCCAACGTGCTGGCGACGCCACACATCGGCTATGTCACGGAGGAAATGTACCGGACGTTCTACGGCGACTCGGTCAGAAACATCGTGGAGTGGCTGGGCAGGCGGACCTGAAAAGAACTCAGAAGGACGCGACTTTCCTGCCGCCCTTCGCGGCCTCGTCTTCATGATCGTCGCTGCCCTTGGGCTTGACCGTCATCAGTTCCAGCGGCTTGCCATCGGGCTGGCGTATCGACCAGCCATGCTGCAGCTCGGCGAGATCGTTGAGCTGTGGGCAGATCAGGTCGGTACGCTTCTCCAGCGCCTTCGAGCGCTTGTTCATCTCGCCGTCGAGGGATTTTTCCAGCGATTCCGCACGCGCCTGCAAAGCGGCTACCTTGCTGGAGTCGCCGGACAGAGCCGCTGTCACGGCGCTGGACGTGACCGACCCGACCAGTTCGCCAACGCTGTCGGAAATCGAGCCGCCGATCGTTTCCTCCATCCGGTCGCCCGACCAGTGGCCCGCACCGAGCCCTTCGTCGATCTCACGCAAGGCCTGGGCCTGCTTACGCTTCAGCTTCTCCAGCATGGTGGCCCGCTGGTCGCCGTCGGCGAACGACAGCGTCACCGTGGTCATCGCCGCAAAACCAAGCTGAATACCCTCACGGGCGATCGTCGCCACCTGGGGCACCAGCTTGCGAACGCCATCCTCGTAACGGCGCAGCGCCTCGGCATCGGTCTGGGAGACGGCAACCTGCTTGCCATCCACGCGCAACGTACCGTCATGAAGAAAAATCTGGGCCGGCGTGCCGTCCTTGCGATGGAAAGACAGGCCCGAACTCGTGACGTCGACATCGTAAGGCGTGGAGTAATCGCTCTTGCAGGTGTCGGTACTGAAGTTGATCGTCCGCGCACCGGCGGCGCTGGCGGTAAGCACCGCTACGGCGGCGAGCGTGCCGGTGATCGTTGAACGGCGCATGGCCCTGCTCCCTGAGATGGATGACGCCGACTCAGATGCGGCCGGCTCGCTCATGGTTTAAACCGATGCGATGAACGACGCATGGGCTGCAGGTCACGGGATGACGTTCGGCACGGTCAGGAAGCGATGCCGCGTTCGCGGGCGTACTCGGACAGACGACTGTCGTGGTCGAGCCCCAGCTTTCGCATCGCGTCGCGCTTTTGCCGGCTCACCGTCTTGACACTGCGACTGAGGCGCTCCGCGATCTGCGAGATCGACATCCCGCCGACATAGAGCCGCACGACCTCCATCTCCCGCGCCGACAGACGCGACGCGTCGCTGGGCGCCTGTACGCCCGCCTCGTCGAACTGCCGGCGGATCGTATCGCTGAGAAACGGACGGCCATTGGCGGCCTGCCTGACGGCGACAGCCACTTCCCTGAGGGGTGCGCGCTTGTCGCATAGTCCTAGCGCGCCGCGCGCTCGCATGGCCTGCAGCACGGCGGCGTTGTTGACCATCGTAAGCACGACGACGGGCAACCTGGGGTAACGACGACGGATGAGATCGATCAGGCCGAGCCCATCGCCGTGACGACCGCCCGGCATCGAAAAGTCGGTGACCACGACATCGCACGGACACGCGGCGAGTACGTCGAGCAAGCGATCGCCGTTGGCTGCCTCACCGACCACCTCGATGTCACCGGTAGCCTCGAGCGCGGCGCGCGTACCCATCAGGACTACCGGATGATCGTCGGCAATGATCGTTCGCAGAACCATGTTTTCCCTCAGCGGCGGAAATGCGCAGCCGCTTTCCATGCAATATGTTACTTCTGTTCGCATCGCGGAGATTACAGTAAAGCTCCGTTCGTGGTCGAAGGAACGCCATGAAGCTATTGAGAAAATTGGTCAAATTGGGATGTCTCGCCATCGCTTGGGGCGCGGCCCTCGACACGGCGTATGCGGGTGATCACCCACCGTTTGCATCGGCATCGCTCTGGCAGAGCGATGGGCGCACGACGGACGATCACGCGTGGGCGTTACCATCATCGTCGGAAGCCGATGTCCCGCTGAGCGAGGACGAACGACGCTGGCTCGCGACGCTTCCGGTATTGCGCATCGGCATCGATCCGACAGCCGCACCGCTATCGATGATCGGCCGGGATGGCGAAGCCGAGGGTCTGTCGATCGATTATCTGGAGGCCGCGCTGCACGCACTCGGCCTCAGAACGCGGACGGTACCGACAACGGACTGGCATGGAGCGGTACGCGCCGCGTCAGCCGGCGACATCGATGTACTCCCGGCCGCGTCGGCGCGTAACGCGGAACTCGGCAGGCATTTCATCTTTTCGGCGCCCTACGCCGAATTTCCGGTGATGATCGTCACCCGGGAGGATTTCGCCACCATCGGCGACAGTCACGACCTCGCGGGACGGCATGTCGCGGCCAACCTGTCCCAGGGCGCCGTGGCCGCAGCGGTCAACGCGATACCTGGCGTCGGCGTCATCGACGTCCGGACCACAGCGGATGGATTGCAGGCCGTGGCCACGGGCACGGCGGAGGCTTACGTCGGTGACATCGCCACCGCGGAGGCGCTGATCCGGCGCGATTATCCGGCGAAACTCAAGCTGGCTGCCCCGACGAACGAGCGCGCTGAGCTCACCGTCGCCGTGTCGGCTCACTACGCCCCCCTGGTCCCGTTGATCGACCGGGCTCTAGCCCGCTTGCCGGAACGCCGCTCGCAGTCGATCCGCAATACGTGGCTGCGTTCGCACTACACGTGGGGTGGGTCCTGGACGGAGATCGCACGCAAGGTCGGGCCAGCGGGCGTGCTCGCACTGCTGTTGCTGATGGCCGTGTCGTACGCCTACCTCCAGCTACGCAGGGAAACGCGAAGGCGCGTGCGCAGCGAAGCGCAACTGGCCGATGTCACACGCCATATGCCGGCCGTCGTCTATCGCTTCATGTACCGGACCGATGGTCCCATTACCTTCATCTACGTCGGCGGCAACCCGGAGCCCATGTTCGGCATCGACGCGGAAACGATCCTTCGCGACGAACGTCGCGCCTTCGAACGGGTGGACGAGCGCGATCAGTCGTCGCTCCTGGCTGCGATGGCGCAGAGTGCCGCGACGTTGCAGCCCCTGCATGCGGAGCTTCGTGTCAGGGACGTCGCACCGGAACGCTGGGTGGCGTCCCACGCCTTGCCACGGCGCGTCGGCGACGCCGTCGAATTTACCGGGTACTGGATCGATGTGTCGGAACGCCACCGGCAGTCGAGCCAGCTGGCCTCGGCAAAGCTCGCAGCCGAAGCCGCCACTCAGGCAAAGAGCCGATTTCTGGCCACCATGAGCCACGAAATCCGCACGCCGATGCATGGCGTGCTCGGTACGCTCGAGATACTGGGTGAAACCGAACTGGACGAGGCACAACGGCGACTGCTGACCACGGCGGAGAGCTCGGCCGAGGCACTGCTGCAAATCCTGGACGATGTGCTGGATTTTTCGCGGATCGAGGCGGGCCGCGTCCTGATCGATCCCTCACCCGTGGACATCCGCTCGCTGGTATCCGGAGTCATCGACCTTCATCGCTGGCAGTCGGGCAAGAAGGGCCTGCGACTGGGCACTCGCATCGACCCCCGCCTCGCGGCATGCCTTCTTGTGGACAGCAGCCGCCTGCGCCAGATTCTGCTGAACCTGGTAAGCAACGCGGTGAAATTCACGGAGGAAGGCGGCGTCGAGCTGACGGTCGACGTCATCGAGGACACACCTGAAGTCCAGGCGGTGCGCTTCTGCGTCGGCGACACGGGGATAGGCGTCGCGACCGAGGATATCGACCGGCTGTTTTCTCCCTTCAGCCAGGCCGAAGCGTCGACGGCACGACGTTTCGGCGGTAGTGGACTCGGCCTGACCATCAGTCGCAGCCTCGTGGATCTCCTGCATGGGCAGATCGCCATGAGCGGCTCGCCAGGCGTGGGCACGCGGGTCACCGTGGATCTCAGCCTTCCCGTCTGCGAGGCGACGAGTCCGCCCGACACGGTACCCGGGCCAACCGGCACCGTGGCGCGTATGTGCCATGTGCTGGTCGCCGAGGATCACGCGATCAACCGCGAGCTCGTCGCGGCGCAGCTCGAACGCCTCGGTCATCCCTACCGAATCGCCAACGACGGCGCTGAAGCGCTGGCCATTGCCGGGCAATGGCGTGTCGACGTGCTGCTCACCGACATCCACATGCCCGTCATGGACGGACATCAGCTCATACGCGTACTTCGCGAACGCGGCGAAAGCATGCGCATCGTCGCCATGACGGCGGATGTCATGGCGACGGAACGGGATCGTTGTCTGGCCGATGGCGTGGATGCGTTCGTCACCAAGCCGCTGCGACTGGCGACCTTGCGCGACGCGATCGTGCCGCCGGCAGGCGAGCCGCGGACGACCAGCGATTCGTGGGACTTCGACCTGTGGCGAGAATCCTTCGGTGACCTGTCCGCACTGCCCGCGATGATCGATCGTTTCGCCGCCGGCCTTCGCCGCGACGTCGACGAGCTGCTTGCCGCGGCGACGCCCGGCGCGGCAGGCGAACGACTGCATCGCATACTCGGCGGCATGCGCATTTTCGGCGCGTCGCCGGAGGCCGCCGCCGTGGAAGCGCTACAGCGCTCACTCGTATCCGGGCCGGCGGCAGAGGAAGCCATGGCTCGGCTGGCCGAGATGCCCCCTTTACTGGATCGCTTCGTGGCGCGGTTGAGGGACGCCGTACAGCATGGCCTCCAGTTCTGAGCAATTTCTCAAAATAAAACGCGATTTTTCAGAATCGTCTGATTCTTTGTCCCTGCGTCTCAAGGCCATCCTTCCAAGGAACGCGACAGCGCGGGGACGGAGGCAAACATGAGCGGCCACATCATCGATTACCACATCGCCGACCTGGGTGACGCCTGGGGCATTTTTCGCGACGGGCTGCAGATCGCCGTCCGCTCCGATGCGGCCGATGCCATCGCTTTCGCCAACTTTTTCGCGGATCGCGAGACGCTCATGGGCCGACAGCGCGTGCATGTATCAGCCGACAGAGTGATGCACCGGACGCTGCGCGACCTGCGCAAGGCTGCCTGACGGTCAGCGCCCCGTGGCGCCGCCGAGATTGGTCATGTCCAGATGCAGCAGGCGCAGGCGCGCGATGTGTCGGCCCACCGCCGCCCGGTCGCCGGATGATGCTTCCAGACGAAGAAACGCCTCGAGCAAACGATGTTCCATCTGTTCGAGCGTGCGGATCCAGGTCACATCGGGATTGTGGGACAGCTTCACCGTGGCCTCCATCATCGTCCGACGGACGCCGCTCATCGCACCGCCGGCCAGTGCGGGCTTACCCCCGGTGGCGCTTACCTGGCCCTGCAAATCGCCTGCGATGGCGGTCAGGGAATCGGCGGACTCTTCGAGGATCGCGCGGAGCCCCGGCTCGCGGACGCTGCGTGCCGCCTGACGATAGAGATCCCGATCCGCGATGACGCGGCGGATCAGCCCATTAACGACACGGATCGAAGTGCGTTCCATGGGCCGGACGTTAGACCCCCCGGACTTAGCGCCCCCTAAATGCGGTCCATTCCGGTCAGCCAGCGGTCATTCGCCGCTTTCGAGCAGAAGCAGCGGGTGTCCGCTGGCATCGCGCAGCCCTGACTCGAGGTCGAGCAACTGGCGGATCGACGGGCACAGGGCCTGTACACGGGGCCTCAATGCGTTTTCCACGCGAGTCATGACACGCGCCTGCCCGCCGCTCGATACCGATGCGACCCTGTCCCGTAGTGCGGCCGCACCCTGAAGATCGCCGTTCATCGCGAGCTGCATCGCTTCACCCCCCACGTCCTGGGTCAGGATGGGCGTGATATCGGACACGATTTCCTGCGCGTAGGCGCGCATCGCGTCTTCCTGCCAGTCGCGGGTGCTCTGGCTGGCGGCAATACGTCGCTTGATGTCGGCCACCCGAGCGTTCAGTGCACGATCGAGATCGCCGCTCGCCGCCGCACCCGGAGCAGCCGTCGCCGCCTCGTCGCGTACCGCCTGGGCAGCGATGTCGACCCCATCGCTCGCCAGGGCCTTCGCTTTGGGTAACAACGCACGGACGCTTCGTTCGAACAACGCGACGCGGTCCTGCTCGTCGGGCCTGAGGCTGACGTCGCGACCGTCCGTGGACAGCGATCCGTCGTGCATTCGCACGGTGCGCGGTGCGACCTCCGGCCGCTCGAACAGCAGCGCGTCAGGCCGTACGGTCAGATCGTAGCTGCTTGCGATGCGGCAGCTGTGGTCGAGACCCTGGGCTGCGGCACCGCCCGCGAAGCAGAGGGCCAGTACGAATGCGGTCAGGCGAGCGGTCATGAAGGATCCCGGCGAAAGTGACTCGATAGCTTCCGCCGGACTAATCCTCGCTGAACCGATCTCACAGACCCGATGCCAGAAACTGCTGGCGGACACGCACGCTGCCCAGCGCCCACGCCAGCCAGCCCAGCAGGGGCACCGACACCACCTTGAGAATGACGCTCACCAGCATGATGGTGTGCTGCCTGCTCGCGACCGTCACCAGATCCGGCGGCAGGCCCGGCTGACCGAGCACGACGCCGATCTGTTGCCACTGACCGTAGGCGAACCAGGCCGTGTAAGCCGCCCAGACCATGAGCAACAGGGCGACGAGGCGCATCGCATCCCGAGCCCATGCCCGCCAGCGCAGTGTGGACATCGCGACGACCATGATGCCGAAGGCGGCCAGCGTGTAACCCACCGACCAGGCCAGGGCGATACGGGGACTGGGGCCGCCGGCAACGGCTTCCTCCGTCAGCGCCCCGGCCGCATGCGCGACGACCACGGACGCATAGGCATTGATGACGAAACCCGCCGCGGCGAGCAGCATCACCAGCCATACGACGATGCGCCACGGCGCGAAGGGGCGTGCATTGCGGGATGCCTGGAGCACGCTCAGGCACCCGCCTTCTTGAACTGGTCGAGATCGGACAACACCTGACCGGAGTTCTTCTCCGGGTCGACGTCCTTGTAAACCTTGACGATCTTGCCGGCCGGGTCGATCAGGAAGGTTTCGCGGCGGGCGTACTTCATGCCGAGCTTGTTGTTGAGCACGTCGTACTTCACGGCCGTGGCGCCATCGGCGTCCGACAGGAGCGGGAACGGCACGTGATACTTCTCGGCGAACTCGGCGTGCGACTTGACGTCGTCGAGGCTGACGCCGACCACGTCCGCGCCGGCCTTGTGCAGCTTGGCGATGTCGTCGCGGAAGGTGCAGACCTCGGTGGTGCAACCGGCCGTGAAGTCCTTCGGATAGAAGTACATCACCAGCCACTTGCCCTTATGGGTGTCGAGGGTGTGCCAGTCACCCTTCTGATCCTGCAGGCGGAAATCCGGGGCCTTCTCGCCGGCGACCGGGGTGGCGGCCCAGGCGGCGGCGGTAACTAGGGACAGGGCGATGACGCTGAGGAGGCGGCGCATGGGGGAAACCTCGAAGGGATGGAATAGCGTGAGTGTACTCGCCGGCCTCCCGGGGTGGCCTCACCCCACTCTGCCGGCCATAAAAAAAAGGGCGCCCGATCGGGCGCCCCTCGAAACTCACCGCGGTCGCGATTACTTGCTGCCGAGACGCTCGATTTCGAACTTGCTCAGATCCACGCCGAGGTTGAAGCCACGGCCGGTGCCGGTGACGGCAAGCGAGACTTCGCCCTTGGTCATGGCGGCGCTCTCGGCGCTCTTCACGACACCCGCGTTGGCGCCGCCCGAAGCGTATTCGCCGTAGATTTCGCTGATGCCCTTGACGTTGGTGAACTCGCCCTTGCCGCCTTCGATGCTGAACTTGCCAGCCGTCAGACCGCCGCCACGAACGTGGATGAGCACGTCGGCGCTCTGGCCGTTGTCGCAACGGACGTGGCCGCGTCCGTCAGCCTTCTTGTAGATGGCGGCCCAGCCGGTGGTGCTGAAGGTCATGTGGCACTTCGTTGCGGCGGTCGACTCGGCCTTCGCCGGCTGCACCGTGAAAGCACCTGCCGCGGCCACTGCGATAATGGCCATACCCGCGATGCGCTTGATCATGTTGATTCTCCGTAAGAGTGAGTGGCAGGGACTGTGTGTGGGCGGATTCTCCACTCACGAATGTGAAGAAACACGGAGTCCCGCCGTGGCCGTTCAGGAAGCTGCAGGCTACGTGGACGGCTGGTGAACCCCTCTCGCCGCGTCGACACGGTCGCTCTACTATCGAATGCGGTTGTCATAAGAGATAAAGAGAGCTGCCATGCCCAAGAACATTCTCGTCGGCTACGACGGCTCGGAAACCGCCCGTCGCGCCTACCTGTTCGCCATCGAACTGGCCGCCTGCGCCCAGGCCAGCGTGCACGTGGTCTCCGTCTGGCAGCTGGACAACGGCGCCGACACGTCGGCTCTCATGATGAGCGACAACGGTAAGGATCGCCTCGATGCCCTGCGGGCCGAAATCGCCGCGCTCCAGTCCGCGCCGGGTATCCAGGTGGAGGTGGGCATGGTTCACGGCAGCCCGGGCGACGCCCTGCTCTCGTACGTGGCTCAGCATGGGGTCGACCATATCGTCATCGGACACACCGAGCGGGGTGCCCTGGCCCGCTGGCTGGTCGGTTCGACCTCGACCGACGTGCTGGCCAAGGCGCATGTTCCCGTAACCGTAGTGCGCTAATCGCCCGGCTTTGTCACAATTCGGCAACGCCCCGGGGGGGCAACACGTCAAGCGATCGAGGAACACCTTAAGTGAGCTACGCCGCCACCTTGCCATGGACGCTCGAACAACTGGACCTCTCGCGCATCGACATCGAGAAGGTCAGGCACAACGAAGACCTGTTCCTCCTGCTGTGCAGCTCGTCGTTCGTCGAAAGCGGTTCCGACCTGTACACGCATAACCTCGTCGATCATTTTGCCGGTGACGACGAGCTGCAGGCCTGGCTTCGCGATCACTGGGAGCACGAGGAAATGCAGCATGGCCGCGCGCTGGCCGCCTACGTTCGCCATGTGTGGCCCGAGTTCGACTGGGACGAAGGGTTCAGGAACTTCTTCGCGCACTACGGTTCCGTCTGCACCGCCGAAGAACTCGAGCCTAACCGCGGCCTCGAACTGGCGGCGCGCTGCGTCGTCGAAACAGGCACCGCCAGCCTCTATCGCGCGCTCAACGACGTCACCGATGAGCCGGTGCTGCGCGAACTGACCAACCACATCAAGAGCGACGAAGTCCGTCATTACAAGCACTTCTACCAGCACTTCCGGATCTATCGAAAGCGCGACGGTATCGGTCGTTTCAGCACGCTGCGCGTGCTGGTCAAGCGCCTGAGCGAGATCAAGAACGAGGACAGCGACATCGCGCTGCGCCACGTCTTCAATGTGCGCTATCCGGAGAAAGCGCACGACGACGCGGAATTCCGGCGTGTCACCAGCAAGGCGGAAGGCCTCCTGAAGCGGCATATTCCCGCGGAAATGACCGTAAAAATGCTGCTCCGCCCGCTGGACCTTCCCGCGAAGATGAACGCCATGCTCGAATGGCCGCTGACGCGGATCACCGAGAAGCTGTTCCTGCACTGATCACTTTTTCTTCGGCAACGGCGTCCATTTGTCGTTGTCGAAGCCGCCGGTCTCGAAGGTAAGAGTGGTTTCACCACGGGTGATCGTCACGACATCGATCGTGAGCCGCTTCGTCTTCGCAAGATCCTTGAGAAAGGCGGCATCGTTGCGGAACAGCAGTGCGGGTTCTCCCGTCGGCGGGCGGAAGGCCTTGATGGTTTTCGGCTTGCCGTCGAAAGTGGCCTTGAGGTCGCAGTCGCCCTTGCAGACGAAGCCCTTGCCGCCGGTCGCGTAGAGAAACACGCTCTGGCCCCAGGCGGTATGCCGCCGCAGGATCAGGCGCACCGTCTCTTCGCCCGTGGGGCGCGTGGTCTGGATCGTGGCCGTACTCTGCGTGCCGCCCTGCATGGGTGAGGTCTGGTAGAGCCACAACGCGGACAGGCGCGCCTTCTCGCTGGCGGCCTTGAAGTTGGTTTCCAGGTCGGCGAGCGTCTTTTTCACCTCGGCGGCGGCTGGCGTGTCCGGATATTTGTCGACGATCTCATGTCCCAGCTGCACGGCCGGGCCATCGTTGTGCAGCTTCAGCAACTGCTGGTAGGTCTCGAGCTTCTTCGCCGCTTCGTCGGCCTGATTGTTGGCGACGGGCGCCTGCGCGGCCGGCTGATCCTGCGGTGACGAACAGGCGGCGGTGAGCGCGGTAACGGCGATGAGCGTGGCGAGTCTGCGCATGATCTTGCGATTCCGGCATGGAAAGCCGTAGCTTCGCCCTTCGACGACGCGATTGGCAAGGCGACGCGTAAAATGCGCGAACGCTCCCAAGGAAGTACTCATGTCGTCCATGCCCCCGGCGCCCGTTTTCCTGCTGCGCCATCGCGCTTTCCTGCAGTTCTGGTTTGCCAGGAACGCGTCGAGCTTCGGCTTCCAGATGATGTCGGTCGCGGTGGGCTGGCAAATCTACGAGATCACCGGGCGCGCCCTGGATCTCGGCCTTATCGGCCTCGTGCAGTTCGTGCCCTCGGTACTGCTGGCGCTGCCGGCAGGGCACGTCGCGGACCAGTTCGACCGGCGGCGAATCGTTACGCTCTGCCAGGCGATCGAATGGCTCGCCATCGCGGCGCTGGCGGTCTTCAGCTTCACCGGCCACCTGAACGAAGCGGGCATTCTGGCGCTGGTCTTCGTGATCGGCGTCGGCAAGGCGTTCGAGTTCCCGGCCTTGTCGGCGATGCTGCCGGCCATCGTTCCCGCCCACGTGCTTCCACGGGCGATGGCGTCCACCTCCGCCGCGGGACAGGCCGCGATGATCGCCGGTCCGGCGCTTGGCGGCCTGTTGTATATCGCGGGCCCCGCCGCGGTCTACGGTGTGTCCGCCGTGCTCTACCTCGTCGCGTTCACGCTGATGTCGCGGCTTTCGTACGACCACGCGCCGCCCCGCCGTGAGCCGGCGACCCTGAAAACGCTGTTCGCGGGCGTGCACTTCATCCGTCGTCGGCCGGCGGTGTTCGGCGTGATATCGCTGGATCTGTTCGCGGTGCTGCTGGGTGGCGCTACCGCGTTGCTCCCCATCTTTGCCAAGGACATCCTGCACACGGGCCCCTGGGGCCTGGGCATGCTGCGTGGCGCTCCGGCGGTGGGCGCGCTGCTGATGTCGATCTGGCTGTCACGACACACGCTCGAGCGCCGGGTCGGGCCGATCATGTTCGCCTCGGTGGCCGGATTCGGCATCGCAACGCTGGTCTTCGCTTTGTCCACCTCGCTCTGGCTGTCCATCGTCGCGCTGTTCGCGCTGGGCGCGTTCGACATGGTCAGCATGGTGATCCGCGGCGCGCTGGTACAGCTGGAGACACCCGACGACATGCGCGGCCGCGTCAGCGCCGTCAATGCCATCTTCATCAACACCTCCAACCAGCTGGGCGAATTCGAGTCAGGAATACTCGCCGCGGCACTTGGCGCGGTCAACGCGACCCTTATCGGCGGCATCGGCACGCTGGTCGTGGTCGGGCTCTGGATGTGGTGGTTCCCGTCCCTGCGGCACCGCCAGGGGCTGGTATCCGAGCCGGAGCCCGTCGAAGGCGCCAGCGACACGATCTGACACACCCGTTGAAACGTGCTATTAGGGTGGACGTCTATACCGCCAAAAAGGGGACGTCCACCATGAAGCGCCTGCTCGCCGCCACCCTTGTCGCCCTCGCCGCGCCGGCTTTCGCCGCCCATGAGGGCCCAGCCAGTCTCGATGCCGCCCTCGCCCAGGGCAAGCGCGAGCACAAGCCGGTGCTCGTCGATTTTCAGGCGGTATGGTGTTATTCGTGCTACTTCATGGCCAGTCACGTGCTCAACGGCAAGGAGTGGACGGATCTCAACACTAAGGTGATTTTCTACGAGGCCGACGCCGACCAACCGGCCGACAAGGCCTGGATGACGAAGTGGAACGTGCACTTCCTGCCCACCTATGTGGCCATCGGCCCGGACGGCGAGGAACTCGGCCGCATCCTCGCCGAACGTCCCCGCGACACGTTCTATAAAGAGGTCGGCGGACTGCTTTCCGGCGATGCACGCCTGTCGAAGCAGAAGGCGGATGCCGCGAAGGGCTCGCTCGCCTCGGTGGCCGACGTACTCGATACCTACCAGCTGCGCTATCAGGGCACCGAAGGTATGGCGTGGTTCGACACGCTGCCACCGATGGTCCGCAACGTGTCCGACAAGGACAAACGCGTCGCGCTTGCCAAGCAGCGCCTGCTTCTCCTGCAAGCGAAGGAAAAGAAGGACGACGCCGCGATCGCCGCCGCGGCGACGAAGATTCTCGACGGCAATATCGGCTGCGATCGTCCTTACGTGCTGGACGATCTGATCGGTGCCACCGAAACGCGGCATCCCGACTCACGCACGGCCGCACTGAGCCCGCAGAAGGCACCGTACGAGCAGTTCATCGCGACGCAGGTCTTCACCGCGACTCCCGCATGTGCCGATCAGCGAAGCGCCGTGCTGACGGCTGCCGATCTCGATGCGGCGCTTGGCGATCACGAGGGTGAGCAGGCCGTCCTGCGCAAGGCGATCGATCTCAGCCGCGAGAAGCTGCACGGCGACCTCAGGAGCGATCGCAATCTCGCCGACAACCTGCGCGTCTACCTCGTGCGGGCGAAGGCGGGCGATGAGCTCGACACGCTGGAAAAGCAGCTCATCGCGGCGTACCCGGACGATTACGTGTACAGCTATCGCTATGGACGCCGCCTCGTGGAGAAGGGCGATGCGGCCGGCGGGCTCCCGTATCTGGACGCCGCGGCCACGAAGGCCTATGGCGCGAATCGCTTTACGGTGGCGACGTTCCGGGTAAAGGCACTTCGTGCACTCCATCGCGATGGCGAGGCGAAAAAGGTGGTGGCGGAGACTATCGCGGCGGAAGGCAAGGCCTTTCCGGAGCAGAGCAAGAAGCTGCAGGAGTCGTTGGCCGCTGCCGGCTGAGACGGGGCCGCCGGACACCGGGGCGAGCCGCTGGCGGACCCCGGTTCCACATCGTCACTCAGCTCTGTGACGTCCCGTAAACCACCGAATCCAGGTGCTCCACCGTCGCAATCGTGTCGAGCGATACCGTCGCCGACCATTCGGGACGGGCGGGGTCGATCAGCTTGACCACGCCGTTGACGCCTTCGGTGCCGGCTGGGTCCACAAAATTCTGCACCGTCGGCACCACCGCCACGACGCCCTCCATCCGCGAGCCGTCCCGCAGATGCAGCACGACCTTCGCGTTATCCCTCAGATCCCCGATGAGCGCCTGAAGGCGCTCGATGGATCCGGGGCCAGTGTGAATCGTCTCGGCTTCGCGGCTCATGGCATCGCTCCTCGTGAACAAGATCCCAGACGCTACTCTCCGCCCGTCGATGGAATGTCTACGTGGCACGCTGCTAACCTGCGCCTCCCTCCACGCGCGAGTCAGCCATGATCACGGTCCATCACCTGAACAACTCGCGCTCACAGCGCGTCCTGTGGCTGCTGGAGGAACTCGGCCTGCCGTACGAGATCGTCCGCTACGAGCGCGACCCGAAGACGATGCTGGCGCCCAGGTCGCTTCGCGCCATCCACCCGCTGGGTAAATCGCCGGTATTGGTCGACGGCGACATCACCGTGGCGGAGTCGGGCGCCATCCTCGAATACCTGGTCGGTCGCTACGGCAACGGACGACTGAAACCACCCGCGGATACCGCCGATGCGCGGCGTTACACCTATTTTCTGCACTACGCGGAAGGCTCGGCCATGCCACCGCTCCTGCTCAAACTGGTGTTCGTCCGCATGGAGAGCGCCCCGGTGCCGTTCTTCGCGAAGCCGGTGGCACGAATGATGGCGAAGGGCGGGCAGAAAACGTTCATCGATCCGCAGCTCAAGCTGCATCTGGACTACCTGGAAGGCGAAATCGGCCAGTCGGGCTGGTTCGCCGGTGACGAGTTCACGGCCGCCGACATCCAGATGAGTTTCCCGCTGGAAGCCGCCGCAAGCCGGGGCGGACTGGATGCGTCACGCCCTCGCCTGACCGCTTTCCTGGAAAGGATCCACGCACGTCCGGCCTATCAGGCGGCCCTGAAACGTGGCGGCGATTACGACCTGGCGCCGAAGCCGCCCCGCTGAATCGCCGTTCAATCGCACCCTCGGCTGTTTACACCGTGCTCACGGCGGGGATCGCAAAGTCGATCCCCGTCCGCATCACTTGAGAGGGAGTCACCATGAGCAGAAATCGTGAATTCGCGCGTCAGGTCGAGAGCGCCGTCAACGGTGTATCGGGGCGCGTCCGTCACTACGCCGATGAGGCCCAGAGCTCGGGCAACGATCTGCTCGATCGCACCCGTCGCGTCACCAACAAGTTCGCCAGCCGCAGCACCGGTCGTCGTGCGCGCTACCTGGCTGAGGATTTCGCGGACGAGGCGACCTATCAGTATCGCAAGCTGCGCAAGCAGGTCCGTCGCAACCCGGGCGTCACCATCGGCATCGCTGCGGCCGCTATCGGCACCTTCCTGCTGATCCGCCACGCGCTGCGCGACGACGACTGATCGACGTCGAACTGCCCGACGAAAGGCCGGAATCGCTTCCGGCCTTTTTTGTTACCCGACGTTTTTACTATCTCAAAGATCGGTTTCAGCCATCGATCAAGGTGTCGGCGGCATCGACTCGGCGTGCTGTTCGACAATCTTGTCGACGTGCCAGGTAACGCGCGACGCATCCATCGGCGCGTTCTTCGAACGAACTTCGGTGATCTTCAGCAGGTACTCGTTACCTGGCTTCCAGTCGAGTCCCTCGACCGGCACGTATGTGATCTGCCAGGGTTTGCTCGGCTCCTCGCGGTACTGAAGACATTCGGTCTTCATGACGCCGGTGGTGCATGGCACCTTGCTGCCGGCGATATACAGCAGCCGCGATGCCGAGCCCTGCTGGGGCGAGGTCGCGCACGCAGCGAGCGTGACGACGGCGACAGTGAGCAAAGGAAGGCGCATGGCAGGAATTCCGCAGTCGGTTGCGTTCATGGATAACAGCCCCGCCATCGACATGACGTGATGCCAAAAAAGAAAGGGCCGGATCGCTCCGGCCCTTTTTACGCGTCTCACATGACGACTGTCAGACCGTCATCGGGTTCGGCTTATCCATGTCGAGCTTGTATTCCTTGATCGCGCGGCTGACGTCCTTGGCGTTGACCTTGCCTTCCTTCGCCAGCGCAGCCAGGGCGGCCTGGGCGATCCAGTAGCGATCGACCTCGAAGTGGCTGCGCAGGTGCGCACGCGTATCGCTGCGGCCGTAGCCGTCCGTGCCGAGCACCGTGTAACGCATGCCGTCCGGCATGAAGGCGCGGACCTGATCGGCGAACTCACGCACGTAGTCGGTCGCGGCGATCGCCGGACCCTGACGGTCGGCGAGCAGACCGGTGATGTACGGCACGCGCTGCGGCGATTCCGGATGCAGACGGTTCCAGCGCTCGGCGTCGAAACCTTCGCGACGGACTTCCGAGAAGCTCGGCACCGACCAGATGTCGGACGAGACACCGAAGTCCTTCTCGAGCAGTTCGGCGGCCGCGATGACTTCGCGCAGGATCGTGCCCGAACCCATCAGCTGTACGCGCGGCTCGTTCTTCTTCGCCTTGCCGCCGTCCTTGAACAGGTACATGCCCTTGACGATACCTTCCTCGCTGCCCTTCGGCAGATCGGGGTGGGCGTAGTTCTCGTTCATCACGGTGATGTAGTAGTAGACGTCTTCCTGCTCCTGCATCATGCGGCGCGTACCGTCCTGCATGATGACGGCCAGCTCGTAGGAGAAGGTCGGGTCGTACGACACCACGTTCGGGATCGCGCCGGAGAGCAGGTGCGAGTGACCGTCTTCGTGCTGGAGGCCTTCGCCATTGAGCGTGGTGCGGCCCGAGGTACCGCCGATGAGGAAGCCGCGCGCGCGCATGTCGCCGGCGGCCCAGCAGAGGTCGCCGATGCGCTGGAAACCGAACATCGAGTAGTAGATAAAGAACGGCAGCATCGGCACGTTGCTGATGCTGTAGCTGGTGGCCGCGGCCAGCCAGGCGCTCATGCCGCCGGCCTCACTGATGCCTTCCTGCAGCACCTGACCCTTCTGGTCCTCGCGGTAATACAGCAGCTGGTCGGCATCCTGCGGCCGGTACTTCTGACCGAACGGCGCATAGATACCGATCTGGCGGAACATGCCTTCCATACCGAAGGTGCGGGCTTCGTCGGCCACGATAGGCACGATGCGCGGGCCCAGCTCCTTGTCACGCAGCATGAGGTTCATGCCACGCACGAGGGCCATGGTGGTGGAGATCTCGCGATCGCCGGTGCCCTTGGTGATCTGCTCGAACGACTCGATCGTCGGTGCCTTGAACGACTGGTCGGACTTGCGGCGGCGCTGCGGCAGCGAACCGCCGAGCGCGCGACGGCGCTCGAGCATGTACTGCACTTCTTCCGAGTCCTTGCCCGGATGGTAGTACGGCACTTCGTCGAGCTTGTCGTCGGGAATGGGAATGTTGAAGCGGTCGCGGAAGGCGCGGATCGCGTCGGTATCCATCTTCTTCTGGTTGTGCGCCGGATTCTGCGACTCACCCGCGGCGCCCATGCCGTAGCCCTTCACCGTCTTGGCGAGGACGACGGTCGGCATGCCCCTGGTGTTCACGGCCGCGTGGTAGGCCGCATAGACCTTGTGCGGATCGTGGCCACCGCGGTTCAGGCGCCAGATGTCGTCGTCGGACATGTTGGCGACCAGCGCGGCGGTTTCCGGGTACTTGCCGAAGAATTTCTCGCGCGTGTAGGCGCCACCGAAGGCCTTGCAGGCCTGGTACTCGCCGTCGACGGTTTCCATCATCAGCTGACGCAGCTTGCCCGAGGTGTCGCGGGCGAGAAGCGGATCCCAGTAGCTGCCCCAGGCGACCTTGATGGCGTTCCAGCCGGCGCCACGGAACACGCCTTCCAGTTCCTGGATGATCTTGCCGTTGCCGCGAACCGGGCCGTCGAGGCGCTGCAGGTTGCAGTTGATGACGAAGATCAGGTTGTCGAGGCCCTCGCGGCCGGCCAGCGAGATCGCACCCAGCGACTCCGGCTCGTCCGACTCGCCGTCACCCATGAAGCACCAGATCTTGCGATCGGACTTCGGAATGAGGCCGCGGTGTTCGAGGTATTTCCAGAACTGCGCCTGATAGATCGCCTGGATCGGGCCGAGACCCATCGAGACGGTCGGCACCTGCCAGTAGTCGGGCATGAGCCAGGGATGCGGGTAGGAGGACAGGCCACGGCCCTTGCCTTCCACTTCCATGCGGAACAGGTCGAGCTGTTCTTCGCCGATGCGGCCTTCGAGGAACGAGCGGGCGTAGACACCCGGCGCCGAATGGCCCTGATGGAACACCAGGTCGCCCGGGTGGTCCGCGCTGGGGGCGCGCCAGAAGTGATTGAAGCCGACGTCGTACAGGGTCGCCGAGGAGGCGAAGCTGGAGATGTGGCCGCCGAGGTCGCCCGGCTTGCGGTTGGCGCGAACGACGGTGGCGAGGGCGTTCCAGCGGACCAGCGAGCGGATGCGCCACTCGATGGCGGCGTCGCCCGGGCTGCGCGCTTCCATGTGCGGCGGGATGGTGTTCACGTACTCCGTCGTCGGATCGAACGGCAGGTAGCCGCCCGCGCGACGGGTCGAATCGACCATGCGCTCCAGCAGGTAATGCGCGCGCTCGGTACCGTCATGATTGATGACGGCGTTGAGCGACTCGACCCATTCCCGGGTTTCGGTAGGGTCGAGGTCCTGGTTCAGGATATCGTCGATCTGGTCCATGGATGCTCCGCTCGCGCTGGCCGCGCGCTCATGGGGTCTGAAGAAGCCCGCGGGTGGCGGGAAAACCTTCACATGATACCGCAACGTATTCGCATACGCGGCGGTATGGGGATTTGCCTCGTGATAAACCCGGCAATCAGTCGTTTACGACCGTCCTGGGCTTACCCGCACGGATCTGCGCCTCGACGCAGGCCACGGAGGTCATGTTGACCACACGGCGGACCGTCGCCTGGGGCGTCAGGATGTGCGCCGGCTTGGCCACGCCCATGAGAATCGGGCCGATGACGACGCCGTCGCACAGGGTGCGGACCATGTTGTAGGCCGTGTTGGCGGCATCCAGGTTCGGGAAGACGAAGACGTTGGCCTTACCTTCGAGCCGCGAGTTCGGGAAGATCCGCTCGCGCAGTTCGGGGTTGAGCGCCACGTCCGCCTGCATCTCACCCTCGACTTCCAGCTTGGGGACGCTCTTGCGGATCAGGCTGAGCGCCTCGCGCATCTTGCGCGAGTTGCGGGTCTCGCGGCTGCCGAAGTTGGAACTGGACAGCAGGGCGATCTTGGGCTGGATACCGAACAGCTTCAGACGGATGGAGGCCTGCAGCGTGGCCTCGGCGATCTGCTCGGCACTGGGATCTTCCTGCACGTAGGTGTCGAGGAAGAAGAACGTGCCTTTCTCCGTCGCCACCGCGGCCATGGCCGAGGCCTCCGAGACGCCCTCGTCCAGGCCGATGATGTCGGCGATGTATTCGAGCTTGCTCTGGTAGGTGCCGACCAGACCGCAGATCATCGCGTCGGCCTCGCCACGCTCGACCATCAGCGCCGCGATGACCGTCGGACGGGAACGCACCACCGCCTTGGCCGACGCGGGAGTGACCCCGCGACGCTCCATGATGGAGTGGTACAGACGCCAGTAGTCTTCGAAACGCGGATCCGAATGGATGTTGCACATCTCGAAGTCGATGCCGGGTTTCAGACGCAGGCCCGCGCGCGCGATACGCTTTTCGATGACGTCGGGGCGACCGACCAGAATCGGCTTGGCCAGGCCTTCGTCCACCACCGTCTGCACGGCGCGCAGCGTCGTTTCTTCTTCGCCTTCAGCGTAGACGACGCGCTTGGGATCGGCCTTCGCCCGCTCGAACACCGGCTTCATCAGCAGGCCGGTACGGAAGACGAAGCTGGTCAGCGTTTCAATGTACGCCGGGAAGTCTTCGATGGGACGCTCGGCCACGCCGGAATCCATCGCCGCCCTGGCGATCGCCGGCGGCAGCTGAATCAGCAGACGCGGATCGAACGGCTGCGGAATCAGGTATTCGGGACCGAAACTCGGCGGCTTGCCACCGTAGGCGCGCGCACTCACGTCGGACGCTTCGCGACGTGCGAGCTCAGCGATGGCCTTGACGCAGGCCACCTTCATCGGCTCGTTGATGACGGAGGCACCGACGTCGAGCGCGCCGCGGAACAGGTAGGGGAAGCACAGCGCGTTGTTGACCTGGTTCGGATAATCCGAGCGGCCCGTCGCCATGATGCAGTCGGGACGCACGGCCTTGGCGTCTTCCGGCAGGATTTCCGGATTCGGATTGGCCAGCGCGAAGATGATGGGGCGGTCGGCCATCGTGGCGACCATTTCCGGCTTGAGAATACCGCCGGCGGAAAGACCCAGAAAAATATCCGCGCCTTCGACGATCTCGGCCAGCGTGCGCTTGTCCGTGTCACGCGCGTAACGCTGCTTGTCCGGATCCAGATCGGTGCGACCGCTGTGCAGCACGCCGTCACGATCGAAGGCGAGGATGTTTTCGCGCTTGAGGCCCAGCGTCACCAGCATGTCGACGCAGGAAATGCCCGCGGCGCCCATGCCGGTGGTGGCGAGCTTCACGTCTTCGATCTTCTTGCCCGTGACCAGCAGCGCATTGATGACCGCCGCGCCGACGATGATCGCGGTGCCGTGCTGGTCGTCGTGGAACACGGGAATTTTCATCCGCTCGCGCAGCTTGCGCTCGACGATGAAGCACTCCGGTGCCTTGATGTCTTCGAGGTTGATGCCACCGAACGTCGGCTCGAGACTGGCGATGATATCGACCAGCTTGTCCGGATCGGTCTCGTCGATCTCGATGTCGAACACGTCGATCCCGGCGAACTTCTGGAACAGCACGCCCTTGCCTTCCATCACCGGCTTGCTGGCCAGCGCACCGATATTGCCCAGACCGAGCACCGCCGTGCCGTTGGTGATCACCGCCACCAGGTTGGAGCGCGCGGTGAGCTCGGCGGCGGAGGTCGGATTCGCGACGATTTCATCGCAGGCGGCGGCGACACCCGGGGAGTACGCGAGCGAGAGATCTCGCTGCGTGAGCAGCGACGTCGTCGGCGTGACCTTGATCTTGCCGGGGCGCGGAAGACGGTGATATTCGAGAGCGGCTTGCCTCAGTTCCTCGGAGATGGCCATGGAGTCCTGTGGGAGCTTAGGTGGGAAAGTAGCCCGCGATGTTAGCACCGCGACCGCGGTTCTCCCGCGTCGCGGTGTGTTGCATTGCGACATCCAGTGATATGAAAAACCTACATTTCTGCCTTGCGGAATCCGGCAGAACCGGGGCGCCCCGCTCCCTAACGTGGTCGGCCCTTCCCGTCTCCCGCCCGTCCTCATGCGTTTTATCGCTCCCTCGGTTCTCGCGCTTCTTCTCGCCCCGGGCTGGGCCTTCGCTGCCACGGTCACCGTCGACGAGACGGCCCTGCGTCAGCGGCTTCTTCGGCTCCCGCTGGCACCGCGCCCCGGCACCGATGTCGTCCTTCCACTGGCGGACGGTCGCGCGCGCGTCTTTCATGTCCGCGATTCCGGCACGTTGCCGCGCGGGCTGGTGAAGCGATTTCCCGGCCTTCGCAGCTTCCGTGGCGAGGATGACGAAGGCCGCACGCTTCGTCTCGACCTCTCCCCGCGCGGTATCCGGGCGAGCGTCCGGTCGGGCAACACGGAGTGGCTCATCCGCCCCGGCGACACGTGGAAGAGGGAGCCAGAAGACTTCCTTGCCCTCGGCAACGCGAATACGCCAGTCGCCAAAACGGGTGGCGCCGCCCAGACGCGGCAGGCACCCACCGAGGCGGTCACGCCCCTGAAACGTCGGCGGAGCGCGCGCCAGGGAGGCATCGTGCGCTACGACTTCCGGCTCGCCGTCGCCGCGAGCAGCCGTTACGTCGCCAGGAACGGCGGTACCGTCGCCAGCGCGCTCGCGGAGATCGTCCATCTGGTCAACCGCGCCAACGAGGTGCTCGAAACCGACCTGGGTGTCCATCTCACCCTGGTGGATCGCAACCATCGCATCGTCGTCGCAAACGCGCGTGGCGACCTGTTCGAAACGCATGAACCCGGCCCGGCGGCCGTCACGCTGATCGACCGGGAAATCGGGTCGCGTCACTACGACATCGGCCATGCCTTCAGCACGTTCGAGGGCGGCGACAGTCATGTCGGCACATCGTGCAGCGACGCACGCGATGCGGACTTCTTCGCCACGCACAAGGCCGCCGCGTGGAGCGGACATGGAGACCCGGCCGGGTCATCGCATGCCTTCGGCTATTTCATGCACGTCCTCGGACGCCAGCTCGGCGCATGGCCGACCGCCGATGCGTGCCGACGCGCCACACTCGACGACAGCGCCGTGGAACCGGGTGGCGGCAGCACGATCATGGGCTACGCCACGTCGGGCTGCGGCACGGAAGACCACTGGCTCCAGCCTCGCCCGGGCCTGTACTTTCACGCACGAAGCATCGAGCAGATCCAGGCGTGGCTCGGATCGCGCGGCGGGCGTTGCGCCGGGCGACGCCTGACATCCGCCGTCGCACCCTGGATCGATCCCGTGCCGCTGGCCGAAACCACCGTGATTCCGGCGCGTACGCCGTTTACCCTCGACGCCGCCGTGGAAGCGGCATCCCCCGGCGATCGCCTGACCTATACCTGGGAGCAGATGGATGCGGGGACAGGGCAGCGGGGGCCGCTCGTCGACGACGGGAAGGGGCCCTTGTTTCGCTCCTTCGCCCCGTCAGCGACGCCGCAACGCACCTTCCCTCGTCTTCCGGTGCTGCTCGGTGACGAGCGGGCGAGTCCGGGAGAAACCTTGCCAACCACATCGCGCGACCTGCATTTCCGCCTGACGGTGCGTGACAACGCCGGCGCGACGGCCACGCTCGCCAGCGCGGACAGGCGGGTGCGGGTCGTGGATACGGGGCGCGCTTTTGCGATGGCGGCACCGGCCGCCGGGATCGTTGCCGTCGCCGGTGGCGCGCTCGACATCCGCTGGGACGTGGCGGGCACCACGGAGAAGCCGATTTCCTGTCACTTCCTGCATGTCGACCTCTCGGTGGATGCCGGCTCGCACTGGCTTGAAACGCCGCTGGCCACGGACGTGCCGAATAACGGCTCGGCGACAGTGCGGCTTCCCACGGAGGTGACGAGCGATGTCGCCCGTCTTCGTCTTCGTTGCGACTGGCGACCTTTTTTCGCGGTATCGCCAGGCCCTTTTGTGATCCGCGCGCCGTGACGCGAAGGCCATCGCTTAGCGGTCTATCGGGATTCCCCTACAGATGTTGACCACGCACGTGTGGCGTCATGGAGCATCCACCCACATCGCATCTCGACGCGTCCCCACGCGAAAAGGAATTCCATGTCCCTGCACTCCCCTCCCCGACGCCTCGTACTCTTCACGGCCGTCACTGCGCTGCTATCCGGCCTCCCGGTCGTCTACGCCACTCCTCAGGCGCTCTGGTCGGACGTGACGCGTGCTGGCGCAAGTGCCCGGTCAGCGGCGACGACCAGCTCTCCCGTTCATCAGCGACGTGTCGCACTGCGCGCTGACGGTCTGGCCGCCTTCGGGCAAGCGCGGGCGGTCGGGCGCAGCAGCCAGACCGCGCAGACCATCGAGCTTCCTTTGCCCGTTAGCGGCGCCACTCGCTTCACCCTCGAGGACTCGGGCGTACTGCCCCCCGGACTGGCCGCGCGCTTTCCCGGGCTGCGCAGCATGATCGGTCGCGATGCCGAAGGGCGCACCGCGCGTATCGACATCGATGCGGCCGGCGCGGTGCATGCTCGTGTGACCGATCGCGCCGGCGACTGGATCGTTCAGCCCGAAACGCCGGTAAAACGCGCCCCCGGGGCTCGCTCGCGACATTCCCCGGCCATCCACGTCGTATTCCGGCGAGCGGATGCACCCGCAGGTCCCGCTTTGCGCGAGACAACGCCGCACGGCGGCGGCCTTCCCACCGCCGCGCCGGGAACGCGGGCAGGCAAGGCACGCACCGGCAGCGGCCAGCTCCTGCGAACGTTTCGCATCGCCATGAGCGCCAGCAGCGACTACGTCGCGAAGATGGGCGGCACTGTCGAGGATGGCCTGGCCGGCGTGGCGAAGGTCGTCAACCGGCTGAACGCGATCTACGAGAACGACCTGGGCGTGCATTTCCAGCTGGCGGAGAACAACGACCGACTCATCTTCGCGGATAAGGACACGGACCCTTTCAAAGGTCTCGGGGACGACGACCAGCTCGTCCTGCGCAACGCCGCCGTCGCCGCGCAGACACTGGGCCGCGAGAACTATGACGTCGGCCATCTCGTGCATGCTGTCGCTTCCGGCACCGCGGGACTGGCGGGACGCATCGGCAACACATGCCTTAACGCAACACGCACGATCGACATACGGCCGGGAACGAAAGTCACCGATCAGGACTACGAAGACGGTGGCGCGGATAAGGCGGCAGGCATGACGGGCAGCGCCGATCCCTTCGGTGACACGTTCCATGTGGATTACGTCGCCCATGAACTGGGCCACCAGTTCGGCGGACAACACACCTTCAACATCGCCGACTCCGGGTCGGATCAGCGCGAGCCCGATGCAGCGGTAGAGCCCGGCGGCGGCTCCACGATCATGGGCTACGCCGGCATCACGTCCGCCAACCTGCAGACGCGCTCGGACGATTACTTCCACGGCCGCAGCATCGGAGAGATCCGCGCGTGGCTGGATTCCGAAGGCGGATCGTGCGCCGCCACCCGCGTCAACCCGATCCGCACCCCGATGGTCGACACCAGCTACCCGTCCTATGTGGCGGTCCCCGCGCGGACACCGTTCGAACTGACAGGGGCACTCAGCTACGTGCACGCCGGTGCCACACCTACGTACACGTTCGAGCAGATCGACCGCGGCCGCGCTCAGACCACGGCCGAACTCACGGATACCGGCAACGGACCGCTGTTCCGGTCGCGACGCCCCACTGCCAGCGGAAGCCAGACCTTCCCGGCGACCGGGGTGCTGCTTGGCAAGGAGCCGATCGGTCGCGGTGACACCTTCCCCATGCGCGATCGCACGCTGAACTTCCGGCTCACCGCACGCGACAACCTCGACCAGCTGGCGCACGTCGTCAGCCGCGATATCACGGTCGACGTCGTCGACACGGGCGCCGCATTCGAGGTCGTCGCTCCCCGGAAAAGCGCAACGCTCAGCCGCGGCAAGGCGATCGCCGTGAAATGGCGCGTCGCCGGCACCGACAAGCCCCCGCTTTCCTGCACGAGTGTGGACGTCAGGCTATCCGTGGACGGCGGCGAAAGCTGGCTCGAAGAGAACCTGCTCACCCGTGTGAGGAACAACGGAACGGCGCGCTTCACCATCCCCGGGACCGTCGCGCCAACGATGCGCGGTCGACTGTCGGTTGCCTGTAGCGACACGAGCACGCCCTTCTTCGCCCTGTCGCCCGGCGACTTCCGTATCCGTTGATCGACGCCGTTCAGAGGCCGAGCGAAATTTCCTCGGCCTCGACGCCCGCCATGTGGATGTGATTCACGAACAGCGAGAAGGCCAGCTTCCCCGCCAGCCCGTGCACGTGCTGCATCCACGGCGGGAGATAGCGCGGGGCCGCGATGTCGCCGTTCGCGAAGTGCGCTTCGAGGCTCATGACGTCGTGCAGTGCCAGTTTGCCGGCGAAGAGGTTGCGCAGCAGGTCGAGGCGGCGCTGCCGCAACGCCCAGCGAAAAAAGGTGTGCACCGCGAGCAGCCCGGTCAGGTAGACGTTGTCCTTCGCAAACGCCGAGCCGCCGCTGAGCGGCACGCCACGAAAGACGCGCTGCGCCGAGTGGAAACTGTCAGCGACGTTCTGCCCGCACTCACGGAAGTACCGGAACACCTCGACGAAATCGGCACCGTTCAGGGCCATGTCGATCGCCAGGATGCGCAGGCTGATTCGCTTCAGCCGCGAGATATCGATGGCGCCGGACATCAGCTCGGCGAACACCGCCAGGCCCTCCTGCGTCGCGGTGACACGTGGCGACGTGCGCGCCAGCGATGCCAGGACCGGCTGCTCGCGACCATTCAACGCGGTGAGCGAATGGACGAAGGCCTCATGGGCCAGCAACTGGTGACGATCGTATTCGGTAAAACGGATACCACCGCGCAGACGGATGCGGGTCGCGCCGGCCGCCGCCTTCGCGGTCAGCTCCGGATCCACCTCGACGGAGATGGTGCCTGGCGAGAAGAACGCGTCCAGCTGGGAGGCCATGTCGCGGCGCAGCTCTTCCGCGGGGATGTTGCCGGTGGCGTCTTCGGTTTCAAGGTCCGCGCCCAGTTCGTCCGCCAGGTCCACGAAATAGCGGGCGGCATCCAGGTTGCTGCGGTTACTGCCCGGTATGGCATCGCCGGGGCGACCGTAAAGCGCGACGGATGCCTGCGTGACGCCGTCGGTGCCGGCGGACTCGAGCATCTGCGTGGCGATCCGCCACGACTCGGCCGTGCGCCGCAGGTAGTCGGCGATCGGATGATCCTCGGACGCTTCGGCCTCGATCGCCTCCAGCTCGGCGCGCGTGTCGCCCAGTCGCGGCGGGTGGTAGGCGATGGTCGGGATCGAGAGCCGTCCGGCGCCAAACTCCGCGATCAGGCGTTCTTCGACCGAGGCGGGCCAGGAGACCGTGGGCAGGATACGGATGGCGCGGACGGCAGCGAGCAGGCGCTGGTCGAGCATCGCGTACCGCCGCATCTCGGCAGAGAGGTCAGACGGGGCGGCGTAGGCGTGCATGGGGGGCGAGTTTAGCGCGAGGAGATGTATTTCTCCCGGCGAATATGCTGGACGGGCAGACCATGGTCTTTCAGTGCCGAAAACGCGGCATCGACCATGTTGGGATTGCCGCAGAGGTAGGCGATATCCCCCTCGGCGCTGGGCTCCAGCTCCGCCAGCATGTCCTGAACGTAACCCAGGCGGTCGTGCGGACGCGGGCTGGGACGGGCGCCGCGGGACAGGCAGGCGTGAAAGGTGAAGCCCTCATGTTTGCGCGCGAAGGCCTCGAACTCCTCGCCGTAGAGCAGTTCACCCTCGTTGCGGGCGCCGTAAAGCAGCACGAAACGGCAGCCGCGACTGGCGATCAAGGCCTCGATCTGCGGCAGCATGGCCCGGTACGGGGTCACGCCGGTGCCCGTGGCGATCAGGATGTAACGCGTGTTCCGGTCGCCGTCCATCAGGCAGAAGCGGCCGTAAGGGCCGCTGGCGTCCACGGTCTGGCCGTGTTCCAGGTCGCCCAGCAGCTTCGTCGCCGCCCCGCCCTCGACATAGCTTACGGCGATCTCGATCCGCTGAACCGGGCCGCTGCCGTCACCCACGCTGCCGACCGAGTAGCTGCGCTTGGTCGCCTTGCCGTCGTCGTAGTGGAAGTGGACCTGCAGGAACTGGCCCGGGACAAAGGCCAGCGGCTGACCGTCCACCCGCTCGAACGACAGGTGCCGGACCGAGGGGGCAAGCATGAAGCTGTCGGTCAGACGGAGCTCGAATTGTTCGGCCATGGAAAGTCTCTGTTGACGCCAGGGAACGAGGGGACCCGGCAAAGCCCGGTATAATAGGCGGCTTGTCATCCCGGCGCAGCCCATGACCATCCCCGCTCTGCACGTCACGAATCTCCGGAAAACCTACGGCAACGGCGTGGAGGCCCTCAAGGGCATCTCCCTGACCGTCCAGCCGGGGGATTTCTTCGCCCTGCTCGGCCCCAACGGCGCCGGCAAATCCACCCTCATCGGCATCCTGTCTTCCCTGGTCAATTCGACCTCGGGCGACGCCGAGATCTTCGGGGTATCGATCCACAAGCACCGCAGCGACGCGATGCGCCTGATCGGCCTGGTTCCCCAGGAGATCAACTTCAACCAGTTCGAGAAGCCCTTCGACATCTGCGTGAACCAGGCCGGTTTCTATGGCGTCGGCCGGGCGGAAGCCCGGGTCCGCGCCGAGAAGTACCTGAAGGAGCTGCGCCTGTGGGACAAGGCGCACCTGCAGGCGCGTACCCTGTCCGGCGGCATGAAGCGCCGCCTCATGATCGCCCGCGCGATGATGAACGAGCCCAAGCTGCTGATCCTCGACGAACCGACGGCCGGCGTCGATATCGAGATCCGGCGCTCGATGTGGCAGTTCGTCTCGGGCATCAACGAGGCCGGCACGACGGTGATCCTCACCACGCATTACCTTGAGGAAGCGGAACAGCTCTGCCGCAACATCGCCATCATCGACCAGGGCCGCATCGTCCAGAACACGTCGATGAAGAGCCTCCTCGCCACCCTCGACGTCGAGACCTTCGTGCTCGACGTGGCCAGCGTGCCGGCCAATCTGCCGACCCCGGCCGGCGTGGTGCTGCGCGCGCTGGACGACCACACCATCGAAGCCGAGATGTCCCGCTCGCACGACCTCAACTCCCTGTTCGCCACGCTTTCCGGCCACGGCGTCACCGTGACCTCGATGCGCAACAAGTCCAACCGGCTGGAGGAACTCTTCGTCCGACTGGTCGAGCACGGCCGGGAGAACGCGGCATGAGCGCCTCCACCAACCTCGTCGCCCTGGGCACCCTCGTCCGTCGCGAGATCATGCGCATCATGCGTATCTGGACGCAGACGCTGATTCCGCCGGCCATCACGATGACGCTGTACTTCGTCATCTTCGGCAAGCTGATCGGCAGCCGCATCGGTGAGATGCATGGTTTCACGTACATGCAGTACATCGTGCCGGGTCTGGTCATGATGAGCATCATCACCAACAGCTACGGCAACATCTCGTCATCCTTCTTCGGCGCCAAGTTCGGCCGGTACGTGGAAGAGATGCTGGTGTCGCCGATGCCCAACTGGGTGATCCTGCTCGGCTACGTCATCGGCGCCGTCGTGCGTGGCGTGGTCGTCGGCGCACTGGTGCTGCTGATCGCGCTGTTCTTCACCGACCTGCACGTGTCCCATCCGATCATCACCTTCCTGTCGGTCGTACTGGGTGCCACGGTGTTTTCGCTGGCCGGCTTCGTCAATGCCGTATTCGCGAAGAAGTTCGACGACATCGCGCTGGTCCCGACCTTCGTGCTCACCCCGCTGACCTACCTGGGCGGCGTGTTCTACTCGGTCGACCTGCTCGGCCAGCCGTGGCGCTCGATCTCGCTGGTCAACCCGATCCTGTACATGGTCAACGCGTTCCGCTTCGGCGTGCTCGGCGTCAGCGACGTGCCCATCGTCACGGCGTTCATCGTGATGATCGTCTTCGTAGTAGGCCTGTCGGCCGTGGCACTGCGCCTGCTCAGCCGCGGCGTCGGAATGCGTTCGTAAGCCGATGCGCGTCAACAAGTACATCAGCGAGGCGGGACTCTGCTCGCGACGCGAGGCCGACGAGCTGCTCATCGCCGGCCGCGTTACGATCAACGACGAAGTCGTGAGCACGGGCGCCAAGGCGCTCGACGGCGACGTGGTCAAGGTCGATGGCGAGGTGGTGGTCGCGCGCACGCTGATCGCAAGCCCGTCCAGAAGCCGCGGCGTGTACATCGCACTGAACAAGCCGGTCGGTATCACCTGCACGACGGACCAGACCGTCGACGGCAACATCGTCGACTTCGTCGACCATCCGCAGCGCATCTTTCCGATCGGTCGGCTGGACAAGGACTCCGAAGGCCTCATCCTGATGACCAGCAACGGGGACATCGTCAACGAGATCCTGCGTGCGGAGAACAACCACGAGAAGGAATACCTCGTGGCGGTGAACAAGTCGGTGACCGATGAGTTTCTGCGCGGCATGGCCAGGGGCGTGCGCATCCATGGGCAGATGACCCGGCCGTGCAAGGTGAGGAAGATCGCGAAGTTCGGTTTCGCCATCATCCTCACGCAGGGTCTGAACCGGCAGATCCGCCTGATGGCCGCCGAGTTCGGCTACCGGGTGACCCAGCTGCGGCGCGTGCGCGTCGTCAACGTGAAGCTGGGGCACCTGAAGCCCGGCCAGTGGCGGAACCTGACCGAGGCCGAACTGAAGGGCCTCCTGCCCTCGCGGACCCAATGGTAGGTAGTTTCGCCTACGACGCATCAGCAATGACATCCGTGCAGGTGTGATCCCTCGTGGTGGACGCATACGCGGTGAAATCGGCGGCGCTACGTGCGGCTCCTGTGAGGATGCCATGCGCAAACTGTCGGACGAATACGGCATCGAGGTCAGGGTCAGCCACATGTTCGGCTCCACGGGTGAGCCGCTACTGGCCCGTGACGTGCTGGACAGCGCGCGCCGCCCAGATTCGCCGCGACCTGAGTCCGCGCGCTCTCGACCGGACGTTCAAGGGCTTTTCGTGGCGGCGGCGGTCGTTTCGCCTGGGTCCACCGCGCCTGCCCCGGGTCTCGGAGGGTTCGTCCACGGAAGACAACACCGTCTCTGCGGAACCGTCCGCCGCGCCCGGATGCTGACAGGGAGGGCTACCGGGGGACGATGTGCGATCATGCCGCCATGGATACCTTTGCTTCCCTGCCCCTAAAGCCCGCCCTGCTCTCCGCCATCGACGGCCTCGGCTACACGTCGATGACGCCGATCCAGCGGGACAGCCTGCCGCCGATTCTGGAGGGCCGCGACGTCATCGCCCAGGCCCGCACCGGTAGTGGCAAGACGGCGGCGTTCGGGCTGGGGCTGCTACAGCAGCTCGACCCCGACGAAATCCGCCTGCAGGCACTCGTGCTGTGCCCCACCCGTGAACTGGCCGACCAGGTCAGCAAGGCGCTGCGACGGCTGGCCGTGAACATCCCGAACGTGAAGCTGCTGACACTCTGCGGTGGCATGCCGCTCGGCCCGCAGCTGGCGTCGCTGGAACACGATCCGCACATCGTCGTCGGCACGCCCGGCCGGGTGCAGGAACACCTCAAACGCGAGAGCCTGCACGGTGGCGGCATCAAGATGCTGGTGCTGGACGAGGCGGACCGGATGCTCGACATGGGCTTCGAGGAAGCCATCGACGACATCGTCAAGCGCATTTCGAAGCACCACCAGACCCTGCTGTTCTCCGCCACGTATCCGGATGACATCCGCACGATGAGCGGACGCGTCCAGCGCGACCCCGTCACGGTCACCGCTGACGAGCCGCACGACGTCCCGACCATCGAGCAACGCGTGGTCGAGGTCGAGCCCGCGCAGAAAGCCGACGTGCTTGCGCGCATCCTGTCGCACGAAAAACCCGATGCCACCCTGGTCTTTTGCAACATGCGCAAGGACACCGAGAGTCTGGCCGCTGAGCTCGACCGGCGTGGCTTCACGGCGCTCGCCCTGCACGGCGATCTCGAACAACGCGATCGCGACGAAGTGCTGGTGCGCTTCGCCAACCACAGCTGCTCGATCCTCGTGGCGACCGACGTCGCCGCGCGAGGACTCGACATCGCCGCGCTGCCGCTGGTGGTGAGCTACGACATCGCGCACGACGTGGATACGCACACGCATCGGATCGGGCGCACCGGTCGCGCCGGTGCCAACGGCATGGCCATCTCGTTGGCGAGCTCCCGCGAGTTGCCGAAGATCAAGGCGATCGAAGAGCGTCTCGGCGGCACGATCCCGCGGCATCCGGCCCGCGCGCAACCTGAAGGGAAGAAAGTCCTCAACCTCGCACCGATGAAGACCCTGGTCATCGACGGTGGCCGCAAAGACAAGATGCGGCCCGGTGACATCCTCGGTGCGCTGACCGGCGACGCGGGCCTGGACGGCAAGGACATCGGCAAGATCGACGTGTTTGCGACGCGCGCATACGTGGCGATCCGACGGGATCTTGCCAACCGGGCGCTCGAGCGCTTGCGCGCCGGGAAGATCAAGGGGCGCACGTTTCGCGTACGCCCCCTGGGTTGACGGCTCGCTCAGTCGGCCACCTCGCCATCCCCCGGCGTGTCGATGCATGCGACTCCAACCCGGGCATCCGGCGACTCGGCCGACTGGTTCAACAGGTTCAGCTGCCCCCCATTGACCGCCACCTCAATGGACGTCAGATGCTGGTGCCGGAGACGGTCGAACGCCGTATATGCCGCGCTGCCAAAACCGAGAAACGAGACCCTCACAGTGATGTTACGGCGGTCCGACAGTGCCTGTAGTGCCGCTTCGCAAGACGCACAAGGCTCCTGACTCGAGAACCCATAGAGCTGACCTCCCGCCGGAACGCGACCCGCCAGAATGTCGCGCTCGATGCGCTGGGCGACCTTCAGCTCCGCGTCGCGCTTACGCTGCTGCGGAAAGTTGTCGCCGGGAACGGGAGACACGGTCACCGTACTCGTGTTGGGCCGTGCATCGTGCCAGGCGACGATGTCGGCGCCCTGATGCGTGAAGAAACTCCGGTAGGACCTGGGCGCACGAACGCCGGCCATTCCCGTGTTCGGCTCGTTATGCCCCGAGCGTGCGTGATACACGCGCTGCATCGACCGGCCGTTGACTGTGTACTCGTAGGTGAAACTGACGAAAGTGGCCGTCGCGAACTGCCGCGAGAATGCCGCGAACTGAGCGGTGCTGGGTGTGCCGCCGTCGAGCACCGTTACATACCATTCCTGAGCCGGTCGTATGTGCGTCTGGAACGATGCGAGGATTCGTGCGTTGACGCTGCCCGTACCTACCGCGTCTACGCGACGTTTCAATACGGGTCCCGCTACGGACCAGGCCGACGCGAACAGCAAGCCGATGGCAAGAAGATAAGCCCCAAAAAGCCCGTAACGATGTTTCATGGCAGGGACCTCCGGCAGATGAGCAGGTTGGCTCGTTCGACGAGACGGTAGAAGGTGATGTCGTGACTGCCCGAGGCGTCCCCAGCGAGCGCCATCTGTGCCTCGACGACCTCGACATGGTTCGACCAGTCCAGCGCCTGGTTCGTGTACGCGCCCGCCCAGGCGGGACGGACGTCGGCAAAGGTGTCGATCAGGCGCGCCGCGACGTCGAAGCGGGAGAATGCTTCGGGCGCCTGCGCCAACTGGTGTGCGCGAGCGGCGCGATACCATCGATAGACGGCCCGGTCGGTTGCGTCGGTAAAGCAGATGGGGCGCGACAAGTCCTCGGGATTGTCGCCCGATGTCGTCGGATCTCGCTGCCCGTCGGCCAGACACGCCGTATAGAGGGGCGGTTGCGACGCGCGATAGGCGGCCGCCACCCGGGCGATGCGCAGGGGAGTCGGCAGTTCCCGCTGAGGTACCGCATTCGAGCCTTCGGCATTTGCCCGGCCCGCATTCCATAGCGACAGTTCCAGACGCAGGACATCCGCGAGGTAGGCGAGATCGGCGTCCGGAATATCCGCGAGATTATCGGCAGCCTCGAACCGTCCAAGCGCATGCGCGTTGACGCCCAACATGCCGTGGTCGTCGACCGGTGTGGTGTCGACCCAATGCCGGAGCACTTCCAAAGCCACGGCCATCTCCGCCGTGATCATGGAGAGCTCCGTGCCGCTGAGCTTGTATGCAAGATCGAAGTAACGCCGCCGCACACCCGCTTTTTCCAGGTTGGCGGAAACCAGGGGATGATGTGCGGTGATCGGAAGTCGTTGCGGATACCCGGGAAGGACCTGATATCCGATGAGCGCCTTATCGAAGCCCAGGTCCCATGCGATCTTTCGTCCGCTGGAAACATCGGCGGGGAAGACATCGGGGCGTGGCGGCTCGCCGGCGATCCTGGAGAAGAGATGCGGATGCAGGTCGCTGTATATGGAGCCCGGGTCCTTCAGATACTCGCTACGCCAGGCGACATCCGCCTGGAGAGGATGAAAGTCGCCGAGGCTCTGCGCGTCCATCCTGGCGAGCGAGTGAAACGTCCACGCCTGAAACGCGTCACCGAGTGACGGGGGCGAGTGGAATCGCTCCGCCGTTGGCGTAGCGACGGCATGGGCGGACGCCAGCAGCAAAAAGACGATCGTCCTCCCGTGGTAACGATGAACGCGCCGCGGTGCTTTGAGGTGTCGTTTCATTCGGCGACCTCCACCTGCGACGTTCGCATACACGTCGGCACTGGCGACGCCCCGGAAGAAGCAGCATACGGGCGGTTCAACGAAGTGCCATTCAGCGCTGCATAAATCGACTCGATATACTGCTTGCGAAAGTTCTGAAAGCGTCGATGAGCGGAACCACCCTCGACGTAATGAGTGACTCTGACCGATATCCCCCATCTGTCCGAGAGCATGCGCAAGGCGCTTTCGCAGGCCCCGCAAGGGGCTGCGCTGCTGAATCCGCGCAATGTTCCGCCCGAAGACACCAGACCGTCACGAATATCGCGCTCGATCTGGCGGGCGATCTTACGCTCGGCATCGCGGCCCGCAGGAAGTCTCTCGCGGTTCCACACTACCGTGTCTGCGGACACACGGGAAAAGTACGACGCGTAGGGCGCGGCGCGTCGTGAAGAAGGCAGGGCACGCCACGGGTTATTGGCGCCGGAACGACCATGGTAGACGTGCGTCATGGCGTTTCCGTCCCGGTTGTATTCGTAGGTAAAACTGACGATGCGATCGGTCTCCAGCGACTGGCCAAAGCGATCGAACGTTTCGCGAGCCACGGGTCGCCCATGAAAGGCATCGACGTACCATTTCCGGGCCGCATCGGCGTGCGCGTCGAAAGACGCCAGGAGCCTGGCCATGACACCCGACCTGAGAAAGTCATCCTTGAGCGGCTCTTTGATCACTTCCGCCGCTCCGGACGAATCAGCCAGGGAAACCAAAGCAACAAACAAGCCGCCGATGGCGAGTTTTCGTCGACGAAAGGTCATGGCTCACGACTCCGGCAGATGCGCTGATTGGCGCGGGTTGTCATGCGCAGAAAACCGGCCTCATCGGACGCCATTGAGCCAAGCGTCTGAGTCGCGACCAGTTGCGCCTCGATGATTTCGGCGTGGACCGCCCAGTCAGCCGCCTCGTCGGCATAGGCGCCGGCCCAGACAGGACGAACATCGGCGAAGTGGGCGATCAATCGCGCAGCCTGGTCGAAATGGGCAAAGTCGTCGGGAGACGCCGCAAGCTCGGTGGCACGCCTTGCCCGATACCAGCGGTACACGGCACGATCCGTTGCATCCAGAAAGCAGATGGGCCGATCGAGTCGTTCCGGTGTGAGGCCCGCTTGCCCCGGATCATGGCTACCGTCGGTATGGCATGCGGAATAACCGGGTCGGCTGCCATGCCAGGCTGCCGCGGTTCGCGCCACGCGTAGTGGCGTCGGAATGGCGATGGCGCCATTGATGTCACCCGGGGGAACGCCCAGTTGGGCCACTGTGAGTTCCGTTCGCAGGATGTCTGCCAGGTAGGAAAGGTCTTGTTCGGTGAGATCGGCCAGCGTGGTCGCGGACCAGAAGTGCGCGAGCGTGGCCCGGCGAATGCCGTACCGCTCCGGATCATCCATCGAGTCCGACCATCGGCTGAGCGTTCCGATGGAGAGCGCCAGCTGTGCGCCGAGCGTCGACAGTTCGGCGCCACTCAAGGCCATCGCCTTTTCGAGTATGTCCGGCCCGATATCCGCCTTGAACAGGTTGAAGCGCGCGTTATCGTCAAACGGTTCGACGTGATACCAGCCAAACGGCTGCGAGGTGACCTTGCGCATATCGGTGGGCAGCGCCTTATACAGCCCGAGATTCCAGGCGATCATTCGATTGACACCGGCGTCGATCGGGAAGGATCCAGACTCATCACTCTGCACCCGGGGACTCCGGGGCCAGACAAGGGTTGGATGCAAGCCCGTACCTTCGCTATAAGCCAACCCCTCGCGCGGGTTTCCTGTCCGGGGGATGTACTCGTTCGCCGCCAGAGCGACGGGAGCGGCGAGGTCGCTGTAGATCGAGTCGGGCGTCTCCAGGTATTCACTACGCCAGACCTCATCGGAGTGAAACGGAGATCTCGTTGTCGGACCGCCCTGCCCCGCGCGTTTCAATGAAAGCAGGGTCCACCGGGCGTGATGATCGCCGCGGATGAATTCCTCGTGGATGAGCCCCTGACTTCGGGCATCCGCGACGGACGCCGCCAACAGCGCAAGCAGAGGTACGCAGGCTTTCGCCGCTGTGACGACCTTCATGGTCGAGCGCATAAATGACCTCCTTGGTAGAGGCGGTCATTCCATCGATTTTCGTGCGAACGGACCATCGGGCGAGCCCGCGGAGAAGTGTAGGCACGACGGTGCAACCAACGAGGTTGGGAACTACGTACCCCGCGGCTTCGCCCGATGCGTCGCCGTGGCCGTCCACGGATCATCCGGCCACGGATGGCGGGGATACCGGCCCTTCAGTTCTTTCTTCACTTCCGGATACGTACGATTCCAGAAGCCCGCCAGATCCTGCGTCACCTGGATAGGTCGGCCTGCTGGCGAAAGCAGATGAAGCATCACGGCGATACGCCCATCGCCAACGCGCGGCGTGTCGGCAAGGCCGAACAGCTCCTGCAGCTTGACCGCGAGCACGGGCGGAGCGCCAGGCTCATCATCGCGTTCACCGTATTCCAGTCGCCGTGTCATGCCGCTGGGGACTTTCAGTTCTTCCGGTGCATGCGCGTCAAGCGCGCGGCGCTGTTCGTAGTCGAGCATCGCGCCGAGCGCCTCGGACAGTTCCGCCGCCTGGAGCGCATCCAGACGGCGCTTGCCGGAGAGGTACGGTGACAGCCACGTATCCATCGAAGCCAGCAAGGCGTCATCCTCGACGTCGGGCAGACCCAGCTCGGGTCGCCATACGCGCAAGGCGCCGATACGTGCACGAAGGCGGCGCGCTGCATCGCTCCACGGCAGCGTGGAGATACCTCGCGAGCGTATCGCGGCGAGCAGCGCGGGGATGGCATCGTCGGCACGCATCGGCAGGGGCTTTCGCGATATCGGCAATGCGTCGAAGCGGCGCTCCTCGAACGCTTCGGCGATCTGCCGCGTATCGTCCCAGCGCAGCACACGCTCGGTGACGAAGCGTCCGGCATGGTCGCGCTCGAGAACGTCGGGGTCGAACGGCGCGCCTGCGTAGATCAGGCTGTCACGCGCTTCGAGCCGCAGGTCGAGGACGACGATCCATGGTTCGCCGTGCAGCGCACTGTTCTCGTGCAGTCGTGCGCCGCGCCCGTTGGCAAGGAGGTAGCGTGACGCCTGCGACTCCTCTCTCCGGGCGACCCGGTCGGGAAAGGCATGCACGAGCAGATCGCCGACCGTATGCGTGTCGGGCACACCACTGGCCGCGGTACGCACGTCGAGCCGTCGGCGCCAACCCGAGGCCGCCTTCTCGATCGCTGCCAGCGCACCGATATCCGCCGAGCCGGCGCGCGCACCCCGCGCGCCCGCATCGCGCCACAGGTGCAGGGCCGCGACACGGTGACGGAAATCGTCGCTGCGAGCCTGCTCGCCGCGCAACGGCGAGCGCGCTTCCACCAGGGCGAGCAGATCGGCCACCAGCGACCGCAACGCCGTGGGCGCGCGCAAGGCCGCCGCGGCGAGCCGGGGCGTGGCTCCAAGGGCCAGCATGTCGCGCCCGAGCCGCGTCATCGCCGACGCGTCATCGAGCGCGCCAAGCCGCCGAAGAAGGTCGCGGGCCTGACTCATGGCCCCCACCGGCGGCGCATCCAGCCACGGCAAGGCGTCGCTGCCCCATCCGGCAAGCTCAAGCGCCAGGCCGGACAATTCCGTATGTTCGATCTCGGCCGAGCGCGAGGGCTCGAGTCGGCGACTCTGCGGCCATAGCCGGTAAGCGGTGCCTTCGGCTACGCGACCGGCGCGACCCGCGCGCTGGTCGGCCGATGCCTGCGAAATGTTGACCGTCTCCAGGCGGGCGAAGCCGGAGTTCGGATCGAAGCGGGGCTCGCGCGCGAGACCGGCATCCACGACCGCGCGGATACCAGGCAGCGTGACGCTCGATTCGGCGACGTTCGTCGCGAGCACAACGCGGCGTGTGCCGGCATCCGCGGGCGTCAGGGCCAGCTGCTGCTCCGCGAGCGAAAGCTCACCATGCAGGGCGACCACTTCGACGTGTTCGTCGCGCCGCTCGATCAGGCCCCGGGCTCGCTCGATCTCGCGACGGCCCGGGAGAAACGCGAGCACGTCGCCATCATTCTCCGCGAGCGCCTGCATCACGGCGCGTGCGAGGTGCTGCTCCGTCGTCTCCTGCGCGCGTGCGGCGACGTGCTCGATACGGACAGGAAAACTCCGGCCCGGGCTGCTGATCCTCGGCGCATCGAACCATTGCGCGATCCGCTCGCCGTCCAGCGTGGCCGACATCACCATCAGGCGCAGATCCGGACGAAGACCGGCCTGCACATCCAGGGCGAGCGCCGCGCCGAGGTCGCCCGCCAGATGACGCTCGTGGAATTCGTCGAACAGAATGGCGCCGATGCCGTCGAGCGAGGGATCGTCCTGAATCATGCGACTGAGGATGCCCTCGGTCACCACTTCGATCCGCGTCCGGGGGCCCGTACGGGACTCGAAGCGGATCCGGTATCCGACGGTACCGCCCACGTCTTCGCCCAGCTGGGCCGCCATGAAGGATGCCGCCGCGCGCGCCGCGATACGGCGCGGCTCGAGCATGATGATGCGCTGCCCCGCCAGCCATGGCGCGTGCAGCAGCGCAAGGGGCACCTGCGTGGTCTTACCGGCGCCGGGAGGCGCCTCGAGCACGAGTCGGGGCCGCCGATCGAGCGAGGCGACGATCTCGGGCAGCAGCGGCGAAATGGGAAACGAGGAAGTCATGCGCCGGCTATGGTACGCAAGCCGGCGCCGGATCGTGCGTTTCGTCAGCCGCCTTCCACGGTACGCGTTCCCGCAGGCGCGATGGCGGAGGCTTCCAGGGGCCGCAACGCGCGGAACGACCGCCGGTAATCGTCGAGCACGCGCCTGGCTTCCATGCCGTTCGCGATCACCCGGGGGGTGATCAGCACGACCAGTTCCGTCCGCCGGCCGGTGGTTTCCTTGTTGCGAAACAGTGCACCCAGCAGGGGGATGCGCGACAGGCCCGGCACGCCCACGGTCGACTGCGTGTCCAGCTCGCGAATGAGGCCACCGAGGAGGACGGTCTGTCCGCTCTGCACGGCGACCTGCGTGGTCAGTTTGCGCTTCATGATGGGAAGATTGGGACCGGTCGCCGTGCGGTCCGCGCGGCTGACCTCCTGTTGCACGTCCATGTACACCAGACCACCGGGATTGATCCGGGGCCGCACGTCGAGAATCACGCCCGTGTCCTTGTATTCCACCTGGCCGACCATGTTGCCGCTGCCGGCGGCGGTATTGACGTAGGTCTGCGTGACCGGCAGCTGGTCGCCCACCTGGATGCGCGCCTTGCGATTGTTGACGACGACCAGCGAGGGAGCGGACAGGATCTTGGTCTTGCCGGACTGCTCCATGGCCCGGAGCTTCACGCTCAGTTCGTTGTTGACGAACGAATAGAAGAGCGCATCCGGTCGCGCCTGCATGGCGTCGAGCGCGCCACCCAGCGCCCATTGCTGCTTGTTGCCCGGTTGGGTTACGGCACCGTTTCCGCCCGCCAGCCCTTCGAGGTACCACTGGACGCCGAAACGGAACTCGTCACTCAACGCCACTTCGAGGATTCGCGTCTCGATCTGCACCTGAAGCGGGACCGCATCGAGGCGCTCGATCGCCTTGCGCACATCGGCCCATTCCGAGGGACGGGCGCGGACCATTAGCTGGTTGTTCGCGTCGATCGCGGTCACGCGTATGCCGTTCGCCGCGGGACCCGCCGAGGATGGCGAAGGTACCGAAGGCGGCTGGTAGAAGTCCTTGTCGTCGGCGCCCGTTCCGCCGAACGCATCCGACGTATCGCCGCTGTCGTCGCCCAATGCACCCGTACCCAGACCCGGAGCGACCCGCCCTCCCGCATCGCCGTCGACCGCGGCACCGAAGACACCGGCAATGTACCGGGCGACATCGGACGCGGGCAGGTTGCGAAGATCGTAGACGAACAGACGCGGCTCGTTGCCACCACCGCCGTCGATGCGCGCAATCCATTCGCCCACGCGGGCCACGTGTTCCTCGCGCGTACCGATCACGACGAGACTACCCGTGCGCGCGACGGGAATGAAGCGGATGAGCCCGGCCACGGGGGCGCCGCTGCTGGCGCCGAACACGGATTCGAGTGCAGGCAGCAGTTCGTTGACCGACGCGTTCTTCAGGCTGAACACGCCGACCGACATGCCGCCGACCCAGTCGACGTCGAAGGTGTCTATGGTCGCCTGATAGTTGGCGAGTTCGTCCGGCGTGCCCGACAGGACGAGGACATTGCGTGCCGGGTCGGCAAGCAGGACGGCCTCTGGCAGCACGAACGGCGCAAGCAGCTTGGCCATTTCGGGAGCGGAGACATAACGCAGGGCATACAGGCGGGCGGACATGCCCGCAGCGGGCGCACCCGCTTTCAGACGGGGCACCAGATGGCCCGCCACCGCCTGCCCCGCCGGAAGAACGTTGTAGCGTCCATGCTCATGAACGAGGGCATTCCCCGTCCAGGACAGGAGGGTTTCGAGAATGGGCAGGGCTTCGTCACGCGCGACCGGTTGCGCGGTGGAGAAGGAGATCGTGCCTCTTACGCCAGGGAGCACCGCGTAGTTCGCCTCGAGCAGATCGCCGAGAATCGCCTTGACCACGGCCTCGACGGGTTGATCCTCGAAATTGAACGTCACCGCACCGCTGCCCTTCGCCGCCGCGCGTGGCGAGCGCAGCGCCTGCGGGTGAACGAAGCGACCGCTGCCCGCGTGGATTTCCGTCGACGCCGCGGTGCCGACGGTGCCCTCCGTCTGGTTGGCGTCGTCGAGTGGCAACGGCGCGGGCACCGGCTTGTCGGTTCCCGCCATCGCTTCGCGTTCAAGCGCGACCGAAGCCATGCGCGATGAATGCGAGGCGCAGCCGACCATCAGCAGGGCCGATAAGGTGGCCGCGCCGAGTGTGGATGGTTTCATGTGCTGCTGCTCCTTCCTTGGGGGCGCGTGGTGCGCCCGCTACTGCGAGTCCTGTGCCTGCTGGCGCTGTTGTTGCTGTTCCATGCGGCGCTTCTGCACCGCCTGCTTCAGTGCCTCGATACGCGCACGCTGCAAGGCGTCGTCATCCTGTCGCGGCGGCGACTGTCGTGCACCGGCATCGACCGGGTGCGGAAGCGCCGGACCGGTCATGCCCGACGACTGGGATGGTTCCACACGCATCGCCCCCGGTGGCAAGGGCTGAACCGGCGTCGCCTGCGGCGGCTGACCGGGGCCGTTTCCGGGTCGCCTGGCGTCCTTGGCGAGCGCATCGGGCGCGCTCACTTTGAGCGTGAGTTCGCGGTGCTCGCCACCGTTGTCGAATATGGCGCTGCGCGGCGTGAGCGACGCGAGCGTCCAGTGGCCTTCGGCCAGCGGTGAGCCCTCTTTTACGCGGACGGTGACATCCTTGCCCTTGTCGCGCAGCAGCGCCATGCGCAAGCCGGGCGTCACGATGATGCCCGTGAGTTCGAGGTCGCCGATGTTGCTGGCGTTGTCGTCGTCACCCGCGGCCGCGACCGGCTTGCGATCGGCCATGAACAAAGGACGCTGCCAGACCTCGGCAAACCGTACGAGCGGCACGGGCGTGGGCATCGCCACAGGGCGGGTCGCGGGCAGCGGCTGCGGGCCGGCGGGATCGTCCCAGCGAACGCCACGACCCACGCCTGCCGCGAGGACACAAAGTACGCCCACGAGGACGATGACGACACCACCCAGCACGGGTGTCAGACGACGCTGGCCGGCCGCATTCATGTCGCCGCCTTTGCCGTGCGGGCGGCATGGATGTAACCGGATACGGTGAACTGAACTTCCATGGGCGCCGCGCCGCCGGCGCGTGCCGCGACCGGGTTCCGGTAGATGCTGAAGTCCTCGATGAAGAGATACGGCGTGGCGTTTTCGATGTCGTGGATCACGGCCGTCATGGGCTGCATCTGGCAGCGAAGGCTGATGTTCACGGTGACCTTGCGGTAGGGGTCGCTCGCTTTTTCCTGACTCGGAACCGGCATTTTCTGGACCACGTCGCAGGCACCGTCTTCCTTGTGCGCCGCGGCGACGTCGACGATGCGCTGCATCAACCCGGCGGCGGCGGCGTTGGTGTCGTCGCCCGGCAGGAAGGCATCGCTGTGCGTCTGTCCCTGCTCGAGCGAGGCCAGACGCTTTTCGAGCTGCGGGCGCTCGGCGATGGCCGCCGCGTAACGCCTCTGCGTGTCACGCAGGTCGTCCATTTCGTCGGCCATGGCGGACTGCGGCGCCACGAACCACCAATGGATGAAAAGGAAATACGCGATCGCCAGGACCACGATCGCGAGAAGGATGGCGGCGACGCGGGATTCAGCGGGCTTCATGCGCACGGGGTGCCTCCTTCGCGCTGGTCGAAGCCGCTGCGACGGCTGTGCCGCCGGCTGGCGCGGATGCGCTGCCTGCACGCGCGGGGTGAGCCACGGCGGGGACTGTTTCCGGTTTCGGAATCAGTGCCTTCGCCTGCATGTAGAAGCGCTCCTTGCCGGAGGTGGGATCGGCCTGGATGGTTCCCTGGAAACTCGGGTCGCCGATGCTGCGCGCGCCCTTGAGGGCATCGATGAGCCGCGCCGCCTGAGGACTCTGACCCTGGAAGCCCAGCTGACCGCTGGCATTGAGCGTAAAGCGTTCGAGCCATGTGTCATCCGGCAGGCGCTGGGTGAGCTCCTCGAGCACGGGAAGCACCGCGGCCGTCTCCGTCTTGCGACGGGCCAGGAAACCCGAGGCACCCGCGCTGTCCGTGAGTTTCTGACGCAAGGCCTTCACCCGCTGCGCATCGCTCTCCATTCCTTCGACTTCGGCACGCATCGCCTCGAGCGAGAGATGACGGTTGTGCAGCCACATCGCCATGACGCCGAGCGTCAGCAGAGCGATGGCCGCGACGAGAAAGAGATTGAGACGGCCACGGCGATCGACGCGGCGCGGAGCGCGTGCCGGTGGGAGAAGATCGACACCGGCCAGATCGTATCCGTCCGCGACATCGACGCGGTCCGGCGCGATGCCGAGCACGGCGAGTTCGTCCAGCAGGGGATCCAGCGCGCTGCGAGGCGTGGCGGCGAGCTCGGCCACGAAGCGGCCCTCCGCGCCGGCCGCGCCGAGATCGCGCACGCCGAAATGGATCTCCTCCGCCCGGAAAGGGGTCTGCCTGTCGAGATCGAAACCGACCACCTGACGCAGGTTGTCGCGCGCCGCGATCGGCAGGACGAGGCGGCGACGCAGGACCTGCGCCGCGGGCAAAACGAGGGCGACGCGCCGGTCGGCGGGATCGGCTTCGGCCAGCGCCTTCGCCAGGAGGGCGGTCCGATGCTCGGTCGTATCCATGTCGGCCGCCTCGGCCACGGCGAAACCCTCGCTGGCGCGACGCAACGACCAGCTGTCATCGTGTCGTTCGACCGCATACCAGCGTTCGCCACCGGCGAAGGTATCGCGCCAGCGCGCGGGCATCAGCGCCGACAGCTCGCCACCCCACCAGCGCAGGAACCCTGGCAGCGCGCTGCCTCGCCAGGCGCGGCGAAGTCGCTCGATCTGCAACTGGGAGGCGTCCTGCAAAGCGGTCATTCCTCGTCTCCTTCGCGCCAACGCAGTACGGCGTAGGGCTGATTTCCTGATCTTATCCCACGCAGTCGGATCGTCGATGTAAGGGAACTCCTGGTTCCGTCGTCAAGGATCGCCTGCGCACGTATCGTGTGCGTGACACCGTTGCCACCCGCCGCGGCCGCACCCGTGGCCTGCCCTCGCGCCGAGAGGATCGCCGTCGCGCCGGCGCTGCCGAGACCGGGGATCGCCGCCAGAGCGAGTGGCTGCGCGTGTTCGGTGTTGGGCCGTTCGCGACCCGACCAGATGGTCAGAACCGGGGCGACCTGCGCCCAGAGCTGCGCATCCATACCGAGCACCATGCGCCCCTCTTCCACCGTCGCGAAGGGCCCGTTGCGAGGGCCGTAGCCCAGGCCCGCCGCTTCATACTGTGGTTGCTTCGCGCCGTTGGGCAGCGCCGCATCGCCCGCGCGGCGCCAGTCCTGGATGGCCGCCGAGAGGTGGCTCGCCTTGTCGTCGTTCGCACCCGCCGCTTTGAACAGCCCTGTCAGTACGTCATCGGAAGCCGCATTGAGATCGACCTTCCCATCTTCGTCGACGATGGTGAGGGTGACCTTCGCGTCGTCGAATTCGAAGAGGTAAGGACGACCGTCCGCCACCCACCGCGCATCGATGTCCGTGGACTGCAGCGCCTGAATGGCCCGGATCACACCGGCCTCCGCCGCGTAGTGCGCGCGCGTCTGAGCGAACTGATAGCGGGCCTGCAAGCCCTCGGTACGGGCCAGCGCCGCAAAGCCGCCAAGCATGATGGCCAGGAGCGTGCAGCCCCACAGCACGATGAGCAGCGCGACGCCGCGTTGCCTTACGTCCATCATCGGATCACCGGCCCGCGCGTTCCGCGCGTCAGGGAAAAGCCGTTGCGCGATGCCGTCGGATCGAGACGGATGGGCGCGACCAGTGTGGGAAAGGCGACGTTGCCGCCGACGTCGAGCGCCAGACGGACAAGGGAAGGCGTACGCCGGGTATCGTCCCAGCTCTCCTGCCAGTCACCTGGCTGGTTCTTGTCGTCCATGCCGCGGTAACTGAAGGCGCCTTTGCGAATGCCGCGAAGCAACACCTCGGGTTCGCCGATCGGCCTGGGCTCACCGCCGTTGGGCGGCAGGAGCGAAAGCGCGACTTCGAGACGATAGCCATCGTTGCCGTCGCGCACCAGCGACACGGCCTGCAGTTGCGGTCCGAGTCGTGAAAGGTATCCCGGCATGGGTGCGACGAAGCGCAGCGTCGTCGCGTCGCCGGAAAAGACGATCGGATCGCCGTCGTCGGTTTCAGCAAAGGGAACGATCAGCGCCTGGGCGATCTCGGTGCGCAGGTAGCCCTGGGCGGAACGGATCTCGTCCATGCGCTGGATGGCTTCGCTACCGCTGCGGACGATGCGCGACGCCGTACTGATGCCCGAATACACACCGAGCAGGACGATGGTCAGCAGCGCGAGCGCCGCCAGCACTTCCATGAGGCTGAAGCCGCGCTGCCGCGTCATGGCTGTCCCTCCTGCCCCGAACCGCCCATGCGCAGCGTGGAGAACCGCGCGTGCCGCTCACTACCCTCCGGCCCCCACATGACGTCGAGGTCGATGCGATAGATCACGGCCGCGGCCATGGCGCCATCCGGCACCGGACGGGCACCTGGGACCTGATAACGGCTGACGTTCATCCGCCAGCGGTAGGTGTCGTCGATGCGGCCCTCGCTGTCACCCTCGCGTATCGGGTCCATGACGAACGCGCCGTCGAGCAGCGAACGGGCACGCAGCGCGGCCTGGGTTCGCTCGTTGGCGCGTGCCGTCAGGCTCATCGAACTGCCCGCCACCTGCATCAGCGCCGCGAAGGCGATGGCAAGCACGGCGATGGCGGCGATGACTTCGAGCAGGCTGAAACCATTCTGTCGGGCGATGCGCTTCATCGCGTGTCCACGACCTGGATGGCGCCGGTCAGCCACGCGACGTTGACGTGCCACTCGCGTGCGCCACGCTTGAGCGTGATGCGACCTCCGGTGGAACTGCCGTCGGGAAAGAAGCGGATACGCCCGGTGGACGCGTTGGCCTGGTCTTCGCGGGCGCTGGTGATCGACACGCGCATGTCCCTGGGTAGCCGCACATCGCCTTTGCCGGGCGCACGATAGGTGGCCGCCGATGTGTCGACTTCGAGCGCCAGGCTTTCGCCTTTCACGATCGACTGCGCCCGCGTCCAGCGCAGCGCCGCCGCGAGTTCACCGCTGGCCGCGTTGACTCGGGCGCTGGCAAGCCCCTGGGTCACCGGGATCGAGACGGCCGCCGCCGCGATCCCGATCAGGAGGATCACGGCCAGCATCTCGAACAGCGTGAATCCGCGCGTGCGCATGGCAGTAATCCGTCCGTCCTGCCGGATTACTGCCAGTTGCCGTAGTCGGCCGAGTAGCCGTCGCCGCCCGCCTTGCCGTCCTGCCCATAGAACACGAGGTCGAAGCTGCCGTGCTCACCCGGGTAGCGATAGCCGAACGGATGACCCCAGGGATCCTTCAGATCGGATTCCTTGGCATACGGTCCTTGCCAGTTTTGTGCATCGGCCGGCTTGGTGGTGAGGTCGTCGAGGCTGTGCGGCGGGCTGCCGTTGTCGAGGGCGTAGTTTTCGATCTTCTGGCCCAGCGTGGTCACCTGGGCCTTGCCGGCACCGTACTTGCCCTTATCGACGTTCTTGCCGACCTGGGTCACCACGATGGCACCGATGATGCCGATCAGCACGATCACGGCGAGCATTTCCAGCAGCGTGAAGCCGCGGGCGTGGCTGTGACGGAGGGTACGGTTCACGCGCATGGGACAAGCTCCTTGAAACGGGTTCGATCAGTTGATGTTGCTGGTAAGACTGAGCAACGGCAGCAGGATTGCCGCCATGATGAAAGCGACCATCACGGTCATGACGATGGTCAGTGCCGGCACCAGCGCCGCCAGCAGGCGGTCGATGGCGCGCTTGGCCTCGACGTCGAAGGTGTCGGCGACCTTGAGCAGCATGGTGTCGAGCGCGCCGGCTTCCTCGCCGACCTGGATCATCTGCAGCGCCAGCCGCGGGAAGCGCTCGGTCTGGGCGAGGGAAGTGCCGAGTCCCGCACCACCCTTGACCCGCTCGGCGGCCTGTTCGAGTGCCTGGTCGAGCGCGCGGTTGCCGGTGACCTGACGGGCGATCGCCAGCGACGACAACAAGGGCACGCCGTTCTTGAGCAGGGTACCCAGCGTACGGGCGATGCGTGCCGTCTCGACCTTCAGAAGCAAGGGGCCGGCGACACGCATGGTCAACAGACGGCCGTGGAAAGCGAGCTTCGTATCGGGGTCGCGCAAACGCAGACGCAGGAAGGCGCCGAGCACGACCATGACCAGAACGATGGCCCACCACCAGTCGCTGATCACCGTGCCGAGCGCCAGCACGACCTGCGTGATCAGCGGGATCGGGACCTGCATGTCGGCGAAGATCGGCACGAACTGCGGCACCACGTAGGCGAGCAGCAGCACGAGCGAGCCGAGCACGCCGACCATCAGGAAAGCCGGATAGATCAGGGCATTGATGATGCTGCCGCGCAAGGCCTGCGCACGCTCGAGGTAATCGGCCAGGCGCCGCAGCGTTTCGTCGAGCGAGCCACCGGCTTCGCCCGCACGCACCAGGCTCACGTAGAGACGCGGAAAGACACCGTTCTCTTCATCCAGCGCCGTGGACAGGGTCGTGCCGCCGCGCACACGATCGCGCACGCGCTCGACCAGATTCTTCGCGCGATCGCCCTCGGGGAGGTCGAGCAGGATACCCAGCGCGCGGTCCAGCGGCTGTCCGGCGCCCAGCAAGGTGGCGAGCTGATGCGTGAACTGCGCGAGCTGATCGCCCGTGAAAGGTCCCTTGCGAAACAGCGCGGCGATCCCGCCGCCCGATGCGGCACCGTCCGCGGGCGCGGCCTCCAGCGGCGTATGGCCCTGGTCCTGGAGGCGCGCCACCACGTCCGCGACGGAAGAAGCCTCCATCCGACCGGTAAGGGCTTCGCCTGCGGCACTGATCGCGCGGTAACGGAACATGCTCATGGGTGCGGGCCTAGGATTCCTGCGTCACGCGCAGGACTTCCTCGATCGTGGTGATCCCAGCCACCGCCTTCGCGAGACCGTCCTCGTACATCGTGCGCATGCCCTCGGCGCGTGCCAGCCGTTCGATCTCACCGGCATCGGCGCGCTGCATGACCAGGCGGCGCAGCGGATCGCTCATGATGAGGAACTCCATGATCGCCCGACGTCCGCGATAGCCCGTCGGATTGGCCGTGCTGGTGCCGGGCTTCCACAGACGGATGGGGCGCTCGTCGGTGTATTTGTGCAGCTCGAACTGCTCGATGACTTCGGGCAGGGCCTCGTACGGGACGGCCGTCTCGGGATCGAGCCGGCGAACCAGACGCTGGGCCAGGATGCCGTTGACGGTGGAGCCCAGGAGGTAATCCTCCACGCCCATGTCGAGCATGCGGGTGATGCCACCCGATGCGCTGTTGGTATGCAGCGTCGACAACACCAGATGGCCCGTGAGCGCCGACTGGATCGCGATCCGGCAGGTTTCCAGATCGCGCATTTCACCGATCATGATGACGTCCGGATCCTGACGGACGATCGAGCGCAGCGCACCGGTGAAGTCCAGTCCGATCTGCGGTTTCACCTGAATCTGGTTGATGCCCTCGATCTGGTATTCGACCGGGTCCTCGACGGTGATGATCTTCACGTCGGGCGTATTGATCTGCGACAGCGCGGTGTACAGCGTGGTCGTCTTGCCCGAGCCGGTAGGTCCGGTGACGAGCAGGATGCCATGCGGCCGGTCGAGCACCTCCACGAAGCGGTCGCGGAAATGCCCCGTGAAGCCCAGCGATTCAAAATCGAACACAACCGATTCGCGGTCGAGAATACGCATGACCACCGACTCGCCGAAGCTGGTCGGCACGGTGGAGACGCGAAGGTCGAGCTCCTTGCCCTGCACGCGGAGCTGAATACGACCATCCTGCGGCAGGCGACGCTCGGCGATGTTGAGCCGCGCCATGATCTTTACACGGGATATGACAGCCGCCGTCGAACTGGACGGCGGCGCTTCGACCTCGTGCAGCACGCCATCGATGCGATAGCGCACCTTCAGGCGGTTCTCGAACGGCTCGATGTGCACGTCCGATGCGCGCTGCTCGACCGCACGCTGGAGAATCAGGTTGACCAGGCGGATGACCGGCGCTTCGGAAGCGAGATCGCGCAGGTGCTCGACGTCGTCTTCGACCGCCGCGGTGCCGTCGAGGCTTTCGACGATGCTGCCCATGGCGGAACGACCCTGGCCGTAATAACGCTCGATCAGATCGTCGATCTCCGAGCGCAGGCCTACGCGCAACCTAACCTCACGGCCCGTCGCCAGGCGCACCGCCTGCAACGGGTAAGGATCGGCGGGGTCGGCCACGAGCAGGCCGAGGCCTTCGTCGCCCTCGCGCACCGGCACGACATGATATTGCTTGAGAAATCTTACGGAGAGTTCGACGTCGGCCGGCGGCAGCTCGGGAGCATCCTTGGCGGCGAGCAGGTCCAGCCGCAGCAGATCGGCCCAGGCGTCGGCAAGATCGCGCTCGGAGACCAGACCAAGCCGCGCCATGAGCGAGGTCAGCGTGCCATCCGGGGTCTCATCGTGCAGGCGGCGCGCCCGCGCGAGATCGGTGTCCTTCAGGCGGCCGTGCGCGACCAGATGCGCGCAAACCTGGGCTTCGCCGGGTTCCCCGGTGAGCATGTCCTTATATTCGGTCATCGCAGACATGCCAACTCCACACGGTCCGTAGGTTACGTCTTGCCAGGCGGTCGTTCCTGACCGCGCGGGCCGCTATTGGTAGCACAGACCGTGTGTCGGGGGCGACCGGGAAACCTCCGATTCGCGACAGGGCTCAACAAGCGAAAGCCGGCGTTGCCGCCGGCTTTCAAGGACTTGGCGGCGCCGTGTAGGCGCCGCCGGGCGTAATTACCAGCCCACGCCTACACCCACGCCACCCGACGACTCGCCTCCGCTGATCGATGCGCCGAAGGTCAGGCTGGCACGGGGCGACAGGGCGCGCGAGTAGCCGACTGACAGGGCTCCCTGCCCCTTGTAGCCGCCGACGCCCACACCCATGCGGTTGTCACCGCTGACCCCCTGTGTGCTGAAGGCCATCTGCGACATCGCCGCGCCCATCGCGCCCACCTTGTTCAGGCGATCGTTGAGGTTGCTGAAGCGACGGTCCACCGTACGCTTGTAGTCATCGAAGGCGCCACCGCTGACCACATCGCCGAACTTCTGGTCGGTGTAGGCCTTGGCGCTGCTCAGCGTCGTCGCGTCGCCCTGATCGGCGTACGACTTGGCGGTGGCAACGGCCTGATCGACCTGGCCGAGATTGGCGGCGTCGGTGGGTGCCGTTCCAGCCGCGACGTTCGTCACGCGACGCTCCGCGCCCGCGCTGCCGACCGATACGGTATTGGCCTGATCGGCGACCGAGTTGGCACCCAGCGCCACGCTGTTGGTCGCGGCCGCCGTCACGGTGGCTCCCGTACCCACGGCGGTGCCGTTATCGGCGCCGACGCTGGCATTGGTACCCACCGCGAGATCGGTAGGATCCTTGGCGTAGCTGCCCGCGCCGATGGCGGTGCCGTTACCGGTGCCGTCGACGACGGCGGCGGCGACCGCGGGCGCGGGCGCGGCGGCAACTACCGGCGCGGCGGCCACCGGCGCGGCAACCACGGCATCGGCCGTGACCGGTGCGGACGCGCCGACCACCGTCGGCGATATCACCGAATTGCGCCGCACGGGCGTCCCGCCCGGAATCGTGGTTCCACCCGACTTCGACTCGAGCTGACCGACCCGCGTATCGAGGGACGACAACGCCCCGTCCAGCGCACCGACCGCATCGCCGACCGTCCCGTACGAGCTTCCCTGCACCCGGTAGACCGGGCCGACGAATCCGCTCGCGCCCATCGTCGCGCCGCCGCCGAGCGCCATCGCCACGGCGTTACCCGCCGCGTTCGAGGTGCCCGAGAAGGCGCTCGAGAGTGCCGTGTTCAGCTGCCCCAGGTTCACCGCATCGGTGGTCTGCGTACCCGCCGCCACGTTGGTGATCTGCCGGTTGCCCGACGCGCTGCCCACCGACACGGTGTTCGCGCGGGTTGCCACCGATCCCGCACCGAGGGCGACGGAATTCACCCCGAGGGCGCGAGCGCTGTCACCGATCGCCGTGGCGCTGGCCGCACCGGCGTTGGCGGACGCACCGATCGCCGTCGCCGAGGTTTTGCTGGCCGTGGCGAACGCACCCTGCGCCGTCGACAGATCGCCGCTGGCGCTGCTTCCCGCACCGGTGGCCGTGGCGTAGGCGCCCGTCGCACTGGCGTCGTCGGAGCCATCGCCGGCACCCGTGGCGGACACGTAGTGCGCCGCGGAGCTCACGCTGTCCGCAAGGTCCGTCAGCTGCTGGACGTTCGCCGCGTCCGTGCCCTGCGTGCCCGCGGCGACGTTGGTGACCTGACGCTCGCTGCCGCGCGCGCCCACGGACACCGTGTTGGCGCGGTCGGCATTGGCGCTGGAACCGAGCGCCACGCTGTTGGCCGTCGTGGCCGTCGCGCCGTTGCCGATGGCCACGGCGTTGGTGGCCGGCGTCGTGACGAGGCTGTTGGCGCCGAGGGCGACACTGCCTGCGCCGCGCGCCGTGGAGAAGTCACCTACGGAAACGCTGCTCGCACCCGAGGCCCAGCTGTTGATGCCCAGTGCCGTCGCGTTGTCGCCCGGCGCATATGCAAAGTAGCCGAGTGCCGTGCTCCCGACACCTTCCGCCGCCGCGACACCACCGAGGGCCGTCGCATAATCCGCCGTCGCCTGCGCCCCCGCACCGAAGGCGGCCGCGCTGTCACCCGTGGCACCGGTGTAGATGAGGCCGAAGCCCGCCAGGTTGCTCGGGCCACCCACGGCGACCGAGCCCGCGCCCGACGCCGTGGTCGACGTACCGACCGCCGTCGAGTAGTCGCCGGTGGCATTGGCGACCGCACCCAGCGCCGTCGACTGCGCGCCGCTGGCGTAAGCGCCGACACCGGCCGATGTCGCGGCGAAACCGCTCGCCTGCGAGCTCGCACCGACCGCGGTACCGCCGACGCCGGCACTCGTCGCACCGGTATCGACCGGATTACCGTTGGCATCGGAGATCAGCGCGTTGCCGTCTTCATCGATGGCATTGCCACCCACCGCGACGCTTCCCGCGCCGGTTGCCTGCGCGCCGGCACCGAACGCCGCGGCGTTCTTGCCACTGGCGACGCTCCCATACCCGCTGGCCGTAGCGAAGTCGTTCGCGGCAACCGCACCCGCACCGGTCGCCGTCGCTCCCGTACCGGCCGCGAAGGCGCCCGAGCCGGACGCGCTGGCGTAGTCACCGACCGCCTGCGCATCGTCGCTGCCATCGCCCGCACCATTGGCACGGAAGTAATGGCTCGCATCGCTGGTCGCGCTCGACACGGCATCCAGCTGACCCTTGTTCACCGCGTCCGTCGCTTCGGTACCCGCGGCGACGTTGGTGATCTGCCGCTCGCTGCCGACATCGCCCACCGAGACGGTGTTCGCGCGGTCGGAATACGAACTCGCACCGAGTGCGACCGAATTCGCCGCACCGGCGATGGCGGATTCGCCGATCGCCGTGCTGCTCACGCCATCCGCCCAGCTGTTCCAGCCCAGCGCGGTCGCGTAGTCCGCCGTCGCCCAGGCGCCCGCACCGAAGGCGGAGGCACCCGTGCCCGCGGCCTGCGCCGGAATGAAGCCGAAGAAGGTGCTTCCGCCGACGGCGACGCTCTCGTCGCCCGTGGCCTGCGCACTTTCACCGACGGCGATGCTGCTGGCACCACTCGCCGCGCTTTGCGTGCCGACGGCTGTGGAGAGATCGCCTGTCGCGTTGGCCACCGCGCCAAGCGCCGTGGCCTGAGCACCGCTCGCGTACGCACCGACACCCAGCGACGAAGCGGCAAAGCCGCTGGCCTGCGCGCTGGCGCCGACCGCCGTTCCACCGACATCCGCGCTCGTGGCGCCCGTGTCGACAGGCACACCGCCGCTGGTGATCAGCGGATTGCCATCGGCATCGACCGCCACGCCGCCGACGGCGACGCTTCCGGGACCATTCGCCTGCGAGCCCGCGCCGTAAGCCGCACTGTTCTGGCCGGTGGCGACGCTGCCGTAGCCCGTTGCCGTCGCATTTTTACCCGTCGCCACCGCACCGCTGCCGAACGCACTGGCACCGTCGGCCGCGGCGAATGCACCGGAACCCGCGGCGGTCGCGTAGTTACCCGATGCCAGGGCATCATCCGATCCGTCGCCGATGCCGTTAGCCTTGAAGTAATGGCTCGCATCGCTGGTCGCACTGGATACCGCGTCCAGCTGTCCCTTGTTCACCGCGTCCGTCGCCTCGGTACCTGCCGCGACGTTCGTGATCTGCCGTTCGCTGCCGACGTCACCCACCGACACGGAGTTATCGCGATCGGCCGTTGAGCCTGCGCCCAGTGCGATGGAGTTCTCTCCCAACGCCCATGCGTTGGCGCCGAGGGCCGTTGCGTTGTTGCCGAGTGCCCAGCTATTCGTGCCGAGCGCGATCGCATTCTCAGCCTCGAGCCCGAACAGCCCGAAACCGGTTTCCGCGTACTGACCGATCGCGACACTGCCGACACCCGATGCGCTGGCACCGCCACCGACGGCCGTCGCACCGGCGCTGTACGCCGACGAACCATAACCGTTCGCTACAGAGAGACTGCCATCGGCAAAGGACTGCGAACCGGTGGCGGTCGAGCCTGCGCCAGAGGCCTGAGCGAGGAAGCCGCTGGCCGTGGATTGCTCACCCTGCGCGAATGCCGCCGTGCCCAGTGCCGTCGCGTAAGCACCTTCGGCCTGCGCGCTGGCGCCAACGGCGGTGGCGGCGAGACCGGAGGCCGTTGCCGGACCGACGGCTTCGCCGGTCGCGTTGTAGGTAATCAACGGATTGCCGTCGGCATCGAGGGCTTGCGCACCGATCGCTGTCGCGCCGTTCGCCGAGGCCTGCGCGCCGGAACCGTAGGCCGAGCTGTTCTGACCCGATGCAACGGATCCATAGCCGCCGGCGGTGGCGAACGACGCGTTGGTGCTCGCCCCGCTGCCGATGGCCGACGATCCGTTGCCCTGCGCGATCGCGCCCTGACCGACCGCCGTCGTGTAGTCGCCGCTGGCGAAACTACCCGAGCCGACGCTCGACGCACCCGTGCCGTCGGCAATCGCTCCATGGCCGTGTGCAAGCGATTCATCGCCGAACGCCGCGCTGCTCTCGCCGGTCGCGGTGGAACCCGTCCCGGATGCTTCCGCATTGGCGCCCGTAGCGGTCGAATTCTCGCCCGTCGCCGACGCGAGACCACCGACGGCTGTGGCGTTGTTCGCCGCCGCGTAGCTTCCGCTACCGATCGCGGATGCGAAGTCGCCCGTCGTCGTCGCCACCGCACCGACCGCCGTGGACTGCACACCACTGGCCAGCGACTGCGCACCGAGTGCGCTGGAACCGAGGTCCTGCGCACTCGCGCTTTCACCGACCGCCGTGCTGCTTTCGGCGGCGGCGTACGTGTTCCAGCCCAGCGCCGTTGCGTAATCCGCCGTCGCCCAGGCACCGGCACCGAAGGCCGCCGCGCCCGTGCCCGTCGCCTGTGCCGGGATGAAGCCGAAGAACGTACTGCCACCGACCGCGACACTCTCGTCGCCCGTGGCCTGCGCACTTTCACCCACCGCGACGCTGCTCGCGCCCGTCGCCGCGCTCTGTGTGCCCACCGCCGTGGAATAGTCGCCGGTGGCGTTGGCCACGGCGCCGAGGGCGAGACCCTGCGCGCCACTGGCATACGCACCCACGCCAAACGACGAGGCCGCGAAGCCACTTGCCTGGGCACTGGCACCGACCGCGGTGCCGCCGACGCCGGCGCTGGTCGCGCCCGTATCGACCGGCACACCCGCGTTGGTGATCAACGGATTGCCGTCTTCGTCCACGGCCACACCACCCACGGCGACACTGCCCGGGCCATTCGCCTGCGAACCGGCACCGTAGGCCGCGCTATTCTGTCCCGTCGCCACGCTGCCGTAGCCTGTCGCCGTGGCATTCGAACCCGTGGCTACAGCTCCGCTGCCGAACGCGCTGGCACCGTCAGCACCGGCAAACGCACCGGCACCGGAAGCGGTCGCGTAGTTTCCGGTGGCGAGCGCGTCGTCCGACCCGTCACCATTGCCAGTCGCCTTGAAGTAGCGCGTCGCGTCGCTCACGGACGTGTCGAGCTGTGCCTTGTTCACCGCGTCGGTACCCTCGGTACCGGCCGCGACGTTGGCGATCTGGCGCTCGCTGCCGACATCGCCGACGGAGACGGTGTTATCGCGATCCGCTGTCGAACCGGCGCCCAGCGCCACGGAATTTTCGCCCAGCGCCCACGCGTTGGCGCCCAGCGCTGTCGCGTTGTTGCCGAGTGCCCAGCTGTTGGTACCGAGTGCTACCGCATTCTCGGCTTCGAGACCGAACAGGCCGAAACCCGTTTCGGCGTACTGACCGATCGCGACGCTTCCCGCACCGGAGGCGCTGGCACCGCCGCCGACAGCGGTCGCGCCCGCGCTGTATGCGGCCGAACCGTAGCCGTTCGCGACCGAGAGGTCGCCATCGGCGAAGGCCTGCGAACCGGTCGCCGTCGAACCGGCGCCGGACGCCTGGGCAAGGAAACCGCTCGCCGTCGATTGCTCGCCCTGAGCGAACGCGGCCGTACCCAGCGCGGTGGCGAATTCACCTTCCGCCTGTGCACTTGCACCGATGGCCGTGGAGGCGAGACCCGTGGCCGTTGCCGGACCCACCGCCTCACCGGTCGCGTTATAGGTGATCAGCGGTTTGCCGTCGGCGTCGAGCGCCTGGCCGCCGATGGCCGTGGCGCTGTTGGCCGATGCCTGCGCACCCGAACCGTAGGCGGAACTGTTCTGTCCCGCGGCGACCGAGCCGTAGCCCGTTGCCGTCGCGAACTGTCCATTGGCGACGGCGCCCGCACCGGTCGCGCTCGCACCGGTGCCGTTAGCGAAGGCGCCGGAGCCCGACGCCGTCGCGTAATCGCCGGTCGCCTGCGCGTCGTCGCTGCCGTCACCGGCGCCGTTGGCCTTGTAGTAGTGCGCCGCGTCGCTGACGCTGTCGGCCAGCGCGGTCACATCGCCCTGCACGCCATCGACGCGCTTCGACAACGTGTCCACGCGCTTCGATACACCGGTCACGGTTGTCGACACCTGGTCGAGCTGACCCTTGTTCACCGCGTCCGTCGCCTGCGTGCCCGCCGCGACATTGACCACCTGGCGTTCGGCACCGGCGCGGCCGACCGAGACGGTATCGGCGCGGTTGGCAATGGAGTCGCTGCCGATCGCAACCGCGTTCTTCGCGATGGCGCGTGCGCCGCGGCCGATCGCCGTGCTCGATACGGAGGCGGCATTCGCGCCCTGCCCGATCGCCGTGCTGTCCGCACCCGTGGCGCGCGTACCCTGGCCGATCGCCGACGAGAAATCGCCCGTCGCCTGCGCATCCTGGCCTACCGCCGAACTGGAATGGCCGCTCGCCTTCGCGTCGGTGCCGATGGCGATACTGAAATCGCCCATCGCCTTCGCGGCCTGACCGCATGCAAAGGCGCCATCACCCTTGGCAGTGGGTGCCTTGCCCTGCAAACCGAAGAGGAAGCCACCGCACACCGTGCCGTTGTCTTTCGCCTGCACAGGCGCGCTTGCGAGCGCCAGCATCACACCGGCCGCCAGCGGCAGTGCCGCCATGGCGGCGCGAAGGCGTCGGGAGGCGCCGCCCTTGCCGTTTGCCCGAGCCAGCTCCGATGCCACGACCAGGATGCCAAGCGATTTGTTCCAGACCTTGCTGTAGATGGTGTTCATGTAACCTTCCTCCCAGATGTCCGCCATGAGCGATCGATGCGCGGGCGCGCTTTGCGCTGCCCGTCGCCTGTCCGTCGCGACCGCGGCGGACAAAGTGTCCATAAGGCCGGACGACGCGTCGTCGTCCGGCCATCCATACGTCTATTCGTCAATCCCCTGGAAACAGATCCCGGCATACCGGGATCTGTTCCATCGCGTCACAGCGTGTACGCACCCAGGACACTCACGCCCGAATACGCCGCTTCCCCCTTCACCGTCAGCGTCCACACACCGGCCGCAGGCTTGGCGGCCGTGAACGGCTCGCTGTTGCCCGGACGGTTCGGCTGCGCCTTGACCACACCCTTCGGATCGGTCACCGAGATCGACACGTCGCCCGAGCCACCGTAGGTGCGCAGGGTCAGCGTCTTCGCGTTGGCCGGCACCGTCAGCTGGTACGCGGTCGTGGCACCGGCCGCGCCCTTCTGGCCGTTCAGGGCGGTGTTGTTGGAGAGCACGATCGCGGGCGGCGCGGCCGGCGGACCCCAGGCGTCGTACTGCGCCTGCGTCTGCGTATCGGACAGGCAGGCGTTGAGGCTCGACGCCTGCGCCGCCGTGACCAGGCCATCGGTCGCCAGTTGCGTCGCATACGCGTGCACCGCGGAGCGATAGTCGCCGACCGTGGCAGCCGCACCGGCGAGGATCTTCGCGTTGGAGATCACGTTCGCACCGATGATCACACCGCCCGGGACGAGGGTCGGAATGCCTGTGTCGCACGTGAGCAGCTTCTGCGAGGTGCGGTTGAGACCCCAGCCGATGTCCTGGAACAGCGCGGGCGTGAGGTCGACGTCGATCTGTCCGACGAGGTCCTGGTTGATCGCGTATTCCATGATCGCGTTCGGCGTCAGGCGCGTGTCGTAATGCGAGAACGACGAGCCCTGAGCGAGGACCGTCGGTGCATACAACTGCACGTTACCCTGCGCATCCGCACCGGCCAGGCCCGTGCCCTTGCCGACCGCGCCGGTGAGACCGGTCAGGTTCGCCTTGAGCTTGCTGCCGTCCGCCTGGCTGATCGCGATCACCGGAATGGTGACCGGCGAGGCGGGGGTGCCTCCCGGCGTGATCGCGCCCGCCTGGTTGTTGGCGATGAGCACCGCCTTGGCGCCCGCGCTCTGTGCGTTCAGCGTTTTCACGGTGAAATCGCAGGTGCCACGGTCGATCAGGGCGATCTTGCCGGCGAGTGCCGAGCCGTTGGTGATGGCTGTGCAGCCGTCCGCGGGGCTTGCCTGGACGACGCTGCCCGTGAAGTTGGAGGCCGTCGCCAGCGGACCGAACGAAGCCTGCGAGAAGGTGTAATCACCCACGGCGGCGGCCGGCGCGGTGACGTGGAAGACATCCGGCGTACCGAGCGCCAGCGGTGCTTCGGCCTTCACCGTCGGCCCCGTGAAGACGAGCTTGCCGTCGTCCAGCGCGGCCGTGACGCGCTGCGCGGCGGTGAGGTCGTACCACTTCTTCTGCTGCGTGTCGTTGTAGACGAAGGTGGAGTAGATGTCGGGACGAGCCACGCCATCGTCACCGACATACGGCGACCCCGTGGTCAGGCTGTTGAAGCCCGAGAAACCGAGACCGTGCGCCATTTCGTGCAGCACGACGTTGAGGAAGTTGATCGAACCGGCGGGCGTCTTGCCGTCCAGACCGAAGTACCACTTCGATCCTTCGAGGCATCCCGTGGAACCCAGCGCACCGTTGAACTGGCTCTGGATATCGTCTTCGCCCGGCGCACCGTCTTCATGGGTCAGCGCGTCGAACAGCGCGGAGTGATACCACGTGTTGCGCACCGCGCCTGCGGGCAAGGTGCTGGTGTCGTCGAAGTAGAAGATGTACGTCGTGCCGGACGATCCGAGCACGCCCGAGGTGGCATCGCACGAGAGCGGCTCGAACGTCGCGCCGTTGGAGATGGTGACGTCGCTCTGCAGTACGGCGCCCCAGATATCCGCGGCGAACTGGTAGACGTTCAGCGCCTGCTTGCCGACCGTGGTGCCGGGGTTACCGCCGACCGGTGTGGCCGGGGTCGGATCGTCTAGACCCTTGCCGGTGCCGACGTCCTGATTGACGATCTTGATCTCGGCGGCCTGGGTGCTCACGGCGGTGAACAGTCCGGCGGCGGCGAGCGCGGTGAAGAGAAGGCTGCGGCGAATCATCGTGTGACCTCCGGTGCCTTCGGCGCAGCCTGTACGCCGTGGTCGTCATGGTGGATCGATACGCTGCCGTCGGGCTGGCGCTCGGCGACGACGCTGCTCATCAGCTCCTGCGGAACGCGCACGGCCCTGGCGTGAACGCCATTACCGAGGCTGACCGTACGGAACGTCGACTTCGCATCGGCGGCGGTGCGCGGTCGCGCGCTGAGCGATGCCGACTTGCCCGCGTTGACCTGGAAGGCCTTCGACAACGCCGCGCGCTCGGCGGCGGTGGGCTCGCGGAGGCGGCCGGTCGAAGGATCGATGGCCACCTGCACGCCCTGGACCATGACGGTCTGCGGCGCGGTGACCTGCGGCGTTTCAGCGGCCTGCGCCGCTGTCGCCACGGTGAAGATGCCCGTCAGCACCAGGCCCAGAGCCTGTGCCAGTGTTCGTGAATTCATTACCGATACCTCCCTAGTGCGGCGCCGGGACCCCTCCCTGCACGCCCACCGGCGAAGACCCCCTCGCCGGCGTAAACACCCCAGGATTCGACGTTCCCCTCAACGCCAATCCGGACCCACCGACGCATCGCGCGTCGGTGGGTCGTTACTCATGGCGCGGTGAAACTCGCTTGCACCGTGACGTTGGCGAAATCCTTCACCCCCACCACGGTCACGTACCAGGTACCCGCCGCGGGACGGGCGACCGTCACCGCTTCGTTGTTCGTGGACGGCTTCACCGACCGGTAGTCGTACGCGGTCGACGAAGCGGCTTCGCCGTTTTTCACGTAGAGCGACACATCGCCGCTGCCGCCGAAGCTGCGCAGCGCCAGCGACCGCGCACCCGCCGGCACATCGATGCGATAGACCAGCGTGCCGTTCGCACGGCCGGTCTGACCGGTCAGCGCGACGCCGTTGCTGAGCGCGGTGGCATCGCCGTCGCCCGGCTCGCCAGGCGCGTCATTGCCCAGCGCCTTGTTGACGGCGGCGTAGGCATCGAGGATGCCGGCACCGATCGCCTTGTCCGGCGTAACCGGGAATGGCGTCGCGGTCGAGGTCAGCAGCGTGCGGATCTCGGCCGGCGTCGGCGTCGCCACACCGGCGGCCCTGGTCGCCGACAGGATCAGCGCGACGGAGCCCGCGACGTGCGGTGTGGCCTGCGACGTGCCAGCCATGCCGCCGTAAGCGGCGGTGGTCGGCTCATGCGTGCCGTTGTTGATCGCCGACCAGATGAAACCGGCCTGTACCGGCGAACCCGTCGTGCCGTCGTTGGCGTAGATGCCGCCACCCGGTGCCGACAGGGCGACCTTGCTGCCGTAGTTCGAGTAGTAGGCGCGCTTGCCCGCGATGCCGTTGGAAGCCACGGTGAGCGCACCGGGGCAGCTGGCGGGCGAGTAGTTCGTCGCGTCCGCACCCGAGTTACCCGCCGCGACCACCACGGTCGTACCACGCGAGATCGCCGAGGCGATGGCATCCGAGGTCACCGCGTCGTCCGCGCAGGAACCGCCGCCGCCCAGGCTCATGTTGATGACCTGCGCGGGATGCGCATTGTCCGGCACGCCGTCGACGTGGCCGCCCGACGCCCAGACGATCGCATCGGCGATGTCGGAGGTGTAGCCGCCGCAGTGGCCGAGCACGCGGACCGGCAGGACTTTCGCCTTGTACGCGACGCCGGCCATGCCGGTGGCGTTGTTGCTGAGTTCGGCGATCGTTCCGGACACGTGCGTGCCGTGCCAGCTGGAATCCTCCTGCTCGTCGCCCGCCGACGGATCGATGCACCCGCCGTTGGCCAGCAGGTACTTGTCCTCGGTGGTCCAGTCGCCGGTGTCCCAGCCACCGGGCGCACGCGCATCCGTGCTGCGTCCGGAGACGAAGCCGTCGGAGATGAAGTCGTAACCCGCGTCGGCGAGCGACAGGTCGATGTCGGGATGCTGCGTGATGCCGGTGTCCAGCACGGCGACGGTCACGCCGGTGCCATCCGCGAGGTTCCACGCATTGGCCACGTTGCTGCCGCCGCGATTGGCGTAGCTGGTGGCGTCGGAACCGATCTTCTCGGCGGTGCCGGTCGGCGGCCGGAAATGCCACTGGTAGCCGGCGTAGTACGGGTCGTTGACGACGACCGGGGTGACATCCGTCGCACGAATGTCATCGATCTTCTGCATCATCGCGTCCGGCTCGACGTGCTTCACCGCCGGGTCGGCGGCGATCTGCCGGATCAGCGTGTCCGCCTCGGTGCGCGTCAGCTTGCGCGACGTGCGTATCAGGTCGGAACCGGTGGCCAGTTTGCGTCCGTAGACGGCCTGGATCGCGGCGCCCTTGCCGGCACGCAGCTGGCTGGATGTCCCTGCGGTACGCGAGAGTGCCGCACCGACGGACTGTGCCGCCGCGGAAGCGCTGACGCGTTCGGTGGTGCCGTCACGGTAGGTGACGATGAAACGGTCGTAGCCGCCTGGCGCACGCAGGCTGCTGACGTCGAAAGTCGCTCTGGGCGCATCCGCCCCGGTTGCGAAGATCCCGGGCGCGACGCCCAGGAGGAGCGAGGCGACGAACGTCCCCGCGACGATCCGATTTACCATCTGCACTACCCTCTGCCCGTGGTATTGCTGCAGGCGACCGCTTGCCGGTCCCCTTCCTTTTTGACGTCTTTGGGACGTCCCCTGAAAAAAGGTTTTTTGAGATCCTTCTGAACTCCCTCTGCGCCCTCTTCATGAGGACCGTCTGGGGAACCTAGCAGTAGGAAAATACGAACGTCAATAATTTGACGCGATGACGGACATCATCCGAACGGCCTAGGCGGGAAACCCCGGGATAGCCAGGATCGGACGTCCATATGCTTGTCAATTCATGGCCTTGCGCGGGAATAACACGCGCGCGCCGCATTTAAACACATGCACCAAAGCGAACCAATTCATGGACTTGATCGACATCGGCGCCAACCTCACCCACGAATCGTTCCGGCAGGATTTCGATGACATGCTTGCCCGTGCCAGCGCCCATGGGGTCGGCCGGATGGTGGTAACGGGAGCGTCACGCGAGGGAAGCGAGCACGCCCTGGCCATGGCGAAGGCCAGCGGCGGCCGGCTTTTCGCCACCGCCGGCGTGCACCCGCATCACGCCATCGACTATGACGACGCGACCGACGCCCTCCTTCGCCAATGGGCGCGCGAGCCGGAGGTTCGTGCGGTTGGCGAGACGGGGCTCGACTACAACCGCGACTATTCGCCGCGCGAGGTCCAGCGCGAGGTATTCGAGCGGCAGCTCGACATCGCGGTGGAGGTCGGCAAGCCGCTCTTCCTGCACCAGCGCGATGCTCACCGCGACTTCCTCGCCATCCTGAAGCGCTACCGTCACCGGGTGCCGGCCGCGGTCGTCCACTGCTTCACCGACACCGGCGACGCGCTGCGCGACTACCTCGAACTCGACTGCCATATCGGCATCACGGGATGGATCTGCGATGAACGCCGAGGCGCGCACCTGCGCGAGCTGGTCAAGCTGATTCCGGCGGACCGGCTCATGCTCGAGACCGACTCGCCCTACCTGCTGCCGCGGACCATCCGCCCCATGCCGAAGGACCGCCGTAACGAACCGATGTACCTTGCGCATATCCGCGACGAGGTAGCGAAAGACCGGGGCGAGTCGAAGGAGGCCCTGACCGCATCCAGCGTCAGGACCAGCGAGCTGTTCTTCGGCCTCTGAAACGCGAGCCGGCGTCCGCTCAACCGGAATGCAGCCCGGTGAGCGACGCCTCGGCCAGGTCCACCTCGCGGACCAGATTGCGCAGCGTTTCGTCGTTGATCGTGTGGTTGCGGCGCAGCTCGTGGAGCTCGCGCCGTTCGGCACGCAGTGCCGCGAGACGCATCACGCGCTCGGTACCCGCCTCCGCACGGGCCTTCTCCGGGACGTCGCCTTCCTCGCCCGCCGCTTCGAGGCGCTGCTGGTAATCGCCCATGACGCGTGCCGCGATGCGTGAGGCCAGCGCGATGGCGTTCTCGTCACCACCCTCCTGCACACGCTGCTGCTCCTTCTCGATGCTGCGAATCGCCGCCTCCGCCGCCAGGGCACGCGCCTTGCGCTCTTCCCGCACGCGCGGATCCTCGCCAGGCAGTTTCAGACCCTTGACCGAGAGCGGTAGCCCGATCGCGCCGAACACCAGCGTGCAGAGAATCACGCCCGAGGCGAGAAAGATCATCAGGTCGCGCGTCGGGAACGGGATGTTTTCGCTCTTCATCAGTGGGAGGGAGAGCACACCCGCCAGTGTGATGGCGCCACGCACGCCGGCCAGCGCCGTCGTCCATACCAGCCGCGTGCCCACCGGGGGGCGCTTCTCGCCACGGTGCAGCGCGCGCATGAACACGAAGCGCAACGACACCCACACCCAGATGAAACGAAGCAACACCAGCGCCAGGGTGATCGCCACGACATAGGCGGCGAGATGCCACAGCGGACCACCGCCCGCCTGCGCGATATCGACCTTCGCCCCGTCGACGATGGCGGGAAGCTGCAATCCCAGCAGCAGGAAGATGATGCCGTTGAAGGTGAACTCCACCATCTCCCAGACAGCCCGGCTCTGCATGCGCGTGGCGACGTAGCCACCCTTCATCACGTCGGTGTAGTTCATGCTCATGCCCGCCGCCACGGCGGCGAGGATGCCGGAGACAGCGAAATGCTCGGCGAGCAGATAAGCCGCGAATGGCAGCAAAAGCAGCAAAGCCACCTGGGCCGCCGGATCCACTTCGCCACTCCAGCGCACCAGCCGGCGACGGAACAGACCGAAGCCGAGGCCCACGAGCACGCCCGCCGCGAGGCCACCCAGGGCCATCACCACGAAGTCGCCCGTGGCGGATATCAGCGAAAACTTGCCGGTCATCTCGGCGGCGATAGCGAACTGCAGCGCCACCAGACCGGATGCATCGTTGAGCAGGGCTTCGCCGGAGAGGATATGCATCAGGCGCGGCGGAATCGGCGACTCACCGCTGATCGAGGACACGGCCACGGCATCGGTAGGCGACAGCACGGCGGCCAGCGCGAACGCTACCGCCAGAGGCACCGTCGGAATCATCCAGTGGACGAAGTAGCCGACCCCGACGATGGTGAAGAAGACCAGACCGATCGCCAGGGCGAGGATCGGGCCGCGCAGGAGGAACAGTTCGCGTTTCGGAATGCGCCACCCGTCGGCGAACAGAAGCGGCGGAATGAACAGCAGGAAGAACAGCTCGTGGTCGAACTCCACATGCAGGCCGAAAGGACGTGCGAGCAGCGCCCCTAACGCGATCTGGATCAGCGGTAGCGGCAAGCGGATCGGAAGGACACGAACGATCGCGCCGGAAAGCGCGATGACGAGAAGGAGGATGAGGATGGTGATGACTAAAGACATCAGGGAAAGCTAGCGATGGTGCGGATTTCAGGCAAGCGTCATCGTCTGACGGGCGATGAACGGAAGGCCATTTCGCACCCATTTCCGCCCGCGCGGGCAGCGGCCGTCGAAAGACTCCCGAAAGCCCGTGGAAAGGCGCAAAAAAACGCCTTTCCCCGCAAATACCTGCTTAGGATTTATTCCTATTGTTCCCATAGTTATTAGGGGTTTACGTTATTTTCACGCGCTGGGATCAGCGCCGTCGCCGGGCCGCCTTGTGGGGATGTAGCGAGGGGCCGCGACTTGCGGTAAGGGACGACATCTTGCAGTTCTTTGGGGAGAACCGACATGCACCACACGCGCTCGCTCGCACCCCTTTTCGATTGACGACGTGACGCCGCGCGCCCGCTAAGAGGCGTACGGCCGAACAACCATTCTTTCCATTCCGGTGATTCCACCGCCTCGAAAAGGCGGCCTGCCCACGTGCCGCGTGGGTATGGGGTTTCTTGTCCCGGTTTTCGTCATGCGTTACATCAGGAGGGCCGTTTTCATGCAGCACCACACCCGTTCCACCGCCCCGGCACGCCGCAAGCTCGCCCTTGCCGTCGCCTTCGCGGTCACCGCCGGCGCCGCCGGTGGCGCGCTCGCACAGAGCAACGCCACCGGCTCGATTTTCGGTTCCGCCACACCGGGCGATGTCGTCCATATCGAAAGCAAGGACACCGGCCTGCGCCGCGATATCACCGTCGATTCGGGCGGTCGCTATCGCGCCAACTCGCTGCCGATCGGCACTTACGACGTCACCCTGATACACGCTGGCACGACCGTCGATTCGCACAAGGGCGTACAGACCCAGATCAGCCAGGGTACCGACGTTTCATTCTCAGCCGCGCCGACGGGCAGCGATGCGACCAGCCTCGGCGGCGTGCAGGTCACCGCCAACGCGCTGCCGAGCATCGACGTCAGCTCGGTCGACTCGCGCACCGTGCTCACCGCCGATCAGCTGTCCAAGCTGCCCATCGCGCGCACGTCGATCAGCTCGGTCGCCCTGCTCGCCCCGGGCACCACGCCCGCGGCACGCGGCTACGGCAACGCGCTTTCGTTCGGCGGCTCGTCCGCTTCCGAGAACGCTTACTACATCAACGGTTTTCAGGTCACCAATCCGCTGACCGGCGTCAGCTCGCGCCAGCTGCCCTACGACGCGATCGATCAGGAGCAGGTGCTGATCGGTGGTTACGGTGCGGAGTACGGCCGCTCGACCGGTGGCGTGATCAACGTCGTATCGAAGCGCGGCACGAACGAGTGGAAGGGCGACATCCAGGTCCTGTGGTCGCCCTCCAGCCTGCAACAGACGCCTCGCAGCATTTACCAGACGGATGGCACGCTGTTCCAGAAGGGCAACCCCTATGTCCAGCGCAATCAGGACAACCTGCAGTATTCCGGGTCCATCGGCGGCGCACTGGTCAAGGACAAGCTCTTCATCTTCGCCGCGGCGGACTGGATCAAGCAGACGGGCGACTACACCGGCCCGAACACGGTCAGCGACCAGGAACGCGACACGGCCAAAACCACGCGTTGGCTGACCAAGCTGGACTGGAACATCACCGACAACAACATCCTCGAGCTGACCGGCATCGGCGACAGCGAAACGACGGATGCATCGATCTTCGGCTACAGCTACCAGACCGGCCAGGGCGCGTATCTCGGTCACCAGTACACCAAGAACTACAACGGAACGCAGACGAACGGCACGCCAGGCGGCGATACCTACATCGCTCACTACACCGGCTACCTTACTGACGATCTCACGATCAACGGCATGTACGGCAGAGCGCATTCCGATCATGAGCAGGATATCAATGGCGCTTCCGGCATCGCATGTCCCTCCATCACCGACGCGCGAGTGGAGTTCGCCAGCAACAAGCAGACGGGTTGCACGGTAGGCTCGAGCACGATTCTCTATCCGGGTTCGAAGGACAGCACGAAGGGCTGGAGTGCGAACATCGAATGGCGGGTCGGAGACCACGATCTGCGCGCCGGCGTCGACAACTACGTGCTTCGCGCGACGTGGGGCGCCGTGCCGGTGGGCGGCACTTCCTACACCTACAACGATGTCGGTGATGGAAGCTCCATCCAGCAGCGGCTCATCAATCTGGGCCTCGACCCGAGCCTGTACAACCCGGCGAACTTCCCCAACGGCTACTACGTCGAATCCACCGCCCTTTCGACGGGCGCTTCGGCGCGGACCAATCAACGCTCGCAATTCGTCGAGGACAACTGGCAGATCACCGACCGCTGGCACTCGTACGTCGGCCTGCGCAATGAGCAGTTCTCGAACTACAACGGCCTCGGCCAGGCCTACGCGCGCTCGCGTCATCAGCTCGATCCCCGCCTGGGCGTTTCATGGGACGTGTACGGTGACAGTTCACTGAAGGTGTACGCCAATGCCGGTCGCTACCATCTCGGGCTGCCGACGTCGGTGGCGGTTCGTGGCGCCGGCCCCTCGACGTACCCATCCAACATCTACAGCTTCACGGGTATCGATGCGACAACGGGCATACCGACCGGTCTCGGCACAGGCGCCTATTCCGGCACCTATTACCTGAATGGCGCGAATGGCACGCCGCCCGATGCCAAAACGGTATCGTCCCGCCAGCTGCATTCGTACTACCAGGACGAGTACATCGCAGGCTTCGACAAGCAGCTCGGGGACACGTGGGTCGTCGGCGCAAAGGCCATGTACCGCAAACTGCGCAGCCTGATCGACGACACCTGCGATTCCGCACCGCTTCAGGCCTGGGGCGATGCCAACGGACTCGGCGATCAGGTGGCTGCCGGTATCGCCCGCAGCACGGGCTGCTGGCTGTACAACCCGGGCCGCGCGAATACCTTCGTGGTTTCGCCGTCCGACGGTCAGTATCTCGACATTCCGCTATCCGCCAAGGACATCGGCGAGCCGAAGCCGAAGCGCTCCTATTACATGCTCGACCTGTACGCGGAGCATCAGTTCGCCGACAAGTGGTACGGCAAGATCGACTACACGTACTCGCGCAGCTACGGTAACTCCGAGGGCCAGCTGGACTCGAACATCGTGCAGGCCGACGTGTCCACCACGGAAAGCTGGGACTTCCCGGCGATCATGGAAAACACCAACGGCGATCTGCCGAACGATCACAAGCATCAGCTCCGTGTGTACGGCACCTACGTACTCTCTGACGATTGGCAGTTCTCGACCGTTACCCGCGTGAGTTCGGGCGCACCGATCAGCTGCCTGGGGACCCGTCCCCTTTCCGTGGGTGGCGATCCGTACGGCTATGGTGCCAACTACTTCTGGTGCAACGGCGAACCTTCGCCGCGCGGATCCAGGGGCCGTACGCCGTGGACGTACACGATGGACGTGAGCGCAGCCTGGAAGCCGGCATTCGCCGAACACAAGCTGTCCTTCACCGTCGACGTGTTCAACCTGCTCGGCAAGCAGGAAGTGACGCAGGTGTACGAGACGGGCGAGACGGCATCCGGTCTCCCCAACCCGCAGTACAAGCGCGCACGTTCCTTCCAGGACCCGCGTTACGTCCGCCTCGGCGCGCGTTACGACTTCACGCTCTGATCCGATAACGACATAACAACAAAAGAGGCAGTTTCCCCGGATATTGGCCGCTCTTCCCGAGCGGCCTTTTTTTGTATGGAAGCCGACTGAAAGCCGGTTGAAAGCTGAAAACGCCTCGCAAGGCTTACGCAGAATTCTGCTTTGATGAAACTTGTTTCATCCACGCGATAACGTCGTCGACGTGTTCTTACGTGCGTACACGGACGAACGCCCGCCCGGACGCGGATGCATGTTTTTGCGCACGCACAAGACCCTTGCGATTCGACCGCGCACAAGCGGGGCAAGGTATTTCGTTCATGCAACTCCCCTTGAGTGCATCCCTCGCTGCGCCTTAGCTTCGCCGTGCTTGTTGCGGTTTCGTTAAGTCGCACATGCGGTGTTTCGATGCGGAGGATGTCGACACCACCAAGGGGCCCGGACGGCCATTTCGATTGAGTCACGACTCCGCGACCGCCCTCTGCCGACGGCGGCGCGGCTTGAAGCATTTGGCCAGTGGCCGGGGAGATCTACATGCAGCTGCGTCATTCATCGGACCGCTCACGGCGGCGTTCGCTTTCGCTCGCCATCGCGGTCGGGCTCGGCATCGTCAGCGCCGCGTCGTTCGCACAGAGCACCGTCGGCGGTGTCTACGGCACGGCGGACGCCGGTGCCCAGGTCACCGCCGTCAACAACGGCAGCGGCCTCAGCCGCAGCGCCACCGTCGGTAGCGACGGCCGCTTCAACATTTCGTCGCTGCCGCCGGGCGATTACAAGATCACCTCGACCACCGGCGGTCAGAGCACGACGCGCACGATCACCATCGTCGCGGGCCAGGGCTTCAACCTCAACCTCGCCGCACCCGCGGCCGCCGCTGGCGCACAGGACCTGACCACTGTCTCGGTGACGGCCAACGCGCTGCCGCCGATCGACATCACGTCCAGTCAGACCAACACGGTGATGACGGCCGAACAGATCAAGCAGCTGCCGCTCGCACGTAACCAGACCGCCGTGGCGCTTCTCGCCCCGGGCGCGACCAAGGGCGACAGCGCCTTCGGCAACCTGGCCTCGTTCGGCGGCGCTTCGGTTGCCGAGAACAGCTATTACGTCAACGGTTTCAACGTCACCAACTTCTTCCAGAGCCTGACCTACGCGCAGGTGCCGTTCGAGGCCATCGACCAGGAAGAGATCCAGGACGGCGGTTACGGCGCCGAGTACGGCAACTCCACCGGCGGCGTGATCTCGGTCAACACCAAGCGCGGTACCAACGAGTGGAAGGGCGGTATCGACTTCACCTGGAACCCGTACCAGCTGCAGGCCAACCAGCCGAATATCTACCTGCAGAACGGCGCGCTCAATCAGAACAACCGCCACAACAGCAACTACGTGATCGGTAACAACGGCAGCGGCAACGCGACCGACTTCGGCCAGCGCTGGAACGCCTGGCTCGGCGGCCCGCTGATCAAGGACAAGCTGTTCATGTTCGCCCTCGTCGGCGGTACGCGCACGGCGGACGAGCATTATGGTGACGCCACCGGTGGCGGCAGCTTCAACAAGACCACGATCAAGGACCCGCGCTACCTGGTCAAGCTCGACTGGAACATCAACGAGAGCAACATCCTCGAATACACCGGCTTCAGCGACACGAGCACCACGCAGCAGAGCATCTACGGCTACAACTACGACGAAAACGGCCAGCCGCATCGTGGCGACTACCTCGGTCAGCAGTACGACAAGACCGGCGGCATGAACAACATCCTGAAGTACACCAGCTACATCACGGATGACTTCACGATCTCTGCGCAGTACGGCAAGAGCACCAACAAGCGCGTCGAGCGCGCCACCACCGCCGATGGCACGGTCGAAGAGTACGATGGCGACATCTATAACGCCGTCAACTCGCCGGGCTGCCCGACGATCGTCGACCAGCGCTCGCCGGTCGTGGCCGGCTCGGTGCCTGCCGCACCGCATTGCTCGTTCACCTCCGCAGGCGAACTCACCACGCCGAATGGCGAAGACAAGCGCAATGCCGGCCGCATCGACTTCGAATATCACATCGGCGATCACGAGCTGAAGGCCGGCTGGGCACGCGACCATTTCACCACCGACACGGGTACGGCGTACGAGGGCGGCTCGATCTACACGTACCAGCCGATCCCCGAAGACATCCTGGGTCATACCCCGGGCATCGACCCGGCGGATAACGTGGTCAAGCAGGCGGTGTTCGCCACGGGCGCGAAGGTCGGCATCACGCAGAAGTCCTACTACCTGCAGGACAACTGGCACATCACGGACAACTTCGTCGCACGTATCGGTGTGCGTAACGACGGCTTCAACAACACCAACAGCCTCGGCCAGACCTATGTCAGCCAGGTGCACAGCTGGCAGCCGCGACTCGGTTTCTCGTGGGACGTCCACGGCGACTCTACGCTGAAGGTCTACGGCAGCGCCGGCGACTACTCGCTGCCGCTGGACGGCAACGTGGCCCTGCGCGGCGCGGCCGCCTCGCTGTACCAGATCCGCTACTTCAGCTACACGGGTATCGATCCGGTCACCGGCGCGCCGACGGGCCTGGGTCCGGTCTCCGACGCCTACGCGGCCGCCAACCCGGCACGTGCCGTGACCCAGTACGCCAACGGCGAAGCCGGTGTCGTGCCGAACCCGGGCGCCGTCGCCACCAAGGACCTGAAGCCGTTCAAGCAGCGCGAGTTCATCCTCGGTGCCGAACAGCAGGTGGCCGACTGGACGTTCGGCGCCAAGGCGATCTACCGGAAGATCCTCACGGGCATCGACGACTCCTGCGACTTCCGTCCGATCGCCGCGGCCGCCAACGCGCAGTACGGACTGAACCTCGACACCACCAGCCTGTCGCCGGCGGCGGCGAACGTACCGGGTTGCTACATCTTCAACCCGGGCAGCTCGGTGACCCTGCGCACGCCGGTCGATGCGACCGGTACGCTGTACGACATCCACCTGCCGGGCTCGGCCGTGGGCGAGCCGAGCTACAAGCGCTCTTACATGGCGATGCAGCTGACCGCCGAGCGCAACTTCGACAACACCTGGTACATGAAGGCGTCGTACGTGTGGTCGCACACCCGTGGCAACTCGGAAGGTGGCGTCGACTCGTCCAACGGCCAGGCCGACACCGGCACGACCGAGCTGTTCGACTATCCGGAGATCATGGCCGGCTCGAACGGTTACCTCCCGAACGATCGCAAGCACACCTTCAAGATCTATGGCGCCTGGCAGATCAACAACCAGTGGCTCGTCGGCGCGAACGGCATCCTGCAGACCGGTCGTCCGGAAAACTGCTACGGCCTGAACCCGATCGACGGCACCATCGGTGGCTACGGTGGCGGCGCTTACCTCTACTGCAGCGGCATGGTCGTGAAGCGTGGCTCGGTGGGTCGCACGCCGACGTACTGGAACATCGACCTCAACGCGACCTATAAGCCGGAATGGGCGAAGGGCGTGACGATCTCGGCCAACGTGTTCAACATCTTCAACAAGCAGCACACCACCTCGATCAACGAAGTGGGTGAGGACAACAACGGCAATTCGCTGTCCGACACCACGTACAAGATCCCGACCAGCTTCCAGCAGCCGCGTTACGTGCAGCTGTCGGCCGAGTACGACTTCTCGCTTTAAGCTCCACCACAAGAAGACAGGGCGCGCGTTCCTCCGGACGCGCCGCCTTGCAAATCTCCCCGGAATCGCCGTCCGCTCCCACGGGCGGCTTTTTTTCGCCTCGCGGCAAGGGCCGTCGCCGAGCGCTGCACCTGTAGGAGCCCGCCCTGCGGGCGAAAGCCAACGAAGCGACGAAGAGGGTGCCTACGGGCTGGCTCGGCTTCGCCTTCGCGGTCGCTTCAAAGCCTGGCCTCGCGGCAAGGGCCGTCGGCGTCTACCATTCCTGTCGCTAAGTCCTCCTCCGGCCTTCGCCTCCGTGCGGAATCGCTCCAGGAACGGCAGACGCCGACGCCCCCCCGAACGCTGACGCACCCCGGCTCATTGTAGGAGCGAGCCTGCTCGCGAACCCTCAGCGATCGACATCTCGAACGATGCATTGCGTCCGTCCATGCCAGCGGTGCACCAACATCAAACCCTGTCCCACTCCATCTTCGCGTGCGCCCGCGCCACACACTGCACACCCATCGTAATCAGCGCACCGACACCTCCCAGCGCAAGCAACGTGCGCTGACGCTCGGGAATTTCGTCTTCCTGCAGCGACTCGACAAGCAGATCCGTAATGCCCCGCGCGTACTGCAACAACTCGTTAGCGTCGTTCAACAACGCATTGACGCCCGCTTCGGGGTCGATACAAAAACTCCCTTCGCCAACCGTTCCAAACTTTTCCATAGTCATCTCCATGCATGCCGCACGCGGCCCAGCTCTGGTAGGAGCCAGCCCTGCTGGCGATTCACCCCGCCCCGAGTTGTGGCACGCCAAAACGCAAAGGCGTGCCACCATCGCTCGCACGATGAGCCTCATCGGCCTGTCCGTGACCGGACGCCGGGCGGTGTGTTCAAGAAGTGGTTCGCAGCGCTGGTCGCTGTCTTGCGGCCACACGGCAACGCGCCGGATAGCTACGGCAAGAAAAAACTCAACGGACAACGGCAGGCGCCGCGGTTCTTCAACCGTGTCTGCGAGATCGGCAGACGGCCCGGTAACCGTTGAGGGGAGTGCCACCGGGAAGCGGCACGCGTGAGAATGCCTTAGTATTTGGCATAGCCATGGTCAACCTGTGTTGTTGATTAGGGTCAGCGGACCTTGTGGTGCGTCAACACCCCTGGTCCGCGCTTCTCACCGCTTTGAGCGATGGTTGCCTGCGACGCGTGGATCGCTACTCCGCAGGCAACGGATACAAGCTAGCAAAAACGATTGCCGGTTGTCTTGAGAATCTGGACCGATTTCGCAATCGTCAGCGTTCGCCAACGGGGTTTGCTATCATTGGGGCGCGTGCCCAGCGTGGACTGAGGACGAAGACGACGACACCCGCGAGCATCACCGCGATGCCGAGCCATACGCCGGATGCGAAGTGCTCGTCGAAGACCAGCCACGACGTGGCGATGCCGGAGACCGGGACCAGTAGCGACAGCGGAGCCACCGTCGCTGCTGGATAGGTCTTCATCAACGTGTTCCAGATGAAGTAGCCGAAGATCGTCGTGACGTATGCCTGAAACAGAATGGAGCCTACGGCGGGCAAGGCGATGCCGTGACTCAGCACGACGAACGGAGCCGAGCCACGCACGAGCCATGTCAGCAGGAGCAGTGCCGGGGCGGAGAACGCGCTCGACCAGACGATGAAGGCGAGCATATCGGCGGGTTTGTGTCGTTTCACGATCAAATTGCAGACGCTCCAGCTGACCGCGGCGAGCAATACCAGCAGCACGCCACGCGTCGTCACCGTTCCTTCCGTATAGCTAACTACGAGCAGCAAGCCACCGCCGGCCAGCACCATGCCCGCGACTTGCGGTGCGCGAATGCGTTCCCCAAGAACTACGGCGCTGAGCAACAGCGTGAAAAACGCACTGAACTGCAGCACGAGGGACGACAGCCCCGGTGACATGCCCTGCGACATCGCGAGGTTGACCACGAACCATAGCCCCACGCCGAACAAAACGCCGTAGATGGCGACGGCGCTCAAGGGAACATCGACCGGCCGACGAACGAAGAAAACCAGCGGCAACGCCGTCATCAGAAATCGCAGTGCGGTGAGGAGAAACGGGTCGAGGTCACGCAGGCCGGCTTCGATCACCGAAAAGTTACTACCCCAGATCACCGTCACCAGCGCGCCGAGCATCAGATCGCGCACTCGCATGGCCGTCATTCCTTCTGAGGTGGGGAAGCCGACCCTAAAGGAGGCGACCGATGACCGGAATACGATTATTCTGAAATTTCGTCCCGGGATCGTCTAGCGTGATCGCCTCGTCCTTTTCTGCCGACGACGTCAGTCCTGCTCGTCCTCGAAGCGCAGGTGCTTCACGCTGCGCCCGTGCCGCCGCACCAGCTTCAGTGCCTCGATGCCGACCTTGATGTGCCGCTCGACGAAGTTGGCCGTGACCGCCGCGTCGCTGAACTCCGTCTTGACGCCCTCGGGAATCATCGGCTGATCGGAGACCAGCAGCAATGCGCCGCAGGGGATGTGATTGGCGAAGCCGGCGGCGAAGATCGTGGCCGTCTCCATGTCGATGGCCATGCTGCGGGTGCGACGCAGGTAGTCCTTGAAGCCTTCGTCATGCTCCCAGACGCGTCGGTTGGTCGTGTAGACCGTACCGGTCCAGTAGTCGTGGCCGAGGTCGCGGATCATGGTGGACACGGCGCGCTGCAGCTGGAAGGCCGGCAGCGCCGGGACCTCGGGCAGCAGGTAATCGTTGGACGTGCCCTCGCCGCGGATGGCGGCGATCGGCAGGATCAGGTCACCGATGGCGTTTTTGCGCTTGAGGCCGCCGCACTTGCCGAGAAACAGCACGGCTTCCGGCTCGATCACGCTGAGCAGGTCCATGATGGTCGCGGCGTTGGGGCTGCCCATGCCGAAGTTGATCAGGGTGATGCCGTCGGCGGTGGCGTTGGGCATGGCACGGTCGCGGCCGCGTACCTCCACGCCGTGGTCGGCGGCGAAGCGCTCGACATAATGGCCGAAGTTGGTCAGCAGGATGTGCCGGCCAAAGCCCTCCAGGGGGGTGCCCGTGTAGCGGGGCAGCCAGTTGGAGACGATCTCGTTCTTGGTTTTCATGGGGGATCTTCACAATCCGGTGGCGCGGTTACCGGCGACGCCACGCCGGCGGAGATGCCAAATTCATTCGGCGAAGTGTAGCATCCGGTCCAGCGGAGCGAAGTGGAACGCAGCGGGCGTTTCGGGCGCCGCGAGGCCTCGAGCCGTGAATGGGAGTGGTGCCGATGCGAATCGGAGTGGCGATCGACGCGGCCTGTGACCTGCCGCATGACTTCCTGGAGCGCAACGGCATCGCGGTCATGCCGATCACCGTCAAGGTCGACGACCAGAAGTTCAAGGACGACCGCGACCCTGCCGAGATCCAGCGCTTCCGCGACCAGAAGCTGGGTAGCCGCAGTCATTCGGCGGAGACCGAGGCAAGCTCGGTTGAAGACGTGCAGGACCTCTTCCTCGACCGCATGGTCCGCGACTTCGACTGCGTCGTCTGCCTGACCATCATGGCCACGCGCAGCCCGATCCACGACAACGTGATCAAGGCCAGCTTCGCCATCCTGAAGAATTACCGGCCGGTCCGTGAAGCCATGGGCCACACGGGGCCTTTCCTGATGCGGGTGGTCGATACACGCAACATCTTCGCCGGCTCCGGCCCGGCCATCGCGGAGACCGTGCGGATGATCCAGGCGGGCAAGTCACCCGCCGAAGTGCGTGAACGCGCCGCTCATGTCGCCGATTGCTCGTACGGCTACATGCTTCCGCGCGATCTGAATTACCTGCGCTCGCGCGCCCGGAGCAAGGGCGATCGCAGCGTCAGCTTTCTCAGTTCGATGCTCGGCACCGCGCTCGATATCAAACCGATCCTCCGCGCGCACCGCGGCGAAACCGGACCGGTCGGCAAGGTCCGTGGTTTCGAGCACGGAGCGCAGGTGCTGTTCGAATACGCCGCCAAGCGGGTCCAGGCCGGGCTGCTCGTGCCCTCGCTGTCACTCAGCTACGGCGGTGACCTGGACGACATGCGCAACCTGCCGGGATATCACCCACTCACGCGCATCTGCGGCGACGCCGGTGTCGAAATCCTCGAGAGCCCCATGAGCATCACGGGCATGGTCAACGTCGGCGAAGGGGCGATGACGATCGGTCTGGCTGGCGAAGACCACATCGCCGAGTTCTGACCATGCGCCCTGCCCGCGTCGCACTCGCCATGCTCGCTCTGGTGACCGGCCCCGCGCTTCATGCGGAGACGGTATACAAGTGTGTCGCCGCCGGGCAGACGATCTACCAACAGACGCCGTGCGCCAAAGCGCAGCGTCAGGAGACGATCCAGCTGGTGGACTCGGCTCCCGCTGACGGCAAGGTCGCTCCCATGCCCGGCGCACCGCCGCCCCGCGACGACGTCGACAGCCCGGAACCGCCGGCACCGCCGGCTGCGTTGCCGCCGCGCATGTACGGCTGCATCCGCGCGACGGATGGCAAGCCATATACCAGCCACAACGGCCACCCGGAGCCTTATCTGGCACCGTCGGGTGTGGTGGGCGATTTCGGGGGGACATTGAGTGATACCTACGGAAACAGCCGCGCGGCGGTCGCGTCCGCACCGGAGCTCAACCGCGGCAAGGGCAGCGTCGGCGCGCTCGTCAACAACAACTACATCTGGGTGCAGGACCAGTGCCGTGCACTGAGCCCCGACGAGACCTGCCGCGTGTTGCGCGACGATGCCGATGCCAACCAGAAGGCGATCCGCAACGCGTTCAAGAGCGATAAGCCGCCGCTCGAAGCGAAGGACGCATCGCTTCGCCGGCAGCTTCAGGCCTGCGGCTGAGCCCGGCGAACGTCAGAAGCCGTAGCGCAGAAATCCTCCGTCCACCGCGATGATCTCGCCCGTGACATAACTGGACGCGGGCAGGCAGAGAAAGGCGACGGCGCCGGCTACTTCTTCGGGCTCACCGATACGTCCCATCGGCGTGCGGTCGAGCACTTCCTCGAGGTATTCCGGGTCGGCCAGCGCGGGCTCGCTGCGCTGTGTCCGGATGTACCACGGGGCCACCGCGTTGACGCGAATGCCGTCTTCAGCCCATTCCACCGCAAGGTTGCGCGTCATCTGGTGCAGCGCGGCCTTGGTCATGCCATACGGCGAGCCCGTGCGCACGTGCGTGATGCCCGAGACCGAGCCGACGTTGACGATCGCGGCATTCGCGTGCTGGATCAGATGCGGGTACGCCGCGCGGCTCATCTCGTAAGCCGAAAACACGTTGAGCTCGAAGAGCGCACGGTATTCGTCAGGCGAATAGTCGAGTGTCGGACGCGGCGTGTTGCCGCCGACGTTATTCACGAGAATCGACAGGTCAACGTCGAGGTCGACTACCCAGTCGAAGACGGCGAGTCGGTCTTCCTGGTCGGAAAGATCGGCGGCCATGCCCAGGATTTCCACCTCGGGACACTCCTCGGCCAGCTCGTCGCGGACTTCCTGCAAGACCAGTTCATCGCGCGCGACGAGCAGCACGTCGGCACCGAGGGCCGCGAGTTCGCGCGCACAGGCGTAGCCGATGCCTTTACTCGCGCCGGTGACGAGTGCGGTGCGGCCGTCGAGGCGCCAGCTGGGAAGTCGTGGATGCATGAGTGGTCTCCTTCGATGTCGGCATCCTACAAGGTATGCTCGGACGATGGACGTCCAGACTCCCCTGCTCGGCATCGACCGGGCCACCGTGATCCGCGAAGGTCGTGCGCTGCTCGACGCCGTGTCGCTGACGATCGCGCCGGGCCAGCACACCGCCATTCTCGGGCCCAACGGCTCGGGCAAGTCCACGCTGGTCAAGCTGATCGAGCGGCGCCTGTACCCGCTCGTGCATGACGACGCGTCGCCCGTGATCCGCGTCTTCGGCCGCGACCGCTGGAACGTCGCGGAACTTCGCTCGCTGCTCGGCGTGGTCTCGGCGGACCTTCGGCGCGAGTTCGAGACATCCGGCGAGACCGCACTGAACGCGGTGCTCTCCGGCTTCTTCGCGTCGATGACGCTCGGTCTCGACCATGACGTGACCGACGACATGCGTTCGCGCGCCGGACAGGCGTTGCAGCGTGTCGGCGCGGCGCACCTGGCATCGCGCGACGTATCGACGCTGTCGACGGGCGAAGCCCGGCGCGTCCTGATCGCACGCGCGCTCGTGCACCGGCCCCGCGCGCTCCTGCTCGACGAACCGTGTGCGGGACTGGATCCGGGTACGCGTCGGCGCTTCCTCGACCTGCTGCGCGAACTCGCTCAGGATGGAACGACGCTGCTGCTGGTTACCCACCATGTCGAGGAAATCGTCCCTGAGATCGGCCATATCGTCATGCTGCGTGACGGCACCTTGTTCGGGGAGGGCCCGAAGGACGAGCTGCTGGCAGCCGACCGGCTGTCCGAGCTGTTCGGCTGGCGTATGGACGTCGACCGGGTGAACGATTTCTACGGCGCGCGATTGCGCTGAAGCGCACGGAGCGCGAGACTCGGCCCGACCCTGAGGACATGCCCGTCATGACACATCGCGCCCTGCCCGTTCTGCTCGTTCTTGCCTGCGCGGCCTGCTCGAAACCCCCGCAGCCGACACCGACCCCGCCCGCACCCCAGGCGCGCGTCGAAACCCCGTGGGATTCGCTCGAGGCGCAGAAAAAGAAGGCGCAGGACGTGCAGAAGACGGTCGACGATCAGGCCAAGGCGCAGGATGCGGCGCTGAAGGCGCAGGAACAATAAAACATCGCGCGCAAGGCGCGCTCCTACGGGTAGGAGCGCGCCTTGCGCGCGATGCCCTTATCGCCGTGCCATCACCGTGGCGAACAGAAGCAGTAGGCGTAAACGTTAGGCTTGCCCGCCTCCGCCGTGCGGAACAACGCGAACTCCGGCGCCAGCTTCGGCAGCATGGCCACCCAGGACGGCAGGCGCATGCCCCACGACAGGGCGACACGCGTTTCGGCGCTGTCGCCGACATTGGTGAGGAAACGCTCGACCGCGCCCATGGGCTTCTCGGCGTAACGCACGTTGAAGTCCTTGCCCAGATGAGCTTCCTGCGCGGCATCGTTGATGGCGTCCTCCAGGCTGCCGAGCTTGTCGACGAGACCGCGATCCAGTGCCTGCTGGCCCGTCCAGACACGTCCCTGCGCAATCGCGTCGATCGCGGCGAAATCCTTGCCGCGCGCCTTCGCCACGTTGCCGACGAAGTCGCGGTAACCCTTGTCGATGATGCTCTGGATCAGCACGCCGACCTTGGGATCGAGCGGACGCGTCACGTCGAACGCGCCCGCCAGCGGACCCGTGGCGACGCCGTCGCTCTTCACGCCGATCTTCGCCAGCGTGTCGGGCACGGTGAAGAACATGCCGAAGATGCCGATCGAACCGGTAATGGTGTTGGGCTCGGCATAGATCCGGTTCGCGTTCATCGAGATCCAGTAACCGCCACTCGCGGCGACGTCGCCCATCGAGACGACCACCGGAATACCGGCGTCGCGCGTGAGTTCGACTTCGCGGCGGATCTGCTCCGCCGCATACACCTCACCGCCCGGCGAATTCACGCGCAGGACCAGCGCCTTGGTGCGACGGTCGTTGCGCACGCTGCGAATGAGCGCCGCGGTGGAATCGCCGCCAATGGTGCCCTGCGCCTGCTTGCCGCCACTGATCTCGCCCTCGGCGACGACCACGGTCACGCCATCGCCGGTCTGCAGCACATCGATATTGGACAGGCCGCGATCGGCGAGATAGCCGCCCAGGTCGACCTGGCGGAAGCCCTGCTCTTTCTTGCCGGCGGGTACGCCCTGCTTGCGCAGCATGTCGACGAACTGCTGCTCCGTAGCGATGCCGTCGACGAGTTTTTCCTCGACGGCGAGATCGGCAAGACTGCCCCTGGCGTCGCGGACGCGCTCAGCCAGCCCGTCCACGTCATCGCGCAGCGTGGCGGGGTCGAGGTGGCGACGCGCGGCGACTTCGTCGATCCAGGTGGACCAGAGGCCGCCCAGCCAGAACGCATCCGCTTCTTTCGATTCGGGCGAAGCGTGATCGAGGATGAACGGCTCCGCCGCGCTCTTGAACTGGCCGACGCGGAACAGGTGCACCTGCACGCCGAGGCGGTCGAGCAGGTCCTTGTAGAACAACCGGTAGTTCGCCAGGCCCGTGGCCATCACGCCGCCCTGCGGGTCGATGTAGACCTTGTCGGCGTGCGACGCCAGGTAGTACTGGCCCTGATCGAGATTGGCGGCCCAGACCAGCACCGGCTTGCCTGACGCACGGAAACGGTCGAGCGCGGCGCCGACTTCGCGCAGCGCGGCGAAACCGCCGGCCTGGATGCGATCCGGACGCAGGACGATACGGCTGACGTGATCGTCCGTGGCGGCCGCGTCGATGGCGCGGACCATGTCGCGCACCTGCACCTGCTTCACGCCGTCGCCGGACATGCGGCTGAGCGCGCGTGACAGCGGATCGGCGCTGTACTGCTCGACCAGCGCGCCCTCGGGCGCGATCACCAGCACCGTCTTGTCGTCCACCCTGGCGTTCCGGCCGCCGAGGAAGAGCGCCAGCAGGAATACCGCCAGCAGACCGAAAAAGAGCACGTTGATGATGATCAGGCGGGTGACGTTGATGCCGCGACCGAGGCCGCGCATGAAACGACCGAAGCCGCCACCGCGACGCGGCGACGGCGCAGGGCGGGAGCGATCCGGCAGGGGCGGCGGCACGGCGTCGTAGCGATCCGACATCTAAGCGATTTCCTTGATGATTGAGTGCAGCGTAGCGCGTCGCAGGGCCTGCATCACGTGTGGATTGGCACAGGCGCGGCGTTGTCGGGATCGTCGCGCCAGCGGCCGCTCGCGCTGCTGCGCCAGAACCGCGCGAAGAGCAGGATCGCGGCCATGCTCAGGCCCGCGATCAGTCCCATCCACATACCGCGCGCGCCCAGCCCCTGCGGAAAGGCGAGCCACCAGCCGATCGGCATGCCGACGCCCCAGTAGGCGAACAGCGTGATGCCCATCGGCACCCGGGTGTCCTTCAGTCCACGCAAGGCGCCGTTGGAGGCCACCTGGATACCGTCGGAGAACTGGAAGAACCCGGCGAGGATCAACAGCTGGGACGCCATGGCGATGACCGCGGCGTCGCTCGTGTACAGGCGGGCGATCGGGCCGGGCAGCGACAGCATGATGCCGGAGGAGATGAACTGCGTGACGAGCACCAGCGTGATGCCGGACATGCCGGCATAGCGCACGCCCGCGGCGTCACGGCGGCCGGCCGCGTTGCCGACGCGCACCGTGATCGCCATGGACAGGCCGAGCGGAATCATGAAGGCCACCGAGGCCACGTTGAGCGCGACATGGTGGCCGGCGGTGACCGTCTCGCCGAGCCGTCCGATCAGCAGGGCCACCGCGACGAACAGGCCCGCCTCCATCAGCAAGGTCACCGCCATGGGCACGCCGATGTGCAGCAGCTGGCCGATCTGTTTCGCGCTGGGCGGCGCCATCCGCTGACGCAGGTTGAGGTCGCGGTAATTGCGGTGACGCCAGACGTAGATGCCGAAACCAAGCATCTCCAGCCAGAGCACGATCGCCGTGGCGATACCGCTGCCACGCGCACCCATCGGCGGAAAACCCAGCTTGCCGTACATCAGTACGTACCCCAGCGGCGCCAGCACGAGCAGTCCGCCGAAGCTGAAGTACATCGAGGGTCGGGGCATCGACAGGCCCTCGGAGAGTCCGCGCAACGCGAAGTACGTGGTGAGGGCCGGGGCGGCCCAGCAGATGGCGTGCAGGAAAGCCCGCACGTCGGCCCGCATGGATTCGACCACGCCGAACAGGTCCATCAAAGGCGAGGCGTTCCAGACCACGATGCCCAGCAGCAACCCAAGACCCCACGCGATATACAACGCCTGGTGGAACACCGCGCCGACCTCACCCCGGCGACCGGCGCCGTCCAGCTGGGCCACGGTGGGCGGCACGGCCATCATGGTGCCGATGCCGGTGACGATGGCCAGGACCCAGATGTTGGCACCCGTGACCACCGAGGCCTGCGTATGCGCGCCCTGGTGCCCGGCAAGCACGGCATCGACCACATTGGTGCCGATGGCGGAAAGCTGCGCGGCGATCATCGGCAGCGCCAACCGGACGGTGGCGCCGATCTCGCGGCGGGCGCGGGCGCGGTCGAAGGACATGGGAGGGCAATGGCGTGTGGGCCGCCCATTGTACCGGGCCGCGTGCGATGATCCGACCCCGTCAGGGGACAATGGGGAACCCACGGAATGAAAGAGCTCGAGCCGTCGCCCGCGCTGCTGTGCGCGAACTGCTCCGCGCCGCTGCGGGGCGCGTTCTGTCACGACTGTGGCCAGTCGATCAAAAGCGTGCTCCAGCCGGTCTCGCACATGCTGGAGGATGCCGGGGACATCTTCTTCCACCTCGACGAGCGCATCGTCCATACGCTGCCACCGCTGTTTACGAAGCCCGGCTTCCTGACCCTGGAGTATTTCTCCGGGCGGCGGGTGCGCTATATCGCGCCGTTCCGGCTGATGTTCGTGTTCTGCCTGCTGGCTTTTTTCCTGCTCCACCTGGCCATCGGCGACACGAAGTTCGGCAGTAACGACGGCAAGCCCGTCGCGGCGGATTCGATGGACGCCTTCGCCGCGGCGAAAACGCCGGACGAGGTGCACGCGATCTACAAGGATCAGGTCCGCGAACTCCATGAGTCGCTGGATGACCCGGAGACCCCGGCCGCGGCCAGGGCGGGCATGAGCGCCCTTTACGGCGTCGTTCGCAACGCCGCCAACACGCGCCTGACCGAACTGAAAGCACCTCCGATCGAACGGCAGGCCGACGAGCCGGCGTCCGATGTGCGACGGAGTGGCGAGGAGCGGGTCGACAGCTGGTTCGGCAACCACGCGAAGATCGACGTCGCCTGGCTGCCCGGTGCCGTCAACCGGCGCCTCGACGCCGCCTTCAGCCACTTCAAAGCCAACCTGATCCCTGTTCTCAACGGCGGTGCGCAGCGTCAGGAGGCCATGCATCGCATCCTCGAGGGATTCTTTTCGGTCCTGCCTCAGGCCATGTTCGTCATGGTCCCGCTGTTCGCCCTGATCCTGAAGGTGTTCTACGCGTTTCGCCGCCGGCTATACATGGAACACGTGATCGTGGCCCTGCACAGCCACGCTTTCCTGTTCCTCTCCCTCATTGCGCTGACGCTGCTGGGCCTCGCGAAGGAGCCGGTCCGGTCTCATCTGGCCGTCGGCGGCAGCGCGATCGGTCTGGTCCAGTTCGCCATCTGGGTGTGGATGCCGCTTTACCTGCTGATCATGCAAAAGCGCGTCTACCGCCAGGGATGGCCGATGACGATCGTAAAGTACTGGCTGATAGGCAGCGTCTATTTCTGGCTACTGCTCTTCGTCATCGCCGTCGCCTTCGTTATCGGCATGACGCATTAGGACTATTTCCTAAGTAGAGAAGGGTTGTGCACAGGCGGAGTGGCGCCTTCGCATTTGTCAAGGTTTTGCGGACGCCCGCTGAACGACCGTGACAAGCAATTTGCAACCAATTGATTAATAAGTATATTTCAGCTTGGTTAAAATGTACGCAAGCTAACCCGGAGGGCCCAACCATGCGCCTTGGACCCCCTCCATCCGAAGCTCATCCACAGAGTTATCCACAGAGCCTGTGGATAACCTCGAAACCCTCCCGACGGCGGGCACTTACTCGCGATTCCTCTTGCCGGAGGTCTCAATAGGTCCCAAACCCATGGCGCCGTGGTCAATCATTGACCAGCAAAATCGGTACACCCCGGTAAACTAGGGCCGGCATGACACTCGTTCTCCGCGTCGCCTTACCCGTCCCTTTGCTCACCCTGTTCGACTACCTGCCGCCGGCGGTGGGCGAAGCGCGGGCGGGATCGCGCGTGCGGCTGCCTTTCGGTAAGGGCGAGATGGTGGGCATCGTGGTGGACCCGGCCGCCGAAGCCGCCGTGGGTGTGAAACGGCTCAAGCGGGTCAGCGAGGTACTGGACGATGCGCCTCTGCTCGATGCCGAGCTCATGGCCACCCTGGCCTGGGCGGCGGATTACTGGGCCGCCGCGCCGGGAGAGGCCTTTTCCAATGCCCTGCCCCTCGCCCTGCGCGAGCCGCGCGCCCTTCCCGCGACCGGGCGTGAAGTCTGGTCGCTGACCCCGGACGGGCAGGCGGCGCGCGAGGCGAAGCGGCGCAAGGGTGGCTCCGCCGCTTTGCTGGACGCCCTCGCCGGGGGCCCGCGTGCCGCCGACGAGCTGGGACTGGCGCTGCCCGACTGGCGGGCCGCCGCGCGTCGGCTCGCCGAGGCCAATCTGGTCGAACGGCAGGAGATCGAGGAAGCCGTCGCTCCGAACAGCCCCGCCCCCGGCCCGGCCCTCAGCGAGGAACAAACCGCCGCCGTCGCCGCCATTGGCGAGGGCTTTGGCGGCTTCCAGCCTTACCTCCTCGACGGCGTGACCGGCAGCGGCAAGACCGAGGTGTACCTCGCGCTGATCGAACGCGCGCTGGCGGAGGGCAGGCAGATCCTGCTGCTCGTTCCCGAAATCGGCCTGGCGCCGCAGACGGTGCGCCGACTGCGCGAGCGACTGGGCGTCGCTATCGAAGTACTGCATTCGAACCTGGCCGAGGGCGAGCGCGCGCGCGCCTGGCTGCGCGCCCGCAACGGCAGCGCACGTGTGGTGCTGGGCACCCGCTCGGCGGTGTTCACACCGTTGCCGTCGGCCGGACTGATCATCGTCGACGAAGAGCACGACGCCTCCTATAAGCAGCAGGAAGGTTTCCGTTACCACGCCCGCGACCTGGCCCTGGTGCGCGCCCGCGCCCACGGGGTGCCAGTGGTGCTCGGCTCGGCGACGCCCTCCCTGGAAACGCTCGGCAACGTCGCGGCAGGTCGCTACAGGCGCCTGGTGCTGCGCGGCCGCCCTGGCGCCACGCAATCGACCCGGGTGCAGATCGTCGACATGCGCGCCCAGCGGCTCGACCACGGCATGTCGCCCACGTTGATCAACGCCGTCGCCGCCTGTGTCGGTCGTGGCGAGCAGGCGCTCGTGTTCCGCAATCGCCGCGGCTACGCGCCGGTGCTGCTCTGCTACGACTGTGGCTGGCACGCGGACTGTCCGCGCTGCGACCGACCGATGACGCTGCACGCGGGCCGTCGGCGCCTGATCTGCCACCACTGCGACAACACCGTGCCGGTGCCGGCGGTGTGTCCGTCCTGCGGATCGGCCAACATCAGCCCGCAGGGCCAGGGCACCGAGCGACTGGAAGAAGCCCTCACCGAACGGTTTCCCGAGGTGCCCGTGGTTCGCATCGATCGCGAGACCACACGGCGCAAGGACGCCTTCGGCGACATCCTCGACGGCCTGCGCGAGGACAAGCCCGCGATCCTCGTCGGCACGCAGATGCTGGCCAAGGGCCACGACCTGCCCAACCTGACGCTCGTCGCCATCGTCGGTGTGGATGAGGGCCTGCACAGCGTGGATTTCCGTGCGAGCGAGCGGCTGGCACAGCTGGTGGTCCAAGTCGCCGGCCGGGCCGGCCGGGCAAGCAAGCCGGGCAGCGTCCTGCTGCAGACCCACCATCCCGATCATCCGATGCTCCATGCGCTTCTTCGCGGCGGCTACGGCGCGGTGGCGACGGAGTTGCTGGAGGAGCGCCGGCTGCTCGAGCTGCCACCGTTCGCCCATCAGGTGCTGCTGCGCGCCGACGCGCACGGCCGCGCGGAGGTCGACGAGTTCCTCGGCCAGGCCAACGCCGTGCTGGGCGATCCGGGCGACCTGCGTGTGGCGGGGCCCATGCCGGCCCCCATGCCGCTCAGAGCCGGTCGTCATCGCGGCCAGCTGCTGGTCGAGGCGGGCACGCGCGCGCGCCTTCACGCGTTTCTGCGGCCGTGGCAGCAGGCGCTTACCGCGCTGCCCGCGGCACGCAAGGTGCGCTGGTCGCTGGACGTCGATCCGATCGATCTGTACTGAGATTACTGAATCGATACCTTCGGATGCCTGTCACTTCACATCGAACGGCGCGACAATAGGGGTCTCATCAGGTAACGGAACTCTCAACGTGACCACTCAGCTCGAGCAACTGCGCAAGATCACCACCGTCGTGGCCGACACCGGCGACATCACCGCCATCGCCAAGTACAAGCCGGAAGACGCGACCACCAATCCGTCGCTGCTGCTGGCCGCCGCCGGTATCCCGACCTACTCGGGCTACATCGACGAAGCCGTGCAGTGGGCCAAGAGCCAGAGCAACAGCCGCGACCAGCAGCTGACCGATGCCAGCGATCGCCTGGCCGTGCTCGTGGGCCGCGAGATCCTCAAGATCGTCCCGGGCCGCGTTTCCACGGAAGTCGATGCCCGCCTCTCCTTCGACACAAACGCCTCGATCGAGAAGGCCAAGCGCCTGATCGGCTTCTACGAAGACATCGGCATCGACAAAGAACGCATCCTGATCAAGCTCGCCTCGACATGGGAAGGCATCCGCGCGGCGGAGAAGCTGCAGAAGGACGGCATCAACTGCAACCTGACGCTTCTCTTCAGCTTCGAACAGGCCGTGGCCTGCGCCGAAGCCGGCGCGTTCCTCATCTCGCCGTTCGTCGGCCGCATCTTCGACTGGTACGTCGCCAATACCGACAAGAAGACCTACGAGCCGGCCGAAGACCCGGGCGTGCAGTCGGTCCGTCGCATCTACGACTGGTACAAGCTGCATGGCTACGAGACCGTCGTCATGGGCGCCAGCTTCCGTAATATCGGCCAGATCCAGGCCCTCGCCGGTTGCGACCGCCTGACCATCTCGCCCAACCTGCTGAAGGAACTGGAAGAGAACAACGACGACCTGCCGGTCGCGCTGAAGGACAGCGGCCGCAGGGAAGACAAGCCGGCCAGGCTCGACGAGGCCAAATTCCGCTGGGGCCACAACGAAAACGCGATGGCCACCGACAAGCTCGCGGAAGGTATCCGCAAGTTCGCGGTCGACCAGCGCAAGCTCGAGGCACTGCTGGGCGCGAAGCTGTAAAGCCACGCGCGGCCGGGTGTAAGACGAAGGGGCCGCGAGGCCCCTTCTTTTTGCCCGTCGCCCGGTATCTACCGGCGGATCTTGAGAGAGAGCAGCCGCTTTATCGTCGTGCCATACGGCGGCCTGAGCATGGCCGTCACGTCGAAGCGGGCCTGTCGGTACACCGACCGCGCGTGGCTGAAGGTGAGAAACCCGTCGTGCCCGTGGTAGGCACCCATGCCCGAAGGACCGATGCCGCCGAAGGGCAGATCGTCCATCGCCAGGTGCATGACGGTGTCGTTGATCGTGACGCCTCCCGCGACCGTCTTCGCCAGCACGCGCTCCTGCTCCCCGGTGTCGTTGCCGAAGTAGTACAGGGCCAGCGGTCGCGCATGCGCATTGATGTAGTCGACCGCACCATCGATATCGTCATAGGGGAGGATCGGGAGCAGCGGCCCGAAGATCTCGTCACGCATGATGTCCATCGAATCGTCGGCGCCGAGGACAACCGTTGGCGCGATGCGGCGATCGTCGAAGCGTTCGTCGCCCTTGCCGAGCACCCTCAATGTCGCGCCTTTCGCACGCGCGTCGTCGAGGTACCCGAGCAGGCGGCCATGGTGACGCTCGTTGACGATGGACGTGTAGTCCGGATTGTCTCGCAGCGTCGGAAACATCGATGCGAGCGAGCGTGACAGCGCATCGACGAAGGCATCGACGTGCTTGCGCGGCACCAGCGCGTAATCGGGCGAGACGCAGACCTGACCGGCATTGAGTGTCTTGCCGAACAGAAGTCGCCTGGCGGCGAGTTCGAGATCGGCGTCGCGTCCTACGATAGCGGGAGATTTTCCGCCAAGCTCCAGCGTCACCGGTACCAGGTTTTCCGCCGCGGCGCGCATGATGTGTTTTGCCACCGATGTCGCGCCGGTAAACAGCAGGTGATCGAAGGGCAGACGCGAAAACGCTTCGCCGACGTCGGAGCCGCCCGTGAACACCGCGATCTCCGTCTCATCGAAGGCCTTGCCGATCATTCGCTGCATCAGTGCCGACGAACGCGGAGTGAACTCGGAAGGTTTGATCATCGCGCGGTTACCCGCCGCGAGGACGCCGGCGAGCGGCGCAAAGGTGAGATTGAACGGAAAATTCCACGGCGAGATGATGCCGACGACGCCCTTGGGCTGATAGTCTATCCAGGCACGCGCGCCGATCAGCGCCAGCGGCGCGGGCGAGACAGGCCGCCGTTCGCGTCGCATCCACCGATGCAGATGGCGCTTCGCGTGCTTCAGCGGCTCGATGGACGCGGCGACGTCGGTGAACATCGATGCGTCGACACTGCGATGACCGAAGTCCTCGCGGAGCGCATCGGTGATGTCGCTGGCGTGGTCGACGAGCAAGCCGATCGCGCGATCGAGGCGATCGATGCGTACCGACGCCGAGGGAGGGCCTTCGGCGAGCTGGGCGGCTTTCTGGCGCTGCAAGGTATCGAGCATCAGCCTAGTGTAGGAGCGCGCCTTGCGCGCGAAAAGCCTACGCAGTGATGAAGATGTGCGGCTTCACCGCTGCGTAGGCTTTTCGCGCGCAAGGCGCGCTCCTACAGGCCGACCGACAACCTCAGGTCGTTGACCAGCCACCACCCAGCGCACGGATCAGCTGCACACTGGCCCGGAGCTGCCGCGTTTCCAGGTCGATCACGCTACGCCGTGCGTCGAGCGCGGTCGTCTGCGCCTGCACCACGTCGAGGTAGCCCACCGCGCCTTCACGGTACCGGTTCAGTGACAGGTCGACCGAACGCTGCGCCGCATCGGCGGCGGCGCGCTGGTCGTTCAGCGCCGAGCCGAGATCGCGCAGCAGCGTCAGGTTGTCTTCCACCTGCGCGAACGCATTCAGCACGACATCGCGATAACGCGCGCCAGCTTCATCGGTCGCTGCCTGTGCCTGCGCCACGACCGCCTTGCGGCGACCGCCGTCGAACAGGTTGAGCGCGAGCGTGGGGCCGATCGCCCAGAAACGGTTCGGTGCGGTGGCGATGCTGCCCCACGCCGAGCTTTGCCAACCGCCCTGAGCGTCCAGCGTCAGCTGCGGGTAGAACGCCGACCTGGCCACACCGATACGCGCGTTGGCGGCGGCGGTACGACGTTCCGCCGCGGCGATGTCGGGGCGACGCTGCAGGATCACCGACGGCACCTCGACCGGAATCGTCGGTACCTTGACCTGCTCGTCGTCGGTGGCGAGCTGGAAGCTCGACGCCGAGTCACCGACGAGAACGGCGATGGCGTGCAACACCAGCGAACGCTGTGCCTGCGCCTGGGTCAGCTGCGATTTAGCGCTGGACAACTGCGTCTGCGCACGCGCGACGTCGAGGCCGGAAGCGATACCCCCTTCATGGCGCGACTGCGTCAGGTTGAGCGCCTTCGCGAAGGCGTCGATGCTTTCGTTCAGCACCTTGATCTGACGATCGAAGCCATTGAGCTGGAGGTAGCTGTCAGCCAGCTGCGCCTGGAGGCTGAGACGTGCGGAGGCGAGATCCGCCGCGGATGCCGCCTGCTCCGCCGTGCCTGCGGTGACGGTGTCGCGCACGCGACCCCACAGGTCGATCTCGTAGTCGAGCTGCGCGCCGATGGTGTACGAGTTGTAGTAAGTCGGCGACGTGGCGCCGCGAAGCGGACGCGTGTCCGACTCGCGGTTACGCGTGCCGTTACCGTTCAGGCCGATCTGCGGGAACAGCCCCGCACGGACCTGGCGCGTGAACGCCTCGGACTGTTCGTAGTGGGCGAGTGCGGCCGCGAGTGACGCGTTATTCGCGACGAGCTTTGTCTGCAGGTCATTCAGGCGGCTGTCGCCGTAGAGCTTCCACCAGCCGTCGCGATCGAGGTGATCGGCGGGCCTGGCTTCGGTCCACGGCGATTCCGCGTTGGCGTATTGCGGGGCGACGGGGACGTCGGGGGTTTTGTACGCGGGTGCGAGGGAGCAGGCTGACAGGCCCAGTGAGACCACGAGGCCGGCGAGGATCGATCGTGTCGGGGAGCCTTCGCCGACAGGGTTCGCTCCCATCACAGCCCGCATGGCCAGGCCGGTCCGCTGCCGTGTGGAATCACGCCTTGGCATGGTCGGCTTCCGCTTTCTTCGGCGCGTTGACGCGGACGGTGTCGCCATCGGCGAGGCCATCGGGCGGACTCTCGATCAGGCGATCGCCCTTGGCGATGCCCGAGCCGAGCTGCACGGTCTTGCCCATGTCGCGCGAGATGGTGACGTCCTTGAACTTCACCTTGTTCTGCGCATCGAGCACCGCCACGCGCAGGCCCTTGTCGTCGAAGACGAGCGCGCTTGCCGGCACGTTGAAGAGTGCCACGTTGCCAGGAAGGTCGAAGGTGACGCTCGCGTACGCACCCGGCAGCAACTTGCCGTCCTGGTTGTCGACGGATACCTGCACCAGCGTGGTGCCGGTCGCCGCGCTGATCGACGAAGACGACGATTCGACCGTACCGGTGAAGGTCTGACCGGGGTATTCCGGCACGGTGAGCTTCACCGTGGCGCCCTGCCTGATCGACGGCGCGTAGTTCTGCGGCACGTTGACGTACATGCGCAGCTTGCGCGTGTCCGACACGACGAACAGTTCCTGGCCACCGCCACCGGCGTTGATCAACGCGCCGACGTCGGTCTCGCGAGCGGTCACCGTACCGTCGAATGGCGCGGTCAGCTTCGCGAAGCCCTTGAGTGCCTGAATGCGTTCGAGGTTCGCCTGCGCCGCGGTCGCCAGCGCGTGCTTGGCGTCGTAGTCACCGGTCTTCTCGTCGACTTCCTGCTTGGAGACCGAATCCGAGTCGCGCATGGACTGCCAGCGCTTCGCCGTGGTCTGCGCCAGCGCCTCGTTGGCACGCGCACTGGCGAGATCGGCTTTCGCCTGAAGCAGCTGCTGGTCGAGATCGGGGGTCTCGATCTCGGCGAGCACGTCGCCTGCCTTCACCTTCTGGCCAATGTCGGCCTTCCAGTATTTCAGGTAGCCGCTGGTACGCGCGTAGATAGGCGCACGGGCATAGGCCTGCAGCCGACCGGGAAGGTTGAGGTCTCCACCGCCCTGCCCGCCTTCCGGGCTGACCACGTTCACCGTGGGCACGGCCTGATCGTCGGTCCACTCGCGCAACTTATGGGAGTCGTTGGCGCGTGTGGCGACGCCGGCAACGACGATGGCGAGAACCACGATCGCAGCGATGATGCCAGCGAGACGGAGACGGCGCGGCGGAGGGGTGTGCAAGGTATCAGGCGACATGGACGGGCTCTCCGGAATTCGCCGGGGTGGGGGACGGGTGACCACGACGCGCGTGGATCATGCTGAAGACGACGGGGACGAAGAACAGCGTGGCGGTCGTGGCGAAGATCAGACCACCGATGACGGCGCGGCCGAGCGGCGCGTTCTGCTCACCGCCTTCGCCCATGCCGAGTGCCATCGGCGCCATGCCGATGATCATCGCCAGCGCGGTCATGAGGACGGGACGGAAGCGGACGAAGCCGCCCTCCAGCGCCGCGGCGGTCGCGTCGCCGAGCTCGGCGAGCCGCTCGCGACAGAAGCTCACGACCAGGATGGAGTTGGCCGTGGCCACACCCATGCACATGATCGCGCCGGTAAGCGCGGGCACCGACAAGGTCGTATGCGTGGCGAACAGCATCCAGATGATGCCCGCGATGGCGGCCGGCAGCGCCGTGACGATCACGAAAGGATCGCTCCACGACTGGAAGTTCACCACGATGAGCAGGTAGATCAGCACGATCGCGCCGAGCAGACCGAAGATCAGGCCGGAGAAGGCGCTGTTCATCGTCTGCACCTGACCCAGCAAAGCGGTGCTGGACGCTTTCGGCAGGAACTTCTTGTTCGCGTCGATCACTTTCTGGATGTCCGCGGCGACCGCACCGAGATCGCGATCCTGCGTCGTCGCGAAGATCTCCACCATCGACTGAATGTTGTACTGGCTGACCACCGAACTCGACGTCGTGCGCGAGACCGTGGCCAGGCCGCCGAGGACCTGCGAGCCACCATTGCCCGTGCTCGGGCTGATCGGTACGTTCTCGAGGTCCGGCAGCGAGTCGATGCTGTACTGAGGCGTCTGCATCACGATCGGATAGGACACGCCGTTCTGCGGATTGAGCCAGAACGTCGGTGCGATCTGACTGGAGCCGGCCAGGTTGACGCCCAGGCTGCTGGTGACGTCACGCTCGGTGATACCGACCTGCTGCGCACGACTGCGGTCGACGTCGACCTTCAGCGTCGGACTGGCGTTCGATTGCTGGATGCGCGCATCCGCCACGCCCGGAATCTTGCGGATATCGCGCAGCAGTCGGCTGGCGTAACCGAAATTGGCGTCGAGGTTCGGACCACGCACCTGCAGATCGATCGGTGCGGGCGAGCCGAAGTTCAGGATCTGACTGATGATGTCCGCCGGCGGGAAGGAAAACGTCACGCCGGGAAACTCACGCGGCAGCTTCTCGCGCATCTCGCGGACGTAGTCGGCGGTGGGCGCGTGCCCCTCATTGAGCGCGATCTGGATGTCGCCGTCCTGCGAACCGACCGTACCGGTGTTGTTGTACGTGTTGTTGATGCCCGAGGAGGACAGGCCGATGTTGTCGACGACGGTGCCGAGCTCTTCCCTGGGCACGATGCGGCGTACGGCGTCGGTCACTTCGGCGAACAGACGCGCGCTCTCCTCCACGCGCGTACCGATCGGCGCGCGGACGTGCATGAGGATCTGCCCCGAGTCCACCGAAGGGAAGAAGTTGCGACCGAGCATCGGCACCAGCGCGAAAGACAACACGACGAAACCCATGAACCCGATCACGAACGCCTTGCGATGATCGAGGGCCAGTCGCAGCAGTCCGTGGTAGCTCTCGCGGATCTTCTCGAAGCGCGCTTCGAAGCGACGCTGGAAACGCACCAGGGGATTGCGCGACGGCGCCTTGCCCTCGCCGTGGGGATCGTCGTGATCGTGCGGATGAAGCAGATACTTCGCCATCGTCGGCACCAGCGTGCGCGAGAGAATGAACGAGGCGATCATCGCGAACATCACCGCCTCGGCCATCGGCACGAAGAGGAAGCGGGCGACGCCGTTGAGGAAGAACATCGGCACGAAGACGATGCAGATGCACAGCAACGAGACGAAGGCCGGGGTGACGATCTGCGCCGCGCCGTCGAGGATCGCCGTCTCCACGTCCTTGCCCTGCTCGAGATGCCAGTTGATGTTCTCGATGGTCACCGTCGCGTCGTCCACCAGGATGCCGACGGCGAGCGCCAGGCCACCCAGGGTCATGATGTTCATGGTCTCGCCGATCGCCGAGAGCGCGGCGATCGAGCCGAGGATCGCCAGCGGAATCGATGTGGCGATGATGACCGTCGAGCGCCAGCTGCCGAGGAACAGCAGGATCATCAGACTCGTGAGCGCCGCCGCGATGATGCCCTCGCGGGCCACGCCCTCGATGGCCCCGCTGACGAACAGGGACTGGTCGCCGATCGGTGCGATCTTGAGATTGGCCGGAAGACCGTCCTTCATTGCCGCCACGCGCTCCTTGATGCCGGCGATGATCGCCAGCGTGGAAGCGGAACCGTTCTTCAGCACCGTCATCAGCACCGAGCGGTTGCCGTCGACGTGGACGATGTTGGTCTGCGGCGGCGATCCGTCGCGCACGTTGGCGACGTCGCGGATGAACACGGTGGCACCGTTGACCGTCTTCACCGGCAGGTTGCCCAGTTCGTCGATCACCGAGGGCGAGTTGTTGAGCTGCAGGGTGTATTCGTACTTGCCGATCTTCTGCGTGCCCACGGGCGTGATCAGGTTCTGCGCCGCGAGGGCGTTGGCCACGTCCTGGGCCGACAGTCCGCGGGCCTGCAAAGCCGGCGGATCGATGTCGATCTGCACCTGGCGCGTCTTGCCGCCGAACGGATACGGAATAGCGGCGCCCGCCACCGAGGTCAGCTGGGGTCGGATGATATTGAGGCCCAGATCGGCCAGGTTCTGCTCGGTCAGGCCGTCACCGGAGAGCGCCAGCTGGATGATCGGCACCGTCGAGGCGTTGTAGTTGAGGATCAGCGGTGGTGTCGTGCCCGCGGGCAGCTGGCGCAGCAGCGTCTGGGCCACGGCGGTGACCTGCGCGTTCGCCGTGCGGATGTCCACCGTCGGCTGGAAGAAGATCTTGACGATGCCGAAGCCCTGGATCGAGTTGGCCTCGATGTGCTCGACGTCATTGACCGTGGTGGTGAGCACCCGCTCGAATGGCGACGACACGCGGCCGACCATCTGATCCGGCGGCAGGCCGGTGTACTGCCAGACCACCGCGATGACGGGAATCTTGATGTCGGGAAAGATATCCGTCGGCGTGCGCAGCGCGGCCAGCGGACCCACGATGAGGATCAGCAGGGCGAGGACGACGAAGGTATACGGTCGCGAGAGTGCGATCCGGACGATGCCAATCATGAGGGACGGATTCCGTGCGCGAATGTTGCGTCGCGGCGAATTTTGCGCCCATGACGATCGTCGTCGTAGTTAAGATTTGTTTATGAGCTTACGACCGGGGGGCAGGTGACTGAAAACACAGCGCCTTTTTCGTCCCCACCGACCGACAGCGAGTACCCGTGCAGACGAACGATCGCGCTGACGATGGCCAGCCCCAGACCGCAACCGGGCTTCGTACGGGTTTCGTCCCCGCGGTAGAAACGACGGAACACCGCCTCGCGCTCGCCCTTGGGAATACCGGGGCCTGTATCGGCGATATCGATCCGCGCGTCGCCGGCGGCGTCGGTGGTCGCGACGAGGCGAACCGCCCCGCCGTCCGGGGTGAACTTGATCGCGTTGCCGACGAGGTTGGCGAACGCCTCGAACATCAGTTGCGGATCGCCTCGCAGCGGCGGCAGTTTGTCCAGCCGGATCTCGAAAGCCTGCCCGCGGTCCTCGGCGAGCGGCGCATAGAAGTCATGGACGTTGCGCAGGACCGCGCCGATGTCCAGTTCCTCGAAGCAGGCGCTGCGCTGGCGATCTTCCAGTTCGGACACGCGCAGCAGCGCGCGGAAGCGTCCCAGCACCGTATCGATCTCGGCAACGCACGCTTCCAGCTGATCGCCTTCGGGCGTCTCGGCGAACTGTTGCTGCAGACGGTAAAGCCGCGTGCGCATGCGCGTCAGCGGTGTGCGAAGGTCGTGGGCGATGTTGTCGCTGACGCCCTTGACCTCGCCCAGGAGGCGCTCGATTTCGCCCAGCGTGGTGTTGACCGTCGCGGCGAGCAGGTCGACCTCGTCGCCGCCGCGGCTCACGGGCAGACGCACGCTTAGGTCGCCTTCGCGGATGGGCTCCATGGCTTGCTGAATCGCACGGATGCGGCGGGCTGGCCCTCGTGCGATGAGCACGCCGCCCAGCACGCCCGGGATCAACGTAAGCGACAGACCCCAGAGCAGGCCGCGCCGGATGATCGCACCGAGACCGTCGATCGTGGTGCTGTCCTTGATCACGACCAGGCGGCGTCCGTCGGGGAGCTCCCGCGTGATGCCGCGTGCCCGCATCGGCGTGTCGCGCGAGGCATCCACCAGCATGGCCTTCACCGAGGTCACGGTGCCGTCCTCGCTCAGTTCATCCGGTACGCGGGCGATGTTGCCGGCGACGCGCCGGCCATGGGCATCGAACAGGCCCACGCGCATGAAGCCCTGGACGTCGACCGCACTGGCCGTCGCCACCGTGTCTGGAAGGTTCCGCGCGTCGGTGCCTTCCAGATAATGGATGCGTGCGACCAGCATCTGGTCGACCACGCGCGACAGGTAGCGTGACGCCTCCCACTGCACCACGCCAAGCAATACGACACACCAGATCGCGAACAGCGCCCCGTAGATGAGGATCAGTCGTGAGGTGGCGGAACGCCAGGCGTCAGTCAGCGGGCGCAAGGAGATACCCCGATCCACGAACGGTACGAATCAGAGGCGCCTGCCCCGTGCCGTCGATCTTGCGGCGCAGGCGTCCGATATGGACGTCGATCACGTTGGTGCCCGGATCGAAATGGAATCCCCAGACGTGCTCGAAGATCATCTGCCGTGTGACGACCTGACCGGCATTGCGCATGAGGAATTCGAGCAGGCGAAACTCGGTGGGCAGCAGCGTGAGCGGCTGACCGCCGCGCAGCGCGTTGTGCCTGACCAGGTCGAGTTCGAGGTCGGCGACACGCAGGCGGGTTTCGTTGGCGGCGGGCCGGCGACGACGCAGCAGCACTTCCGCTCGCGCGGCCAGTTCGTCCGGTGAAAACGGCTTGGTCAGATAATCGTCGCCGCCGGCGCGCAGACCGCGCACGCGTTCGTCGACATCGGACAGCGCGCTGATCATCAGCACAGGCGTATCGATACGTCGCTCGCGCAGCGCGGACACGATGTCGATACCGTCCATGCCGGGAAGCATGCGGTCGAGAGTGATGATGTCGTAGCCATCGGCCAGCGCGCGGGTCAGCCCGTCGCGGCCATTGGCCACCCACTCGGCCGTCAGGCCGTGCGCGCTCAGCTCCGCGACGATGTCGCGGGCGGTGACTTCATCGTCTTCGATGACCAGTGCCCTGGGCATCCGCTTGGACTCCTGACTCAAAGGGGCAACGGAAAACGGCCCCACGAGGGGGCCGCTCCGGATCTTACGCCGAACGGGGCACTCAGGCCGCGATGGCGACGCGCATCTTCTTCATGGCGTTCGCTTCGATCTGACGGATACGCTCGGCGGAAACGCCGTACTCGTCCGCAAGATCCTGCAGCGTGGCCTTGTTGTCTTCCGCCAGCCAGCGACGCTGGATGATGTCGCGCGAGCGGGCATCCAGGTTGCCGAGCGCCGACGACAGCGCGCCCATCTGGTTGTTGCTCGCGTCTTCCTCGGCGAGGTTGTCGTACGGATCGGCGCCTTCGTCGACGAGGAAGGCGGCCGGTGCCGGCTTGTCGTCGTCATCGGCATCGGCCGGGGCCTCGAAGCCCACGTCACGACCCGACAGACGCGATTCCATCTCGCGGACGGTGGCTTCCGGGACACCCAGGTCGTGAGCGACGACGCGGACTTCCTCGGCGTTCATCCAGCCCAGGCGCTTCTTGCTCTTGCGCAGGTTGAAGAACAGCTTGCGCTGCGCCTTGGTCGTGGCGACCTTCACGATGCGCCAGTTGCGCAGGATGAACTCGTGCATCTCGGCACGGATCCAGTGCACCGCGAAGCTCACCAGGCGAACGCCCTGATCCGGGTCGAAACGCTTGACCGCCTTCATCAGGCCGATGTTGCCTTCCTGGATGAGGTCCGACAGCTGCAGGCCGTAGCCGTTATAGCCGCGGGCCACATGGACCACGAAACGCAGGTGGGACATAACGAGCTGCTTGGCGGCGTCAAGATCGGCGTCGTCACGGAAGCGGCGCGCCAGCGACTGCTCCTCGTCAAGGCTGAGCACCGGGATGCGATGAACCGCCGAGATGTAGGAATCCAGACTGCCGACGACGCTCGGGAGCCCGTAGTTACGGGTAACGAGTGCTTGGGACATGTGTGGAACCTCCTGAAGTCTGTATGCAGATTAGCAGTCCCGATGTGAGAGTGCTAAGTCAGCCCGAAGTTCATCGGTTAACTGTACGCTATGGTACAGAAATACCCCCGGCCTGTCCAGAGTCGATGCCGGGGTGTTCAGGAGGCAGACGGCTCCCCGGCCGCGAAAACGCGGCGCCGAGGGCGTCGACGGCGGCTATGTGTCCGCCGTTGCTACAGTTATTGGGGCTTGACGCTGACTTTAAAGGGCGGAGACCAAAGCGGCCTTTGGCGGCAGCGACCAGTCGATCGGCGCCTCCCCGCGTGATTCGAGGTACGCGTTCGTATCGGCGAAGTGCCCACAGCCCAGAAAACCGCGATGCGCCGACAGTGGCGACGGATGCACGCTGCGCAGAATCTTGTGGCGCCTGGCGTCGATCAGCTGGCCCTTCTTCTGGGCATGGCTACCCCAAAGCAGGAAGACCAGGCCCTCGCGCTCGCGGTTGAGGGCGTCGATCGCCGCATCGGTAAATCCTTCCCATCCCTTGCCCTGATGCGATGCAGCCTGTCCCGCTTCCACGGTAAGCACCGCGTTGAGCAACAGGACGCCCTGATCGGCCCAGGGCGTGAGGCATCCGTGGTCGGGGCGCGGTATACCGAGGCTGGCCTCGATTTCCTTGAACATGTTTTGCAGTGAGGGCGGCACGCGGACGCCGGGCCGCACGGAAAAGCTCAGGCCGTGCGCCTGTCCGGGACCGTGGTACGGATCCTGGCCGAGGATGACGACGCGTACGCGATGGAAAGGCGTGTGCGCGAACGCATTGAAGATCTCGGGGCCGGGCGGATAGATGACCTTCCCCGCCGCCTTCTCCTCGCGCAGAAATGCCGACAGCGCCAGCATCTCCGGACGATCGAGGTAATCGCCGATCCGCTCCTTCCACGATGCTTCCAGCTTGACCCGCTCGTTCAACCTTCCGCCCTTTCACGCAGGTGTAGCGCCACCCGCAACTGGAACAACAGCTTCGTGATCAGCAACTTTTCTTCCACCGGCTTCTCGACGAGATCGTTCGCGCCGGCGCGCAGCAACGCGGCCTGGTTCGCGGGGTTTTCGTCGCCGGTCATGATCAGCGTGGGCAGCTGCCCCTTGCCGTAGCCGAACTCGTTGCGGATGCGTTCGACGAGATCGCCACCGGTGAGTTCACCCTTGAGGCTGACGTCGGTAAGAACGATGTCGGCGCCCATGTCGCCGCGGGCCTTCGCCTCGTGCAGGTACACGATGGCGTCTTCGGCACTGATCACGTGGTGCACCGTCAGGCCGTACTTTTCCATCATGCGGCGCGTGGCCAGGGCGACCACACGACTGTCCTCGACGTACAGCACCTCGCCCTCGGCACCGCCTTCCGGGCGCACGTAGCCACGGATGAATTCAGCCAGCGCGCCGAAGCCCAGTGACTTGTCGAAGTAGTCGGTGACGAACTCGCCGAGTTCCCGGCGATGAAGGCGCTCTTCCACGTCGCCGGAGACGACGACGATCGGCATGTAGATCTGCGGCGCGGATTCGCGCACGAAGCGTGCGATGTCCAGACCGTCCATGTCGGGCAGCCGCAGCGCCACGGTGACGAAGTCGAAGACCCCTCGCTGCAGTTCGGCTTGCGCCTCCGCTCCGGTGGAGACGCCCACGATCTCGACGCCCGGCACCTCGGCGCTGACCACGCGCGAAATCAGCTGGCGGACGACCTTGGAGCCGTCGACCAGGAGAATCCGCGGCGCCGCGCCGGCAACGCCTGAACCGATGTGAGTCGCCACCCCAAATCCCCTTGTCTAGACCGCCGCGGCGCGACGGATCTGTCGTGCACTCACCAGACGGGCACCCAGCCAGCCGAGCAACGCGGCGGCGACGGGTACCGAAAGCAACAACCACGCGGGCAACCCGCCGAAGCTCACACTGCCATCGTACGCGGCGGCAAGACGTCCCACCGGGCCGGCCATCGCAAGTTCGAGCACGACGGCCAGCACCACGGCCAGAACGCCGGCAAGAAACCCGAGCCAGATGCCCGCGTAGAGATAAGGACGGCGAACGAAGGGACGGCTGGCACCGATAAGCAGCAGCACACCGATCTCCGCGCTGCGGCTCTGGATATCGACACGAATGGTGTTGCCGACCACCAGAAGGGCCGCGATACCCAGCAAGGCCGCCAGCAGACTCACCGCCCGTGTGCCCACGCCAAGCAGCGCGTCGAGACGCTGGCGCCATGCGCCGGTGTCCTGAACCATGTCGACGCCCGGTGTGGCCTTCATCGCATCGACCAGGCGTCCGGCATCTTCGGCCGCCAGACCCGGTCGGGGCTGGACCGAGAGGACGTATGGCAGCGGATTGACGTCGAGGGACTGCAGGGAGCCGGAAAACCCCTGGACTTCGGCGAGCTCATCGAGCCCGTCTTTGGGCGTGCGAACGACGACGTCCGCCACTTCCGGGCGCCCGCGCAGCGCGGAGGCGGCGGTTTCCGCCATGGCCGCGTTCTGGCCCGGCTTCATGAAGGCGCTGATGGACTGGTTGCGGCCCAGCGCGTCGCCCATACGCTCGACGTTGCCGAGCAGGAGGTAAAACGCGAGCGGCAGAGCCAGGGCCACGCCCATGACGGCGACGGTCAGCAACGTGCTGAGCGGCCGGGCCGCCAGACGGCGCCAGCTGATCGACAGGCTCCAGGCGTGATGCTCGCGCCAGGCGCCGACCTTGCGCCCTTCGCTGCGCTGGGTCTTCGGCGGCTCCGGCGGACGACGGGATTCGCGAACGGTATTCATACGACCTCCGTCGCAGGCACGTCGGCCACCAGCTTGCCGTGGTCGAGTACGACCACCCGCTTCTTCATTCGCTTGATCAGCATGAGGTCGTGGCTGGCCACGAGGACGGCCGTGCCGACCTGCTGGAATTCCGCAAAGAGGGTCATGATTTCCATGGCCAGCTGTGGATCGAGGTTGCCCGTCGGTTCGTCGGCAATCAGGACCGCCGGCTTCGCGACGATCGCGCGCGCGATACCGACGCGCTGCTGCTCACCCGTGGACAGCGCCTCGGGCAGCTGTTTTTCGTAGCTGAGCAGGCCGACCTTTTCCAGAGCGGCGCGCACGCGACGCGACCGGTCGGCCGGCGCCACGCCGGCGATCACCAGCGGCAGTTCGACATTGGCGAAGACCGTGCGATCCAGGAGCAGGCGGTGATCCTGAAAGACCATGCCCAGCTTGCGGCGGATGCGCGGGATATCCGACGAGCGGACCGTGTTGAGTTTCTGGCCGTCGAGGGTGACGACGCCGTTGGTCGGCCGTTCGATCATGGCCAGCAACTTGAGCAGGGTGCTCTTGCCGGCGCCGGAATGCCCGGTAACGAAGGCCATTTCACCGGCCGCGACCTGGAACGATACATCGGTAAGGGCCTGGTGACCGCCCTCGTATCGTTTGCTCACCAGATCGAAACCGATCACCGCATTACCTGTTGGCCCGTTGGACCCCAGAGGATAAGGGATGTCGGGTGGGTTGTGCGGGGTGGAACGTGCCGGGCATGTGCCGGACGGGATGCAGGAGCGCGCGCGGGGCGCGCTCCTACCTGTCGTGGGTTTACCGGCCGCCGAACAGCCGGCCGATGCGGCGGAAGAAACCGACCTTCTCATGCGTATGCGGTGCAGGCGCCGGAGCGGCAGCGGCAGCGGCAGCGGTCGGGCGGTTCGCTGCGACCTGACGCGACGGGCGGCTGCCCTGACGCGACTGACCATCCGCGTGACGCGACGGGGCGGCTGCCTTCGGGCCTGCGGCCTGATCGGTGGCGCCGCTACCCTCGACGTTCTCCACGCCTTCGCGCGCGCCGCGGCCACGACCACCGCGACGGCGGCGACGCTTCTTCGGGGCGCCATCGGCAGCGATGGCCTCGGCAGCGGCCGGCAGCTCCTCGACCGACTCGGCAACGATCACGGTCTTTACCGGGACCTCCGTGGAGGCGGCGGTGAAGCCACCGACCGGGGTGTCCTCGCGCGGCGGGCGCGGGCGACGCTCGCGGCTGCCGGAGCGCTCGCCCGAGCGGGAACCGCCACGACCACCCTCCCGACCGCCACGACCGCCCTTCTCCGGCGGTGCGCCGCGCGTCGGGATGTGACCGCCCGTATCGTTCGGATCGTCGACTTCGTCCTGCACGCCGTCGGCGCGCGGGCGCGGCGCCGGCATCACCAACATCTTCGCTTCGATCGAGGCGGTCGGAATCTTCTGGTTGATGTACGTCTCGATGTCCGGAAGGCCCATCGCGTAGAGGTCGCAGGCGAAGCTGATCGCGTCGCCTTCAGCGCCCAGGCGGGCCGTACGGCCGATGCGGTGCACGTAGTCCTCGGCATCCTGCGGCAGGTCGTAATTGAAGACGTGACTGACGGCGGGAATGTGCAGACCGCGCGCGGCGACGTCGGTCGCCACGAGCATGTCGATCTGGCCGTCCTGGAAACGCTGCAGCAGCTTCTGGCGCTTGACCTGCGGCACGTCGCCCGAGATGGCGCCGACACGGAAGTTGTGGCGCTTGAGACGATCGGTGATGCGCTCGGCGGCGGCCTTGGTGTTGACGAAGATGATGCTGCGCTCGGCCTTGGTCTCTTCGAGCAGGTTGAGCAGCAGCGGCATCTTCTCTTCCTTGGACGGGAAGTAGACGACCTGGCGGACGCGGTCGGCGGTGACGTTTTCCGTCTCGACGACCAGCTTTTCGGCCTCGTGCATGTGCTCGTAGGCCAGCTCCAGCACGCGATGGCTCAGCGTGGCGGAAAACAGCAGCACCTGACGCTGCTCGCGGGCCGGCAGGCGGCGGAAGATGAAGCGGACGTCCTTGATGAAACCAAGGTCGAACATGCGGTCGGCTTCGTCGATGACCATGACTTCGACCGAGCCGAAGCCGAACACGTCCTGCTTGTGGTAGTCGAGCAGGCGACCCGGCGTGGCGATGATGATGTCGCAGCCGTCGCGCAGCTGCTGGCGCTGCTTGTCGTAATCGACGCCGCCGTAGATGAGCGCGCTGCGCAGACCGGTGGCCTTGCCGATGGTCTGGAAGTCCTTCTCGATCTGGATGGCCAGTTCGCGCGTCGGCGCGATGATCAGGGCGCGCGGATCCGCGTCGCGGCGGTTGGGCGCGGCCGGATGCTTCAGCAGGCGGTCCATCAGGGCGACCAGGAAGGCGAAGGTCTTGCCCGTGCCCGTCTGCGCCTGACCCGCTACGTCACGGCCCGTCAGGGCGAGCGGCAGGGTCAGCGCCTGGATGGGCGTGCAGCGGGTGATGCCGGCGGCGGCAAGGCCCTGATGGAGAAGCGGATGAAGGTCGAGGTTTTCGTAGAAGACGTCGGTGAGAACGGTTTGGGACATAGGTATGAATGGCCTGGCGTCTCGTCGCGCGGAGGCGCGACGGCATCCCGGCGGCCGGGCGGGCCTCGGGACGGTGGGTGATCCGGCCGGCGTCACGGGAGAGTCGGGGGCGGCCAGGTGTCAGTCCGGCGGCCAGACGACGCGCCCGGCGCACGATGGCCGGAGGCGGCGGCGCGCGACCCGACGGTTCCCGCTGGCATAGGTGAAGAGGCTTGAAACGATTAACCTTTTCACCTATGTCAACGGAAACCATCCCGTCGGCGCCCTTGAATCGCTTGAATCGCGCCCCTAGTTGCGTTGGAATGAGGGCCAGCGGCTGCAATGGCCAAGACCTTCGGTTCCGGTTGGACCCGCGACATGAGGCTCCTTAGTGTAGCCGATGCAGGCGTCACGGTCGTCAACCCCCTATTACCCCCATTCTGGAGATCACGGTGAGCGAAAAGATCACCCATACGAGCGACTCTGCCTTCCAGCAGGAAGTCCTCGATTCCGACACCCCGGTCCTGCTCGATTTCTGGGCCGAGTGGTGCGGCCCGTGCAAGTCGATCGCTCCGGTGCTCGATGAACTGGCCGGCGAGTACGAAGGCAAACTGAAAATCGTCAAGATCAACATCGACGAAAATCAGCAGACGCCCCGCCAGTTCGGCGTCCGTGGCATCCCGACCCTGATGATCTTCAAGGACGGCAAGGTCGCCGGCACCCAGATCGGCGCCGTCGGCAAGGGTCAGCTGACCCAGTTCATCGAAAAGTCCCTCTGAATTCCCCGTTTCACCCACGCCGCCGCGTGAGGCGCTTTACGCCGCGCCTCACGCGATGCTAGGCTCTAGGAGTTCGCCGGGACACCGCTTGTCCCCTCCAGTCGCGAACCCTCTCCCTTCTTCTTTTAACGGCGCCCCGTGAGGTTTGCCCGTGTCCGATATCGAAACTAAAGATTCCATCGACGCCAAGGGCGCCGGCGACCAGCCTGCGACCGAACCGCGTCCCCGTACGCGCCGAAAGGCGCCAGCCGCCGCACCCGCGGTAGAGACGAGCGCACCCGCGCCGGCTCCCGTCGCGCCGCCGGCGGTCAAGTCTCCGCCGCCGCTGCCTCCGGTACCGACACCGGCGCCGCAGGCCGAGTTGCAGTTGAGCAACGCGCCGGCGTCACCGGCGGAGCCGCGCCCCGCGGCCCCGTCGAATGAAACGCGCGACGGCGGCCAGCCTGCCCCTTCGCAGGGCGGCGGTCAGGGTCAGGGTCAGGGCGGTCAGCAGCAGGCCCGGGGCGACAACCCCAACCAGCAGCCGAATCGCAACGACCGTAACAACCCGAACAACCCGAATAACCCGAACAACGAGCGCGAGGGCCGGGGCCGTCGTCGCCGGAACGAACGCAACGACCGCGGCGACCGTGGCGACCGTGGCGACCGGAACAACCAGCAGCGCCCAGGTGGCGGTAACCCCGGCAACGGCGGCAACTACCAGCACCCGCGCAACAACAACGGTTATCCCGTCGACGATGACGAGAACGCCGACGCCGGCAGCAACGATCGCCTGATCAACCTGACCGAACTCAAGCGCAAGAACGCGATCCAGCTGCTCGAGTTCGCCGAGTCGCTCGGTGTCCGCGAGGGCGTGGCCCGCCAGCGCAAGCAGGACGTCGTCTTCAATATCCTGAAGGCCCACGCCCGTTCGGGCGGCGGCATCTGGGCGGAGGGCGTGCTCGAAATCCTCCAGGACGGCTTCGGCTTCCTGCGCTCGGCCGACGAGTCGTACCTGGCCGGCCCGGACGACATCTACGTCTCCCCCAGCCAGATCCGCCGCTTCAACCTGCGCACGGGTGATTACATCACCGGACGCGTCCGCCATCCCAAGGAAGGCGAGCGTTACTTCGCGATGCTCAAGGTCGACGACATCAACGGCGATCCGCCGGAGGCGTCGAAGAACAAGCTGCTGTTCGAGAACCTCACCCCGCTGTTCCCGCGCAAGTCGTTCAAGCTCGAGCGCGGAAACGGGTCCACCGAGGACATCACGGGCCGCATTCTCGACTTGGTCGCACCCATTGGCCGCGGCCAGCGTGGCCTCATCGTCTCCCAGCCGAAATCCGGTAAGACGATGATGTTGCAGAACATCGCGCAGGCTATCCAGTACAACCATCCGGACGTCCATCTGATCATGCTGCTGATCGATGAGCGCCCTGAGGAAGTCACGGAAATCGCGCGCACGGTTCGCGCCGAAGTCATCAGCTCGACCTTCGACGAGCCGGCCGTTCGCCATGTGCAGGTCGCCGAAATGGTGATCGAGCGCGCCAAGCGTCTGGTCGAGCACAAGAAGGACGTGGTGATCCTGCTCGACTCGATCACCCGCCTGGCCCGTGCCTACAACACCGTGGTACCGAGCTCCGGCAAGGTCCTCACCGGCGGTGTCGACGCCAATGCCCTGCAGCGCCCCAAGCGCTTCTTCGGCGCGGCGCGTAACGTCGAGGAAGGCGGCAGCCTGACGATCATCGCCACCGCGCTGACCGACACGGGCTCCAAGATGGATGAGGTGATCTACGAAGAGTTCAAGGGCACCGGCAACATGGAAGTGCACCTGTCCCGTCGTATCTCCGAGAAGCGCGTCTATCCGGCCATCGATATCAACCGCTCGGGCACCCGCCGCGAAGACCTGCTCATCGATCCGGACCTGCTCGCCAAGATCTGGATCCTGCGCAAGCTGCTGCACCCGATGGATGAGCTCGCCGCGATGGAGTTCATGCTCGACAAGATGAAGAACACGAAGTCCAACGACGAGTTCTTCAATTCGATGAAGCGCTGATCGCGCCGCACCGGATCTTGCGAAGAGGCCGCCCATCGGGCGGCCTCTTCGTCTTTGGAGTGCCAGCACACGCGCCGGTCAGGCAAGTGAGAGGCGCGCGCGAGAATTTGCAACGTATCGACGGCGAAGGGGGGTGCCTTGTGCCACTGGCCGCCCCGTTCTAAACTTCACGCCTAAGTGGACTGGGGGTTCCCGGTCGGCGTCATAGCCTCGGTGAGTTCACCGGGGCTTTTCGCTTTCTGCGTCAGGGAAAAGCTTGAGCCCCCACCCTTCGAAGTCGACGCCAAGCTTTTTGCGCCCTCCTTTGCAGAAGAACTTACGCTTGAGCACCTCAAATGCCCGATTAGGGCTTTGCGGTCGAAGGACCGACAGGCCGATGGGCCGGGCTACGAGATCGGCGAGTTGCAGTCCGGAGGAGTTGGTCTTCTTGTCGGCGAATTTAATGGCGAATGGCAGCTGGCGCCCCCACCTGTTAGCGCCGTCACAAATTCTCCGGAATTCCAGCTCCAGATCACGATCTTCTTTTTTACCTCGGCACTCAACGACGACGTGAGTCGGACGATCGCCCTGTTCTTTCTCCTCAACAAGCTCAAACAGCGTCTCGAGACAGAATCCGAGAGCCAGATGGTATGGATTGCTTTCAAGCTGAGCACGCTCCCTGAGCCTCGCCTTGCTGATGACGCAGCTGATCAGAATAAAGTTGCTCGTGTCGATCAACCCAGTGAGCTCGTCAAGGAAAACTTCCTTTTCCAGGCGATTGTTGAAGCGGAAGATTCCCTTTTCCTTCCGTATGTCGTGTTCGTGAAGCACGACGATGTCATGCCCGAAGTGCCTGAACTTGAATGACTCGATCGCGGGGACGATGGCATCCGCATAATGCCCTTTGTGAAAGACACAAAATGCCAGCACGAAAACAGGATAGTTCGGGTCTACGGTTTCAAGACCATGATCGCCGCTCTCGTCAACGTAAACGACGTAGTTACTGAACCGGCCTGCTGGCGCCACGGCCAGAGCCTCATCGACCGCGTGATCGACCCCGGGCGACAACGGCAGCACCCATTGGCCGGTCGGCAACGCCTCAGGCTCTTGCTCCTTGCTTGACCTTCGCTTGACGGTCATCGCCTCATGACTCCCTTGTCGATGCATATTGCCGCCAGAGTATAGGAAGCATCGACGCATGCCTGGATAGCTGCGCGACTGACGAGCGCCAGGGTCGGCAAGGGCAGAAGGTCCCGACCTCCTCGTTTTCACCGACTCGCCGACGCATTTGCTACCCTGCGCCGCCGGCATGCCACCTTTTCCCGGCGGGCATGCGCCCCCATCTGGGCCGCATCCGGCCAAAAAGCCCCCTCTTCAAGGAAAGCCCCGTGTCCATCCCCAGCGCCGCCAAGAGCACGCCCATCGGCGACCGTGACGATCTGGTCGCCTATCTCGCCAGGGGCGAGAAGCCGCGTGAAGCCTGGCGCATCGGAACGGAGCACGAGAAATTCGGCTTCTACAGCGATGACCTCACCCCGCCACCGTTCGACGGGGACCGTCCGGGCATCCGCCAGCTACTGGAGACCCTGGCGACGCGCTTCGGCTGGGACGTGGCCCGTGAAGGCGACACCCCGGTCGCGCTGACCAAGGGCATGGCGAACATCACCCTCGAACCGGCCGGGCAGCTGGAGCTCTCCGGTGCGCCGCTGGAGACGATCCACGAGACCTGCGACGAAGTCACCAACCACCTGAAGGAAGTCCGCTCGGTGGCCGAGGAACTCGGCATCGGCTTCCTGGGAATGGGCTTCCAGCCCAAGTGGCGTCGCGACCAGATGCCGTGGATGCCCAAGGGCCGCTACAAGATCATGCGCGAGTACATGCCCAAGGTCGGTTCGCTCGGCCTCGACATGATGACGCGCACCTGCACGGTGCAGGTCAACCTCGACTACGCGACCGAGGCGGACATGGTGAAGAAGTTCCGCGTGGGCCTCGCGCTGCAGCCGATCGCCACGGCGCTGTTCGCCAACTCCCCCTTCACCGAAGGCAAGCCCAACGGTTACAAGTCGTATCGTTCGCACGTCTGGACCGATACCGACGCCGACCGCACGGGCATGCTCGATTTCGTTTTCGAAGACGGTTTCGGCTACGAGCGCTACGTCGACTACATCCTCGACGTGCCGATGTACTTCAGCTATCGCGACGGCAAGTATGTCGACCTGTCCGGCCAGGACTTCAAGAAGTTCATGCGTGGTGAGCTGGCCGCCTTGCCGGGCGAGAAGGCCAACATGCGCGACTGGGCCGATCACCTGACCACCGCCTTCCCCGAGGTGCGCCTGAAGCAGTACCTCGAGATGCGCGGCGCCGATACCAGCACGTGGAACTCGCTGTGCGCACTGCCCGCGTTCTGGGTGGGCCTGCTGTACGACGACACCGCGCTGGACGCCGCATGGGACCTCGTGAAGGACTTCACGAAGGCCGAGCGCCACGCGCTGCGTGACGGCGTACCGAAGGAGGCGCTCGCGCTTCGCTTCCGCGACCACAGCGTGCGCGAGCTGTCACTGGAGGCGGTGAAGATCGCCCGCGAAGGCCTCAAGCGGCGCAACCGCACCGGTCACCGCGGCGTCGACGAATCCGTCTACCTCGAACCGCTGGAAGAGATCGCCCTCTCCGGCAAAACCCAGGCCGACACCAAGCTCGAGCTCTTCCAGAGCGAATGGAACGGCAGCGTCGATCCCGTGTTCCGCGACTACGCTTACTGAGTCATTGCCATGCAGATGAATGAAACGCGCCTGGGCCGTCTCGACGACCTCCTGATCTCGACCAACCGCTATTCGCTGGAGACGCTGGACGGGCTCTTCTCGGCGGCGATCGTGGGCCCGGCCGACGTCGACATCGACGACTGCATGGCGATCCTCGACACCGACGAGGCGACGCCCTGGGAGTCCGAGGCCGTGCACGCGGAGGTCGCCACGCTGCTCAAGGAATTCTGGGCGGTGATCGAGGCACGCGTGTCGGGCGATCCCAAGGTACTGGCGGAAGACGCTCTGCCCTTCATCGACTCGCCCGAGGAATTCGACGAGATCGAGGACGTCGCTTCGTACAATGGCGACTTCCCGCTCGCGAGCGACTGGGCGCTGGGCTTTCGCTTCGCCCTCAGCGAGTGGGAAGAGGAATGGTCCGAGTGGCTGGATGAAAAGACCTATCCGTTCGTCGGCATGCTGCTGACCCTGACGGCGGATCAGACCGATCCGGACCCGGGCACACCGACGGTGGCCCTGCCGTCGTTCGAGGAGCGGATGAATCTGCTCAACGAGATCCCGTTCCAGCTCGCCCAGCTCTACCGTCGCCGCCATCCGCGGCACGGCAAGCCCGTACAGCGCGACGAGTCGAAAGTCGGCCGCAACGACGTCTGCCCATGCGGCAGCGGCAAGAAATTCAAAAAATGCCACGGCGCCGAAGGCCTGTAGGAGCGCGCCCCGCGCGCGATCCCGTTCGACTGGCCTGAAGGCCACCCACAAAAAAACCTCCCCGTCACCGGGGAGGTTTTTTTACTGGCTCGTATCAGCCGATCGGGGAGACGATCAGAACTGGTACTTGGCCGAGACGCTCAGCAGGTTGCCCTTGTCGTCGTTCTGGCCGACCAGACGGTCGTTGGTGGCATTGGTGACGCCAGCGATGTGAGCCTTGTTCACGAAGATGTGGGCGTAACCCGCGTTGACTTCGAAACGGTCGGTGGCCTTGTAGCCGATACCGAAGGCCAGCCACTTGCGGGTCGAGTCCGGCACGCGCGGGGAGCGGGTATCGTCGTAGGTCGGCGTCGTGTCGACGGCGACACCGGCGCGCAGCGTCAGCTTGTCGGTCGGGTAGTACTCGCCACCGGCGGACAGGAAGTAGCTGTTGCGCCAGCTGTAGTCTTCGCTGGTGGACGGCTGGTTCGGGTTCGAGTAGTTGACCGTGAGGTCCTTGAACTCGTTCCACTTGGTCCACGACAGATCGAAGCCCAGGCCGAACTTCACGTCCTGGTGCCAGAAGCTCGCGGTGGCGACGGACGGCGTGGTGAAGTCAGCCGTACCGTTGGTGTGGGTGAACGGCGGCTGGCCCGAACCGAGCAGCGCACCGACGGCCGGGTTGGACAGCACGGCCGTCACGTTGCTCGGCATCGTGAAGTTACCGGTGCCTTCCAGCTTGTGGCTGATCTTGCTGCGGTAGTTCAGGGCGATGCGGTCGTTCTGGGTCAGCTTCCACAGACCACCGATCTGCCAGCCGTAGGCCCAGTCGTCACCCTTGATCTTGGCGACGCCGTCGCTACCCGGCGGAACCACGGCGGCGTACTGTGCGGCCAGGGCGCGGGCGGTGGCGGGCGGCAGCTGACCCGCGGCGGCGGCGCGCTGAATCAGGCCGAGGCCGACCGTGTTGTAGTTGATCGCACTGGTCAGTTCCGCGGTCGTCTTCTGCGCGATGAAGCTTGCGCCGAGGGCGAAGTCGTCCGTCACGTCGAACGACGCCGACAGCGTCGCGTCATACGACTTGAAGTCGGACTTGATGGCGTTGTAACGACCCTTCCAGTCGGAGTCGTATTCGGTCTTGAAACCGAACGGGGCGGTCAGGCCGAGGCCGATGTGCCAGCGATCGCTGACCTGGGTCGCGACGTAGAACGCCGGAACCGGGATCGTGGTGCCGGCGTCGCCGCCGTTGCCGCCCGAGATGGGACGACCCTGCGCGTCGGTCGCGGTGCCGTGGAACTTGGTGCTGAAGTTGATGCCGGTGACGTCGGCCTGGAACGTGGTGCCCTTGAGCAGGCTCATGGCGGCCGGGTTGTTCACGATCACCGAGGCGTCGTCACCCGCGGCGGCGGAACCGGCGAAAGCGCGACCGAGGGCGGCGGCGCTGTTTTCCTTCAGCTGGAAGGCGCTGGCGTGAGCGGCCTGCGGAGCCACCAGCGCGCCGGCGATGGCCAGCGAAAGGGCGGCGACGGCCAGCGAACGGGTATGGGTCAACTTCTGCATGCGTGGTGGCTCCTGCTTTTGTTCTGTTCTGGGTCGATGTCACGTGCGCGAAACGGAAAAGTTAGCCGTTTTCATACGCGCGTTTAACAATCTGGGGTGGGACTCTGGACGACTTGACGAATAATTTGCAAGTGCATGTGCAACAAAGTCGAAACATCCGACGTTTATGCACACTTGCGTCGCCCCTCTTTTGCTAACGTATGCTGCCGATCCGCAAGCGAGACCGCCGTCATGCACTGCTACGTCTACGCAAGCCTTCGCAAGCCCGATACTTACGTCTGGATGACCCGCCGGGACGGCTTCGACATGCTTCCCGAGCCGCTCGTCCTCCTGCTGGGTGAGCTCCGCTTCGTGCTGGAGTTCGAACTCACGCCGCAGCGCAAGCTCCCGCACAACGACACTGAGCAGGTGCTCATCAACCTCGCGGGTTGCGGCTGGCATCTGCAGACGCCTCCCGGCGACACGCTCACCGTCTGCAATCAGCCGAACCACAATCGCGAGATCGACCCCGACCGGACGCTCGTGCGCGTCTGATCGGCCGAATCCGCGCACAGGCAGAGTGCGCGGCATGGGTTAACACGTCGTTACCGCGTGATGCCATGCGCGTCCGTATACTCGCGCGCATGGCCAATCCCAAACGTCGTCGACCATCGCTGATCAAGGCGCTGCCCTGGTTCCTTCCCGCCCTCGCCGCTGTCGCCTGCGCGGGTCTCACGGCGTCGCCGCTTGCGCTGATTCCGCTGCTGCTCGCTAACGCCCTGGTGATGGCCGCGGTCTGTCACGCGATCGGTTTCGATCCCGAAACGAGCTTCCTGCGTACGGCCTTGCGCCGTGGTTCGGCGCACGTCGTGATCTTCACGGCCTACACCTTCGTCGTGTTCGTGCTCGTCGCCTGGCCGCTGCTCAAGCTGACGCAGGCGCCCAGCCTGGGCGTGGCGCTGTTACTGGCAGCGACGCTCGTGGTCGCGCTGGCGGCGCTGTGGCGCATGTGGCCGGCGTTCGGACTTCTTTTCCTCTGGGACGATGCCTACCCCGAGGACAGCGGTAACGGCTCGTGGATCTTCACCGCGGTGGCCCGCTCGGTCAGCTTCGGCCGCCACCTTTCCGCCGAGGAACGTTTCTTCTCGCATTTCCTGCCCGCCGCCTTCAGCCTGCTCGTACTCGCCTTTTGCGCCGTGGCCCTCTCCGGCCTGTACGGCGTCTTTCCCCCGGAGATGCGGATCGCCGCGCTGGCGATCTATGGCGTGGTGCTGCTGCCCGTCGCCGGCATGGTGATCGCGAACCGCACCCTGCGTGCGCTGCTCTGCGAGCGCCGCGGGCATATCCGTACGGCCCGCGCCGAGCCCCGGCGTGAGCCGGGCATCGAGCCGGACGTGGCTGCGCCGCCTCCGCCCATTCCCGTACTCAGCACCGAAGAAAGTCAGCCCGGCGTACGTGAGCACGCGCTCCTGGCAGCGGCCCGCGAAGGCGACATCGCACGGGCCGTGGCGCTCGTCGAAGCCGGTGCCGACCCCAACACCGCCGCGGAACCGGGCGATCGCGACCAGCGCCCCGTGCTGACGCTCGCCGCCCTTTCCCCCGACATCCGCCTGCTGCGTGCGCTGATCGCGCGTGGCGCGCAGGTCAGCCGTGCCCATCAGGGCGTGACCGCGTTGCACGCCGCGACGCGCGACAGCTGGCACGGTCGCCCTGAAGCCGTCCTCACCCTGCTGACCAACGGCGCGAACGCCGCCGCCACCGATGCCGAGGGCAACACCGCACTGCACGGGGCGGTGCTCAGCGCCGAGCCGACCGTCGCCGCCATGCTGCTCGATGCAGGCGCGCCGGTCGACGCCGTCAACGCCGCCGGCGACACGCCGCTGGCCATCGCGTGCCGCGCGGCCAACTGGGCACTCGTACGCTTCCTTCTCGAGCACGGTGCCAAACCCGCTCCCGTCGGCGGCGAGCCCGCCCTGGTCGCCGCCGCCGGTATCGCCGACGACGACGCGGAAGGTGTGAAGGTGCTGCTGCGCTACAAGGCACCGGTGAACGCCACCGACGCCCACGGACGCTCGGCCCTGATCGCCGCCTCCGCGGAAGGTCACGAGCAGATCGCCCGGGCCCTGCTTCAGGCCCACGCTCAGCCGAACCTCGCCGACCGGCATGGCACCACCGCCCTCATGGAGGCCGCGCGTGCCGGCGCTCACGGCATCGTCCAGTTGCTGGCCGACGCCCAGGCCAATGCCTCGCCGCGCGACAGCCACGGACGCGACGCGCTGACGCTGGCCTGCCAGTCGCCGCGCGCCCAGGCCGCCACGGTACGCGCGCTGCTCGCGCTGGGAGCCCAGCCGAAGGAAGCCGGCGCGGATGGACGCAGCGCGCTCGACCACGCGGCCGGTACGGGCCGCTGGGACTTCGTCGCCCTGCTCGACCCGGAGACGCCACTGCCGACATCGCTGAGCGAATCGGTCGTACCGGAGGCGGGGGCGGATTCGCCGATGCATCTCTACGATGCCTTGCGCTTCGGACACTGGGCCGTCGCGTCCACGTTCACCGCCAAGGTTCGCGCTTGGCCCGCGGAAGAACTCGCCGCGCTGTATGTCGATCTGGCTGGCACGGGCTTCGACGCGGCACGCGCGTGGCTGCTGGACCATGGCCTTCATGCCGAGGCGCGGCTGGCGCCCCCGGCCGACGGAACCGACACGACCGGTCGCCGGCTGTTCGACGCCCTGCTCCCCCAGCTTCCCCAGTCGGCCGACGCGCTGCTGCAGCTGATGCGCGCGGGCGCCACCCCCGCGGGTGCGGGCCTCCTAGGTCAGGCGGTGTGCCGCCTGGACGGTGCCGACGAACGCCTGACGCTCGCGATGCTCGAAGCCGGTGCCGACCCCTTCGGCGCCGACGCGCGCGGTCGCACGCCGGTACACATGGCGGCGGCCACCGGCCGCAGCGCGTTGCTCGGTGCCTTGCTCGCCCGGGGCATGGACCCGAACGTGCGCGACGCGGGAGGCCGTACGCCCCTGCATGCCGCGCTGGAACAGGGCGGCGAGAGCCTGCCCCTCGTCCGCCTGCTGGTCGCTCATGGCGCGGACCCGGAAGCGGCGGACGTCAATGGCGAGACGCCGTACGGCCTCGGCATCGGCCATGGCGATGTCGAGCGCTGGCTGAGCTGGACCGCGTGGCCACTGCCGCGCCGTCCGCTGCGTGCCGATGACTTACCCGCCGCCGCCGCGGCGGGCGACATACAGGCGGTCGACCGGCTGCTCGAACTCGGTTTCGCCGTGGACACGCGCGATGCGCAAGGCGCCACCGCCCTGCTTCGTGCCGCCGGCGCCGGACGGCGGGATGTGGCCGAACACCTCATCGAAGCGGGCGCCGATCCCACGCTCGCCGCCGCGTCGGGCATCACGCCACTAGCCGCCGCGGTGAACGCGCGTCGCGACACGATCGTCGAAGCGTTGCTCGCGCGCGGCGTGGCGGCGGACCAGCGACTGCCGGGCGATACGACCGCCCTGATGATCGCCGCCGCCCTCGGCCACCCCGAGATCGCCGAGATGCTGCTCGCGGCAGGCGCCGATGCCCGCGCCGAGGACGCGCACGGACACACGGCGCTGCATGCCGCCGCGCAGTACTGCTTCAGCAGTAGCGACAGCCTGCGCGCACGCCGCCTGCTCGATACGGTCATCTGCAAGGGTGCCGATGTGAACAAGGCGGACAAGGACGGCGTGACCCCGCTGCTGATGCTGCTGGGTGCGCATCTGCGCCCCGGTACCGAGGCGGATGCCACCCACCTTGGCGCGCTGGTACCCGTCCTGCTCGACGCGGGCGCGAAGATCGAACACGCCGACCATCGCGGCGTCAGCGCGCTGCACGCAAGCGCGATGCATGCGCTGCTGGGCCCGGCCCGCGTCCTGATCCATCGCGGTGCGAACCGTCAGGCGGCCGATGCGTTCGGCCGGACCGCTGGCGACGTCGCGCGGCATCTTGGGTACGTGGATATTGCGCATGAGCTCGGAACGCGTGTCGGCGCGATTCCGAGCGTAAGGCAGACCTTGCGGCAGCCGGCGCAGCCGGACTAAGACCACGGCCGCCTGTGGCTCCCTCGCGACGGGCTGTCGCGAGCGGGGCTCGCTCCTACAGCGAGCGCGCTCGCCTCTTCAGGGTCAGGCTTCCTTTTCGCGCTCTTCCACCGCATCGGCCTCGAAGAGCTGCTGCAGGTCGTGCAGGGCTTCCTTCGAGGACTGCATGAGGGCGGCATCGTCGTCATACACCAGGTACTGCGCGCGCAGCACCTGCTCGTCGTGCTTGCGGAACCGCGCGATGCGGCTGTCGACGACGTCGGCCGACATGTCCAGCGACTGGAGCACGTGGCGGGTCATCTCCAGGCTGGAGTAGAAGGTCTCGCGCACGGGATCTTCGATGCCGATATCCATGAGACGGAACGCATGCTGACGGTTACGCGCGCGGGCGACGATCTTGAGGTGCGGGTACTGGCGCTTCACCAGCCGCGCGGTGCGGATGTTGGCTTCGGGATCGTCGGTGGCGATGACGAACACCTCGGCCTTGTCCGCCTGCGCGGCACGCAGCATTTCCGGACGCCCGGGATCGCCGAAAAACAGCGACGTGCCGCCGAAGCGGCGCGAGGTTTCCACCTGCTCCACCGAGCTCTCCAATGCGACGAACTGGATGCCCTGCGCACGCAGCACGCGAGCGACGATCTGGCCCATGCGCCCGAAGCCGGCGATGATGACGCGGGGCGTATCGGCCTCGATGGTGTCGAATGCACGGTCCGGCTTGCGCACACGCTCATGCACGAGACGCGACGCGGCAAGCACGAGCAACGGCGTCAGCGCCATCGACAGCGAGATCGCCATGACCATGAGGCCACGCTGGCTGTCGTCGATCAGGCGATTCTGCTGTGCGAGGTTGAGGATGACGAAGGCGAATTCGCCGCCGCTCGCCAGCACGGCCGCCAGGCGCACCGAATCGGCGGTGGTCAGCGAGGCGACCAGCCGGCCCAGCGGAACGATCAGCAAGGCCTTGACCGTGAGCAGCAGCGCCACCATGCCCAGCACGAGCAGCGGCTTGGCGACCAGCAACGCGAGGTCGACCGACATGCCCACGCTGACGAAGAACAGGCCGAGCAGCAGCCCCTTGAAGGGTTCGATATTCGACTCGAGCTCGTGGCGATACTCCGAATCCGCCAGCAGCAGGCCGGCGAGGAACGCGCCGAGCGTCACGGAGATGCCCGCCAGCTCCATCAGCCATGCCGTGCCCATGACCACCAGCAGCGCCGTCGCGGTGAACACCTCGGTGCTCTTGGCGCGGGCGACGAAGCGGAACACATGGCGCAGCAGCAGCCGGCCGCCGAGGATCACGGCGAAGATGGTGCCGACGACCCGGACCACGCTCATCGTGTCGGGACCGTGCGCGCCGTGGGCGACCGCGCCACCGAGCAACGGCACCGCGGCGATCAACGGAATGGCGGCGAGATCCTGGAAGAGCAGGATGGCGAAGGCCTGGCGACCGTAGGCGGCGCCGGCCTCTTTGCGCTCAGCGAGGATCTGAAGGCCGAACGCGGTGGACGACAGCGCAAGGCTGCCACCGACGATCACGCCCGCCTTCCAGGTCAGGCCGAACAGGAAGTAGCCGATAGCACCCAGGGCGAGCGCGCAGGTGATCACCTGCAGGCTGCCGCTGCCGAACACCGCACGGCGCATCACCCACAGGCGAGACGGCGACAGCTCGAGGCCGATCACGAACAGCATCAGCACGACGCCGAAATCGGAGATCGTCGCAACGCCCTCGGTGTCGCTGACCAGGCCGAGGACGGACGGCCCGATGACGACGCCCGCCAGCAGGTAACCCAGCACGGCACCCAGACGGAAGCGTTTGGTGAGCGGCACGGCAACCACCGTCGCCAGCAGGAAGACGACGGCCGTCTCTAGAAAGTGATGTCCATCCATGCTGCGGCTCCCGGGAAATCGTCCCGGATTATGTCATGCGGATCCCGCTGCCGTTTTGGACGAAATGCCGCTCAACCCTTCAGCCAGCGCGCCACGTCCACCGCGAAGTAGGTCAGGATCGCATCGGCGCCCGCCCGTTTCATCGCCAGCAGCGATTCCATGACGACGGCCCTCTCGTCCAGCCAGCCGTTCTGCGAGGCCGCCTTGATCATGGCGTACTCCCCGCTGACCTGATAGACGAACGTGGGCGCGCCGAAGGCGTCTTTCACCCGCCGTACGATGTCCAGATAAGGCAGGCCCGGCTTCACCATCACGGCATCGGCGCCTTCGGCGAGATCCAGTTCGACCTCGCGCAGGGCCTCGTCGCTGTTGCCGACGTCCATCTGATAGGTGTGCTTGTTGCCCTTGCCCAGATTGGCCGACGAGCCGACCGCGTCGCGGAACGGGCCGTAGAAACTCGACGCGTACTTCGCCGAATACGCAAGGATGCGGGTGTGGATGTAGCCGGCGTCTTCGAGCGCGTCGCGAATCGCGCCGATGCGGCCGTCCATCATGTCCGAAGGAGCCACGAAGTCCATGCCCGCTTCGGCCTGGGCCAGCGACATCTTGATCAGCGCCTCCACGGTCGGCTCGTTCATGACGTAACCGTCGGCGTCGATCAGACCGTCCTGACCGTGCGTGGTGTACGGATCGAGTGCCACGTCACCGATGAGACCCAGTTCCGGAAAGCGCTTCTTCAGCTCGCGCGTGGCGCGCTGGAACAGGGCATCGGGATTCCACGCCTCACGGGCGTCTTCGCTTTTCACCCCGTCGCCGACGGACGGGAACAGCGCCAGCGCCGGTATACCCAGGGCGACGCACTCCTCGGCGAGCTTCAGCAGTTCATCGATCGACAGCCGGTCGACACCCGGCATGGACGAGACCGGCTGGCGCACGCCTTCGCCATCGACCACGAAAGCGACCATGATCAGGTCGGACACGGTGAGCACGTTCTCGCGCATAAGGGCGCGGGAGAAAGCGTCGCGGCGCATGCGGCGCATGCGGACGGCGGGAAAAGTCATGGGACGGCGGCCTGTTGGTTGGCGATCGCTCCATTTTACGCCTCGGCCGACGCGCCGGTGGTGGCAAGGCGTCGCAGGCGTCTCACGCCCACCGATACGACGGCCGGGGGGTATAGCGCATCGGCGGAACGCCGCCATGGGGCCGCCCCGCCCCATGCTTACACGTCGATTCGCAGCGTGGTTTCCGGATCGAAGAAGTGGACCCGCTCCAGATGGAAGCCCAGCGCGACGTCGCTGTCCGGCTGCACCGTCGAATGGGGCGGTACGCGCGAGACGAGCTCTTCGCTACCGTGACGCATGTTGAGGAACACTTCGTTACCCACGGGCTCCACCACGTCGACATGCGCCTGCAGGCGTGCGTCGACACCGGGATGGTCGCTGACCGTGAGCAGGTCCTCCGGGCGTACCCCGACGATCAGCGGCTTATCGATGTAGGGGTCGAGTGCGGCCGCCTCGGTGGCGAGCGCGAGCGAGCCATCCTTCATCTCCAGACGAAGCCCGTCGGCGCGACGCAGCGTCCCGTGGAAAAGATTCATGGCGGGGCTGCCGAGGAAACCCGCGACGAAAAGATTCGCCGGCTTGTTGTAGAGATTCATCGGCGTATCCAGCTGCTGGATCACACCGCCGTTCAACACCACGATGCGCTGACCGAGCGTCATCGCTTCGATCTGGTCGTGCGTCACGTACACCATCGTGGCGCCCACGCGGCGGTGAATACGCGCGATCTCCACGCGTGTGGACAGGCGCAGCTTCGCATCCAGATTCGACAGCGGTTCGTCGAGCAGGAAAACGGAGGGATCGCGCACCATCGCACGCCCCAGCGCCACGCGCTGCCGCTGACCGCCGGACAGCGCGGCGGGACGATGATCGAGGCGTTCGTCGAGGCCGAGCATCTCCGAGGCGCCGGCGACACGGCGATCGATCTCCGCCTTGTCCACGCCGCGCAGGCGCAGGCCGAAGCCGAGGTTCTCGCGAACGGTCATGTGCGGGTACAGCGCGTAGTTCTGGAAGACCATCGCGATGTCGCGATCCTTCGGCGGCACGTCGTTGACGACGCGGTCGCCGATGCTCAGCGTGCCACCCGAGATGGACTCGAGTCCGGCGATCATCCGGAGCAGCGTGGTCTTGCCGCAACCCGAGGGCCCGACCAGCACCAGCAGTTCGCCATCGGCGATTTCGAAGCTCGCCTCCTTCAGGGCCACATGCCCGTTCGGATAAACCTTGCGCACCTTCTCGAGGCGAACCACTGCCATCACATACTCTCCCGTTGTACCCGTGCCTGGCAGGCAACTGCCTGCCATTGACCCGGGCGATGGGGTATTCTGCCGACGTAAACGTTTACGTCAAAGTGCCGGTCCCCACCGTCACACCGGGAGGCTCTGCGTATGTCAAGACGGCGCAGAGCAAACCGTCACTAGACGCCAGCGCCCGCGCGAGGCAACCTTGCGGGCTTCCGTGATCTGACAGGTCCTTAAAACATGTCCAAAGTTAGCGCCGCGGCGCCGACCCTGCTCGCCGACCTCGGCGGCACCAACGTGCGCTTCGGCATTGCGCATCCGGAAGCAGATCAACCGCTTATCCAGGAAAGCATCCGGCGTTACCACGTCAAGGACTACGCGTCGCTGGGCGATGCCGCCAAGCAGTACTTCAAGGAAACCGGCCACGAGGCGCAGCGCGCCATCATCGCCGCCGCCGGTCGCATCGATAACGGCGAGACGGTGAAGGTCACCAACAACCCCTGGGCCATCTCGGCGAAGAATCTCGCCGCGGAGCTGGATCTGGAGTGGGTTCACCTGGTGAACGACTTCGCGGCGCAGTCGATGGCCGTGATGCTGATGAGCGCGGACAAGGACGCCCAGGGCCACCAGGATCTGGTGGAAGTCGGCACCCTGCCCGTGCCGAAAATCGGCGCCAAGGAAGAGCAGACCTTCGTCGTCGTCGGTCCGGGCACCGGGCTTGGCGTGGGCGGCCTGCTCATTCGTGGCGACAAGGTCAGCGTGCTGCAGACCGAAGGCGGCCATGCCGGCTTCGCGGCGCACAGCGCCGAGGACATCGAGATCCTCAAGGTGCTCAACCTTCGCTACGGCCGCGTGTCCAACGAACGCCTGATCTGTGGCCAGGGTCTGGTGAATCTCTACGAGGCGATTTGCGAAATCTCCGGTCAGAAGCCGCAGGCCGACATCACCCCGGAAGAGATCACCAAGCGCGCCACCGACGAAACCTGCCCCATGTGCGCACGCGCGGTCGAAACGTTCGCGGGCATCTTCGGCAGCGTGGCCGGTGACCTCGTGCTCACGCTGGGCGCGTGGGACGGCGTGTACCTCACAGGCGGCATGACGCCGATCCTGCTGCCGTGGATCCAGAAGGGCAAGTTCCGCGAACGCTTCGAAGCCAAGGGCCGCTTCCGCGACACCATGGAGCAGGTACCGACCCAGGCCATCATGAACCCGGAGCCGGGCCTCATCGGTGGCGCCGCGCTGGCGATCGTCGAAGCCGGCGGTACGCCGCTGCGCCGTTAAGCCCGTCGACCGGTAAACGTCATGCCGCGCGCAGGTGGATGCCTGGCGCGCGGATGACGCGCATGACCGTTGAGAACCCGGGATTCCCGTCCGCCGGGAGTGCGCGATCGCTCCTACGCAGCACGGCGGGAGAGCCCGCAGACCGAGTGGTTCAGGCCGGCGGAGCGAGCAGCGCGTCGAGATCGCTTTCGTCGAAGCTCAGTCGCTCACGGCTTCCGCCACCTTCGAGCACGGCGTCGGCAAGCTCGGCCTTGCGGGCTTTAAGTTCCTCGATGCGTTCTTCGACGGTGCCCGCTGTGATCAGCCGGTAAACGAACACGGGCTTGTCCTGACCGATGCGATGCGCACGGTCGCTGGCCTGTGCCTCGGCCGCCGGATTCCACCAGGGGTCGTAGTGGATGACGGTATCGGCGCTGGTCAGGTTCAGGCCCACGCCGCCCGCCTTGAGCGAGAGCAGGAACAACGGCACCTCGCCGTCCTGAAAGCGCTGCACCGGCTCCGCGCGATCGCGCGTTTCGCCCGTCAGCGTCACGTAACTGATGCGCCGTCGATCGAGCTCGACCGCGATCAGCTTGAGCATTTCAGTGAACTGACTGAACAACAGGACACGGCGGCCTTCGGCCAGCAGCGCGGGAAGCATGTCCATCAACAGTTCGAACTTGGCGGACTCGCGCACGCCACGGGCGGCCTCGAGCTTCACCAGCCGCGGATCGCAGCAGACCTGACGCAGCTTGAGCAGCGCATCGAGGACCACGATGCCGCTATGGGCGATGCCGCGCTGCGCGATGACCTCGCGCAGTTCCTCCGCCAGCGAGAGGCGCAGGCTTTCGTAGAGATCGCGCTGACGCGGCTCCATCACCACACGACGTGTGATCTCGGTCTTCGCCGGCAACTCCGACGCGACCTGCGCTTTGGTGCGACGAAGGATGAACGGCGCAATGCGACGGTTCAGACGGTCCTGGCACTCGATGTCCTGGTGCTTCTCGATCGGCGCACGGTAGTGGCGACGGAACGCACCTTCGTCACCCAGCAAGCCGGGCACGGCGAGATCGATCTGCGACCACAATTCGCCGAGGTGATTTTCCAGCGGCGTGCCGGTGAGGCAAAGGCAACGCGGCACCTTCAACGCGAGCAACGCGCGGCGCGCCTGCGTGCGCGGGTTCTTCACCTGCTGCGCTTCGTCGAGCACCACGAGGGAGAACGCCTGCTTCTTCAGCGTTTCGACGTCGCGCGGAAGTAATGCGTACGTCGTGAGGATGACATCGTTCTCGCCGATGTGCGCGAACGTTTCCGCGCGTTGGGGACCATGCAGCGCCAAGACACGCAGACTCGGTGCGAAGCGCGCGAGTTCGGACGACCAGTTCGGCACGAGGCTGGTCGGCACGACGACGAGCGCGGGCGACTCGAGGTTGCCGTTTTCCTTCAGCGCCAGCAGATGCGTGATGAGCTGGAGCGTCTTGCCCAGGCCCATGTCGTCGGCGAGTACGCCACCAGTACCGGCTTCGGCAAGGGCGTTCATCCAGCGCAGGCCATCGCGCTGATAGCCGCGAAGCTCCGCCTGCAACGCCTCGGGAACCACATCGCTGGCGCGCTCGGCCGCTTCACGCAGACGCCTGGTAAAACCACGCAGCCGCTCGGGCGCTTCGAACGAGCCGCCACTGGGCAAGGCCTGCGCGAGCTCTTCGAGACGACCGGCCTGTACGCGAGGCAGATGCAGTTGCTGACGCGGCTTCTCGAGGTATTCGGCGAGCGGAGCGAGCAAGCCTCGCAATTCTTTCAGACGCACCGGGACGCGACGGCGTTCGTCGACAGGCGCGTACCAGACCGAGTCTTCAGCCTCACCGGGCGTCGGGCTCAGACTGAGCTGGTGCTCGGCCAGCGCCTGCGCGACGGCAGGCAGCAGGTTGACGCGCTTGCCCTCGACTTCGATGCCGATTTCCAGATCGAACGCACGGTCCGCGTCGTCTTCGTGCGCCTTCCCGTACCAGTGCACGGGACCCTCGAGCACTTCGAAGGGGAAACTGCGGTCGTACTCCAGCACGAAGCCATCGCCTTCGAGCCGGGGACGCAAGGCAAGCCATCGGGCCGGTGTATTGACCTCCAACGCACCGGCATAGCCCTTGCCCGGGAACAGCCACGCGTCATCGGGCAGCGTGTCGGCCATGTCCCAAGGCAAGCCCTCGGTATCGACCGCGGGATTGAGGCCTGCGCCTTCCAGCGTTTCCATCGAGGCGAGTTCTTCAGCACGGCGTCGCGTGATTTCAAGCAGCGCACCGTTGCGCACGCGTCGGACCAGCGGCTCACCGCCGCGTCCGGGCAGGCGCTCGCCTGCGTAGTCGAAGGCAAGCCTTCCATAGGCCAGGGGGGGCGTACCCGCGGCGAGCCGCGCATGCCGGGTCAGGGCGTGGAGTACGAGCACCGGGCGCGGGGAAACTTCCGCCCGACGCATGTCACCGAACACCTGCGGCGGCGGCACGCGCGGCCCCATGCGCGTGCCTTCCATCCGGGCGAGGAACGCGGCCGTGCTTTCGGGCGGCAGAGGCGGAAGATCGAGCCAGGCGCCTTCGTCAGGAGAACCTTCCAGCGGACCGATCTCGGCATGCTCCGCGTCGAGGAACCAGAGCGAGCCCACACGAAAAAGACGCTGACTGGTCGGAAGCGCCGGCACCAGCTTCTGGCTGCCGTCCTTTTCGAGGTTCCAGCGCCAGCTCAGGGGATGAGCCTGCCCGCGCGACAGCTTCAGACCGGCAACGCCGCCGAAGAAACACGGTGCGCCATCGAGCACTTCAGCCAGGAGCTGGTCGCCTAGCGCACCGGCGAAACGCGCGTAGCTGCGACTCTTGCGCAAGGTCTGCGGCAGGCCGAGCACCGTGGCCGCCAGACGCTTCTCGGCCACCGTGAGCGCGGCTTCGGGCAGGTGGCGGCTATCCAGCGGCAGGGGGCGGGAGTAACGGCCCTCCGCACTCAGCGTGAGCAGGACCGGAGCGGCATCCAGCCGGGCCGCCGGCTCGTGGTCGTCGTTGACGCCCTCGAGGAAGAAACCCAGCACACTGCGCTCGGCCAGCGGAGGAGCGGCCGGCTCGTCGAATGCGCGCTGCCACGCCAGAGGCAGCACTTCTGCCATGGCGTGACGCCTGCGCTTGTCGTCCGGTTGATGCATCCGTATGCGAGCCTGTCAGCGCGACCAAAACAGGAAGCTTAGCAAAGGCGGGATGACGTGCCCGTAGGACTTTTTACCCGGCGGACCGGCCCGGTTCAGCCAGACGGGAGACGCGCCGCGGCGTCAGTCGCGGCGGTGGGGAAACAAATCGACGGGATATTCCGCCTTCTGCTCGCGCCCCATGAGGGTGCGCAGACCCTCTTCCGGGGTGACTTCGCCATGCAGCACCGACCGGACGGCGGCCGAGATGGGCAGGTCCAGCCCATGGAAGCCGGCGAGGCGGGCGACTTCGTCGGCCGTCACGACGCTCTCGACCACCTGACCGATCTGGCGAACCGCTTCCGTCAACGGAATGCCCCTGCCCAGGGCCAGACCCAGGCGGCGGTTTCGTGACAGGTCGCCGGTGCAGGTCAGGACGAGATCGCCCAGGCCGGCAAGGCCCATGAGCGTCTCGGCACGCGCCCCAAGCGCGACACCGAGGCGAAGCATCTCGTTCATGCCGCGGGTGATGAGGCCAGCGCGGGCGTTGAGCCCCAGCTCCATACCGTCGGCGACGCCGGTGGCGACAGCCAGCACGTTCTTCATCGCACCGCCGAGCTCGGCCCCCAGGATGTCGTTACCCGTGTAGGCGCGGAAGTTGGGCGCGTGCAGCAGCACGGCGAGTTCCTTGCCGAAGGCGTCGTCCGTGGCGTGGACCGTGACGGCACTGGGCAGGCCGGCGGTCACCTCGCGGGCGAACGAGGGGCCGGTGACGACCGCGGCAGGCCTGCCGGGAAGCTTTTCGTTGACCAGTTCGTGCAGGAAACGCCCCGTACCCGTCTCGAAACCCTTGGTAGCCCACGAGATGCGGACACCGGGTTCGAGCATGGGCACGATCTGGTCGAGCAGCGCGGCGAACGCGTGGCTCGGCACCACGAGCAGAACGATGTCCGCCCCCCGCAGCACGCTGGCCAGGTCGCCGTCGTAGGCGAGTTCCAGCGGCAGGTCGAGGTCGGGCAGGTAACGCAGGTTGCGACGCGCCGCGGCCATTTCCGCGAGCGCGTCGGCGTCGCGCCCCCACAACCGGGTGGGGACGTCGTTGCGCGCCAGAAGCGCAGCCAGCGCGGTACCCCAGGAACCGGCGCCGAGAACGGCGACGGTGGGTCGGGAGGCGGAGGTCATCGCTCAGCTGTTGAGCGTATGGGTACCGGCGCCGCCTTCGACCTGCTGACGCTGCTGCTCGGCGTAGAGGGCGTCGAAGTTGATCGGCTGCAGCAGGAACGGCGGGAAGCCACCTTCCTGGATCATCGCCGAGACCATCTGACGGGCGTAAGGGAACAGCAGGTTCGGGCAGTACGAACCGAGGATGCCGTCGCGGTCGTCATCGGTGAAACCACCGATGCCGAAGATGCCGGCCTGGTGCACTTCGGCGAGGTAAGCGGTGCGCTCGCCGAGGTTGCAGGTGAGGGTGAGGCTGAGCACGACTTCGAACAGGTCGTTGCCGAGGTCGACGGCCTTGTGGCCGAGGTTGAGCTGGACCTGCGGCTGCGCCTCGGTCTCGCCCATTTCCTGGAACACCTGCGGAGCGTTCGGCGCTTCGAAGGAAGCATCCTTGACGTAGATCTTCTGCAGCACGAGCTGCGGCTGGCCGGCCTGGCCGTTGGCGGTGATTTCTGCCATTGCGTGAGTCCTCGAGAAGGCGTCGTGTGGGCGGGATACGTGCCGCTGGCACGAAAGCCGGGATTGTTTCACACAACCCGGCGCCCCGCACAGTCCGGCTTGCGCGACGACGTAGGATTCTGAGAGAATGCCCGGCTTCCCTATGCCAACCCGATCCGTCGGGAACGCCCGTCATGCGATGCGGGCCTCATTGTCAGGGATGTTCCACCCCCTCCAGCCATCGCATGGCGCCCCGTAACCGGGTCGTGGCTGGGCCGTCGCCACCCTGGCCAAAGGGCGGTCCAACGAATCTAAAGGAGGTCATCATGGCCCGTAGATGCCAAGTCACCAATAAGGGCGTGCAGAGCGGCAACAACGTCTCGCACGCAAACAACAAGACCCGTCGCCGCTGGTTGCCGAACCTGCACGAGCGCCGCTTCTGGGTCGCCAGCGAGAACCGCTGGGTGAAGCTCCGCGTTTCCAACCACGCGCTGCGCACCATCGACAAGAACGGCATCGAAGCCGTGCTGGCCGACCTCCGTTCCCGCGGCGAAAAGATCTAAGGAGATCAACCATGGCAAGCAAGCGCGATAAGCACCGCCTGATTTCCACCGCGGGCACCGGTCACTTCTACACGACCACGAAGAACAAGAAGAACACGCCGGAAAAGATGGTGTTCATGAAGTACGATCCTGTCGTCCGCAAGCATGTGGAATACAAGGAAGGTAAGATCAAATAAAAATTGGCCGCCGAATGGCGGCCTTTTTTTATTTACGCGGCGCAAGCCGCGCGTAGGAGCGCACTCCGTGCGCGAACCCTCAGCACGACATTCGTGCGAATGAGGCCTTACGCCACCTCGAGCCCGATGTCCCGGCTACGAAGCGGCTTTACGGCTCTTACGCATGTGCCAAACAAAAAAGGGCCCGCCAGATGGCGGGCCCTTTTTTCGAATCGGCTTGATCGTGTTAGGCGCCGACCGCCGAGTAACCCTTCAGCCGCTGGGCAAACTGCTGCAACGAACGGATGCCGCTTTCTTCCGCCTCGACGATCCACTGCTGCAGAGACTTCAGCGCCTTGTCGGCACCGCGCTCTTCCATCAGGGCGACCAGGCGCGCGCGGAACTCGCACACCGTGGTGAGCGCCGGGCGATTGGCCAGCGCGGCATGCATGCGCTCACGCGCATCGTTGTCGAGCCAGCGACCACCGTCGGCCAGCGCACGACGAACACGACGCGGCACGGCTTTCAGATTGTCTCCGGCCTGACTGACTTCTTCGCGCATGGTCGGAAGGATGACGTTGCGGTAGTAGTCCGTCGTGGCCTGGAAACGCAGTGCGAGGACGCCCTTGAGCGTTTCGGCATCCGGCAGGTGCACGTTCGGACGGATGTTCAGCGTCGGCGCGACACGCAGCACCTTGGCCAGACGGAAGAAGCGCAGGCTGCAGATCACCGCCCAGCCGATATCGAACTCCCACTTGCGCAGGGCGAACTTGGCCGAGCTCGGGAAGGCGTGATGATTGTTATGCAGCTCTTCGCCGCCGATCCAGAAGCCCCACGGCGAGATGTTGGTCGCGGTGTCGGAGCTTTCGAAGTTGCGGTAACCCCACCAGTGGCCGATGCCGTTGACGAAACCGGCGGCCCAGAACGGAATCCAGATCATCTGCACGGCCCAGATGGCCATGCCGATCACGCCGAACAGCGCGACATCGATAAAGGCCATCAGCACCGGGCCCCAGTACGGGTGCGCGCCGAACAGCTTGCGCTCGAACCAGTCGTCGGGGGTGCCACGGCCGTACTTCTCCATGTCGGCCTTGTTGTAGCTGGCCTCACGATAGAGCGACACACCGTCCAGGAAGACCTTCTTGATACCGAAGACCTGCGGGCTGTGCGGATCTTCCTCGGTCTCGACCTTGGCGTGATGCTTGCGATGGATCGCTACCCATTCCTTGACGACCATACCCGTGGTCAGCCAGCCCCAGAAACGGAAGAAGCCGTTGAGGGTCCAGTGGAAATCCACACCACGATGGGTCGCGCTGCGGTGGTAGTACAGCGTCACCGTGAAAATGGTGAGCTGGGTGACCACGAGCACATAGACAGCGATCTCGCCCCAGCTTGCGTGGGTGAGGCCGTTGGCCAGGAAATCGAGCAGGGTGTCGAGCATCAGGTCGGTACCGCGCGGGAAGTGAAGGGGTCGTACAGGTACCAGTCTAACGAGCCGATTCCATACCCACCAGCACGGAATTCGGCGAAATGTGAAGCCCGCTGTTGTGGTTTCCGAACGCCTTTCCGCACAATCGCGGGATGACCGCCCCCTCGCTCGTTCAGCATGATCACTCCCCTGCGTCTTTTTGCTCGCAAGATAGTGCGCGTTACGCGGTGTTCGGCGACGTAGCCGCATGAGCGCGGCCCATTTGCTGAATGTCGCAGACGTTACGAGACGCCGTGCCGGGCGCCTGGCCGTCGAGGGGGTGTCGTTTTGCCTGAACCGTGGTGAAGTCCTGGGCCTCCTCGGCGTCAATGGCGCGGGCAAGTCCACCACGCTTTCGATGCTCGCCGGTGCCCTTCGCCCTGACAGCGGACATATCGAGCTGGACGGCATGGATTTCGCTCGGCAACCGACCATGGCGCGACGTCTGCTCGGCTGGCTGCCTGAAAGCGCCCCGCTGTGGCCGGAGCTGTCCGTCGACGAGCACCTGATCGCGTTTTCCCGGCTCCGCGGCGCCAGCCGGGCCGTGGCAAAGCGCGCGGCGGACACGATCGTCGCCCGCCTGCAGCTCGGCGACCTTCGCAGGCGCCTCGCGGGGGTCCTGTCGCAGGGCCAGCGCCAGCGACTCGGGCTCGCCTGCGCCCTCGTCCACGACCCGGCGCTGATCATTCTCGACGAACCCGCCAATGCACTGGATCCGGTGCAGGTGGGCGAGCTGCGCCGACTGATCCGCGAGCGGGCCGCCGCCGGTGCCGCTGTGATCCTGTCGACTCACGTCCTCGGTGAGGTGGTCGCCGTGTGCGACCGCGTGGCGATCCTTCACGAAGGGCGCCTGCGTCACGATGCGCCGCTGCACGACGACCACGGCAGCGACATCGAATCCGTCTTCTTCGGCATCGCCACGGGAGCCGGCGCATGAGCATCGCCGCCGTCGCCCGCCTGGAATGGCGCCGCCTCGCTGTCCGCCCGCTTGCATGGGCGCTCGCCGCACTCACCATCGCCTGGCTGGCCTGGACCTTCGTCCTGGGCCTCGGGCAATTTCTCGGTGCGCAGGTGAAGCTGGCGGGGATCGCCGACGCGCCGGGCTTCACGGATCTGGTCGCCATTCCGCTGCTGGCGGAACTGGTCAAGCTCGCGTTTCTGGTGGTCCCGCTGATGACGATGACCCAGCTCGCCGGTGAACGCCGCGCGGGCACCCTCGCCCTGCTGGCCTCCACGGGCCTGTCACCGACACGCATCGTGCTGGGCAAATACATCGCCGTGCTCGGATGGCTGGCACTTTGGCTGCTTGCCACGCTGGCGATGCCCCTGCTGGTCGGTGCCGAATCCACCGCCGACTGGGGCAAGCTCGCCGCGGCGACACTGGGCACGGCCCTGCTCCTGGCGACACTGGCCGCGATCGGCCTCGCCTGCTCCGCGGCGACGTCGTTCCCTGCCATTGCCGCGGCGATGGCACTCATCGTGACGCTCGTCCTCTGGACGATCGATCGGGGCGCTCAGGCGGCAGGCCTGAGTGGCGGCTTTCTCGGCTGGCTGACCATGGCCACGCATCTGCAGAACCTGCTTCGCGGGCTGGTGGTCTCCAGCGATCTCATCTGGTTCGCACTGGCCATCGCCCTGTCACTGATCCTCGCCATCCGCCGACTCCGCGCCGACCGGGAGCGCCAGTAATGCGCCGCCTCGATCGCTGGCTCGTCCTGCTCGGCCTGCTGGTCGCCACCGGTTGCATCGGTTTCCTCAGCACACGTCACACATGGACGGCCGACTGGTCGCGAGGCGCGCGCGCCAGCCTCGCGCCGGAAAGTGTGGCGGTGCTCGACACACTGCACGGCCCGGTCGAGGTGGTCGGCTACCTCTCGCCCACCGGGCCTCTGCGCGAGCAGATCGCCGCCGTCATCGAGCGCTATACGCGTGAAAAGAAAGACCTGACGCTGTCCTTCGTCGACCCCGACCTCGACCCGGCGGCCTCGCGCCAGCTCGGTATCGCCGGCGACGGCGCCCTGCTGGTGCGCTATCAGGGCCGCGAGCAGCGGGTCGAAAGCCCGATCAACGAACGCAACCTGTCGAACGCCCTCGAGCGGCTGGCCCGGGGCGGCGAACGCGTGGTCGCGTTCGTCACCGGCGACGGCGAACGCCAGCCCGACGGTCGCGCCAATGCGGACCTGGGCACGTTCATGACCCAGGTGGAGCGCCGCGGCATTCGTGCCGTACCGCTCAACTTCAGCCAGACGCGCGGGGTGCCGGATCACACCGACCTGGTCGTGCTCGCCAGCCCCACGAGCTCCCTTCCGGCGGACAGCGTCGCCGCGCTGGTCGACTACGTGCATGGCGGCGGCAACCTGCTCTGGCTCACCGAACCGGGTAACGAGGATCTGGGCACCGGCCCGCTGGCCGACGTGCTCGGCGTGCGTGTGCTTCCGGGCGTCCTCGTCGACGGTCAGGGCAGCACCCTCAACGTCAACGATCCCCGGATGGTCGTGCTCGGCGACTACCCGTTCCACGCCATCACTCGCGGGTTCCGGGAAAGCACCCTTTTCCCGCAGGTATCGGGACTGGCCCAGGTCTCCGACCACGACTGGGCCGTGGTGCCTTTCCTGCGCTCGGGCGAGCGCAGCTGGACGGCCTTCGGCGGTATCGATAACGCCAGACCGTCGACGATCGCCTTCCACCCGGAAGCGGGTGAACTCAAGGGTCCGCTGGATTTCGGCTTCGCCCTGAACCGACTGTCACCCAGCCCCGATCGCAATGAGCAGCGCGCCGTCGTGATCGGCGATGGCGACTTCCTGTCCAACACGTACATCGGCAATGGCGGCAATCGCGCGCTCGGCGAACGCGTGCTCGACTGGCTCCTCGGCGACGACGTACTGGTCGACCTGCCGACGCGCGGTGCACCGGACCGGGTGATCTCGTTGTCGCAGGACGGGCTCAACGCCATCAGCTTCGGCTTCCTCATCGCGTTGCCGGTGACGCTGCTCGGCCTCGGCGTCGGCATCGCCTGGCGCAGACGGAGACGCTGACGTGCGCACGCGACTGATCGGCCTGCTCGTCGTCCTCGCGCTGATCGTCGCGGTGGCCTGGCAATGGCGCGCGGATGAAAGCGATGCGCGCGCGCACCTGCTTACCGCGCTGGATCCGGACACGGTGAGCCATGTCGAGCTGACCCTGAAGGGGTCGCCTGCCCAGCGTTTCGAACGGCACGACGGTCAGTGGCTGACCGATGGCACCCGGATCGCCGATCAGGGCCGTGCCGACGAACTCGCCTCACTGGCCGCCACGCCGGTCGCAACGTGGAATCCAGCCTCGACGTTCGATGAGGCAAAAATCGGGCTGGCACCGCCGGTCGCCGTGCTGGTGCTCGACGGCGTCCGCGTCGAGTTCGGCGACATGGCCGCCCTGGGTAAGCAGCGCTACGCGAAAGTCGGCGACCGGATCGCCTTCGTACCCGCTCAGGCCCTGCCGCGCGCACCACGCACGGCCTCGCTGCCGACCCACGACTCACCGGCGCCCTGACCGGCAGCGGTTGCCAGCCGCCGCGACAGCCCCCATCTTCGGCCCATGCCAGAACTTCCCGAAGTCGAAACCACCCGTCGCGGTATCGCACCTCACCTGGAAGGGCGTCGCGTGACGGGCGTCGTGCTGCGTCGACCCGACCTGCGCTGGCCGATTCCACCGGAAATCTCCTCGTTGCTGCCCGGGCAGGTCATCGAAGCGGTGGACCGACGCGCCAAATACCTGTTGCTGCGAACACAGGCGGGGACCGCCCTGTTCCATCTGGGCATGTCCGGCATGCTGCGCGTGCTTCCTCCCGACACGCCCGTGGGCAAACACGACCACGTCGACCTGATGCTCGAATCCGATCGCGTGCTGCGCTTTACCGACCCCCGCCGGTTTGGTGCGCTGCTGTGGCAGATGCCCGGCGAGACGCACGCCTTGCTCGAAGGTATCGGTCCGGAACCTCTGACCGACGCGTTCGACGGTGACGTGTTGTGGCGACTGTCCCGCGGCCGCAGCGCCGCGGTAAAGACCTTCATCATGGACAACGCGGTCGTGGTCGGCGTCGGCAACATCTACGCCAGCGAGGCGTTGTTCGCTGCGGGAATCGATCCGCGCCGCGCCGCCGGCAAGGTGTCACGCGAGCGCTACGCGAAGCTCGCCAGTGAGATCAAACGGATTCTCGCGTACGCCATCACACGAGGGGGCACCACCCTGCGCGATTTTCTCGCGCCGGATGGCGCCCCCGGATACTTCTTTCAGGAGTTGTTCGCTTACGGACGCGCCGGCGAGCCGTGCCGAACCTGCGCGACTCCGATCAAGGTCGTGACGCTCGGACAGCGAGCGTCGTTCTATTGCCCTACATGCCAGCATTAGAAAAGACGACACGGTATCGAGCGTTTCGCGGACTTCGAAGCGCGTGGGCACACTACTAGGCTGACAGTCATCCTACCGCGGCAGGGAATGCCCTCATGAAAAAACTGCTGTTCGCCGTGGCGACATCGATCGCTACACCGATGGCCCTTGCGGGCCCGACGGAAACCCTCGGCCTGGACGAACCCTTCGACCGCTACACGTGGCTGACCGCGCACAACGCCTTCACCAGCAACGGACTGATTCGGAATCAGCGGACCACGATCGCCGAGCAACTCGAGGCTGGCGTACGCGCGTTCATGCTCGACCTGCATCCGTTCGAGGGACGCGTGGCACTGTGTCATGCGAAGTGCACGTACGGCCCCGGCACCGAGCGGTTCGCCACGCTGCTGCAGGCGACCATCCTGCCCTACCTGGATACCCATCCGGAGGCGGTCATCACGCTCCAGCTCGAGGATTTCAGCACGCTGGCACAACTCAAAGCCGAGCTGCGACGTGTTCCCCGCCTGGGGAGCGTCACCTTCGATCCCACGACCTGGGATACCGAACGATGGCCGACCTATCGCGAGCTGATCAGCCGCGGCCAGCGCCTGTTGATCTTCAGCCTCAACGAAGCGAACAGCGGTGCGATCTTCACCGCGCACGGGACCGTACACATCATGCCGACCGTCCGCTACACCGTTGAGAACTACTGGAGCCTGGGCATGACGATGCTGACCCACGACCGCAGCTGCCGCAGCCGGTGGGATGCGGACGTACAGCCCCTCGACCGCACGTCCATCCCCGGCAAACCGGGCTGGCGACCGCTGTTCACCATGAATCATTTCCACGGTTTACCGGTCGCACACCACGCAGGTCACGACAACGCCTTTGAAGAGCTGCGTAGCCGTTACCTCGACTACTGCCTTCCGGCAGCGAAGCGCAAGCCCAACTACGTCGCCGTCGACTTCCACGACGAAGGCGATGCGCAGGCGTTCGTCGACTGGCTCAATCAGCTACCTGACGCGCGCTGAACCACGCTGACTCAGTCAGGCCAGCGCATCGCCGCATGCGAGTTGTTGAACAGCGGATCGCTCTCGTCACCGGAGAGAGCCACGGTCAGGCCACCTTTGACCCCATCGACCTCGACGGTCTGATCCTGCTCGAAATGCGCGCCCAGCGCCCCGAGGTCGACGAAGCGCTCGGACAAGGCGCCCGCGCGGTCGATGTCGCGATCGGGCACGTTGGTCAGACTGATATCCGGACGACCGAACTTGCGCATGCCACGCGTACGGATCCACGAGCGCCCCTTGGTTTCCTCAGGGCTGCAGAGAATCAGCACGTGATTCCGCGTCGGCGCGCCACCCTGGACCAGGTAGTGCTCGCGCCAGTCGGCGGCATCGAAAAGGGTCAGGATCTGCGGATCGACGACGGCCTTGCCACCGATGTCGGTCAGCGCGGCTACGACGCCGAGGGTGTCACGCAGATAGTCGAGATTGTCGCGGTCCGGGAAGCGGCCGCGGATCGCCACCACATGCGGCGCCGCCTTGGCGGCGGCGAAGGCCTCGGGGCTATCTTCGCGGAGCAGGTCGCCCAGGGCGCCGGACAGCGGGTACCCCTCCCAGCGCGACAGCACGGCGTTCTGAAAACGCTGCAACTCCACACCTTCGGGCAGGCCCGGGCTGCCATAGCGGGCAGCGGGGATGGCGAGATCCTGCGGAAAAGCGCCGAAGACGAAGAAGAGCAGAACAGCCTCCTCGTGACTCGGCTGCCAATGGGGGCGCGGCCAGCTGGCGGCGGTGGTCGTCGTCTCGGTCACGCGGGCTTTCCTTCGTCGGAATCGGATTCGCCGAGCGGCAGCACGGATTGCTGCAGCTCGATACGGCCTTCACCACCGGTAATGCTCTTGAACTCGGCGCGGCTGACGGAGACATAGCGGTCGTTGCCGCCGATCTCAACCTGCGGCCCCTGGGTGACGGCGCGGCCGTGTTCATCCACGCGCACCACCATCGTCGCCTTCTTACCGGAATGGCAAATCGTCTTGATCTCTTCCAGGTTGTCCGCCCAGGCCAGCAGATACCGGCTGCCCTCGAACAGCTCACCCCGGAAGTCGGTGCGCAGCCCGTACGCCAGCACGGGAATGCCGAGGCGGTCGACCACGTCGGACAGCTGCCAGACCTGGTTCCTGCTCATGAACTGGGCCTCGTCCACCAGCACGCAGTGCAAGGGTCCACGCGCGGCGATATCGCGCTCGACCATGGCGAAGATGTCCTCTTCGCCGGCGAAACGCAGCGCCCGCGCCTGCAGGCCGATCCGCGAGGCGACGATGCCCTCGCCGTAACGGTTGTCCAGCGCCGGGGTCAGGATCAGCGTGCGCATCCCGCGCTCGTGGTAATTGTGCGCGCTCTGAAGCAGCGTCGTGGTCTTGCCGGCATTCATTGCCGAATAGTAGAAATACAGCTTGGCCATACGGGATCGGTCCGGAACGTGACCGGCCATGGTACCGCCAAGTGCCCGCCACGGCAGTCTCGCCGCCGTTGAGAGTGACGAGTCCGGGGTCCGCCGACCTCCGCACCTGATACCATCCCCGTCCTCGTTCGCCTGTCCTCTCCGGCCCGAATCCCGATGCTCAATCCGCAACAACACGCGGCCGTCGAGTACTGCGACGGTCCCCTTCTCGTGCTGGCCGGTGCCGGCTCGGGCAAGACACGCGTCATCACCGAAAAAATCTCGCACCTGATCTCACGGCGCCACCTGGCGGCCGAGAAGATCGCCGCCATCACCTTTACCAACAAGGCGGCGAAGGAAATGCGCGAGCGCGTGGGCAGGCTGATCTCCGAACAGTCGGCGAAGGCGCTCACCGTGTGCACGTTCCACGCACTGGGGCTGAAGTTCCTGCAGATCGAGCACGATCGCGCGCAGCTGCGTCGCGGCTTCTCCGTGCTCGACGCCGACGACAGCGCCAACATGATCAAGGAGCTTTCGCCCAAGGGCGTCAAGCCCGAGGTGATCCAGGGCATCCGCAACCTGGTGGGCAAGGCCAAGAACGGTGGCCTGACACCCGAAGAAGCCATGGCCTCGGCGCGCAGCCCGCGCGAGATCGAAGCGGCGACCATCTACGACCTGTACCAGCAGCGCCTGGCCGCCTTCAACGCGGTGGACTTCGACGACCTGATCCGCCTGCCTCTTCGCATCCTCGAGACGGACGACGAGGCGCGCGCGATCTGGCAGGAGCGCCTGCGCTACCTGCTGGTCGACGAATACCAGGACACCAACGACGCGCAGTATCGTCTGCTCAAGGCCATCGCCGGCCCCAAGGCACGCTTTACCTGCGTGGGCGACGACGACCAGAGCATCTACGCGTGGCGCGGCGCGAACCCCGAGAACATCGACCAGCTCGGGCGCGATTTCACCAACCTGCGCGTGATCAAGCTCGAACAGAACTACCGCTGCGCCAAGCGCATCCTTCGCGCGGCCAACCAGCTGATCGCCAACAACCCGCACGTCCACGAAAAGAAACTGTGGAGCGACCACGTCGAAGGTCCGCCCATCCGCGTACTGGAATGCAAGGACAACGACCACGAAGCGGAACGCATCGCCTCGATCGCCGCGAGCCTGCATGAAAAGTACAAGGACAAGGGCATCCGCTGGGATGACTTCTGCATTCTGTACCGCGGTAACTTTCAGGCGCGCGTGATCGAGAAGGCGCTGCGTCTCGCGCGCGTCCCGTATCACGTGAGCGGCGCACTGTCCTTCCTCGATCGCGCGGAAGTGAAGGACATCCTGTGCTACCTCCGCCTGCTGACCAACCCGACCGACGACGCCGCGTTTCTGCGGGTGGTCAACGTACCCAAGCGCGAGATCGGCGCCACGTCACTCGAAAAGCTCGGCCAGATGGCGCAGGCACGCAATGCCTCGCTGCTCGACGCCGCGCGCAGTGACAGCGCGTTGAAGAACATCGCGGCCCGCCCCGCGTCGGCACTGGCCAGCTTCGCCCGCCTGATGGACGAGCTGCGCAGCCACGCCGTGCACGAAAGCGCGGCCGACCTCGTCAACACCGTCATCGAAAAGACGGGTTACGGCGCGCAGATCGCGGCATCCACCACGGACGAAGTGCTGCGCGAGCGCCGCCTCGGCAACCTTCGCGAACTGGTCGACTGGTTCCGCGCGATGGGCAAGGACGGCGGCCGCACCGGCGATATCGCCGCGCAGCTCGCACTGCTCAGCCACGCGGATCGCGACGACCCGGGCAATGCGTTGCGCATGATGACGCTGCATTCGGCGAAAGGCCTCGAGTTCCGTTTCGTCTTCATTGTCGGCTGCGAAGACGGCACGCTGCCTCACGAAGGCGCGATCGACGAAGGCCGTCTCGATGAGGAACGACGGTTGATGTATGTAGGCATCACACGCGCCAAGGAAATGCTGACGCTGTCGTTCTCGGCACGCTCGCGCAAGTACGGCGAGGTGCTGTCCAACGACCCGAGCCGCTTCCTCGACGAACTGCCCCAGGACGATCTGCACTGGGATGGCAAGGACCCCGATGCGGATGCCGAGGTAAAGAAGGAAGCGGCCGATACGCATATCGCGCGCATCAGGGCGATGCTGGCGGGCGGTGGATAACAACTGCGAATCCGGCAGGTCGTTCGAGGCGAAGCTGATGTACCGCGTGGATGGCCGCCAGATAACGTTAACCGGCGAACGCATGGAAGAAACGAAAGATGAAGACAGGTATTTTGCTAGCCCTGTGCATGACGGTTCTTACGTTTGGGACCTCCGCCTTCGGCGCTGAAAGTCTTACGGCTCAGGCAATGCGCCGCAGTGCGCCGAAAGGAATCACAGAAGCGCTCTATGCGTGCGTTGATAACGCCGGCCTCGACCAGGCACTGCTTGGAAAATGCCTCGCGTCGGAGCGAAGTATCCAGGACGCTCGTCTCAACAAGGCCTACGGGCAGTTGATGAGGAAGCTGGACGACAGAACCAGGGAGGCCGTCAAGGTAGCCGAGCGTGCATGGCTGGATTTCAACGTCAAAACGGTAGCTGCCGAGACTGCCATCGGCGGCACCAATCAGGTCGCCAATGCTGACGTAGCCAACGCCGAGCTATTCAGGTACTGCGAGCGCGCGAACGTTCTGGAAAATTATTTATTTTCCATCGGCGACTAGCTAGCCTCGGTTTCAGGGAAGGAGCGGATCAGATAAGCCGCTCCGCCTCCAGCTCGCTCTTGAGGTAGGCGTAGTAAATCGGAGCCGCCACAAGACCCGGAATACCAAACGCCGCCTCGAACACCAGCATCGCGATCAGCAACTCCCACGTCCGCGCGCGAATCTGCCCGCCGACGATCTTCGCGTTGAGGAAGTATTCGAGCTTGTGGACGACCACGAGGAAGACCAGCGCCGCGACGCCCACCCAGAGTCCGACGGACAGCGCCGCGACGACGATCAGCGTATTCGAAATCAGGTTGCCCGCGACGGGCAGCAACCCGACGACAAAGGTCACCGCCACCAGCGTTTTCGCCAGCGGCACATGGATGCCGAGAATCGGCAACGCCACCAGCAGGAACAACGCCGCAAGCGCCGTGTTGATCGCCGAGATCTTCAGCTGAGCGAAGATGATGTTGTGGAAGGCCTGAGCCAGGCGCATCGTGCGCGTCGAGAGTTCGAAGGCCAGGGGCTTGGCCGGACGGCCACCAGCCCCGTGCGACACGGCAACGATCGCACCCAGCACGAGACCGATCAGGATATGCGCCATGACGCGCGCCGCGGTCGTGCCCACGAGCTTCAGGTCGCCCGCGTGCTCATGCGCCCATCCCATGCCTTGCGATCGGAAATCGTTGAAGCTGTCCGGCAGGCGAGTGGTCAGCCACGCCGGCAGCTGCTCGTGTGCCTTGTCGAGCAAGGGCACCAGCTTGCTGTCCCACAGTTCCTGGGGATCGCCGATATCGCGCCGGTAGAAGCTGAGCGCTGCGAACACCAGCAGGATGATCGCCCCGACCACGATGATCGTGACGACACCCACGGCGATCGGGCGCGCACGCTCGCCGGGGATCACCCGTCGGATCAACGGCGTCAGCGCCTCGACGACCTCATAGACCAGCAGGCCGGCCAGGAGGGCCGAAACCAGGTGCAGCATCAGCACGCCCCACAACGCCAGCGCCGCGAGGACGTAGGTGGCGATACGGACGGCGCGGGAATCTCCAGGCGTGCGGATCATACGGAACTCCTTGAACTGGCGGCGATTCCACCAGCAAGGAGATGAACGTCAGATCAAGCGTTCCGCTTCGAGTTCAGACTTGAGGTAGGCATAGAAGATGGGGGCCGCGACCACGCCGGGCAGGCCGAAGGCGGCCTCGAACATCAGCATGGCCACCAGCAGCTCCCAGGCGCGGGCCCGGATCTGGGTACCGACGATACGTGCGTTTAGGAAGTACTCCAGCTTGTGGATGACGATCAGGAAGACCAGGGCACCCAGGCCGACGTACAGGGACACGGACAGGCCGACGATGGTGATCGCCGTGTTGGACAGCAGGTTGCCGATCACCGGCAGCAGGCCGACGATGAAGGTGACGATGATCAGGGTCTTGGTCAGCGGCAGGTGCACGCCGCACAACGGCAGGATGCAGAGCAGGTAGATCGCCGTGAACGCGGTGTTGACCAGGGATATCTTGATCTGCGCAAACACGATGTTATGGAACGCGTCCGCCAGGCGCGCGCTGCGGAGCGACAGTTCGGCGGCGAACGGCCCCACCTGATGCGTGGGGCGGGTGCGGCTCAGCGCGACGATGGCGCCGAGGATCAGGCCGATGAGGATATGCACGAGTACGCGCGCCGCCTCCTTCCCAGCGAGCTGCAGTGTCACGGCGTGGGAGCGCGCCCAGTCCATCGCCGTGAAGCGCAGCGCTTCGACGCTGTCGGGCAGACGATCGACGATGGCCGCCGGCAACTGCTGGCGCGCCCGTTCGACGAGCGGCATCAGGCGATCCTGCCAGAGCTCCTGCGGGTTGCCGATCTCGTTGCGGAAGAAACTGATGCCGCCCAGGATCAGCAACGTGAGCAGCCCCACCACGACCACGCCTATCACCGCGACGGCGAGCACGCGCGCACGGTCCCCGGGAAGGCGACGTCCCATGAGCGGCGCCGTGGATACGACCATTTCGTAGACGAGCAGGCCGGCAAGCAACGCCGGCAAGAGCCGCAGCAGGAGAATGAGCAACAGTCCGACCGCGGCGGCGACGTAACTGGCGATGCGCACGGCGCGGGTCCGTGGGGTGGAAGCGTCCATGGACGACCTCGTCGTGTGTGAGACCGCAGTCTGTCAGTACGCGGGGCCACAGCGCCAGAGGCGTGCGCCTCGTCGTCAGGCTGTCGTAAACTCCGTGGAGAATCGCCGCCCCTCGGGTGCCGATACCCGATCCACAAGGGGTTTTGATGATGAAGTTCGCTCCGGTCGCGCTCGCGGCCGCTCTCGCCCTCGCGGGCTGCGCGCAGGCGCAGCGTCCCGCCGCGTCCACGCCGGCGGCGGTGTCGGCGCCCGCCGCCGAGGCACCGGCCACGGCCGGCGTCGCCGCCGACGACAATCTCAACGCGGTGGCCTGGTCCCAGCGCGCCAGCGAGCACGACTTCATCTACGTGCAGACGTTCCGCAATGCACAAGAGAAAATTCTCAAAGCGAAGCAGGATCCAAACTGGGACGCCCTGCCCCGGGACGACCGCGCGGTGCACCCCTCGCTCAAGGGCCTGAAGCCGGCCGTGATCCTCGACATCGACGAGACCGTGCTGGACAACTCACCCTATCAGGCGCGTCTCATCCGCTCCGGCGGTGAATTCAACGAGGCCGCCTGGGCCGACTGGTGCAGGGAAGCGGCCGCCCGTGCGCTGCCCGGCGCCGTGGAGTTCACCCGTTTCGCCGCGGACCACGGTGTCGCCGTCTTCTACGTCTCCAACCGTGCCAAGGATCTGGACGAGGCGACCCTCGCCAACCTGCGCTCGGCCGGCTTCCCGGTGGCCGGCAAGGCATCGTTCCTGGGCCTCGGAACGTTTGTCGAAGGCTGCGAGCAGGCCGGCAGCGAGAAGAGCTGCCGCCGTCAGCTGGTGGCGAAGAACTATCGCGTGCTGATGCAGTTCGGCGATCAGATCGGCGATTTCACCAGCATCCCCGGCAACAACGAGGAAGGCCGGACCAGGGCCATGGCACCCTACACGGCATGGATCGGCGAACGCTGGTTCGTCTTGCCGAACCCGACCTATGGCTCATGGGAGCCCGCTTTGTTCGACAACGACTACGATCTGCCCCGTGCCGAGCGCCGCCAGAAGAAGATCGACGCGCTTCGCATCAAGTAAAATCAGATACTTAGATGGATGTTTGTGACGTATTGCTTTAGCAATGTCGTCCAACTATCATCCCTCTCGCCGAAACCCGTGGCGCCAAAAGCAATGCGGGCAAGGCCATTTCCCTTTCCGGCTTCGGGCTGGATAACCCCGTGAGACGATGAGTCTCCGGGGTTTTTTCTTGTACGCTCCCCGTCCCCGCTGTGCCGAGACGCGAGAAGCCCTCCCCTATGCGCCGCCCCCTCCTGCTCGTACCGGTCCTTCTGGCCCTGCTTGCGCTTGTCGCCGCCTGCGACAAGAAAAAAGCGGAAACGGCCGGCACGCCCGGCGGTGGCTCACCCGAAGACGCCACACGCGAGTCGCTCGCCCTGATCCGCGACGGCAAGTTCGACCTGTTCTGGAAGCACGCGCTCCCGCCGGCCGACTTCGACAATCTGCGCAAGGACTGGCCGCGTCGTAACGAAGCGGAGACGCCGATGGATCCGGACGACCGCGCCAAGTTCGAGGCCGGTGTGAAACGCCTGACCGATCCGGACGCGGAGAAGAAGCTGTTCGCCGACCTGCGGCCGACCCTCGTACGCTTTGATCGCGACTATAAAGACCAGATGCCCTTGATTTCCGGTGTGGGCCAGTCGATGGCGCTCACGGCGATCGATCAGGCCAAGGACCTCACGGTGCCGCAGAAGCGGCAGCTCCGGGAGGCGGTCAACGTCATCGCCCCGTGGACCCAGACGGTGGCCTGGGGCGATCAGGCCCGCGCGAAGGAAGCCATCGGCGTGCTGGTCGACACGGCCCGCAAGGCTGGCCTGTCCACGCCTGACGCGCTGCACCAGATGACGTTCGAGCAATCCATGGCGACATGGTCGACCGCCTGGCTCGGCTTCAAACGCCTGCTCGATGTCTATGGGCTGTCGGTCGACAAGAGCTTCGACTCCGTCAGCATCGATACGCTGGAAAACAGCGGTGGATCGGCGCACGTCACGATCACCTACACCTTGCTCGACAAGCCGATCCAGACCGACGCGACCCTCGTTCTGCTCGATGGGCGGTGGTACGACAGCGATCTGCTGCAGCGCGTCCGCGACGACCACGCGCGCCTTGCGCCGCCGGCGCCATCGGCCACCGCGCCTGCCCCGGCGAGCACGGTCGCTCCTCCCACGCGAAGCCCAGGCGCACCCGTCGCGGTCGCCCGGGGCCGCTGAAGCCGTACAATCCCACGATGTCAGAAATTCCGATGAGTGCGGATCCGCACGTCCATGTCGCCCGTTCGCCCTGGTGGTTCAAGCTGCTGGGGCGGCTTCTCGAACCCTGGGTGCGGATCAAACGCGAGCCCGCCGAACCCGCCGTATTACTCAGGAGCGGGGCGGCCGTGTGTTACGCCATCGAGCGCGATGGCACCTCGGACGCGCTGATCCTGGAGCGCGCGTGCCGCGAGGCCGGCTTGCCGAGCCCGATGCAATTGCTCGATCTGCCGGGGCGCCGCCGTCGCTCGGTGTTCTCGCTCAGTCGCCGTCATGGCTGGCTGTTCGGTCGTACGGATGCCCGTGGTCCGAAGGAACCCATCGGTCAGCTCATCCGGGCGATCGAGGACGATCCCTCGCGCGACATCCAGATCGTGCCCGTCTCCATCTACGTGGGTCGCGCCCCCAACCGTGAGAGCGGCTGGTTCAGCGTGCTTTTCGCCGAGAACTGGCTGGTCGTGGGACGTTTCCGGCGCATGCTGGCGCTGCTGCTCAACGGACGCGATACGGTGGTGCACTTTTCGGCGCCCGTATCGCTGCGCTCGGTGCTCGACGAATCGCGCGGTCTTACGCCGGAACGTCTGACGCGCAAGATCGCCCGCGTGCTGCGTACGCACTTCCGTCGCATCCGCGCGGCGGTCATCGGCCCCGATCTGTCGCATCGACGCACCGTCGTCGACGCCGTGCTCAACACCGAGCCGGTGCGCGACGCCATCGCCGCCACAGCGAGCAAGGAAAACATCACGCTGGCGAAAGCGCAGCGCCGCGCGCGGGATTTCGCCCTGGAGATCTCGGCCGACTATTCGCATCCCGTCGTGCGTTCGTCCTCGTTCCTGCTCGCGAACTTCTGGAACAAGCTCTACGACGGCATCGCCATGCACCACTTCGACAAGGCACGCGCCGCCGCGCCGGGTCATGAAGTGATCTACGTGCCCTGCCATCGCAGTCACACCGACTACCTGCTGCTTTCGTACCAGCTGCATCACTCCGGCGTCGTGCCGCCGCACATCGCTGCCGGCGTCAATCTCAACCTGCCCGTGGTCGGACCGATACTGCGTCGCGGCGGCGCGTTCTTCCTGCGTCGCAGCTTCAAGGGAAACGCACTTTATTCCGTGGTGTTCAACGAATACCTCGCGCAGCTGGTCGATCGCGGCGTTCCGCTGGAATACTTCATCGAGGGTGGCCGCTCGCGTACCGGTCGCCTGCTTGCCCCGCGCGCGGGCATGCTGGTGATGACGCTGCGGGCGTTCCTTCGTGCGCCGCGCCGCCCCGTGCTGTTCCAGCCGGTGTATATCGGTTACGAGAAGCTAATGGAGGGCAAGTCGTACATCGGCGAATTGTCCGGCAAGCCCAAGGAAAAGGAATCGCTGCTCGGGCTGATCCGCGGACTCAAGGTGCTGCGTCAGCGCTATGGCCACGTCACGCTGAACTTCGGTGAGCCCATCGAACTCACCCCGATGCTCGATGCCGTCGCACCCGACTGGCGCGCGACGACCGCGGATCCGGACGTCAAACCGGAATGGATGAACAGCGTGGTCGACGATCTCGCCGACCGCATCCAGATCAACATCAACCGCGCAGCGGACGTCAACCCGATCAACCTGCTTGCGCTCGCCTTGCTGGCGACGCCCAAGCACGCGATGGCGGAAAACGACCTGCTTGCGCAGCTCGAGCTGACCAAGGCGATGTTCATCGAACTGCCTTATTCGGATCGCGTCACGATCACGCCCATGAATCCACAGGGCATCATCGCGTACGGCGAGCAGATGGGCTGGATCCGTCGCGTCAGGCACCCGCTTGGCGACGTGCTGGTCACCGACGACGAGCAGGCGGTGCTGCTCTCCTACTTCCGCAACAACGTGCTTCACCTCAATGCGGCCGCCGCCTGGGTGGCGGCGTGCTTCCTCAACAACCGCCGCATGTCCCGCTCGTCGGTCATCCGGCTGGGCCGGATCATTTATCCGTTCATCCAGGGCGAGCTTTTCCTGCCCTGGGATCAGGACGGTTTCGCCACGCAGATCCAGGAAACGATCGAGTTCTTCGTGCGCCGCGGCATCCTCGAGTCCAGCGCCGAAGGCCGCGTGCTCGAACGCGGGCCCGGCCAGGACGACGGCTCCTATCAGCTGCGTGTCATCGCACGCAGCATGTTGCAGGCCTTCGAGCGTTACTACATCGCCATCGCCGCGCTGGTGAAGAACGGTCCGCACACGATGAGTTCGGGCGAACTCGAAACCGCGTGTACGCTTACCGCTCAGCGCCTCGGCCTGCTCAATGAGCTGTCCGCGCCGGAGTTCTTCGACAAGGCGTTGTTCCGTGGATTCATCCAGAAGCTGCGCGAGGTCAAGGTCGTATGGACCGACAACGCCGGCAAACTCGACTTCAGCGACGCGCTGGAAGACATGGTGCGTGACGCACGTGTCATCCTCGCTCGCGAGGTGCGCCATTCGATCCTGAAGATCACCCCCGGCGGCGAAAACGACCGCGATCTCGACGCACGCCCGCCGAGCGATCCCGGCGAAACCACCGCCGAGTCGCTGCACGAGCGGCACGTGGCGAACGAGACGATCCGCCACCGGGAACATCCGGCGGAGTAAGCGCCGACACGCTGTCGCTCTCAACGGGGACAGATGTCGGCGGGCGGTGTGCTTAACCTTTGCGCGGGATTCCCCACGCAAAGGACGCACCATGGATACGACTCCACCGCAGGCGCCGCCTGCCGTCGTCAGCAGCACCCAGCAGGAGGCCATCGATGCCCTCCAGCGATTGACAGACGCCCAGACATGGCTAGGCCGGCAGCAGGATGCGTTGCCGGTACTGCCCGCGTCTCTCACGATCGAGAGCCGCGACGCCTATCTCGCCGGGCTGGATGCTTACTGGCGACAATCCGTCGACGATGCGCCGGGAACGGCTCCCGTGACACGTGTCGCCGCACTCGCCACCCGGCTTGCGGCGATCATGCGCGACGAAGCCATCGTTCGCCGTAGCGACGACACGCTGGGAACGCTCGCCGTCGAGCTCGCCACGCGCTTCGCGCGCTCGGCCGACGGCCTGCCGCCGCCCGGCATGGAGGCGCGCTCACTGCTCATCGGCGATGTCGCCTGTGCCGGCGCGGTTGTGCTGCTCGACAGCAACCACCCCGACACCGTCCTTCGCTTCCTGCCCGATCGCGGGTGGGATGCCTTCGCCAGCCTCGAGCAACTGCATGCGCAGACCGAGACGATGATGCGCGAGCGGCTTGCCGCCCAGCGAAAACTTCCGGGATTGCGCGCCGACGACACGCAGCGCGTGATCGCCAACGGGCGGTTCGTGGGATCGGCTCCCATCGAGGGTCCCGTGTTCGATGCGATGGCGCAATCGCTCGTCGCCCTGCAGAGAAGTGAACTCACGGACGCCTGGCCATCGTCGACCGATGCTCCCACGCCGGAGGCGGTGGCCGACGAAACCTCGTCCGCGCTCGATCTGTCGGTAACAGTCGACGTCTTCGCCATCCTCGGCCAGCGCGAGACTCGCCTCGCGGTGGCGCTGAACGAGGAGCGGCTCGCCCGTGTGCCGGCGGACGTGGCACAGGGCTGGCGTGACGCCGTCAGCGCCTACCGCCACGCCAGCGCGCGCTCCGGTGACGCCACGCGACAGGATGGCGAGGCACCGTCGACGCTGGCCACGTGGACGCGGACGGAACTCGCGTCCGCGCTGGCTTCCCGCGGTTTCCCGATCGACCCCGACGATATCGGTATCGAAGCCTCCGGAAGCGAAGCGCTTACGGTCCCCGCGCTGGGGACCGCGCCAGCCGACCCCGTTACGCGCATGAGTCTGGCCGCCTTCGCCTTGCGCAATACCGGCCACATCGATGCACGACGCCTTCGTGTCGTCTCGACCGCCTTACCCGACGGGATGCGAGCGCCCGACATCGCTACCATCAGGGATATCGCACGCCGTCTCGATCTCGCTCCGCGTTATGAGGCTTATCTGCGCGCGCATGAGCGACCCCGCCGGACGCGCGTTCCGCCAGTCGACCATGCGCCTGCAGCAGGCGCGGATGCGTGTCGAAGCGGCGTCCGCGCGCATGGCAACCTACCTTCGCGGCGAGACACCGGTCTTCCTCGACGACCACGAGGAACGCGGCTATCGCCTGGTGGAAGCCGTACTCGACGCTCCCTCCGCGGCGGCGCGCCGTCGCGTCGGCGGTCACCGTGTCACGGTGCGACAGCTGGTCTATCGCGGCGCCGCTGTCAGCGATGTGCTCATCATCGGCGTGCACGATCCGGCAAGTTCATCGCGCGTCGTGATCTACACCCCCGATGCACCCGATGGCCGGCCTTTTCACGAATTCAGCGACCGTGCGACGGCCGGACGGCAGCTGTTCTACGCCAAGGCGTTCGAGCAATACCTGTTGCAGCGGCTGCCGGCGGAATTCAGCGAGCCCGTGCCCCAGGGGGGCGGACGTCGGTTCCGCATCTCGGAGGCGACCCGCCGTTCGCACTGGGTGCTGTCGGCCGCCGGTGACGGCCGTGGCACCCTTACCGAGGCCCGGTTCGAGGAACGCGACGTCGACGGCGACGTCCGTACCGCACTCTTCGACGCGGAGGTGGAACGCCAGGCCCGTGACGTCGCCTGGATCGGTCGAAGCACGGACCAGGCGGACAGGGAGTCGATCACCGCCACGCTGGCGGTCGTTCTGCGTGCGTTTCGCGGCCCGGAGGCACTGGTCGAGGACTCGCTCAGCGCTGTCGGTCAGGCGCTGCGTGCCACGTGGCGCTTTTACGATAACGTCAAGGCGGGTGACCGCCGCCAGGCGTTCGTCGATTTCACCGAAGCCTACACCGCATCGCTTCAGGTCGCCGGCTGGGGAGCGGGATTCGGCAAGGCGCCGCGTCCACGCCTGTCGCTGCGTCCTCCAGCAGGCGGGCTGCGCAGCCTGGATGCCGGCCTCCGCCTGACGGATACGCGTCAGCGGCTCGATCCTCGTTACGCGGCCCGGGATGTCGATCTCTCCGGCATACCCTCCGACGCTCTCGGCGTGCACCGGCTACACGGCCGGCGCTACATCCGCCAGCAGGAGTCCGTGTTCGAAGTTCGCCATGACGCGGCCTCCGGTACGTGGCGGCTCGCCCGCCCGAATGCCCTCGACGCGGCGTTCGCAGGCCCGGCCATCGAGCCGGTGGCCTACGGCGGCTGGCGCCTGCGCACGGGTATGGGGCTACGGGGCGGCTGGGTGGACGACGCGGCATTCCCGCAACCCGCCTCGCGCGGCGTGACCGGCCAGGAACTTGCCGGTCTGAGCGACTTCCAGCGCTGGACGTTCGAGCAGTCGTTCGCACAACGGCTGCGCAGCGCGGGAGAAGCCAATCTGATCGTCTGGGATGTCACGTCGCAGCCGCACCCCCGCTTCGTCACGCTGCGCCAGCGGACGGCGTGGAACGACGCGCTCCGCACGGCCCGCGGCGCACCGACCGAGCCCCTGCCCCTCGGCGCGCAACCGGGCCCCGGCGCCTCGTGGCGCGTGCTCAGTCCGGGCGAATGGCCGAACTCCCTGTTTCACTACCCGGCGGGCTTTTACGGCGCCCTCGGCAACGGGTCGCAGGTGATTCCGCTGCAGGTGTCGCCGGGCACCGGCCTGCGCGGCCTGCCGGCGACACGCACACCGCCCGCGGCACGTGTCGCCGGGATGGCCACAGGGAACGTGCCGGGTGCGCGGTCACAGGAGTGGGTGGAAGTGCACCTGGACCGCTACCGGCACCGTCCGGGACCGAACGGCAGGCCGACCATCCGGGTGATCGAGGATCGTCGTGGCGCGGAAATCACCTATGTGATCCAGCCCGACACGGGGTTCTCCATCAACTTCCTCGGTCTTGAGCCGGGCGACTTCACCGCGGGACGCCAGGCCTTGCCGTGACCGCGCCCGCCGCTTCCCGACGAGCCCTGCGCTCGCCGGGGGGCGGCAACCGGGGTACCATCGCCGGATGGAAAAGACCGATACCACCCACTTTGGTTTCCGCGACGTCCCTGTCGCCGACAAGCAGAAGCTCGTCGGCCAGGTATTCACCTCGGTCGCCCGAAACTACGACCTGATGAACGACCTCATGTCGTTCGGCATCCACCGCCTGTGGAAGCGCCATTTCGTGGCGGTGAGCGGCGTGCGTCGTGGTGACCGCGTACTCGATCTCGCGGGTGGCACGGGGGATATCGCCGCTCTGCTGAAACCCGTCGTGGGCGACGATGGTGAAGTGGTGGTCGGCGACATCAATGCGGCGATGCTCGGCGTCGGCCGCGATCGCCTCACCGATCGCGGGCTCGTCTCCGGCTTGCGCTGGGCGCAAATGAATGCGGAGGCACTGCCGTTTCCCGACAACAGCTTCGATGCGGTGACGATCGCTTTCGGCCTGCGCAATGTCACCGACAAGGACAAGGCGCTGGCGGACATGCATCGCATTCTCAAGCCCGGCGGCCGCGCGCTCGTGCTCGAATTTTCCAGGGTGCAGAGTCCCGTCCTCTCGAAACTCTACGACGTGCATTCGTTCCGCATCCTGCCCCGCCTGGGCAAGCTGTTCGCCAACGATGCCGACAGCTATCAGTACCTGGCGGAGTCGATTCGCAAGCATCCCGACCAGGAAACCCTGAAAGGCATGATGCTGAAGGCCGGCTTCGGCCACGTGGAAGTTCGCAACCTGACGAATGGCATCGTCGCCATCCATCGCGCTTATAAGCTCTGAAAGCGCGGGGCTCGTTCTGACGAGGTTTATTCCGACGCGCTCGCTGTCGCGGCGCTGACCGGAAGTCGGTGAGCACGGGGACATATCTCCGTACGGCGACTGCCTAACCTTTGCGTGATATCCCACGCAAAGGACGCACATGGACATGACCCCGCCGCAGGCACCCCCTGCGATCGTCAGCGACGCCTCGCAGGCGAGCATCGACACCGTCGCCCGCCTCGACGCAGCGCAGGCCTGGCTGATCGCGCAGCAGGATTCCCTGCCCGTACTTCCCGACGCTCCCGACGTGGATGGCAAGGCCGCGTTTCTCGGCGCCTTGCATGCGCACTGGCAGGCCCCGGTCAACGGTGCGCCCGGCATGGCCCCGGGGACGCGCGTGAGCGCCCTTGCACAGCGCATGGCCGACGTGGCTCGCGACGACGGCGCCCTGCTATGCGACGACGGCACCCTGGACGCCGCGGCGGCGGACCTCGCCATGATCGCCTCGCGCGCAGGCGGAGCCCCGCTGCCCGCCTCCGTGACGATGAGTGAGCTGCTCGTCGGGGGCAGTGCCTATGCGGGCGCTTTCGTCGTCAAAGACGGCAGCCGGCCCGACCTCGTCCTCGCCTTCACGCCCGACCGTGGATGGGAACGCTTCGACGGTGAGGAAACGCTCCGGCAGGTGCTCGACCATCGCTTGCGCCAGGCACTCGCGTCGGGTCATGGCCTGGTCGCCGTCGACGACGCCTCGCCAGTCGTGCTCGGCGAGGGCGTGGCGGTGAGCGAACGTCCCCTGGGCGAACAACCGTTCGCACGCCTCGCGGAACGCATTGTCGCGACCCAGGCCGGGAAGATCGGCAGCGCATGGGATCGGTTCGCCGCGGGCGACTGCGACGTCGCCGGTCTGGTGGACCATGTCACCGCAGCCTTGCGCCTGTCGTCCTACGTCGATGTTCACGCTGCGCTCGATCAGCGCGACATACGGCTCGCGGAAGCGATCGACGAGGCACGTCTGCGCGACGTTCCCGTCGCCGTGCGCGACGACTGGTATCGCGCCCGCGCCGATTACCGGAACACGATGCAGGGCATGGGCGAAGCGAGGCGCGGTGAAGGCATGACCGAGGCCCTCTCGCTCGACGCCTTCGTGCGCGCGCAGCTCGCGGCGCGGCTCATACCGCTGGGCATCACGGACGATCCATCCACCCTCTCGGTCACCATGGCGGACATGCCGACCGGCGATCCGATCGCCACGCTGTCCATGCTGTTCGGCGGAACGCAGGGGCGGAAGGTGCCGCTGGTCGCGCTGGCGTTGCGCAATATCGCGTCGCATGGCCTGTCCGTGGGCGCGGTATCGCGCGACGACGGGCAGCCACTGTCCGTACCCCTGAACGGTGCGGCGCTCGCGACAATGATCCGCGAGCTCGACGCGGGGCGGCGCTACGCGGAATACCTCGAATCGCGTCTGCGTTCGACACCGGCCGGAGCGACGTCGCGCGATTTCGCGATCGCGTTGCAGCAGGCGCGGATGCGGTTCGAAGCCGCCGACGCGCGGATCGCCTATTACCGCCGGGACGAGCCGCGAAGCTTCTACGACGATCAGGGCGAGTTCGGCTACCGGCTGCTCGCCGCCGCGCTCGATGCGCCAACGCCAGGACGGCGCGCGAAGGTACTCGGTCACGACGTCGTCGTTCACCAGCTCACGTTCAAGGGCGTACCTCTATCGGACATGGTCTTCGTCGCCCCGCGTGACAGCCGTGCCTCGTCGCGTGTGGTTTTCTATACACCCGACGCGCCGGATGGTCGTACGTATCGCGAGTTCGCTTCGCGCGCCGAAGCGGCACGGGAATTCCTGCTCAATCCCACTTTCGAAAGCTACCTGCTCGACCGGCTTCCCGCGGAATTCGCGCAGACCGAGCAGAACGGCAGCCGGCGGTTCCGCATGAGCGACGGTTCGCGTCTGGCGAACTGGGTCTTGTCGCAGCAGGGAAATGCGGGCCAGTCGCGCATGGACAGTCCCTTCGAAGAGCGTGAGATTCACGACGATTTCCTCAAGGCCATGTACGACGCCTCCGTCGATCACATGCTTCACGATGTGCGCGCGGGGTCCCGGACGACCGGCGAGGCCGATGCCGAGGGGCGCCAGGCCGTACTCGCGTCGCTCATGTCCGTCATCGCCTGGCAGGAACGCGCCGTCGCGCACACCGTGTCCAGCGTCGTGCAGTCGGTACCGCGTACGTTCCAGGCGTCCTGGCGCTTCTATGACAACGTCAGGGCGGGCGACTACTCGCAGGCTTACCTCGACATCGTCGATGGCTATACCTCGGCGCTGAACGTCATCGGCCTTCGTCCGGTGCTGCCACGCGTCGCCGGTGCGATGGTACGCGCGCGGGCTTCGTCCACCCTGCTTACGCCGACGCGGCGAAGCATCACCCGGGCCGACGCCGTGTTCGAATCACGCTTCGAGGCCGCCGTCGATCTGTCGGGAGCGACGCGCAGTTCGGAAGGTTTCCACGTGACGGGCGGGCGGCATTACCTGCGCCAGCATGACAAGGTCTACGGCGTCCGCTACGACCGCGAACACGCGACCTGGCGTCTCACGCGCGCGGGCGCACCCGATGCGAACTTCACGGGGCCGGCGATCGCCCGCTCGCCGGACGGCGTGTGGACGTATCGGCGTGACGTCGGCCTGCTCGGCGGCGCACCGCATGCGGTCACTCCGGAGATGCACGTGCTGCTGCGCAACCGGGGTCTCACCGATCCGGAGGTCGGCGCACTCAACCTGGCCCAGCGCGACATCCTCCTGCGCGAGCTGTCGCGGCTCGCCGGGGGCTCGGACGAGGCGGTCCAGGTGCTTCGCGGCACCGGAACCGCCGCTGTGCCGGCAGGCGCCCACGCATCGACCTGGCGCGAAGCGCTGCGTCTTGCCCGTCACCTTCCCGGAGCCCCCATCAACCGCTCGCTCGTGGCGTCATCCCGACTCGTGCACGACCTCAGTGTGGGCACGGCACCCGCGAACATGGTGGTCGTTCCGCCGTCCGAGTGGCCGGCGACCGTGTGGTATTACCTGCCGCGCGATCAGGCGGACCTGTTCCGGGGCGCTGCCGTCTCGATACGCCAGCACCGGCTGTTCACGCACACCGGGATTCCCGTCTATTCGCACTCGCCCTACACCGCGTTTCCCGGAATCGCCGGCGCCACGTACGGGTCGCTCAAGGGAGCGTGGCTGCGCATCGACCTGCGAACGATCGCCACACGGCAGACCGGGTCGTTGCTGCCTCCATTCGACCTGCTGCGGTACGGTATCGGCGATCCCGGAACCCTCACGATCCGGCCGAGACTGCCGACCGGCGCGCCGCGGGCGGCCCCGCCGAACGTATGGCTATGGGGGAACGAGTTCGAACTCGGCACCTGGCCGCGCCTTCCGCGCTGAAGGCCAACCCGTCGATCCGGTGCGTAACGCGCCGGATCGATCCGGGCATGAATGGCATACTGGGTGCTTCCTTCCACCGGAATCCCGCAATGCGCCTGCTTCCCGTCCTTGCCCTGACCATGACGTTTCCCGTCGTGGCTTTCGCGGCCGACCCGCACTCGTACGCCCAGCCTGACGCCGTCCGCGTCACCCACCTGAATCTCGACCTGAAGCTCGACTTCGGCAAGCGCGAACTGGCCGGCGACGCCACGCTCGATCTGGACTGGAAAGATGCCAGGGCGAAGGACCTCGTACTCGACACGCGCGACCTCAAGATCGCCAGCGTCGATGCCGTCGATGCGAACGGCAAGACCTCTTCGCTGAAGTTCGCCCTCGCACCGCGCGACAAGGAACTGGGGTCGAAGCTGACGATCCAGGCACCGGCGCACCCTGCCAGCGTGCGTATCGCGTACACGACCGTGCCGGAAGCCTCGGGCCTGCAGTGGCTGACGCCCGAGCAGACGGCGGACAAGAAGCAGCCCTTCATGTTCTCGCAGTCGGAGTCCATCCATGCCCGTTCCTGGGTACCGCTACAGGACTCTCCCGCCATCCGCTTCACCTACGACGCGCACATCAGCGCACCGAAGGACGTCCGCGTGGTGATGAGCGCGATCAACGACGCGAAGCACCCGCTGAACGGCGACTTCCGTTTCGACCAGCCGCATCCGATCCCCTCGTACCTGCTGGCCATCGCGGCGGGCGACATCGCGGTGAAGGAAACCGGACCACGCAGCGCCGTTTACGCCGAACCCAGCATCGTCGGCAAGGCCGCGCACGAATTCGAAGACACCGAGAAACTGATCGCCACGACGGAGAAGCTGTACGGGCCGTATGCGTGGGGTCGCTACGACATCCTCGTGTTGCCGCCGTCCTTCCCCTTCGGCGGCATGGAAAACCCGAACATGACCTTCGCCACGCCGACGGTGCTCGTCGGTGACAAGAGTCTCGTCTCGCTGGTATCGCATGAGCTGGCCCATTCGTGGTCGGGCAACCTGGTGACCAGCGCCGCGTGGCGCGACATCTGGCTCAACGAAGGTTTCACCACCTACGTACAGGGACGCATCACCGAGGCCGTTTACGGCAAGTCGCAGGCCGACGAGGAAGCCCTGCTTTCCGCTCGCGAACTCGAAAAGACGATCGGCGCCATGCCCGCCAACACCCAGAAGCTCACGCCGGACGCACGTGGCGTCGGCGCGGACGACTCCCTTTCCTCGGTCGCCTACGACAAGGGGTCGTGGTTCCTCCGTACCCTGGAGCAGCGTTTCGGCCGCGACACCTTCGATGCCTATCTGAAGGGTTACTTCGCGCACTTCGCTTTCCAGAGCATCGACACCGACACGATGTTCGCGTATCTGAAGGCCAACCTGCTCGATAAGTACCCGGGCAAGATGAGCGAAGCCGAGGCACGCGCGTGGATCTGGCAGCCGGGCATTCCGAAGAACGCACCGCTGCCGACCTCCGCGCGCTTCGACGGCATCGACAAACAGCGGGACGCTTTCCTGGGCGGTACCCTGCCGGCGGACAAGCTCGAGGCGAAAACCTGGAATACCCAGGAATGGATGTACTTCCTGGATCGCATGCCGGACGTCCCGCCGCTGGCGAAGATGAAGGAGCTGGACGCCGCCTGGCATCTCACCGGTACGCCCAATGCCGAAATCGGCATGCGCTGGTATGCCCATGCGATCGCCGCCGGCGACAAGGACGTCTGGACCGCCGCGGCCGAACACATGACCCGGATTGGCCGCCTGTACCTGACGACGCCGGTCTATCGGGCGTTCGCGCGGACGCCGGAGGGTCTCGCATACGCGAAGGCAACCTACGCCAAGGCGAAGAGCGGCTACCACCCGATGACGCAGCAGGCGGTGGAGCGCATCCTCGCCGGGACGTCGAAAAAGAACTGACCGCAGGTTCCTGCGCGCCGCTCCGGCGGCCGCGGGGCTTGCATCCTGCTCCCACGCCCAGCATCTTGCGGGGCGTCCTTCGTTCCAGGCTTCCGATTTCATGGCAAAGACCCCCATCCCGGCCACCACCACGTCGCGCCCCCTCTGGCAGCGCCTGTTGCTGCGGCGACTCAAGTTCCTCATCGTCGTCGCGGCGGTGCTGGGCGTAGGGGCCGGAGGCGTCTACCTGTTCGCGCCATCCCTGTTGCTGAAGGCGGACGCCGCGCGTCTCGCGATGGCGGCACACATGGAGGAGAAGCAGGTCGTGGCGGGCGATACGACCTGGTCTTACTACGAGGGGGGAACCGGCCCCACTATCGTGCTGCTGCACGGCTTCGCCGCCAACAAGGAAACCTGGCTGGAAATGGCCAAGGGCCTGACCGATCACTTCCATGTCGTCGCACCGGACCTGCCCGGCTGGGGCGAATCGTCGCGCAACGACAACGGCGACTACGGCATTCCCGCACAGGCGGCACGTATCGAAGCGTTCGCGGCGGCGACGGGACTGCAGCATTTCCTGCTGGTTGGCCAGTCGATGGGCGGCGCGATCGCCGGTGTCTACGCAAGCGAACACCCGGACCGGGTCGCGAGCCTCGTGCTGATGAGTTCGCTCGGACTGACCTTCAAGGACAACGACTTCGTTCGTGACGTGAAGGCCGGCAAGAATCCGTTCCTGCTCAAGGACCGTGCCGACCTCGAAGCCCTCCTCGCGCGGATTTTCCTCAAGCCACCGCATATTCCGGGGCGTCTCGAGGACGCGATACTGGACCGTAACGCGAAGGACCACGAGTTCATCGCACGTACGTTCGCCCAGCTGAAAGACCCCGCGCAGGCCTACGCGCTCGATCCCGTCATCGGCACATTGCCCATGCCGGTGCTCGGCATGTGGTGCCGGGACGACAAGATCATCGACGTCTCCGCACTGGATACGCTGCGCAACGGTCTGAAGAGCTCGCCAGCCATCAGCGTGACGATCATGAATGGTTGCGGGCACATGCCGATGCTCGAAAAACCCGATGAGACGGCGCGGGTCATCACGGGTTTCGCGCTGGCGCATTGAGGTGGCTTGTCATCGCCAGCGAGCCTGGCGATTCAGTCCGCGACGTCGGCCACCAACCGGTCCAGCTGCATCTTCAATCCGCTGCCATGCGCGCGGAGCCAGTTCCGCTGTTCCTTCCAGTCCGGGAAAATGCCTTCGACCCAGTGCCAGAAGCGCGGTGAGTGATTGCGCACCTTCAGATGACACAATTCATGGACGAGCACATAGCGTAGTGCCGCGGGTGGCGCCAGCGCGAGGGCGAGATCCAAGTTGATGCGATCGCGGGTATCCAGACTGCCCCAGAGACTTTTCAACGGGCGGATCTTCAAGGCGGTGGGCGCCGCGTTGATCATCGGGATATAGGCCGGCAGCCAGCGGGAGACGTCCTTTCGGATCTGTGCTTCGAAGTGGGTGGCGAGCAGACCGCGCGCCACGAGCAACGCCCGCGTGTGCGGACGTGGAATGACAAGGGTGAGGCCGTCCGCCGTCTGATCGACGCGGGGATAGGGACCCTCGGCCCAGTCAAGCGCGATTTCTTCGCCGCGGAACGGGAACGTCGTCGGCACACCGACTTTCAGGCGCGGAAGCGGCTCGGCATCGAGGTGAAACTCGCCGAGCTTCTGCTCGAGCCAGTCGGCATGATGACGGAGAAAGGCCGTCATCTGCGCCGTGTGCGTACCGTTGGGATAGGTGAGGCGGGCACCCTTGGGGGTGACGGTCAGGCGCAACCGACGCGCGCGCGGGTGCGCCGACTTGAGCACGCGAATCGTGCCTCCGGTCGGCGTCGACAGCTCCAGCCACTCACTTTCTTCCGATGCCATGTCGCGAGTCTCTTTTCGATCCCGACGAACATCCCACCAACCCATATCAATTCCTGCGACGCGGCGCCTGAATCACTCGGGGCGCGGCAACTTGAACCATTCTTCCAGCTTGCCGAGGAGTCGCGCGTATTCGCCTGCCATCAGGGCGAAATTCGCGTCCATCTCCGCGGCAGCCGATTCAGGGCTGTCGCCCTGCTCGTCCAGCACCACATCCGTGAACTTGATCTTACGCAGAATCAGGTCTTCACCGAGCACGAATGAGATGCGGTCGTCGAAGACCAGGCCGAGCTGAAACACCTGCTTACCCGTACGCAGATGCTCACGGATCTCATCGGTGTCGAGATCCTGTCGGCGGCAGCGCGCGATAGCGCCGGAGGCGGTGGCCGGGTCGCGCAGTTCGCATTCGTCGCCGAGCGCCAGACCCGCCGGCAATTCTCCGGTGGCCACCCAGTGAGTCATGAGGATGCGCGGCGATTCCTCCGGCGCCAGCGGCACGGCCGGAAAGCTGCCCAGCGCCTCACGGATCTGGCTGAGCGTGTTCTCAGCCGACTTGCGACTGGACGTGTCCATGACCAGCCAGCCGTGCTTCTTGTCGGCATAAGCGGACATACGCGACGTACGCACGAAGGCGCGCGGCAGCAGCTCGTTCATGACGTCGTCTTTCATGCGCTTACGCTCGCGACCGCTGACCTTGCGGCCCTCTTCGTCGACGATCTTCTGCACGCGGTTGGCCAGCTCGTCGTTCACCACTGACGTCGGCAGGAGCTTGTCTTCGCCGGCGACGGTGACCATCGTGTTGCTGGCGACGGAATGGGTCAGTGCTTCTTCCTTGCGGCCGAGCGGGGAGATAAAGCCGCGCGTCGACATTTCCATCGGACCCACGGAACGAAGGCGATGCTCGGGCAGCACCTCGTCGAGGCGCTGGAGGTCGGCGGCGACCGGCTCGGAGAAACGGAACAGTGTCAGGTTGCGATAGAACATGGATCGACGATTCTCTTGCGAATGAGGGACCGCGGCGGGCGCGAGGCGCCGCCGGCGTAGGAGCGCGGAATGACGGTCAGACGACCTGGGCGATCGCGGAAGCGACGCGGTCCAGATTGCCCTCGTTGAGCGCGGCGACGCAGATACGGCCGGTACCGACGGCGTAGATGCCGAACTCGGTGCGCAGGCGATCGACCTGCGCCGACGAAAGACCGGAATAGGAGAACATGCCGCGCTGTGCTTCGATGAAGCCGAAGTCGCCGTGCTTCGCCAGTCGCTCGACCAGACCACGACGCATGGCGCGGATGCGATCGCGCATCTCGCCCAGCTCGGTTTCCCACTGCGCGCGCAGCTCGGCGTGGTTGAGCACCGCCGAGACGACGGCGGCACCGTGGGTCGGGGGGTTGGAATAGTTGGTGCGGATGACGCGCTTGAGCTGCGACTGCACGCGAACGGCTTCGTCATGCGAACCGGTCACGATGGACAAGGCACCCACGCGTTCGCCGTACAGCGAGAACGACTTCGAAAACGAGCTCGCGACGAAGAACGGCAGGCCGGCATCGGCAAAGAGGCGCACCGCGATGGCGTCGGCTTCGATACCGTCGCCGAAGCCCTGATAGGCGATGTCGAGGAACGGCACGAGGTCGTGCTTGCGCACGGCCTCGATCACGCGCACCCAGTCCGCCTCGACGAGGTCCACACCGGTCGGGTTGTGGCAGCAGGCATGCAGGACGACGATCGCGCCCCTGGGCAGCTTCGCGAGGCCGCCGAGCATGGCGTCGACGTCGACACCGTGCGTCGCGGCGTCGTAATACGGGTAGTCGACGACCTCGAAGCCCGCTCCTTCGAACAGCGCGCGGTGGTTTTCCCAGCTGGGGTTGCTGATGGCCACGGGCACCGACGGGTTCAGGCGCTTGAGGAAGTCGGCGCCGACTTTCAGAGCGCCGGTGCCGCCCAAAGCCTGGGCTGTGACGACGCGGCGATCGGCAAGCAGCGGGGAGGCGGCACCGAACAGAAGGTTCTGTACGGCGCTGTCGTAGAGGGCGATGCCGTCGATGGGCAGGTAACCGCGCGGCAGCTGCGCCTCGAGGCGGGCTTTTTCGGCCTCACGCACGGCGCGCAGGAGCGGCACATGGCCGTTGGCGTCGTAGTACACGCCAACGCCAAGGTTGACCTTGTCGGTGCGGGTGTCTGCGCCGAACGCTTCGTTGAGGCCGAGGATGGGATCGCGCGGTGCGAGTTCGACGGAAGAGAAGAGAGTCATGGTCGGCAGGCCTTGAAGCGGGTAGAGGAAATGATCAGTCGTTATCGTCACCGGCGTCGCCGCCGGTCAGCCAGGCATGTGCGTCGGCGCGCGCCGCGCCTTCGCGTGCGCCCAGCGCCGCGAAGTCGAACAGGCTACGGTCCGTCAGCTGTGAGGGCGCGATATTGCCCATCGCCCGGAAAATCGTTTCGCTGCGGCCGGGGTGGGACTTCTCCCATTCCTGCAACATGCGTTTGACCACCTTACGCTGCATGTTCTCCTGCGAACCGCACAGGTTGCAGGGAATGATGGGAAACGCGCGGGCCTCGGCGTAAGTCTCGATGTCATCCTCGCGGCAATACGCAAGCGGGCGAATGACGACATGGCGACCGTCGTCCGAGAGCAGCTTCGGCGGCATGGCCTTGAGGCTGCCCTGGTAAAACATGTTCAGGAAGAACGTCCCCAGGATGTCGTCGCGATGGTGACCGAGCGCGATCTTGGTGATCCCGTTGTCCGACGCCCACTGGTACAGCGCTCCCCGCCGCATGCGCGAGCAGAGGCTGCACATGGTCTTGCCCTGCGGAATCACACGGGTGACGACGCTGTACGTGTCCTGCTCGATGACGTGGAACGGCACGCCCCGCCCTGTCAGGTACTCCGGCAGCACGTGCGCGGGGAAATCCGGCTGCTTCTGGTCGAGATTGACCGCGATCAGTTCGAACCGGACGGGTGCCTTCGCCTGCAGCGACAGCAGCATGTCCAGCATCGTGTAGGAGTCCTTGCCGCCGGAGAGGCAGACCATGATGCGGTCGCCGTCCTCGATCATGCCGAAGTCGGCGATCGCCTGGCCGACCTGGCGACGCAGGCGTTTGGCCAGCTTGCCGGCTTCGTAGCTCTGCTTGCGTGTGGCGTCGGGCGTGGCGGACATGCTCAGGCGGTATTCGGAGGGGACGGCCCCCTATTGTAGCCGCTGCGGGACCCCGCGCCCGGGGTTACAATCGTCGCTCCCCTCCTCGCCCGGCCCAACGCCATGCAGGTCCAGGATCCTCACGAGCTCCAGCAGCGCCTCGCCGAACTGAAGGTCGAGCATCGCGACCTCGACGCCGCCATCGACCATCTGGCCGCCGCCATCAGCCGCGACGAGCTCCAGCTGACCCGCCTGAAAAAGCGTAAGTTGCTGCTGAAGGACACCATTTCCCGTATCGAAAGCCGGCTCATCCCGGATCTGGACGCCTGAAGGACGCCGATGGACCCCGTTCGCCTGGAAAACCCCTACGTCAGCCTCGAGCCGCTGCAACTGGCCCACATCGAGCCGCTGGAGCGCGCGGCGGCGGACGGTGACCTCTGGAAGCTCTGGTTCACCTCGGTGCCCGCCCCGGGCCGCATGACCGACTACGTCGAAGCGGCGCTGCGCGGCCAGGAAGAGGGCCGGATGTCTCCCTGGGCGATCCGCGAGAATGCCTCCGGCGAGATCGTCGGCAGTACGCGCTACTACGACATCGTGAACGATCCGTCCCGGCTGGCCATCGGCTACACCTGGTACGCCCGGCGCTGGCAGCGCAGCCATGTGAACACGGCAAGCAAGCACCTTCTGCTGTCCAACGCCTTCCAGAACGTCGGCGCCGTGGCCGTCGAATTCCACACGGATGCCTACAACCAGGATTCCCAGCGAGCTATCGAAAAGCTGGGGGCCCGGCGTGAAGGCGTGCTCCGGGCCCATAAGCGTCGTCCCGACGGATCGCTGCGCGACACCGTCTGCTACAGCATCCTCGCCACCGAGTGGCCGGATGTGGACAAGTGGCTGCAGTTGCGGCTCGCGCGGCTGGCTCCGCCTCAGGCCTGAGGGACCGCGGCGCTCAGCGCGCCGCCACCGCCTCCGGGTGCGACGGCCGCACGATCAGCGTCGCCGTCATGCCCGCCGACAACACCACGCCCGCCGGCAGGTGGTCGCTGTCGATCCGCACCCGGACCGGCACGCGCTGCGCCAGGCGCACCCAGTTGAAGGTCGGATTCACATCGGCCAGCAGGTCGCTTCCGGTCGGGTTGTCGGCGTCGGTGATGCCGCGGGCGATGCTCTCGACGGTGCCCTTCAGGCGCGCACCACCGCTCATCAGGCGGATATCCACCGGATCGCCGATGCGCAGGCCCGGCAACTTGGTTTCTTCGAAGTAGCCGTAGATCCAGTAGGAATGGCTGTCGATCAGGGCGAGGCGGGCCGTGCCGGCACTGGCGTAGTCGCCGACGCGGACGTCGAGATTGGTGACGAAGCCATCCACCGGCGCGCGCACCTCCGTGCGGTCGAGATTGAGCTGTGCGGAAGCGAGTTCGACCTGAGCCTGCGCAACGGCGGCCAGTGACTGCTGCTGCGCCGCACTGGCCTGCTTCGTGCTGGCCTGCGCCTGCTGCCAGCCTGCCTTCGCGGCATTGGCGGCGGCCATCGCGTTCGCCTTGTCTTCCGCCGAGATCACGTTGTTGATCAGTTTCTGGCGGCGCTCGGACTGCGCCTCGTACATCTCGAAATTGGAGCGGCTCTGCAACGCGCCAGCCTGGGCCGCGTTGATGCTCGCCCCCGCGGCGCGCGCCGCCGCCTCGGCGGCATTGAGGTTGGCCTCGGCCTGCGCGACAGCGTTGAGGTAGCGCGCCTTGTCGACGACGAAGAGCAGGTCGCCCTTCTTCACCGTCTGGTTGTCGATGACCTTGACGTCCGTCACCAGGCCGGCGACGTCGGGAGCGATGCGGACGATCTCCGCCCGCACGCGCCCGTCACGCGTCCACGGCGAATACATGTAGTGCTTCCACATGGCATGTCCGACGAAGGCGGCGATGACCACGACGACCGCGGTAACGGCGAAACGAATGATGCTGGCGAGTTTCATGAGGGTTCCACTCAGAACATGAACAGCGCGAAGGCGCCGAAGACACAGACGAAAACAGCGAGACGAAACAGCGGCGGATGCCACACGAGCCGGTACAACCCCAGGCGACCCGCAATACCGTCCAGCAGCCACAACAGCAGCAGCGCCAGGACGAAGAAGACGAGCAGGCCCGGAACGAGCGCGTCGCCGAGTGCGATTTCACGAGGCATGAGCGATGTCCTTGCTGAGCGGCGCAGTGGGCATGTAGGCGGCGAGGACGGATTCACCATCGAGCAGCGCCATGCGGACGAGATGGAGATGTTCGAGCAGATGAGCGACACCCTCATGCTCACCCACGCTGGCGATGGCCGTCGCGACGGCGTCGCGCGCGAGCAGGTAGCCGGCCGCATCGGGCTTCTCGTAGAAGCGCGCCAGCGTGCGCAAGGCGTCGTCGAGATAAGGACGAAGCGTCGGCGGCACATCCCCGCGCGCCAAGTCGTGACGGAGCTCGATCAGCGCGCGCCCGGTCTCGTGGACCGCGAGGGCCCAGGCGATCAGGGACCGCGAGTCCGCACTGCCCGGCTGGGTCTGCGCGACGACCTGACTGACCAGATCGTAGTTGACGCTTTCGAACCGATGGCGGAGGCCCGGCAGCGGCGCTTCGGCGGCAAGCGCGACCTGCCCGCGCAGACGGGCCAGCTGGCGCCGGCGCAGCCACGCGCTGCCGATGGCTGGCGGAATCACGACGAACGAGACGGCGGCGGCGCCAAGCCCCACGACCTGGGCGATGGCGTCATTGATGAAGTGAGCGGGATCGTAAACCTGCACGTTCTTCAGCGAGAGGATGTAGGCGAAGCCCATCGCCCAGCCGAGTCCATAGAACGCGAGACGCTGGGCCATCATCATGACCAGCCCGAGGGCCAGGAAAGGTGCGACGCACACGACGAGCAGCCCATACCCGTCGACCTGGGTCAGCAGGAGAAACTCGCAGATAAAGCCCACCGCCATTCCCGACAGATAGCCGAGCATGACCTGCCAGGTCACGCGCGTCGGATTGGGAATCGTGGCGAAGAGGCCCGCGAAAACCGTCGCCAGCAGCATCGCGCTCGAGCCCAGCGGCCATGCGCTGTAGATCCAGAACGCACCGAGCACGAGCATCGTCAGCGTCGTGCGAAACGTCGCAAGACCCGCACCAAGGAAGTCGTTGCCGCGATCGAAGCGCACGCGCTCGGCGGAGCCGGCGATCACCCGCGGCGTCTGCAGCGACGCCGCGGCGTCGACGTAACCGTGCAGCTCATCGACGAAGCGGGTCAGCAGCGAGGCGCCCGTATCGAAGTCACGCACGTCCTGTGAGTCGGACAAGGACGCGCGCAGGCCCGGAACCGATGCGCGCATCGTGTCACGCGCCGACACCAGCCTGGGCAACAGGACACGGGCGGCGGCGCCGGCCTCGATGGGTGCATCGAGCGCCTCACCGATGGGCGCATAAAGCCGGATGAGCGTATCCGCGGCGAGATCGCGCTGCGCGCGCTTCAGCCGGTTGATCAGGTGATGCAGCGACTGGAAGCTGGTCGACGCGGCCATGAAGCGCTGGTTGAAAAGACGCAGGTGATTGCTGCGCGCACGCGCTTCGGCGTCCTCGAAAATCACCGAGCTGCGCAGGTCTTCGAGCGTCACGGCGGCGCGCACGAAACGCAGGTGCGCTTTCTCCATGGTGTCACGCGCGATGCTTCCCCCCGTGCTGTCGCGGACGAAGCCGACGAAGCTCGCGAACTGCTCGCGGGCCGCGCGACGCAGGACGTCACGCATGCGACTCGGAAAAACGATGTCGTTGACCAGGCCACTGACCATCAGGCCGAGCAGCACCTCGCTGATGCGAGCCCACGAAGAGTCGAAGACGCCGGGGGGATTGTCGATGACGGGAATGGCGACGATGGCCGCCGTGTAACCGCCCAGTACGAACGCGTACGACTTGAAGTTACGGTACAGCGTGGCACCGCCGGCGCAGACGCCGATCCACAGCGACAGCGCGAGAAGGAAGAGGTCGCGCTCCTGCGGGAAGGCAGCCACGATGGCGATCGCCGCCGTGGCACCGGCGAGGGTACCGATCGCACGATAGAAGCTCTTGGCCAGCACCATGCCCGACTGGCGGTTGGCGACGATGACCGTGGTCAGCATCGCTGTCGAAGGCGCCGGCAGGTCGAGTCGCATGGCGAGCCAGCCCGTCAGGAAAAAGGCGATCAGCGTCTTGACCACGAACAGCCAGACGTTGACCTCCTCGCGCAGCGTCTCGACGACGATCTGGCGGGTGCCGGGGGTGGCGTTTTGTAGGCCGGTGGCAGACATGGCGCGCCCTGGTTACTCCCCGAATCCAGCCAGCATCTTCTTCAGCAGGCCTTCCAGCAGCGCCTGTTCCGATGGCTGCAGATTACGGGTCTGCCGATGAAGCAGCGTGACGATATCCGGCAGGAAGCTCTCGATCAGTTCGAGGCCCTCGGGGGTCAGGGTCAGGGTCACCTTGCGGCGATCCTCGTCGCTGCCGGTCCGCACGATGTAGCCCTTGTCGCAGAGCTGGGTCGTCAGCCGGGTGATGTTGGCCGACTTCTCCCCGGCGGCCTCGGCCAGCTGCGACGGGTTCATCGCGCTGTCCGGCGAACCGTACAGCATCATCAGGATGTTGTACTCGGGATGGTTCAGCCCGAACGGCTTCGTCACGGCGTTGGCTTCGTCGTGCACTTCCTTGTAGATGTGCTTGATGAGGCGAACGAGCACGGCCGGCTCCCGCGGAAACGCCGGATACTTCGCGCGGGTGACGTCGAGGCGTGCTTCGGTGGGGGCGAAATCGCTCATGGGGTGTCCCGTCTTCGGTTACCCCATAAGTATATAGTTCATTTATGTATTATCAATAGGTGTAATTTATCCGGAAGAAATCGCGGTGCGGTCGAGCAGGCGGCGGAGTCGCTGCGGCTCGCTGCTGGCGGACGGACGGACGGACGGACGACATTGGCAATGATGGAGCGGGTCGACAACTTTGCACGCAGGAGGCTGCATCGATCGGTAGTGAAAGGTCTACGCGCTCAACGCAATGCCTCGGCGAGCCGCAACAACAGCGCCGCGACCGCCTTCGGATCTTCCGGTATCGACGCATCGCGCAGACGTCTTTCCGCGTCGGCCACGATGCCCGACGCGGCGTCCAGTGCATCGATTCCCGCGGCGGTGAGCTCGGTTTTCTGAACCCGTCCGTGGTCGGGGTCGGCCGTGCGCACGATGAGGTCCGCGCGTTCCAGCGCGACCAGGATGCCTTGCATCGTCTGTGGCGTCACGAAGGCGCGCCGTGCGAGCGTCGCGTTCGACGCACCCGCTTCGTTCTTCAGATAGGTGAGCACGGCGTATTGCGGCGTCGTCAGTCCGATCTCCCGCAGACCGGCGTCCATCCTCGTTCGCAGCGCCTGCTGGGCCATTTTCAAGGCGTAGCCGATGGTCGCGTAGGGATCGCCCATCTCGGGTCGCGATTTACGGCTGGTCATATCAGGGCCCTTACATTAGTATCAGCACACTGATATCTTAGCCCAACTCACGCACAGGAGAGATTGTCATGCCCCATCTGATCGGCCCCGACTTCGTCGGCATTCAAACCCATGATCTCGATGCGGCACGGGCTTTCTACGCCGATGTCGTGGGGCTGAAGGTCGCAGCCCAAAGCCCTCCCGGCGCCGTGGTCTTCGATACCCGACCCATTCCGTTCGCCGTGCGCACGCCTGTCGCCGAGCTCAGCCGAAACGACAACCCCGGTGAGGGCATCGCTCTCTGGTTCGGATGCGACGATGCCGATGCGCTGCACGATCATCTCGTCGGGCACGGGACGCCCATTGTGTTCGCACCGAAAGATGGCCCTTTCGGCCGCTACTTCGCCTTTGTCGATCCGTTCGGTTACACGATCACGGCGCATACCGTCGCGCACTCCGGCAGCTGAGCAAGAGCAATGCCCTCAACCCGCCCGTGTCGCCACCACAGGCGGGACCGCCGCCGCGCGCAGGGCGGGCCCCAGCACGGCCAACTGCCCGAGAATCCACAGCGTCGCGCCACCGACCGCCAGATACCACGGCGGCAACAAGGGCACTTCGTAGAAGTGCATGAGCGTGAGGCTGGCAGCGTAAGCCAGCAGCACGCCTGCGCCGATGCCCATGCTGACGATGAAGAAATTCTCCAGCTGGAAGTACTGGACGATGTCGCGACGGGACGCGCCGATCGCCCGGCGAATGCCGATCTGCTTACGCCGCCGCTGCACCCAGAAGCTCGCCAGGCCGACGATGCCCAGCGCCGTCACCAGCAACAGGGTCACGATGATGCCGACGAGGAGACTCATCATCGCCCTGTCGTTGGCGAAGTGGGCGGCGCGCAACGCCGGCAGAGAGTCGCTGTTTTCACGGATCAGCACGGCATCCGGCGCCAGTGCGGTCACCGCCTCGCGCGCCTTGTGCATCACGGCGGGTAGATCGCCCGGCTTCGCGCGAATCACGTAAGTGCCGGCCAGCGTGGGCCCGGCAAGCGACGGCGCGAACACCGACCAGTCCGTTTCCTCCGGCCCCATGGAACCGGGCCTGGCGATGGACAGATGCTCCATGACGCCGATGACACGGAAGTGGTTCTTGTCGACGAAGATCTCCTTGCCCAGAGGACTCACACCAGGCCACATGTGATCCGCGGCGGCGCGTGTAATCAGCACATTCGCCAGGGAGGGAAAGAAGTCGCCCACAGGACGGTAGTCCTCGGCGCCGGGCGCGCGCCCTTCGACGATGCGTACGCCCAGTGCCTCCAGCGTGCCGGGCGTACCCAGATAGACGTCGACGACGCCCCCCTCGCGCTGCCCCGCGGCGTCCAGTGTCACGCCTACGGTTCCCGCGCCGTGACTGAAGGGCACCGTGTTCACCACGTTGACCGCCGTCACCCCGGGGATGGCACGAAGCCCGGCCACCATCCGCGCGTTGAGGTCATTGGCGCGTCCCGGTTCGAAACCCGACAGATACAACGTGCCGAGCGAAGCCTCGTCGATACCGGTCACCAGCTGCATGGCCTGCCAGCGTGCCGCGATCAGCGAGCACGCATTGCACATGACGGCGCAGGCAAGCGCGATTTGCAGCACGATGAGCGTGGTGGCGAGACGGTGATGCCGGAGTGCGGCGAAGATGGGGTGCGTCCGCATGGCGATCGTCCTTACAGCGTCTTCAGGTGCAGCGCGGGGGCGACCCGACCGGCACGGATGGCGGGTAGCGCGCCCGCCAGCAAGCTGGTCGTCACGGCGAGAACGAACGTCGTCATGAACATCGATGCATCGAGTCGGACCATATCCGCATAAGGCACAGGTTGCTGGCGCACCAGCCACAGGCCGGCCAGGGTGAACAACCAGCCGAGCAGACCGCCGGCGACGCCGATGACGCCGGTCTCGACGAGGCACTGCATGACGACCGCCCCGCGCGTCGCCCCCAGCGCCCGACGCACACTGAAGTCCGCGCCACGGCGAAGGAACTTCGCGAGCAACAGGCCGACCGTGTTGCACAGGCAGATGGCGAGGAAGGCGAACGCAAGCCATACCTGCAAGCGCACGTCACCGGGTACGACACGATTGCTCGTCATCCATTCCATCAGCGATGGCACGGCCGTCAGGTCGTGACGGAAGCGACCTTGCGCCTTCTGTTGCGCGGCGTAGTCGGCCACGAAGCGGCGATACGCCGCGACTTTCGCATCGTCCTGCAGCCGCACCCACAACCTCACCCAAAGACACGGCGCATCCTGCAGATGGCCCGGAGACGGAGGAAGTTGCCAGCACGTGAACTGGACGAAATTGCCGTCGTTGATTTCGAGGCCTGACTGGAAGGGCGTCATCACGTCCTCGACCTTCCCGTAAAAGTCGGCCGTGTCGCCATGCGCCATACGGCCGCCATAGACGTCGTAAAAGAGCGGTGACGGACGCCAGGGTTTCAGCACACCCACGATGCGAACGTCGCTGTCGCGCAGGCGGACGATCTTGCCGATACTGTTTTCACCTCGGAAGAGCCTGTGGTTCAGATCGGACGAGATCACGGCGACCCGAGCGTGCTTCTCGTCATCCTCCGCCGTCCAGGCGCCGCCATATTCAAAGGGCGCCGCGAACATGGTGAAGAAATCCGCATGAGTCGACAGCATGCTCAGCAGCAGTGGCGGCGATGTCGACCCCGGGTCATGGACCTTGATTGTGCTTCCGACCAGAAGTGCCTGCTGATCCGCGCGCTTCGCCTTCCACAGATCCATCGCGGAGCGGTAGTCCATCACTTCGCTGGGATGCGTGGGCGTTGCATCCTGGGGATACGGCGTGACCTGCACGTAATGGAGATGGTCGCTTCGACCCGGAAGCGGATCCCCTGAGAGCAGATGCATCACGGTCAGCGTGGTCATGCTGGTGCCGATACCCACCGCGATGGCCAGCACCATCAGGCCCGTCAGTACGGGATTGCGCCTGAGGCTGCGCACGGCCAGTTCCACGTAATAGCCAAACATCCCGGTCGGTCCCCTGCCCTTGTTCGCATACCCGAAAGAGCAAGAGACGGGCCAAACCAACAAAAGGACGCTAACTCGCGCTGGCTCAGCGAGTTACGGCACCGCGTGACACGCCGGCCAGGTGTCCGCGGACACTGTCCGTGTCCGCGACCGTGTCCGACCGGGCTGACGGTCACGTGCCTATCCGTGCCAGTGCCTTCCCCGATGGGATCAGCCGCGCGCTGGCGATCAGCCCGCCCTGACCGTCAGGAGATCCTCGATGCCCGCGCGCCAGAACAACTCGCGACGCATGCGGTCCGCGACGCCACTGACGATTTCCGCACCGTCCTGGGACGGATCGACATGCACCCGGAACGGCCGCTTGCCGAAGGGCAACCCGACCACCTCGACGATCTTCGTTGCCACCTCACCCGCGTCGGCATCGGCCGGTTCGAGCGCAGCCAACCCCTTCAGGATCGTGTCCGGCATGCCCTTGTACGGACCATCCATATAGGCGGCCGCGCGCGGCTCATCGGAGGGCTTGTCCGCATGAGCGAAGTGGTTGGTGCCTCTGGTGAAGGCGCCCGGCACCATGATCGAAGTCTCGATACCGAAGCGGGTCAGCTCGCCGGCATAGCTGACCGCGAGCGAGTCCATGGCGGCTTTCGCGGCGAAGTACGGAGCGAGAAACGGCGGCGTGCCACCGCGCGTGCTGCTCGATGAGACCCAGAGCAGCAGGCCCCTGCCCTGCGCACGCATCACCGGTAACGCGGCGCGGTTCACCCTTTGCGTGCCGAGGACATTGACGTCGTAGAGCTGGGCGTACTGCTCCGCCGTAAAGGCTTCAGCGGGACCGAACACCATATGACCCGCGTTGTGCACGAGGACGTCCAGACGGCCATCGCGATCCACGATGGTTTTCACGGCCGCCTCTGCGGATGCCTCGGAGGTGACATCGAGCTCGACGACGCGAAGATCGACCTGCCGTTCAGCCGCTTCTTTCAGGACCGCTTCGGCGTTGGCGGCATTGCGACCCGCGACATCGCGCATGCTGGCGTAGACCGTGTGTCCCGCCGCCGCGAGTGCGCGCGCCGTGAGCAGGCCGAAACCGCTGGATGCCCCGGTAATGAGGATGATCTGCTTCATGTCAGACCACCCCGCCGTTGGCACGCAGCACCTGACCGTTGATCCAACCGCCGTCCGGCCCCGCGAGGAATGCCACGGCAGCGGCGATGTCGTCCGGCGTGCCCAGGCGCTCCAGCGGTGACAGCTTGGCCAGCCGGTCGACCAGCTCGGGCGACTTGCCGTCGAGGAACAGGTCGGTGCCGGTCGGGCCGGGGGCGATCGCATTCACCGTGATATGGCGGCCACGCAGTTCGCGCGCCAGCACCATCGTGGTGGCTTCGATGGCCGCCTTGGTCGCGGCGTAGGCGGCATAGCCCGGCTGCAACAGGGCAACCACGCTGGAAGAGAAATTGACGATGCGGCCGCCTTCGCGAAGGCGCGTCGCCGCATCGCGCATAGTGTTGTAGCTGCCTTTGACGTTGATCGCGAAGAGGCGATCGAAGTCCTCATCCTTCAACTCGGCCACCGGGGCCAGCGCCATCACTCCCGCGTTGTTCACCAGGACATCCACGCCGCCGTAAACCTCCTCGGCCGTGTCGAAAAGGCGACGCACATCCGCGGCGTTCGCGACATCCGCCTGCGCACTGATCGCCCGGCCGCCGGCCGTTTCGATCTCCCGGACGACCGCCTCCGCCGCCTGCGCGCTACCCGAATAGTTCACGAGGACGGTAAAGCCGTCGCTGGCGAGCCGTTTGGCCACGGCTGCACCGATGCCGCGCGAGGCACCCGTCACGATGGCGATCCTGCTGTTTTTCACGTTCATCTCGGTTCTCCGGTACCGGCGCGATTGCCGGGCGAGACCATGATGGGCGTTGGCTGGCGGCGGATAATCCACCTATATTGGGCTTCACTATTCCTTGCAATGGAACAAAAGGTGACCCTGGACCGTTTCGATACCATGCGATTGTTCGTCCGCATCGTGGAACGGAGAAGCTTCACGCTCGCCGCGACGGACCTCGATCTGCCGCGGTCGACGGTTACGCAGGCGATCAAACGGCTTGAGGCCAGACTCGGCGTCCGCCTGCTCCAGCGAACCACCCGACATGTCAGTCCGACGCTGGATGGGGAGGCTTACCATCGCCGCTGCGTATCGATCCTCGCCGACGTGGAGGATGCGGAGGCTGCGTTCGTGGACGCTCGCCCGGCCGGTCTATTGCGCGTGGACGTACACGGCACCCTCGCCCGCCACTTCGTCCTTCCGTCGCTGCCGGAGTTCCTGGCCCGTTATCCCGCACTGAAGATCCACGTGGGCGAAGGAGACCGGTGGGTGGATCTCGTTCGCGAAGGGGTGGACTGCGTTTTACGTGTCGGCGATCTGAGCGACAGCACGATGGTGGGACGCCGCATCGCCTGGCTGGACGAGGTGACGTGCGCCAGCCCCGGGTATCTCGAAAGACACGGTGGCATGCCCTCGTCTCCGGACGATCTCGACGGGCATGAGGCCATCGGCTTCCTGTCGACGTCGACGGGAGGAACGCTGCCCCTGGAATTCGTCGTCGGCGACGACGTGCGGCACGTCACCTTGCCATCGACGGTCACGGTGACGGGCGCGGAGACGAATCTGACCCTCGCGCGGCTGGGGCTGGGCCTGATTCAGGTGCCGAGATACCACGTGGCCGCTGACCTCGCGGCCGGCACGCTCGTCGAAGTACTGAAAGCGTTTCCGCCGACACCGTCGCCGGTATCTCTGCTCTACCCGCACAACCGGCAGCTGTCGCCGCGGGTGCGCGTGTTCATCGACTGGCTGGCGGCGACCTTCGCCCGGCACGCGGGCGAAGGGGTGAGGCCGATCTGAGCCAGGCTCAGTTCTTCAGCGGGACGGTTTCGAACCCAGCCTGCGGCGCCGTGTTGTTGTTCTGCGGCGGAGGCGGCGGCGGGTTGTTGGCACGGCCCGGACCGGCACCGCGAGGCCCACACGAATACGCGCCCCACTCCTGCGAACCGCCGTTCGGATCGCCGAGCGGCTTGACGGTATCCGCGCCCATCTTCGCGGCTTCGTTGCGTGCGAGCACTTCGAGTTCGTCGCGGACCTTCAGGTCGTTGCGATCGATAGGGCCGACACGACTCTGTACGGAGACGGTGACCTTGCCCTGATCGCGGCAGCTGGACACGTCGCCGTTCCAGGCGGTGCGGACATTGCGCGCGCTGTCATCGAGCTTGATGCCCCACGTGCAGGCCGAAAGGGCGAGCGGGATGAGGAGGACAAGGGCCTTGCGCATGGTAGAGCTCCGGAAGATCGTTCGATGGGTATGCTAGCCGGATGGAAGCGAGGGCGCGATCTTCTTCAATCGCGCCCTCGCGCCCGGTCACTTTTTCGAGGGGGCCGGTTTGGACCTGGCCGCCCTGGCAGGCACGGCATCCTTCGCGGGCGCGCCATCGGCATCGATCACGTGCACTTCGCCGAGGTTTAGCGCCCGCACCGGGGCCTCGATCTTGCGCAGGTCGCCGACGATCACCCAGGTCAACGCGTCGGGATGGATCACGGCTGACAAGGCGTCTTCGGCATCCTTGCGGTCGACGCCTTCGATACGCGACTTCAGCGTCTGCACGTAGTCGTCCGGACGGTCGTAAATCAGGATGCCCGTGATCGCCCCCAGAACGGCCGAGGTGGTCTCGAAGCTACCGGGCAGCGCACGAACACGCTGCGCGCGGATCTTCTCGATTTCCTCGTCGGTCAGCGGCTTCGGTCCGATAACGGCCTTTGCCTCCTTGAGGATTTCCGCAGCGGACTCGGCGGTCTTATCGGTCTGCACCGGCGCGTAGAACAACAGCGGGCGCTGACCCTGAGCATCGGAAAGCATGCTGCCCGCACCATAAGCCCAACGCTTCTCCTCACGCAGGTTCATGTTGAGGCGCGAGGTGAACGTGCCACCGAAGGCACCATTGGCGATGCCGAGGTCGAGCGCGTTCTTCGCCTTGGTCGACGGCGCCAGCAGACCCGCCAGGATCAGCGACTGTGGGGCGTCGGTCCGGTTGATCAGGAAGACGCGCGGCCTGGGCTGCGCGGCGACTTCACCGATGTTCTTCTTCGGCAGCGCGGTGGACGGCGCCTGCCAGTCGCCAAAGACAGCATCGAGTTTTGGCAGGATGTCGGCAAGCGTCGTGTCGCCGGCGACGACGATGCGCACGTTGTCGGGGCGCAGGTAGTCGCGCTGGAATGCGGCGAGATCATCGGCGGTGAGCGAAGCGATGGCCTTTTCGGTGCCGCTACCGGTGAACGGAATACCGTACGCGTGATCCTTGCCGTAAAGCAACGGCGGCAGGGTGCGCAATGCGAGCCCGGTTGGCTCGGTTTTCTCCTGCGCGATGCCCGCGATCCACTGGCCGCGCACGCGCTCGATGTCGTCCGCCTTGAACGCCGGATTGCGCGTGATGTCGGCGAACAGCGCCAGCGACGGCGTGAGGTCGGTGTTCAGCGCGTTGAGACCGACGCTGCAGTTATCGAGCGAGCAGCTGGACGACACGATGGCGCCGAGACGCTCCTTGCGGCGCGCGACCTCCACGGAATCGAGCGACTTCGTGCTCTCTTCCAGCAGGGCGGAGGTGAAGCTCGCCGTGCCCAGCTTACGGCCCTGATCCGCCGCATAGCCGGCATTGAACAGAAGCTGCACCTGAGTGACCGGCACCGTGTGGCGCTCGGCAAGCACGACTTCGATGCCGTTCTTCAGCTTGCCGCGCTGCAGTTTCGGGAAGGACAGGTCGGGGAACGTGTCGACGGCGGGCACACCCGTGCTGCGGTCCACCTCGGACTTGCCGACGGTATATGTCTTCGCGGGGGGAGTGACGGCGGCCGGACGACCTTGCGCGTCGCCCAGACCCACCACGGCCTTGTCTTCGGCCGCGGGATCGAAACCCGGCGCGGCAGGCAGCACGGTCAGCGTGTAGTCGCCCTTGGCAAGCCAGGTCTTCGATGCCGCAAGCACGGAAGCCGTTGTGGCGTTCTGCGCGCGCTCGAGATCCTTCTTATAGGCCTCGGGATCGTTCCGGTAGACCTGACCTTCGGCAAGGATGACCGCCTTGCCACCGAAGCCACCGACCTTTTCGAGGCCGCGTACGAAACCGGCACGATTGGCGACCTTGGCACGTAGCAGTTCGTCGTCGGTCGGCCCCTTGGCCAGGTAGTCCTTCCAGACGTCGGCGACCGCCGCTTCGACCTTCGCCGGATCGACGCCGTTTTTCACGTCGACCGTCAGCTGCACCTGACTGGCCAGGGCGAAAGGCGAAATACCCAGGCTCACGTCGTCCGCGATCTTGTCCTGGTAGACGAGGCGCTGGTACAGCCGTGAGGTCTTGCCGCCACCGAGCACGGTCGTGGCAAGGTCGAGCTGCACGGCGTCGTCGGTGCCCAGCTGCGGCACGATCCACGTACGCACGATGCGCGTCTGCGCGACCTGGTCATGCTGGGTGCCCCGGGAGGATGTCTGCACCGGGGTGATCCACGCCTGCTGGCGAGGAACCGGCGGACCCGCCGGGATGTCACCGAAGTACTTCTCGGCCTTGGCCTTCGCCTGTGCCACCGTGATGTCGCCGGCGAGCACCAGCGTGGTGTTGGACGCGCCGTAGTAATCGTGGAACCACTGCTTGACGTCGGCGAGCGAGGCCGCGTCGAGGTCGGCCATCGAACCGATGGTGTCGTGGTGATACGGATGATTGGCCGGGAAGGTGTTGACCAGGACGTTTTCGTCGACGCGGCCGTAGGGGCGGTTTTCGCCCTGGCGCTTTTCGTTCTGGACGACACCGCGCTGGGTGTCCAGCTCCTTCTGACCGATGGCGCCGAGCAGGTGGCCCATGCGATCGGATTCCATCCACAGCGCCATGTCGACGGCGGTGGTCGGGACGGTCTCGAAATAGTTGGTGCGGTCGAACCAGGTGGTGCCGTTCATGTCCGTGGCGCCGGCACGTTCGAAGGGCTGGAAGTAGGTGCCCTTACGGTTTTCCGACCCAGAGAACATGAGGTGTTCGAAGAGGTGCGCGAAGCCGGTCTTGCCGGCCGGTTCGTCTCCCGAGCCCACGTGGTACCAGATGCTGACCGCGACGACGGGCGCCTTGTGGTCCTCATGCACGACCACTGTCAGCCCGTTGGGCAGCTGGAAACGGGTGTAGGGAATGTCGGGAATCGCATCGGGAGAGGTGGTGGCCGCGGCGGCGGCCCCGACGAAGGAGATCAGCCCGGCGGCGAGCAGGGCGAGGCGGTTCTTCATGCACGGCTCCAGTGGGCCTTCATGGCCCGGGTCCCGTGGAGGCTAGCCCGCGATGTCGTCCGGACGCAATCGGGCATGTCGGAGTGTGCGGACGGTGTCCGCTCGCACACGGTCAGTGTCCGCGGACAGGCATCCGTTTCGGAATGACCTGACAAATCTCATGCGAATCAGCTGATTGCGCGCTCTTAAAGACTGGCACGGCGTTTGCGTTACTAGTCATGCCCCGCCGGACGGCCTTTCGCTCCGGCAACACTGAGGACGACACCATGAAATACGAAATGCTGATGCTCCGCGCCCTGCTCGCCACGTCGATGTTCGTCTGTGGCCTGACTCTGTTCCAGATGGTCTGACCCAAAAGAACCCGTACCCGGAGCCACCGCCATGCAACACGAACTGCTCATCCTGCGCACCCTGCTCGTCGCCTCCCTGCTGGTCTGCGGCCTGATTGTCGGCAACATGCTTACGTACACCGGCGCGCCGATCCAGCTGGCTGCGACCAGCCAGATGAACCCCGTCGCGACGACCGCGTGCGTATCGGGCGACGATGCCGCCGCGTGCCCGCCGCCGGCGGCATAATGGGGGCATGCCCCACGTCATCCTGTTCCGACCCGAGATTCCGCCCAATACGGGCAATGTGATTCGTCTGTGCGCCAACACCGGCGCGACCCTGCACCTGATACGACCGCTCGGCTTCGAGCTGGACGATGCCCGGTTGCGCCGAGCCGGACTGGATTACCACGAGTTCGCCAGCGTCGCGGTCCATGACGACCTTGACGCCTGTCTGGATGCCATCGGCCGGCCGCGTGTCTTCGCCTTCTCGACCCGGGGGCGCCAGCTTCATACCGACGTCGCCTTCGGGATGACCGACGCACTGCTCTTCGGCTGTGAAACGGCCGGCCTGCCCGACGACGTACTCGACGCGATTCCGGAGGCACAGCGCGTGCGCCTGCCCATGCGTCCGGGCAATCGCAGCCTCAATCTGTCCAACGCGGTCGCGGTCGCCGTGTTCGAAGCGTGGCGTCAGGCGGGTTTCGACGGCGCGGGCTGACCCGCGCAAGCTACAATCGGGGCATGACCCCCGAACGACCCTCCGCCGACGCCGGCCCGAACCGCTTCCTGCCCCGTCCGCTGCGCGTACTGGCCGGACGCGCCATGGAGACCGCACTCAACCGCGCGGTCGACCTCGATCCCGACACCCGTGCCCGTCTCGACGCGCTCGATGGCCGCAGTGTGCAGGTGCATCTCGCCGGCCCCGAACTGGGCATCCGCATTACGGTGGAAAAGGGCCGCTTGCGCGTGGGACCGCCTGAAGACGGCGGCAGCCTGCGTGTCGTCGCCTCGCCCGGCAGTCTCCTCGCCATGGCCATGCGCCGCGACGACGACGGCGTGGCGCCCGGCAAGGTGGACATCGCCGGCGATGCCGAACTCGCTCGCCGCCTCGAGCGTCTCGCGCGCCAGTACGCGCCGGATGTCGAGGAAGCTTTCGCGAAGACCTTCGGCGACCGGATCGGCGTTCCCCTGGCCAAAGCGCTCCGCGATGGACTCGCCCACGCGCGCGACACGGTGTCGCACCTGACCGAGGACGGCGCCGACTGGCTCCGTGACGAAGGCAGGGTCGCGGTAGCGCCGGGCGAGATGGATATTTTCCTCGACGGGGTCGATACGGTCCGCGAGCGCGCCGAGCGCGCGGAGGCCCGGCTTGCCCGACTCGAGCGTGCCCTGAAGGAGCGACATTCATGACGCCGCTGCGCCTTGCTCCACGCCTGCTGCGTGTCGCCGCCATCCTGCTCAAGTACCAACTCGACGAAGTGATCGAGGGCGCGCATATCTACCGCCCGCTCAAGCTGCTGCGCCCACTGTTTCCCGGGCCGGCCGCCGACACCCGCGGCATGTCGCGCGGCGCGCGGTTGCGTCTCGCTCTGACCGAACTCGGCCCGATCTTCGTCAAGGCCGGCCAGGTGCTGTCGACACGGCGCGATCTGGTGCCGCCGGATATCGCCGACGAACTCGCGCTGTTGCAGGATCAGGTGCCGCCTTTCCCCGGCGCCGAGGCACGCGCGATCGTCGAGCGCGAATTGCGTGCGCCGGTCGCGACACTGTTCGCCAGCTTCGACGAGAACGCACTGGCGTCCGCCTCCATCGCCCAGGTGCACGCGGCCACGCTGCACGACGGCCGCGAGGTGGTGCTCAAAGTGTTGCGCCCCGGTATCGACAAGCGGATTGCCCGCGACATCGATCTACTCCATGCACTCGGTGAGCTCGCCCAGCGCTGGCACCCGGCCGCGGACAAGATCCGTCCGCTCGAGGTAGTGGCCGAGGTCGAGAAGATGCTCGAGAACGAGCTCGACCTGCAACGCGAAGGCGCCAGCGCCAGTCTGCTCCGGCGCAACTTCGCCAGCGGCATCGACCTGTATATCCCGGAAGTGCACTGGGACTTCAGCACCCAGGGCGTGCTGACCCTCGAACGCGTGCGCGGCGTCAGCGCCGATGACCTCGTCGCGATCGATGCCGCCGGCCTCGATCGCAAGGCGCTCGCCGAGAAGGGCGTGCGATTGTTCTACGAGCAGGTCTTCCGCGACAATTTCTTCCACGCCGATGCCCACCCCGGCAATATCTGGGTCGACACCTCGCGTGTGGACGAGCCGCGATTCATCGCGCTCGACTTCGGCATCATGGGTTCGTTGCCCGAGGCCGACCAGTACTGGCTCGCCGAAAACTTCATCGCCCTGTTCGAGCGCGACTACGCGCGCATCGCGCAGCTGCATGTCGCCGCCGGCTGGATGCCGTCGACCATCCGGCTGGATGAGCTCGAGGCCGCTGTGCGCACGGTCTGCGAGCCCTACTTCACACGCCCGCTGTCGCAGATATCCATCGCCGAGCTGGTGGTGAAGCTCTTCCAGACCGCGCGTCGCTTCGAGCTCACGCTGCAGCCGCAGCTGATCCTGCTGCAGAAGACGTTGCTCAATATCGAAGGCGTCGGCCGCATGCTCGACCCCGAGATCGATATCTGGGCCGTCGCTCACCCGGTGCTTCGCCGGATCCTGCGCGAGCGCTACAGCGTGAGGGCCACCCTGCGCGACGTGCGTCGTCGCCTCCCGGAATGGATCCATACGGCACCACGCGTGCCCGAGCTGGTGCGCGACGCGCTGCGTCAGGTCGCCAGCGGCGAACGCCGCGAGATAGCTGACCCGATCGCTCTCGCCCTGGCACGCGACGACGCGAGGCGCATGCGTCGCCTCATCGCCTGCGGCCTGCTCGGTGCGACGCTGCTGATCTGTGCGGCCCTGATCGGTACGTTGTCTTCGCGTGGCATGTGGCCGGCGATCGCCGCCGCCGTGGTGGGTGTCGCCGCATTCATCGCGGGCTGGCCGCGCCGCGTGCCCTGACCGACGTGCTCGAGATTCTCTATCAGGACGACGACATCGTCGCCGTCAACAAACCCGCGAACCTCGCCGTACACCGGTCGAAGTTCGTCGGGCCGGACGATGCGTTTCTGATCGACATGCTCCGTGAGCAAGTCGATGGGCGACTGCACCTCGCGCATCGACTGGATCGCGCGACATCGGGCGTGTTGCTCGTGGCACGCTCGCCTGAAGTCGCGGCCCAGCTCGGCGAGCAGTTCATGGGCCGCAGCGTCCGCAAGCGTTACCTCGCGGTGGTGCGCGGCTGGCCCGATCCGGCGGAAGGCACGATCGACTACCCTTTGCCGGGCTCGAAAGACACGGGACCACGACGCGAGGCCAGTACGGACTACCGGCAACTGGCCACGACGGAAGTCGACATTCCGCTGGGCCGTTACGAGAAACAGCGATACGCCCTCGTGCTCGCCGAGCCACGGACCGGCCGCTTCCGACAGATCCGCAAGCATTTCGCTCACATCCATCATCCGTTGGTCGGCGACAGCCAGCACGGACGCGGCGACCACAATCGCCTCTTCAAGCAGCACTTCGCATCGCACCGCCTGCTGCTGCACGCCGCGGCGCTCGACTTCGTGCACCCCACCGCGGTTCGCCCGATGTGCATCGAAGCCAGTCTGGACGACACCTGGCTACGCCTGATCGAACGCTTCGCCTGGCAGGACGCCTACGCCTGGCCTGCGGCAGCGCACGACGGGATTTAGCGGGCCGGCTGCTAGAATCCGCAGCCATCATGCTTAACGTCACCGCATCCATCGCCATCCCCGATGCCGAACTGATCGAGCGCTTCACGCGCGCGGACGGCCCCGGAGGACAGCACGTCAACCGAACCGAGAGCGCGGTCGAACTGCGCTTCGACGTCGCGTCGTCGCCGTCGCTGCCCGACGCGGTTCGCGAGCGCCTGCTTGCCCGTGGCGACCGCCGGATCACGGATGCCGGCGTGCTGGTGATCCAGGCCCGGCGTTTCCGCGAGCAGGCGCGCAACCGAGATGACGCCCGCGACCGTCTTGCCGAGATCATTCGCGCTGCGACAGTCGTGGCGAAGAAGCGCGTTGCCACCAAGCCGACCCGCGCCTCGAAAGAACGCCGTCTCGCGGGCAAGACCCAGCGCAGCCAGACCAAGAAAGGTCGTTCCACCAAGTGGAGCGCCGAGTGACCCTCCCTCCCCTGGATGGCATTCCCGTACTCGGCCCGAACATTCCGCAGCTGCCCGTGTCCCGCTGGATGCGCATCTGCCGGTGGGTGATCAAGCGCAGCGGATGGCGTGTCGTCGGCGACATGCCGAACCTGCCCAAAGTCATTCTCATCGGCGCACCGCACTCGTCGTACTGGGACGGTGTGTGGGGCTTGCTGGTGAAGTCGGCCATGGGCATGGACGTCGGGGTGATGATCAAGCGTGAAGTCCTCAACGGGCCGTTGGGTCCTGTGGTGCGCAGGCTCGGCATGATTCCCATCGATCGTTCCGCGGCCACCAATGTCGTCGACCAGATGGTCAAGCGCTTTGCCGAGCACGAGAAGATGTGGGTCGCCATTGCGCCCGAGGGCACGCGTAAGCCCGTCAAGCAATGGAAGTCGGGATTTCTGCGTATCGCGCGAGCCGCCGGCGTGCCTATCCAGACGGTGTTCATCGATTACCCGACGAAGACATTCACCGTGGGACCGCTGGTCCATGCCTCGGGTGATATGGAAGCGGACATGACGCGCATCCGCGCCATGTTCGCGGGGTATCGCGGGAAGCATCGCGGGGTGTGAAGCGTGACGATCACCCGATGCCGTAGGACAGGCGCACGAGGTAATCGAGTGCGGTGTGGTTGATATTTTTTACGCGGAGGCGGTAGGTACCGGGCGGGAGTCGCGCAAGGTTGACCGAGATGCCTTCGGCGCGGGGACGCCATTCACCGTCCTGAAACTGCTCGAACGACAGGTAGCCTCGTCCGGCGGAAGCCATCACCGATCCCGTGCATCCAGTGCGCCACTCCCGGACGACCGCGAACTGTTGGCTCTGCAGCCTTCCACTAAGCCCTTCCAACCTCGTGTAGATCTGGCACGTACCCGCTGGCACGCCACGGGACCCCGCTTGCGCGGCGAGTGCGGCGGCAGACAGAAGTCCGAACGCAATGAGTACCACTACCTTCTTTTGATGACGCATAGATATTCCTTGGCGACGCGCAGAACCGCGCTTCGGCAAGGTATGCGGTATCGACGACCTCAAACGGCGATCTGACGGCAGTCAGGCGGCGAGACGACACGATGTTCGTCGGCAGCTCACGAGGTCGACTTACCCACACACTTCGCGCCAGTCACCTGCGCGTCCACGCGAACCAAACTGACATCGATTTTCCGACGCCAGCTGCATTCTCGTGCTAAAGAAGGGAGATCAACATGCAAATCGCGAATCGCACTCATGGCCCGCATCTGACACAGCAAGATCCCAATATCGTTCGCGGCCATGTCCAGCGAATCGGCACCGGGCGATTCAACACAGGCACCGCGACAGACGCTCTGCGTCGTCTTAAACCTGAGACGCAAGAGCTGATTCGCGATCTCGATCTGACGCATGCGACTCCCCGCCAGCTAAATTCCATTACAGCTCGACTGTTCTGGGAGGGAGCGATCGACATCGAGGGCGAGGATACGCTCGCGGCCATGGGCTATGACCGGGGGATCGATACGCCGTTCGATGTCATGGAACGGCTCAATGGCCACCTTTCATACGTTAGGAATTCGACGTCCGGAATCGACTGGACCGATACCATTCGCATCTATGAGAAAGGGATGGAACTGGCCACCGGCTTGCGCGACATGATCCGCGCGTTGCACCCCGAGCGGAGCATCGACACCTACGCATGAGCGTCAGCGTTCCGAATGCCCCGATTCATCGTAATCACGATGGGTCAGCAGACCGGGTCGAATAAGATCGATGAAGGCGCGTGCCTCAGGACTGAGAAACTTTCCTTTACGCATCACAACCCCATAGCTGCGCTGCGGGAAATACTGCCGCAGGTTTCGCACAGCAAGCTTCTCGCGATCCGCTTCCGTAATGCAGATACCGGTGACGATGGAGATACCCAGACCCATCGCGACGTACTGCTTGATCACGTCCCAGCCACCGACTTCAATCGCGACGGTGTAAGGCACATGCCGTTGCTGGAAAACCATATCGACCAGGCGAAATGTCGTAAGCCGCTGCGGCGGCAGGATCAGCCCATAGGGAGAAAGGTCTTCCAGCCGAATCTCCGACTTCGCAGCCAGCGGATGATCGGGCGGCATGATCAACATCGGGTCGTAGTGATAGACCGGCGCCCATGCGATGTCGTTGGGCACGTCGAGCATCGAGCCAATCGCGATGTCGGCGTCGTCGGCACGAAGCAACGCGAGGCCATCCTTGCCCGTAACGTTTGCGAGCTGGAGTTGTACGGACGGATACCGCTCCCGGTACGCCTTCACGAGTTCGGGCAGCAGATACTGGATGGTCGAGGATCCCGCCGCCACGGTCAGCTTGCCTGACTGCGCACCCCGGGTCTTCTTCTGGAATTCCCGGTCGAGGTTCTCGAAGCCTTCCACCAGTGGACGGGCCATCTCGTAGAGGGCTTCGCCGGCGTCGGTCAGGGTGACGCGACGTCGTGTGCGCTCGAGGAGTGGCATACCCATCTCGCGCTCAAGCGCCTTCAGTTGCAGGCTCACTGAGGGCTGAGACAGAAACAGAGCCTCAGCCGCGCGACTCAGCGTGCCCAGCCGGGTGGTGTAGACGAAGGCACGCAGCTGCTTCAGGCGATTGCCCTTGTAGTAAAAGCGGCTCGTGGCATCGGGGATCTCGCGGCCTTTCGTCCGTGTCGGAGCGGGCTTCGATGAGCGTTTCGCCCTCACGACCGTCTTCTTACCTGACATTTTCATCAGCCATTTCAGTTAGATAGATTCAACATTGCTTTTTTTAATAATGCTCTTTGAAACATATGCTTTGTCAAAAGCATAGCCCCGGGCATAGCTTCAACTCCAGACCCGCATCCCGAGGCACGGACCCATGGCAGTTCCAAAGAGCGCGATCGATCCCCTCTCCGGCGTCCGCTTCGGTGACGGCCGCAACACCTACGGCGACATCCTCACGCCGGATGCCATCGCCTTCGTGGCGGGGCTGCACCGCCGGTTCGACGGCCGTCGCCTGAGCCTTCTGGCTGAGCGGACGGCACGCCAACAACGCTACGACGCGGGCGAACTCCCCGACTTCCGCATCGATACGGCGGCGATCCGCGATGGCGACTGGGCCGTCGGCCCGATACCAGATGCCCTGATGGACCGCCGGGTCGAGATCACCGGTCCGGTCGAGCGGAAGATGATCATCAACGCCCTGAACTCGGGCGCGAAGGTGTTCATGGCCGACTTCGAGGACTCGAGCGCGCCGACCTGGGCCAACCAGATGGAAGGGCAGCGCAACCTCCGCGACGCGGTGAACGGCAGCATCGAGTTCACCAACGGCGAGGGCAAGGTGTATCGCGTCGGCAAGCATCCGGCAGTGCTGGTGATTCGCCCTCGCGGCTGGCACCTGCCCGAGCGCCATGCCGAGGTCGACGGTGACGTGGTCGCCGGTGCGCTCGTCGACTTTGGGCTGTATGCCTTCCATAACGCCGCCGCGCTGCACGAAAAAGATCGCGGCCCGTATTTCTACCTGCCGAAACTGCAGAGCATGGAAGAAGCGGCGCTATGGGAATCTGTCATGACCCATGCGGAGGAGCAGCTCGGCCTGCCGCACGGATCGATGAAGGCCACCGTGCTCATCGAAACCCTCCCCGCCGTGCTCCAGATGGACGAAATCCTGCACGCGCTGCGTGCCCGCATCGTCGGGCTGAACTGCGGCCGTTGGGACTACATCTTTTCTTACCTGAAGACGTTCCGCGCCCATGCCGACCGGCTGCTCCCGGAGCGTGGCCAGGTCACCATGACCGTGCCTTTTCTCAAGGCGTATTCCGAGCTGCTGATACGGACCTGCCATCGCCGTGGCGCCTTCGCGATGGGCGGCATGGCGGCGCAGATTCCTATCCGCGGCGACGACGCCGCGAACGACGCCGGGATGGCCAAGGTCCGCGCCGACAAGCTGCGGGAAGTGACCGCGGGACACGATGGCACCTGGGTCGCCCATCCGGCGCTCGTCCCCGTCGCGATGGCGATCTTCGACGAACACATGCCGACGTCGAACCAGCTGCATGTGACACGCGACGACGTGACCGTTTCGCGTGACGCGCTCATCGCGCCCGCCATCGGTACGGTCACCCGCTCCGGCTTCGACAATAACGTCGAGGTTTGCCTTCGCTATACGGCGGCGTGGCTCGAAGGCCTCGGCTGCGTACCGATTCACAACCTCATGGAAGACGCCGCCACGGCGGAGATCGCCCGCGCGCAGCTCTGGCAATGGCTGCATCACGGACCGATCGAGTTCAGCGACCACGCACACATCGACTTCGGCCTCTTCGACCAGGCACTTGCGGCCCATGCGCACCGCCTTCGCGGCAGCGACCTGCCCGGCGCATCGCGCGCCGATGATGCGGCCCGCCTGATTTCCGCACTGACTCACGCCGACGAACTACGCGACTTCCTCACCCTTCCCGCTTACGAACACCTGTCCTGACCGACCTCTCGAAGGAGCCTTACGATGAAGACGCATAACGCCGAGCACATCACGCTGGACTGGACCAACAACGAACGCTGGAAGGGCGTCGAACGCCCCTACGCCGCCGAGGACGTGATCAGGCTGCGTGGCACGGTCCAGATCGAGCACACACTCGCCCGCCGCGGCGCCGATCGCCTGTGGCGCGCCCTTCATGACACGCCTTACGTCAACGCCCTCGGCGCGCTCACGGGCAACCAGGCGATGCAGCAGGTGAAGGCCGGGCTCCAGGCCATCTACCTTTCAGGCTGGCAGGTCGCCGCCGATGCGAACACGGCCGGGGCGATGTATCCCGACCAGTCGCTCTATCCGGTCGACTCGGTGCCTAACGTCGTCCGCAAGATCAACAAAACGCTGCTGCGCGCGGACCAGATTCATCACGCCGAGGGCAAGGATGGTCTCGACTGGCTGGTGCCGATCGTCGCCGATGCCGAAGCGGGCTTCGGTGGCGTACTCAATGCGTACGAGCTGATGACGCACATGATCGAGGCGGGCGCCGCCGGCGTGCATTTCGAAGACCAGCTAGCCAGTGCGAAGAAGTGCGGCCACATGGGTGGCAAGGTGCTCGTGCCGACACAGGAAGCCGTGCAGAAGCTGATCGCCGCACGACTGGCTGCCGACGTCGCCGGCGTGCCAACACTTATTGTCGCGCGCACGGATGCGATGGGTGCCGCGCTGGTCACCTCCGATGTGGACGACTACGACAAGCCCTTCCTCACTGGCAAGCGCACTGTGGAAGGTTTCTACGAGGCAAAGCAAGGCATCGATCAGGCGATCAGTCGCGGGCTCGCCTATGCACCTTATGCCGACCTGCTCTGGTGCGAGACCTCGACGCCCGATATGGAAGAAGCGCGCCGGTTCGCCGAGGCCATCCATGCGAAGTATCCGGGCAAGAAGCTGGCGTACAACTGCTCGCCGAGCTTCAACTGGAAGAAGAACCTCGACGAAAGGACGATCGCGACGTTCCAGAAGCAGCTGGGCGAGCTGGGCTACGCCTTCCAGTTCATCACCCTGGCTGGCTTCCATGCGCTGAACTACTCCATGTTCCAGCTGGCGCGTGGGTACAAGGATCGACAGATGGCGGCCTACGTCGAACTGCAGGAAGCGGAGTTCGCGGCGGAGAAGGATGGCTATACGGCGGCGAAGCACCAGCGCGAGGTCGGCACCGGCTACTTCGACACGGTGAACCAGGTGATCTCAGGCTCGTTCAGTTCGCTCTCCGCACTGAGCGGTTCGACGGAAGAACAGCAGTTTCATCCGGCCTCAGCGGCGTAAGGCGTTCGACGCGAAGCGCTTTGCGCCTGGGCACGGCGGCGAAAGTATGTTCGCCGCCGTGCTCATATTCACTGATGGACCATGCGAACGCCGCCTCGCGTCGCGGCGGCGATCAGCGCTCGGGCGGCACCAGGGCGATCACCGTCCAGCCGGGCTTCGGCTCCAGCACTTTCTTGCCCGAAGCGATGCGAAGGTCGCCTTTCTCCTCGACCCCGAACAACGGCACCGTGCGCGAACCGTACTCTTCGATGAAATGCGGCCAGTCGAATGTCTCGGTCAGTCGCGTGGACTTGATTCGCCATCCCTCGTGCAGCAGTTCCGCGAAGCGCGCGTGCGTCATGTCTTCGGCGAACAACGCGGTGGCGACGAGACTCCCCGCCAGGGAGGCGCGACCGTGGCTTTCCTCGGGCGACAGGTTGCGCAGGCGGAATACCTTGTCGCGACCGAACTCCTCGCGATAGTGCACGCTGGCCAGCGAGTTCAGTTCGCGATGTGTCGATACGGCTAGCAGGTGGCCGATGCCCGCGAGATCGAGATTGCGATCCGCCGCCTGCGACGAAGGATTGCCGAAGAACGTCGACAGTCCCGCCATGCGCGCCGTGCGAATACCGTTCCAGTCGTCGTCGGCGACGACGACACGCAGCCCCTCATTGGCGGCCAGGGCGCGCGCGATCTCCAGCGCGACGATGTCGGATCCGTAGATCAGCACGCCACGCGGTTCGGGATCGGCGACCTTCAGCCAGCGCGCCAGCGGACGCGCCGTCGCACTCTGGAAGACCACCGTGCCGATGATCATCAGGAAGACGAGCGGCACCATCTTGTCGGCACCGGCCATGCCCGCCTTTTCCAGACGAATGGCGAACAACGCCGACACGGATGCGGCAACGATGCCTCGCGGCGCGACCCAGGCGATCAATGCACGCTCACGCCACGACAGCCCGCCGCCAACGCTCGCCACCAGGACCGACAGCGGACGAATGACGAGCTGCGCGACGAAGAAGATCAGCACACCACCCAGCAGCGCGCCATCGGGAAGCGGCCAGTCCAGACGCGCCGCCAACAGGATGAAGAGCATCGAGACCAGCAAGGTGGTCAGGTGCTCCTTGAAGTCCATGATGTCGTCGATGTGTACGTCACGCATGTTGCCCAGCGCGATACCCATGAGGGTCACCGCCAGCAGGCCCGACTCGTGTGCCACCGTGTTGGACAGCGTGAACGTAGCGAGCACCGCGGCCAGCGTGCCGAAGTTCTGCAGGTACTCGGGGATCCAGTGGCGACGCAGCAGGTTGCCGTGAATGAATGCGGCGACGCCACCGACGATCGCGCCACATGCGATCGTGCCGAGGAAGATCTGGATCGAGTGACCTTCGCGGTGCGAGACGATCGCTTCATAGACCAGCACCGCAAACAGGGCGCCGATCGGATCGATGATGATCCCCTCCCAGCGCAGGATGTTGGCGATACGGGCATTGGGCCGAACCGTGCGCAGCATGGGCGCGATCACGGTCGGGCCGGTCACGCAGGTCAGTGCGCCGAACAGCAGCGCCAGTTCCCAGCTGAGACCACCGATCCAGTGGGCCGCACCCGCCAGCATCAGCAGCGCGATGATCGCGCCGTAGCTGACGAGGCCACGGACCGCGTGCCCGATACCCTTCAGCTCGCTGAAGCGCAGGGTCAGGCTGCCTTCGAAGAGGATGACCGCCACCGCCAGCGATACCACCGGGAACAACAGGTCGCCCAGGACCTTGTCCGGGTGAAGGAGCCCGGTCACCGGGCCCGCCAGAATGCCTGCCAGCAGCAGGAAGAGGATGGCCGGAAGGCGCACCCGCCATGCTACCCACTGGCAGAGGAAGCCGATGCCAAGCATCAGTGTCAGCAGGATGCCGAGTTCGAGTCCCATGATTTTCCCTGTTCCAAAAAAAGAAAACGGCCAGCGCCAGAGGCGGGCCGTCAAGAAGAGCATAGGGAATCGTTGGTGAAGATAAAGGCCGGGCCCCGGTGCTGGAGCGGGGGGAGGGAGGGGTATCCAGCACCGGAGCGGGGCAGACAGTCCATTAGAGAACCGCCTGGTACAGAATCATGCTCCTGGCCGGGGGATTCGTCAACTGGTCAGTACATGAAATAAGTCTTAATCGGCTCGGACATCAGCGTCAGGGCCACCGGCGGCTCTCCGGTAGCGCTTACTGAAAGAGCTGAGCATGACGATGTCCCGGCCCGGGTCGTACCCACGACTCCCCTCCAACGTGACTAGGTCGCGCGGATCGCACTGGCCGGTTCGACGCGAGCCGCTCGGCGAGCTGGTATGAGGGTCGAGACCTGACTGAGCAAAACGACCAGCACGACGCCCACCATCACGTCCGTGACAGGAAGCCGTGGCATCTCGTAACGGGACATCAAAAGCATATTGAGGCCCACGGCAAGAATGATTCCCGTGGTCGCGCCACTGCCGACGATCAGAAGGTTTTCCAACTGAAAGTAGCCGAGGATGTTCCTTCGCGTTGCCCCAAGCGCGCGACGTATACCGATCTGCCGTTCGCGCTGATCAACCCAAAAGCTGGTAAGTCCGAAGACTCCCGCCGCCGTGACGCCCAGAAGGATCAGCGATATGCCGCCCATCAGCATCGCCATACCCAGATCGGCGCGGTAGGCCTGTTCGCGCACCGATGCATACGACTGGATACCGTCGTCCGCGATAACGCGCTGCGGATTGGCCTTGTACAACGCGCTGGACGCCGCTTGCATCGCAGCATCGAGCTGCCCGGCCTTGGCACGGATCGCATAGCGGGAGAAAGTCGAATTCATTCGGCTCGGCACCAGCAGGGAACTGTACGCGAAGCTCGTGCTGAACTCGCTGGTTCCCGGTGTCTGCAGGCGCTCCATGATGCCGACGATGGTCGCCGGAGCGGCGCCGCCATCCAGATAAACCCACTGCCCCAACGCATTGGCGCCGGGGAAGAGTCGACCAGCGAGTTCGTTACTGACGATGATCGCAGACGGAGTGTTGGTGTCACCCAGCGCCTTGTGATCGATCTCACCGGCATTGAAGGTTCGCCCTGCGATCAACCTGATGCCCAGCGTGGGCACCACCGATTCATCGACGAAATAGAAGCTGGCCTGGGCGTTCGGCTTCCGCTGGTCTGGCGTCAGAGCGACGCCACCGTTCCATGCTGCCGAGTTAAGCAGGGGCAACGAGTTGATCGGCGTGGCCGAGGCGACCTCGGGCACGCTGCGAAGCGTACTGAGGTCCTCGCGCTGCATCGTGTCGAGCCGCTGAAGTGCGTCGGGTCCGTCGGCGGCACCGCCGCCCACCCACTGCTGTGTGACGAGGAAAAGGTCCGACTCGGCCAATCCCGTCGGGCGCCCGATGCGCTCGATGCGCGAACCGATGATGAACACCGAATTGCAGACTATCGCGAGAGTCAGCGATATCTGCAGAACGATGAGTATCACTCCGGCTTTATGTCAGCGCAGCGCGGAGATCATGGGATGAATCGTCATGTGACCCTCACTGCGACTTGAGTTGCCAGGTGGGTTGCACCAGCGCTGCCCGGAACGTCGGATACAGACCGGCCACCAGCGTCGATCCTAGCGCGAGGCCAAGAGTGAGCAGCAGCAAGCTTGGGTCGATACGTGCTAGCTGTGCGATGTCCACGGGCAACAGCCAGTGAACGCACGCGACACCGACGCCGGTGAGCGCGATGCCAAGCACCCCGCCGGCGAGGCCGATCATCCCCGCCTCGGTGAGAAACTGGGCGTAGATCGCATGGCGAGGCGCACCCAGCGCTCTGCGAACACCGATTTCACCGCTACGCCTGAGGAACTTGGCCAAAAGAAGTCCTGACGTATTGACAAGACAGACCACGAGCAAGCCAAGTGCCACCAGCAGTGACGCGCCCGTGTCCGCAGGCACCACATGCCGCGCATCCAACCACGCCGGGATGTCACGCAAGCGATTATTCGGCTCCCAGGTGACGGCGCCCGAATCGCGCAGCTGCCGTGCATACCCGTCGAGGTAGGCCATGTAGGCGGCCACGGAGCGCTCATCGTCCAGTTGCACCAGGTACGAAATCCAGACGCAATTCGAACGCGTCAGGCCCGCGATTCCCGACTCGGTGGGCGTTTTGCTGCAGCCAGTGTTGCCTGTAGTTTCGATGCCAGCCGCTATCGCCGTATTGAACGGGAGAAACGCGTCTTCGCGCGTTGTCGTGAAGCCACCCGTATTGACCACATCGAAGAAGCGCGGCTGCGGATCCCAGTGACCGACAACGCCGACGATTCGGTAGCTCCTTCCAGCCACCAGCAGGCTTTGACCTACGCTATTGCGCCCCTGAAACAGCTTCCCGTTGAGCCGTTGGCTGATAACGATAACATTTGCACGCCGTTCATCGTCCTGAAGTGTCCAACCCGCCCCGTACAGGAAAGGCACATCGAGCATGGGAAAGAACTCGCTGCCCACGGCATGGCCGTCGATATTGACAGGGTGACTCGCCGCAGCCTCGGCTTGCACAGCGGGCGAAATCTTATACATCGGTGCTTGCGCGGTACCTCGATGCGCGCGGGTAAGCGCAACGGCGGTAGCGTAGTCGAGAGAGGACCGAGGCTCGCCATCCTTGTCAGGCTCTGTCGGGCCCCAGGTATCGACCTGCGGGACGAAAATCCGCCCCGATTTCCACGGCATGGGATCGCCCGATACAGCCCGGTAAACAGAGAAGGTCGTCATCGAAGCGGCGACGCCAAAGGCTATGGCTAGCACCATCAATGCCGTCAGACCCGGGCTTCGCCGGAAACTCAAGAGTGCCAGTTCAGTGTAGTAAGAGAACAAAGTGTCCGTCTCCTGGTTCCATCCACAGCACCGCACAGCATCTTCCAGACCGGTGCAGGCGACTCGCGTTGATTCAGTTGTCGAGGTAACGCGAGCTTAGCGAGCAACTAAAACACGCGCCCGGGTCATCAGCATCCGACATTCCGCGACGTAGCTATAAAAGCTCGTGACAATCGCATCAATGCGAAATTGTCTTAGCGTGATGTAGCACGCAGGCCAGGCTTTGCGATAGCCATGCCTTCAAAAAAGCTCTTTTCTGCTATTGAAAAGCACGCATTAGCCCGTGCGCTGTAGGCGTTCCACTAAATGAAAGTGAGAAATGGGCTCGCGCTATTTAAGGCGAGCTGAGAAGAAATGGCACAACATCGACAAACGTCTTTGGTAATCGATTCACGCGTCGCGAGTGGGAATTCTCGCCACAGCTGCCGAATTCGCGCATGAGCTCGGCAGAAGCGAGTAACGGGGCAGCGTGCCGATGACGAGGCGTCAGAACCGCCGGTAATGCAGCGCCTCCGCCAGATGCACCTGCTCCACACACCCCGCCCCGCCCTCCAGATCGGCGATCGTCCGCGCAACACGAAGAATCCGGTGATACGCCCGCGCCGAGGCACCCAGCTTATCCAGCGTCACCTGCAACCACTCGCGCTCCGCCGACGGCAGCGCGCAGTCGCGTTCGAGGTTGACGACGCTCAGCTCCGCGTTCGCCTGGCCAGCGCGCAGCAGCGCTTTCTCCCGGGCCTTGACCACCCTCGCGCGCACGGTCGCGCTGTCGTCATCCCTGGGCCCACGCATGGCCGAGAACTCGGCGATGGAAACGCGTGGCACTTCGACGCAGATGTCGATGCGATCGAGCAGCGGGCCTGAGATACGCCCGCGATAACGCTGTACCTGATCGGGCGTGCAGCGGCACTCATGCAGTGGATCGCCGTTGTAACCACAGGGGCACGGATTCATCGCCGCAACGAGCTGGAACTCGGCCGGGAACGTCGATTGCCGCGCGGCGCGGGAGATCACGATCTGCCCGGACTCGAGCGGCTCGCGAAGCACCTCGAGCACGTGCCGGCTGAACTCGGGCAACTCGTCGAGGAAGAGCACGCCGTTGTGCGCCAGCGAGATCTCGCCAGGACGCGGATTGGCCCCGCCGCCGACCAGGGCGACGCCTGAGGCCGTGTGATGAGGTGCGCGGAAGGGACGACGGCGCCAGCAACCCGGCTCGATCTCCTCGCCGGACAGCGAACGAATGGCGCAGCTCTCAAGCGCTTCCGATTCGGTCATCGGCGGGAGGATCCCCGGGAGACGCTCAGCCAGCATCGTCTTGCCGGTGCCGGGCGGACCGATAAGCAAAAGATGGTGACCACCCGCAGCGGCGATTTCCATGGCGCGGCGCGCCTGATACTGGCCGCGCACGTCACGCATGTCGGGGCCGCAGGTCGGCAGGTCGTAGAAGTCGGCCGTGGCGGGACTGGTCAGATCGCCATTGCCGCGCAGCCAGGCGCAGACCTCGGCGAGGCTGTCCGCCAGCAGGATGTCGCCCTCCCCGATCAACGCGGCTTCCGCGGCGTTGGCCCGGGGTACGACGATGCGGCGGCCGCTACGGCGAGCGCGGATCAGGGCGGGAAGGATGCCGGGTACGGCACGGAGCTCGCCGGACAGAGCAAGCTCGCCGAGGAACTCGCAATCGTCGAGCCGCTCGCGGGGCACCTGGGAGCCCGCGGCGAGGATGCCCAGCGCGATGGCCAGATCGAACCGGCCACCGTCTTTCGGGAGTTCGGCGGGTGCCAGATTCACGGTGACCCGACGGGCCGGGTATTCGAAGGCGGTGTTCTGGATGGCGACACGAACACGATCCCGCGCCTCGCGCACCGCCGCTTCAGGCAGACCGACGATGGAGGTGGAAGGCAGGCCGCCGGAGAGATGCACCTCGACGATGACCTGTGGCGCGGCAACGCCTTCCTGCGCGCGCGAAAGGGTGACGGCGAGGCTCATGACGGGGAGTATCGTAACCGGTTACGCATCCACAAGGGATGCGAACGTCGGTGATCCTGAAGGGATCCGGCTCGCATACGCACTCCTTGCGCCTGTTCGGAGAAAAATAACCGCCCCCGACCGCTCTCGGGGTGAGGGTGACGGATCGGGGGCGGTCCCGGGCTGTGCGGCCTTCCCTATTGGCCGCGCTGCGCAGCGCTGACTTCCAGGTCGGCAATGCGCTTTTCCAGAGCGTCGAGCTTTTCTCGCGTACGAGCCAATACCTGGCTCTGCACATCGAATTCTTCGCGGGTTACGAGATCGAGGCGGCGTAGTCCCTGCGCCAGAATGTCTTTGAAGTTGGCGTGCATATCCTCACGCGCTTGCGCCAACCCTGGCGGAACCAACGATGCCAACCGCTGTGCGAGTTGATCGATACCCTGCACATCCATCTTGCGCACCTCGATGTCGTGGAATGAAGTTTAGGTGATTCGTTTGTAGGCGCTATAGGCGGATGCCTACACGTCGTGTAGGGTTTCCCCTACAAAATGCTCCCGGAGGACGCCGACCGACCGCGGATGGCACAATGACCGTCCGCGCGCCGACAGCCGGACGCGCCCCGAGGAGTGTTACATGAAGCTGGTCGTCGCCATCATCAAGCCGTTCAAGCTGGACGACGTCCGCGAAGCCCTCGCCGATGTGGGCGTCCAGGGCGTCACGGTCACCGAGGTGAAAGGCTTCGGCCGGCAGAAGGGCCACACCGAACTGTATCGCGGGGCGGAGTACGTGGTCGACTTCCTGCCCAAGATCAAGCTCGAGGTCGCCATCACCGATGATCAGGTCGAGCGCGTGGTCGAGGCCATCCAGCAGGCGGCCCGCACGGGCAAGATCGGCGACGGCAAGATCTTCGTCAGTCAGCTCGACCAGGTCGTGCGTATCCGTACCGGCGAATTGGACAACGACGCCCTCTGAGTGCGTCTCCGGCGATCAGACCGCCTGCTCCAGCCGCTTGAAGCGGCGGTGGTGCACCAGGATCCCCGCGTAGTAGGCCGCGTAGTAGCCGATCGTCAGACCGACCACCAGCATGGTGAGCGGGCTGTTACCGGGCGGCGGCGTATGGGCGACAGCTGGGCCCTCGCCCTGAAACAGGGGGGCCAGCACCAGGAAGCGCCAAGCCATGCGGCCCAGCAGCAGCGCGGTGAGCGCGGCCCCAAGCCAGGGATTCGGGATATAGAAGTCGCCGCCCTGGGGGCTCGACTCGAAACGGGTGAGGCGCAGGCCGACGAAGGCCAGCGCACCGCCGAGCACGAGGCCGCCGAGGGCGCCCTCCGCAAGCCGGATGTCCTGCAGACCCGAGGTCATCATCAGGCAGGCGATCGCCGCGAAGATGACGATGCGAGCGGTCATCCGCTTCGTCCGGATCGGCTGCCGGCCGAAACTGCCGCGAACACGGCGGTAGACGGCGAAGGCCATCAGCGGAGCGACGATGAACGGGATGGTGGTCGGAGCCAGCATGGGCGCGGTCTCGGTGGTGGTGACTGTGACGCTACCTTACGGCGACCGTGGCGGGCATTCGAGGGCGGGATGTTAGGTGTTGGGGGTGACGGGTGTCATGCGGCCGGAGTCCCGCGCCGGGCCCGTGGGGACCGGCGCGAAGAGCTGTCGCGCGCGGGGCGCGCTCCTACACGAAGCGGCCAGCGTTATTTTGCTTTGCCCTGGTTGGCGACGGCGGCCATCTTGGCCGCGATCTCGGCCTCGTCGCCCAGGTAATAGTGCCTGACCGGCTTGAGGTCGGCGTCGAACTCGTAGACCAGCGGAATGCCGTTGGGGATGTTGAGCTCGGCGATGTCGTCGTCGGAGATGCCGTCGAAGTACTTCACCAGCGCGCGCATGGAGTTGCCATGAGCGGCCATCAGCACGCTCTTGCCGCTCTTGATCGCCGGCGCCAGTACGTCGTGCCAGTACGGCAGCACGCGGGCGACGGTGTCCTTCAGGCACTCGGTCAGCGGGACGTCGGCGATGCCGTCGTAGCGGCCGTCGTCGGCGAACGACATCTCGCCCGGCTTCAGGGCCGGCGGCGGCGTGTCGTAGCTGCGGCGCCAGATCTTGACCTGGTCTTCGCCGTACTTACTGGCGGTCTCCGACTTGTTGAGGCCGGTCAGGGCGCCGTAGTGGCGCTCGTTGAGGCGCCAGTCGGTCACCACCGGGATCCACATCAGGCCCATCTCGTCCTGCACGTGCCACAGGGTGCGCACGGCACGCCTGAGGTAGGAGGTGTGGGCCAGGTCGAAGGTGAAACCGGCGTCCTTGAGCAGGCGACCGGCCTCACGGGCCTCGGCCACGCCCTGCTCGGTCAGGTCGACATCGGCCCAGCCGCTGAAGCGGTTCTCGAGGTTCCAGGCCGACTGGCCGTGGCGGATCATGACAAGCTTGTACATGGCATCCAACGTCAGGAGGAAAAATCCGATGGTGGAACCTCGCCCGCGAGGCGTCAACTTACGCGGCGACGGCAGGCAGCCGTGCCGGAAGTCACGCTAAACCTTGCGCGGGGCGCGCGCATCTCAGGTGTCCTAGTCCACTCGCGGAGTGCCGCAGCATGCCTCGTAGCCTGATTTCCCTCCTCATCGCCCTGTCCCTCGCCGGCGCCGCCGTCGCGGCCGACGACATCAGCAAGGTCAACGGCACCGCGTCGGTCGAAGCTGGCCAGAACGCGGGCGACGTCCATACGGTGAACGGCTCGGTCCGCATCGGTTCGCGCGCCACGGTACAGAAGGCCAGTACCGTCAACGGTTCGGTCGAGCTTGGCGAAGGAGCTACCGCCGCCACCGTGAAGACGGTCAACGGCGCGGTGTCCCTGCTTGAGCAGTCGCGCGTGAGCGATGAAGTGCAGACGGTCAACGGGCGGGTTCAGCTCGAGCGCGGTGCCGACGTCAAAGGCCACCTGTCCAACGTCAATGGTGAGATCTCGCTCGACGGCGCGCACGTGGGCGGCGGCATCGAGACCGTCAACGCGGACATGGATATCGGTGGCGGCTCGAAGGTCGAGGGCGGCATCCTGGTGAAGAAGCCCAACATGGGCTGGCACACCAACAACGACCGCAATCCGAAGATCGTGATCGGACCGCACGCCGTGGTTCAGGGCACCCTGAGGTTCGAACGTGCGGTCGATCTCTACGTGAGCGACTCCGCGACGGTCGGCAAGATCGAAGGCGCCACGCCGCACACGTTCTCGGGCAGCGCCCCGTAACTCAGATCCAGTCGCGCGGCTTCAGGTATTCCTGCAGCCGCGCTTCGGGGCTGTCCGCCTCGGGCGCGTACGCGTATTCGAAGCGAACGCGTGGCGGCAGACTCATCAGGATCGATTCCGTGCGCCCGCCCGACTGCAGACCGAACAAGGTGCCGCGGTCGTAGACCAGGTTGAACTCGACGTAACGACCGCGACGATAGAGCTGGAATTCGCGCTCGCGCTCGCCATACGGCGTGTCGCGACGGCGCTCCACGATGGGCAGGTAGCCGTCGAGAAAACCCTGACCGACGTCGCGCGTGAAACTCATGCACCGCTCGAAGCCGCCCTCGTTGAGGTCGTCGTAGAAAAGACCGCCGACACCGCGCGTTTCGCCGCGATGCTTGAGGTAGAAATACTCGTCGCACCACTGCTTGTATCGCGAGTACACGTCATCGCCATACGGCGCGCAGAGGTCCCTGGCGACCCGATGCCAGTGACGCACGTCCTCGTCGACCGGATAGAACGGCGTGAGATCGAAGCCGCCGCCGAACCACCACACGGGCTCCGCGCCTTCTTTCGAGGCCTCGAAGTAACGCACGTTGGCATGCGTCGTCGGGATGTGCGGGTTACGCGGATGCAGAACCAGCGAGACGCCGGTGGCGATGAAGCTGCCGCCGACGAGGTCGGGCCGGTGCGCCGTGGCGCTCGGCGGCAATGGCGAACCGGCGACCCGAGAGAAATTCACGCCCGCCTGTTCGAAGATGGCGCCGTCGCGCAGGACGCGCGTGCGACCGCCGCCGCCCGCAGGGCGCGTCCAGGCATCCTCCTCGAACGTCGCCTTGCCGTCGATCCCCTCGATGGCGGCGCAGATGCGGTCCTGGAGCCCGCGCAGGAACGACTCGGCAAGATCGGCTTGTTCGGACATGACGGCGCAGGATCCTTGGGCGGGAAATGTCGCGAAGCTTAGCAAGTCGGGCCGGGAGGCCCGCTGCGGCACGCCGCCGCGTAACGATGACGGGTCAGGAAATACGTGCGGCCATGCGCCGGTTGCCCGTGAGCGCGGCCCAGCGCATGCCGATGTCGATCCACATCAGATAGCCCGCTTCCATGAGCATCCGCACGACATAACGACCGCTGAGCGCGAGCCGGGGTTCGGCGGCGATGGGCGAGGCGTCGAAACCCAGCCGGCGGGCGAGGTACAGGCAACGCGCCAGATGGTAGCGACTGGTGACGAGCCAGACGGCGGGCAGCCGGCCTTCGTCCGATGGACGCAACAGTTCGCGGGCGTGCCGCAGGTTTTCGAGGGAATCGATCGACAGCTGCTCGAGCGTCATCGGCACATCGACGGGCCAGCCGGCGGCGACGAGCCAGCGACGTCCCGCCTCCGCTTCGCTGACCGAGCCGCCACTCGTGCCGCCAAGCAACAACACGCGATCGGCGGCGCCGGCGAGCACGTTTTCGCGCCCGCGCGCCAGACGCTCGGTGAAGTCGGCCTCCGGCAGATCGTCGACCAGGCGACGCCCGAAGATCAGCAGCGCCCGACGATGCCCTCCGGCGATCGGGCTGCGTCGGGCGAGGCCCCATACGTTGATCACGTGCGCGACGTAGACCAGGCCCAGGGTGCCGACGAAGACCACGACGGTGACGAACGCCGCGATCAGGATGTCGCGGTCACTGAGGTAACGCCAGACGCCGCGACGCAGGGGTTTGAGAAGACCGGCCATAGACAGCGGAGTCTGGCGACTTGGCTGGCGAGGCGCAACGATGCGGTCCTGCGAATGAATGGCCATGTCATGGGTGCCGTCATTCACGCGACGCTGCGGCTCAAAAAGGATAGGCTCGCCGCATGCCTCATCCCATGCCTCCTCTCGCCATCCGCGCGTACACGGCGACCTCCGCGCTCGGTCGCGGTCTCGACGCTCACGCCACCGCCATCGCCACCTCCCGGGGCGGCCTTCAACCCAACGACTTCAGCTCAGCACCCCTGGATTGCTGGATCGGCCGCGTCGCCGGACTCGAAGACGAACCGCTCCCGCCGGCTCTCGCCGAATGGGAATGCCGGAACAACCGCCTGGCCTGGCTGGCGTTGCGTCAGGACGGTTTTATCGATGCGGTCAGGGACGCACGCGAGCGCTACGGCGCCTCGCGCGTCGCCGTCCTGCTCGGCACGTCGACCGCCAGCATCGGTGCGACCGAAGAAGGCTATCGACGCCTGGAAGGAGGCCGGATGCCGGCGGATCTCCATCGCTCCGTCCTGCACACCCCCCATTCGCTGGCCGGATTCGTCGCCACGGCGTTCGACCTGGAAGGGCCTTGCCTGACCGTCGCCACCGCGTGCTCCTCCAGCGCCAAGGTGTTCGCCAACGCCGAGCGGATGATCCGCCTCGGATTGATCGACGCCGCCATCGTCGGTGGTACCGACACGCTCTGCGACAGCGTCCTGTTCGGGTTCAATTCGCTCGAGCTCGTGTCACCTGAACCCTGCCGCCCGTTCGACGCCGACCGTGGCGGCATCTCGATCGGCGAGGCGGCCGGCTTCGCGCTCATCGAGCGCGCCGTGGAGGGTGGCGGACTGCCGCTGTTGATCGGCTACGGCGAAGCCAGCGACGCGCACCACATGTCGACACCGCATCCCGAAGGCCTCGGCGCCGAGCTCGCACTGAACGACACGCTGGCGCGGGCGGGCATCGTCGTGGGCGATGTCGATTACATCAACCTGCACGGAACCGCCAGCCAGAAGAACGACGAGGTCGAGGCGGCACTGGTGGCACGGCGTTTCCCGGCCAGCACACGCGCCAGCTCGACCAAGGGCTTCACCGGCCATACGCTGGGCGCCGCGGGCATTCTCGAGGCCACGCTTACGCTGTTGTCGATGCGCGACGGCGTCGTGCCCGCCAATCTGGGTGCGACGACACCGGATCCGCTGTGCGGGCCGCAGATGGCGTGGACATCCGAGCGCGGCGATCTCCGCATCGCGCTGAGCAATTCGTTCGGCTTTGGCGGAAACAACGCCTGCCTCGCCTTCGCCCGGGCGGAGGTTGCCGCATGAGCGCCGCGCTGACCGTATGGATCAAGGGTATCGGCACGTGGGCACCCGGCGCCGACGACTGGCAGGCGTTCCGCGAGATCGCCAACGGTGCCGCCGCGCCTGGTGCGACCACGCGGCCCGTGGCCGACGTCCTGCCGCCGAACGAACGGCGACGCGCTCCGGAAAGCGTGCTGCTGGCCGCCGCCGCCGCGGGCCAGGCCGTGCGGATGAGTGGCCTCGACGCCGCCGCGTTGCCTTGCGTTTTCGCTTCCGCACACGGCGACCAGGTGATCACCGACTACATGTGCACCACGCTGGCGACGGCACCCACCGAACTGTCGCCCACCAAATTCCACAACTCCGTGCATAACGCCCCCGCGGGCTACTGGACTATCGCCACGCATTGCCATGCCAGTTCAAGCGCGGTGTCCGGCGGCGAGACGAGCTTTGGCGCCGGACTGCTCGAGGCGGCCACCCTTGCGGTAGCCGACGAGCGCGATGTCCTGCTGGCCAGTTACGACATCGCGGGCACCGGCCCGCTCGGTGAGATGACCAGCACCACCGGCCCGTTCGCTTGCGCGCTGGTGTTGTCGCCGCGTCCGGAGGGCGCCCTGGCGCGCATCGATCTGACGCCGTCGGCCGGCAATACGGGCGCTGTCGCGCTGGGTGACGCCTGGATGGACGACATCGCGGCCAGCAGCCCCTCGGCCCAGGCGATACCGCTGTTGCGTGCACTGGCCCGCGCACGCCCCACCGCCCTGCGCGTGGCCGCCGCCACCGGCCTGGACCTTCACGTGGATATCGAGGCCGTATCATGAACGCCACCGGTGATCGCTGCTGCATCCTGATTCCCTGCCTCAATGAGGAACGTGCCATCGGTCGCGTGGTTGCCGAAGCCATGGAGCTGGGCTTGCCGGTGATCGTCGTCGACGACGGCTCGGACGACCGCACGCCCGGGATCGTGGGTGAGCTGCCCGTCACCCTGATTCGCCACGCGACACGACGCGGCAAGGGCGAGGCCCTGCGCAGCGGCTTTCGCGAGGCGCTGCGTCAGGGTTTCGACAACGTCATCACGATGGACGGCGACGGACAACACCTGGCGTCCGACATCCCGGCGATCCTCGAAGCTCACCGCCGCTATCCCGGCAGCATCGTCATCGGTGCGCGGCTGCTTGAGCGCGAACAGCAGCCGCGGGGACGCCGCCGTGCGAACGCCGTGGCCGACTGGGGCATCTCCTGGGCCTGCGGCCGTCCTGTGGCGGATACGCAAAGCGGCCAGCGGCTGTACCCGCGTGCCGCTCTCGACCTCGTCGACCTTCCCGCCGAGAACTTCGTCTTCGAAGCCGCGCTGCTGATCACGGCGTGCCGCGAGCGCGGCATCGGCGTGGTCTCGGTGCCGATCGCCTCGCGCTACGAGGGCGAGTTCCGCCTCAGCCACTTCCAGCCGGTGCGCGACGTCACCCGAATCACGGTGTATACGGTAGGCCGCATCTTCCATTACGGTCACGTAATGGCATGCTACCGGTCCTCCCGCGCGACACCGACGATTGTCGCGACGGCACCTGGGACACGCGACACGCACTGAAAACGCTACGCGCACGCACCGCGCAAGGGGTCGATACGATGGATCGCAAGTTATATGACGCAGTCATCCTTGGCGGTGGCCTGGCCGGACTGTCCCTGGCGCTGCAGCTGAAAGGCGCCTACCCCGACATGGACATCGTCGTGCTGGAGCGGCAGGCACGACCGCTGCCGGTGGCGGCGCACAAGGTCGGCGAGTCGACGGTGGAAATCGCCGCCCACTACTTCACGCATACGCTGGGCCTGCGCGAACACTTCGAGACGGAGCACATCCGCAAGTTCGGCTTCCGGTTCTTTTTCTCGGAAGGTCGCGACGACCTCGCCGACGTTCTTGAACTGGGGGTCAGCGCTGTGTTGCCGACGCCGAGCTACCAGATCGATCGCGGCATTCTGGAAACCTTCCTCGGCGAGGAAGCGGTACGCCGCGGCATCGATTTCCGCGAGGGCGCCACCGTCCGTGGCTTTGACATCGGCAAGGGTGACGACAGCCACACGGTTCGCTTCAGCCAGTCCGGCAGTGACCACGAGCTGCAGGCACGCTGGCTGCTCGACGCATCGGGGCGTGCGGGCATGATACGGCGCAAACTCGATCTCACCCGCGACAACGGCCACCACGCCAACGCGGTGTGGTTCCGTATCGACGATCGCCTGGAGATCGACGGCTGGTGCGATGACGCCGAATGGAAGGACCGCGTGCATCCGCCGGAGCGCTGGCGTTCCACCAATCATCTGGTCGGCCCGGGCTACTGGCTGTGGCTGATTCCCTTGTCGTCGGGGGCGCATTCGGTCGGCATCGTGGCCGACGCCAAGATGCATCCCCTGGATGGCATGCGCGATTTCGAGAAGGCGCTGGCGTGGATCCATGAGCACCAGCCCGTGGTCGCGCGCGAGATCGAAAAGCGCCGCGACAAGTTGCTGGACTTCGCCTTCTTCCGGCATTTCTCCTATGGCTGCTCGCGGATGTTTTCGTCGGACCGCTGGGCACTCACCGGCGAAGCGGGCGCGTTTCTCGATCCGTTCTATTCGCCTGGCAGCGACTTCATCGCCATCTCCAACACGTACATCACCGAGTTGATCGGTGTGGACCGGCGCGGCGAACCGCTGGCGCCGCACGCGCGTGCCTACGAGCGGCTGTTCTTCTCGTTCTACGAGAATACGCTGCACATGTACCGCGGCCAGTACAACCTGTTCGGCGATCCCGAAGTACTGTCGATCAAGGTGATCTGGGATTACGCCTATTACTGGGGTGTGCTCTGCCAGATCATGTTCCAGGAGCGACTGGCCGACACGCACTTCATCGGGCGCCTGGCGCCGGAGCTGCTCGCCGCGGCCGACCTCAACAAGGAGATGCAGGTCTTCTTCCAGCGCTGGCACGCCGTGTCCGAGCGCCGTAACCCGAAGATGATGCTGGATCAGCGCGACCTCACCTGGTTCGCCGACATGAATGCCACGTTGCACGATTCGCTCAACGAAAAAGCGCTCGGCGATCGCATCCGCGCCAACGTGCACATGATGCGGCTGCTCGCGGCCCACGTGGTCGAGCGTGCGGCGGCGGATCATCCGTCATTGATCGAAGGTGCGGAGCATCTGGTGGATGTCGAGGGCGCGCGGACGACGCTGTTCGCTCAGGTGGCGTGAGTCGCGCGATCTGAGACGCCGCGGATCGACACTACGGCGGTCGGTCCGGAGGGGCCGGTCAGGCTCCTCATCAGTCACCCTTTCGCGCTGCCCCTCCGGCCGGCGAATCAACCCGCCGGGTGAATGACCGCGGCTCGACCCGAGGCGATCTCGACGCCGTCATGCGCGATACGAAAACTGTACTGGGCACCGGACGTATCGGCCATCAGGCACTCCGCGTGCACGTCGAGGCGTCCTTCCAGCGTATCGATCCGTTCGACCGCCAGCTTCACCCCTCGCAGGCTGACCAGCATCCCCGGACGGGGCTCGGTGTCCCCGCGTTCCTTCGCCAACAAGGCGCCATGCACCGCCATCGCCTGTGCGCCATATTCGGCCAGATGCAACGCGTGCAGGCCGTGGGGGCCGCGCAGCGGATGCGTCGGCAGTACATGGCTCGTGCTGAACGCATGGAGGGCGGATGCGTCAAAGGCGACCACGCCGTCGAGCAGGCACATATCGCCCGCATGCGGAATCAGGTCGATGAACTCGTGTCTGGACAGCAGGGACACGGTCATCCGCCGTGGGCATCGGAGTGCCCGGAGAGAGCGACGGCGGCGGCTGGCTCCTCTACGGACTCCATCTCCTGCCAGAAGTCGTAGAAGTTGAACCAGTTGAACGGATAGGCGCGGGCGTAGTGCTCGACGCGCTGGGCGTAGCGCGCCACGACCGCATCGAGGACGGCGGCGCGTTCCGTACGAGGCACGTCGATGCCTTCGGAGAAGGCCTCGAAGATCAACCGGTAGCGGTTGCCGCCCAGATAGATACCCATGCAGACCACCACCGGAACCTTGAGCACGGCGGCGAGCTGCCACGGCCCCGTGGGAAACGGCGCAGGCTTGCCGAGGAATGGCACCATGCGCGTCGCTTCACCGCGATGCCCGCGGTCGGCCAACAGCGCGAGCATGCCGCCCTGCTCCGCGGCTTCGGCCATTGCGAGCGCGATGGATGCGCCTCCCAGCGCCGCGTCGATCACCGCGGCGCCGACATCGGGCGCGAGCGCCTCGAGCACGGCGGTCAACGCCGGTGTCTTCTGCTTGTCCAGCACGACGCGCAGCGGCACATCGGGACGGCGTCCGCCAAGCGCGCGCAATGCTTCGAAGCTACCCTGATGGGAGCCGATCAGGAGAACACCGCGTCCCGCATTCAGGTGTCGGTCGAGTTCCGGCAGGCCCTCCACCTCGACCTCGAAGTCGCGCTCGCCACGGGCCAGAAAAAACAGCCGGTCAAGCAGCGTCGCGGCGAACATGTGGATGTGGTGAAACACGTCATATGCGGTCACCGGCCGGTCGAGCACGCGCGACAGATAGGTGCGCGAGGCCGCGCGTTCGTCGGCGCGACGCAGGAAGAAATACAGCGCGATGGGATAAAGCAGCAGGCGCGCGACGCCCCGTCCGAGGCGCAGGGCGATCGTGCGGATCAGCCAGATCGCAAAGCGCCCGCCACCTTCCCGTTGTTTCCAGTGACTCATGCCCGGCCCTCGAGCGTGCCGCGGACCAAGGTGTCGGAGCCGCGGCGAACGGTGAAACGCACCCGCGCGGCATCCAGCCCGGTCAGCTCGACCTCGGCATCCTCATCGGGAAGCAGCGGCAGCAGGAACTTCGCGTCGATCACCTGGCCCACGCCGACACCGCGCCACGCGCGCAACGCGTCGGCCGCGGCTTCGAGCAGCAGGACGCCGGCAACGATGGGGCGACCGGGAAAATGTCCGGCGAAACTCGGGTGCGCCGCGTCGAAACGCAGCGGGCGCACGAACGATGCGATGTCGGCTGGATCGGTCATGGGCATCTCAGGCTCACGGTCGGGGCGAAGCAAAGCACGCTCCGGGCGAGTGGTGCCTGAACGACGATCAGGCCGCGGCGCGGTGCTGTTCGATGTGCTCGGACAGCGTGCGGAGGCTGGTGAAGATGGTCCGGTTGTCCGGATTGTCGGACTTCAGCTGGAAGCCATAGCGCTTGGACACCGCCAGGGCGATTTCGAGGGCGTCGATGGAATCCAGGCCCAGGTCGCCGCCGAACAGGGGCGCTTCCGGGTCGATGTCGGCCGGCTGCACCGACTCGAGGTTGAGGCTCGTGACGATCAGTTCGGCGAGTTCGTGCTGTGCTGCGGTTTGCGTTGCCATTGTGTTTCCAGGTCCTGGATTTCCTGCCTCCCCCCGGATGGCAGCGGTCGCGGAGTTTATCACAGGGCCCCCGGGCAAGCCCCTGCGGCCACTCAGCTTCGTGAAGAATCGACCGTTCACGTTTCTCGCCGACGGCGTGACGATATGATGCCCCGAACGCGTTCTATGGACTACCTGATGCCCCACGGCAATGAAATGCGGGAGCGCACGGCGCTCACCGCCCACCCTTCCCCGCTGGTGCGTTACCGCGACGGCTCCGCTTCGCCGGGTCCGCGCACGCTGGCCCTTTTCGGCTTTGGCTCGACACCTCGTGACATCGACGATCCGCGCTGGCTGCGGGTCGTCCTCGATCCGCTGGGCGACGCGCCGCTGGAAGCGTGGGAAGTGGATGCCACGGTCGAGGCGGGCCGCCAGGGCGACCTGCGCTGGTCGCGCGGAGGCGGCTGGCTCTACGCCGCCGTCGAATGCCACGAGGACCACCATGGCGGGCCCGAAGGCGCGGCCGTGCATGCGTATGGTTTGCTCTCGCGATTCGTCGAGGCCGCCGAAGAACGGCACGTGCAGCGCATCTGGAATTACCTCGGCGCGATCAACGAGGGCTCGGGCGACGACGAACGCTACAAGCACTTCTGCACGGGGCGTATCCGCGGCATGGGCGACGTGTTCGCGCAGGGCTTTCCGGCTGCCTCGGCGATCGGACATCACGGCGATCCCGGGCTGTTGCAGGTGTATCTGCTCGCGACCGACCGGCCCGGCACCCGCGTGGAAAACCCGCGTCAGGTCAGTGCCTGGCAGTATCCGCGTCAGTACGGGCGCACGCCCCCGAGCTTTGCGCGCGCCACCCTGCTGCCGGCGGGCGATGTACTGGCGATTTCAGGCACCGCCGCGGTCGTGGGTCACGCCTCCGCGCACGCCGGGGATCTCGAAGCTCAGCTGGCGGAAACGCTGCGGAATCTCGATGCCCTGCTCGAATCCGGCGGCATGCCCGCCGGCCTCGATGGCGGGGCGCCGCTGAAGGTGTACGTGCGGCATCCCGAGGATGAAGCCGCGGTGCGGGCCTTCGCGGCAAAGCGCTTCCCCTCCGCCCCCTTGCTGCTGGTGCACGGCGATATCTGCCGGGCGGAGTTGCTGGTGGAGATCGATGGATGGCGCTACCGGGGCTGATAGCCTTACGGCTTCCTGACGGGCCGCACCCAACCCTCGATCGCCGTCTGCCGTGCACGCGAGATCGTCAGCGTATCGGCCGGTGCGTCCTTGGTGATCACCGAGCCCGCACCGATCGTCGAACCGGCACGCAGGGTCACCGGCGCGACGAGCGAGCTGTTTGACCCCACGAACACCCGGTCTTCGATGGTGGTACGACTCTTGTTTACGCCGTCGTAATTGCAGGTGATCGTGCCCGCACCGATGTTGACCTTGCTGCCGATCACCGTGTCGCCCAGGTAGCTGAGGTGATTGGCCTTCGATCCCTCCGCGATCACGGCATTCTTCGTCTCGACGAAGTTTCCGATGTGCACGCCGGCTGCCAGGTCGGTCCCGGGCCGCAGGCGGGCGAACGGACCGATCGTGCAGGGGCCGTGGGTGACCACGCCATCCAGGTCGCAATGCGCGAGCACGACGGTGCCGGCAGCCAGCGTCGCGTTGCGCACGCGCGTAAACGGACCGATGCGCACGTCGTCGCCGAGCACGACCTCGCCTTCGAAGATCACATTGACGTCGACCTCGACGTCGCGCCCCGCGCTCACGCTGCCACGCACGTCCAGCCGCGCCGGATCGGCGAGACGGACACCCGCCAGGGCCAGCTCGCGCGCGGCGCGTTCCCGGTACAGCGTCTCGAGACCGGCCAGCTGCCACGGGTCGTTCGCGCCTGACGCTTCGACCGGATCGCAGTCCACGCAGGCGGCGGGCGCTCCTTCGGCCGAGGCCATTTCGAAAACGTCGGTGAGGTAGTACTCGCCTTGCGCGTTGCTGTTACCGAGCGCACGCGTCCAGGCGAGAAGGCGTGCCGCATCGCCGGCGACGATACCCGTGTTGACGAGGTCGACCGCGCGCTGGGCAGCGTTGGCATCCTTTTCTTCGACGATGTGACGGACCTTGCCGGCCGCATCGAGCACGACGCGCCCGTAACCCTTCGGATCCGCGAGGCGCGTGGCCAGCATGGCGAGACCGTCGCCGGTGCCGACCAGTGCCGCCAGCGTTTCGGCGCGGATGAGAGGAACGTCGCCGTAGAGGATGAGTACCCGTCCCTCGAGCTTGCCATCCGTCTCCAGTGCCTCGAGCGCCGTGCGTACGGCATGCCCGGTACCCAGACGCTCGCGCTGCTCGATCCAGCCCAGCGAGCCATCGGCGGCGAACGCATCGCGCACCTGCTGCCCGTTATGTCCGTAGACGACGTGCACGCCAACGGGATTCAGCGAACGCGCCGAACCGATCACATGCGACAGCAGAGGCCGCCCCGCCAAGGGCATCAGCACTTTGGCGGATGCGGACTTCATCCGCTTGCCTTCGCCCGCGGCGAGGATCAGGACGTGAAGGGGCGTAGCGGTCATGGGCTCTCGTACCTGCCTGGAAGTGAGGGCCGCACTGTCGCGCGTTTGGCCGGCGCTGCCAAGTCGGCTACTCGTCGTCCTTCCGTTTGCTGAGGTTTTCGAGGTTCGGCTTATAGGCCTCGACGAAGGCATTGCGCAGGATGCCGATGATGGCGTCCGACGTGGAAACGCTCTTGTCGTCGATGTTGCCGGATATCGCCACACGCGTCGCGAACTGGTCCTTGGACTGGTTCTTGAACAGCTTGGCCACGCCCTCGGCCGCCGCTTCGTAGACGATCTTCAGCGGACCCTTCTTGTCTTCCTCCACGTCCTGCTTCCAGCTGAAGATCTTCAGTCCGTGGAAGAGTGGCTTGGCGTAGCCACTGAGCTTGCGATCCTTGGCCTGGAGCTCCATGACGAAGTCGCCTTCGCCGCCCGCGAAATCGAGGCCGGAATAAGCGCGCGCGAGATCGTTGGCCTTGACCAGCTTGATGTCGTGGACGGTGATTGAATAATGGAAGTCGCCGAGGCGTTCCACCGGATCGATGTCGGCATGGGTTTCGAGCGGCGCGTCGCCCAGCACCTTGGCCGTCGCGTGCATATGGGCGACCCGGTCGCCGCCTTCGCGCTGGACGTTGGTGAGGTTGGTCACCGTGCCGTTGACGTCGGTCATCTTCAGGTCGACCTTCGGGCTGGACACGAAGTTGTTGAAGGTGATCGTGCCATTCATGACATTGATTTCGTCGAACCGGAACGGCGCCAGGGCACGGAGCTGCTCGCGCCAGTCCACGCCCTTACCCGTCTGCTTGTCGCCCTCCGACTTGCCGTCCACGAAGTTGACGACGGGATCGTAGAAATCGATCTTGCCGCGGAAGTGACCTTTCACCAGCGCGCGCCAGGTCAGCGAAATGTCCGCGCGCGTGGTCTTGAACAATGGGACCGGCACCTTGCCGTCGACCTTGGTGACCGACATCTGGTCGATCGAGTACGACCCGCGCCACAGATGGATGTCGATATCGGCAATCCGTCCGGCGTAGGCGCCCATGTGAGCCAGGCGACCGTTGAGGTAGTTGAGCACGACATACGGCAGCGCGACGCGGGCCGCGATGAGCACGACGGCGACGATCCCCAGGATCCAGAAGCTTCGGCGGTAGCGGGTGCGCATGAGACTTTCACCTTGAAACGACAGCCCAGTGTTGCGCCGCGGCAGTCATTTCCGGATGAAGAAGCAAAAAAAACCCCTCCGGAGAGGGGTTTATCGGGCGAGGCGGCGTCGCTCAGTGCTTCAGCGTCTTGCGCATGCGCTCGAGTGCCTGGAGCTGCGCCAGCGCCTCGGCCAGCTTGGCCTGGGCTTCGGCGACGTCCATCTCGGGGCCGCGGTTGGACAACGCGGCCTCGGCTTCTTCCTTCGCCTTCAGGGCGGCCGCCTCGTCGAGGTCGGCCGCGCGAGCGGCCGTGTCGGCGAGGATCGTCACGACCTGCGGCTGCACCTCGAGGATGCCGCCGGAGACATAGAACTGCTGGCGATCGCCGTTGGTGCCGACCACGTCCACGTGGCCCGGCTTCAGGCGGGTGATCAGCGGCGCGTGACGCGGCGCGATACCCAGCTCGCCAAGCTCACCGGTGGCGACCACGAGCGTGGCTTCGCCGGAGTAGATCTCGGCTTCGGCGCTGACGATGTCGACGCGGATGGTGTGGGTCATGGGCTTGTCTTCCGTTGGTCGGGAATGGGAGGAGAAGGTCGCTTACGCGGCCTTCTTCGCACCCATGTCCTCGCCCTTCTTGATGGCTTCGTCGATGCCGCCGACCATGTAGAACGCCTGCTCGGGCAGGTGATCCAGGTCGCCGTCGAGAATCATCTTGAAGCCGCGGATGGTTTCCTTCAGGGCGACGTACTTACCCGGCGAGCCGGTGAAGACTTCGGCCACGTGGAACGGCTGCGAGAAGAAGCGCTCGATCTTGCGGGCGCGCGACACCGAGGCCTTGTCTTCCGGCGACAGCTCGTCCATGCCGAGGATGGCGATGATGTCCTTCAGTTCCTTGTAGCGCTGCAGGGTGCCCTGCACGCGACGGGCCGTGTCGTAGTGCTCCTGGCCGATAACCGAGGCATCGAGCTGACGGCTGCTGGAAGCGAGCGGATCGACGGCCGGGTAGATACCCAGCGAGGCGATATCGCGGCTCAGCGTGACCGTGGCATCGAGATGCGCGAAGGTCGTGGCCGGCGACGGATCGGTAAGGTCATCCGCGGGAACGTAAACGGCCTGGATCGACGTGATCGAGCCGGTCTTGGTCGAGGTGATGCGCTCCTGCAGCACGCCCATTTCCTCGGCCAGCGTCGGCTGATAACCCACGGCCGACGGCATACGACCGAGCAGCGCGGACACTTCGGTACCGGCCAGCGTGTAGCGGTAGATATTGTCGACGAACAGCAGGACGTCCTTACCCTTGCCCGACTCGTCCTTCTCGTCACGGAAGTACTCGGCCATCGTCAGGCCGGTCAGCGCGACGCGCAGGCGGTTGCCCGGCGGCTCGTTCATCTGACCGTAGACCATCGCGACCTTGTCGAGGACGTTGGAGTCCTTCATCTCGTGATAGAAGTCGTTACCTTCACGAGTACGCTCACCCACGCCGGCGAACACGGACAGACCCGAGTGCGCCTTGGCGATGTTGTTGATGAGCTCCATCATGTTGACCGTCTTGCCGACGCCGGCGCCGCCGAACAGGCCGACCTTGCCGCCCTTGGCGAACGGGCACATGAGGTCGATGACCTTGATGCCGGTTTCGAGCAGTTCGCTGGCCGCGGCCTGCTCGTCATACGACGGGGCTTCGCGGTGGATGACCCACTGCTCTTTCTCGCCGATCGGGCCGGCTTCGTCGATGGGGTTGCCCAGCACGTCCATGATGCGACCGAGCGTGGCGGTACCGACCGGCACCTTGATGCCTTCGCCGGTGTTGCGGGCGAGCAGGTTGCGGCGCAGGCCGTCGGTGGAACCGAGCGCGATGGTGCGCACGATGCCGTCACCGAGCTGCTGCTGCACTTCGAGGGTGATCTCGGTGCCGTCGATCTTCAGTGCGTCGTAAACCTGCGGCACCTGGTCGCGCGGGAATTCGACGTCGACGACCGCGCCGATGATCTGAACAACTTTGCCCTGGCTCATGGAATGCTCCGGATGAATCTTCGTAAGGTTCTGTTCGGGCGCCGCTCACTGCGTCGCCATCGCGTGTAGCTTTCGGTCAGACCGCGGCGGCGCCGCCGACGATCTCCGAGATTTCCTGGGTGATCGCGGCCTGACGTGCCTTGTTGTAGACCAGTGTCAGTTCGCCGATGACCTTGTTCGCGTTGTCCGACGCGGCCTTCATGGCGACCATGCGCGCGGCGTGTTCGCTGGCGAGGTTCTCCAGCGCGGCCTGATACACCACCGACTCGATGTAACGCGTCATCAGGTGCTCGAGGACCGTGCGCGCATCGGGTTCGTAGATGTAATCCCAGTCGTGGGTCTGCTCGACCTTCACGCCCGTGGATGCATCGCCTTCGGCGTCCTCGAGTTCCTTCGCCACCAGCGTGAGCGGCAGCAGGGCCTCGATGGTCGGCTTCTGCACGATCGTGTTAACGAAGTCGTTGTAGACCAGGAAAACGCGATCGAGCTTGTTGTCGCCGTAGGCGTCGAGCACGACCTTGATCACGCCGATCAGATCTTCCAGCTTCGGTTTTTCGCCGAGGTGCGTGGCCGAACCGATCAGGTTGACGCCCTTGATGCGACGGAAGAACTGCACGGCCTTCTGGCCGACGGCGACGACGTCGATCTCGGCACCCTTGTCCTGCCACTCGCGGATGCTGGTCAGCGTGCGACGGAACAGGTTGGAGTTGAGACCGCCCGCGAGGCCGCGATCGGTCGACACCACGATGAAGCCCACGCGCGCGACGTTCTGGCGCTCGGTGAGGTACGGATGGGTGAAGTCCGTGCTGGCCTGGGCGACGTGCGCGATGACTTTGCGCATCAGACGCGCGTAAGGACGCGACGCCTTCATCAGGTCCTGCGCCTTGCGGATCTTCGACGCCGAGACCATTTCGAGCGCACGCGTCACCTTGCGCATGTTCTGCGTGCTCTTGATCTTGGTTTTGATTTCGCGGCCGCTAGCCATGGCTTACTCGTCTGTAAAGGGTGACGCCGGATCACGGGGCGGACGTTGCCGCCGCCCCGCGGGTCTCGCTATTACCAGCTACCGGTCTTCTTGAACTCGTCGGCGGCCGACTTGAAGGTCGCCTCGATGTCCTTGTCCCAGTCGCCGGTCTCGTCGATCTTCTTCATCAGGTCGCCGTGATTCTGGCGGAAGAAGGCGTGCAGGCCCTTTTCGAACGGCAGCACCTTGTTGACCGGCAGGTCGTCGAGGTAGCCCTTCTCGGCCGCGTAGACCGAGACGCCGAGTTCGGCGATCGACAGCGGCGAGTACTGCGCCTGCTTCATCAGTTCCGTGACGCGCTGGCCACGATCGAGCTGAGCGCGGGTCGCGGCGTCCAGGTCCGAGGCGAACTGCGCGAACGCAGCCAGCTCGCGGTACTGGGCGAGAGCGAGCTTCACGCCGCCGGACAGCTTCTTGATGATCTTGGTCTGGGCGGCACCACCGACGCGCGACACCGAGATACCGGCGTTGACGGGCGGACGGATACCGGCGTTGAACAGATCGGTCTCGAGGAAGATCTGGCCGTCGGTGATCGAGATGACGTTGGTCGGAACGAACGCGGAAACGTCGCCGGCCTGGGTTTCGATGATCGGCAGCGCGGTCAGCGAACCGGTCTTGCCCTTCACTTCGCCGTTGGTCATCTTCTCGACGTATTCGGCGCTGACGCGCGAGGCGCGCTCGAGCAGACGCGAGTGGAGATAGAACACGTCGCCCGGATAGGCTTCGCGACCCGGCGGACGCTTCAGCAGCAGCGAGATCTGGCGGTAAGCCACGGCCTGTTTGGAGAGATCGTCGTACACGATGAGCGCGTCTTCACCGCGGTCACGGAAGTACTCGCCCATGGCGCAGCCGGAATACGGCGCGACGTACTGCAGGGCGGCCGCTTCGGATGCCGAAGCGACGACGACGATGGTGTTGGCCAGCGCGCCGTTCTCTTCGAGCTTGCGCACGACGTTGGCGATCGAGCTGCGCTTCTGGCCGATGGCGACGTAGATGCACTTAATGCCCGAATCTTTCTGGTTGATGATCGCGTCGATCGCGACGGCGGTCTTGCCCGTCTGGCGGTCGCCGATGATCAGCTCGCGCTGGCCGCGGCCGATCGGGATCATCGAGTCGATGGACTTGTAGCCCGTCTGCATCGGCTGGTCGACCGACTGGCGCCAGATGACGCCCGGAGCGACCTTCTCGACCGGGCTGCTGCCCGCGGCGTCGATCGGACCCTTGCCGTCGATCGGGTTACCCAGCGCGTCGACGACGCGGCCGAGCAGGCCCGGGCCGACCGGCACTTCGAGAATGCGGCCGGTCGTCTTGGCGGCATCGCCTTCGCGCAGGTGCTGGTATTCACCGAGCACCACGGCGCCGACCGAGTCGCGCTCGAGGTTCAGCGCGAGGGCGTAAGTGTCGTTCGGCAGTTCGATCATTTCGCCCTGCATCACATCGGCCAGGCCGTGGATGCGCACGATGCCGTCGGACACGCTGATGATCGTGCCTTCGTTGCGTGCCTCGGCGCCGAGCTTGAACTGCTCGATGCGGGTCTTGATCAGCTCGCTGATCTCGGACGGATTCAGTGTGGTGCTGGACATGGTCGGTTCCTTGGGTCGCGCCGCTTTCACGGCACCCGGTGGTATGAGAATCAGTGCGTCAGCGCGCTGGCCAGCCGCTGCAGGCGGCCTCGCGCGGAACCGTCGATGACCTGCTCGCCCGTGTCGATGACGACACCGCCAAGCAACGCCGGATCGACGTGCGTATCCAGTTCGATCTCACGCTTGAAGCGGCGCTTCAGCGAAACGCGAAGCTTGTCCGACTCGGCGGCGTCGAGATCCATCGCGCTCGTGACCTTGACCAGCAGGGTCGACTCCGACTCACGCTTGTAGTCGTCGTACAGCGAGGCGATTTCCGGCAGGAGCGCCATGCGGCCGTTTTCCGCGAGTTCCTCGAGGAAGCGGGCGAACGGCGCCTCGGCGGCCATGCCTTGCGGCAGGTGCAGCGCGACCAGCTGGGTCGGCAGCACGCGCGGATCGTTGCCGAGGCCGGCGACGCGCTGGTCCGCGGCGACGAGCGCCGCGAAGTTCAGCGCCGACGACCAGTCGGCCAGCGAACCCGACGCATGCGCCACTTCGAAGGCGGCGCGTGCGTAGGGACGGGCGAGGGTGAGCGCCTGGGCCATGATCAGATCTCGGCGGCGAGCTGGTCGAGCAGGGCCTTGTGGGCCGCCGGATCGATTTCGCGCTGCACGATCTTCTCCGCGCCACGGACGGCGAGGGCGCCGACCTGCTCGCGAAGCTGCTCACGGGCACGCTGGGCCATCGAAGCGATCTCGTCCTGGGCCGAAGCCTTCAGGCGGTTGATCTCTTCGATCGCGTCGGCGCGGGCCTTCTCGAGAATCTGGTTGGCCTGCTGCTGCGCCTTGTCGATGATGTCCGTCGACTGCACGCGGGCCTGCTTGATCTCGGTGGCGACCTTGGCGTCGGCATCCTTCAGCTCGGCGCGGGCGCGCTCCGCCGCGGCGAGCCCTTCGGCCACCTTCTTCTGGCGTTCTTCGATGGCACCGTTGAGCTGGGGCCAGATGAACTTGGTGGTGAACCAGACCAGGATCGCAAAAGAGATCATCTGGCCCAGGAAGGTCATGTTAATTTCCATGATCTCTCCAAAGACTCCGAACGCTGGGGTACTGACGGTCGCCGTGACGCATTACGCCACGGCGACGAAGACGAACGCTTGCTCAGCCGCCGGCGGCGGTGCGCAGAACGCCGATCAGCGGGTTCGAGAAGGCGAGCAGCAGGGCGATGGCGAGGCCGATAATGAACGCGGCGTCGATCAGACCGGCGAGCAGGAACATGCGGCCCTGCAGCAGCGGAACCAGCTCCGGCTGACGAGCGGCCGACTCGAGGAACTTCGAGCCCATGATCGCGATGCCGAGGCAGGCGCCGAGCGCGCCGAGGCCGATGATCACGCCGATGGCGATGGCGGTCATGCCCTGCACGTGTGCGAAGAGTGCGGTGAGTTCCATGGTGTTCTCCTGGGATATCTAAGAATGACGAATGGGTGGAAACGAAACGAAACTGGACTGAGCGGTCTAACGTCGGTGCGGTGAGTTAGTGGTGTTCACGTGCCGTGGCGATATAGACGATCGTCAACATCATGAAGATGAACGCCTGGAGGGCGATGATCAGGATGTGGAAGATCGCCCAGGCCGTGTTGAACACGACACCAGGCACGAAGCCGATCCAGCTCACCATCAGGCCGGCGATCAGCATGAACACCAGTTCGCCACCGTACATGTTGCCGAAGAGTCGCATCGCGAGGGACACGGGCTTCGACAGGGTCTCGACGACGTTAAGAAGCAGATTCGGGATGAGCAGGACGATCTTGGCGCCCATGCTCTCCGCATGGAACGGCGCGGTGAGCATTTCCTTACCGAAACCGAAGCCGCCCTTGGCCTTGATGCCGTGGCCGATGACGATGAGGATCACCGCGAGGGCCAGACCGACCGTGGTGTTGATGTCAGCCGTGGGAACCTGGCGGAAATAGGTGTGATGCGCGACTTCGGCACCGCTGAACGTATGCACCAGCCAGCCGGGCAGATCCACCGGCAGCAGATCCATCGCGTTCATGAAGAACACCCACATGAAGATCGACAGCGCCAGCGGCGTGACCGTGCGGCGGTCGCCGTGGAAGGTGTCCTTCACCTGAGTGTCGACGAATTCGACGGCGAGTTCGACCAGCGCCTGACCCTTGGACGGGACACCCGACGTCGCCTTGCGGGCGAACAGCCAGAACCACAGGCAGAAGATGGCGCCCAGCACGAAGGACACCACGATCGAGTCGAGGCGGATGTTCCAGAACCAGAAATGATCGGCGCTGAAATTCACCGTCATGTGGTTCAGGTGGTGCTGGATGTATTCGGTCAGACCGCCTTGCGGTTCGCTCGCCATGCCTCAACCCTTGAATCTGAATGCAAATACGTTGACCGTGAAACCCGCTACCAACCCCACGAGCGCGGGCAGGAACGGCAGTTTCCACTGGACCAGAATGAGCGCCAGCCCGCCGACGAGGACGATCCAGCGAAGGATCATTCCCACCAGGAACCTCATGAACGTCGCCGCGCCTCCACCCAGCGCGCTGAACGCTCGCGCTGCGAAAAGCGCGTTGGCGATAGCGACGATCAGGGCGGCTGCAAACGCGGCCAGTCCGGCGGCACGCCCCTGCAGTGAAAAAGCGAGTCCCGCGATGATAGCCACCCCGATCTGCGCGATAACGACGCGCATGGCGAGATGACGACCGGCGGCAAGACTGTTGAGCAACGCGAGGCTCCCGTGGTTTCGCTCGAGGCGGCACCTTTGGTTCAACGGGCCACGGTCTAATCTGGAAAAGTATACCAGCGCCGTAAACGACGGGACAAGCGACGAAAGTCCAATAACCACCCGCCGGCGCGACCGTCCGTCGCGTCGTTGGCGAGGGAGCGGCGGTGGATCAGGCCCTGGCGGGCTGACCTACCAGCGCGCCGAGCGAGGTGGCCGTCTCAACGGCCACGTCGAATATGCCACCGGCGGCCGATGCGGCACGCTCGACGCCTTCCCGCTGGAGGTCCCCACCGCGCGCCATGATGGCGCGCATCGCGTTCGCATCTGTAGCGAGCATGGCATCGGCCATCAGGCCGGATGCCGCACGCGCATGCCCTTCCATCGCCTGCAGGTGCAGGTCGGCCACGCGCTCCATGCCACGCCAGGCCAGGGCCTGCGCGGAAGTAGCCTGCTCGACGAAGCGGGCAAGATCGGCGTAACCGTTTACGTGAGGCATCGAGTGCATCCGTGGGGAACGGGGAGGTGCCGGAGTGTAGACCTGTCTGCGGCGGCGCAGCAACCGCTAATTGTTGCGATGACAGCCTTTGCCTCAGTCGCCCGTGTATTCCGCACCCGAGGTACAGGTCTCGTTGACCACGACCTTGGCCAGACCCGGCACGTCGACACGCAGCCGCTGGAAGATCCAGCGCGCGAGGTTTTCACTGGTCGGATTCTCGAGACCTTCGATATCGTTGAGATAGTTGTGGTCGAGGCGGTCGTAGAGCGGCTGGAAGCGCGCCTTCAGGTCGCCGAAGTCCATGACCCAGCCGAAGACCGGGTCGACCGGGCCTTCCACGTGGAGCTCCACACGAAACGAATGACCGTGCAGCCGCGCGCACTTGTGGCCTTCGGGCACATTCGGCAAGCGATGCGCCGCCTCGATGTTGAACGTCTTATAGATACGCATGAGGGTGAATCGATCTCTGATGACTGGACAGTGTAGCGGACCGGCTTCAAACGATCTCAGCGACCGCCTTCACGACGTGGTTCGCATTTTCGAACCGTCAGGGCGTCGTTTCGTGGACTTTTACGACCGGAACGGTTGCAGTGGTAACTTGTCCGACGGAGCCGGGGGGCGTCCGTTGAGGGGATTCGTGCTCACTGAGGAGGCATCCATGTGCCTTGGTCGTGACTCGCTCGACCGCCCGCACCAGTGCGGGCTGGCCGAAGAAGTGTTTGCCGCCCTGCCCATGCCCTGCGTGGTGTGGCGCGATGAAGGCGGGCGCGCGGTGATGGTCAACGCCGCATTCCGGCGGGAGTTTGGCGTGGGCCGCGGAACAGCCGGACCGCGCTGGATCGCCGACCACCTGGAGCCTTCCGGCGGCGCCGACGAATTCGCCTTCCGCGATCCGCACGGCCAGCCTCGCCGCTATCGCGTGACCCGGCAGCGTCTCGAAGCACCCAGCGGTGCGTTCCAGGCCGTTTTCCTGATGCCCCTCTCCGATGATGAGAGCGTGGCGGCGGATTCTTCTCCTCCGGCCAGCCCCGTCTCGATCGCCGCCACGCGTCCGGACCTCGGCCTGACGCGAAGGGAATCGCAGGTGCTCGACGGAATCATGAGCGGCAAGCTCAACAAGGTCATCGCCAGCGAACTGCGGATCAGCCCGAAGACCGTGGAACTCCACCGCGCCAATCTGATGGCGAAGCTGCGCGTGCATAACGTCGTGGAACTGGCGAGGGCCGTGCTGGACGGGCCTCCCTCCCGTCCCGACGAGCGGGTCGCGGACACCGACCTGTCGGCCGCCTGAGGCATAAAAAAAGCCGCATCGTGACGATGCGGCTTTTCTCGTTTTGGTGGCTAGAGGCGGGCTCGAACCGCCGACCTCAGCATTATGAGTGCCGCGCTCTGACCAGCTGAGCTACCTAGCCATGGAACCTGGTCGTTCGTAAGCGAGGCTCACGAAGGCCGGGCAGTTTAATCGGGGCTGAGCTTCCGTTCAAGTGGTGCCTTGCCCCGTCTTCTCGCGCTGTGGTTGAATCGGGCCCATCGCGCACGTTTCCGGCCTGCAAGGCTGGCGCGCGGCATGGATTCGCGGAGGGCGGATGATCGACGCAGATGGCTATCGACCGAATGTGGGCATCGTTCTCCTCAATGGGGACGGGCGCCTGTTCTGGGCGCGCCGTGTCAATCGCGACGGCTGGCAGTTTCCTCAGGGGGGCATGCGCAGCGACGAAACGCCGCTGGAGGCCATGTATCGCGAGCTGGAAGAAGAGACCGGCCTGCTCGCCAAGCACGTGGAAGTCCTCGCCGAGACCCGTGGCTGGCTGCGCTACCGGTTGCCCAGCCGCTTCGTGAGACACCATCAGCGCCCCACCTGCATCGGCCAGAAGCAGGTGTGGTTCCTGCTGCGCCTCAAGTGCACCGAGGACACCTTTCGCCTGGATGCCTGCGAAAAGCCGGAGTTCGACCTCTGGCGCTGGGTCGATTTCTGGTATCCCGCCAACCACGTGGTGAACTTCAAACGCCAGGTGTACGAGCGCGCCTTACGTCAGTTCGCACCCACGGTCGAGACCGTCTGTTCGGTCACGGTGGGTACCTGCCCACAACAGGCCGAAGCCGAACGGCTCGCCCGCGGCGGCGAATGATGGCGCGGTAACCTCGCGGCTGAATTTCACATCTGTGTAGTTGACAATCGTTCGCATTCGTATTCGAATGCCGACCCATGTACATATGCATGTGCAACGCCGTCACCGACCACGCCATTCGCCGCGCCGCGGCCGATGGTGTCGAATCGTTCGCCGAGCTCCAGGCCCGCACCGGCTGTTCCGACTGCTGCGGCGCCTGTGAGTCCGAGGCCCGGCAATGCCTCCGTGAGGCGGTCTCCGAGATGCGCCCGGTGCTGAGCTTTCTCCCTACCCCGGCCTGATCTCGCGCCCGCCTTTGCGGACGCAAACCGTCTTCATTCTCGTTACGTCATCGCTTCTCCGCGAGTCGTATAGTCGCCGCTGAATATCCAGGGAGACACCCCCATGAAGGGCGACGCGAAGGTCATCGAATTCCTCAACAAGGTCCTCTACAACGAGCTGGCCGCCATCAACCAGTACTTCCTGCATTACAGGATGTTCAAGGACTGGGGCTACAACGAACTCGCCAAGCACGAGTACGAGGAGTCCATCGAGGAAATGAAGCACGCCGACAAGCTGATCGAGCGGATCCTGTTCCTCGACGGCCTGCCGAACCTTCAGCACCTGGGCAAGCTGCGCATCGGCGAGAACGTGGTCGAAGCGCTGCAGGGCGACCTGGATCTCGAAATGATCGCGACGAAGGATCTGCGCGAGGCCATTGCCTACAGCGAAGGCATCCACGACTTCGTCAGCCGCGACCTCTTCAAGTTCATCCTGGGCCAGGAAGAAGAGCACATCGACTGGCTGGAGACGCAGTTCAGTCTGATTTCGGACATCGGTCCGGAGCGCTACATGCTCAGCAAGGTCGGCTCGCTCGACAAGCACTGATCAGGTCGCTACAAAGCTACATAAGGCCGCCGCCAGGCGGCCTTTTTCGTGGAACGAGGCGGGGTTCCTTGACCGCGGCGGAAGCCGGGGGCTATACCATCCGGCCTTCACGCCTTCTCCACGGATCCATTCATGGCCCCAAGCCATCCACCCCGCTTCGTCGTGCGCCGGCTCGACGACATGTCCGTCGAGCGGCGAAAACGGCTGCTGATGGGCGCCGCGTGGCTAGGCAGCCTGTTCCTGACCACGCTGCTGACCTTGAGTCTGACGGCGGGCAAGGCGCCGGCCGGCAAGCCAGGCCATGGCCCCATCGTGGCGCACGAGACCGAGGCCGAAGACCTGCGCCAGCAGGTCGCCAACCTGCAGCGGGCGGGCCAGGTCAGCGAGATCGCCGCCAGGGAACTCAAGAGAAACCTCGCTGAGCGCGATGAGGAGATCAGTGGTCTGCGTACGGATCTGGCGTTTTATTCGCGCCTGGTCGGCGGTAACGGGCAGCGCGACGGCCTGAAAATCCAGGGCACACGCACCACGGCGATCAAGGGCGCGCCGAACGGATGGAACGTGGTGATCACTCTGACTCAGAACGCGCGCCGGGGCGATGAGGTCAAAGGCGATGTCCACCTCGCCGTGGAGGGTATCCAGGACAACAAGGTGCGTACCCTCGAAGGCGCCGCTCTCGGCCAGGCCGCATCCGTGGATGGTCTGCCCTTCGCCTTCCGGTATTTTCAACAGATCCAGGGCAGCTTCACGCTGCCGGCTGGGTTCCAGCCGACGCGGCTGCGCCTCGAAGCGCGGCCTGCCGGGGACGACACCGTCAGCGCCACCGTGCCCTGGGCCGAGGCAACACGCAACGACGAGGCAAGCGATGTTCAACAGTAAGGGGAAGAAGCAGGGGCCGGCCGTCGGTATCGCCGCCACGAGCCTGATCGCGCGGGGCGTGATCATTCGTGGAGACGTGCTTTTCAGCGGCTCGCTGCACCTGGATGGCGCGGTCGAGGGCTCCGTCCACGCCGACACGGGTAGCGACGGCTTTCTCACCATCAGTGAGACGGGACGCGTCACCGGGCGGATCGAGGTGCCACACGCAAGCATCAACGGCGGCGTGACCGGCGACATCGATGTGTCCGAAAGGCTCGAACTGGCGCCGCTGGCGCGTATCGAAGGCGACGTTCACTACCAGGTGCTGGAAATGGCCGCCGGTGCACAGGTCAACGGCAAGATGATCCATCGGGCGCCCCCGACCGTACGGCAGCTGGCCCAGGCGGGTATCGAGAAGACCCCGACGCTGTCCGAGGCTTGACCTGTAGCCGATCGGCGCCATTATGGGAGGCATGAACAACCCCTTCCCCATGGCTCCGTCGGCAGCCGCGCCGGATTACCGCTCGGCGGGTTCGCCCCTGATCTTTACCGAGGCCGCCGCACGAAAGGTGCACGAGCTGATCGACGAAGAGGGCAACCCCTCGCTCAAGCTCCGCGTGTATATCAGCGGAGGCGGCTGCTCGGGTTTCCAGTACGGCTTCACCTTCGACGAAGAGCAGGCCGAGGACGACCTGGCCGTATCGCGCGAGGGCGTGACCCTTGTCGTCGATCCGCTGTCGCTGCAGTACCTGACCGGCGCCGAGATCGATTACGCCGAGTCGTTCAGCGGTTCGCAGTTCGTGATTCGCAATCCGAACGCGAAGACCACGTGCGGCTGCGGCTCCTCGTTCAGCGCATGACCGGTCGTACCGCGTGAGCTACGGAACGGAGCGCCACACGCCCGTAGAAGGTCGCGTGCGGGATAACGTCTTCGCCGGCGTCGCCATCGACCGTATGGCCGAGCGCCGCGACGATCGTCTCTGGGTCGAAGAAACCGAACGCGCCGACGACACGCGCTTCCTGGTGCTGGACAGCGAAGGGCAGGCCTTCGTCGACGAGCGTGGCGAGCATCCTCAGTGGATGACTCCCGTGATGCGGGCCGAACGCTTCGGCGATGTGGTCTCCACGCTGCTGGGGATCGCCAACGGAACGGCATGGTTCGCGCTGGTGCTCGACGAGGCGCATGCTGAGATCTTCGTCGACCTGACCTCCGCGCGACGCATGTCGCTGCGCGAAGCCGGGTTGATCCTGCCGGCCTTCGAAGCGGGACTCTTCGCGTTCGCCAAGGGCATCACGCATTGGCAGCGGCAGACGCGTTTCTGCAGTCTCTGTGGTGCTCCCACGCTCGTCGTGGCTTCGGGACATCGCGTGCAGTGCACGAATCCCGACGGTCCGCACATGCATTTTCCCCGCACCGACGCCGCGATCATCGTGATCGTGGAGGACGGCGACCGTTGCCTGCTGGGCCGACAGCGCGGCTGGCCGGCGGGCCGGTATTCCACACTGGCCGGCTTCATCGAGCCGGGCGAGTCGCTCGAGGATGCGGTCAGGCGCGAAGTGCGCGAAGAGTCCGGCGTGGAGGTACTTCACGCGACCTACCACTCGTCACAGCCCTGGCCCCTGCCGGCCTCCCTGATGGTCGGTTTCACGGCCACGGCCAGAACCCGCGAGATCATCCTCCGCGACGACGAGCTGGAAGACGCCCGCTGGTTCACCGCCGACGACATCGTGTCCGGCATGCGTTCGGGTGAACTGGGCGTACCGCCGCCGCTATCGGTCTCGTATCGCCTGATCGAACACTGGCTGGCGCAGCGGAATATCTCCCTCGAGGAACTGATCGCGAGTTCGCCGGCCCGCTGACGGTTCGCCTACAATCGGGCCATCGATCTGCGGATTCCGCTTGCCATGGCTCTACGTCTCCTCGCGATTCTCATCTCCCTGGCCATCGTCTGGAGCGTGCCCCGGCTGGCGCGCTGGCGTGACGACCGCTGGTTCCGGGGCTGGGTCTCCCGCTTGAGCGATCTTTCCGGTCCCGGTCGCGTCGCGGTCGTGCTGCTGGTTCCCGTCATCGCGGCGGCGATCATCGCCGGCGTACTCCGTGCCCTGCCCTTCTTCGATCTGGCATGGCTGGCTTTCGCGATCGTCGTGCTGACCTACGCACTCGGACCCCGCGAAATCGAGACCGATATCGACGCGATCCTGCGTGCGAGCGATACGCTTCGCCGTGACGAGGCCCTGATCGCGCTCCGCCACGACGAAGAGACCCTTCCGTGGTTTGCGCCGGCTCTGGTCGAGGCCGCCTTTTACGGCGCGCTTCGTCGTCGCTTCGGCGTGCTGCTGTGGTTCCTGCTGCTCGGGCCGGCCGGCGCGCTCGGCTATCGCCTCGCGCAGTTGCTGGGTCGCGACGCGTCGCTATCCGTCGACACGGACACGCGTACCGCGGCACGTCGTCTGGCCGATGCGCTCGACTGGATTCCCGCCCACCTGATGGTTTTTGCGATGGCGCTGGTCTCCGATTTCGACGCCGTCATGGGCGCATGGAAGCAGTGGCATCGCACCTCGGGCAGCCCGCGCTCGCGGCTGGACCCGGACTTCCTGGGTGCTGTCGCCCGTGCCGGTGTCGATGCCGACGTGGAAGCCGGCGACGGCTACGCGCAGGACGTCAGCGACCCCGTCGTCGAACTCGAAGATGCTCGCCGGGTCATACGGCGCGTGCTTGTGGTCTGGCTGGCAATGGTTGCGCTGATCGTGCTGGCCGCCTGGGTGGCGTGATATCGACTTACGCTGATCTGAGGCGAAGCCCTACGCGCAAGTGATGGGTTGACTGAGCCAGACTCGGGGCGAAGGACTGACCTCGCCTCGTAGGGGAATGCGGCACGCTTCGTACTCCCCCCCTGCCAAGGATATGGCAACCATGAAAACCCGCACCCTTGCCCTGGTCCTGATGGCCAGCCTGAGCACTGGCGTACATGCCCATTCGCCGCCCGCCTCCGCACCGAACGACAGCGCCATCCACTTCCTGCGACTGAAGGCCCTCCCCGAGGCCATGGCCACGACTCAACGAGATCCGGCTCGCTGGCGAACCCCCGACGAACTCCGCGGCCTGTCCTACCGGGAAGCCGCCGCGGAGCGAGAACCCGTCGTCGCTTGGATCTCCGGTGACGCCCTGAGCGACGCCACCGTTCGTTCGCTTGCAAGCAAGGCTCTCCACGAGGGCATCGGCGTATTGGTGACCTCGCCCGAAGGGACCACCCGTCATGAGGCGGAAGTCTTCGGCATCGAAGGCCAGGGACGGACATCGCTGTACAGGCGTGGCAAGGATGGCGTACTGGAAGTCTCGACCCTCGACGACACCACAGCCGACGTCGAAACGTCCCAACGGCTCTATCGCGAGCTGGCGGCGGCTCCAGCGTTCAGGGCATTCGCGCGCAGCGCCACCCTGAACGGTGCGAACTCCGCGTCCGACGACATACCCGACCACGTGCCACACGAGCGCTTCCGCTACAAACCCATCAGCGCCCATGGAAACAAGGTCGTCCACGACATCGTCGTACTGCGCGATGCGCGCACCAGCGGGGACAGCAAGGTTATCGTCGTCAAGGCGGGTGTCGATATCGCGCCATGGGACAACGGCGTCTACGGCAAAAACCGCCCCGCCTTCGAACGTGATGGTATCCACGACTTCCTCGCCATCGCGGGTCGCTACGAATTCAGGACGCTTGTGGATTGGGAAGGCAAGGACCGTGGCCCGGAGCTCCGTCTGGACCGGATGGTTCCCGACACCTCGCCGGACGTGAATCGTTCCGTTGCGAAGAGCAGCCAGGTGAGCACGTCCTATGGCGTCAGCACCGCATTCAAGGCTGAGGATGCACTCAAGGGTATCGGCATCTCCGCCATCGGCAAGGTCCCGTTCGAATTCTCCGCCAATCGCACGTACACCGACTCCACCTCGGTATCGATGGAGACGGAGTCCTATTACATCGACGCCGTGACCGAGAATTACGGCCGAGCCCAGGGCGTGACCTGGAACATGCACCTCGCCAACGATGTCGCAGGCAGCCCCGGATACTTCAACGCGAAGAGCAAGTACAAAGTCAGCACGGCGATGGTCACGCCGATGATGCGCAAAGCCTCCGCCCAGCTGATGTCGGTATGGCGAGTCCGTGGCGACTACGAAGGAAATCTGCTGATCGGTACGGGCGGGCGCGTCGAGAATCGACGCTACGGATGGAACCGATCGATGGGCGTTTCCTGGGACCGCAGCTCCGATGTCCATCCCGACTACACGGCCGACATTCCATGGTGGTTCTGGCACAAGGGCAACGACCCGTGGGCGCATCTCCGCCAGGTACCCGCGCAGCCGACGCAAGTGGTAAAGATCAACCTTGGCTCACCCTTTCTCACGTCCAGCCCGACGGTGCTGATTCAGTCGAGCAGCGGCGAAGGCCTGTGCATCACCCAGGGCCCCTTTGACGAGAAAGCCGGCGCCGCCCAGCTCACGGAATGCGACGAAGCCGAAAGCCATCGCGCCCAGCAATGGAACATGGATTCGGAAGGCCGATACCGCAACCGCGAGAGTGCGCAGTGCCTTCAGATCGACACGAAGAGTGGCACAGTCGGCACGGCGAAGTGCGCCATTCGTCACAACCAGCGCTGGAAGTGGGCCGCGGATCGCGTCGTGTCCCTGATGGACGGGGGCACGCATCATCGCCTCGAAGTGTCGAATGACTCGCTGATCGCAAAGTTCGATGCCGTGCGACATGATGAAGTCGTGGTCAACACGGAAAACGCGTTGCTGCCACCGTGGAGCAACTATCCGCTGGCACCGTCACCTGGCAGCACCATTCCACGCCTGTCGACGAATTCGCCGACGGTGCCGGACAGCTACCTGAGCTACCGTCGCGTACCGGCGACGGAGCGTTGGCAGACGATCCCCCTCAGTCGCTGAAGCAGGAAAATCGAATCGCCGGCGCTCAACGCGCCGGCGATGCCCTCAGGCTTTGTCGCCCCGCAGTTCGCTGACACGCGCTTCCAGTGACGCTGCATTCGCGGCCTCCGCAGGCAGCGGTGCACCACCCACCAGTTCGATCTTCGACCAGAACCGGCGTGGCAGACGCGCACGGCGCAAGGCACCGTCACGGCGACTGAAGATACTGCCCCACATGCCTCGCAGCGCCAGCGGCACGACGGGCACCGGCCGACGCGCAAGGATGCGGTCCACGCCAGGGCGGAAGGTCTGGATGTCACCGTCGCGCGTCAGGCCACCTTCCGGGAAGATGCAGACGACCTCTCCGGCCGCCAGTGCCTCGTCGATCTCGTCGAACGCCTTGTCCATCAGCGCCACATCCTCGTTACGCCCGGCGATGGGAATCGCCTTCGCGGTGCGGAAGACGAAGCGCAGCACCGGGATGTTGAAGATCTTGTAGTACATGACGAAACGCATGGGGCGGCGCACGCTGGCCATCAGGATCAACGGATCCATGAAGCTCACGTGGTTGCACACGACCAGCGCGGCACCTTCGTCCGGCACGTTCTTCAGACCGTCCACCCGCACCCGGTAAAGCGTGTGCACGAGCACCCAGGTGATGAAGCGCATCATGAATTCGGGAACGAGGGTGAAGATGTACACCGCGACCGCGATGTTGATCAGCCCCGTCACGAGGAAAATCGTCGGCACGGAGAGTCCCAGCGCCGTCAGGCCGATGCCGAAGCCGGAAGCGGCACAGATGAAAAGCGCATTGACGATGTTGTTGCCCGCGATCACGCGCGACAGGCGGTCGCGAGGCGCGCGACTCTGCACGAAGGCGAACAGCGGGACGACGTAGAAGCCCGCGAAGGCTCCGATCATGGTCAGGTCGAGCGCGGCGCGCCACGCTCCCGGCACGGCGAGAAAGGCCAGCCAGTCGAGCGAGGCGCCGGGCGTCACACCGGGCCGCGCGAAGAACAGATCGACAGCGAATACGGTCAGGCCGAACGCGCCCATGGGCACCAGGCCGATCTCGACACGTTTGCCCGACAGCCTCTCGCACATGAGCGAGCCCACGCCCGTACCCAGCGAAAACAACGTCAGCACGAGCGTATTGACCGAACCGTCCCCGCCGAGGATGTGGCGCGTGTAGTTCGGCAGCTGCGCGATCATGACGGTGCCGAAGAACCAGAACCACGAGATGCCGAGCACGGCGTTGAAGACCGCGCGATCGGCGTTCGTGATCTTCAGAACCCGCCAGGTTTCGCTGAGCGGGTTCCAGTTGAACTTCAGATCGGGCGCGGTCGCGGGCGCGGGAGGTACAGACCGGCTGACGAGGTAACCGGTCACCGCGATCGCGATGGTCGTCAGCGATGCCGCGAGCGTTCCGTAGCCGGCGATCAGCATCAGCGAGTTGCCGACGATCATGCCGATCAGCATCGCAAGCTGTGTACCCATCTCGACCAGCGCATTGCCGCCGACGAGTTCGCTGCGATCGAGGGTCTGCGGAAGAATGGAATACTTGATCGGGCCGAAGACGGTCGAATGGATACCCATCAGAAACAGGACGACGAGCAGCAGCGATACGTGGTGAGTGAAGAAGCCGACGGCCGCGATGGTCATCGCTGCGATTTCGAAGAGCTTCACGTAACGGATGATCCGGGTTTTCTCGAACTTCTCGGCCAGCTGTCCCGCCGTGGCGGAGAACAGGAAATACGGCAGGATGAAGAGCGCGGGCGCGAGGTTCGTGTATAGCGAGACCTCGGCGTCCGGCAGGCTCATCTGGAAGGCGACCAGCATCACCATCGCGTTGCGGAACGCGTTGTCGTTGAAGGCGCCCAGCGCCTGGGTCCAGAAAAAAGGTGCGAAGCGGCGCGTGGCGAGCAGTGAGAACTGGGACATCCGTGATCGACCCTCTGATTTTTCCGGAGTGTAGCTGAGACGTGGGTCACCGTGGCCGGCACACCCGGTCTCGTCGCGGTGCGCTGCGTTTTCAGGAAAAACCTCACGGACAGCAACGGCGGGTTCCTACCTCGCCGCCTGCAAGCAGATGCCATCCTGACCGGCATGATTGCCCACGATCCAAGGAAGACATCCCATGACAAGAAGGAAGAGAGCACCGGACCACACGCGCCACCCCGAACCCTGGCTTGTCGCCACCGTGCTCGCGGCGGCGCCTTTCGCGGCCGTCGTCGCCCAGGACGCGCGCACCGTCGGCGGTTACGTGCCACGCCTGGAAGTACGCGACAGTGACGTCTTCGACAACGGCCGGAGCATCCACCACGACATCGTCGTCGTCCGGGAAGTGAGCCCGAGCGTCGACGAGAAGGTCGTCATCGTAAAGACCGTCGTCAACCAGCTGCCTACCGTGCAAGGTCTCCACATGTGGGGCGGCCGGGAGAGCGAAGACAACTACGGAAACATTCTGACCCTGCCCCTGCATTACGAGGTGGAAACCACCCTGACCGCACCGGACCTGCAGGACGGACAGGTGCGCCTGATATCGCAGGCACCCCGTTCGGATGGCGCGACCGATCGCACCTTCGTGGACAAGGTCGGCGTGAAGACCAGCGTGGGCGCGGGCGCGAGTACGGAACTGACGGCGGCCGTGTCGAAAGACAGCGGTTTCTCGTGGGGAAAACTGCCTGTCTCGTTCAACGCGGGATTCGAGCAGACATCGGAGCGCAGCGTCACAATGACGCTGAAAGATTACTTCACCGAGAGCGCCGTCACGAAGAACGCCGCAGGTGAGGCATCGGCGCTGTGGCGATTCCGGCTGGCGCCCGACATCGCCAACGACGTTTGGTATTCGTACTCGCACTATCGGGTGGGGCCAGGCTGGCTGTTCACGCTCCCCACGACGACTCCGATGATGCAGCGAGCCACGATCGAGACCGTCTCGGAGTGGCGCCTCCCGGGTGGCTACAGCGGTCCCATCGACATCGCCACGCGCAGCTCCGTGGACAACTCCACGCGGCTCGCGCCGACGTCATCGATGGAGACATGGCGCGACGACGACGCCGGCATCGGCCATCTGACGCGCATCGACCTCGGCTCGCCGCATCTCGAACGGCAACCCGTCGTGAGATTGCAGTCCCTCGCAGGCGAGGGCCATTGCCTCACCCAGCCTCAGCGGGACCAGCCTGCCGTGGCGTTGGCGCCGTGCAAAGGCGGCACCGACGGTGCGGAGCAGCAGTGGTATCTCGACAGCGACCATACCTACCGCAACGTCGCGAGCCGGCTCTGCCTTGCCGCGGATCCGGCGGGTGGCGGCGTCAGGACCGAATCCTGCGCAGGCTCCATGCTGAACAAGCAGTGGCAGTGGCGCGCCGACCGCCTGCACTCCACTTACATGGACGGAGGTTCCTGGCGCCTTCATGTACGCGACGGCGTACCCCGGGCTATCTTCGATCCCGTGCGACACCAGGAGATCGGCAGCAACCCGTTCCATCATCTGCTGCGACCGTGGTCGTCGTATCCGCAGGCACCGACACCGGGCGATGTCGTCCCGGCTGTCGCGGGTGCCTCACCCGCCATCTCCCAGGGACTGCTGCGGCACAAGGCGGTCAGTGCGGAAGAACGTTGGCAACCCTTGCCGATCGATTCGAACCGTTAGCCGATGTGGCGTGGCGGCCTCACGCTCGTGAGAGCGCGCGGTGTGCGATGTCGTGGCGGAAATACATGTCGGCGAACCGCACGCTGCCGAGCGCCTCGTAGGCCGACGCGCGGGCGGCCGCCACGTCCACGCCCAGCGCGCAGACGGTGAGTACCCTGCCCCCGGCGGTGACGGCCTGCCCGTCGGCATTGTCGGCCGTACCCGCATGGAACACCTTCACGTCCGCACCGAAGTCACCCTCCGCGCCGGTGATCACATCGCCGGCGCGGACCTTGCCCGGATAGCCGCCCGCGGCGAGCACCACGCCCAGCGAGGGGCGCGGATCCCACTCGGCGGTGACGTCGCCGACGCGGCCATCCAGCGCCGCCTCGATCAGATCGACCAGGTCCGAACGGAGGCGCAGCATGATCGGCTGCGTTTCCGGATCGCCAAAGCGCACGTTGAACTCGATGACCTTCGGCGCGCCCGCCTTGTCGATCATCAGCCCCGCATAGAGAAACCCGGTGAACGGCGCACCGTCGGCGATCATGCCGTCGAGGGTGGGCTGGATGATCTCGCGCATGACCCGCGCCGAGACCTCGTCGGTCACGACCGGGGCGGGCGAATACGCGCCCATGCCGCCCGTGTTCGGGCCGAGGTCGCCGTCGTCGCGCCGCTTGTGATCCTGACTGGTCGCCATCGGCAGCGCATGCCTGCCATCGGCGATGACGATGAAGCTGGCTTCCTCCCCGTCGAGGAATTCTTCGATGACCACACGGGACGAAGCGTCACCGAAGGCCTGCTGACCGAGCATGTCCTCGAGCGCGGCTTCCGCGTCTGCGAGCGTCATGGCGACCACCACGCCTTTACCGGCGGCGAGGCCGTCGGCCTTGATGACGATCGGGGCGCCGGTACCGCGCACATGCGCGAGCGCAGGCGCCAGCTCGGTAAAGACCGCGTAGTGCGCCGTAGGAATGCCGTGGCGGGCGAGGAAGTCCTTGGCGAAGGCCTTGCTGCCCTCCAGCTGCGCCGCGGCGGCGGACGGGCCGAAGCAGCGCAGGCCTTCGGCGGTGAAGCGATCGACCACCCCGGCGACGAGGGGAACTTCGGGGCCGACCACGGTGAGGCCTACGCCTTCGGTTTTCGCCAGGGCCACGAGACCGTCGATGTCGGTGACCGGGACCGCCGCGTTACGGAGGCCCTGCTCACGTGACGTACCCGCATTGCCGGGAGCGACGATGACCTCGTCGACGCGGCCCGACTGGCCGAGTTTCCAGGCAAGCGCGTGTTCGCGACCGCCGCCGCCGATAACGAGGACCTTCATGCTGCTTCTCCCGACAAGTAGCCGGAGATTCTATCAGCCGCGTGCGGCCAGCATTTCCAACAGGAGGCCGCGCGGCAGTTTGCCGGTCTCGTTGCGCGGCAGCGCCTCCACGACGCGCAGCGGGCGCGGCAGAAACACCGGGTCCATCGCCTGGCGCAAGGCGGCCAGTACGGCCTGCTCGGTCATCCCCGGCGCTACCACGAGGCCCGCGATGCGGCGGATGCCGGAGGCGTCGGCATCGTCGAGCTGGAACAGTACGCCGTCGCGCACGCCGTCTATGGCCAGCAGACGGCGATTGAGGTCGCCCAGCGAAGCGCGCTTGCCGGCGATCTCGAGGAGATCGGTGTTCCGGCCGCGGAGCTGAAAGCGGCGCCCGCCGTCGTGCAGCGAGACGATGTCGGCAAGGGCGATCGGCTCAGCGAGCTGCGGCGCGTCGACCAGGGTCCCATCAGGCTGCGGATGCAGCGTCACACCCTGGTAGAGCGACCAGTCGTCGTCGGTCGCGGTGCGTCGACTGGCGAACACGCAGGTTTCGGTCGAACCGAACACCTCGTGCAGCGGTGCGCCGAAGCGCTCTTCCGCCGCACGCGCCAGCTCCACCGGCATCGGCGCGGTCGCGGAGACGAACGCGGCGAGGCTGGGCAGGACGACGCCGGACTCGACCAGCGCGCGAAGGTGCACGGGCGTCGTCACGAGTGCGCGCGGTTCCGGCATCGAGGCCAGCGCGGCGGCGACATCGGCCGGGAAAAACGGGCGACCCGAATGGACGCTCACTTCGGACAGCAACGGCATCAGGACCGACATCTCCATGCCGTACATGTGCTGCGGGGGCACCGTGGCGACGACATCGAAGGCGCGTCCGATGGTGCCACCGAGCATCGCGGCGTTACCGGCATTGCTGGCGACGAAGCTGCCCCAGGTCTTTACGTTGGGCTTGGGCCTGCCGGTGGACCCGGAGGTGTAACCGATGGCGACCACGGCGTCCGTCGGGATCGAGGGCACCTCACCGCCGGCCAACGACGTATCGTCCAGCGTCGGCATGCGCAGGTAGCCGGCCGGTGCGGGCGCCAGGGCCAGCTCGCCGATGGCGTAGGAGCCCGGGTGGCTGGCCATGACCTCGTCGACCGCATGCGTCGCGCGCGAAGGGGGCAAGAGGTTGATCTGACCACGCGTGACCAGCGCCGCGAAGGCGACGAGGAAGGCGTAACGGTCCTCGCAGAGGTTGACGGCGCTGTCGGCCTCGGGAAGCAAGGCGGCCACCTGGCGGACGTGGGCCAGGAAGGTGGACGCGGTGACGGCCCGACCGTCACGCCAGGCGATGGCGCGCGACGGCGCGCCTACCAGCAACGGTAACGATGGCGCGGTCTCGCGCCCGGTGATTTCGTAAACGGTCGACAACGTGATTCCCCCTGTCAGGCGCGGATGATAGCGCCGGTGAGGGCGTCGCGGATGGTGGTCGGGCGCTCCTGGCCGCCCAGCGGAGCGTCCAGCGCAGCATCGAGGCGGTCGCCGAAATAGCGCTCGAGGGTCGCCACGTCGCGAGCGGGCGGCTCACCATGCGGGTTCGCGCTGGTCGACGCCAGCGGTGCGCCGAACACCCGGCAGAGCGCCGCCGACGGTTCGTGCGCCGTCACGCGCAGTGCGATGCCGGTGTGTGCGCCCGCCACCCATGCGGGTACGCGCGCGCTACGCGGAAACACCCAGGTATGGGGACCTGGCCATGAGCTGCGGACATCGCGAAGGATCTCCGAAGAAACGGCGGCTACGTCGATATACGGCTCGACCTGCGCGAAGTCCGCCGCGATGAGCAACACGCCCTGGGTCGGCGGACGCCCCTTCAGCGCGAACAGACGCTCGAACGCGCCTTGATCGTGGGGATCGCAACCGAGGCCAAAAACGGCCTCGGTGGGGTAGGCAATGACGCCACCCTCGCGAAGCCGGTCGGCGGCCAGGGCGACGTCGGGAAGAGTGAAACGTCGCATATCAGTCCGCGGCAGGCGCCGCCGTTTTCGATGCCGGGGCCGCGGTTTTTTTCACCGCCGCCTTTTTGGTTGCGCTTTTCTTCGTGGCGGCCTTCTTCGCGGCAGTCTTCTTCGTGGCCGTCTTCTTCGTCGCGGTCTTCCTGGCGGCCGTCTTTTTCACGGCCGTCTTCTTCACCGCGGCGTCCTTGGTCGTTGCCGTCTTCTTTGCCGCGGCCTTCTTTGTCGCGGTTTTCTTGGCGGCGCGACCGCCACGCGGCTTCTTGACCGGTGCGGCGGCGAGCAACTCGCGACATTCGGCCTCGGTCAGCGACTTGGGCTCCTTGTCCTTCGGGATGCGCGCATTCTTCTCACCGTCGGTGATGTACGGCCCGTAGCGGCCGTTCAGCACCTGCACGCCGTCACCGAAGTCGGTGATGATGCGGTTCGCGATGGCTTCGAGCTTCTCCTGAACGAGCTGCAGGGCCCGCGGCAGCTCGATGGTGTACGGATCGTCTTCCGGCTTGAGCGAGGCATAGGTGCTGCCCTGCTTCACGAACGGCCCGAAACGACCGACACCGACCGTGACATCGTCACCGGCTTCCGACTGGCCGAGGTTGCGCGGCAGCTTGAACAGCTCCATCGCCTCTTCGAGGGTGATGGTATGCATGCTCTGGCCGGGGCGCAGGCTGGCATAGGTCGGCTTGGCCTCGTCGTCCTTGGTGCCGATCTGGGCGTAGGCGCCGTAGCGGCCCAGGCGCACCGACACGGGCTTGCCCGATTTCGGATCGTCGCCCAGTTCTCGCGCACCGGTCGCCTCGTTTCGGTCGACCGATTCGGTCTTGTCGTCGACCAGCGTCTTGAACGGCTGCCAGAAGCGCTCGAGCAGCGGCACCCACGCCTCCTCACCGCGGCTGACGGCGTCGAGCTCGTCTTCCAGCCGGGCGGTGAAGTCGTAATCGACGTACTGGGTGAAGTGCCCCGACAGGAACTGGCTGACCGCGCGGCCGACGTCGGTCGGCTTGAAGCGCCGGCTTTCGAGCAGGACGTATTCGCGACTGAGCAGCACCTGGATGATGCTGGCGTAGGTCGACGGACGACCGATGCCGTATTCCTCGAGCGTCTTGACAAGGCTCGCTTCCGAGAAGCGCGGCGGCGGCTCGGTGAAGTGCTGGTCGGCCACGATGGCGGCGACGGGCACCACCTCGCCCTGCTTCAGGCGCGGCAGACGACGCTGATCTTCATCCTCGTCACCCTTCTGATCCTTGCCCTCTTCGTAGACGGCCAGGAAGCCGGGATCGATGACCGTGGTGCCCGTGGCGCGGAACGCGGAGTCGCCAACCGGAAATTCCACGGAAACCGTATTCAGCGTGGCGTGGATCATCTGGCAGGCGACGGTGCGCTTCCAGATCAGCTCGTACAGCTTGCGCTGGTCGTCATTGAGGAACGACGCGACGCTGCGCGGCGTACGCATGGCTGAGGTCGGGCGGATCGCTTCGTGCGCTTCCTGGGCATTCTTGGACTTGGACTTGTAGACCTGTACCGCGTCAGGCAGGGCGTTCTTGCCGTATTCGCTGGCGATCAGCCCGCGCAGCTCGGCGACCGCGTCGTCGGACAGCGCCACGGAGTCCGTACGCATGTAGCTGATGAGGCCGACGTTGCCCTCGCTGCCGATGCTCACACCTTCGTAGAGGCCCTGGGCCACACGCATGGTGCGGCTGGTCGAGAAACCGAGCTTGCGCGCGGCCTCCTGCTGCAGGGTGGAGGTGGTGAACGGCGGCGCGGGACGGCGCTTGCGCTCCTTGCTGGCGACCTCGCCCACCGTGAAATTGCCAGCGGCGGCACGCTCGAGCGCGGAACGCGCGGCGGTGGCATCGGCCTCGTTGGTGAGGTCGAACTGCTCGAATTTCTTGCCGTCGAGCCGCACGAGGCGGGCGTCGAACGCACCGTCCTTGTGGGTCAGGTTGGCCTGGATCGTCCAGTACTCGCGGGCCTGGAACGCTTCGATCTCGAGCTCGCGCTCGACGATCATCCGCAGCGCGGGCGACTGCACACGGCCAGCCGACAGGCCGCGCTGCACCTTGCGCCAGAGCACCGGCGAGAGATTGAAGCCGACCAGGTAGTCCAGCGCGCGACGCGCCTGCTGGGCGTCGACCATGTCGTGCGAGAGCTGTCGCGGATTGGCGACGGCTTCCTTGATGGCCTTGGGCGTGATTTCACTGAAGACCACCCGCTGGACGTCCTTGCCCGCCAGCAGGCCGCGTTCGCGGAGGATCTCGCTGATGTGCCAGGAAATGGCCTCACCCTCGCGATCCAAGTCGGTCGCGAGATAGATGCTGCTTGCCGCCTTAGCCGCCTTGGCGATCGCATCGACGTGTTTCTCGTTGCGTTCGATGACCTCGTAAGCCATGGCGAAGCCGTGTTCCGGGTCGACCGCGCCCTCTTTAGGTCGCAGATCGCGCACGTGACCGTACGACGCCAGCACCTGGAAGTCGGCCCCCAGGTACTTGTTGATCGTCTTGGCCTTGGCCGGCGACTCGACGATGAGGAGGTTCTTTGCCATGCGTTAACCGATTCCAAAGGCCGCCGGGGCGAGTGGACCCCAGGGCATGTATATATTTAGTGGGGGCATACCACCGTGATGCCTGTCAAGCGCCGGATGCTTACATCACGCGCTGATAACGGTTTCCGGGGAGGCTTGCGACCTCACCTTCCAGCTCCAGCATCAACAACATGGAAGACAATGGCCCCGCAGCGAGACCCGTCGTGCCCACCAGGGCGTCCAGAGAAGCGGGATCGTACCCCATGACGTCGAGCAGGCGGCGATATTCCTCATCCTCGCGCCAGTCGAAGGGGCCGCGCTTCGCCCGCCCGGTGGCCGGCTTCGCCTCGCCGGCGGCCAGCCGCTCACGCAGCTGAGCCCCCAGTTCCATGGCCGCGGGCGCCAGCGCCGCGAGGACCTCGTCGGGACGCTGGACCAGACGGGCGCCTTCGGCGATCAGCGAGTGACAGCCCTCGGCCAGGGGATTGTGGATGGAGCCAGGCAACGCGAAGACGTCCCTGCCCTGCTCCCCGGCGACGCGCGCGGTGATCAGCGAGCCCGAGCGCAGGCCGGCCTCGATCACGACGACGCCCAGGCTCAGGCCGGCGATGATGCGGTTGCGCTCGGGGAAATGGCGGGGCAGCACGGCGGTACCGGGCGAATATTCACTGACGATGGCCCCGTGGGCCGCGATACGGCGGGCCAGGGCGTGGTGTTTGCGCGGGTAGACCCGGTCGGGGCCGGTGCCGATCACGGCGATGGTCGGCTGTCCGGCGTCCAGAGCCGCCTCGTGCGCCGCGCCGTCGATGCCGTCCGCCATTCCGCTGGTCACCACGAGGCCACCCTCGGCCAGCCCGGCCGCGAACCGCCGTGCATTGGCGAGTCCCGGGACCTGAGCCTTTCGTGCGCCGACGATGGCGACCTGGGGTCGCAGGAGCAGCGAAGCGTCACCTTTGACGAAGAGCGCCGCGGGCGGATCCGGGATGGCCTCCAGCTGCGGGGGAAAGTCTTCTTCCGTGCACAGCAGCAGGCGCTGGTCGTCGGCGCCCTTCACCCAGGCCAGATCGGCGGCCAACGCAGCCTCGTCCGGCTGAGCCAGCCAGTCGCGGCCCTCGGGTTTCAGGGAGCTCTCGTGCCGGGTCAGCCAGCCCAGCAACGCCGAGGCGCTGCCACGTGCGACGAGCCCCTCCCGCAGGTTTCGCGGCGTGAGGCCCGGGGTCCGCAGAAGGATCAGCCAGGCGCGAAGGTCGTCGGTGTCGGTCATCCGCGCAGTGTAGACACTGCGCGGCGACTTACTGTCAGCGGGCGGCTTGACGCCACCGGCGATTATTCCGGCAGAACGAGCTTTTCGCCCTTCTTGATCGGCCGGAGTGCGTCCATCACGAGCGCGTAGCTGACATGGTCGAACGTGCGGAAAACCATGATGTGGCCCGCGAACTCGTCCGGCAGCTTGACCTTTGGCGACGTGTCGCGGCGCTTGTAGTTGCCCCTGACTTCGTCGGGAATGACTTCGCCCTGGTCCATCACCGTGAAGGTGGCACCGTTGTCGACGCCGTCGGCCGAGCCGGCGGAAATCGATACGACCTGGCGGCTGCCGGCGTAGTTGCCGTCCGCGATGCCGATGACGCGGCCGTCCGCCGGCACGCTCTTTGCGGCGTGCGGATAGAAGTACGGGTCGTAGGGCGTGTCGTCGATCTGCGTAAGGCGATCACCCTTGCGGATTTCCAGGGTCGAATCGACCAGGACCAGGCTCGTCACGTCGCCCTTGGTCGCGATGACTTCCGCCGTGCCGATGACCGATACCTCGACACCGCGATCGTCACCCTTGCCCGTGTGCGTGTCGTGACGCGAATCTTCCTGCCAGGGGCTGTTGGCCATCGAGGCATCGCTGTCCAGTTCGTCCGCGACGAACGAACCGTGGCCCGGGTTGTTCAGCATGTCCAGACCACCGGGGTTTCCGCCATGGTCGCGGAAACGATTGGTCGGGCGGACGATGGCCCAGCGCTGACCCAGCTGCGCCGAGTCCAGATCACGGGCGTAGATCTTGTTGCCCGGTGAGGCGCGCAGGTGCGATTCCTCGAACCCGACGAGGTACGGCAACTGTTCGACCGCGTCGGCGTCCATGACACGCATTTCCTTCAGGAACATGCGCAGGTCGCCGAGCGGGATGGCCGCGACCGCTTCGCCTTCATGGCGGATGCCCGGCTGCAGGCCGACGCGCGGACCGCCTCCGGCCATCGACAGATTCAGAACGTCACCCGGGTAGATCAGGTGCGGGTTGCGGACCTGGGGATTGGCCTGCCAGATTTCCGGCCACAGCCATGGCTTGCTCAGAAAGCGGGCGGAAATATCCCACAGCGTGTCGCCCTTGCGGACCGTATAGGTATCCGGATGGTCGGGACGTAGCTGGGCCGCTGCGGCATAAACGGCCACAGTGAAGAACATGCCGCCGAGCAGCATGGCGAACTTCTTGATCATGCGGGATTTCCCCCTTCCCCGGTGCTGTCGCGAGTGTAACTGAATCGTTAACGGGCACAATACGTGGCGTCGCTCGCCCGGCCCCCGGCGCGCGCGTAGAATACAGGCTCATCCTACAGGTTGCCGCTGGTTGGATTTCGCCGATTTGCCCGCAAATTTGCGGTCAGGCAGGCGCCGCAGTGGCCCGCGCATACGTTCAAGGTGACACCGTGTCCACCCTCACCATCCTCGAATTCCCCGATCCCCGCCTGCGTACCGTCGCGGCGCCGGTCACCGTCTTCGACGCCGAACTCAAGCAGTTCGTCGCGGATATGTACGAGACGATGTACGCCGCGAACGGCGTCGGGCTGGCCGCCACCCAGGTCAACGTGCACCAGCGCGTCCTCGTCGCCGACATGAGCGACAACCGTGACGAGCCGATGGTGCTGATCAATCCGGAGATCCTCGAGAAGGACGGCCAGCAGGTCTATCAGGAAGGTTGCCTGTCGTTTCCCGGCATCTATGCCGACGTGACCCGTGCGCTGCACGTCAAGGTTCGCGCGCAGGATGCCGACGGCAAGGAAATCCTCGTGGACGTCGAAGGCCCGCTCGCGGTGTGCATCCAGCATGAGATGGACCATCTCGCCGGCAAGGTCTTTGTCGACTACCTGTCGCCCCTCAAGCGCGGCATGCTGCTGAAACGCATGGAAAAGCAGCGCAAGGCAAGCGCCTGAGCGTGGCCGGTCGTCCTCTGCGCGTGGTGTTCGCCGGAACACCCGACTTTGCCGTCCCGTGTTTCGAGGCCTGCCGCACTTCCGGCGCCGACGTCGTGGCCGTATACACGCAGCCCGACCGGCCCGCCGGCCGCGGGCGCAAACTCGCCGCCAGTCCGGTCAAGGAAGCGGCGCTCGCCGCCGGGGTCCCGGTCGAACAACCGGAATCGTTCAAGGCCCAGGCCGACCGCGATCGCCTGGCAGCCCACGCACCCGACCTCATGGTCGTGGTCGCTTACGGGCTGATTCTTCCCCGCAAGGTACTGGCGATTCCACGGCTGGGCTGCTGGAACGTCCACGCGTCCCTGCTGCCGCGCTGGCGCGGCGCGGCGCCCATCCAGCGGGCGATCCTGGCCGGCGACGAGGAGTCCGGCGTCGACCTGATGCAGATGGAAGCGGGCCTGGATACGGGTCCCGTACTGATCGAGCGGCGCACCCCCATCACCGGCGACGACACGGGCGGCAGTCTGCACGACCGGCTGTCCGCGCTCGGCGCGGACGCGCTGGCCGAAGGCCTTCGTCGCGTCATGAACGGCGAAACCCTTGTCGCCCGTGCGCAGGCGGAAGACGGCGTGGAGTACGCGCACAAGCTGGACAAGGCCGAGGCTCGCCTCGACTTCTCGCTGACGGCGATCGCGCTGGAACGCAAGGTGCGGGCGTTCGATCCCTGGCCCGTCGCGGAAGCCGATATCGCGGGCGAACGCCTGCGTATCTGGTCGGCGCGCGCGATCGACGCGGAGACGGCCGGCACCACGCCGGGACAGGTACTGTGCGTCTCGCGCGAGGGCATCGATATCGCCTGCGCCGACGGTGCCCTGCGCCTGCTTGCCGTACAGCGGCCCGGTGGCCGCCGGATCGGCATCGTCGACTACCTCAATGCGCGTCCGGAGCTGAAGCAGGCGGTCTCGTGAGTCGGACGATCTCGGTCCGTGCCCTGGCCGCCGAAGCGCTGGCCGATATCGCCCTGTCAGGGCATTCGCTGCGCGAAGTGGCCGACCGGGCTCTCCCCCGTCTCCCCGATGCCCGTGACCGGGCGCTTCTCACCGCCCTCCTCAATGAAGGTGCGCGCTGGTGGCCCCGGTTCGACGCCGCGCTCGACCGCCTCCTGGCCAAACCTATTCGGCGGAGCGAGCCGGTCATCCACGCCCTGCTGGTGACCGCGCTGGTCCAGCTCGAGATCCTCGAGATGCCGGGTTATGCCGCCGTGGCCGCCACGGTGGAAGCCGTGCGCGAACTACGCCGCCCGCGACTTGCCGGCATGGCCAACGCCGTACTGCGCCGCTGGCAGCGCGAGCGCGAGGCCCTGCTGGCCGACCTCGATGCGACGCCGGCCACGCGGCATGCTCATCCGGCGTGGCTGGCCAAGGCTATCGCGCGCGACTGGCCCGGCCACGCGGAGGCGGTCATGGCCGCGGCCAATCACGAGCCGCCGCTGATGCTGCGCGTGAATCGTCGACGCGCGGGGCGCGACGAGGTCGCCGACCGCCTGCGTGAGGCCGGTCAGGAGATCGCCGCGCACACGTGGCTGGCGGACGGTCTGGTACTCCCCCACAGCACCGATGTGACACGCCTGCCCGGATTCGCCGAAGGCCATTTCGCCGTCCAGGACGGCGCCGCCCAGGTGCCGGCCGACCTGCTCGATCTGGCCAGCGGCCAGCGCGTGCTCGATGCCTGCGCCGCCCCCGGCGGAAAGGCCTGCCACGCGCTGGAACGCTCGGACATCGCCCTCGTCGCCGTGGAATCCGAGGCGCGACGCGCACTGCGCATCACCCAGAATCTGGAACGCCTCGGCCTCGCTGCCGACGTCATCGTCGGCGACGCGGGCGACGTGCGGGCCTGGTGGGATGGCAAACCCTTCGATCGCGTCATGATCGACGCCCCCTGCTCGGCTACCGGCGTCATTCGCCGCCGACCGGACGTACGCCTGCATCGCCGCGCCGCCGACATCGAAGCGCTCGTGGCACTACAGAGCCGCATCCTCTCCGCCTGCTGGGAAACCCTGGCACCCGGCGGCACGTTGCTTTACGTCACCTGCTCACTGCTGCGTGCCGAGAATGAGGGTGTGGTCGGTGCCTTCGTCGACGGTCGCGCCGATGCCTCCGTGCTGCCATTGACTCTGCCCGTGGGCCAGGCGGCCGCCATCGGCTGGCAGATCCTGCCCGGCGACGGCGACCTCGACGGCATGTACTACGCCCTGCTGCGCAAACAGGGCTAACCCGGCAGCGTGGCGAGCCTGAGTTCGCGGTAGAACGCTTCGGTCGCGTCGATGAAACGCTCCAGTCCGAACTCGGCCTCCGCATGTGCTCGCGCCGCGAAGCCCATCGCGGGCAGCTGGTCGCGCTCTTCGACCAGCCGGCGCAGGGCGGCGGCGATCGCATGCCGATCGCGGGCCGGCACGATCCAGCCGTCTTCGCCCTGACGAATGTTTTCGGGCAACCCGGCGTAGTCGCTGACGAGCACGGGCTTCTCCATCGCCATCATTTCGCGGCAGGCGAAGGAAATCGTTTCGACGTCCCAGGACAGGACGAATCCGGCATCGAGCGTCGCCACCAGCGGCCGGACGTCGTCGAGCCGGCCGGCAAAGTGCACCTGCGATGCCACGCCCAGGGCTTCGATACGGCGGCGGTCTTCCGCGTCGGGAAGACCGCCGGCAAGGACGACACGAAGGCGATCGCGCCAGGCCGGTTCCAGCGACGCCAGCGCTTCGACGAGGTCCATCCACCCCTTGTAGCTGGCCGTACCCGCATTGCTGCCAATCAGCAGCGGTGCTTCCGCGGTGGCAGGCGCCAGCCATCCGGCACGAAGCGTCGTATCGGCAGGTCGCGGCGCGAAGCGATCGATGTCGACCCCATTGAAAACGGTGACCACACGGCAGCGCGCATAAGGCGAAGCCATCACCTGCCGGTGCACGTAGTCGCAGACGGCAATGACGCCATCGGTGCCGACGCGGGCCCGCCAGGCGTTTCCGATGCCGGACATCGGCTTGGAGTTGTGCTTGGTGAGCACGATGGCCGGGCGACGGCGCAGTCCACGCACGGCGGCAATGACCAGACGATGGTCGGCGGAGCCATTGACGTGGATGACGTCGAACCGATGCCCGGCCAGATAGGCCGACAACTGCTGGCGCGCGCGGCGCCGTGCCGGCAGCTTGCCCAGGCCGTTCGGATAGGGCTGGTCGAGCACATGCACGCCGGCAAGCGCGCGGGCCTCGCGATTCAGACGGCTACCCGGCGGCGCGGCGACGTGCACCTCATGCCGGCCCGACAGTCCGCGCGCGAGGCTGATCAGGTAAGTCGTATGGCCGCCACCGTCGCCGGCGTGGAAATTGGTAAACAGGAGCTTCATCGCCCGGGCGGGTCCTTACGGAAGCTGAATTGGCGCCGCTCACCCGGAACCGCACGGAGAGGCATCCGCGATCCGTTAAAGTACCATGCCCTCGCGCCGCCCCGGCGGCACGAGCCGGTGACGGCGAGGCCGCCGCGCCGTTCCGATCCCAGCAGGTGCCGAGTGCTCGACAAAACGAATCCGTGGCGCGTGTGGATCCTCTCGCTGCTCATCGCGATCATGCCGCTGTCCTTCGCCTTGCCGGTCAAGGCCAAGGCGGTCCCTGCGCTGATCCTGTTTCTGACGGGGCTCTGGGTGCTCGCGACGCGTGCCGACGTCCGTCGCGCCTACCGCCGCGCGGCGCCCGTGCTGGCACCCGCCGCCATCGCCTTCGTCTTCTGGGCCGTCAACGTCGGCGCCCACGGGGTGAACTGGCGCGAGTTCGACGTCACGTCGCACATCCTTGCGTTTCTGGTCATCGCGGCGACGTTCGCCCTGCCGCTGCGGACCGCCGCCCTTCGCGTCGGCTTCAGCGGATCGGCGGGCGTTCTGGGCCTGATCTGCGTCGAACAGCATTACATCGAACATATCGACCGCGCCTACGGGATCAACAACGGCGAATGGGGTGCCATCGAATTCGGCATGTTCATGCTGGTGCTGTCACTCATCGCCATCGTGCAGGCCCTGCGGGGTGAGCTCCGATCGCGCGAGCGCGCGATGCATGCGGTCTTCGCCGTCATGGGCTTCTATGGCGCGCTGCTGACGCAGAGCCGCGGCCCCCTGTTGGCGTTCGTCCCCGTCTTCGCGGCACTGATGCTGATCCAGGGTCGCCGGACGGGACGCTGGCGCCAGAGCGTGCTGGCCCTGGTCATCGGTGTGGCCGCCGCCGGCCTGGCGGCGACGACGCTGCACGGCGAGATGGTGGAGCGCCTGGCCGCCGTGAAAGACGAAGTAGCCACCTACAGCGAACAGGACGCCACCGGCGCCGTGCGCGAGCGCCTCGAAATGTGGCGCACCGCACGAATGGCCGTGATCGCGCACCCCGTCACCGGCGTCGGCATGAACCAGTTCGGCCCCTTCGCCCGGGCGCGGATCGCCGATGGCGAGGTCAATCCGTCGGTGGTCCGCTATGACCATCCGCACAGCGAGTACCTCGAGTGGGCGGCGACGGGCGGCATCCCGGGCCTGCTGGTCCTCGTGCTGCTCTTCGGTGGTTCGCTGATCTATTTCGGGCGGCATGCGCTGAACCGCGATAACGCCATCGCCATGCCGGCATGCGCCGGATTCTCGACGACGGCCATGTACGCGCTATGCGCCCTCACCGACAATGTCTTCTATCGGGCGATGCCGCACTCGTTGTATTTCTTCCTCACGCTGGGACTCGCCGTTTACGTCGGACGCGCGCTCGATCGGCACCGCACCGGCGCAGGAGCCTCCTGAGATGGCCCACATCAACCTCATCGCCTGGGACAACGGTCGCGGGCTCACGCACGATATCCGCCTCTTCGAGAACGCCTTGCGCGAACTCGGTCACCAGGTGACGGTGACGCGGACGCCGCAGCGCAATCATGGATGGCCGTGGCGGGCCTGGGCGCAGCGTGCCGCCATGTTCGGCCGCTGGCTGACCGGCCGCGGTCCGCGGCGCTACGACCTCGGCCTGACGATCGAGCACGTGCACCCGGGCTACCTGCCGATGTCCCGGCGCAATGCGCTCATTCCCCATCCGGAATGGATGAGCAAACGCGACCGCCGCCACCTGCATCGTTTCGACACCATCCTGTGCAAGACCGACAGCGCGATGAAGACGTTCGGCGGGATGGGGCTGCGCACCGCCCACATCGGATTCATCAGCACGGACTGCCGTCGTGAAGGTGTCGCACGCGACCGCGCCTTCCTGCATCTTGCCGGCGGCAGCCGCATGAAGGGTACCGAGCGCCTGCTCGACGTCTGGCGCCGGCACCCGGAGTGGCCGACCCTGCATGTGCTCCAGTCACCGTCGGTGGCCGCACCGGACCGACCGCCGGCCGCACCGAACCTCGATCACCAGGTGACCTTCCTGCCCGACGTGGAATCGATCTACCGCCTGCAGAACGCACACCGTTTCCACCTCTGCCTGTCCGAGGCCGAGGGCTGGGGCCACTACATCGTCGAAGCCATGAGCTGCGGTGCCGTGGTACTGGTCACCGACGGTGCGCCGATGAACGAACTGGTCGACGACACGCGAGGGATGCGCGTCCCCGCGCACGAAAACGGCACGCTCAACGCCGCCACGTTGTGGAAGTTCGACGAAGAGGGGCTCGAAGCATGCGTCGAGCGTATCGTCGGTATGTCCGATGCCGAGGTCGAAGCCCTTGGGCAGGCCGCACGCGACTGGTACGACGCCAATCAGGTCGGGTTCCCCGCACGTCTGGGGCACGCCCTGGACACGTTGCTCCGGTGAAGCGTTTAGAATTCCTGATCCCTTAACGGTGACGACGCCCTTGTCCAACAGCGCCTATACCCGATCGGAACATGTCCGCGCCCTCTGGCCATGGCTGCCCCTGTGGGCCGCGATGGCGTTGCTCGCGATCTTTTCCCACGGTCCGATGCCGATGTTTTCCACGCGGACGCTCGCGGTCGCCTGGGAAATGTGGGCGCACGGTCACTGGCTGGTGCCGTACATCAACGGCGAGCCGTACAGTGAAAAGGTGCCGCTGCTGTTCTGGATGATCCACGCCGGCTGGGCCGTGTTCGGGGTCAACGATGTGTGGCCGCGCCTCCTCGAGGTCCTCTTCGGCGGCACGCAGCTCGTACTGGCCTCCGTTCTGGCCGGGCGCCTCTTTCCGGCGCGCCCGTGGGTGGCCAAGGCCACGCCGTGGCTGCTGATGGGCTTCGCCTACGCGTTTCTGTTCGGCCTGCAGATCATGTACGAGGTGCTCCTCGTCGTCTGGGTACTGGCCGCGCTGCTCACCCTGACCCCGACCGCCACGCGTGCGGAGCCCCGCTGGTGGCTGTTCGGCCTGTTCGTCGGCGCGGGCCTGCTGACCAAGGGGCCGGTGATGGCCCTGCACGTGCTGTTCCCCCTGCTCTTCGGCCCGCTGTGGAACGACTGGGCGCGGCAGAACAAGGCACGCTGGTACGGCTTCGGCGTGCTTGGCCTGCTGCTCGGCTTCGCGATCCTGCTGGCCTGGGCACTGCCGGCCGGGCAGGCCGGTGGCGAGGCTTACCGCCAGCGTCTGTTCTTCACCCAGACCGCCGGCCGGGTGGTCGAAACGCATAACGCCGACCTGCAGAACCACGCCCGTCCCGCCTGGTACTACCTGGTTTTCCTGCCGGTCATCGTGTTCCCGCTCAGCGGCTGGCTGCGCGGCATCGTCGCGCTGCCGACGGCACTGTTCCGCAAACCATGGCGCGCCGGCACCGGTGGGGCGATCGCCTGTGCGGTCGTCGCCCTGGTGCTCCTGCTGATTTCCGCCGCGTTCGCGCATTTCCCGCCGCTGGCCGAGAAGCTGCTGCTGATCCTCGTGATCGCGCCGCTGTTTGTCGCGCTGATGCGACAGCCGCTGGAGACGGGACTGCGTTTCCTGCTGGTCTGGCTGCTGCCGGCGCTGCTGGTCTTTTCACTGGTCACCGGCAAGCAGCTGTACTACCTGCTGCCCGAACTGGCCGGTGTCACGATGCTGGTGGCCGCGTCGGTGGCCGACCTGCGCGAGCGCCACAAGGCGCTGGCCACGAGCTATGCCCTGGGCACCTGGCCGCTCTCGGTCGGCGCCTTCCTGCTCGCCATCGCCTTGTTCGCCATGCCGTCCGTGGTGCCTTCGCGCTTCCCGGACAACATGTGGCTGACCGGCATGGCGCCGTATGCGCGCTTCTTCGGTGTGATCTTCATCGTGCTCGGTGCGCTGTTGCTGCTGCGCGGTCGCGGCGAAATGCGCCGGCTGGCCTTCGCCGGCCTGATCGGCACCGTGTCGCTCAATGCCCTGTTCACGCTGGGCCTCTGGTACCGCTACGACCTGGCGCCCGCCTCCCAGTTCCTGGCGCAGGCCGACGCGGCCGGGCGCCCCATCGGCAATCTGGGCGTCTCGTATAACGGCCAGTACCACTTCGCCGGCCGCCTCATGCACCCGATCGCACGCATCAACGTCGTGCCCGGTATGGCGGCGCCCATGGAAGACGACGAAGACGACGCCGTGCACGACGGTGACAGCCTCGACGACTTCGCGCGCCATCACGCCGACGGCGTCATCATCTCCTACGCCAAGCATCCGCCCGCGGAAGCCTTCCGCTACGCCCGGCTGATCCAGCCGTCGCGCACCGGATGGCTCATGATCTGGGATGCCGGCACACTGGCCGCGCTGCAATCCGGACGGGCTCCGCCCGAGCCGAAACAGCCGACCCTGCTCTACCCGCAGGAGTATTGGCGCACGCGGACGGCAGTCCGGTGACCGATCCCCTCGTCGAGCGTCTGCGAGCTCAGGTGGGCGGCCCGAGGGACGGGGCGCTGCTGCGCTTCTCCATCGGTAACGCGCTTCTGGGCGACGGGATGTACGACGAGGCCGCCACGTCGTTCCGCGAGGCGCTGGCGTTCGACCGCGACTACTCCGCGGCGTGGAAACTGCTCGGCAAGGCGCTGCTCGCGAAAGACGACGAGACAGGCGCGGCCGACGCATGGCGCGAGGGGGTCGACGCGGCCACGCGTCGCGGCGACATCCAGGCCGGCAAGGAAATGACCGTTTTCCTCAACCGGCTGTCGCGGAAGAGCTGACCTTGTAGGGGTCGGGGCGATCGTGCGCCGTGAACCGCTTGTAGTGCCACTGGTACTGCGGAAAGGCACGTTCCACGCATTGCTCGACGCCACGATTCAGTGCCGCACAGGCGACTTTCAGATCCGTGCTGTCGATGCCTCCGGGCGCCGGCAGGATGTGGATTCGAAAGCCTTCGCCATCGGCCAGGCGCTCGGCGAAGCTGAAGAGCACCGTCGCGCCGGTGCGAGCCGCAAGACGCGGCAGCAGCACCATCGTCAGCGCATCCACGCCGAAGAAGGGCGCGAACTCGCCCTCGCCTTCGCGCGGTTTCTGGTCGGGCAGGATGCCGACCGTGCCACCGGCACCGAGACGCTTGAACAGCGTGCGCACACCGGCGCCCTCGGCCCGCACCTGCTCCGGCGCCAGCTTGCCCCGCACCTTGCGCAACAAGGCCTCGATGGCCTGAATACGTGGCGGGCGATACAGAATGGCCATGGGCGTCTTGCTGCACAGCCAGTAATTGAGCAGCTCCCAGCAGCCGAGGTGTGGCGCGGCGATGATGGTGCCCTTGCCGGACGCGAGCGCCGCCTCGAACAACTCGCCGCCGACCACTTCGCGGACCAGGCCGAGCGACCGGTCGGCGCCGCCGCCCCAGATCGCCGCCACCTCCGTCACCGACTTGCCGGACTCTTCCATGGTCTGGACGAGAAGCCGTTCGCGATCCCCTGCCGACAGCTCCGGCCGGGTCAGTCGCAGGTTGACCGCGCTGTAGCGGGCGCTGCGCGACTTCGAGCGCAGCGAACGGCGCCCGATCCACGCGCCTGCGCGGTGAACAGTCCGCAGGGACAGCAGGCTGACCAGACGGAGCAGGAGGTAGAGGAGATAGATATCCGGACGCATCCGGAGAAGTGTAAGGCAAGGCGGCCCGGACCGACTCCGCCGCTGTAAAGCCTCGCGCGCACGCTTTAAGCTTGGCGCCCCCTGGCCGTTAAACCCCTACATGATTGCATTGATTCAGCGTGTCGAATCCGCGCGCGTCGACGTCGACGGGCAGACCGTGGGCGCCATCGGCGCCGGCCTGCTTGTTCTCGTCGCGGTGGAGCCGGGCGACGGCGAGGCCCAGTGCACCCGGATGCTCGAGCGGCTGCTTGGCTACCGTGTGTTCTCCGATGCCGAGGGCAAGATGAACTTGGCGCTGTCGGACACCGGCGGCGGACTGCTGCTCGTCAGCCAGTTCACCCTGGCGGCCGATACCCGGAAGGGCATGCGCCCCAGCTTCACCACCGCGGCGCCGCCGGAAGAAGGCCGGCGCTGGTTCGACCGGCTGGTCGATCTGGCCCGGGTGGCCCACCCGGGGGTGGAAACCGGACGCTTCGGTGCCCATATGAAGGTTCACCTGATCAACGATGGCCCGGTCACCTTCCGTCTGGAGGTGCGCTGAGGCGTCAGTGCGCGGGGCTTCGTCCCCGTCTCCCTCCTCATCGTGGCGCGATCGCCCGGCCTCCAGCGGCCATCTGGCGCGATTCTTGCGTGATCCCGATGAGTCCGATCCACTTGAAAACTGGTCAAAAAATCATCAAATGACTATACTGATCGGTTCCTGTAACCCGCGGCGGTCGGCATGACTAACAAAGCTCACGAGCAGCAGTCTGAAATCAAACAGCTCATCTCCAAGGGCTTGGAGCAGGGCTACCTGACCTACGCGGAAATCAACGACCACCTGCCCGACGACATCGTCGATCCGGAGCAGATCGAAGACATCATGGCGGTGCTCAAGGGCGTCGGCATCGAGGTCCATGATTCCGCGCCCGACACCGACACCATCTCCGATGGCGCCGCCCCCGGCACCAGCACCGACGACGAATCGGCCGCTGAAGAAGCCGTGGCGCTGCTGTCCGCCGTCGACGCCGAGGTGGGCCGCACCACCGACCCCGTCCGCATGTACATGCGCGAGATGGGCACGGTCGAGCTGCTCACCCGCGAAGGCGAGATCGCCATCGCCAAGCGCATCGAAGAAGGCCTCAGCCAGGTCCAGACCGCGCTGGCCAGCTTTCCGCTGACCATCCAGCTGCTGCTCGAGGAATACGATCAGCACGTCGAGGGCAAGCGTCGCCTGAGCGAGATCCTGGCCGGCTTCGCCGACCTCGAGGAAGCCGCCGACCAGGCCAAGGCCGAAGCCGCCGAGGCCGCTGAAGCCGCCGGCGACACCGAAGGCGACGACGACGAGGAAGACGGCGTCGAGGGTGCCGAGGAAGAGGAAGCGGGCCCGACCGGCCCGGATCCCGAGGAAGTGAAGCGCCGCATGGAAGAACTGCGTTCGCTGCACGCCAAGTTCCAGAAGACGGCGCCCAAGGCCGAGATCGCCGACAAGAAGGTCGCGAAGATCCGCGAGCAGATGTCGGAAGCCTTCCTCAATCTCAAGCTCCCGTCGGCGCTGATCGACAGCTTCGTGCGCAAGCTGCGCGAAGTGGTCAACGACATCCGTCACCACGAGCGGATCCTCATGGACATCTTCGTCAAGCAGGTGAAGATGCCGCGCGCCGAGTTCCTCAAGAGCTTCCCGTCGAACGAAGGCAACCTCGAGTGGGCCGCGGAGCTGTCGCGCAAGCGTCAGAAGTGGTCGCCGAATATCAAGAACTACCGCGAAGTCATCGACGGCGAACAGGAGAAGCTGGCCGCCATCGAGCGCACGCTGTACCTGCCGCTGACCGACATCAAGGAAATCAATCGCGCGATGTCCGTCGGTGAGGCCAAGGCCCGCCGCGCCAAGAAGGAAATGGTCGAGGCCAACCTGCGTCTCGTCATCTCCATCGCGAAGAAGTACACCAACCGCGGCCTGCAGTTCCTCGACCTCATCCAGGAAGGCAACATCGGCCTGATGAAGGCCGTGGACAAGTTCGAATACCGTCGCGGCTACAAGTTCTCGACGTACGCCACCTGGTGGATCCGTCAGGCCATCACCCGCTCGATCGCCGATCAGGCCCGCACCATCCGTATTCCGGTGCACATGATCGAAACGATCAACAAGCTCAACCGCATCTCCCGCCAGATGCTCCAGCAGTTCGGCCGCGAGCCGACGCCGGAAGAACTGGCCAAGGAAATGGAGATGCCGGAAGACAAGATCCGCAAGGTCCTGAAGATCGCGAAGGAACCGATCTCCATGGAAACCCCGATCGGTGACGACGAAGATTCGCATCTGGGCGACTTCATCGAAGACACCAACGCCAGCTCGCCCATCGAGTCGGCCACGGAAACGGGTCTCATGGAAACCGTGCGCGACGTGCTGGCCGGCCTCACCCCGCGTGAAGCCAAGGTCCTGCGCATGCGCTTCGGCATCGATATGAACACGGATCACACGCTGGAAGAAGTCGGCAAGCAGTTCGACGTCACCCGCGAGCGCATCCGCCAGATAGAAGCCAAGGCCCTGCGCAAGCTGCGTCACCCGAGCCGCTCGGAAACCCTGCGCTCGTTCCTCGATATCGACTGATATCGGGTCACCGGTCGATGCGAAAACGCCCGCTTACGCGGGCGTTTTCTTATGTCTTGCCAGGAACCTGCTCTGGTAGGAGCCAGCCCCGCTGGCGATTGGGAAACCCCTCACCCTTCACCCCTCCCCTCCGCCCGCTCCCGAGTCACCACCCCCGCGCGCAACCCCATCGGCCGAAGCAACTTCGCCACCGTATCCAGCGTCGGACTTTGCTGTCTAATGGCGACATACCCAACTGGGCTTAAGGAAATTGCATATGTCGTATTACCGCCCCGCTTCGATGATCGCTTGCGCCCTGATGGCGACGCTCTCGGCAGAGGCTTATTCAGCGCCTCCGCAAACTGCACCAGCGGCCGCTACCCCCTCGTCCCAGAGCCCCATCGCCAAGGACCTGAAGAGCCTGCCCCTCGCGGACCAGAAGCGGTTCGCCGCCGGTCGCTTCCTTGGCTTCTACACGCTCAACGGGCGCACCACGGGCGACGTATGCCGTGCGGAGGGCGTCGACCTCTCCGCCTACGTGCAGGCGTTCCAGCGCAAGCACGACGCCGAGTACGAGCGGGCCGACAAGATCATGGTGGCATCGGGCTTCTCCACAGCCGAGATGGCAGCCGCGACCGATGCCAACCGTGGCCGGCTCGAGGAGAAGGTTCGCCAGTCGATGCAGGACCTCGCCGGCGCGCTACACAAGACCACGGTGGCCGAGGCCTGCGCCTATATCGCGGCCCACGTGAGCGACGCCGTGGCGGGACAGTCGTTCGCCCAGCAAAACCCCGAGATCGAAGCGGTCCTGATGTCGAACTGACAAGGGCTGTAGGCGAATGGGCATTTCGGTGCCCTGCGCCAACCGTTACACTTCGCAGCCGTGCGGGCCTATAGCTCAATGGTTAGAGCAGGGGACTCATAATCCCTTGGTTCCAGGTTCGAGTCCTGGTGGGCCCACCATTTGATTCAGCTGCACATGGCTGATTCGCCCGGTCGAGGCGCCTCTCGCGGTGCCATCGCCTCGGACTGACGCCGTCCGCTACCTTCGCACCAGGCGCATCGCCTCGAAGCCCCGCTTGCCGGCGAACGGTTCACGGACGAGTACCGCCGAAGGCAATGGCCGCCACGCTACTTCGGTCTGGTAGATAAGAGTCCCTTGGCGGATCGGATGCTGGACCGGCGACGTATGGAGATCGCCATGCGTACGAAGGCGACGGACTGCTGTCAGGAGTTGACCTGTCGGTCGCGATCCCTCCTTGCGCGGAAATCCGCCAAAGGCAAGCCGCTCTGTCCGATATCTTCGATTTCGTGTTCCTGAAAGAGAACGATCGTGTCGTCATGGGGCTTGCCCATGACGTCGAACAGCAGGTCGGCAATGCCTTTGTAAACGGCCGCCTTCTGCTCCTGAGTGGTTTTTTCTGCGCCAGGACGTGTGCCCTCACGGGTCACGAGAATGTTCACGATCGGCATAACGACTCTCCCGAATAAAGGGGACGCCAAACGCCCCCATGGTTTGCTCAGCGACCGGCGATCAGGCCGCCGTCGACATGAAGGATTTCGCCTGTCGAGAAGGCGGCGTCTTCGAGGTAAAGCACCGCGCGGACGATGTCTTCGACTTCGCCCAGCTTGTTCATCGGGTGGAATGCGGCCAGCTCATCGACAAGCTTCGGATCGTGCATGGGTGTACGGATGACTCCGGGCGCCACGGCGTTCACCCGAATGCCGCGCGTCGCGTACTCGATAGCGAGGCTCTTCGTGGCGGAGTTCATTCCGCCTTTGGTAAGCATGGCGATGAAGGCGGGCCCCCGGGAGCTGGCGAATTCGGCCGTTGACGCCGTGATCTGGACCAGATGGCCGCTGCCCTGTTTCAGCATCACGGGGACGACCTGCTGGGTAGTGAAGAAAAACCCGTCGAGATTGGTCTTCAGCTTCAGCCGATAATCTTCTTCGGTGTAATCGACGAACGGCTTACCGATGAAGATCCCGGCGTTGTTCACGAGGGTGTCGATGCGACCGAACGTGTCCACCGCAGCGGCAACGAGGCGCCTTGCGGTCTCCGGATCGCCGATGTCACCCGCCACGGTGAGAAGGTCCGGATCGGTCGAGGGCTTGATGGAGCGGGACGTGGCCACCACGGCGTAGCCGCGTGCTCGAAATCCTCTGACGATGCCTTCGCCGATACCCTGCGACGCGCCGGTGACGATGGCTACTTTCTTGGTGTTTGACATGGCTGTGGTCCGTTCTGCTTGCGGGATGGGCAGAACTTAAGGCACTGTCGCCCCTTCGAAAATTAGCTATCTTCGATCAATGACTGAGCAAAAACGCACAGACCTGGATTGGCAGGATGTCCGGGTCTTCGTGGCCCTGGCGCGGCAGGGCAGTCTCTCCGCAACGGCTCGGATGCTTTCGGTCAATCACGCGACCGTTGCGCGCAGGGTGCAGTCGCTGGAACAGGCGCTGGGCGAAAAGCTCGTCGAGCGGCGACCGGAAGGCTACGTGCTTACGGCGGCTGGGACGCAGGCGCTTATGGCGGCCAGCGACATGGAGCAGGCAGCGCAAACCCTCAGGCGAGGCGTGGCCGACGGGTCGCCGAGCGGGCTGGTCCGGATCAGCTCGTCACCAGGCTTGTCAGCCGGCTTTCTGGCCTCGCGCCTTGCCCCTTTGGCGTTGCGATATCCACAGCTCGATATCGATCTTGCCCATACCCTGCGGTCAGTCAGCCTTGAACGGCACGAGGCGGATATCGCCATCCGGGTCGACAAACCCAAGGACGGTGACATCGTCGCGCGCCCGCTGGCCACCATGGGTTACGCGTTCTATGGGACCGAAGAGACATGTCGCTCAGTCGAAGCCGGCGGCGAGCCGGTGTTGATTGGCTTCAACGAAGCGGACGGGTATATCACCCAGGCCGCATGGATGTCGCAGCGCTTCCCCCGGGCGCGGGTGGCGTTCCGCGCGAAAGACCAGTTCCTGCAATCGATCGCTGCACAGGCGGGCGTGGGCCTGGCGCTCATCCCGCACTACATCGGCCGCAGTACACCGCTGCTCCGTATCTGCGATCTCGGATCGGTACCGGCTGCCAGGGACGTGTATCTTCTGACCCGCAGCCGCGACCGCAAGGACGCGTCGATTCGAGTCATCGCCGACGAGATCGTCAGCATGTTCGAGCAGGCGCGCGATCTTTTTCGGTAATTGAAGATTGGAATCGACTGCGCTCGTGGCCACATGTCAGGCTTAGGTATGTCGTCTCCCCCGTTGATTAGCACCAACCATACCAGGGGCAGCCGGATCGTTTTGTTGCCTGAATTCGGCGGACGTCAGCCCGCCACGACTGTCGTGTGGGATCTCGCGTTTGTAGTCAGCTAGCCATAGCTGTCCCTGCTCTCGCACTTCCGTCAGGTTCCGAAAGACGTGCATATCGAGTGCGCCCCGCCGAAGGCTGCCGTTGAAACGCTCGATGAAGCCGCGCTGCATCGGTCTACCGGGCTCGATGACATCCAGGAAGATCCCTTAGATCCTTTGGCGGCGAGCGTAGTTGTTCACCTCTGCTCCGAAGGCTTCCGAGCGACCCGGACTGCGGTCACCTGCGCGCGATGGCGTCACCGGTTTGGCAAATCGGCCTTCCAACCGCTAAGGTCACGTATAACAACAAGCCTAAGAGTTGCGAATCCTGACTGTGGCATTTCACTCAGCTCGGCGGATCAACTCAATCTGCCGGTAATTCAGCTCAAGGACGCGCCGCCGAAGCTGAGAGGCAAGAGGCTCCGACTGCGCGCTCGACGCCGCAAGGAAGAAAAGATCGTCTTGCATGCGATTCAACTCGAGCGATAGCAGCGAAGTGGGCCCCTGAACTAAACGATGATCGTCACCCACGCCATCCTCATCCAACAACCTCTGGGTTGCCAAGTCGAGCGTATCAAGCTGGACCTGCGTCGCCGCCACGATCGACCTAATGTCTTTCGCGTGAATGAAGTCGAGCAAGCTACAGCAAATGTCCACAGCATCGAGCGCCGCCGAGGTATAGAACGAATCATAATCCTCCGAATCCGGCATGACCTTCTCACACTCATTACTGGTCAGGAAGGCCGGCTCACCCCACCGGCCATCCTCCATGGTCTTCCAGCATGCCGCCAATGAAGCCATCACTTCGCCCATGCCAGCATGATTCGTCTCCGCCTGGAACGCGTAGAACATGGGTAACGCACGCTCCAGCAGACAGATCCCGAAGCCAAGTCGCTCCAGATCGCTAAGCTCGATCAATTTCTCTTCAAACTGCGCAATATCGTAGTCCATCACACTTCCAAGGCGGGTTTCATTATTTAAGGGGTGACAGCGTATCGATGCCCTCACGATCTAGAGTTTGCACGCATGATGTGCAAATAAGGCGGCTGGCAGCCGTACCCGTTGGAGTCAGTCCCATTTCCCTTGCCGCGTTCACGCCATTGACTTCAGCATGCATCCTCGGAACGCTTTTTCCGTAAACCTGCCCCTGTCGACCCACCGTAAACTTACGCCAGACATAAACCGAGGTCTCCGGGCGAAATATCCCCAAGGAGACCTACGAAGCGCAAAAGCAAATTCACCGAGAGCCAGATCGTTGCGACGCTAAAGCAGGTCGAAGGCGGCAGGCAGGTCAAGGACATGTGCCGGGAGCTGGGCATTTCCGAGGCGACCTATTACACCTGGAAATCGAAGTAGGGCGGCATGAAAGCGTCGGACGTTCATCGCCTGCGCGACCTGGAAGCAGAGGACAACAAGCTCAAACGCATGTACGCAGATTTGGCGATAGAGAACCACGGGCTTAAGGATCTCATTGCAAAAAAGCTGTAGACCCGGCGCATAAGCGCCCGCTCATCTCCTGGTCTGTCGAACACCATGGATGGAACGAGCGCCGGGCATGTGAGGCACTGGGCTTCTCGCGATCCACGCTGCGCTACAAGGCTCGCCCCGATCGGGATGAGCCCGTCATCGCTCTCTTGGCTGAGCTGGCTGAGCGATTCCCCGAGCGCGGCTTCGACAAGCTGTTCCAGATCATCCGTCGGCGTGGTCTGCCGTGGAACCACAAGAGGGTCTGGCGCGTGTATTGCCAGATGCAGTTGAATCACCGCCGACGCGGCAAGAGGCGTGTTCCGATGCGCCACCCGCTACCGTTGGTCGCTGGCGAAGCGATCAATGGCAGCTGGTAGGTCGACTTCATGTCTGACGCGCTCTGGGACGGTCACCGGTTCCGCACGTTCAATGTCATTGATGACTTCAACCGCGAAGCACTCGCCGTGGAAATCGATCTCAATTTGCCTGCATCGCGCGTTGTTCGCACCCGAGGTTTCGCGATTCGTGCGCGTGCCGAAGCATCGGAAGACGTGCCCATGCACGTTCGCCCATGCCACTCACTCGATCGAGGGGGACGGCGCCGTTTTGAGACCTCTTTCCCCCGCACGATGCTCAGTTCACAAGTCGAGAAGCAACTGACGATGAGTCCACAACAACGGAAACCCTGGTGACGCTACTTTTAGAGTCCACCCAAACCGATACCCTAACGCTTCCAGGCGATACTTCCTGATCAAGCACTCGATCGATTTCGGCAGTAGCTATTGCGATGATGCCATTGGGCACAAGCAACGAATGACTGGCCACCAATTCGAGACCTTTGGTTGGCGCCACTTCTGACAAAGACACTTCAACATCACCATCCATGTAGGGCCTTACCGCAACCGAAATGCATGATTCTGTTGCCGAGACTATTTCGTCGTCTTCATATTCCGGAACGATCGCATCTTTGTTCCTTGGATCTACGATGAAAATAATGCCATGTTCCGCACTGATCACAACGCTCTTCATTCCTGATTCCTTAATTTCTGCTGTCTAACTTCTCCACCCTGACGGCGCATGCAGCTCATGCAGTGTGGATAAAACTCAGTGGCCTTTCCCAACGATTGCGGCGGTTGATGGTCAACGACCGCATTTCCAGATGTGGTCCCAGAATCCTTGGTACCACACGTGTCGAACTGCCCGCGGCCAGACCCATGGGGTCGCTTTGGACATAGCGCCCGTCGAGGGCTCGTAATAGCGATGCCCGTTGTAGACCAGCCCGCTTTCGGCATCGGCATACTGCCCCGCGAATCGAAGGTTGAGCGTCAGCGTACCGATCGGCGATGCCTCGTCAAACGCGTTCGACTGCAACGGCCACGACCACACCAACTGACCCGTCGCGTTGGTCACCGCGCGCGGGGCGTCAGAGCCGTCCGCATACATGAAAGATACCCACCTATCGATGGTGGCCTTCACCCGCCAGCGGGACCGTTTTCGCATGTATGCCACCGAAGGCGACCTAGAGCAGCTCCGCGAACGGCTGGGCCTGGACCGGCTCAAGGCCAATGCGCTGGAGGAAGGCCGTTTCAACGCCAAGCCCACCGCGCTGGAGCGCTTCCGGGGGCCTTGGCGAACTCGATCAGGCGGTGCGTGCCAAAATCGAACGGCTGCGCCATGTCATCGTCGCGCGGCACCCTGGGCTGGGCCAAAAACCCCGCCTCTCCATGGGCTCGAATGACCACCCGGGAAAAGGCCCTATCGCTCTACAGCCAAGGCCTGCGCTGCTCGGCTATAGCCCGGCAACTTGGGGTGAGTCGGCAACGGGTCGGCTACATCGTGGCGCACGATGCGGCAGCGGGAGGCACCCCCATGGCACGCGTGGTTGAGCGGCGCCGTGCCGTCACCGCACGGCACCCGGCCGGGGTTACGGCCGCACAACTGGCGAGCCAATGGGGCGTCAGCATGGCATCGATCAGACGGGATCTTCGGGCGACCCGGCGCGCGTTCGGCTGACCCCATAGCCCAGACGTTCCATCACCTCTGCCACCGCAGCGGTGATGGCCTCTGGACCCACGCCAGCATCGACAGCAACCTGCAGCGTCAACTCCACGCCGATTGCAGTGCCGAGCACAGAGCGCTGCGGCCGGCGAGCGCCGATGAAAGCGGAAGCACCAAGCCGAGGCGGTAAACGGGAACCTGGAACCAAAGTCGATCGATACGCGAAAGCCGGATGAAAACCGACGGATGATTGAGCAGATCGACAGCAGCGGACGCCGGGCGGTTCGCGCGGCTGGTTATCCAGCACCCGCATCCAACACCTGGAGTTGTTGATCAATCGATACTGTCCCAGGAGCGTCCCAGCAGTAAGGTTTTTCTAGTGTGTCCGCGCGACGCTCTGCGCTGGCAGGATCTTCCAACTGTTGATCTCGCGCGCCAAAGCTGGATCCCTGCGAAGCTCGTCTAACAGCTCGGCAATCTTTGCGTCCTTCCCTCGCCGCCGACGAAGTGGGTTCAAAAGTAACACGCGATGGGGCAGCTCTTGATTTCGGATCAACTCAATCAGTTCTCCCAGTCGGTTGGGAGGACAACTTGCGGCGACTGCGGCAGCTAGGCCCATTTCGAAGTCACCCCCGTCTTGCGCCATTCGGTTTCGTTCATGCACATACAACGCACGGAGGTCGTCCCAATAATCTTTCGCTTCTTGAGTTGCCAGCGCGCGTGCGATCGATTCGAGAGTCGCTTCCGAATATTGAGTGTGCAAGTGCCGAGCCAGAATGGGAATTGCCGCGGTATATTCTTTCGTTGGAATCATGGGCAGAAGGTTGACCATATCCACTTTGACGCCAACCGCCAAAAGCTCCGATAGGAGAGCGCGTTGCTCATTTTTTCCGCGAGTCATCCGCTCTTGCACTTTTGCTTCGAGATCAGCTTTCTTTCTCTTTCCATCTTCAGTCAACATAGGTGATCCGAGTATCAGTTCATTGGCAACCGGAAGTGATTGACTGTCCCCGCATCGATCAGTTCCTGGAGAGGCTGTGTGATCTTAGTGCTCTCGTTGGTATAAAGATTGAACGGAACTTCACGACTTGCGGCTATCTGAATATAGTCACGCAGCTGCTCGGTCAATCCCTGAGTTGCAACATTCTTCACCTCGCTTAGCGGTCGGCCCGGAATGAAGCCATCCGGAATCCGCATCCGCCCATTGACATTGACGGCGACCTTATCGCCGATGTCCACCATTTTGCGCACCGCCTCTTCACCCCTGCGGCCCTTAGAGGCGATCTGAGCCATGCGCTCGCCGGCATTAAGAGCACGACTGGCACCGCGTAACTCGCCACGAGGCGTGTGGCGAGCGTGTGGCGAGTTGAGCCCGAAGGAGATACTCGACGTGAAATAGGAAGGAGGTCGGCAGCCCCCTCCGGAACGCCGCGCGGAACGGGGATGCGGTAGTCCCGAGCGATTTGCGAGTCTTTGCGCTGTTCCGCGGCTTCGACGATGTTCCACAGCAAGGCCGGGTCCGTCGCCCACGCTGGGGATCCCGCTGGCGCGATGGTGTTGGCAAAGATGACCCTGTCGACATGTCGGCGCGGCCGGTAATCGCGCCAGCGTTTGGCGCGGTCGTCGAAGAGTCGCAAGCGCATGCGGTAGGCCGCACCCGACACAGCGGAGTGGCGCCGAGAGCGCGAATGGACGGAAAGATGGGGGCGAGCGTGATGCATGCGGCTTCCTTGTGCTTATGATGATGGGAATATTTCTTCAGCGCAGACGGTCGAACAATCTGAAGGGCGCTGGCGCGCTGCGACGGAAAGAGCACGCCGCCTCGCATGTCCATTCAAGCATCGGGGCCGAAAACGTCAATTGCACAAATCCGGCGAATCACGGAATTTGTGAGGCCAAACCATTGCGCGAATCGATGTCCAAACGGTGTCCGCCCGGAGGCGTTGGTGCAGGCCGACAGACGCGTGAGCGGGCCTGCGGGTGTCGCAAGAACGTACAACCCGTAGGGGTTGTCCCCAAAGGGCGCGTTGTTCGGAGAACAAGTAGACGCGCACTGCACCACGTAAATCGTCCTACTCTGCGTCGACTCCGCTTATGCCAAATCTACTTAAGAAGACTGGCGGTTGCAGTTGCTGACGAAACCAAGGATGGCGCAAGCATGCGGGAACGCAACGGCATCGCCCCGTCACCGCTCGCGCCAACTGCGGTCCGTATGCCTCGAAAAGGAAGCGGCCAGGCCATGACATGCGCGTGCTTCCCCTCGCTGCTCCCGGCGTGGGCGTATTAAGAGTGGCTCTTTCGCGCGTCCTGGGCACACTGGAACTGCTGAATGTGGCAACGACACTGAACGGTCAGGAACGCTATCAGACTATTTGACAGCGACGTGTACTACGAAGTGTTCAGCCGAGCGCCTCGCCTGTCGTCGGTCACGCCATCACAAGCCATGGCCCCGGTGATGCCGTCGGGTTCTTTGCACCGGCAACGAGTTGCCGATACTTCGCCGAGTCACGACCGCCCGGCGTGGTGCCCTTATGGCGGGGATCGTCGACAAGGTGTCGCCCTAGGCAGCGTGTTGGCCACCTTGCTCGTGGCCTGTGCAACCCCAGCCCGCGGCGCCGTGTCGCCGTGTCGCCCCGCCCAGGCGGTTCAACGAGCGCAATCCCCAACCTGGACTACCCGATGACTTCAGCAGCATCGAGCCCGGCCTTGTACTCGCTCACACTGGTTGACCAGGGATCTCGAAGAGAGTTACCGCATATTCGAAAATGCTCGCTGGAATCGCCCTACCTACGCAACGGTGAACGGTTCCTACCTTGACCATCAATTTTCAACCGATGATTGGGGCGCCCCAGCCGTCGTAACTCACCTGGAAGAGCGCGGCAATGCACGTCATGAATCCCGACACCGAAAGAATGACTTGCTGCTCGACCGACATAGAAATCGTCGCGACAACGCGGTAGTCGCCGCCGCTCGATGTCAGCATCGTCGTGGCATATTGATAGTCACTCAAGAATCCGGCTACGGCCGACGCTTGGGCTTCGTCTTCCGAGACGAAGACGAAATCGACTGATCGATGGCGAGCAAACACGTCGCCCTGTCGGTCACGAAGCCGCAGCAAATCGATATCCGCTTGGGCGTTGGATGCCAAGTCTTTCACGATGCTCATCGCACACCCCTAAGCGACCCATCTACCGGTCAAATAGCATCTATCTGCAGGGAGAGAAGCCATTTGTTCTCGCGACCAGCATATTGATCTCGAATGCGGTCTTCAACATGTTCAGCGTCCCACACCGCTGTTCGCTCCAAGGCCGAACACTCGGCGCGCGTGGCCGGCCGCATAATACCGGCATCATAAATCTGAAATTTCTCAGGATTGATCGGGTCTTGAATGAAGGTTGGCGGCGCCTTCAACGCTGCAACGCGCTCGGGACGAGCAGTAACAAAGGGCCACCGGCCGGTTGTAACTGCGCTGTTCATGACCGAAACATAAAACATCGGGGCCTGCCGAATGACCTCATCAATTTCCGAAGCGTTTCGACCGTCGAAGAAGGCAAATTGAGATTTCTCAAGGACGACAGCATAAGCTGTAGTCCCGGCTTCATCGAGTGCTATCGACACTACATCACCGACCCGGGGGCGCCCACCACGCTTCTTCGATTCATTCATTCACCGAACTCCGTTCGTGCGGCTTTGATGTATTCGTCAATCGAATCATTTGTGGGACTTATGCCATTAATTGCGTTTCCGGAGGTCCCTCCGGATCGCTGGGAACCGCCGTAATTGTCGATCATAATTTGCTCTTGGCCACGAATGGCGTTGGGATTCGACGAAGAATACATGAGGATGGCCGGACCGAACCCCTTTCCCGTCATGTGGTGATTGGCATCACGCCGAGCGACATTCTCGGTCGGCGACCGCGTCCCGCTCGTTCGACCCGTGTATATCTCGCGCGTGGCAGAGTTTGTCTTGATATAAATCTGATAGGTTTTTTCAGCTTTCGATTCTGTCTTAGGTAAATTTTCACCAACGTCTGTGCGCTGCTCCAGGCCTAGTTCCTGAGCAACTTGGTGTTCTGGAAATGTTTCCGGCAGCAGACCAGGCGCAAGGGTTGCGGGAGGCGTGAAGCCCGGAGCCGCCATGTTTGGACCAATTGGCGGATTAAGCCTGGACAAGGCCGCCCGAGTCTCAATGTCCAACTCATCTGCGTCAACTTCCTGCTGACCGTTCGGATCAACCATACGAACAGGATTGTTGATGGCGTAGGTAAAGCGCCCAAATCGCAGTGCGTTGCCCGCTGTGGTGCCGACCGGGTCCGCTGAAAGAAAGCGACCCACGCTCGGGTCGTAGTATCGGGCTTGCATGTAAACCAAGCCCGAATCGACATCGTTTACATGCCCCGTATATCCCGGCCCCTGCTCCGGCGTACCCAGCGCCTGCGTACCGTAAGGCCGGTAATCCGCACTGCTAAGGATATTTCCCGACGCATCGGCCTTGGCCAGCACCGTACCCTGAGGACTGGTGTAGTAGTAGGTCACGGTCTCCGCAGCGCGCGCCGATCCCGAGGCGGCGAACAGAAGTGCCAGAAGCAGCAGCGCCGCTGTGATCCAGTTCGGACCTCGCCGGCGTGATGAACGGACAGTGGTCGGAGAGACGGTTTCCATGGAGGCACTCCTGATCGTCATGGCGTCACACTCCGCGCGGGGCTGTAAGCCGAGCAGCCCACGGCGTTGCAGGCACGAACCATGTAGGTGATGCTGACGGTCTTGTCGTGCAGCGAGCTGAACGACAGGTCGGGTCCGTTGTAGACCAGCTGATTGTTCTCAAGCAGCTCGTAGCGTGTGGCATAGGGTTGGGCGACCCACTTGACCAGCACCGTCACCTTGGTGCCATGGTAGGTGTTCGTGAACGTGGGTCCGGGAGGAGCCGGCGGGATATTGGAGACGGTGACGACGGCCTGCCCGCTGTAGGGGCCGCATCCGCCGCCGTTGCACGCCTGCACCTGGTAGACATAGGTGCCATCCCCCCGGCCGCTGGTGGACCAATTGGTGGCGCCATTGTTCTGCACGCCGGTCCAGCCGCCTCCGTTCACGGACTCGATGAGGTTGTAGGACGTCGCTCCACCCACGCCAGTCCACGAGATGGTGTAGGCACCGCTATTGGTGGTTCCACCGCCGGCGATCGAAGGGGCCGACGACGGAGGTACGGTGACGATCACCACACCGCTGGTGGCATACCCGCTGCATCCGTTACCGTTGCATGCGCGGACGCGGTAGTACCAGTTGCCCGACGCCGGTTCATTGATCGTCGCGCTGGTCGCGGCACCGGCGAAGACCTGGACCCAGTTGCCATCCTGGCTGTGCTCGACCTGATACGAGGTGGCATAGCTGGAGGCGGCCCAGCTCAGCGCCGCGGCGCCTGTCGAACTGCCCGGTGCCGTGATGCTCGCTGGCGTTGGCGGCACATGCGCGACCGTCGCCGTCGAGGAAACGGTGGGCGTGCTGCAACCGTTCGCATTACACGCTGCCACACGGAATTGATAACTGCCGTCCGCCGGGCCGCTGACGGTCGTGCTGGTGGACGCGCCGGTGTAAAGCGTGGCCCAGGCGCCACCGTTGACCGACTGCTCGACCGTGTAGCTGGTCGCATGGCTCGCGGCCGACCAGCTCACGGCGATACTCGACAGGTCCTGAGCCGCGGCCGCCGTGACGGTAGCGGGCGCGCCGGGGGCCAGCGTCGACGGCGGCACCACGAAGGAACCCGACCCTGAGAGCAGCGTGTTCTCACCGCCGACGGGCGAGATGCCGTGGACGTAGATGGCCTCGCCCGCGTACTCGCCGCGCTGCTCTTCTGTGAGCGGGATGCTGAAGCGATGCTTGGTGCCGGTCGAGTGGCAATCGGCCTGGATCGTCTCCTCACTATCCAGGTTGGCGGTGAACGCACCGATACCCGTGCCGGAACCGGCCGGACCGCCGACGTAAAGGTGCACATCCACCGACGCGGCCAGTCCGCTGGCGCATGCCCATCCCGTGATGACTGCGTCGGTGCCGGTGCTTACGCCTTCGATGGTCCCGAGGATGACCGAGGTGGCAGCTTTGCGGCTGGCCACCAGCTTCTTGCCCAGATAGACAAAACTGGTGCCCGCCGTGGTCGCGTTGTCGTATTGCCACATCAGCTGCCCTGCGCTGTTGTAGGCGTAGTAGGTCGTGCCTTGAGGCGTTACCGCCTTCACCCGGTGGCCCGACGCGTCGTAGAGATAGTCGCCCTTTCCGTCGACGGACAGCAGTCGATTGGCCAGGTCGAAGGTCATCGCCTGCGTGTCTTTCTTGGTCGTATTGCCTTGGGCGTCGTAGGTGAAACTGTGCACCGTCGCCCCATTGTTGCTGATCGAGGCCAGGCGATTGTTCGCGTCGTAGGTGTAGGTGTTCGTCCCGTTGCTGTCGGTCAGGCTGCGGATGTTGTTGAGGGTATCGTAGGTGTAGCTTTCCGTACCCCAAAGATTGTGGGCGGTGACCGACATCAAGCGACTCAGACCATCGTAGGTCATGGTGCGCGTGCGTTGATCCGACCCCGACTGGTCGGTGATGCCGACGATGTTCCCCACGGCGTCGTACGTCATGTCTTCGCTCACCGCCGGCTGAGCGGCAGAGCCAAAACTGAAATTCAGCAGGAGCTTGCGATCGTTTTGTTCGGCGGAATAGACCGCGCCGTTGCCCAGCGTCGCCGCTTGCAGCTCTCCGTTGGCAAAATAGGTCGCGCCCGTCGCATACGCACCTGCCGTCGTCGGCTGACCCAGTGCGTTCGGCGTGGCCGCAACGGTGGTGCCATCGGGATATTGCGTGCTCGCCAGGCTTCCGTTGCCGTCGTAGCCATAGCCCAGGGTCCACGACCAACCGTCCACCGAGAGCACCTCGGCTGTCAGTAGCCCAAGCTTGTTGCGACCGTATGCCCACGATGCCGAACCGGTGGCATTGGCGTTGCTTCCGGCGCTGGCCGAGACCGCCGATGCAAGCTTACCGAGCGCGTCGTAGGTGAAGGTGGTCGCCAGCGCGCCATTCGGATAGGTGACCGAGGTGACGCGATTCATCGCGTCGTAGGCACTGACCGTCTTTGCCGAGTCCGCGACCTGATCGTAGCCACAACCGTCCCCGTTGAAGGGCTGACCCGCCGCGGTCCACACCACGTTATCCGCCGCATCGTAGGCGGTCATCGTGCTCCCGGTCTCCGGCTCCCAAGAGCGGCACACCCGATGCTGTCCGTCGTAGGCCATGGTCCGGGTGAGATCGCCTTGCACGACTGCCAGCACGTTGCCGTAGATATCGCGAGTGATCGTTTGGGTGACGCTTTCCGGCGCTTCCACCTTCACCACGTTGTCGAAGCCCGGTTGGTCAAACACCTGGAAGTGACTGGTCGTCACATTGCCCTTCGGGTCGGTTACGGTGCGCGCCCCACCGGCCGGGTAGGCCGTCGTAGACACCAGATTGTTCAGTTCGGAAAACTGGGTGGTGGTCACCGGACGCCCCAACACGTCGTAGGCGGTTCGGGTGCCCTGTACCAGCGCACCAAGGTCGAGCGTGCCCGACTGGGGATATGACTCGAACGTCTTGCGTCCAGCCCAGTCGTATTCGGTGCTCGACGAGACCGCCAGGGCACCGGTGGTGGCATCGGACCTTGTCGCCAGGACGGGACGCAGGAGAACGTCGAAGTCGGTCCGCTGACTCAGGCTACCCTGCGTAATCGTGCGAACCCAATGGCTGCCGCCCAGCCCGCGCGCATCGGCGGAAAACACATACGCGTAGGTCTTAGGCGCCCATGCGGTGCTGTCGCCCGCCGGGTAATCCACACGTGCAATGCGCCCGATGGCGTCGTAGCCATAACTTGTCGTGGAACCGGCCTGATCGGTGATTGCGGCGATCTGCCCCAATCCATCGACGGCCACCGTCTGGCTGGTGCTGTCGGGGTAGCCAATGGTGGTGGGAATGCCGCGGACGTAGCTGCCCAACGTGGTGGTCTTTCCATTGCCATCGGTGAAGCTGGCGAGCTGGCCTTGCGCGTCGAACGTGTAGTCCATGACCTTCACGCCAAAGCTGTCGCGTTCGACCGGTGTCGCGGTGCCTGGGTCATAGACAGTCTTGCTGACTGTCTCGCCGCTCGTCAGGTTGTCTGTCTGCGAGGGAAGCCCGAGCACCCACAAGGCGGTGTTATCCGTGGCGGTCGACCGCTCACTGACGCTGTAGCCGAAGTTGTTGGATCGGGTCACATCCTGCGGTCGCGCAAAGACATCAAAAGCGGTGACATTCCAGAGGTAAATGTCGGGCGTCGCGTTGGCTGCGGGGTCGACCGTGGTTTGTCGCGTCGTCATCGGCAGTTGCTCTTGCAACTGAGCCGCGTTGATGCGCTGCTGGGGCGCATAACCCCAGGGGTGAACGTAGGCTGCTGCCCGCGCGTCCTGTGTCGCATCGGGGTTCACATAGCTGTACGCGGTCGTGCGACGCAAAGCGGTGGTCGTGTCGCCGTCGAAGACCTCTTCCTTGAGCAGCTGGCTCTCCGTCCAGTCGTACCGGTTGGAGAAGGTGCTGCGCTCCACATGACCATCGGGATACGCCACATCGGTAGACACGGTCGTGGCGCAGGCCACCGCCGTGCAGTCTTGTGCCCAACTCTCGTTGGCCGCCGAGTAGCTGTAGCTCCACCCCAACCCATTCGGCGGCAGGCCCGTGCCGGTCAGCACCCGCTGCGTGATGGCCATGCTGTAGGACGCGTTGGGGATGGCGGCCCAGGTGCCCGGATAATTGGGCGTGGCAGGCACGTTCGGCCCGGACATGCACTCTTGCGGCACATACGAGCGCCCACGTTTGAGCGGCGCGACGGTGTAGCTCGCTGCCAGGCCCGAGGGGTGCGTCACCGTGGCGGTGATCGGCGGGCTGTCCATGTTGCCCGGCACGCCAATCGCGCCGCAGGTACCTCCGGACGTACGAGAATCGATCCATGCGCCATTGAGCGGGTCGAGGTTATACCCCCAGCTACTCCCGTCCGGTTGCTGCACCGAGGTCAGCGTGTAGACCAGATTCGCGTTCGACTTCACATAACTGTAGGTCCACGTCCGCGTGCCCGCATCGCCGCCCTGAACGGTGATCGTGCTGACACGATGGCTGCTGGCCCCGGTGTCCGGATCGGTCTGGTACGTGAGGGTGACATGGCGACCGTCCGACGCAGCGATGTCGGTGACATCATCCCCGCTGTAGGTGTAAGAAACCGAATTACCGAAGCGGTCTTCGATGCGGGTCACCAGCATCCGGCCTTCGCGGCGAGTGATGAAGTCCTCGGCGGACGCAAAGATGTGGATCCCGGCAAACGTCTCCGGGCCGGAACCGAGCGGACGCGTCAACGACGGCATGTATCGATAGGCGATGTGGTCCAGCCAATACTTGGTGCCATCCGGTGACACGGCCAGGAAGCCTTCGATGGATGCATCGTTAGCCGCCTGCGGCAAACAGCCCACCGCCCAGTTGGCGCGGGTCACGATGGGGTAAGCGAGCCCCGCCACGCCAGGCGTGGCCGTGTTCGCCGCAGACCGCGTCAGCAGATCCTGGTTGCCCTGACCCGGGATGCGCAGTTGGTAGCCCTGCCACCAGGTCTTTGGCTCCCAGTCGGCACGCTCCGAATCGCCCGTGGGGGCGGCAACGCTGGGCGGTGGCCCGAAGCTCGAGCAGATCGCGTTGGGATTGCTCGCCGCGACCTGCCATCCGGTGACGTTGTTCTGGTCCGCCGTGACCGTGAAGATCTGGGGTAGTTCGATATCCCAGTCGCCGAAAGCGCGCGCCTGAAGATCGGGGCGGTCTTCCACGCCGTGAAGCGCGAACGTGCGGCCGATGGTCAAGGCAGGTCCGGTGCCTGACAGGGAGACGTCGGTCTGGCTGAAGCTCAGCGAGCCATCTTGCAACCCGATGCGTTCGCCGAACGGCGTGTCACCCAGAGGCTGGATGTCTTCGTTGACCTTGATGAGCTTTTTGTACTCATCCTCAGGCTTGGCGGTGGTCTGGCCGAGCGCAACGGCAGGCACGCCCGCCACGCACAAGAGCATGACTATCCACAGCCCGCGCATCATCGGACGCGCATGGCGCGTCCACCCCTGATTCGTCCCTTGCATCGCTTTCCCCAGCCAGTGGCCCCCGATCGAGCGTCCGACTTTAGAAATCAATTCGGGACGAGTACAAGCGTGTTCGTCTATGTCAAGAGCGAGTGAAAGCCATCAGCGTCGGCGCAAAGCGTTTGCACTACAGTGGGTTGCTTCGTACTTTCCTAGTGGCTGTAGGGTTTCGCCTACACAACGCGGTGGAGGACACCTACAAGTCGCGACTCTTCTGCTGAGTACGGCACCGGGGGCAGGCGGGAATGCGAACGAAGGGAACGGTTGCATGTCGATCGTCAGTCGCAGACGCGGCGATCTGCGCGCCTCGGGATGCAATGAAGATCACAGCGCTATCGGTTCAACGCGTCAAGACTTGCCTGAGCCGCCCCGACCGAGCACCGCGGCTTCCAAAGGAACCAAAAGCTCACCTGGTTCGTCCTGAAAGTGTCGGGCTATTCACCATGATCGAGTTTTGCTGCTCGCAGACGGCGCTCGAAACGCCTCGAAATAGGCGATAGCGCTCGATGTAACTCTGAACATAGCCGCAAGCTTCTTGCACGGAACGTTTAACGTACGCTTCCGCAATCTCACCTGCCATCGGCTCTGACCGCCAGCTGGCATAGGCACGTTCGAGTCCCATCTCCGGTTTGTACATCGGCAGCCCCGAATGCCTCCATCAAGGGCGTGCTACGTTCAGCAAGAATCACAGACATGCCCCGCTTGCCGCCAGCCCCGGCCTGCTGCATATTTCGCCCTCTTCCCGACTGAGGCACGCGCATGGAATGGAGCGACGTCCGCATATTCCTTGCCGTGCTCAGAAGCGGCTCCTACGGTGAGGCGGCACGTCGTCTCGGGGTAAGTCACCCTACGATCGGGCGGCGGATCAAGGTGCTTGAAGGCGAGGCGGGACAAGCCTTGTTCCGGCGCACCTCGGACGGACTTGTCCTGACCGATGCCGGCGATGGCATCGTAAGCGCCGCCGAGGCGATGGAGCAGTCCGCGCTGTCGATGGAGCGCCGTCTCCTGGGAAACCACGAACGACTGGAGGGCATTCTGCGCATTGGATGCGCCGACTGGTTCGCGGCTTACGTGCTCGCGCCGGTGTTCATGGCACTGATCGGCCAGCATCCCGCCGTGGTTCCCGAGGTCATCGCGGGATACCGTTTGTCGGATCTCGCTCGTCGCGATGTGGACATCGCTTTTCGCATCGTGCCGTTTACCGAACCGGACGTGGTTCAGCGTCGCCTGATGAGCATGCCCTACGGACTTTACGGATCGCCCGCGACGTTGAAGCAAATGGCCGACGATCCTGCATCCGTCGGCCTGATCGTCATGAATGAAGCACAGTCGCACTTTCCTGATGTTGCATGGATGCGCGACCGATTTCCCGGCGCTCGCCTCGCATTCGCCAGCACCAGTCGGTCGGTGCAGGCGCAGATGTGCCTCCGGGGCGCGGGTCTGGCGGTCCTCCCACGCCCGCTGGGCAACGCGACGGCGGGTTTGCTGCGCGTCGATGCCGGTGAGGCGCCGCCCAGCCGGGACGTGTGGGTGGGATACCACCAGGATCTCAAGCGGATGGACAGGCTTCGCGCGTTGATCGAGATCGCGGACGCCATGCTCTCGACCCCCGATCAGGCCTCATGAAGCACTCCGGTTGCCCTGTCTTACGCTTCGCGCTTAGAACGCCCTGAAGAGACTACGGAGCACCACGATCGAATCGGTGAAGTTCTTCACGTCATCCATCACTTGCCGGGTTTTTGGACTTGCCAGGGCGTCGTGTACACCCTGCTCCGACGAAAAGGTGTAGACGCCGATCGAGATCCAGTTTCCGCCCTCGGCGTACGGGAAGAATGCTTCCGCCGATTGAAGCCCATGCTCGCCCCAGCACGCCCTGGCCAACGGAAGGTGCTCGTTGGCGTAGTAGTCCCGGTCGAAGCGCGTCCCGGCATCACCCGTGCAGATCACCATCATCTTCGTCATCGTCTTTCACCTGTGTTTTTGCCGCCCTCGAAAAGGGGCGAGAGCTCATGCGGCGATGCCGCCGTCGACGAGAATGCCCGAGCCTGTGACGTAGGCAGCCCCAGGACCCGCGAGGAAGGCAACGGCTTCGGCGACCTCCTGGGTCTTCCCGTAGCGGGGAATGGAAAGGCTCGGGAGAATGGACGCGGCGAGAGAGCCATCGGCAGGGTTCATATCGGTGTCGATGGGACCCGGACGAACCAGATTGACGGTGATGGCACGAGCGCCGAGCTCGCGGGCGAGACCGCGGGTGAAGCTTTCCATCGCGGACTTGGTTGCCGCGTAGACCGCGATGCCCGCAAACGGAACGGTCAAACCCGCGTTGCTTCCGATCGTGATGATACGCCCGCCGTCCGGGATGTGTTTCAACGCCGCCTGCGTGGTTACGAAAACGCCGCGCACATTGACGTTGAGCAGCAGGTCCATGTCCTCGAGGGACTGGTCAGGAAAAGGACCAGCGACGAGGACGCCAGCGTTATTTACTAGGATATCGAGACCACCCAGATCGGCCACGGCGCGTTCGACCGCCGTGATCGAGGCCTCCGGATTTGCCGCGTCGGCCTGGATGGCTAGGGCACGGCGGCCCAGGGCGCGCATGTCGGCGACGATGGCCTCGGCCTTCTCCATCGACTTCTCGTAGGTGATCGCGACGTCTGCGCCATCGGCGGCCAGTTTCTTCGCGATAGCCGCGCCGATGCCGCGTGCGGCACCGGTAACGAGGGCACGTTTACCGGCCAGCGGAAGGGATGAGTCGGTCACGGCAAGGCCACCTGTGGGCAATCGTTTTGTCGCGGGAAGATCATGTCTCTCCAACCTTCTCGCATCGCTCAACCCTCGTCCTGCCACCGGCGAAGATCGGTCTGATCGTGGTAAGGCATGCGATCCGGTGTGGTGATGAATTCCATCGTCGTACCCCAGGGCATCTGGCAATAGCAGACCTTGTTGCCGGGGCCTTTCTCGGTCGCATAGGGAATGGGGCGCGGTGCGGTAAGCGGCTTGCCGCCCGCGTTCTCGAAGCGCGCCACGGAGGCGTCGATATCGTCGGTGTACAGCGCGAAATGCGTGATACCGAAGTCGCTCGCGCGGATGGGCTGCGCCTGCTCCGGCCCATGCATCTCGAACAGTTCGATATCGGGGCCGGTCCCGATCTTCATCATCGCCTGAGCCCGGACGACGGTGCCGGGATAGGCGCCCACTGCCCGCTCGAACTCGGGGCCTTGTCGCGGCGGATCCTGCGGACCGAAGGACTGATAAAGAAGCTCGGCACCGAACGCCTCCATGAGGAAGGATTTCGCTGCCTCGATGTCCGGGACGGTGATACCGACGTGATTGACGCCGCGAATTTCAGGAGCGGACATGATGGTTTCCGTTTGAGATGAGAGTTGGAAGAGTGAGGAAAGGACTCGCTGGCGTACTTTCCAGGGATCACGTGGCTTCGAGAAAACCGAGCAGCGCCGCGGCAACCTCCCCGGGCTGCTCATCGGCGACATAGTGACCACACCTCTCGATCGAGCCGCCCGTTACGTTCGTCGCGAACTCTTTCAGCATCGACACCATGCGCGGGCCGAACCGCCGGTCGCCGCCCAGGGCAAGCACCGGCATGTCGAGCGGTTGCGTCTTGTACTCCAGCGCAGCGGCGTGATCGCTAGCGAGCGTTCGGTACCACTCCATACCGCCGCGTGTGCGCCCGGGAAGCGCCATGGCTTTCGCGAAGATATCGATATCGATCGGATTGAAGCTGCTGTGGTCGTAAAAACGCTCCGCCATGAAGGCCGCGACGTAGTCGTATTCCCGGCCATGGATCATCCGTTCGGGCAGATCGCGATTCATATGGAACGAGAAGTGCCAGAGCCTTGCGATGGTCTCCTCCCACTCACTCCAACCCGGGAGGGGAACGTCGAGCACCGCGAGATGACTGACCGCATCCCGGAACAACGCCGCTTGCGCCAGCGCGACCATGCCGCCTATATCGTGCCCGCATACCGCGTAGCGCTCATGGCCGAGGGAACGCATGACCTCGTGTGCGTCGCGTGCCATCGTCGCCTTGTCGTAGCCATCGAGCGGGCAATCGGAAAAGCCTGCGCCGCGCAGATCGACAGCGACGACACTGAGATGCCCGGCGAGTAACGGCATCACGTGATGCCACTCCCACCAGGTTTCAGGCCAGCCGTGCAGGAGAAGGACGGGCGGACCTTTGCCGCCGGTAACGGCATGGATCCTGATGCCGTTTACCGCCATCAGCTGCTGGCTGAAGCCCGCTACGGTCGGATGCATGTCGAACTTCATCGAAGAATGGCCTTGGTTTGCACCGGCGGATCGCGCCGATGCCTTTTAAGCTACCAAGAGGCGTTTGCTTCGAGCACTGACAAAGCTGCGCATTGAATGTGCAGATATGTTCGGGGGCGGATACAGCGAACGACGGCGCCGTGAACCGGCCTTCCGGACAACTCACTGGGGAGAAGGCGTCGCGTGACCCACATCGCGACCCTGTTATCGCGCGGAAAGCTCCCACTTCATCTGCTTCAACCAGAGTTTCAGTCGTTTCACGTCATCGAAAGAACGAAGATCCTGTTCGAACGCCTTGATGTAATGGCGCAGGTCGGTGAGGCTCGCGGTGAGATGGCGCTTCACACTCGCCGGTGACACCGTCGCCATCGGGCCCAGCCCGCATCGGGCCAGGTATTCGAAGTGCACCTCGGAAAGCTCCTGGTCGAGCCCACGCAGCTGCTCCTTGAGGATCGTATTCCAGCGTTTGAGGCGTTCCTCGCCGATGCTATCCAGCGCCATCTGGTCGATGTGCTCCAGTTCGAGCTGGATCGCGAGCAGGTCCAGCAAGCTGCGGCTGGCGTAAGCTCCGTTGACCCGCTGCATCAGGACTGCCTTGCGTTCGCGTTCCACGGGGTCGGGTTCGCGGTCGGGATGCAGCATGCTGGCCAGCTTGCGGTAGACCTCACGCAGGGACTGGTGGACTTCCGCCTCCTCGGCACGCGCGCGCTCCTCGGCGGCTTTCGGCTTCTTTGCCTTCTTTCGCTCGGCGTGAAACTCCTCCTTCGCTTCGCGATGCCTGCGCTCGGCATCTTCCTGCTCGTCGAGTTGTCTCTGGATATGACGGAGCACGGCTTCAGGCGAATTCAGGTCGACGTCGTCGGCGATATCGACACCGAACTCGGTCTCCAACGTTTGCTTCAGATCCGCCAGGGCCTCGGCGCTCTTCGCGTCGTCCGCCCCGCTGTAGCGACGATAGAGTTCCTCGACGGCGGGATCGTCGCTTGACTCCATGAGGTCGCCGGCGATGTGACTGATGAGATCCTCGATCGTCTGGCGCTCGCCCTTGGTCAGCCCCTTTGCGTCGTGCGACTGATCGAGCTTATGCAGCATCTGAATGCGTATTGCGTCGAAGCTGTTCTGCAGCGGCACGACTTCGTCGGTGTACCGGCGCCGGAAGTCGGTGCCGAAGACCTCCCACTCGGCCAACGTCGCACGGCGCTTGGCGATCTTCTCGCTGAGCGTATTGAAGGCTTTCTGGCCCTTCGACAACGGCTTTTCGCTATCGGTGCCGCCAACTGCGACAGCACCGGGGATTTTCTTCAACATGAGCGTTCCCGACGGAATGGACTGACGCGCGACGCGTCCCAGCCCATGATAAGCCGTGATATTCGCTATTCGCGAATAGCGAATGCCAGGAAAACACGCTCCGCCGGCGCCCCCGGCTCATCGAGCCGCCTCACCGGAATGACCACCGACACCGCAAGCAGCCGCCCCTCCCGCGGCGGAAGGCTTCTGCTCATTCGACGCGCGGCGGATTCCGGATCGGTCCTGACCACTGCTGGATAAGGCGCAACCAACGCCCGAACGGCTCCGGATTCCACACGAAGGTGCCCACGCTCTCCGCAGGCATCCGGTACTCGAAGCGCCGCCCACCCTCCACCACCGACACCGTACGCGCCTCTGTACGGATGTTGACCAGCACGAGCACGATCGATCCGTCGGTCTCATTGCGGAAGGCCACATTGGCCAGTCCCATCTCCGCATCGGTGTCGTTGGACTTGATCCGCACGGCGCCGGGAAGGACGAAGCGGCTGAAATGCCCGAGCGCGTAGTACTCGTCATTCCGGCTCACGCGGCCCGTCGTCGAATCGACGGTGATCACGCCCTTGCATGCCGCACATCCGCCGAAGTGCGGCCCGTGATTTTCGTCGAGGGCGAGATTCCAGTAGATGACGCCACGTGCCCATTGCCGGGTGCCCGTGACCAGAAGATTGCGCGTAAACCACAGCAGCTCGCCATTCATGCTCAGCGGCCAGTCGCCTCCGGAGCATTCGGTGATGAACGTATCCTTGTCGGGATGCGCTCGATGGACGGTACCCTGTTCGTGCTGGCTGCCTTCATAGCAGTGCCAGGCGACGCCGTCGACGTAAGGCGCCGCGTCGGGATCGCCGAGCACGGCCAGCGGCTCCTCGGGATGACTCCAGTTATGGTCCCACTCGAGGATCCGCGTACGTGGCGAGCGCCCGGCGAGCTTCGGCCCGAGGTATCGACCGATGATGCGCGCGCGTGTCTGGGGCGACATGGGCATCGCCAGGTAGCTGATCGGAGAAAACCTCGGCTCGTTCTGTAAGGTCAGCGCGTAAATCGGAATACCGTGGCGCCGGTACGCGTCGACGTAGCGCACGAGATAGTCGGCATAAGCGCCCTCGTATGTCTCGAGCAGTTCGCCGCCGATCAGGTTCTCGCTCGTCTTCATCCATACCGGTGCGCTCCATGGCGACGCGACGATCCGCAAGCCAGGGTTGATGGCGAGGGACTCCTGCACCACCGGGATCAGGTCGGGGATGTTCTCCGCGACATTGAAGTGTTTCAGGTCGGGATCGGTCGCACCGAATGGCAGATCGTCGAGCGTGTAGAAGTGCGGCGAGAAATCGGACGCACCGATGGTCAGGCGCATCATGTTGAAGTTGAGACCGGGCGGCGATCCGTAAAGCTCCTTCATCAACGCATCGCGCTGAACTTCGCCCAGCGTGTTGTGCAGAAGCCAGGCGGACGAGTCCGTCATCGCCGCGCCGAAACCGACGATGGACTGATAGGCGACGTCGCTGTCGATCACGATGTCGGCAGGCGACGATGTAGCCTCCGTCATTGCGACGCTCGGCTCCGCCGTAAGTTTCTTTCGATGATCCGCCGTACTCAGCCAGACATCGACGGTGGGCAGGATCGGACCGGCCGGCGGCATGACGTCGCTGCGGGCTATCGACGGGCGCTGGGAGCGCGGAGCGTTGAGCACCGCCACCGTGATCGCCGCGATCAATACCATGAAGAACACCGCCAACGAACGGGACGGCTCGCGCGCTTCACCCATGCCGGACGCCTGTCCGCTCGACCGCGCGGCAACTCACGTCGCTGAAGCCCGTCGTGCTTCGATGCGTTCGCGGATCCGTGCCGAGTCCGCACTCGACACCGCGTTGTAGACGAACATGCACAGGTCCGGCCGACCATCCACGGCAAACGCCGAATACTCCAGTTCGAGCAGCCCGAGTTCCGGGTGATGAATGCGCTTGAGACCTTCGCCATGCGCGCGTACGTCGTTATCGAGCCACATCGCCTCGAACTCCGGACTGATGCGCGAAAGGTCTTCGACGAACTGGCCGATCTCCGCGGTCGCTCCGGCGCGCGCCACGTCCGCACGGAACGCACCGACGACGAAGCGAGCCACGCTTTCCCAGTCGTCCTGGTGAGCACGCACGCGCTGGTTCGAGAACATCAGGTGGAGGATGTTGCGCTGGTCGGGAGGCAGCAGCGCGTAGTCTGTCAGTACGGCGGCGGCGGCCTCATTCCACGCCACGACATCCCACAGAGCCGTCCGCACGATCGCGGGGCTGACCTCGAACGCATCGAGCACGCGTTGCAGCCGCGGGGATACACCATTGGCCGCACGGTAGTGCACTTCAGGCAGCCGGCCGAGCCCGAGCATGAAAAGGTGCTCGCGCTCCGGCTCGGTCAGCATCAGGCCGACGGCGATGCGGTTGAGTACGTCGGCGGATGGCGCACCGCCCCGGCCCTGTTCCAGCCACGTGTACCAGGTGGGACTGATGTTGGCGCGCTGGGCGACTTCTTCGCGACGCAGGCCCTTCGTGCGCCGCCGGCCGCCGACGAAACCGAATGTGGCGGGGTCCAGCCGGGTGCGCCGGTCGCGCAGGAAGGTACCGAGTGGATTGTCGACAGGGACGGACATAGCGATCCTGTTGGTTCCTATACCACGATAACGTCACTACTTTAACAGTATGAGCGACGCGCCCATCGTACTCCTACAACGAATTGGGAGCAGCACTCATGCGTATCTTTCTCACCGGCGCCACCGGCTTCATCGGCTCACGAATCGTGCCGGAACTGATCGCCGCCGGACACCAAGTCCTCGGCATGACCCGTTCGGACTCCGGCGCGCAGGCGCTGCAGGCGGCGGGTGCCGACGTACACCGCGGCGAGCTGGAGGATCTGGAGAGCCTCCGCGCTGGCGCGGCGCAGGCGGATGCGGTCATTCACACGGCGTTCGACCACAACTTCGCGAACTTCGTCGCCAACTGCGAGAAGGATCAGCGGGCGATCCGCGCCCTCGGCTCCGCCCTGATCGGCTCGGACCGGCCGCTGCTGATTACATCGGGTACGGGCATAGGCAGCCCCGGCCATGGCGAGCTGGCCCGCGAGGACGTGTTCAATGCGGCGCACCCGAACCCGCGCACGCTCACGGAGATCACCGGTAACGAACTGCTCGACAAAGGTGTCGCCGTGTCGGTGGTGAGGTTGCCTCAGGTGCACGACCCGGTGAAGCAGGGCCTGATCACGCCGCTGCTGGACATCATTCGCGCAAAAGGCGTCTCCGCTTATGTGGGCGACGGACAAAACCGCTGGCCCGCGGCTCATGTGCTCGACGTGGCACGCCTGTACCGTCTGGCGATCGAACAATGCAAGCCGGGCACGCGCTACAACGCGGTGGCTGAAGAGGGCATCACGGCCCGCGCCATCGCCGAAGCGCTGGGCGAAGGCCTTGGCATCCCGGTGAAATCGATCGACGCGAGCGAATCCGCCGCCTACTTTGGCTGGATGAGCGCCTTCATGAGTATGGATCTTTCGGCGTCCAGCGCGTGGACGCGTCAAGCCCTGGGATGGAACCCGGCGGGCCCGACGCTCCTCGAGGATCTCAGGCGTATGGATTACTCCGTCGCCGCCTGAGCAGGGTCAGAAGCGCAATCAGTGCTGGTTGCGCTTCTTCTCGTCCTTCGCCGCCTTCTTTTCCTTCATGGTCTTGGCGGGCTTCTTCTTGTCGCTCTTCTTTGAATCCAATCCCTTGCTCATGACGTTTCCCCGGTGATTGCCACGGCGGATCGCCGTCGCATGCACCGAGGTTACGCCGATTGCGTGGCGAGTTACACGCTGCCGAACAGGCCGCGCGCGTATTCGTACTCGGCCAGCATTTCCTCGAAGCTGAGCGCACGGTTCCACACCGCGGCATAGCGGGTCAGAACCGCGCCCTGCCCCGTCGCATCGCCGCCGTCCTTCCATGCATTGATCAGCACCTTGCCGTTGAGCGGACGTGTCGCCAGTCCCGGATAGCGCTGCTCACGCAGGTTGTCCTCATACGCCGGGCAGAGGAAGCGCACGCTGCCACTCACCGCGTCGACCGAGACGATGGCGAAGCGCGGCTTGTAGCGCGTGTCGAGCGACTCGCTCGGGCCGCTGGTCACGGCCTTCTGGCTGCCCGTGAGGGCAAGACGGAAGCTGGTGAGCTCGGAGTTGGCGACACCGGTGTCGTACGAGTGCTGCAACGCCAGACCCGCCTGACGCGGACTGAAGCCCTGGAAGGTGCTGATCGCACGCCCCGCGTTGCTGCCCGGGCCCACGGCATACGGGCTGCAGAAGCTCGCCGCGAACGTGATGCTGGCGGTCTCGTCGATATCGGTCTGGAAACCCTGCGTACCGTTCGCCGACTGCGTACCCGACGCGGTGAAGCTCGGCCGCCCGATCAGCGTGAGCGCGGCGCGACCGCTACCCGACTGATCGACGACGTCGCTGCGCGCATTGCCGTTGAAATGCCACTCACCGGTCGGCTGCACACGATTGACCCAGCTAAGCGCCACATCGGCGACCAGTGCGTAGTTATGCATCGGACGCGTCTTGCCCGTGCTGGCGATGTACAGATCGGTGTCGCCGGCGCTGTCACGGATGTTGGTACGCGGGCCGCCTTTACGTCCGGCGATCGATGCGGGCTCGGACGGGTCACCCCAGCCGAGGGAAATCTTGGCGGCGGTATCGGGAAGATCCGCTTTGAGCGTCACCTGCAGGGTGTCGCGGGAGATGACCTTCACCGCGGCGATCAGATTGTTGTCGGTGGGGCTGGCCGGAACGATCTTGTTGTTCGCATCGCGGACGTCCAGACCGTAGTTGCGCGTCGCCGCCACCCAGCTCGTATCCAGGGTGAGCACGCCGGCCGGCACGTTGAAGGCCAGGTTGATCGTACGCGCGTTGACCTTGACCGCCGCCGCGACATCGAGCGCGGGGTTGCGCAACGCGACGCCCGCCGAACGATCCTGGATCAGCTGGTAGAGCGCACGGGCGAAGTAGCGCCCCTGCCATCGATGGCTCTCGTTGGTCAGGTGCAACATCGGCTGATCCGCCGCCGCCTCGTCCGCGTAGTCGAACATGTATTGCGGGTTGACCATGCGCAGGTAAGGACTGGCCAGGCAGGCGTCGCGCTGCGCGAGCGCGATGAACGGATTGCAGAATGCGGGGCTGGTGGCGCCGTAGCTGTTGTGGCTGGTCACCTGGCCGATCAGCCACAGCGGACGCCAGCTCTGCTCGGGCAGGTTGACCTGGCAGAGCTTGAGCCAGTGCGCGCGTTCGAGTGCGGTGAGTTTGGTCTTGTAGCTGGCACGGGTTTCCGAAAGGCCTGTGGAGTCGGCCTCGCCCTGCTGCCACGTAGTGGCCAGCCAGCCGATATTGCTGCCGTCCTTCTGGCCTTCGGCACGCATCAGCCCGAGCATCGCTTTCAGACGCAGCGCACTGTTGTCCCAGCCCTGGTAGCCGCCGAGATTGCTGTCGTCGAGGAAGCTGGCGAAGTAACCGATCGGACGGCCACCTTCCGCGCTGGTAAACGCGCTGTAGCGGCTGTACTGCGACGCGGCCGGTACGCCGGTCAGCGCGGCGGTGTATTCCACCAGCCCGTCCGCGCAGGCATTGGTACCGACTTCACCGCCGGTGCCGTGACCGCCGTCGTATTCCACGAGAGGTACGAGACCCGTCATGGCGGTCGCGTCGGTACCGGGACGCACGCCACCGTTGAACGTCACGTTCGCATAGATCTGCTGCAGCGTGAGCGCGGGGCGGCCACCGGTGCCGACCGCGTTCGACTGGCCGTGGAACATGATCAGCTCGCGCCGCGAACGGATGATGGTTTCCGCCGCGGCGATGGCATTGGCTTCGGGAAACATGCTGCCCGTGACGAGCGTGCCTGCCTTGGCGGGTGAGCTGAACAGCCACGACAGGCCGACCGTACCGGTCATGCTGGCCAGACCCAGGCCGCCGGCGGCCGTGGCGCTGTTCCGCAGGAACTGACGACGGGCGCTGTCGGGCTCGGTGGCACGGGCCGCGCTCACGTCACTACGCCAGGGCCGCAGGTCGAGGCTGCCATCGGCGCGACGCAGGTTCAGGGAGACACGCTTGAAGATCCAGGGTTGTTTCATCGTGACGACTCGGATAACGCCGGGGTGAGACACCCTGGGCGACGGAAGGGGAGGAGGATGGCGTGCAAGCCCGGCAAGCCAACCGTCAAAAAGTCGACGACTGACGTTTTTATGACCCGCAATCACGATGTATCACGCGCGTCGGCCGGCGTGTCTCTTCGTATTCGGCAAGAAGGCCATCCAGACGTCCTTTTGTGAGCCACGCCGCACTCTGTCCTCATGACTCGTAAGCCGCGTGACAGCGGCGTTACGGTCGCTCGTGGCCCTCGGCCGCGTCAGTCCCGTGCGTCGCTGAGACGCACGTAAGCCCGACGCCGTACGAAACGATCGGCGAAACATCGCCGTCGCATGTGAATGGGCACCCCATACTTGTGGCCAGCGACCTTCCACCACCCTCAGGGTGTGCGTTTCCTTAAAGTACGCGCGCCGGACGCCAGGATGCGAAGGGACGAGAAGGGGGAACAGGGATGCGCAGGAACGCGCAGGGAGGCGACAGGGACGCAGCGGATGCAGGCACGCGCGCAAGGAGGCGCAGGGATGCGCGACGCGCGCAGGGATACGCCGGGATGCTATTCCGATCCCGGCGGATGCCCGAACCGCGCCTTGAAGGCGTTGGCAAAATTGGCCGGGTTGGAATAGCCGACCCGGTAGGCGATCTGGCTCACCTGCCATTTGCCCTGCCGCAACATCTGCCGCGCGACTTCGAGACGTCGATCTCTCACGTGCTGCAGCATCGAGCAACCGAACTCCCGCCGGAAGATACGTCTGAGCGTCGTTTCGCCGACGCCGAGGTCACGGGCGAGTTCGTCGACAGCGGGCGGACGGGCGAGGTTGTCGTCCAGTAAGCGCCGGGCTTCATGGGCGAGGTCGCGATGGGCCCTCAGCGTGCGCGTCGCCCCCTGACGCGAGGCGCCCAGCTGCACGGCCAGCTCGACGAGAATGCCGAGACTGAGGCTCTCCCTGTGCAGCCGCTGCAACGCGCCGGTATAGGGCGAGTGGTAGAGGCGCTCGAACAGTGACGCGATGGCCTTGCTGTCGCGCACGCGTTCGAAGCGAAGATGATGTTTCTGCAACGCCAGCAGCGGCGCCAGCGTGCGGTCGCCCTCCTCGATCTGGTCGCGCAGGAAGGCGCCTGAGATACGCAGGCCACCCAGTCGCACGTGGCTGCCGCCGGGCAGAGTGTCCACGACCTCCGCCGGCTCGCTGAGGCTGAGTAACGACAGCGCCTCCGGCGTGTACTGGTCGAACATCTCGCGATCGACGCGGTGACGCCAGCGGCCGGCCATGACCTGCACGATGGAGATGCTGTCCGGCAGGACCTTGTCGATGCGCAGCGGGTCGATGAAGTGCAGGTCGCAGTCGAAATACTGCATGGATGGCCGCACCAGCGTCGCACGGTAGTGTCCGATGGCGCGCCCGGCCACGGCACGCGCCTCGATGAGATTGGCGCGATCCAGCGACTCCGGCGCGTCGAAGCTGACTTCCGTGTCGCGGTAAGGCGTCCACACGGCCACCGGGATTATCCTGCCTGCGCCGCCGGCGTAATCGCGACGCCGCCGCGGGGTCGAAGCGCCAGCCGGACAAGGTAGACCACGATCAGGACATTGGCGACGAGAATCGCGACCTTCAGCCAGCCGAAGCGAACGATGCACTCGTAGATCTCCACCGGTACGAGCGAACCGGTGGCGATCACCGTGAACCACTCGGCCCAGTGCTTGCGCATCCACAGGCCGATGCCTTCGGTGGCGAAAATGGCGGCATAGATCAGCGCGACGATGCCGACGGCCTCGACCTTGGCCGGCCCCATCTGCTGGAGCAGATGCACCAGGCTCCAGCGCAGGTCATTGCTATCGGTGAGCTGAAGATGCTCGAGCCACTGCACCAGCTGCCTGAAACTGTCTTCGCGGTCCAGATGGAACGCGGCGCTGGCGATGAGGATCAGGCCGACCGTTTTGACCGCCTTGTAGACGGCGATGATGCGCAGGCCGGCAGGGTGCTTGGTGTCGGAAGTCATCGGCGAACTATAGAGCGCCGTGGCGACGAAGTAATGAATCCGCCTCAACTATTTGCGAGGTTTCTTCCGGGCACGCTTGCCGATGGTGGCCGGCTGGAGCGAGCCCGCGGGGCCCGCCACACCGTCTCCGACGCGCTCCATCCACGACAGGTCGTCGACATAGGCGAGGAAGTGCTGGAGGTAACCGGGCGACGACTCGCGCATCAGCGCGATGGCGCGATGGACCAGTGCCGAGGAGTTGAGCGGCCCGGCGTTTTCGGGGACCGGAGCCATCGACTGGCGCAACTGGCTCTCGGTGCGAACCCGGGACCATATGCGGCGAAAGGCGTCGAGGGAAGGCAGCTCGGGGTACGCCGCGCGCTCAGGTGACGGCTCGCGATCGCCGGCGGCCAGCGCGTCGACCAGCTCGCCAAGCGGGCCGCAAACGGCCGTCGGCCCGACACCGGGCCGGTCGCCGTCCACGCGCCCGACGTCCGCGGCACGCAACAGCGCGAGCCGCCGGTCGAGGAGCTGGCGTAACTCGCCTTCCTGTCCGGCGGCACGCCGCTCCATCGCCTCGATGAGGTGGCGGCGTAGCGTGCGGGTCGACGAAGCGCTCACGGGGTCGCCGCTGCCGGCGCCGACGGCCTGGGCATCGGTGCGATCTCGACGCGGCGATTCTTCGCCCTGCCCTCGTCGCTGGAGTTGGCGCTGACCGGCTGCTCCGAGCCGAACGCCGCGGCGAAGACCGACGAGGGCGGCACGCCATCCGCGATCAGGGCCCGCGTCACGGTCAGCGAGCGCTGGGCGGAAAGCTCCCAGTTATCGGCGAAATGCCGGTTGCCGTCGCGGACCGGCTGATCGTCGGTGAAACCGCTCACCATCAGCACCTCGTCGCGGGTCTTGAGATAGCCGGTGAGTGGCCCGGCAAGGCTCTTCAGCACCTCGAGGCCTTCCGGTTGCAGCTGATCGGAATTGAGAGCGAAGAGCACACTGCCGCGGATGCCGATGCGCCCGTCCACCAGCGTCACACGTCCGGCCGCGAGCGGCGCGGCCAGCGCCTGCTCGAGGCTGACACGGCGTTGCTCTTCGGCCTGCTTCTGCTTCACCGCTTCGTCCAGCTTGCTGGTGAGCTGCAGCTGCATGCCGATCACACCGACGAGGATCAGCACGAAGGCACCGAGCAGGACCGACATCAGGTCGCCGAACGCGGCCCAGATCGGTGTACCGGCTTCGCCTTCGAGCTCGAAGTCGTCGCTCATGCGTTGCCCGCTCCGCTGGACAGACGCTGGCTCGCGACATGCTGCATCTCTTCGATGATCTGCTTCTGCGACAGCACGCTGAGGTCGACCACTTCCCGCGCCTGCGCCACGTAATAGGCCAGCTGCTCGTCACTGCGCGCAAGCGACGTATCGAGGGCGCCAGCGATGAGTTGCAGACGCTCCATCAATGCTTCGTTGGACTGACCGAACAGCTGCACGGCGGCACCGAATGCCTCACCCAGACTTGCCACCTCGATGGCGCTGCCGGTGAGTTGTGCCGCGACGCTGCCGAGTTTGCCGGTCTCCGCCTCCACGTGGTCGCTGAAGCGCGTACTGACACGCTCGAGCAGATCGGCCGATGTGGTGACCAGTGCGTCGACGGCGGTGCGCTGCTCGGTGGACGCATGATTGACGGCGTCGAGCAGGGTCTCGAGCGTCGCCAGCAGACGGCTGCGTTCTTCGAGCATGGACGTGTCGCGGACCATACTGTCGGAAAGTTTCTGACGCAGTTCGGCGACGACCTCGGCGGCGACGCGCGGCGCTTCCGATGCGGCGTCGACCAGTCGCGAAATCTCCGCGATGGTTTCGCCCGCGTGCGCCTGGGTGCGTGCCGAGACATCCGTCGCCGTGCGCTCCAGCGCGTCGCAGATCGCCTGCTCGCGGGCGGCGGCCTGCTCGGCCGTCCGTATCCACTGCGCACTCAGCGATTCGGTCATGGCGGCGAGCGACGCGGTCCAGGCGGCGAGACGTTCCTCGTCACGCGCGGCGAGGGTGGACTGCAGATCGGCGTGCGACTGAGCGACGGTGCGTACGAGCGACCCGGCCTGGTCGTCGAAGGTGGTCGCCGCGGAGGCGAGCGCGTCCTGATGGCGTGTGACCAGTGCTTCGTTGGCCGCCTCCTGTCGCGACAGGGCGTCTTTCCATGCGGCCGATGTGGCCGATGCCGATGCGTCGAGACGGGTCGCGACGGCATCGACCAGATCCGACGAGCGCTTGCCGAAACCGTCGACGAACCCGTCCAGTGAGGCGCGCAGATCCGCCGCCATCGCGTCGTTGGACGCCTGCTGCCGGACCAGAGCGTCGTTCCACAAGGCGGCCACATTCGACGTACTCAGCTGGAAGCCCGCCGACAGGCCTTCCAGCTGCTGCTGCACCGCACGGGTCACCGTGTCGTGCAAGGCGGCTGTCTCGCGGGCAAGGCCGGCCATCGTCGACTCCATGACCGGCTGAAAGGCCGCGCTCGCGGCGCGTGCGCTCTCGGTGACACTGTCCTTCAGCGACTGCTCGACGGAGCCGGCGAGGCGCGTGTAGATCGTCGCGGTGGCGGCGTGGAAGGCTTCCTGGCTGGCGAGCTGACGCTCGCTCGCGGCCACGTTGTGCGTTTCCATGGCGGTCATCATCGCCTGCAGGCGATCCATCAACGCCGGCATGGCTTCCGTCTGCTGCTGGAGCAGCCGGAACGACTCGTCGCGCTGATGCGCCCGCGAAAAGACGCGCAGTGTCGTGGCGGCTTTCGCATCCAGAGCCTGTACGGCGTGCAGGCGCTCGCGGCGTACCAGCGCCGAGAGCAGGCCGAGCATCGCCGACGTCGCGACACCGGCGATCGACGTACCGAACGCGAAGCCCAGGCCTTTCACGGGCGCGGCGAGCGAGCCGCGGATGGCCTGCAGGTCGGTCGCGCTTTCCAGCGCCAGCCCCGTACCGCGCAACGTCGCCATCATGCCGAGCAGCGTACCCAGCATGCCGAGCAGCACCAGCAGACCGACGAGATACGGCGTAAGCGCCGGTGTCGGCAGCGCCACGCGCTCGCCTTCGACACGCAGGCGCACGGCGTTGCGCAGGCTCGGATGCAGGCGATCCAGCCAGCCGGCCAGACCGGACGGGGCCACCTCGAGGTCGTCCACGGCCTGACGGAGCGTGGTGGTCGCCTGATGGTATCGATACAGCTCGAGAGCGCCGACGAGGTAACACGCGGCGATCAGCAGCGCGACCGCCGCGCCAAGCGGGTTGGAGCCCACATAGCCCGCACCGATCCAGATGACGGCCACGAGGCCCACGAGGAACACGGCGAGATGAAGAAAGTTTCTGAACATGATTTCTCAGTTATCGGGTACGGAGCGCGGCGAGCAGCGCCTCGACCGGTTGGAAACGAACATCGAGTTCGGCCAGCAGCACGGCCTGCATGTCCTTGCGGAAGGCATCCAGCCATGCTCCGGCATCGTCGGGGCGGGCCGCCTCGCGCAGCCGGTCGAAGTGATGGGCGAGCAGGGCGGGCACGTTCCCCATCAGCGACTGCTCGCGACCGCTCAGCGCGAGCTCCATGACGGCGTCGACTTCCGCGAGGCGGGCCATCTCATCCGATGAGGCCGCCAGAATGTCCCGCAAACGCCCACGCAGGTGCCCGGTGTGGGACTGCATGGACCTCTGGAGCGTGGTGTAGCGCTGCCGAAGCGGCGCGAAGTCGGGCGTCGTGCCCGCGACGATACCCCGGGCGACGAGCTCATGGGCTCCGGTGATGGCCTGGACCAGCGTTTGCCTGACCCGGGCGCACTCGGCCGCTTCGTCGTCGACGGGGTGCGACACCTCCGCGGCGATCGCTTCCACCTTCCCGTCCAGCGCCGCCGACAAGGCAAGCGCATGGGTCCAGTCGAGCCACTGGCTCAACCGGTCCGGCAACGCGGCGTTCGGGCGACCCGTATCAACGTCGGTGAGACGCGACAACAGGCGGATGAACGTGGGTCCACGGACGCTGGTCCGCTGGTGTGCTTGCACGGGTTCTGCTGGCGAAAAAACGCCCATTTTACACGCGAATGGCAACGCCCCGTATCGATCGACAGGCCAGACCGGCCCTGAGCAAGCCGCCACTCGGCTTGCGCGTCCGTCGGCATCTGGCCACGGGAGCCCTGCGTTACTATCGGCGGTCTTCCAGTCAGGGGATGTGGCCAATGGGTATCTTTCGCCGGCTCGCGGGTGTCGCTGGCTCGCTTTGTCTTTTCTGGGCGGCACTGGATGCGACGGCGGCGGATACGACGGCACCGTGGTGGAAACACGCGCTCGTCTATGAGATCTACCCCCGCAGCTTCGGTGACAGCAACGGCGACGGTGTCGGCGACCTCAACGGAATCAATGCCCATCTGGATGACCTGCAGAAGCTCGGAGTAGATGCGATCTGGATCGCGCCCATGTACCCGTCGCCGCAGGCGGATTTCGGCTACGACATCTCCGACTACCAGGCCATCGACCCGCAATACGGCACGATGGCCGACTTCGATCGCCTGCAACAGGCCGCGAAGCAACGCCACATCCATGTGATCCTCGACATGGTGATGAACCACACGTCCGATCACCACGCGTGGTTCGTCGAATCCGCCAGTTCACGGAATAACCCGAAGTCGGACTGGTACGTGTGGAACGACGGCATCCCTGCCGACACCGCGCACCTCTCCGCCGTGCAGCGGCGCAACATCCATGACGGCAAGGCGCCGCCCAACAACTGGGAGTCGATGTTCGGCGGCTCAGCATGGCAGTGGGTGCCGGCGCGCCAGCAGTTCTATTACCACCGCTTCTACATCCAGCAGCCGGATCTCAACTGGCGCAATCCCGACGTGGAGAAAGCCATGTTCGGCGCGATACGCTTCTGGCTGGATCGCGGCGTGGACGGCTTCCGGCTCGATGCCATCTCCGTGTTGTTCGAGGATACGAAGCTGCGTAACGATCCCGAACGCCCGGGTACGAATGCGCAGGGCGAGCCGAACCTCAACTACCTCTACAGTGACAAACTGCCCGAGGTCCATGGCGTCATGAGACGCCTGCGTGCACTGGTCGACAGCTATCCGGGCCAACGCGTGCTGATCGGCGAAACCTACGAGCCCAACATCAAGCTGCTGGACGAGTGGTATGGCACGGCGGAAGCCCCGCAACTCCAGTTGCCGATGAACCTGCAGCTGGGCTTCGGCTGGCAGGCAAGCTTCGACGCCACATGGTTCCGGACGCGCCTTCAGGAGTCCCAACAGGTTCACGGGCAACCGTTGCTCGTTGTCGACAACCACGACAATCCACGTTCGATCGATCGGTTTGGCGATGGTACCCATGACGTGGAGCGCGCGAAGGTCGTCGCGGCGGCGCTGCTGACGTCCCGCGCTGTCGCCCTCACCTACTACGGCGCTCCCATCGGCATGACCACCGCGACACCCACGCGGGTCGAAGACGTGCGCGATCCGGTCGGCGTCACCGGCTGGCCGAAGGACAAGGGGCGTGACGGTGAGCGCACGCCAATGCAGTGGACGCCGGGGCCGCAGGCCGGCTTTTCGACGAACCCCAGAACGTGGCTGCCGGTGAATCCCAACCACGCAACGGTCAACGTCGAGGATGAGTGGAAGCAACCCGAGTCGTTGCTCAACTGGCATCGTCAGCTGATCGCGCTTCGACGGGACAACCCGGCATTGCGCGATGGCGCGATGACATTTCTGGATACCCGCGATCCGAACGTCCTGATCTATCGACGCGAGGGAGAACATCCGGTGCTGGTGATGCTCAACTTCAGTGGTTCGGCGCAATTGGTGCCGAAGCGGCTGATGCAGGGCAAGGTCAGGACGCTTGCGGCAAGTGAGGTTTCCCTGCGTGGGCTGGAAACGCTGGACGGGGCGTCACTTCCCGCTTACTCGGCCTGGATTGTCACACCGGATTGATCATCTCGGTTCGGCAAACGACATAGGATGTCGATAGAGTCCATGTGCCGCCTGACACGCTTCTCCTGACGCTGCCAGAACCTCTCGATCTTCTTTCTATATCGATGATCCATATCGGCAATCCTTTTGATGGGTCATGGGGCGAGATTGTAAATTGGACCGGGGCGGAGTCGCCCTCGGCCTGGGGACGGCGGAGAGAAATGAAATGACGAACGAAGTCATCAGCGCGATTGTGGTCGGATGGCTGCTCCTTTTCCTGATCACGCGAAAACGCGCACGTCGACGGCCATTCGCCGCGCAAACCTTTACCTGCCATCGGTGCGGCACGATCACCCCGCACAATGCAAGAACCATCGGCGCGCTGCGAGATGGGAAATCGCGATTCTTTTGCCGCCCCTGCCATCTCAAATGGCTTAAGACGCAGCCCCCGAGCATCGGCAAGCGGCGGCCGCTTTCGAGCCGCCGTAGCGAATCGCAGGGCGGTTGCCTGGGATTAGTCGCGCTGCTCGTCTCCGTGCCGTTGCTGGGACTAGCAGCGTGGACGTGGCTCTAGCAGATACAAGACCGCAGATCATGACCGGCTAAGCTTGAGCATGGGCCACCTGCCATACGGACGATGCCATGACCGACTCACCTATCCTTCTCGCCTGCCCCCACTGTGGAACGATGAACCGCGTGGCACGGGAGCGCCTCGGCGCCGCGCCGAACTGCGGTCATTGTCACCAGGCGTTGTTCACCGGCAAGCCCGCGGTTCTGACCACGTCAACGTTCGACAAGCACGTGCAGCGCAGTGAACTGCCCTTGCTGGTCGACTTCTGGGCTACCTGGTGTGGGCCCTGCCTGTCGATGGCGCCGCATTTCGAATCGGCGGCGAAAACGCTGGAGCCGAGGTTTCGTCTGGCCAAGGTGGATTCGGATGCGAATCCGGACCTCAGCGCGCGCTACGGGATCCGGAGCATCCCGACGATGATTCTGTTTGCCGGCGGGCGCGAGGTGGCGCGGCAGTCGGGAGCTGTGGGTAGCGCGAAAATCGTGGCATGGGCGGAGGCGAAGTTGTCTGGAACGTAAGTAGTTATTAAAGCTTAGGCGCTCAAAGTTTAATAAGGGTTTGCCTTATTAAACTTTGAGGGCGCTATACGCTGCGACGGATGGGGGTCGGCTTCTCCGCTTTGCTGGCTTTTCGCCAGCAGGGCTGGCTCCTGCAAACAGCGTCGCCCCAGCGACTTTCGAGAGGGCGAGGTGGATCAGAGCTCGGCCGATTCTTTCCAGAGGTCCGTGCCGCCGTCGCTGGCGTAGCGATCGATTTCCGTCAGTTCGGCGGCGGTGAAATCGAGGCGCTTCACGGCGTCCAGTGAGTTGTCGAGCTGTTCGACCGTGCGGGCCCCGATCAGCGAGGAAGTGACGCGCGGGTCGCGCAGGGTCCAGGCAATGGCCATCTGGGCCAGGGTCTGGCCACGGCTTTCGGCGATGGCGTTCAGAGCGCGGATGCGCTCGAGGTTTTTCTCGTTGAGCTGTTCCTTGCCGAGCGAACCGTCACGCGTCGCGCGTGCGTCGGCAGGGATTCCCTTGAGGTACTTCGATGTCAGTAGCCCCTGCGCGAGCGGCGAGAACGCGATGCAGCCGGTGCCCAGGTCTTCCAGGGTGTCGAGCAGGCCGTCTTCGATCCAGCGGTTGAACATCGAATAGTTGGGCTGATGGATGAAGAGCGGCACGCGCTCTTCGGCGAGGATGGCCGCGGCCTTGCGCGTGAGTTCCGGCGAGTAGCTGGAAATACCGATGTACAACGCCTTGCCCTGACGATGCAGATGCGCGAGCGCGCCCATGGTCTCTTCCAGCGGCGTGGTGGGGTCGACACGGTGCGAGTAGAAGATGTCGACGTAGTCCAGACCCATGCGCTTGAGCGACTGGTCGCAGCTGGCGATGAGGTACTTGCGGCTGCCGCCGATGCCGCCGTACGGGCCCGGCCACATGTCCCACCCGGCTTTGGACGAGATGATCAGCTCGTCGCGGTACGGCGCGAAGTCGCTCGCCATCACGCGGCCGAAGTTCTCCTCCGCCGAGCCATACGGGGGGCCGTAGTTGTTCGCGAGGTCGAAGTGCGTGACGCCGCGGTCGAAGGCGCGACGCAGGATGGCCCGGCCGGTTTCGAAGACGTCGGCTCCGCCGAAGTTCTGCCAGAGGCCAAGCGAGATCGCCGGCAAGTCGATACCGCTGCGTCCGCAGCGGCGATAGGGCATGAGGTTGTCGTAGCGGTTGGCGGCTGCCTGGTAGGACACGGTGGGGCTCCGGTTCGTACTCGAAAGCCCCGATGGTAAGCGATGGCTGTGTGAACAGCTTGACGGTTCATGCGCGCGCCTGCTCAAGGTTTCTTCGCCCGGGGTCGCGAATCCTTTATTCTGCTGAGCTGTTCCGGGAGCCGGGCCCAGGTGTCAAGCACAGGCGAAACAACGCGGATGCCGCGGACGGCTACTTTCGCCTCGGCCGTCAGGCTATGGTCGGGCATGCTGCTCGCCTCGGTGCTGGTGCTGGCCGCCTCACTCCTCCTGGGCGGGACCGACTCGACCATCGCCGCGTCGTGGCGGGCCCTCTTCAGCGCCGCCGATACACCGATGCACGCGATCGTCTGGGAGTTGCGCGTGCCGCGCAGCGTCGCGGCGTACGGCGTCGGCGGGCTGCTCGCGCTGTCCGGCTGCCTGATGCAGATCCTGGTGCGGAACCCGCTGGCCGACCCCTATACCCTCGGGCTGTCCGGTGGCGCCGCAGTGGGCGCCCTGGGCGCCATGCTTGCCGGCGCGGGTGCGTTGGCCGTCGCCGCCGGTGCGGCCGGGGGTGCGTTGTTCGCCTGCGTCGCGGTGTTCGTCCTCGCTCACCGCGATCTGCTGTCGCGCCAGCGCGCCGCGCATCGCGACGATTCCACCGACCTCATCCTGATCGGCGTCATGCTCGCCGCGGGGCTGGGAGCCATCGTCAGCATGATGCTGGTGCTGGCGCCGGACAAGAACCTGCGCGGCATGCTGTTCTGGATGATGGGCGATCTGAGCGGCGTGGCGAACTGGTCGCTGCCCGTGCTCGCCCTGCTCGCATGCGTGCTGCTGGTCGCGCCGCTGGGCCGTCAGCTGAACCTGCTGATGCGCGGCGAAGAGTCGGCCAGCGCGCTCGGCGTGCGGCCACCGGTCGTGAAAGCCGCGATCTTCGTCATCGCCTCGGTCGCCACCGCGATCGCCGTGACCACGGCCGGCACGGTCGGCTTCGTCGGACTGGTGGTCCCGCACGCGTTACGACGCCTGGTCGGCAACGATCAGCGCGTGCTGATTCCGGCGTGCGCGCTGGGTGGCGGCATCGTCGTCACGTTCGCGGATACGCTGGCCCGTGTGGTCGCGGACCCGATCCAGCTCCCCGTCGGCGCGGTGATGGCGGTGATCGGCGTGCCGACCTTCATGTTCCTGCTGGTGCACCGGCGATGACGACCCGCCTGACCACCGAATCCCTCAGTCTGACCGTGCGCGGAAGAGAACTGGTGCGCGCGCTCGACATGAGCGTGGTACCGGGCCAGGTGTGGTGCGTGCTGGGCCCCAACGGCGCGGGCAAGTCCACGCTGCTGCGTACACTGGCCGGCTTACGCGCTGCGGACGGTGGCCGGGTCCTGCTCGGCGGGCACGACATCGCCAACTACCGTCCGCTCGACCTCGCCCGACGCCGCGGCTTCCTTCCCCAGTCGGTGGTCGACGCGTTTTCGTTGTCGGTCCTGGATGCCGTGGTCTCCGCGACGCATCCCCGCCTGTCGTTCTGGGCGTGGGGCGACGAAGGGGACGACGCGGCGCGGCGGGCACTGGAAACCTTCGAGCTGGCCGAACTGGCCGGCCGCGACGTCACCACGCTGTCCGGTGGCGAACGCCAGCGCGTGAACATCGCCACGCTCTTCGCGCAGGATGTCGACCTGCTGCTGCTCGACGAACCGCTAACGTCGCTCGACCTGCACCACCAGATGAAGACGCTGCACGAGCTGATGCGCGTCGCCACGGACCACGGCAAGTCGGTGATCTACACCGTGCACGACATCAACCTGGCCTTCCAGCATGCGACGCATGCGGTGCTCATGGATGGCAAGGGCGGCGCTCTGGCCGGCCGAACGAACGACGTGATCACGAGCGGGCATCTCTCGGCCGCGTTCCGTCATCCCATCCACGGCGTCACGCTGGGCGACGAGCTGTTCTTCCGCGCCGAACGCCTCAACGGTGTCTCACGATGATCCGTCCGCTCGCCCTGCTCGCCATGCTGATCGCACTCCCCGCCTCCGCTTCGGTGACGGTGACCGATGACGCAGGGCGCACGGTCACCCTGCCGGCGCCGGCGAAGCGCATCGTCAGCCTCGCGCCGAGCATCACCGATGCGCTGTTCGCGGCCGGTGCGGGGCCGTACGTCGTCGGTACCACACGCTACAGCGACCATCCCGCCGACGCGAAGCACATCGCGATCATCGGCGACGCGACCATGCTCGACCTCGAGCGCATCGTGGGACTGAAGCCGGACGTGATCGTCGTGTGGCGAAGCGGCACGCCTGCCGCGCAAGTCGAAAAGCTGTCGCGCCTGGGTGTGCCCGTGTTCTACGCCGAGACCACGCGCCTGGCGGACGTGGCCGCGGCCACCCGACGCTTCGGCAGGCTGGCCGGTACCGAGGCGGTGGCCGACCGCGACGCCGCCGCGTTCGAGGCCGAACTGGGCAGGCTTCGTGCGGCTTACGCGGGCAAGCCGCGGCTCAAGGTTTTCTACCAGATCTGGGACCGGCCGCTGATGACGATCGGCCACGCCCAGATCATCGACGACGCGATCACGCTCTGCGGGGGCGTCAATGTCTTCGCCGACCTGACCCAGGCCGCGCCGACGGTCACGCGCGAGGCCGTCCTGGCGCGCGACCCTGACATGATTCTCGGCGGCGGCGACGCCGGCGCATCGCTGGCGGAGTGGCGCAAGACCGGCTTTCTCGCCGCCGTGCGACACGGCAACGTCGTGCCTCTCGACGCGCCTACCCTGGCCCTGCCCTCGCCATCGATCCTGCCGGGCGTCGCCGAGTTGTGCCGGGTCATCGACGAAGCACGGAAACGGGCGGCTTACTGACGGTCCCACCATTGCGGTCGTCGTCACATTTGCCTGCCTAGACTCGGGACGACACGAAACGCTGATGGAAATACGCCCTATGCCAGGCGCTCCGGCCGGTCACAATCCCGATCTTTCCTGGCTCGACGGCGGCGGCGAGACCGGCGCGCTCATCCGTGCGTTCGATTGGGCGACCACCGACCTCGGGCCGCTCGAGGGATGGCCGCAGAGCCTGCGCACGACCACCGGCCTGCTGCTGCTTTCCCCCGTGCCCATCGTGCTGCTGTGGGGCGAGAAGGGCTACATGATCTACAACGACGCCTATTCCGTGTTTGCGGGAGGGCGCCATCCACAGCTGCTAGGCTCCGAAGTGCGCAAGGGCTGGGACGAGATCGCCGATTTCAACGACAACGTGATGCGCGTCGGCCTTGCCGGCGGCACGCTCGCGTACAAGGATCAGCAACTGACGCTGATCCGGCGCGGCCTGCCCGAGCCGGTCTGGATGAACCTCGACTACTCGCCGGTCATCGACGAAAGCGGCAGCCCGGGCGGGGTCATCGCCATAGTGGTGGAGACCACCGAACGGGTCCGCGCCGAGCAGTCCATCCGCGGCAACGAGGCGCGCCTGCGCTTCCTCGACACCTTGCGCGAATCCACCGCCAAATACACCGATGCCGACCAGCTGCTCGCGACGACGACGCGCATGCTCGCCAGGCATCTGGGCGTGTCCATCTGCGCCTACGCCGACATGGACGAGGACGAGAACGGTTTCACCATCCGCGGCGACTGGTGCGCCCCGGGCTCTCCCAGCATCGTCGGTCGCTACAAGCTGACGGACTTCGGCCGCCTCGCGGTGACCAGCCTGTCCGCGGGCAAGCCGTACATCGTCCGTGACAACCGGGCTGAACTGCCGCCCGAGGAGTCCGAAGCGTTCCAGCAACTCGGGGCCAGCGCCACCATCTGCATGCCGCTGATCCGCGGTGGCCGGCTCACCGCGCTGATGGCGGTCCACGACCGCGAAGCCCGCGACTGGCAACCGGATGACCTCGCGCTGCTCTCCGAAGTGGTCGAACGGTCGTGGTCGCATATCGAACGCGTGCGTGCGGAGGCCGCCGTACGCGAGAGCGACCGCCGTTTCCGTGAAGCGCTCGAGGCCAAGGTCCACGAACGCACGGCCGCGCTGATGCAGGCCGAGGAGGCGCTCATGCAGGCGCAGAAAATGGAGGCGCTGGGCAACCTCACCGGCGGCATCGCGCACGACTTCAACAACCTGTTGATGGTCATCCAGGGCAGCCTCGAACTGCTGCGTGAGCGCCTGCCGGAGGAACCGCAACTATTGCGGCTCGTGGACACCGCGCGCTCGGGCGCGGAGCGTGGCGCGGTGCTGACCCGGCGCATGCTCGCCTTCGCCCGCCGGCAGGATCTGAAAGCCGAACGCATCGACCTGCGCGTGCTGGTCGAGGGCATGACCGAGCTGATGCAGCGTTCGCTCGGTCCGACGATCGTCATCGAAACCCGCTTCGGCCCGGAACCGGCGACGATCGAGGGCGATGCCAACCAGATCGAATCCGCCCTGCTCAACCTCGCCGTGAACGCGCGCGACGCGATGGACGGTGTGGGCACCATGGCCATCCATATCGACGGCGTGGACGTGAACCACGCGCATGGCCCGCTCGTCGCTGGTCGCTATGTGCGCCTGTCGCTGAGCGATACGGGCGCGGGCATGGACGACGCGACGCTGAAGCGGGCCACCGAGCCGTTCTTCACCACCAAGGGCGTCGGCAAGGGGACCGGCCTCGGCCTGTCGATGGTCCACGGGCTCGCCGAGCAGTTGGGCGGCTCTCTCTTCCTTACCAGCCGTCCCGACGTGGGCACGACCGCCGAGATCTGGTTGCCCGCGACGGACGCCGATTCGGGTGACGATCCGGCGCCCGTCACGGACACGCCGGTCCTCGTGCCTGCGAATCCCATGCGGGAGGACTCGCCCTGCATTCTCGCCGTCGACGACGACGACCTGGTCCGGGCGACCACGGCCGAGATGCTCCAGGAGCTGGGTTACCGCGTGGTCACCGCGCGCTCAGGCGCCGAGGCGCTCAGCCTGCTCGAGCGCACCCCGGTGGATCTCGTCCTCACCGACCACGCGATGCCGCAGATGACCGGCGCACAGCTGGCCCAGCGTGTCCGCGAGCTCGATCCCTCACTGCCGGTGGTGATGGTCACCGGCTACGCCGACCTCGCCGGCGGCGCGCACGTCGACATCCCGCGTCTGGCCAAACCCTTCTCGCAGGGTGCGCTCACCGACATTCTGGCGCGCGCCCTGAAGCGCGCGCAGGCCTGATCGACGGCGGGACACCGGTCTCTCCTCTGAATTCGCCTTCAGCGCGCGTCTGCAGGCGATGTCGCGGGGCTGGCGGATGACGCCGTGGTAAGGGCATCGCCGGAGAGTCGCAGATTGGCCGCGAGATAGTCGCGCATGGCAGGGTCCGGCGGTGTTTCGGCCATGCCGCCGAGATGGCGGTGCAGGGCATCGGCGATGAGGTACAGGCTTGCTTCCCGTGCCAGTGGCCGCTCGTTGCTGTGTCCCGCGGCCGGATCGACCAGCAATGTCACGTCACGATCCAGGTGTTTCAGCTGCGCCGCATAACCGAGTACACCGCGCAAGGCCACGCGCTGATCGTCGCCGCCGGCGATGATCGTCAGAGGGCGTCGCATACGCGTCGCGTTGGCCAGCGGCGACTCGTCGTGCATGCGTTGCAGCGTGCCCCTGTCACCCAGGCCAACCTGCGTCATCCAGAGTTCGAACGGCAGCGGCGACGAGAGCGAGTTGGCCTCCGTCGAACGCGTGATCCAGGCGATGTCCCAGGCAAAGTCCGATGGCGGCACGAGCGCCACACCCACCCGGAACAGTTCGGGCTGCCACGTCACGCCAAGCAACGCCGAATAGCCACCGAACGACGCGCCTACGATACCCACCCGGCGTGGATCACCGACTCCCGCAGCGAGCAGTGCGCGGACGCCCTCGACGATGTCGCGTTGCACGCGCCCGTTACCGAAGTCGCCCTGCGCGGCGAGCATATAGTCGCGGCCGAAACCGGTGGACCCACGAAAGTTGGGCTCGAACACCGCATAGCCGCGATTCACCAGAAACTGCGAGACCCCCGTGCCGAATTCGTCGGCGGCGACATTGCCCCACGGACCGCCATGGACCAGGGCGACCAGTGGCAATGTCGCCGGGTCGGCACCGGGCGGCACGCGGACGAAACCATGCAGGCGCATCCCGTCCGACGCCGTCCAGTCGAACGGCAGCTGCGTCGCCATCGACGCATCGGGCAGCCATGACGCCACGCCGCCGTCGCGGCCACGCAGCGGTGGCGTCGTGAGCACTTCGGTAAAGCGGTCGTGCGCGGGATCGAAGAGGTGGTACCGCGCATCCTGCTGCGCTCCACCCCGCTCGACGACGAGCCAGCGATGCGCGCCCGGCTGGAAGCGCAGCGCCTTGCCCGGAAACCGTGCGCGGATCCGGTCGACGCGCGCCTGCGTCGCGGGATCGAGCCCCTGCGCCGCCCATGCGATGCCGCGATACGCGAGTATCGTCGGGCGCCCGGTGGCAGGGTCCGCGGTCGCCTCGTCGACATCGGCCACCTGCGCGGGGTCGCCGGCAAGCGGCCGCATCGAACCGTCCGGCTCGAGTCGCTGCAGGCGACGGAGGCTGCCGCCGATGTCGCTCATGAAAAGGGGACGCGCATCGGCATCCAGCACCGGCCACAGGGCGCAACGCCACATCGCCTCGCACCGGAGCACGCGCTCCCGGTGTCCGTCGTGATCGATGCGCAACGTGTCGACATCGGCGCCATCGACCTGCTGCAGCCAGCCGAGGCGGCCATCGTCCGCTAATGCATAGCCCGTGATCCTGCCCACCGCGTCGGCCAGCCACTCTTGCTGACCATCGACCCGCACGCGGGAGAGGCGCCAGCCACCGGGCGCACCGTCGGCGTCCAGGACGCGCTCGCGAACGATGACCGCGGCGGGCGACGTTGCGTCCACCTCCATCACCTCACGCCCACCCGGGCCGCCGAGTTCGATGAGGGTGCGCGTTCCCGCCTGCCCCGCCGCGGCCAGCGCGAAGAGATGTCGAGGCGACACCAGCAGCAGCCAGCGCCCGTCGTGCGACCAGAGCAGATCCGTCGCGTCGCTGCCGGCCAGGACCTGGCGCGCCTCGCCGGCGTCGGTCGGGGCCAGCCACAGCGAGCGTCCGTCCTCCGGTCCGCGCAGCCACGCCATTTGCCGGCCGTCCGGGGAGAGGGACACCGCCGTTACGGACGGCCGAACCAGAAACGCCGCCCGCTCGAAGCGAGGCGACGCCGGTCGCGAGCGCTCGCGTCGCAGCGCGTCGGCGAAGGCGCCGTCACCCGCCAGCACGGGCATCGCGAGGGCGAGCGCCATGAGCGCCCCGAACCATAGCCGGCACGAATTCATTACGGTCTCCTAGTAACGGATCAGACGGTGGCGGGAGTCGCCAACGGGCGAACCGCGCGCTCGGCGCGCGGCACGATCAACGCCAGACTGGCGACCGCGGGCAGCCCGACCAGCGCACAGGTCGCCGTCCAGGCCAGGCGACTGCCGAGAGACAGGCTGCGACGCCATGCGACCCACGCCCCGATCGACGCCGCGAAGAGCGACAACACCGCGGCGAGCCAGCGCATCGATGCGGGCACGGGAGGCGTCGCGTACTCGCGATACGGCGACGGCGTGGCGAACAGGCCGGTCGCCCGATCGCGCAAGGTGTAGAGGACCGGCGAGAACCACCAGCTGCGATACCGATAGAACACGGGGAAATCCGGATCCAGCGCGCGTGTCGCCACCGGAACCACGTCGCCCTGATCGTCGACCCACAGCACCGTCTGGTACGGCGGCGCTCCGAGCATGTCGAAAGGACGGCGGCTGAAGGTGAACGAGACCAGATAGCCGTCGACCAGCTCGACCATCTCGGCGCGCGTCTGGTCGCCGGGCAGTCCCGGTATCGCCACGCGTTGTCGCGCCGCCGGCGGGACCGGCGCGTCGAGCAGATGCCTTCCGTCGAACACATAGAGCGCACGGTCGCTGAGGATCACCAGGCTTCCGCCCACCGGCTGCGTACCGAGCAGCCGCTCGCCTTTGCCGACGACCAGACGCGGCACGATGCGTCCCACGCTCGCGACGTACTGATACAACGTCTGCCCGGCTATCAGTGCCACATCGCCCTTACCTATGCCGGGCAGGATGCCGGCAGGTGTCGCGATGGCGGGGAACGCCGCGTTGCCGGCACCCACACCGAGTTCGCCCGCGCGCCGGCCATCCGTGAGCCGCATGCCTTCGAAACGCATGCGGTCGTGGCTGAAAGTCCAGCGAATGCGCGTGTCGGCGTCATCGAACGCGGTTGGCGCGGTGTTGCTCATCTCCTGCCACGGCGTGACATCCGGCAGCTGCCGCTCGATCTCGTGCACGTCGGACAGCGACACCTGCTCACGCCAGATCGGCGCCTGTCCGCTACTCGCATCGTGGAGGCCCGCCAGCATGCGTTCGCGGCCGGTCATGCGTTCGGTTTCGACGAAGCCTCCGTGTGGGGGCGTCACCATGTTCACCGGGTGGGTGCCTTGCATGATCCACGCGAGCTCGCCCATGAAGCCCAGCAGATTCAGCAACAGGTAGGCGGCGATCTGCACGGGAACGGCGGTCAGGACGATGGCCGGCAGCGAGCGCGGCGCCGCGCCAAGATCCGGTCGGAACGCGACCAGCAGAAGCGCCAGCAACCAGACGCAGGCCAGACCCTGGACAGCGAGCAGCGGCGGGCCGCTGGCCTGCGCGACGAACAGCCAGAACAGGAAGACCAGCGCGCACGACGAATAGCGCCTGTCCGCGAGCACGCCGTACGCGCCAGCGAAGTAGCCGGCGCAACCGACCAACCCGGCGGCGACCGGTACGATCAGGTGACGCAGGTCCACCACGTGGCCCGTGCCGCGTGCCTGCCATGCCAGTGCGATGACGACCGGCAACACGACAGCGCAGGCGATCGCCGCGAGTCCCGCCCCGATCAGCGCGGCGGCGATACGACGGGGCGCGAGCGGGCGGTGCAGCAGGTTCAGCCACTGATTGGGCCGCCGCCATGTGCCGTACTGATGCAGCCCGAGCAGGATACCGGTAAGCACGTAGCAGGCGCCGATGATGCGAAAGACGTGGATCGGCTGCTGGCCCATATCGACCAGACGCATGAAGAATGCCAGGGCCAGCAGATGAGCGGTGGCGTAAAGCAGTACCCAGAGGCGGTAACGCAGCCATTCGGCCTTGAACAGGTCGCGCATGATCGTTCTCCCTGTGCGACGCGTGGCGGTCACGCCGCGGTCGGCACGGCGTGGTGTTTGGAGAGGAAGCCGTTCACCGCGCGGTCAAGGCTGACCGGCAGGCGATGGATATCGCGTGCGCCGCTGGCGCGCAGAAAATCGGCGAAGCCGTCGCCCTGGTCGAGCACGAGGTAATGCTCGATGCCGTCGATGCGCTGCGCGTCGAGCAACCCGGGAACGACCCGCGGGTCGGGCCCGCGGAACGGGATGTCGGCCACCCAGTGCGCGACACGTGCGCGGAACTCGTCGGGAGGCGAGACATTCCTCAGCGCGCCGCGCTCCATGATGATGAGGTTGTCGGCCACGCGCTCGATCTCCTCCATCTGGTGCGAGCAGTAGATCACCGTGCAGCCCTCGACCGCGTTGGAATGCAGCAGCGTCTCCAGGAACGCGCGTTTGGCCACCACGTCGAGACCCAGGGTGGGCTCGTCGAGCACGAGCAACGCCGGACGCTGGGCCAGACTCAGCGCGAGATTGAATCCGGCCCGCTCGCCGCGCGACAGCTGCGAGACCTTCTGCGTGGGGCGTACGTGATAATGGCCGATGACCTCGTCGAACGCCGGCTGGCTCCAGGCCGCGTACTGGCGCCGCTGCATCGCGGTGACGGCAGCTACGGTCATCCATCCGGGCAGGGTGTGCTCCTCGTTGACGAAGCCGATCCGCTGCCGGTCTTCCGGGCGCAGGTCGCGACAGTCGCGACCGAGGATCCACGCATCGCCCGAGGTGGCCGGCAGGAAGCCGAGCAGGATGCGGAACAGCGTGGACTTGCCCGCGCCGTTCGCACCGACGATGGCGTGGATACTGCCCGGCGCGATGGCGAGATCGAGCTGGTCGATGGCGACCTTGCCACCGTAACGCTTGCTCAGCGCCCGTGTTTCGACGACGTAGTCGTTCGCGCGATGCATGTCGCTGCCCTGGAAATACATCAGGCCGACTTCCGGGTCAGCACGGCCAGCGCCTTGTCCAGGCGGCCCATGGCGCGCTCAGGCGGATAGTCCAGCGCCGCCACTTCATGCACGAAGGTCTGGATCGCTTCGTCCATGCGCCGGTCGCGCTCGTCCTCGCTCAGCCGCTGGCGAGGTGGCGCGACGTAGAGGCCGAGGCCTTGTCGCGACTCCAGCCAGCCTTCCGCCGTCAGTTCGGCATAGGCTTTGGCCACCGTGTTCGGGTTGACGGTCAGCTGCTGGGCCAGACCGCGCACGCTCGGCAACTGCGCCCCGGGCTGCAGTTCTCCCGTGGCGATGCGTAAGCGCACGGCGTCGACGATCTGCTTGCCGATCGGACGGGAATCGCCCGTGGCGATCTGGATGGGAAGGGCCTGGGTACGAGCCATCGGAGTGCACCATGTGTACTAGTGCATGTAGTACAGCAAAAACGCGCCTGTCCCGTCAACAGGTCCGTATGCCGGCCAATCGTCCCGAGGCGCTGCGTCGGCGGCAATAACCAGCACGTGACGTACTGGCTATCGCCGCATCGGCGGCCCCCGCATGGCTTATAAGCCGCTTAGCCGGTTATTTCTCGGTATCGGCTTTCGGCGGCAGGCGGTAGCGCTGCTTGCTGTACGCCCAGCTCGGCCACAACGCATGCGCCAGCGCGGTCTTTTCCAGTGACGGATCCACCGCGACGGGGACGAGCTTTTCGCCATTGGCGGAATACTCGTGATCGAGCAGGTAGTGGTACTGCGTCGGCGCCTGATTCGGGCGCAGAACGATCAGCTGGTCGCCCTTGAGATAACCGTAGTTGTCGCCGTACTGCATGATCGCGCGGTCCGGATAGCGCTGGGTCAGGTCCGCGCCGAGCATCGGATGCTCGCTGCGAATGCCGATCAGCGAGAGCAGCGTCGGCGCGAGGTCGACCTGGCTGACGATGTGATCGTCCTTCTTCACCGGCACGCCCGCGCCGAGGATCAGTGCCGGAATGTGGAAGTGACGCACCGGCACCAGGCTCGCGCCGAACACGCGTGCGTCGTGATCGGCAACGATCAGGAACACTGTGTGATTCCAGTACGGCGACTGCTTCGCACGCTCGAAGAAACGACCGATCGACCAGTCCGCGTAGCGCACCGCGTTGGCGTTGCTTGCCGGATCGCCTTCGGCCTTGATACGGCCGGCCGGGTACTCCCACGGCGTGTGATTGGACACGGAGAATGCGACGGTCAACGTGGACTTGTCACCGTCGTCGAGCAGACGCCGATGCAGTTCGTTGAACATGTCCTCGTCCGACGCGCCCCACGAACCCACGAACTGCGGACTGGTCTTGAACGTCGCACGGTCGACGACTTCATTGAAGCCGTTGCCATAGAAGAACGAGCGCATGTTGTCGAAGTGAGCTTCGCCGCCGTAGAGGAAGCGCGTGTGGTAACCGAACGTGTCGAGCAGCGCACCCAGGGTGAAGAAGTCGCGCTGGCTGCGCGGAAGCTTCAGGACGGCCTCGGCAGGGGTCGGCAGGAAACCGGTGGTCGTCGCCTCGAGGCCGCGCGCGCTGCGCGTGCCCGTGGCGTACGTGCGCTCGAGCCACCAGCCTTCATTGGAGAGCTTGTCCAGCTCAGGGGTGTAACCGGCGCCGCCGAGGCTGCCGACGAACTGCGCACCCAGGCTCTCCTCGAGGATGATCACGAGGTTGAGCGGTTTGTCACCCTGACGCGTCGGCTCCTGCCGATGCAGGCTCGGGTATTGCGGGTCGATCGGCGCGCCGTCGAAACCGGCGGTCTGGCGCACGATGCGGTTCATTTCGTCTTCCGGCATCTTGCCGTAGACGGCGGAGGCCGACCGCTCGTTACCCAGCGCCAGCGCGGCGTTGAGCACGTTGTAGAGCGAGTTCAGCGGCAGCGTGTTGACCATCGCGTCGTTGGTGAAGGCGACCTGCGAGGCATTCAGCGGACGATGCTGCAACGTGCCGCGGCCGGCCAGGAACAGCACGGCGAAGGCCAGCACCGTAACCACCGGGCGCAACCAGCCGCGTAGCGGCGCACGATCCGGCTGGCGGGTCGGCAGCAGACGGAAACCCAGCCAGGCGATCAGCGCGAAGACGATGAGGCCCGCGCCGACCGAGAGCTTGTAGCCCTGCCACAGCATGGAGGCGACTTCTCGGGGGCTGGTCAGGTATTCGAAGTAGAGACGGTTCGGACGCGTGTCGTATTCGGCGATGAACTGCGGCGTCGATACTTCGAGCAGCACGTAGAGCAGCCACCAAAAGCGCAACCACCACGCCGCGATCCGGGTGGGCAAGCGGCGGTGGCCCAGCCACGGCGAGAACAGCGCGGGAAGCGCAACCACCATGGCCAGCAGCGAGAGGTCGATGCGCCAGCCACCGAGCAGGATCGGCCAGAGGCCGCCCGCATCGTGGACGCGGGTCCACTGCCAGACGGACAGGCCGACGCGCGAAAGCGTCAGGAAGACGAGGACGGCGACGATGAAACGCCAGGTAAGCTTGCGCACGATGGAAGTCCGGACCGGGGCGTGGCGGGCCGCCACGCGTGGAAAAACGCCAGTTACAGGCGCATGACTTTACACTGTGCGCCCCACGAACGACTTACAGCCGGCTTTCATGCCGCCGCATGAGGATCCACGATGTTCAGACTGGCCGAAGCCAAGCCGATCGCCACCGGGCATGTCCGCGAGGTGTACCAGCATCCCGACGAGCCCGACCTGCTGATCAAGGTCATCGCCAGCGAATCGATCGAAGCGCGCTGGAACGCCGCCCCGTGGTATCGCCGCATGGCCCGCAGCGGCCCCTACAAGGACTTCGTGCGCGAGTTTCGCGAATACGTCAGCAGCATCTATACCGGCGGCTATGACGACGTGCCCATCGCCCGGGTCGTCGGCCTGGAGATGACGGACATCGGGCTGGGGCAGATCGTGGAGAAGGTGCGCCGGCCCGACGGTGGTCTGGCGCCTACCCTCCACGACTGGGTCAAGGCCGAGGGGTTCACCGCCGTAACGCAGACGGAGCTGGAAAGTTTCCATGCGCGGCTGCTCAGCCATAACGTGATCGCGGCCGACCTGCATGCCTGGAACGTGGTGTACGGCGAGGATTCCCGCGGTGGGCCGAGGCTGGTGATGATCGATGGCTTCGGCGAGAAGAACATCATTCCGCACTGCTCGATGAATCGGGCGCACAACGCATCGCGGACCAACAAGAAGTACGAGCGGATGCTCAGGCGGACGAAGGCCGAGGCGCCGGCGCTTTGAGGCCCGGCAAGATTGCATCGCCAGCAGGGCTGGCTCCTGCCAGAGCGCGGCATTTGGTGGGTGCCGTAGCCCTGTAGGAGCCAGCCCTGCTGGCGAAAGCTTCTAGCGATCGGTCACGAGCCCTGACGGCAAGCATGCCGCTTTCGAAGCCGCCGAAGGCAGCAAGGAATACCGTAGCCCGTTGGCGAGCCCGACGAACAGCACGCGCTCCTTCACGACGCAATCGTCCAGCGCCTGCCCGGTCACCAGAAGCCAGCGATGCGCAGGATCTTCCCTCTGCCAGGCACGCCCATCGGCCAGTTGCTCCGGACCGCTCCTGCTGAAGCCGAATTCCTTCACCGGCCGCACGGCCTGCAACAGGTTTTCCTCGCGCCACAACACCAGGCCAAGCTGTCCGTCGGCGCCGATCAGCTGGTCGGCGCGCATCATCACCTGTCGCGCCGATTCATTGGCATTCAACGCCGGGTAGGTCATCACCGGCCAGACGATCCAGCCCGCCGCCATGCCCACCAGCAACGCAATGACACCGCGTCGCGTCCGCCAGAGCGCCGCGCAGACGAGGAACAGCACACCGATCACCACCAGCGCGAGCCACAACGTATGGCCGCCGTCGGTCAGCTCGTAGCGGGCGGCCATCTTCTGCGCCGCTCGTGGATGCTTCAGCAGCGCCCATAGTCCGACGCCGCCAAATACGGCGCCGCAGATCGCGGTGAGTGCCAGACAGAACCGCTGCAACCAGCGTGCCTTCAGCAACTCGCCGAGGTAAGGCGCGATCGCCAGCGCCAGCATGGGCAAGGCCGGCAGGATGTAGATCGCCCGCTTGCCCCGGGGAATCGAAAAGAACACCAGGATGAGCAGGAACGACACCAGCGGCATCCAGACGCGCGGCTCGCGCAGGCGCAACGCCTCGCGCCAGCGCGGCACCATCAGGGGAATCAGCAGCCATACCGGCACCCATTCCTGCAGGATGACGCCAAGGAAGAACCACGGGTATTCCGCGTGCTGCCAGGAGTTGGCGTAGCGCTCCGCCGTCTGGCGGAACAGGATGTCCTGCACGTAGGCGAGGTATTCCGGCGTGCGCAGCCCGTACGCGGCGATCAGCATCGGCGCGAGCCAGAGCGACACGGCGATCAGGAAAGCCAGCGCACCGCCGGCCCAGCGCCAGCCGTCGCCCTGCGTGCGCGTGACGCCCGGCCATTGCCGGAAACGCATGACGCCGTAAGGAATCAACATCAGCAGCGCGACGATACCGACGCCCTTGGTGATCACCCCGAGCCCCGCCGCGAAGCACCCGAGCCAGTACATGCGCCAGCTCGGACCACGCAGGCAATGGATCAGGATGCCGACGTTGCCCAGCGTGATCCAGAACAGCGAGAGCGGATCGATCTGCGCATGCCGGATCACGTCGATGAACTGCATCGTCGACAGCACGACGATCGCCGCGTACAGACCGGTGCGAGCGTCCCAGAGACGGCGCCCGGCGTGCCAGACCAGCGCCAGCGTGCCCAGGCCCGATAACAGCGAGGTCAGCAGGAAGGCGCCACGCCAGCCACCGGTGAGCCACATCCACGCCGCCTCGGTCCACATGAGCATCGGCGGCTTGTCCGAGTAGAGCTCCATCCCACGATGGGGAAACAGCCACTGGCCGGATTCGAGCATTTGCCGCGCCACGAGAGCAAAGCGGGGTTCGTCAGGCGGCCACGGGTCGCGCAGTCCTATTCCCGCCGCCAGCACCGCCAGGGCGATGAGCATGAACCCGTAAAATTCACGTCGGGAGGATCGTTCGTCGTTCAAGTGCGGACATGGGACGGCGGCTGAGGTCGCGCCATCCTAGCCGACCTCTTGTGACAGACGCTTACAGACGCCTTATCAGGCGGCGTCGAGCTGAAAGAAGGCCACGCTGTCGACCAGTTCGCGCGCCCGTTGCTTCACGGCGTCGGCCGCCGCCGCGGCCTCTTCCACCAGGGCCGAATTGCTCTGGGTGACCTCGTCGATCTGACGCACGGCCTCGTTCACCTGAAGGATGCCCGCTGCCTGGGCGTCACTGACCCTGGCGATGGAACGCACGGAATGAGTCATGCGCTCGACGCCGCTGGAGAGTTCGGTCATGGCGCTGCCTGCGCTGCCGATGCGGCGGGCGCCGTCGGCGATCGTCTCGACCGATTCGTCCACCAGGAGGCGGATCTCGTTGGCCGCCTGCTTCGAGTGACCCGCCAGCGTGCGTACTTCCGCCGCGACGATATGAAAACCGCGTCCCGCCTCACCGGCACGTGCCGCTTCCACGGCCGCGTTGAGTGCGAGGATGTGGGTCTGCGAGGCAATCCGGTCGATGACGGCGGTGATGTCGGCGATCCGGCCGGACACGTCGGCGATGCGATCCATTGCGTCGACCGCGTCGCGCATGGCGACCTCGCCTTCCTGCGCGCCGAGCAACGATGCTTCAGCGATGCCGCGCGCCTCGCGGGCGTTCGCGGCATTGCCGTTCACGCTGCTCGTGAATTCCTGCATGGACGAGGCCGTCTCTTCGAGCGCGGCGGCCTGCTCGCTCGTGCGCGACGAGAGGTCCAGGTTGCCTTCGGCAATCTCACCGGTCGACTGCGAAATTTCTTCCGCCCCCTGGCGGATCGTCGTCACGACCTGGCGCAGCTGTCGGTTCATGCGGGCCAGCGCGCCCAGCAACTGCGCCGTCTCGTCACGGCCGTGGACGAGGATGTCAGTCGAAAGATCGCCTTCGGCCACGGCTTCCGCGACGGAGACGGCCCGACCGATCGGCCGCGTAATGCTCTGCGCGAGCAGCACGGTGATCACCACACAGAGCGCGACCGCGCCCAGCACGACCGCACCGAGCAGAATCAGGGCGGCGCGGAAGGCCGCGGCGCTTTCGTCCTCCAGACGAGCCGAGGTCGTCGCTGACTCCTTCTGCACCCGGGCCACGATGTCATCGATCGCGGCCGTCGGAGCGCGATCGATTCCCTTCACCAGGCCATCGACCACGTGCGCACTTCCCGGATTGGACGCCGCGTACTGGGCAAGCGCGGCAAGGTATTTCTCGCGCAGGGTAGCGTGCGTCGCTTCGATGGCGTCGATTTCGGCCACGGACGACCCCACGCCGGCCAGCTGCGCACGCAGCCGCTCCAGGTCCGCCTTCACGGCGTCCGCCTGCGTGCCGAACGCCGCGCGGTACTTCTGAAAGGCGGCGGGATCGGCACCGCGAAGCAACAGGTCCTTCCATTCCTGGACCTGCTTCTTGAAGTCGACCTGGGCCACGCGAGCGGTATCCGCCGCGGTGGAATAGGCCAGCGCCGTGCGGGCCGACGCCACCTGGACCTCGTGCATACGGGCAAGGCCCCGCCAGCCACCGATGCCGACGATGACCGTCGCGGCAAGGAGAATGGCACCCAGGACGGCAAGCCGGGTGGCGATACGAAAACGGTTGAACGACGTCATGGCTGGGGACCGGATGGAGACGCAGTCCGCTTGCATCGTGAGGGATAGGCTCTTTATCGGCACGGTCCACCACGCCTTGACCGGTATCGGCCGATGCGGATGTGAAAGGGCCCATTTCAATTTTCCGGAGCTGGCACGTCTAGGGTGTTCGCCGGTGCGGAAATCGGCGTTCGTCCCTGCCCGTACGGGCGCCGATTTCCCACCGTGCGACCATTGATACCCAGCCCCATGAACGCGGTCAGACACACCATGGACTCTTCCGAGGCAGGCGCCTCACCGGGGGGCAAGCGCGCCGCCCAGGTGGTCGCCCTGTTCCGTGAGCACAACTCGGCTCTTGTCGCCTTCCTGCGGGCACGGCTGAATTCGCTTGCCGACGCCCAGGAGGTGGCCCAGGAGGTCTATCTGAAACTGCTTGCGCTGGACGACGCGACGAAGATCGATTCGCCGCGTGCGTTTCTGTTCCGTGCGGCCTCCAATCTGGCCGTGGACAAGCTGCGGATGCGGAACGTACGCGCCCTGGCCCCGGTCGATCCCGATGCCGACGACTGGCATGTCACGCCGATTCCCGAACAACACGCGTCGGCCCACGAGCAATGGCGCGACCTGCGTCAGGCCCTGGACGAGTTGCCACCCAAGACCAGCCGCGCCTTCGTTATGCACGTGATCGACGGACGCGACTTCGCCTCCATCGCGAAGGACATGAAGCTCAGCGAGCGCATGGTGCGCTACCACGTCGGCAATGCCCTGGCGCATTGCCGAGAACGCCGCGACCGCGCGGAGAACCCCTCGTGACCCTGACCCCCGTTAGCATCGATCGCCCTGTCGAACACACCGCCGCGGACTGGTGGGCCCAGCTGCGCGATCCCGACCTGCCCGAACAAGCGCTGCTGGACTGGAGCGACTGGCTCGAGGCCGATCCGCGCCATGCGGAAGCGTTCGAGCGCGCCTCGGCGCTGGCCGAGGCGGCGGGCGCCATGGCCCCGTCGCTGCGCGAACGCTTCGTGCAGCGTTACGCCCCGGCCCCGCTCCAGCCGGATCGTGCACGGCGGCCGCGCATCGCGATGGCAGCCGCTGCGGTGGCGGCGCTGGCTCTGCTCGGGGCGGGCGCATTCATCGGCCTGCGCCCGTCCCATGAGGCTTCGACTCGCCAGTACGCCAGCGAACGTGCCGGCCATCGCGATATCGACCTGCCCGATGGCTCCAGCATCGAGCTGGGGGGCGCGACCTCGGTGACCACGCGCTATGGCCACGACGAGCGGGCGATCGATCTGGATGCGGGCGAGGCCTTCTTCCGGGTGGCGCATGCCGAGCGTCCGTTCGTGGTCAATGCCGGGCCACTGCGTATTCGCGACCTCGGCACGGCGTTCAACGTGCGCCGCACCGGCGACCGGGTCACCGTGGCGGTGACCGAAGGCCGGGTGCAGGTATCGCCGACGGGCGCCCAGGGCGACGACGGCACCATTGAACTCGGTGCGGGGCGTGAAGTCTCATTCGATCCGGAGACTCACGCCATGCGCATTCTGGACGTCGATCCGGCCACGGCTACCGCGTGGCGCGGCCATCGGCTGGAATTCGTCAATGAGCCGCTGTCGTCCGTGGTCGACAACGTCAACCGTTACAGCAGCCGGCCTATCCGCCTCGCCGATCCCGCGCTGGGCAGGCTGACGTTTACCGGCACCGTGCAGGTCGATACCATCGACAGCTGGGTGGCGGCACTGCCCCGGGTGTTTCCGGTGCGCGTCGATGCCTATACCGACCGGCTGGAACTCACCCGTCAGACCGCCATGACGCGGGGTGCCAGGCCGCGCTGAACACCACCGTTGGGGCCGCAGGTCTTGCAGTACTCGCTTCGCGGGCGCCGGCGCGCAATCTCCGGCGCGCTGGCGTTAGTGCTCGCGCACGGCGCCGCCTGCGCCGCCGAGGTTCCGGCCGATGGTTTCAGCTCCGCTCCCGTCGCGTTCGCCATCGCGCCGCAGCCGCTGGCCACGGCGCTGCTGGCCTGGGGTAAACAGGCCAACGTGCAGGTGCTCACCGCGTCCGGCTCGATCGCAAGCTGGCGATCCGGTGGTGCGCAGGGTGTTCTCACGCCGAACGCCGCCCTCGATGAACTGCTGCAGGGCACGGATCTCGAACGGGAGTCATATGACGCCCGCACGGTCGTCGTGCGCCAGCGGCAGAAACCCGGCAACGCGACGCCGGCGCCCGGCGATCCGGCCGCTCCCTTCGATCCGGCGGATGTCGTACCGCTGGCGACGGTCGACGTGCAGGGTCTGGTGCAGGACGGCGGTTTCAAGGCGGACACCACCCGAAGCGTCACGCGCAACGATGCCCACCTGACCGATGTGCCGCAGTCGATCTCCGTGGTGACACGCGACGTGATCGAGTCACAACAGGCGGTCGATATCGGCGATGTCGCGCGCTATGTCGCCGGTGTGCAGTACGTCGACGGTTATGGCGGCGCGCCGCTGTTTCTCATCCGCGGTTTCGATGCCGGCCATGGCATGACGGATGGCATGCCCAATGGCATCGCTCGCACCGAGGATCTGCCACCGCTGATCGGCATCGAACGTGTCGAAGTACTGCGCGGCCCCGAAGCCATTCTCGGCGACGCGTCGCAGAACAATAATTTCGGTGGCTCGGTCAACGTCGTGATGAAGCGGCCACAGGCCGAGACGGTGCGCACGCTCACGTATTCACTGGGCAAGTACGACGGTGGCAGGCTCGGTATCGATCTCGCGGGCACCGCATCGAAGGACGGTTCGGTGACGTACCGCCTTGTCGCGGCGGGGCAGCGCGGCGAGAAAACCGACGAAGGCGATGGTGGCGGTCATGGCGCTTACATCGCGCCGTCGCTCGCATGGCAAGGCGAGCGGACCCGTGTCATGGGCGGGCTGGAATTCGTGGACAACCGGGTCCCCGGACCGGAGCACACCGTCCTGCTCGGCGCCTCGCTGGCCTCCGCGTCGCCGTATCGCTCCGTCCCCGGCACACCGGGCGACACCTCGACCTACCGCACCGGACGCGCCGTGTTCGAGCTCGATCACGAGTTCGAGGACTGGACGTTCCACAGCCAGGGCCAATACGTCCGCCAGCGCAGCGACGGCAACAGCTGGTCGTATGTGTCGAGCGGCTTCGGCACGCAGAGCAACGTCCTGTCGGCCGTCGCGCGCTCGTTTCGCTACACCGGCACCTACTGGACCTGGCAGAACGACCTTACCCGCACGTTCCGCTACGGCGATGTCACGCACACGGTTCTGGTCGGCGTCGATCTCGCCCGCACCCACGCCGGCGACGGCGGTAGCGGCACGACGACCGAAACGGAAAGCGGCACCGACGACGTCACCGATCGCGATGCCTACGTAACGACCCGTCCGCTGGCGTACGACCTGCGCACTGGCGCGACCATGTCCGCCAAATACAATGCGCTGATCGCGCCGGTGAGTACCACGGTGCAGACGCTCGGCGGTTCGTGGCAAACGAATGCCGGCGTCTACCTGCAGGATCAGGTCGCGATCGGCGACGACTGGAACGTCCTTGCCGCCCTGCGCCGAACGACCTACAAGCTGGAGACGCACTGGACCGACGGGTCTCCCCGCACGATCCGCAAGGCGCGCTGGATTCCCAAGCTGGGCGTCGTTTACAAGCTGACGCCCGGGATAGCGCTGTACGCCGATTCGTCGACGGGTTTCCAGCCGGACCCGCTGCTGGGCAAGGACGGCCAGCCGTTGCCCGTCGCCACGTCCCGCCAGGTGGAACTCGGCGGCAAATTCGACCTGTTCGACCATCGCGCGCGACTGACCGCGGCGGTCTATCGCATCCATGTCGATCACAGCGTCGACCTGGTATCGCCGGAACCGCCGTTCTTCGCCACGCCCGGACCGGGCCAGACCAACCGCGGCGTGGAGCTGGAGTTTTCCGGTCGTGTCGCCGAGGGTCTCGATGTGCTGGCCAGCGTGACGGAAGCACGTATCCACAACAACGACGACACCCGCCCCACCGGTTCTCCCAGACATCAGGCCGCCGCATGGGCGAGCTATCGTTTCGGCGACGGCGACACCAAACCCTGGGGCGTCGGCGCCGGCATCCTCGCCCGCAGCCGCAGCATCGGGCGGACCAGCGGCGATGGGCAGTACTTCGGCATTCCCGGCCAGGCCAGCGTGGAAACCAACGTGTCGCGGTACGGCAGGAACTGGCGGCTGACGCTGGGCGTGAAGAACCTCTTCGCCCGTACGCTGTACGCGGTGAATTTCGATGAGACCTTCGTACCTATAAGGCAGGGGCGCGTCGTCCTGCTCTCGGGTTCGTACGACTTCTAGGCCTTCGCGAACGAGCGCAGGGCGACCTCGCAGGCTTCGCGCCGGAACGTATCGCGTTCATCGCGGCCGCTGCTCGCTCCGATGCGCGGAATCTCGTAACACCCGTCGATACCCGGGACACCGCCATGCCGCCGCCAGAAGCGGTCATAGGACGCCGCCGTGACGCCCGCCCGACGATCCAGCGGATGCGCGTCACGGGACACGCCGCGCACCCGGTCGATGCCGAAATACGTCGCCAGCGCGCGAACCACCGCGAGCAGCAGGTCGCGCGGACGCAGACCGCCCGTGGCACGGGTGAACCGCGCAATCGCACCGCGTCCGAGGTAGGCCCACGACCCGCGCATGGCGCCGACCAGCAGGCCGTCCGTGCCGCCGAACGTGATCGCGCAGGAGGAGATCACCTCTTTGTCGCCGTTGAGCAGGAACAGGCCGAGTTCGCCCGTGGCTTCGTGCTCGGGCGCGCGCGCATGCAGATACGCCACTTCACCGCCGCCGAGCGGCAGCGTCGCCAGGCGCACGTCGTGGCCACGGATCAGACGCTCACGCAGGCGCTCCGGGAACTTCCGGGCGACAAACCGGTAATGCGCTTCGACGAGCCGGGCGCACGTCGCCAGATCGAAGTCGCGTGAGATGTAATGGCGCTGCCAGCGCTCATAGACCCGCGGATTGAGCTCAGCGGCCGCGCGCATCGCCCGCGAGCGCCCGACCATGTCCAGCCACGCCGTCTGCCGCCGAAAGGCGGCGAGCGACCGAAGCAGATAAGTGAGACGCCGTTCGGGAACCGCTCCTTTGCGTCGCAGGGAAGCACGGCGTCGCGCGTGGTCCAGCACCAGGGCCAGCGTGCCTTGCCGCTGGCGGGGCGTCGCCCAGGCCAGGGTGAGGTCGTGCATCGCTTGCGACTCGGGGTAAGGCGTCTGCATCTACCCAAGACGTCCGGGGATCCCGAAATTGAAACGCCCTCAGGGTGTGCGGCGCTTCCTGCGCTGGTCCTTCCAGACGATCCAGGCGCCCAGCAGGGTCATCAGGGCCAGACCGAACCACGTGACCGCGTAGGACAGATGGTTGTCGGGGAAAGCGATGACGGTGAGGCCGCCGACCGGACCTTCGTCGCCGTCACCGCGACCGGGCGAGGAAGCCGCATCCGCGTCGACGAAATAGGGCGCGGTGTCGTCGAGACCCTTGGCCGCGGCGATTGCCGCCACGTCACGGGAATACCAGCGATCGCCCGCGGGGTCGTTGTCCTGCAGGAACGCACCCTTGGGTTCGCTGATCCGCAACAGGCCGGAGATCGTGGTTTCACCGGCGGGGCCGGGGGTACAGGTGGCCTTGCCGCCGCACCATGTCGTGGACACGAAGCCGCGGTTGACGATGACCGTGTCGCCCGAACGTGTACGCAGCGGGGTCATCAGCCACGAACCCATGCCCAGCTCCGTGCTGGCACGCACACGCACGCTCTTGTCCTGCAGGAACGTGCCGGTGAGCCTGACCCGACGGTACTCGTCGTTGGCGGCGCTGACCACGGGCCACTGCCCACGGCCCGGCGCGGTGACCGGCTCCGCATGCACGCGCTGGTCGACGCGGGCGATCAGGTCGTGTTTCCACGCGCGGCGGTGCACCTGCCAGGTGCCCAGGGCGACGAAAGCGACGAACAGCACCGTGCCGAGCACCGCCAGCAAGGCCAGAACGAAGACGCCGCGCGGAGAGCGCGGCGTCGTGGCTTCGTTTGGAACGTTGGTGCTCAAGGCAGGTTCTTGACCTGTTGCTCGGTCATGTCATGCGACATGCCCGGCATCATGTTGGCGTTCATGTGGAACATGACCCAGATGGAACCCGTGAGCGTGATGACCACCAGCACCAGGGTGAAGATCAGGGCCAGCATGTTCCAGCCACCCTCCGACTTCGTGTTCATGTGCAGGAAGTAGATCATGTGGACCACGATCTGGATGGCGGCGAAGAAGAGCACCACGATCGCAAGCGTCTGTGAGTTCGGGATGACCTTGCCCATCACGAGCCAGAACGGGATCGCGGTGAGGAACACGGCGAGGAAGAACCCCGTCATGTATCCCTTCAGCGTGCTGTGACTGGCACCGTCGTCGTGATCGTGGTGATCGTCGTGGTGGTGATCGTGCGATTCGATGTGCGCGCTCACGGCAGCACTCCCATCAGGTAAACGAAGGTGAAGACGCCGATCCAGACCACGTCGAGAAAGTGCCAGAACATCGACAGGCACATGATGCGACGCTTGTTGGCGGCGGTCAGACCGAAGCGACCCACCTGGAACAGCAGCGTGACCAGCCAGATGCAGCCGAAGGTCACGTGCAGGCCGTGGGTGCCGACCAGGGTGAAGAACGAGGACAGGAACGCGCTGCGCTGCGGACCGGCACCTTCGTGGATCAGGTGGGCGAACTCCCACATTTCGATGCCGAGGAAGGCCAGACCGAACAGACCGGTCACGACCAGCCACGCCATCATCGTGCCCTTGCGATTCTTCTGCATCTCCAGCACGGCGAAGCCGTAAGTGATGGAAGACAGCAGCAGCATCGTGGTGTTGACGGCGACCAGCGGCAGCTCGAACAGGTCGGCACCCGAGGGGCCACCGGCGTAGCTGCGACCCAGCACGCCGTAGACGGCGAACAGGCAGGCGAAGATGAGGCAATCGCTCATCAGGTAGATCCAGAACCCGAGCAACGTTCCGTTGGCCGGGTGGTGATCTTCCTTCATCCAGAACTCGAGTTTCTGGCCATCCGCGACGACGGCGGGCGAAGCGTGATTATCAGACATGGGCGGCAAGCTCTTCCGTGCGGATGGCTTCGGTACGAGCCACTTCGTCGGCGGGGATGTAGTAGTCGCGCTTGTAGTTGAAGGTGTGCGTGATGGCGCTCACCAGCAGGCCGACGAAGGCCAGGCCGGCGATGAGGAACATGTGCCAGATCATGGCGAAGCCGACCACGAAGGCGAAGCCCGCGATGACGACGCCCGCTGCCGTGTTCTTCGGCATGTGGATCGGCAGGTAGCCACCGAGGCGACGCTCGTGACCGCGCTCCTTCATGTCCCACCAGGCATCCGAGTCATGGATGATCGGGGTGAACGCGAAGTTGTAGTCCGGCGGCGGCGACGAGGTCGACCACTCCAGGGTACGGCCGTGCCACGGATCGCCGGTGACGTCGCGCAGCTTCTCACGGTTGCGGATGCTGACGAAGATCTGGATCAGGAACGAGGCGATGCCCAGAGCGACCAGCACCGCGCCGAAGGCGGCGATACGGAACCAGATGGCCAGCGACGGATCTTCGAAGTGGTTCATGCGGCGGGTGACGCCCATGAAGCCCAGCACGTACAGCGGCATGAACGCGAAGTAGAAGCCGGTCAGCCAGAACCAGAACGAGCACTTGCCCCAGAACGGGTCGAGGCGGAAGCCGAAGGCCTTCGGGAACCAGTAGTTGATGGCGGCGAACACACCGAACACCACGCCGCCGATGATCACGTTATGGAAATGCGCGATCAGGAAGAGCGAGTTGTGCAGCAGGAAGTCGGCCGGGGGCACGGCGAGCATGACGCCGGTCATACCGCCGATCACGAAAGTGACCATGAAGCCCATCGTCCAGAGCATCGGCACGTCGAACTGAATGCGGCCACGGTACATCGTGAACAGCCAGTTGAAGATCTTCGCACCCGTCGGGATCGAGATGATCATCGTGGTGATGCCGAAGAACGAGTTGACGCTCGCGCCGGAACCCATGGTGAAGAAGTGGTGCAGCCAGACCAGGTACGACAGCACGGTGATGACCACGGTGGCGTAGACCATCGAGGCGTAACCGAACAGGCGCTTGCGGCTGAACGTCGAAACGATTTCCGAGAACACGCCGAACACCGGCAGCACCAGAATGTAGACCTCGGGGTGACCCCAGATCCAGATCAGGTTGACGTACATCATGGCGTTGCCGCCGAAGTCCGTCGTGAAGAAGTTGGTACCGGCGTAGCGGTCGAGCGCGAGCAGCACCAGCACCGCCGTCAGCACCGGGAAGGCGGCGACGATCAGCACGTTGGTGCACAGCGAGGTCCAGGTGAAGACGGGCATCTTCATCATGGTCATGCCCGGCGCTCGCATCTTGACGATGGTGGCGATCAGGTTGATACCGGACAGCGTGGTGCCGACACCGGCCACCTGCAGCGACCATATGTAGTAGTCGACACCGACATCGGGACTGGCCGCGAGGCCGGACAGAGGCGGGTAGGCCAGCCAGCCGGTACGGGCGAACTCACCGACGAACAGCGAGGCCATGACCAGCAGGCCGCCAGCGACCGTCATCCAGAAGCTGAAGTTGTTGAGGAACGGGAAAGCCACGTCGCGCGCGCCGATCTGCAGCGGCACCACGTAGTTCATCAGACCCGTGACCAGCGGCATCGCCACGAAGAAGATCATGATCACGCCGTGGGCGGTGAAGATCTGGTCGTAGTGATGAGGGGGCAGGAAGCCGGGGTTGTCGCCGAAAGCGATGGCCTGCTGCATGCGCATCATCAGCGCGTCCGCGAAGCCGCGGAGCAGCATGATGATGCCGAGCACCATGTACATGATGCCGATCTTCTTGTGATCGATGCTGGTGAACCACTCTTTCCAGAGATAGCCCCACAGCTTGTACTTGGTGATCAGACCGAGCACCACGATGCCACCGAGGGCCACGCCCGCGAAGGTGGCGATCAGGATGGGCTCGTGGTACGGAATCGCATCGAGAGTGAGGCGTCCGAAGATCAGTTTGGCTAGATCGGGCATGTTCATTACCGGACTCGCTAAGGCTTGAATCGAAATCAGGCGGCCGCTGTTACAGCGGACGTCCGGCAGGGGTCATCGGCTGGCCGGCCACGCCGGCGCCGAGGCAGTAGGCACCGACATAGCGCGGGCCGGCATCGGCCAGACCTACCCGGGCGCGGGTCGCGGCGTCGAGCGAGGTCACGTTGTAGGTACCCACGACACCCTGCCCACCCTGCTTGTCGATCGCCATCATGTCGCTCTGGCACATGCGGTTCGACTCGACGCAGCGGTTGAGGATGGCGTTGTAGAGGTTGGGTGCCACGGTACCGTAGAAGTGCACCGGGTCCTTCTCGCTGGGCTGCTCGAGCTTGAGGTAATCCTCGCGGCTGAGCGTGTCGCCACTGGCCTTTGCCTTGGCGACCCAGCTGTCGAAGCCCTCATCGGACAGGCTATGGAAGGTGAAGCGCATGTCCGAGAAGCCGGCGCCGCTGTAATTGGCCGAAATGCCTTCGAAATCGCCGGTTTTGTTCATCACCGCGTGCAGCTTCGTCTCCATGCCGGGCATGGCATAGATCATGCCGGCCATCGACGGGACGAAGAACGCGTTCATGACGGACGAGGCCGTGATGTGAAACTCGATGGGGCGATCGACCGGGGCCGCCATCTCGTTGACCGTGGCGATGCCCTGTTCCGGGTAGAGGAACAGCCACTTCCAGTCCAGCGCCACGACCTCGACCACCAGCGGCCTGGTGCCGGGGGCGACGGGGCGGGTGGCATCGATCTGGTCGAGCGGACGATAGGGATCGAGCTTGTGCGTGCTGGTCCAGGTGATGGCGCCCAGCGCGATGATGATCAGCAGGGGAGCCGACCAGATCAGCAGCTCGAGGACCGTCGAGTGGTTCCAGTCCGGGTCGTAGCCCTTGTGATTCTTGTTCTTCTCGCTGTATTTCCAGGCGAAAAGGAAGGTCATCACGATCACGGGGATGATGATGATGAGCATCAGCACCACGGAGATCATGATCAGGTCGCGCTGCTGCCTCGCGATGTCGCCCGAAGGGCTGAACAGCACGGCATCGCAGCCCGAAAGCAACAGGGCAAGGGCGGGGATCAGCAATCCGCGCAACATCTTCAAGGACATTCGCATGATGGAGGCAACCGTGGGGACAGTAAAATTTACGCTGAACGGGTGGGCAAGGCCATAGGACACATTGTCCCATGGTCTACGAGCCATTGACCTCAAGCTTCGCTATGCTGTACCCAACTCTCCAGCCGGGCCGGGTACGATGACGACCATTTCGCAAGCGCATCAAGGGATTGCAGGCGTCGAACAGGACGTCCGCCGCCAGCACCAGACCAGCCACGCCCCGGTCGCCCCCGGCGAGATCGCCGTCGGTGTCGTCATCGGCCGCGCCTCGGAGTACTTCGACTTCTTCACATACGGCATCGCGTCCGTGCTGGTGTTCCCGTCGGTCTTCTTCCCGTTCCTCAGTCCGCTGGACGGGATCCTGCTGGCTTTTACGATCTTCTCGTTCGCCTTCATCGCCCGCCCGATCGGCACCACCCTGTTCATGGCGATCCAGCGGACCTGGAGCCGCGGCACCAAGCTGACGGCCGCCCTGTTCCTGCTGGGCACCTCCACGGTCTGCATCGCCTTCCTCCCCGCCAATACGACCGGCGGCTATCAGGTCATCGTGATCCTGTCCCTGCTGCGCTTCTTGCAGGGCATTGCGCTCGGCGGCTCCTGGGATGGCCTGCCCTCCCTGCTTTCGCTCAACGCCCCTAAGGAAAAGCGGGGCTGGTACGCGATGCTGGGCCAGCTGGGCGCCCCGATGGGCTTCCTGATCGCCGGGTCGCTGTTCCTCTTCCTCAATACCCAGCTGTCCCGTGAAGACTTCCTCGGCTGGGGCTGGCGCTACCCGTTCTTCGTGGCCTTCGCCATTAACGTGGTGGCCCTGTTCGCCCGTCTGCGTCTGGTGGTGACCGAGGAGTACACGCAGTTGCTCGAAGAAGGCCAGCTGGAGCCGATCGGCATCATCGAGATGTTCCACGCTCAGGGCTACAACCTGTTCATCGGCGCCTTCGCCGCCCTGGCCAGCTACGCGCTGTTCCACATCGTGACGATCTTCCCGCTGTCGTGGATCTCGCTGAACCGCTCGCAGGACATCAATAACGTCCTGATCGTGCAGATCGTCGGCGCCTTCGTGGCGATCCTGGCCACCGTGGCCTCCGGTGTGCTGGCCGACAAGTTCGGGCGTCGCAACACGCTGGGCACCATGGCGGTGCTGATCGGCCTGTTCGCCATCGCCTCCCCGTGGCTTCTGGGCGGCGGCAAGGTGGCGCAGGATGCCTTCCTGCTGATCGGCTTCGCCCTGCTCGGCCTGTCTTACGGCCAGGCGGCCGGTACCGTGACCGCGAACTTCGCAAAGCGCTTCCGCTATACCGGCGCGGCGCTGACCTCCGACTTCGCCTGGTTGTTCGGCGCTGCGTTCGCCCCGCTGGTGGCGCTGGGTCTGTCGATGCGGTTCGGGCTCGGCGCGGTCAGCATCTATCTGCTCTCCGGCGCCGCCTGCACCCTGTTGGCCCTGCGCATCAACCGAGCGCTGGAAACCGACCGCAACAAGGCCTGACGCGATGACCGGGGAGCGGCCGCATCGCTCCCCGGTCATCGACAAGGCAGTCGGGACCTTCGGAAAATAGCCGCCCGATTCGCGTGCTTCGACGCTGCCAGCATGCCTTACGCTATGCGGCATGCTTTTCGACCTGCCCGACCACGACACCTTATACAGAGCGTTACTCGACCGGGACCCGGCTTACGACGGCCATGTGTTCGTCGGCGTCACCAGCACCGGCGTGTTCTGCCGGCTGACCTGCCCGGCCCGCAAACCGCTGCTCGAGAACACCCGCTTCTACGATTCGATCGCCGGCTGTTTCGAAGCCGGCTTCCGGCCGTGCCTGCGTTGTCGCCCCCTCGATCCCGTGGGCCAGCGCGAACCGATGGTCTCGGCCCTGCTCAAGCGGCTGGAGGACGACCCCGAGCGGATCTGGTCCGAGGACGACCTCACCGCACTCGGCTACGACCCCTCAACCGTGCGACGCAGCTTCAAGCGCCACCTCGGCCTGACCTTCCTGGACATGGCCCGTCTTCGCCGGGCAGGACAAGGGATGGACAAGCTGGCTGGCGGAGCCACCGTCATCGAGGCTCAGCAGTCGGCCGGGTACGCATCGGGCAGCGGGTTCCGGGAGGCGATCGTACGCCTGCTCGGCGACGTGCCGGTGGCGCTTCGCGGGCGTGAACTGCTCAGGGCCGACTGGATCGAGTCGCCCATCGGCACGATGCTGGCCGTGGCCGACTCGCACGCCCTGCATCTGCTGGAATTCTTCGACCGGACGGCGCTGCCGACCGAGCTGAAGAAGTTGCGCGAGTCCACCCGCTCGTCGATCGGATTCGGGCGCACGCCGGTGATCGACCGGATCGAGCGCGACCTGCGCGACTATTTCGCGGGCACGCGGCTGGTGTTCGAGACGCCGCTGGCCCTGCATGGCTCGGTGTTTACCAAAGCGGTGTGGGATGAACTGATCGCGATCCCGCCGGGGACGACGCGGAGCTATTCGGAGATCGCCGCCTCAGCGGGAAGACACACCGCGGTGCGTGCCGTGGCGCGTGCCAATGGAGCGAATCAGCTGGCGATCGTGATTCCGTGTCACCGGGTGATCGGCGCCGATGGATCGCTGACCGGGTATGGCGGCGGGCTGTGGCGCAAGGAGTGGTTGTTGCGCCATGAGCGGAAAGTCATGGGGCTGAGGTAAGGGTGCCGCGCCGAAGCGCGGATCGCTGCCAGGAGTCAGCGCCCACCGGTGGCTTGCAAGACGGCGCGGCCTTCAACCGATCACAGGATACGGTTCGTCCCCGAACGCCGCATCGTGGTAACCCTTCTTCCCGATAGCCCGTGCCATGTCGCTGCGGAAGTCGACACCCTCGCGCAGGCACGTCAGCACGAACGCGAAATCGCGTTTCGGCGTCCAACCCAGATCACGCGTCGCCCGCGCGCTGTCGTAAACGCGATCCAGCGACGGCAGCAAGCGCCAGTCACGCGCGGCGTACAGCGCATCCACGTCAGGATAGAGGCGACGCACCACCGAGGGCGCGTCGTGGCGTAACGCGTCCACGTCGTCCCGGGAAAACGGCGTGGTCGCCGAAACGATGTAGCGACCGAAGCGCAGCGCGGGTGCGCGCTCGACAGCGAGCACGTGCGCGCCAACGACATCCTCGATATCCGCGCGCCGGTACGACAACTCGTTCGCCTGCATATTCGCGGTATCGAACGCATCGCGCACCTGTGCGCTGTCGTCATCCTCCGGGAAAAAACGCGAGGTGCGCAGCACGATTACCGGCAGGCCATCCTTGCGTGCGACGAGTTCGCAAAGGTCCTCCGCGGCGATCTTCGTCGTGCCGTAGATGTTTTTCGGTACCGGCACGACGCCCTCATCGATCCAGGCGGCGGGCTCGCCGGGCGCCGGCGACAACGCCGCGCCGAAAGCACTCGTCGTGCTGGTGAAGACGAACGAGCTCACACCATGCAATACGGCAGCTTCGAGCAAGGCGAGGGTGCCCGCGACGTTGGTATCGACGAACTGTCGTTTTGAATGCGTGACGACGTGCGGTTTATGCAGGGTCGCGCCGTGGATCACAGCGGTCACGCCCGACATGGCGTCACGCACGAACGTCTCATCGGCGATAGAGCCTACGATGTCGGTGAAGGGCGAACGTTTGATGTCGAGGCCGCGTACCTCGCGACCCTCCGCTCGCAAGCGTCGCACCAGGGCTTCGCCGAGGTGTCCCGCGCTACCGGTAACGAGAACGGTCATGCGCCGACCGCCTTACCAGATGAGGTCGTCCGGCACGACGAACTGCTTGTAGTAGTCGTCGTCATCGTCGCTGGTCGGCAGCGGATCGCCCTCCTTGCGGCCATGGTCGAGCACGATCATGTCGGTCGCGCGGGCGTGGATCTTGTCCGCGGGCAGACGGGGAATCAGCTCGTAGCCGTCGCCGGCACGGGCGATGACCAGCGCCCCCGAGGCCAGCTGGTTGCGCAGCCACTCGCTGACGAAGATGCTGGCGATCTTGTCGCCGTCGTTGAAGCGATAGGCGATGTCGCCCTCGCGCTTGACCTTCGTGGTCTCGATGATCTGCCGGACCTGGGCGCGGATCTCCTTTGCCCGGGCCTCGGCATTGCGTTCGGCGGCCAGAGCCCGGTCGCGCTCGGCCCGCTCAGCCTGGAGGCGGCGGACGTCGACCTGATCGGCCGCATCCGGCGCGGGAGCCTTGCCCTGACGGGCCTTGGCCTGTTCACGGGCGACCTTGGCGACCTTGTCCTTCTTGACGAGGCCGGCCTTGAGAAGCTGTTCCTGGAGCGGATTGCGCATATCGGCGAATTCGTACGTGCGAGGTCCCCGATTCTAACGCCGAACGGGAGCGGCGGGACCGGGGTGTCACGCGGCCCTCAGAAGAACTCGACCTGCACCAGCAGGGGGCGCCGGAACTCACCGCCGCGCACCGTCGGCTGGGTTTCACGCAGACGCGCATTGAACTGATAAGAGCGGCCGGTGCCCACGGCGTTGACCAGGAACGGCACGCCGGGCCGGAGCGTCGTCTTCGTATCGTCGCTGGCGATTTCGAGACCGACGTTCTTCGGGCCGGTCAGGGAGAAGAGCTCATCCAGTACAGGATCGGCGTCCGTCGCCTTACCGAAGGTGAAACTGGCGATCATCCCGACCGGCTCCGCGCAGGACTCCACCCTGAAATAGAACGGCACCCAGGGTGTGGCTCGCTCCGGGGTAGCGAAGTTGCCTACGTGATAGCGGCCCACGTCGACCGTCTGGTTGAGCGTGTCGCCGCTGATGCTGCAGGTGGGGCGCACGAAATAGAGCTCGTAGATTTTCAGGTGGCGAAAGGCCCTGGTTCTGGCACCGTCGGGTTGATACGTCCACTGCTGAGCGATGGTCCGGGAATCGACGCGACCGAAGCGCACCGGGCCTGTCGTGCGCACGACGCGATACCCGATGTCCGCATCGTTGCTGCGAACCGGCTCACCGAGGCGGAAGGTCCGCTGATAGCGGTGTGGGAAATACCGACGGTCACTCCCGTCCCGCTCTTCGATATACACCTCGATGCCGAAGCCCGACGGCTGTCCGTCGACCGTAAGCGTCACCATGCCGTCGTCGCGTGCCACGGTATAGTCGCCCTCGAAGGTGGCCTGCCCGCGCATGCATGTGGCCAGGATGTTGCCATCGCCATGCGCCTTCTCGTCGCGCACCTGCTGCCCCGGTGGCATGTCGTTCCATACGGTGATCTGCGCCGTCTGCCCAAGCTGATAATTGCCATCGGCCGACCAGTAGCAGCCATTCTCCGCCGCTATCGCGGGCGCGGCGAGCACAAGCATCGGCAACACGCCGAGGGCGCGGTGCATCGTTCGGTAGTTCATCAGGCCTCGTTCCTTAAGGTAGGGAATTCACGACGGCGTCGTGGGTTGGAAAGTGCGTGTCCAGCCAGGCGGACCAGCGGCCGGCGCGGTGGATAAGGTCCGCGCGATAACGTGCGTTGTGACGCGGGGTCCGGGAGTGGTAGTTCGCCGCGCGCGTCCACAGGTCGCCCGCATCGTTGCGAAGATGTGCGCGGATACGCCAGGCCGCCAGGAGGTAGGGATAGCATCCCGGTGCGGCGACGTCGCGCGCCGAAATGCCGAAGCGCGACAGCTCGCGCAGGTAGGCGGTATTGAACTGCAATGAGCCGACATCGTAGGTGCCGTTCTCATTGCGGACCCATTGCCCGGGTTTGCCGGCTTCTTTCTCGGCAACGGCGAGAAGCAGATTGGTCGGAACGTCGTACGCCAGCGAAGCGGCGAGCGAGCACGCGACCATCTCCTGCCGTTGCGGCGGGATGTCGGGCAGCGTATCGATCACGGCGGGTACCCTTCGCCACGTTCCGCCACATCCGTCCCCGGGCGTGCTGCACCGGCCGAACCGAAGACGCTGCCACCGCGACGCATCGCGTCCGCACCGCGGGACACGCCAAACGGATCGGACCCCGGAGCGACATGGAAGGGATCGCCCATACTGCTGCCGGACGCGGCCGAGCGGTGCACCGCGTCCATCACGGACCCGGTGCGGGCGCCCGCTGTGACGCCCATACCGCCATCCGGACCGGCGCCAGGCATCCGTCCGGTCGCCGCCGCGATGGCCGCGCCGCCGCCGGTGGCGATCGCGCTGCCGATCACGCTCGCGGAACCCGCGAGCACACCGAGCTGAGAACCGGTCACCATCGTGTAGAAGAACTGCGGGATGCGGACGGAAAGCACGAGCACCAGGACCGATACGGCGAGCATCATCCCGAGGAAAAAGAACTGCGGATCCGCGGAATTCATGCTGACTGTCGAGATCCGGTCGATGATGCGGTGACCACCTGCGCCGAGCAGGCCGAGCACCAGAACGGTGATGCCGACAGCCAATGCATGTTTGTAATAGCTCACGGCAAGTTGCGAGGTCCACCGCGCCCCGCCGAACCCAAGGAGGAAGATGCCCGCGTAGCCAAGCAGCCATGCCATGATCAGCGCCACCAGGAACTGCGCGCCGACGATGGTGAGCAGGACGAGAATCAGGACCGCGATTCCGCCTGCGAGAATCTGGTCGGGGTCGCTGCCGGTCCGGGTAGCGTCGAGAGTGCTGAAGTAAGTCGCCAGCCCACGCGCGACGAAGCCGTCGGCATGGCGCCCGAACGTAACGCGCCCAAGGTCGTTCTCCATCTCGAAGAAGGAGTCGACGATGTCGGCGATAAATCCGCCGCCACCCTCCCCGTCACTGGCGTTGATGAGCAACCAGTAGAACGTGCCGGTCACGATCATGAAGCGGATGAGTTCGATCAGCACTTCGCCGAGATCCTGCCGGAGGATGAGCATCCCCATGGTCCAGACCAGGCTCATCACCGCGAGCGACCAGAACAGCGTCTTCGCGGCGTCGAGGACCTGCGTTATGTCGAAGGCCTTCGCGATCGCGCCCTCCGCGGACGTGACCAGCTTGCCCGGCTCGATGTCCTGGCCAACGGCCACGGCGGATGCGAACAGGATAAGAACACCCAGAAGGACGGGAATGCGGCGCGGAGACGACATGATGTACCTGAAGGATCGAGGGGTGAGCGGCGCCATGGCGCCGCGTCGTGGTCAGAGCATGGGAAGCGGACGGCTCGCCGCGCTCGCCGCCTTGTCGAGGCCTTCGCGCAGATGTTTGCCCGTGGCGATGGCGCGAGCCTCCTTGTCGGCGGCAGCCTGGGATTCGGCCGCGCGCGCGGATTCCGAGGCCAGCATCATCGAACGGATCTCGAGCATCTGGTTGGCCTGTGAACCGGCGATGGCGTTGGCGACCTGAAGCTGGCGGGCGTGGCCTTTGACTTCTTTATTCATGCCTGCAAGATCCTTGAGCGCTTGCGCATCGTCCGCAATGCGGTCCTGCTCCAGATCGAGGCTCTTCACCAGCGCGTTGTTGGCCGCCTTGCGCGCACGCGATCCTTCGAAGCCGGCGTCCACCGCCTCTTTGTCGCCCGACCGCCCGTAATAACTGGCCGCATCGCCGAAATGGGCCGCGTAAGCATCGCTTTTTCCGTGCTCGTGAATTTCCTTCAAAAGTTCTTGTATCGGCCGGGGTACGGGAATGATCTCCCCGTTTCCACCCTTGTTTATGATCAGGGTGAAGTCCAGATCCGCATCGATCTCGGTGTTGATGATCGAGTTGTTCGACGTAATCGCGGTCGAGTTATCGATGTTATGTGTCGACTCGTCGATCTTCGTCGTCGATTTATCGATGTTGTTCGTGTAGTAATTGATCGTTCCGCTGTCGTTCCTCGTCAACGTCTTCTGAATCTTCTTGAGCTGAAGGCTCTGCATGGCATTCATCACAAGGTTCGCCACATCGATGACCGGCACGCCGGCCGAGGCGGTACCTGTGCATCCCGCCGCCGCAACCATGACGACGGCGATCGCAAGCTTTCTGTGTCCTCTCATTGGACTTCCTCTCCTTTGGGTTGGGTTGACGCTCAGTAATCGAACGGTTTGTACGCCTGCCTGAAGGTCAGGTCCTTCACCGCCATCACGTTGAACCGGTAGCCCGGCCGGATCTTCAGCTCCGGCGCGTAACTCATGTTCTTGTCGATCATCTTCGAAGCCACCTCACCTACCTGGCGGGCCAGGCTCTCCCGCATCATCACGGCGCTGGAGGAACCGAACGGGTCATCCCCGGGCCTGATACTCGACGATGTGAGCCCTGTCGCGATGCCCGACATGAGGATGGCGGAGGCGAACATGCGTGCGTAGTGGCGGTCCACCTTGTCGCTGAAGCCGGCGTATCCCGCCGAGTCGACACCTTCCATCGCACCGATATCCAACGCCTTGCCGTCCGGGAACACGATTCGCTGCCAGGCCACCAGCACCCGCGACTGACCCTCGATGACTTTATGGTTGTAGCGTCCGACCAGGCGCGACCCCTGCGGCACCAGACGATGGCGGCCGGTGGGCGTGTCGAAGACGTCCTGACTGACCTGGGCAATGATCTGGCCCGGAAGTTCGGAGTTGATACCCGAGATCATCGTCGCCGGAATGACCGATCCGGCACGCAGTTCGAATGCCGTACGCGGCGCTTCCATACCCGAGTCGAGCAGCCAGCGATCCGCACCGGCCCCGCGCGCGCTGGACCCGTCGAACGCGCTGTAGTCGCCCTCCGCATGTACCGGAATGCGCGTATCCCGCTCGCGGGCTTCCTGCGCTTCCGCCTCACGCGCCTTGTCGGCTTCGTTTTCCTTGACCGGCGCGACCTCGGGTGCCGCGGGTTTGGTCAGGCCGGTACGTGCATGCATGGCGCTCTGGAACAGTTTCATGCGCTCCTTGGCCATCGCGTCGTCGGCCACGCCGTTGCCGGCGCTCCGGTCAGGCACCGGCGGTGCATCCGGGTCCGCGACACGCGCGACGGGAAACGACACGGTTTGCTCGTCGGCGCCCGGCACCAGTCCGCCCGTCGCTCCACCCGCCAGCATCTGCTCGAGCAGCTGGCTGTTCTCGGGAAGCGCACCCGCCGCGGGCGGAGGATCCTCCTCCTTCTTCTGCCCGCGCTGGGCCGCGACCAGGGTGACGAGGATGACGAACACGACCATGACGCCGCCGATGATCAGCAGCGGTACGTTATTCACGCGCCGGACGCCCGCAGGCTTACCGGACGCGGCCGGCGGTGACGAAGCCTCGCCGTCCGCATCACCGGGTTCGGGCATGGGAGTCTCCATCCGCTGGCTCACCCACGCCGCTCGATGACGATCTTGCGTTGCGCCATGCCGACGCCCGCCACCAGAACGGCCTTCTTGAACAGCGTATCGACGATGTAACGCCCGTCCTGCAGGCGGTAATTGACCATCACCTCTTCATCCTTCCGGAACAGGCTGCCGCTCTCGCGCACGACAAGGAGCGTGGGCGCCTCCCCTTGCGAGAACGTCGAAGGCATCTCGATGATCGTCTTCACGCCGTCGTTGTAGACGCGCGCGGGCTTGAACGGCGCATTGCCACTGACCCGGTAGCCGAAGTCCAGGTCGCCCAGGTATTCCTTCTTTTCCCCGACCGCTGGCTTCACGGCCTGCGTGGCCGCGGCCTGGCGTTTCATCGCCGCCCATTTGGCGTCCACGGAAGCCGGGTAGGAGAAGGCCACACGTGGCATGTATTCCGTACGGTGCGAGCGCAGACGCAGGTGATACGTGCGCCGGTCGGTCGTCACCATGAGCGATGTCTCCAGCCCGACGTCGAGCGGTTTGATCACCAGATGCTGGACGGAGGTCGCGCCTGCGCCCGACAGCGCAGGCTCGACCAGCCAGCGTACCGCGTCGCCGAGGTTCACCGAGCTCACCTGCTCGCCCGGCTCGAGTTCGACGTCGCAGACCTGCATGACCGCGCACACGATGCTCGGCTGCGACTGGCCGAACAGAAAGCGTACGCTCCCGTCGGGTCCCGCCACCGGCTTGACGGAGGCGGACGTGCTAGCGATCCACTTTCGGGAGATGTCGAGCCCGGCCTTCTCCTGCGCGGTCAGCTTCGGGTTGTCCGCGGAAAAGAACTGGTTGGCGAGATCCGTCTCGGTGGTGGCCATGGCAAGGCTCGGTACGAGCCACGCCAGCGAGGCGAGGGTAGCTGCTGTTTTCATGTCGTGCCCGTCAGAACTGCTTGGACCAGGAGTAGTCCGAGATATAAATACCCAGCGGATTGAGGCGCAGTTGCTCCTCGTTGATATCGCTTGCGATCGGCCGCGTCTCGACGTTGAGCAGCGCACGCATGCGATACGGCTTGCCCTGTACCTCGCCCCTGCGTGAGCGCTGCGTTTCGATCCAGTCCACCTGCCAGGTCGTCGCGGTCTGGGGGATCGCGGAGACGATCTCGACGTTCACGGTCTGCTTTTCCGCTCGCTTGAACGGGTTGGTTTCCGGATTGCCGTTGAGCCACGCCGTCATTTTCCGCGTCGACGCGCTTCCTGCATTCATCAGCGCATACACCTTGAAAATGGCACGGCGCTGCATCGCGATATCCGGCGTCACTGTGCGCGCGTTGACGATGAACTCCGCGACCGAGGCGCGAATCACGCGCTGATCGATCTTCGCGGCCTTGTCGGCGGGCGCCACGGACATCGCTTCGCCCAGCTTGTTCACTTCGATCACGTACGGCACGAATTTCGACTGGCTGCCGATATAGACCACCCCGCCGACGGCGGCGAGGACGATCAGCAGACTGATCAGCGCCACCGCCTGCCACAGCGTGCGCGACGCGATCAGGCTGCCGACGTGGGAATTCCAGGTACGACGCGCGTTGAGATACGGATGGGCAAGCCCTGTCGCCGTGGTGGGACGGAGGTTCCCCACTCTTTTTCCCTGTTTCATGAGATGACTCCGTAGTCCTCGAGACGCAGACCTTTGAGCTCCAGCCACGGGTGCACCCAGGCATCGCCGTGACGACTTTCCAGCGTGCGGATGGTCGCGATGGATTCACGATCGGTGTGGCCGATGAAGGCCAGCGCGAGCGGACCGAGCGCGAGGTCGTAGAGGCGACGCCCCTTGTCCGACATGTAGTAGTAATGCCGCTTCTGTACGGCGGTCGCGAGGATCTCGATCTGCCGGGTGTTCAGACCCATGCGCCGGTAGAGTGCCGTCGCGTCATCGTCCCGGGCGAAGGGATTGGGCAGGAAGATTCTGGTCGCCGTCGATTCGACGATGACGTCGAGGATTCCGGAGTTCGCGGCATCGGACAGGCTTTGCGTCGCCATGATCACGATGCAGTTGGACTTGCGCAGCACCTTGAGCCACTCGCGGATCTTGGCCCGGAATACCGGATGCCCAAGCATCAGCCATGCCTCGTCGAGAATGATCGCCGCGGGCTGCCCGGTCAGCGATGTCTCGATGCGCCGGAACAGATAAAGCAGCACCGGCAGCACGAACTTGTCGCCGAGGTTCAGCAGGTCCTCGATCTCGAACACCGCGAAATCGGACAGGCGGAGGCCGTCCTGGGCGGCATCGAGCAGGTGCCCCATGGCGCCGTCCGCCGTATATATCCTCAGGGCTTCACGAATGGCTTCGTCCTGAATCATCAGCACGAACTCCGACAGAGTGGTCGCACCCGAGCGGTGCATGGCGGTGAGCGCGTTACCGATCTCGTTTCTCTGTGCCGGCGTGGTCTGAACGCCGTTCAAGGCCAGCATGCTGTCGATCCACTCCATGGCCCACGCCCGGTCCGACTTGGTCGTCAGGAACTGCAGGGGACAGAAGGCCAGCGTCTCGTCGTCACCGCCCACATCGAAGTGCAGCCCGCCGCATGCCCTGGCCAGTGGATACAGTGACAGGCCCTTGTCGAAGCAGTAGAGCGACATGCCGCGATAACGGCGCAGCTGTGCCGCGATCAGGCCGAGGTGAGTCGACTTACCCGAACCCGTCGGGCCGAACAGAAAGGTATGGCCCAGATCGTTGACATGCAGATTGAGGCGAAACGGCGTCGCCCCCTGCGTCACGCATTGCATCAGCGGCGGCGACGAGGGTGGGTACATCGGGCACGGGGCTTCCGCCTGCCCCGTCCATATCGTGGACGACGGCAACAGGTCGGCGAGGTTCAGCGTATTGATCTGCGGCCGGCGCACGTTCTCCACGCCGTGTCCCGGCATGCTGCCGAGTAGGGCATCCATCGTGTTGACGGTCTCGACGCGCGCCGCGAAACCGCGCGCATTGATCGCCTTCTCGACCTGGCGCACCGAGCGCTCCAGTCTGGACCGGTCGTCGTCGGACACGACGACCACGCTGGTGTAGTAACCCTGCGCGACGAGCCCGCTGTTGATCTCCGCGATCGCCGCCTCGGCGTCGTGCATCATCGACAGCGCGTCGTAGTTCACGGAGCCGGTGCTGGTCTGAAAGATCTGGTCGAAGAAGCCACGCACCTTCTGTCGCCACTTCTTGCGGAACTTCTCCATTTCGCGAAGGGCTTCGTGCGGGTCCATGAATATGAAGCGGTTGGACCAGCGGTAGGCACTCGGCAGTTCGGCCAGCGAGGCCAGGATCCCGGGATAGGACTCCAGCGGAAATCCCTCGATCGCCACCACCTGCACGAACCGCCGGCCGATACGCGGCGCCACGCCCGCCCAGATTTCCTGACCGCCGACCAGCGCGTCCACGTAGACCGGATTGGCCGGCAGCGCGATCGGATGATCGAGGCCTGTCACGCAGTACTGCAGCCAGCGCAGGAAGTCGTCATGGACTTCCTCCCGCCCTTCCTCGGTGGTATGCCGGTTGCCCTTGAGCCGATCCATGCGGAAGACGCCGGACAGGCGGCTCTCGAAGCTGCGGCACTCCCGCTGGAAGTCGGCGATGAGGCTATAGGTACGCTCCGCCTTTCCCGCTACTTCGGTGTCGTCGTCGAACATCATCTCGACGAACTTTCGCTGGGCCACCTGCGGCGGGAACCAGGTGAGGGTCATCACCAGATAGCCCTCGTACGTCGTTCCCAGACCGCGGAACAGACGCCGCCGTTCTTCGTCGATGGCGGCGGATACCGGGTCCGGGAACGCCGAACGGCCGGCGTCCGCATAGTCCTGCGCGGGGCGCCGGACGGCGTCCACGTGCAACATCCAGCCGTTACCCAGACGCGACAAGGCCTGATTGACCCGCATGGAAACCGTTTCACGCTGCTCGTCGGTGCTGCTGGCCGCGTCGTCGCCCGTGAAGACCCAGGCCGCCATGAGCGCACCGTTCTTGCACACGATGACACCATCGTCGACCACGGCCGCGTAGTTGAGCAGGTCCGACACGGCCTGCCCGTGCGGGCGGTAATGGTTGAGCCTGGGCTCCGCGTCCAGACGCCGGATGCGCAGCAACAGCAGGGTGACGAGGATGGCGACCACGATCGCCATCCCCGCGATGATCCACACCATCATCGGTACTGCGCCTCCTCGGCCGGTCCGTTCGTACGGAACGGCGTCGAACGCGGGGGGTAGTACTCCCGATAGCGGCGTTGCCGCAGGTAGACCTTGCGCATCTTCGGGTCGGCTTTGGCCATCAGGCGGAAGGCGTACAAGGCCCCGAACCACAACAACGTACCGAAGACGCCCGCTTTCATCTCCTGCGCTGAAAAAATGAGTGCAGCGGCGGTAAGCCCGCTGAACATGACCAGTTCGCGGTCTCCTCCCAGCACCAGGTTGTCACGGTTTCCTGCGCGACGAATCGGGACGGTGCGGATCGCCATTACGCCACCGTTTCGCGGAGGTAAGTTCCCACGACTACGTCGACGCCTCTTTGGTACGGACCAACCCGCCCTACGCCCTGCGCTTTGGTTGCCCACTTGCCGCCCAGCATCGTGACGACCGAGCCCGCCTGGACGATGACCGCCACTACCAGAATGATGAAGACCATCGTCCGAAGGAAGCCACTGATCTCGCCTCCGAATATAAGCATGGCTCCGCAACCGATGATGCCGACCAGAGAGATCACGAACGGCACCGGACCGGTCATCGAATCATAGAAGACCTCCATACCTTTCTCGTACGGAAGCACATCCGTTTCGCCAGCGGCGAAGCAAGGTATCGCGTAGAGACACATTGCGAGCGATATCGCGACGATTGCGTACAACTTGCCGCGCATAGGTGACCGGACTTCATTCGACATTGTTTCCTCCATATTCGAGTTAGAGATGACGCAGCACATAACGCCCATCCTCGTAGCCATCCACGGCAACGATTTCCTGGACGCGACGGCCGCTCGGGGTACGCGTGATGTGAACGAGCAAATGGACCGATTCGCCGATCAGCGGCTCGATCGGGCGTGGTGCATCCCGATGCATGCTGATGAGCATCGCCAGCCGCGACAGCCCGGCTCGCGCATCGTTGGCGTGCAGCGTGGCGGCGCCGCCTTCGTGGCCGGTGTTCCACGCCATCAGCAGATCGAGCGCCTCCGGCCCACGCACCTCGCCGACCAGGATGCGATCCGGGCGCATGCGTAACGAGGTGCGAAGCAACTGGGTCATGCCGACTTCGTACGAGGTGCGGTACTGCACGAAGTTCTCGGCGGCGCACTGGATCTCGCCGGTGTCCTCGATGATGAAGACGCGCTCGCGCTTATCGAGTTCGACCATCTCGCGGATGATGGCGTTGATCAGCGTCGTCTTGCCCGAACCGGTGCCGCCGATGACGAGGATGTTCCGGTGCAGGCGGATGGCGTCGAGCAGCACCTCGCGGTGCGCCGCTGACATCGCGCCGTCGGCAACGTACTGCGCCAGACTGAAGATCGACACCGCCTTCTTGCGCAGTGCGAAGGTCGGAGCCGCCACGATAGGCGGCAATTGCGCGGCGAAGCGCGAACCGTCCAGCGGGAATTCGGACTCCAGCACCGGCTGTGCGCGCGTGATCTCCTTACCGTAATACCCGGCCGTGGTCTTGATGATCGCCTCCGACTGACTGGGGCGCATCGTGCCGATACAACGCATGCCCTCACCGAGGCGCTCCTGCCACAGGCGGTGATCGGCGTTGAGCATGATTTCAATGGTCTTCGGGTCGGCGAAGGCGCTGAGAAAGGAGTCGCCGAGGTCCCGCATCAGTTTTTCGCGCGCCCGTTCGCGCAACACGGCGGAGTGACCGCCGGCATGTCCCTGTTCCATGGTGATGGTGTCGCTGGTGGCGTCGGGGCGACCCTCGTGGTCGCACCGCGACGCGGTTCTGTCTCGGGCGCGTTCCCTGCCCGTACCTCGGTTCGTTTCGTCAGGACGCGTTATCGCGGCTTGCGATCTCTGCCTCCTCTTCGCAGGGCGATCTCACCGCACGATGCAGGCCGTGCAAGGGCAGGCTTTCGAGCGACGATGGCAAGGCGATACGGCAGCCGCCGCCTGGCCAGCTGACGCGCAGGCGTGCTCCTGCCGGCGCACCGCGCGTGAAGATCTTGCTGCCCTGACCCACGACGCCCACCGCCTTTCCGCCTTCGTCGAAGACGGACGCACCAAAGGGCAATGGGGCGCCCCCGGGCTGGGTGGCGTGGATGAGCACCGCCTTCGCCTGCTCGGTCTCGTAGTCGAGCCGCGCGATCGCTCCCGCGCGTGGCGCCACCGCCTCACTCGTGCTGTGCAGATGAACGTCGTGCGACGCCCCGCGCGGGTCGATCGCGACGTGATTCAGCTGGTACGGTTGCAGCCCCCGGACCACCGCGTTGCCGTGGCGATCGAGACGTACGCCGCTGTGGCTCTCGATGCGGGCGCCCGCGGCTCCCGGCGCGTGAACGATGGCATTGGTTTCGCCCAGTTCCTGGGTGAACGTGATGCCGTCGCGGTGGGCCAGCACGGCGCCCGTCGCGCCCAGCGCATACTGGCTCGAGCCAGCGCCGGAGCGACTGACGCCCGCGCGGTAGACACCGGCGTAGCCACGATAGGCAAGGTTGGCCGAACCGGTGTTGCGCGCGGCCCGCCGGGGCGATTCGATACGGCTCGCCGCCAGCGCATAGGTCAGGTCGTCGTCGCCGGCGACCCTGCCGTTGATGTTCGCCGTCAGCGCGCCATAGCCTGCGTTGCTCCGGTTGTACGACAGCCCGACGTTCGGTGCCGCCGCCGCACGGCCCAGCGGCACGTTGAACGACACGTAGAGCACGGTGTCCGTGCCACCGCGCGGGCGGCCGCTGAAAACGCCGCCCAGTGCGCTGCCGACACGGGAGCGTTGCAATGACACGTTGTAGAAAGCCGAGCGCAACGAGCCCGCATATCCCAGGGTGTAATCGAGCCCCCGAGACCGACTCCCCCAGTAGTCGACGACGGAGCCGGTGAGGGAGAGCCGCCCCGTTCCCACGGTCTGGCCGAGGTTGGCGTCGAAGCGGCTGCGCTCACCGCCCACGGGGTCGCCCGTGATGCCACGTCGGAGACGCGAGCGCAGGCGGGCCGCGTCCGTCACACCCAGATAGTCGCGGGTGGAGAATCGATACGCGGCGACACCGAAGCTCGTACCCGTCGCGGGCAGCGTGCGGCTGTAGCGCAGCCGCGTGCTCAGCCCGCGATGTACGCGGCCGGAACGCGACGCGGCGCGCGAGCCGGTCACATCCAGCGCCACGGCGCCGAAGGGAAGATTCATCGCCGCGCCGATCAGGCCGGCGGCGTAACTGTTCGACAACGTACCTCCCGCGTACAGCGTGCTGTTGACGGTCGCGCCGTACTGCATCGTCGCCTGGGCGATGAACGGTGTCTCCGGGACGGACGCCTCGTCCACCTGCCCCGCCCAGAAGGCAAAGCGCGATGTGCCCTCGCGCAGCATCTGGGGTACGGCCGTATAGGGCACCAGCGACGTCTTCGTGCGGCCATCCGCTTCGGTCACGGTCACTTCGAGGTCGCTGCCGTAGCCCGTGGGGTAGAGGTCGTCGATCTCGAACGGACCGGGTGCCACCGTGCTGCTGTGGATGACGTAGCCGTTCTGGCGAACGGTGACCTGCGCATTGCCCTCGGCTACGCCGCGAATGACCGGCGCGTAGCCGCGCTGCGACGCGGGCAGCATGCGCTGATCGCTGGCGATGCCAAGCCCGCGGATACGCACGCTGTCGAGAATGTCACCCGCGGTATAGGTCTCGCCGACGGTGAGCTGGGCGCGCAGATCGGTGAGGTCGTGTTGCGCATGCACCAGCGTGTTGCGCCATTGGCGTCGGCCGGCGGATACCGCCAGGCCCCCGTTGTGCCGGATACGCCAGCCACCGAGATTGACGCCCGCATTCACGCCGACGTAGCTGGCCGTCGACTGCCGCCCCTGCGTGCGTATCCGATAGGTGTTGGCGTTGTAGTTGAGCATCGCGGCGTTTTCGCCGGCGTCCCAGAGTTCGGGCGCGACATAGCCAAGCGGCCGTGAGGCGAGAAAGGCCTGCGGCAAGGTCACGCGCAGGATCTGTTCGGATTCGTCGAAGTCGACCGTCGCGCCCGGCACGATCGTGTCCAGCGTTCCGCAGGTCGCATCGTGTGCGGGTATGTCGCCGACACGGCGCGCTTCGAGTTTTTCCGTATCGAGCCCGAGACGCAGAAGCGTCGGCCGGTCGAAGCACGGTCTGGCGCTCTCGCTCCCCGCGATCTCACGGAAGACGATGTCGTAGGTGCCGGGCACCGGCTCGCCGTTGAGCAGGATGTGAGGCTGATAGACGCCGGGCAGCGTCACATTGCCCCGCTCGAAGCGGGACAGGTCGATCGCACCACCGGTGGAGTGGATGAAGTCGGGATTGAACGCGGCTTGCGGCGCACCCGGATCGAGGGCGGCCGCGTCCGCCGAGGCGCAACCGGCCAGCGCGAAGGCGACAGCAAGCGGCCGCCGGGGCAGCCGTGGGCGACGGACAGCGGTGATCATCGTGCGTCGATCGTCGTGCTGTGCGGCACGAAGCCGCCATAGTCGTTGATGCTCTGGTAACGCACGTCGACACGAGCCGCTTTCAGCGGCTTCGGCAGCGGCGGCGAGAGCGATGCGTGCGGAGCGATCGACAAGGGCTCCGCCTCCATGGTCTCGCTCCCGGAAACGAGGCGAAGCTCGTTGAGGCTGACGTGATAGTCACTGTGGTTGGTGACCGACAATATCCCGTCGCGCGACAAGCCCCACGACAGGTTCTCCGCGGCCGCGGCGGCCGAGCCCTTCAGGCCTTTGGGGCGATAAAACAATTTGAGGCGGTAACGGAAAGCGAGCTGGATCGTATTGGCGTCACCGGTGCTCTCGGCCTTGGGTGGCACTTCGAGGACGTTGAGCCAGAACTGCGATTCACGATCGTCCGGCACCGTCCCTTCGGTGAACGAGATGCGGAGAGTTTGCGATTTGCCCGACTCGACGCGCGAGATAGGCGGAGTCAGGTTGAACGGCACGTCGACGTGCTCGGGCGTGGACCGCGCGTCACCGTCGTCGATCCATGCCTGGGCAAGCACGGGCAGCGTACCCTTGTTGGTCAGTTTGACGGCGATCTCCCTCTCGCCGGCCTGATAGACATAGCGTGTCGCATTCATGACCACGCCCGCCCCGGCGGGCATGGAGGCGAGCAGCAGCAGCGCGGCAAGCACACACGCCGGCAAGCCGATATTCCATTTCATTGCGTGCATCCGGAGTCGTTCCTTCACGTAAACAGTGCGACCGCCGGCCAGGCCGGCGGTCGACTTCCTTCCTTAGTTCTCGAAGCGGACGGTGTAGGTCACCGAGCTGTTGGCGTCACCCGCCGTGATGTTTCCCGTGCGCTGGTACGAAGCCGAATAGGCCAGCAGGGCCTGGTTGCCGACGACGACTTCCTTGACGCTATCCTGCTTGTCGTTCCAGATGTCGATCGGCTGACCGTTCTTGTCGAACAGACGAATCTGCACACCCGTCGCGGCGCCGACGGTCTTCAGCGCGCCCGTGGCCGGATCCACCGTCGAGCCGGTGTCGTAGCTCGCCCACACCTTCGTTCCATCCGCGCAGGTGGTTTCGCCGGCTTTACCAATGTAGATGCGGTAGCCCGTGTTACCCGAGGTATCGCCGACGTTGGCGAAGTCGGCCGCGTTGACCGCACCGATGTTGACGGTGAAGTCCGGGCCGTTGCCCGGCGCACCACCGTCGACCGTGCAGGTGACGTTGGTGATGGAACCGGTGAACGTGACGGTGCCCGTCGAGGCGAATGCCGACGGAGCGGCGAGACCCGCAATGAGCAGCGCGGAAGTGATTGCTTTGAGGTTCATCCAATTAACCCTTTTCAGATCTTGAGAAACGGTCCCGACGGGACCGCCGGCCTGGGGAGACACGGGGTCACCCCGCGCATCACGCAGCCGAGCTCGACTACGCGAGCGCTCTGAGAAGTCTGTCGGATATCTCCGACATGGCATATGGAATAAAACTCAAAAATCCGATTTTTTTCGGATCTATCGTACGCCGGCGGCCTGGAATGGGCGCGATTCTCATGACACGACGTCTCACGACGTGTTAGGCGAACGACGCCAGACAGGAGCGCGTTTGGCGCGCTCCTGTCCGTTGCCGGGTTATTGACCGATCTTGCGCAACGGCTTGCCGCTCATCAGGTTGTGTTCGATCTGCTCGAGGGTGACGCCCTTGGTCTCCGGCACCAGGAAGAAGGTGACGAAAATGAAGAGCGCATTGAGCGCCGCGTAGAGCCAGAAGGTCTGGGCGTTGCCGATACCGCTGAGCAGGCTCAGGAACGTGGCACCGACGATCATGTTGGTGACCCAGTTGGTGAACGTCGACGCGGCGATACCGAAGTCGCGTCCCTTCAGAGGCTGGACTTCCGAACACAGCGTCCAGATCAGCGGGCCGGCGGACATCGCGAAGCCGACGATGAAGACCAGAAGCATGCCCACGGTGAAGAACTGCTCGCCGCGCGAGTTGATGCCCAGACCCATCATGGTTCCCACCACGCCCAGGCCCACGGCCATGATGGTGAAGCCGGCATACAGGATGGGCTTGCGGCCCAGCCGGTCGACGAAGGCGAAGGCGATCAGCGTAGCGAGGACATTGGTCAGACCGACCGCCGCGGTGAACCACATCTGCGCGTGCGTGTCGTAACCCATGTCCTTGAAGATGCGCGGCGCGTAGTACATCACCACGTTCATACCGGTGAATTGCTGGACCGCCTGCAGGAGCACGCCTAGGCCGACGGAGCGACGAAAATTGGCGTTCTCCTTAAACATGCTCCAGCCGTGCTGCTTCGTCTTGAGCTGCTCGTCGATCGCCGCGATTTCCTTTTTGACCACCGCCTCATCGCCGCGAAGCTTCGCCAGGACGATCTGCGCATCCTCACGACGACCGCGCATCAGCAGCCAGCGCGGGCTGTCGGGCAGGAAGAACAGGCCGATGAGAAAGAGCACGCCAGGCGCCGCGATGATGCCGAGCATCCAGCGCCAGTTACCGCTGGCGCTGAAGGCCGTGTCGGAAAGGAAGGCCAGCAGGATGCCCGTGGTGATCATCAGCTGGTAGGTGGAGATCATCGCGCCGCGAATCTTTTCCGGCGCTACTTCCGCAAGATACAGCGGCGCGGTGAAGGTGGCGACACCGATAGCGACGCCCAGGACCAGACGAGCCACGATCAGGATCGCGGGTGACCATGCGACGGCGCAGAAGAGCGAACCGGCAATGAAAACGATGCCCGCGAAGATCAGCGAGCGCTTGCGGCCCAGGGATGCCGACATCCAGCCGGCACCCAGCGCGCCGATCGCCGCGCCAGCCATCATCGAGCTGACGATCCATTCGATCATGTGATCTCTGACCTTGAACTCCGCCTGGATGAACTGCGTGGCGCCGGAGATCACGCCGATGTCGAGGCCGAACATGAGGCCGGCGAGCGCCGCGAGGATACAGGTCGTGACGATCGCCGCCTTGGGATGCGCGGCGGCGACCTCTTGCTGAATGGGGGCGTCCATGGGGTCGTCCTTCAGGTATGTGAAACCTGAATTGGATGCCTCGACATGTGTTCGACCTGTATGCGTGACGTCGCCTCCGGGTGAGACGTTATGCCGCGCTTCAGACCCATCCGCCGTCCACGATGAAGTTCTGTCCGGTACACATGCGGCTGTCGTCGGCCGCAAGAAACAACGCCGCCCGCGCCAGATCCTCGGGCATCAGGTGGCCCGGCAGGCATTGCACGCGGCGAATCTCCTCCTCCCCCTCTTCGTCGAGCCACATCTCGCGCTGCTTGTCCGTGATGACCCAGCCCGGCACCAGACAGTTGATCCGGATACGGTCGCGACCGAGTTCCCGGGCCATGCCATAGACAAAACCTTCGATGGCCGCCTTGGCGGTCGCGTACATGGGGTAGCCGGCGTTCTTCTTCATCCAGCCCGTCGAGCCGAGGCAGATCACCGAGCCACCGCCCAGGCTACGCATATCCGGCAGGATCGCCTGGGTGGCGAAGTACTGGTGTCGCAGGTTCGTGGCCATGCTGCGGTCGAATTCCTCCGGCGTGGTGTCCGCTATGTCATGGCGCACGTCGTTTGCCGCGTTGTTGACCAGCACGCCCACCGGGCCGAGGTCCGTGCGGACCGTGGCGATCGCTCCGCGGAGCGCCTCGACGTCCGACAGGTCGCAACGCAGGAAACGGGGCCGGTGGCGCGCACCGCCGAGGCGCTCCGCGAGCGCTTTGCCCGCATCGGCCGCCACGTCGAGGAAGGCGGTTTTCGCGCCCTGGGCCGCAAAGTGCTCGACGAACGAGGCACCGATGCCGCTGGCACCTCCGGTAATGACGACGGTACGATCGACGAGACTGGGATACGTGGCGAACGAGGTCATGCGCTGGCTCCATGAGCGAAAATCGATCCGCCGCGTATACCAGAGTTCACGCCGTTGTCGTGTATGTCTTTGCTCACGCAACAAAACGCCACTCAAACGCGGTGTTTTCGACAAGCGAGTCGGGGCATCGCCTGTGGTAGTTTCAAACAGTTGAATGAACTACGTACGTGGCTGCCTTGAACGACCGCATTCCTCCCGATTCGCCCGATGATCCCACCGTGACGACGCGCGACGCCGCGGAGTTGCTTGGCATTTCCGTGAGCACCGCTCAGAAATGGATCGAAGGGGGCGCACTGACCTCGTGGAAGACCCCCGGCGGTCATCGGCGCATGCGGCGCAGTGCCGTGCTGGCCCTGCTCGAGGAGCGCATGGCACCCCCGGGCGAGTCACCGTTGACCCTGCCGGAAGAGCTCCGTCCGGCGCGTCACCCCGATTATCCGGTTCCCGCGGACGAGGCACGACGTCTGCGCTCAGTGGCGCGCAGCGGGCTGCTCGACACCGCGCAGGATCCGGTCTTCGACCGTATCACCTGGCTGGCCTGCCAGATGACCGGTGCGCCCACGGCCGCGATTGCCCTGCTTACCTCGCGGCGCCAGTGGTTCAAGTCCCGGCAGGGTCTCGCCCCGGAAGAGACGCCCCGCGGCTGGGCGATCTGTAGTCATGCGATCCTGGGGGAGGACATCCTGGTGGTGGAAGACGCCCGTAGCGATGAGCGTTTCCAGCGCAACCCGCTGGTGACGGGCGACCCGCATATCCGCTTTTACGCCGGCCACCCGCTGCACGCGCCGGATGGCCAGGTGCTGGGCACCCTGTGTGTCTTCGGCGACGTGCCCCGTGGCCTCAGCGAGCTCGAAGCCAACGGTCTTCGTGCACTGGCCGCCATCGCGGAAGACGAAATCCGGCTGCACATGATCGAGCACGGCAGGCGCTGGCATCAGCCCCCGGGCGACATCCAGGGGTCGTAACCGCCGCCGCATGCCTTCGTCACGCCGCGCCCCGGGTCACGCCAGTTCGGCCACCGCGCGACGGACGTTGTCGATACCGCCCGCCTGCTGGGTCGTCGCCACCGCCACATCGGAGACGCGCTCGAGCAGGGTCCCGACGTTGCTGAGGATGTCGCGCATCGCCGCACCGGCCTCCCCGCTGCGCTCGCTGCCTTCGCGGACGCGCTCGAGCGTCCCGTCGATAAGCGCACGAATGTCGCGAGCCGACTCGGCGCTCTGCTGGGACAGCATGCGTACTTCGTTGGCCACCACCGCGAAGCCACGGCCATGGACCCCGGAGCGCGCCGCTTCGATGGATGCGTTGAGCGCCAGAATGTTGGTCTGGAAGGCGATCGAATCGATCATCGCGACGATGTCGGAGATGTCACGTGCGCCACTCTGGATCGCGGACATGGTGGAGATCACCGCGTCGACCATCGCACCCCCGTCCACCGCCGAGCGGCTGGCCGCGTTGGCCAGGTTGTTGGTGACCCGGGCTTGCTCCGCGATCGCCGGCACGGTGTCGGCCAGTTCGGAGAGCGACGCGTGCAGGGTGCGCGCGGCACGCGTCTGCGCGGTGACGTCGGTGGCGTACTTGACCACCTTGAAGGGTCGGCCGGCCATGTCGAAGATCGGGTTGTAACTGCCCTGTATCCACACTTCGCGACCGCGATGGTCGACCCGGCGATATAGCCCCGAGTCGTATTCGCCACGACCCAGTTTCTGCCAGAAAGCGAGGTAGTCGGAGCCTTCGCGATCGGCCTGATCGACGAACATGCGGTGGTGCCTGCCGATGACGTCGGCACGCTCGTACCCCATGGTGGCGAGGAAATTATCGTTCGCCTCGAGGATGATGCCCTCCAGGGAGAAGCTGATCACCGCCTGCGCCTTGTCGATGGCCGCCAGCCGGCCTTCCATGTCGGCGGCGCGCAGGCGTTGCTCCGTGACGTCGGTGGCGAACTTGACGACTTTGACCGGTCGGCCGAACGCGTTGAGCACCGGGTTGTAGCTCGCCTGGATCCAGACCTCACGGCCGTCCTTGCCGCGACGGCGGTACAGGCCCATGTCGGGCTCGCCGGAGCCGAGGCGCTTCCAGAACGCGGCGTATTCCGGTGAGGCGGCGTCTTCCGGGTCCACGAAGATGCGGTGGTGGCGACCCACGATCTCGGTGCCCTGGGCGTAGCCCATGGCATCGAGAAAGTTGCGGTTCGCCTTGAGAATGGTGCCATCCAGGGCGAACTCGATAACCGCCTGAGTCCGATCGAGCGCCTCCAGCTTGGCGTGCGCGCACGCATCCGTTTTCACGAACATCCGGCGAACGCCGGAAAACACTCCGATGGCCATGATGACGGTTCTCCCCTGTTGAGCTTCAGACCGTCGTTATCGACGATCCGGGGGGTGCCCTGAACGCCCGCTGCCGGAAACGCGCAGTGATTCGCCGAGGCCGCCTATTCCACGGCGCCGATGCCCAGCTCGCGGGCGTCCGTACGCCCCCGGTCGTCGACCACGCGGACAAGGAATCGCCCGGTGCGATCGGGGGCCCACATCAGGCTCTGGCCGCTCGGGACGCTGCCCAGGTAAGCGTCGTCGACGAACCAGTACAGCATGCGCGACGCGCCGTCCGCCGTCGCCGTGAACGCCACGCGCTCCGTACCCAGGCGGGAGACCCGGATCTGGTAGGTGCTGCCCTTCAGGGGCGAGGTGATTCTGGGCGGATCGCCAACCAGCTGGCCGCCGCCCTGGCAGTCCGGCAGCGGGGGCGGTGTCCGCCGTGCCAGACCCGCCTGGGCGAAGACGCGAGCCAGATCCGACGGCCAGTACTCATACACCTCGGTACGCGTGCGTTGCGGGTCGTACGGCGGACACGCCGGCTGACCCGTCGCCGTGTCGATGACCACCGGACGGTGCACGGTACTCACGCGGATCGGCGACTTGCCGGGAATGAACCAGGTGCTGCCCACCTGCGGGCACCAGGCGTTGGGCAGGTCGCCGCTGGCCAGGCAGATCGGCACGCGGCGCAGGTTCGGCGGGTTGCGCCGGACGGGCTCGGCGAGGCGTGGCCGTTCCGCGCGCAGGGCATCGGCAATGCGGAAGAACAGCGGTGCCGCGGCGTCCACGCCGACGAAAGCCGGATTGCCCACCCCGTCGAAATTGCCTATCCAGACGACCAGCACGTAGGGCCCGAAGCTGCCCGCGGTCCATGCATCGCGGAAGCTCCATGACGTCCCGGTCTTCCAGTAAATGGGCAGGCGCGAGGGTTGCGCGGCGACCGCGTCGTCAGGGCGCGGGTTCTGCCGCAGCATGTCCATGACCATGAAGCTGGCCTCCTCGCTCAGCACACGCGAGCCTTGCGTACGTGGCTGGGTGGCGAGCGTGCGCAGTGGCCGCAGTTCGCCGCGGTTGGCCAGCATGGCGTAGAGACTGCCCAGTTCCTGCATGGTGACTTCACCGCCGCCGAGGACCAGAGCGAGGCCGTAATGTTTCTCGCTGGCCATGCGCGAGATGCCGGCATCGTGCAGGAACTGATAGAGGTTGGGGCTGGCCAGCTTCGCGGCGATCTGCACGGCGGGAATGTTGCGGCTGCGGATCAGCGCCTGGGTGGCGGTCACCGGGCCCAGAAAGCGACCGTCGAAGTTCTCCGGTGTATAGGGGCCGAACGCTGACGGCACGTCACGTAGCACCGTTTCCGGATGGAGCAGGCCCTGATCGAAACCCAGCGCATAGATGAAAGGCTTCAGGGTGGATCCGGGCGAGCGTTTTGCCTGCGTGCCGTTGACCTGGCCCTGGATGGAGGAGTCGAAATAGTCGGCGGAGCCGACCAGCGCCTTGATCCCCATGTCGCGCGTGTCGATCAGGATCGCCGCGGCATTTTTTATACCGCGATCGCCACCGTGCTCGACGTACTGGCGAACCTGAAGCTCGAGGCTGTGCTGAAGTCCGAGATCCAGCGTGGTGACCACGCGCATGTCGTCGCCACCATCGAGGCGACGCTCGGCGAGTACCTGCTCGACAAAATGCGGCGCCTCGAAAGGCAGCCGGGACAGCGGGCGAAGGCTCAGCGGCAGGGCGAAGAGCGGTCGCGCGGCGACATCGTGCGGGTGCTTCGCCACCCAACGCGCGAACAGCCGGTCGCGCGACTGCTTCAGCGCCCTGTCGATCACCGTGGCCCCGCCGACCGTGCCGGGCACACCGCGCGACGGTTCCTGCGGAATGACCGCGAGGGTCAACGCTTCGGGCAAGGTGAGTCGTGCGGGTGGCTTGCCGAAGTACGCGAGACTGGCCGCGCCGACGCCTTCCACGTTGCGGCCGTAAGGCGCGGCATTGAGGTATGCCTCGAGAATGTCGTGTTTGGAGTACCGCAGTTCCAGCTGCATCGCCCGCGCGGCCTGCACCAGTTTGCCGCCGGGGCTGCGCGTATCCAGATGCCAGATCAGCCGCGCCAGCTGCATGGTGATGGTGGAACCACCCTGGGGATTGCCGTGACGTACGTAGGTGACCCATGCGCCGCGCGCGAGGCCCCAGGCGCTGACGCCCGGATGCCAGCGGAACCAGCGGTCTTCGTGCAGCAGGACGCCGTCGACGAGTTGCGGCGAGATGTCCTGCAAGGGAACCCAGAGCCGGTAACGGTCGTCGCTGGCGAGGGTAAGCCGGAGCAGCCGGCCGTCGGCGTCGTAGACGGCGGTCGATGAGGGGAGCCAGGCGCGCAGGGGCTCGTGGGGCCAGAGGCGACACGCCACGGGGACGATCGCGATGAGCAGCAACGCCACGAGGGCGTTGTGCCATGGGATCCGGGCGAGGCGCTTGAGAAGGTTCATCAGGACGTGGGCACGACGGGAGGGTGACGGGGCCCGTTATCGCCAGCAGGGCTGGCGACCCGGTGTACCCGTTACCCCCGACAGATCACGGCTTGGCCGTCACGGTGATGCTCCCGCCACCTGGCGCCCGCGCCTGTGTACCCCGGTCATACAGCGACTCGGCGAAGACGGGCGGAATGACGAACTTACCCGCATTCGTCGCCTTGATCCGGTAGACGAACTCCTGCACGTCGGTGCTGGCCATGCCATAGACCACCACGCGGTCCTCGCGAACGTCCGCGTAGTCGGGCTTCCACGTGGATTCCGGATTGCCGATCGGCGAATGCCATGCCGGGGTGTTGTCGCCTTCGCCGTCACCTTCCCCGTCGTTGCTCGCTTGCTCGTCGGCACCGCCGTTCGCATCGTCATCCGACGTGGCTTCGTCCGACGAGGGCGCATCGGCATCCGCAGCCGGCGCCGTCTGCAACACCGGTTCGAAACCACCGGGCAACAGGTCGACGATAGCGATGTCGTCCACGGCGTCGCTCTTCGTCGCGCGGATACGCACGTGAACGTCGATCTCGTCACCCGTGGCGACGCTGTCGATCGACTTGCCCTTGGTATCGGTGTAGGTCCGGGTGATTTCCAGACCGTCCTTGCGCGTTTCGGCCGACGGCTTGCGATCGAAACCGGTCTGCGCCACGCCATACCACGCCGGGGCGTCGGCATCGTTGACCAGACGCAGCCGCTGCGTACCCGCCGCCCAGTGCGCGTCGACCAGCACGCCCTTCGGCGCGCCGATCGGCGTAACGGTGCCATCGGCCGCGACCGAACCGATCGACAGCTTGCTCACATCGCCACCGGTCTCTTTCGCCCATGCATCCAGCGCGAGGATGATCATGCCGGAGGACAGGGTGTTGTAGTGGCCCTGCCCGAGCGGACGCACGAGGTTGTCGATGGTCTCGGGCGGCAGTGCCTTCGCCTGTGCGGGGAAGTGCTTCGCCAGCAGATACAGCACGGTGGCATCGCGAATCGGCGCGTCGTAGTAATCGAAGTACGCGTACGACTCGTCCGCCGGCTTGCGACCGAGCAGCTTGCGCGGCTGCGCCATCAGGTCGTTCGCCATCTTGTCCTGATGCAACAGCTGGTACGACGCCGCGATCCACGCGGCGGCGAGGTCGCTCTTCCAGTCCTTCGGGAAAACGTCCTGCAGACGTCCCTGCACCGAAGCCAGGTCGTTGGTCGTGACGTTACCCTGACGGGTCAGCAGGTAGATCGCATAGGCGCGCTGCCGCATCTGCACCAGCGTGTCGCCACTATCGTCGGCGGCAATCTGGCGCAGCGCTTCATCGGCCGAGGCCAGCATGTCGCGCGGCACGGCCACGCCGTGATCGGTCGCTTCGATCATGTAATGCACGGCGTAGTCGGTGGCGAAGGTGTGCGTATCCGGCGTCGCCGTCCACAGGCCGAAACCGCCCTGCCCGTTCTGGCGTGCGCGCAGCACGTCGAACAACGCGGCCACCGGATCGGCGGGAGGCGTGTCGTCACCGAGCATGCGGGCTTTCTTCACGTCGCCGAACTCCGGACGGTTGCCGAGGATCAGCGCCGGCATCGCCGCGCTGATGACCTGCTCCGTGCAGTAGTGCGGGAAGTCGACGAGGTACGCGGCAAGGCCACGCGCCAGCACCACCGGCACCGACGAGAACGCCGCGTCGCGCTTGGCGTATTCGTCATGCATGTCGCGCAACGGGGTCACGTCCGCGCGGCCGTGGGCATCGACGCGGCCGAAGGCCAAATCGGTACGCATCGGCGAGGCGGGGCGGACCGAAAGATCCACCGACTGCTTCGCCGACTTGCCGTTCGCGCCCGCGGTGAAGGTGAGGTTGCCCGAACCGAGCTTGTTCGTCGCCCGTACCCGGAAGATCGCCACGCCCTCGCGCATCTCGCCGAGATTCAGCGTTTTGGACGCGTCCCCGACCAGCTGCAGTTGCGGACCGAGTCTGAGGCTCACCGCCACCGGGATTTCCTTTCCGCCAAGTCCGGTCAGGTTGTTGGCGACGCCGACACTGATCTCGGCTTCATCGCCCGGGGCAAGCGTCGTGGGCACGTTCGGCGACAGCACGAAATCGCCGCGCACGGTGGTCGCGCCTTCGAACGTACCGATCTTCTCAGGCGACACACTCACCGCCATGACGCGCAGCTTGCCGTTGAAGTAGTCGGGCACCTTGTACGTCAGGTCCTTCGAGCCGTCGACATCGACGATGCCGGACCAGTAGGCCACCGGCTTGTCACGCTTGCGCTTGAACGGGTTGAGCTGGCGGCCGATGGCACCGTCCGCGTCACCGCCGGGTGCCGCCATCGTCATCAGCTTCTGGAAGTCCGGGATGATCAGATCCAGGATCTGCGAGGTCGACACTTCGAGCATGCGCTTGCGGAAGAAGTACTGCAGCGGATCGCCGAGCTTGTAGTGCGCGACCTGCAGGATGCCCTCGTCCACCGCGAAGACCACCGCACGCGTCGGCGTGGTCGAGGTGACGTGGAAGGTCACGGTGTCGCCGGGCTTCACCAGCGACGGCGACTCCACGGCGAGCACGTTGCGACGCGCGTCCATGTTGACCGAGAACGGCACGACACCGAACGACAACGGGCTCATGAAGATCTCGTCGGACGACGGATCGCGCACGTACTGCACGTTGATGTAGCCGTTACCTTCAAAATCCGCCGGCACGGTGATGTGCTGGACGCTGCTGGTGGTGTCGGCATGGAACCAGGCGTGCGCATAGACCTTGTCGCGTTCGATGGTGATCAGGCCGCTACCCGCGTACGGTGCGCGGATCGCGATATCGACCGCCTCACCCGGCGCATAGTCCTTCTTCGACAGCGTGAGCTGCAGCTCGGCGTTGCGCTCGAGCGAACGCGACACATTGCCCTCACCGGCGACCGACCAGGCCACGCGGTTGACCTCCTTGCCCTGCGCGTCCTTCACCACCAGGGCGAAGTTACCAGGCTTGTCCGTGGGCAACGCCACGTCGAGACCGGCGGCGGGAATCGTCAGCGGGGTCTCGGAGACTACCGTCTCGCGTGCCTTCGACTCGTACTTGAAGACGCCGGACTCCTGCCTGGTCAGTACGGAGACGAAGCGCGTCTCGACAATGTCCTGCTTGAGGCCGTTGAGGTCGATGCGCTTCGCCGACGGATCGATGGCGACGAGGTTGACCGTGCGCTTCGCGTCGCGGCTCACGTAGTCGAGGTTGTCGACCGCCTTGTAGCCGACCAGCCAGTCGTTCGACGAAACCATACCCTGGGTCGCGGCGGCTACGCTGCGGCCACCCTCAGCTTCATACGCCTTGGCGAGGAAGTAGAGCTGGTAGGTCGCGTCGGCATACTTCGACAGGTCCAGCGCGAACTCCGCATGACCCTTGTCGTCGGTCTTCGCATCGGCGAGCTTTTCTTCGAAGCCTTCCTTCGCACGACGGATGTCGTAGAAGTGGTAGTCCTTGTAGCTCGGGAATGACGGGTACGCGGGGCGCAACGTCAGCGACCCTTCGACGCGGCGATCCGCCGCCGGGGTCCCGAACAGGTTCTGCACGTCGACCAGTGCCTTCAGCTGCGCGGGCTTCACCCAGCCTTCGGTCACGGCGGTCGACAATCTGGCCGCGACCTTCATGCGGTCCGGCTGAAACTCCTTGACCTGCACGGTCGTGCTGCCGATCTGCGAGTACGGCTTGCCGTCCTTGGCGATGTACAGGTTCACCGTCCAGTTGCCGGTGGGCGACGTCTCGGACGTGGTGTGGTCGAGCTCGGCGAAACCGGCGGCGTCCATGGACACGGTCTGCTGGCGCACGGTGGTGCCGCGCGGGTCGACCACCTCGGCGATCAGGGGCATACCCGCCACGCTGCGCGTCCAGCTGTTGGCGCGCACGATCATGCCGATATGGAACAGGTCGCCCGGACGATAGATGCCGCGATCCGAGAACAGGTAGCCCGAGAGCTGGCCCTGGCTATGCGCGTTGGGCTCACCGCCGATGTCGAAGCGCGAGAAGTCCAGCGTACGGTCGTACGAGGTCACGGGCAGGAACGACAGATCCTCGCCCTGACGCACGACGTACATCGCCGGCGCTTTTTCCTGGGTGAAGCCCTTCAGGCTGGCGAAGTGAGCCAGGCCATCGGCGCCCGTGGTCTGCGTGAACAGCGTACTGCCGTTTTTGGCGATCACGGCGACCGAGGCGCCACTTACCGGCGAGCCATTGCGGATGGACTGCACGAAGATGTCCTGGCTTCCGTCCATCGACTTCTTGGCGATGACGCCGAGGTCGGTGATGACGACCAGGCGCTCGTCCTTCGGCCAGTCGTAAGGTGCATGACCGCTATCGTCATCGTCTTTCGCCGCTTCGGCCGCGGCGGCATCCGCATCGGCGCCCGCGTCGCGGGCCGCGGCTTCGCGGGCTGCCTTGACGCGCCGGTCGCGTGCTTCCTTCTCGGCGTTCTCGTCATAGCCGGACAGTTTGAGCAGGAACACGCCCTTCTTGCCGGACGCGAGGTACTGGCCAAGATCGAAGCCTTCGTAATGCGCCTTGCCCGGGCCTTCGTCCGGGAACGAAACCTTCTTTACGAAGCGGTCGACGATGTGGTCCGAGGTGAAGCCGTACATTTCCGGCTTCGCGTAGCTACCCTCGTTGAGCGAGACCAGATGCTGCAGCTGGTCCGGCAGCACGCGGCCGATCTCCACCCGCATGCCGGGGATATTGCGCGAGACCACGGAGATCCGCTTGTCACCGCTGAGCGACAGCAGTGAGCCGTCGGCCATGAAGCGGAGCAGGCGCGGGTAGTCGGGCACCGTGAGCAGCTCGGCGCGCGACTTCGCCATGATATAGCCGCCGAACGAGGTCAGGCCCTTGTCCACACGGACATAGATCTGCTGGCCCGGCTGGGCGTGGTATTTGAAGCTCTGCGTGGCCGACCAGTCGTTTTCGGTCGGCACCACGTCGGGCTTGATCGCCGTGAACGAGCGCAGGTCGCTCTCGCCGATGGTCGAAACGCCGTAGCCCTTATCGCTGCGGGGCACCACCCAGACGTGCAGCCGCTTCGCCAGTTCGGTATCGCTGACCGGGCTGCCGAAATTCATCACCACGACCTGCTCCGGCTCGAAGCGGGCGTTGTCCACCAGCGTGGCCGAGATCTCGTCGACCTTCAGGCTATACAGGCCGGGTACGCGCACCGCGGTTTCCAGCGCTTTCTCCGTGCCGTCGCCGCCACGGCTGCTCACCGCGCCGTCGTCCAGCCTGAGGCCGACCGAACCGTCGTCGCGCGGCAGCTGCAGGGGCTGCGAGTGGACGAACGCGTTGAGGCGACGATCGTCATAGGTGACCGAGAACTTCAGTTCGCTGCCGCGCTTTTCGTTCCCGTTGCGCAGGTCGAGCTTCAGGCGCTTCTCGAGCTGCGCCGCATCGACCGGGTAGTTGAAGCCCAGCTGGACGATGGTCTTTTTCTTGGTCGGATCCTGCGGGTCCTGGTAGAACTCGCCATTGACGACGCGCGCGGTGAAGGGGACGGTCGAGACGGTGAAGTGGTCGTCGGCCAGCACCGCTTGCGGCGCGAACACCTTCGCCTTGTCGAAACTGACCTCGATCTTCCGACCCACCGGCCAGTCCGCGGACGGCACGAAGGTGAGTACGCGATCGCTCTCCCACTTCCACTGGCCGGGCAGTTTCGGATCCATGGCGATGCCGTCGGTCACCGGCTTGCCGAGCGACTCGATCTTCGCTGCCGACCCCGAGAAGGTCACCGTGAGCGGATGGATCGTCACCGGGACATGCTCGTAGTCGCTGATGTCGGGCGCGGGGGCTTCAAACGTGATGCGGTTGGGCTCGACCGGCTTCGGTCGGTTTTCCCACCAGTGCCAGCCGAACCAGCCGGCGGCGGCGATCAGGATCGCACCGGCGACCGTGGCCGTGAACTTCAGGGGATGGCTGCGGGCGGCGCGGCCGGTCGCGGGGACCCAGGCGGGTGCCGACCAGGCCATGTTGCCGAAGACAGGCCGCAGCACGCGACCGAGCAACCAACCCAGGCCGCGCAGCAGGCGTACGGGCAGCATCAGGATGAAACGAAGCAGATCCATGTTTCCCTTCCGATCCATTCAAAAGTTGACGAGCACGTCCGTCCGCCGCACAAGCGGCGAACCAGCGGTCGTTCGTAATCCCCAGTGACATGCTGCACGCGATCGATGTCACGGCGGCGACCGGATTCTGGCATACCAGCGCCCCTCTTCGGGCTTTTTCGGGCGCGTTGGCAATAGGAAAATTCTGAAAAATCGGCCGCATGCGCCACCCCGTGACTGATGTCACGGGGGAGGATTGTCGTCATGTCACCCACCGGGAACTTACGTTATGGTGCGGTCGCCCGCTTACCGACCAGCGGGCGGCGCGACGGACAAGGATGTCGGCCGGGCTGACATGAATTATCCGCACCGGGGGAAGCAAGGCGACGTGCGGACAGAGACGGTGAACACCATGAGCGATCACGCCACCCTTCCCATCGACCGCGCCGTTGCCGCGGGCGAACGGGAGTTCCGCGAACTGGCGGACTTCGCGCCGGTGATGATCTGGCGTACCGGCACCGATCGCCAGGGCGACTGGTTCAATAAACCATGGCTGGCCTTCAGAGGCCGATCCATGGCGGAAGAGGTAGGCGAAGGCTGGGTCGAGGGCATCCATCCGGAAGACTTCGACCGGTCTTCGTCGGTGTTCTTTCATGCGTTCGGCGCACGTGAGCCTTATTCGCTCGAGTACCGGCTGCGCCGGCACGATGGCGTTTATCGATGGATCGTCGAAAACGGCACGCCGTTCGAGCGGGGCGGCGCCTTTGCGGGCTACTGGGGCAGTTGCACCGACATTACCGATCACCGGGTGGCGCAGCGCAGCCAGCGGGTGCTGATCAACGAGCTCAGCCATCGCCTCAAGAACACGCTGGCGGTCGTTCAGGCGATGGCGGAGCAGACCTTTCGCGAAGGGCGACCGATGGATGCCGCGGTCACCTGTTTCAGCGGTCGTCTGCGTGCGCTTGCCGCGGCCCAGGACCAGCTGATCGCCACGGCGTGGGAAGAGGTGCCGCTGAGCGACGTCGTCGAGGCCACGGTGCTTCCCTTCGATTGCGGCGGCGCACGGATTCACAGGGAAGGGCCGCCGCTGATTCTCAGCGCCGAGACCGCGGTCAGCCTGACCATGGCACTGCATGAGTTGCTGACCAACGCGGTCAAGTACGGTGCCCTGTCGAACGACACCGGAACGGTCACGATCGCCTGGTCGTGCGCCGAGCCCGCAGGCGGCCGGTTCCGGCTGGAATGGAAGGAACAGGGTGGCCCGACCGTGTCCACTCCGCTGGAGCGCGGCTTCGGCACACGCTTCATCGAGCGAGGTGTCGGGTGCCGGCAGGGCGGTGGTTCGCGTCTGCTTTTCGAACCCGACGGCGTGCGCTGGGTCCTGGAAACCGAACTTCCGGCGACGTCTGCCCATCGCGCCCAGGTCGCCTGATTCCCGGCGACCTTGTGCCGGGCCGATAGCTGCCATCGCGTTTTTCGCGCACGCTGTCGCCAGCGCGGAAGGGCAATCGATAGTTTCTCCTCATGAAGAAATTTTCAGGTTTTGGGCGATGAAACATCGTGCTGCGGCGAGTATCGTCGTGGATATGAACATCGACCGGATCGACCACCTCGTCCTCACCGTCAACGACATCGATACGACGGTGGACTTCTACACGCGTGTGCTGGGCCTGGAAGTCGTCACCTTCGGTGAAGGGCGCAAGGCGCTCGTCTTCGGCAGGCAGAAATTCAACCTTCACCAGAAGGGCAAGGAATTCGAGCCGAAAGCCGCGGCCCCGACGACGGGCGCGATCGATCTATGTCTCATTTCAGGCACGCCGCTCAAGGATGTCATCAGCGAGTTGAACCAGGCCGACATACCCATCGAGCAGGGTCCCGTGGGAAGGACGGGCGCCACCGGCCCGATCCAGTCCATCTATATCCGCGATCCGGACCTCAACCTGATCGAGATATCGAACTACGCATGATCGCAGACCACTAAGCGCTCAGTCCGGGTGCCGCGTCCGGCGCTTAATGCGTAATATCGATCTTCACATCCGTCCCATCCGGCAGATCCTGCATCTGCTGCAGCACCGAACCCGTCAGTTCGAAATGCTCGATCGCCGGCACCGGATTCAGATTCTCGACGGTGTACTCGCCTTCGGCGAAGATCGGCAGCGTGACGTAGGTGTAGCACTCCCCTTCCGCCCGCGTCTTGCCCGCCTCAAGCAGCGCTTCGATCAACGGCGGCAGAAGCCAGTCGTCGGCGATCTCTTCGCGTAGCAGCTGATTGAAGCCGGGCACGCTCTCGGCCACGCGCTCCACTTCCGCGGTGCCCGTATTGAGCCAGAAGATGCCGCCTTCGTCGGCCTCGTAGAACATGTCGCCGAGGGCCGTGAACAACAGCGGCGTATAGCCGTCGCCGATGCGCCAGGCCCAGGATTCGGCGAGCGCGTCGATCGCGTCCTTGTCCGGGGTGCAGATGAGGTCGTTCCAGGCGAGGGCCATGGGGATGGGCCTTTCAGATCGATGGGGATGTCGCAGTTTACCCTCCCCCGCCCGATCAGTCCTCCGCACCGGCGATGACGGCTTTGACGAACGCCGCACGGGCCGTGGCCTGGGCGTCATTGGTGGCGACGGGCCACGCGGCCAGCTGGACGATCACCAGTTCGCGTGCCGGATCGACGTAGAGCAGCTGCCCGAAGATGCCGATGCCTGCGAAATCGCCGTTGTCGTAGGTCCACCACTGGTAGCCATAGCCGCGTCCGGGCGCGCCGATGTCGGCGTGCTTGTGTGTCGCATCGGCAAGCCAACCATCGGCGAGCACCTGTTTGCCGTCGGCAACGCCGCCATCGAGCAGGAACTGGCCGAGACGCGCATAGTCGCCCAGCGTGGCCGACACGCCGGAACCTCCGGCTTCGGTGCCATCGACCCCGTCCTTGAGCCAGATCGCATCGGCGGCCATGCCGTAGGGCTTCCAGACCTTCTCCGAGAGATACGCCGCCAGCGACGTGCCGGTGGCGCGCTCGACGAGAATGCCGATCAGATCGGTCTCGCCGGTCTTGTAGACCCAGCGTTCCCCCGGCGCGAATTCGCGCGGCAGCTTCGACATGTACGACACGAGCAGCGGCACGCCGGGCTGACGCGCCCCCTCATACATCTGCGCGACATCCGATGTCGGATCGACATAGTCCTCGTTCCAGCGGACGCCGGAGGTCATCGTCAGCAACTGGCGGACGGTGACGTCTCGGTAGGCACCCGCGGCGAGTTCGGGGATGTAGCGCGTGACCTTGTCGTCGAGGCTGTGGATCGAGCCGTCACGCAGCGCGGCGCCGACAAGGGTGGACGTGAACGACTTGGCGACCGAGAAGGAAGTCCATCGTGTCGATGGCGTGGCGCCGAGGCCGTAGCGTTCGAGGCGCACCTTGCCGTGCTGAAGCACCATGACGCCAGCCACGCGGTGCTCGGCCATGTAGCTGTCGAGCGTGGTGGCATCGGCGAAATGCGGCGTCAGCGGCGTGCCGGCGGGCAACGGGTGCGCGACGCCGTGACGGACGACGTTGCTGGCGTACTGGGTTTCCATCGCGCGGAAGTTCGCTTCGCGCTGCGACTGGTTCCAGAAGAGCACGTCGGTGCGGCGGGCGTGAGGTGTGGCGCATGCCGTGAGGAGGCTCAAGGTGAGCACGAGGCAAAACGCTTTCGCCAGCAGGGCTGGCTCCCGCCATGGCAGGTTCGGTGGGCGATGCGTGTTCATCGGGATGTCCTGGTGCGGCGGCGGATTTCGAACGCGCCCAGCGCCAGCGACGCGATGGCGAAGGGTCCGAGGCCGTAGATGACACGATAGGCGAGCAGTGCGGCGAGGACCTGCGCGCGCTGTTCCTGCGGGAACGCCGCGAGGGTCAGCGCTTCGAACGCGCCAATGCCACCGGGGGTGTTGCTGATGATGCCGGCGAGGATGGCGCCGACGTAGATCGGCGCGAAATCGAGAAAGCTGCCGGCGACGTCCGCAGGCAACAGGAAATACATGGCGGCGATCGCGCCGATCATTTCCACGGTGCCGATCGCGACCTGTGCGGCCGCCGAACGCGCCGAAGGCACCGGCGTGGAGAACTTCCAGATCCGCAGTTCATCGTGCTTGCCGGCCAGCCAGCGCAGGAGCAGGACGAACAGGATCACCAGAGCGACGCCGGGCCAGCGTCCCCACCCATGCGCGATCGACGGTTCGAGCAGCAACGCGATCGCCGTGACCGAGGCGAAACCGAGCGCCACCGCGAAGCCGACCAGCCCGACCACGCGGGCCACATCGGGGGCACTCACCCCGCGTGTCGACAACATGCGGTAACGCAGCGCGGTACCCGTAATCGCATGAAAACCCAGCGCGTTGCAGATCGCGTGCGTGGTCGCACCGGAGAAGATCTTCATGCGCATCGAGACCTTGCCTGGCACGACGGTCTCCACGGCGAAGACATCGTAGGCCGTGAGGCAGGACCAGCTGACCAGCGTGGCGCCGATGGACGCGAGGACATGCCAGCGCGGGATGCGGTCGATGGCCGCACGGATGTCCTGCCAGGACATGCGCGCGATATAGCGATGCAGCAGAAAGATCGCCACGCCCACGAAGGCCGCCGCCAGCAGGTATTTCGTCGCACGGCTCGCGAAAGCTTTCAGGGTTGGCTGGGCGTGTTTGTCCGTCACCGCGTCACTCTGACCGTCGGGCCTCGCCCGAGAAAGGCGGGCATCATCCCACGACGGCGAGCGGCGCGGGGGCTAGACTGGGGGACCGATTCCTCTGCGGTGGACCCATGCTTCATTACGACGGCTCTCTCTGGCTGACCGACGGCACCCGCCGCTGGGGCGGCCCCGACCGCATCGAGCTCCTCGCCCAGGTGGGACAGACCGGTTCCATCACGGCGGCGGCGAAGGCGGTGGGCATGAGCTACAAGGGCGCGTGGGATGCCATCGCCGCCATGAACAACCTGGCGGGCGAGGATCTCGTGGTCCGTTCCACGGGCGGCAAGGGCGGCGGCGGGGCGCGGTTGACGGCGAGGGCCGAACGCCTGATCGCCTCGTTCCGTGGCATCGAGACCGAGCACAAGCGATTCGTGGAGCGGCTGGCGTCGCTCGGCGAGGATGCTACCGACGACATTCATCTGCTGAGACGTTTCACGATGCGCACGAGTGCACGCAACCAGCTGGCCGGCACGGTCAGCGCCGTCACCGAAGGAGCGGTCAACGACCGTATCGATATCGCGCTGGCCGGGGGGACGACCGTCGTTGCCACCGTCACCCGTGAGAGCACCGCCAGTCTCGCGCTCTCGCCTGGACGGCCCGTCGTGGCGCTGGTGAAGGCGAACTGGGTCATGGTGGGCATGCCGGGCGCCGGGCGTCTGTCCGCGGCCAATCAGCTGCCGGGGCGGGTGACGGAGGTCTTTCCCGGTGCGGTGAATACGGAAGTAACGATCGCGCTGGACGGCGGCGGGACGATCGCGGCGATCGTGACGAAGGAGAGCGCTGAGGGAATGGAACTGGCGGAGGGCACAGCCGTGATGGCGATCTTCGATGCCTCGTCGGTGATTGTCGGGGTCACCGACTGACCTTGCCGTCGCGGATTTCGATGGTATGGCCATCCAGCGCGTCGACATCGGCCGGATCGTGGGTGATCACCAGCAGTTGCAGATCGAGACGGGTTTGCAGCGCCAGCAGCTCGCCACGCATGCGGCCGCGCAACGCGGGGTCCAGCGCGGCGAACGGCTCGTCGAGCAGGAGCAGGCGCGGCTCGGAAACCAGTGCGCGCGCCAGTGCGACGCGCTGGCGCTGCCCGCCGGAAATGCGTGACGGGTAGCTATCCGCGACCGCCGTGAGTTCGAACGTCTCGAGCCACCGACCGACCCGTTCGCCATGGCGACGCCGCGCCGGGTTGAACCAGCCACGCGACAGTCCGAAACCGACGTTCTGCGCGACCGTCAGGTGAGGAAACAGCGCGTAATCCTGAAACAGATACGCTACGCCGCGTTCGCGCGAGGGAACATCCACCCGCGCCTGCGTGTCGAGCAGTGTCCGACCGTCGACACGCACGTGCCCTGCGTCCGGAGAGATCAGTCCGGCCATCGCGCGCAGCGTCAGACTCTTGCCGGCACCCGAGGGTCCATACAGCACCACGCGACGATGCTCCGACGCGAAGGCGACGTCCAGCTCGAAGCGGCGGTCGTCGGCGTGCAGCGTTTTGCGGACCGCCACGTCGACACTCATGGCCGCGACCGCCGCGTGTGATCCGGCGACAGCCAGCCGGCGAGCAGGAGCGCCACCACGCAGGTCACCGACGTGACGACGACCATGATCGCAGCGGTATCGTCGTGGCCAGCCTGCACGGCCGCATAGATCGCGACGGACAGGGTCTGCGTACGCCCGGGCAGATTACCCGCGATCATCAACGTCGCGCCGAACTCACCGAGTGCGCGGGCGAAGGCGAGCAGAGCACCCGCCGTAATGCCGCGCGCGGCGAGTGGCAGCGACACACGAAAGAACACCGCGACTTCACGCAGACCCAGGACGCGCGCGGCACTTTCCAGCTGAGGATCGACCGCTTCGAAGGCGGCACGTGCCGCCTTCTGCACGAGCGGAAAGGCGACCAGCGTCGAGGCAATCACCGCGCCCTGCCAGGTGAACACGAGTTCGATCCCGTGCCGGTCGAGCCAGCCGCCGAAGGCGCCCTTGCGACCGAGCAGGACCAGCAGGTAATAGCCGAGGACCGTCGGCGGCAGCACCAGCGGCAAGGTCAGGATCGAATCGACGAGCTCGCGCGCAGGGGAGCGCCAGCGCGACAAGCCGAAGGCCACCGCGACGCCGAGCACGAGGTTGATCGCGGTCGCCCACAAGGCGACCTTGAGCGACAGCGCGAGGGGAATCCAGACGTCGCCCACGCCGGCTCAGGGTGCTTCGAAGCCGAAGCGGGCGAGAATTCCGCGTCCCTCGGTGGATTGCACGAAGGCTTCGAACGACTTCGCCTCGGCCACCTGCTTCGAGGCCGCGACCACGGCGATCGGATAGCCGATCGGCTTCGGGGTCGGCACGGTGGCGGCGACGGTGACCTTGTCTTTCGCGATCGCGGCATCGGTAGCGAAAACGAAACCGGCGTCGACCTCGCCGCGGGCGACATAGTCGAGGCTCTGGCGCACGTTCTGCGCCAGCACGCCTTTGGCGGAGATGGTGTCCCAGAGCCCCTGCCGCTCCAGTGCGGCCTTCGTATAACGACCCACCGGCACCGACGCCGGATCGCCGTAGGCCACGCGTTTCACCGCGGGGGCTTTCAGATCGGCCGGCGAGGACACCCTGACCGAGGCGTCCCTGGGCACGATCAGAACCAGACGGTTGGTCGCGAAGTCCTGCCGCGTCGACACGTCGATGGCTTTCGCTTCGACCGCCTTGTCCATCGCGGGCTGGTCGGCCGAGGCGAACACGTCCGCCGGGGCGCCACTGGCGATCTGGCGCAGCAGCACGTCGGAGGCGGCGAAGTTGAGGACAACGTGGGTACCGGGGTGTTTCGCCTCATAGGCCTTGCCGACGGACTGGAAGGCGTCGGTGAGGCTGGAGGCCGCCGAGACGACGAGATCGGCCGCGGAAGCAAGGCCTGGACCGAGGACAAGGCACAGCGCGACGAGAGGGCGGAGGCGCATGGCGTCAGTCCGGCAAGAAGAGGTCGGGCAATATAGGAAGGTATATGGCGGGGGGTCAAATGCGCCGGCTGCCGCGAACCGGGGAGCGGGACCTTCACGGTCACCGCCTCCCGGTCGGGCCATCCCCCCTTCCGATGCGCCTCAGCCCGCCGCCAGCACCACGAAGCTGCGCGGTGGCGCAATCATCTTGCCGTCTTCAGCCACGGTATCCACCGCGAGATCCAGATCGCTCGAGAACGCCACGCTCCAGGCACCCTCGGGCAACGTGAACTCCACCCCGCCATCGAAGGCGTTGATCAGGATCAGCACCGTCTGATCCGCCGCATGCTCGCGCACTCCGGAGGCCTGGCTGCGCCCGTCGAGCAGGATACCGATGGACCGCGCACGCGGATCGTCCCAGTGCTCAGGCTGCATCTCGCCACCGCCGGGATTGAGCCAGACGATGTCGCGAATGCCCGATTCCTCGTCGTAACGTCCGTTGAGAAAACGACCGCGACGAAGGATCGGATAACGCTCGCGCAAGGCGAGCAACTCACGCACCGACTGGGCCAGGCTGCCCTCGGTCGGATCGTCATTCCAGTCGATCCAGCTCAGCTCGTTGTCCTGACCGTAGACGTTGTTGTTGCCGTTCTGCGTGTTGCCGCGCTCGTCGCCGGAGAGCAGCATCGGCGTCCCCTGCGCCAGGAGCAGGGTGGCCAGCAGGTTGCGCGACTGGCGCTGCCGCATGGCGCGGATGCCCATGTCGTCCGTCGGGCCTTCGGCGCCGTGATTGAACGAATGGTTGTTGTCCGAGCCGTCGCGATTGTCTTCGCCGTTGGCATCGTTGTGCTTGCCGTTGTAGCTCAGCAGATCGCGCAGCGTGAACCCGTCGTGCGCGGTGATGAAGTTCAGCGACGCGTACGGGCGACGTCCACGCTTGTCGAACAGATCGGCGGAACCCGTGAAACGCCGCGCGAACTCCGGCAACTTGCCTTCCTCGCCGATCCAGAACGCGCGCACCGTGTCACGGAACTTGTCGTTCCACTCCACCCAGCCGGGCGGGAATTCACCCACCTGATAGCCGCCGGGACCGCAATCCCACGGCTCAGCAATCAGCTTGGTCTGGTTGAGCACGGGGTCCTGCGTGCAGGCGTCGAGGAAACCGCCGTTTTCGTCGAAGCCGTACGGCTCGCGACCGAGGATGGTGGCGAGATCGAAACGGAAACCGTCCACGTTCATGTCCGTGGCCCAGTAGCGCAGTGAGTCGGTAACCATCTGCAGCACGCGGGCGTGACTCAGGTTGACCGTGTTACCGGTGCCCGTGTCATTGATGTAATAACGCTTGTCTTCGGCCAGTCGGTAGTAGCTGGCGTTATCGATGCCCTTGAACGAGAGCGTCGGGCCCATTTCGTTGCCTTCGGCCGTGTGGTTGTAGACCACATCGAGGATGACCTCGAGACCGGCGCGGTGATACGCCGCCACCATGTCCTTGAATTCGCGGGGGTCGCCGCTCGACATGTAGCGCGTCTTCAGCGCGAAGAAGCCGATGGTGTTGTAACCCCAGTAGTTGCGCAGGCCCTGTTCCAGCAGGTGCTGGTCGTCGAGGTAGGCATGCACGGGCAGCAACTCGATCGACGTGACGCCCAGATCGCGCACGTAGTCGATCACTTCTTCCGTAGCCAGGCCGGCGAACGTGCCGCGCTTGTCTTCCGGCACCGACGGGTGCTGCATGGTGTAGCCACGCACGTGCGTTTCCTGGATGACGGTCCGGTTCCAGGGGATGTGCGGCTTGCCGTGTTCGATCCACTTGTACGTCGGATCGACGACCATCGCCTTGGGCATGAACGGCGCGCTGTCGCGCTCATCGAAACTGAGGTCTCCGTCGGCGTGGCCCACGGTATATCCGTAGAGTTCGTCGGCCCAGATCAGCTCGCCGACGATATGCCTGGCGTACGGGTCGAGGAGCAGTTTGTTCGGGTTGAAGCGGTGCCCGTTCTCCGGCTCGTAAGGGCCGTGGACGCGGTAGCCGTAAAGCTGACCCGGACCGACGCCCGGCACGTAACCGTGCCAGACCTCGTCGGTGTACTCGGGCAGGTCGATGCGGCCCGTTTCGTTACCCGCGTCGTCGTAGAAGCAGACCTCGACCCGCGTGCCATGGGCGGTGAACAGGGCGAAGTTGGTGCCTTTTCCATCCCAGGTCGCTCCGCGCGGAAACGGCGAACCCTCGCGGACGGGGGAGGCGGAGTCGTAACGGCGATCGGGCATGGCGGCGTCCTCGTGGGGGTGGCGCACGATGACCCAGCGCACGACAGGAAAACGTGAGGGCGCCTCCTGGCCGACATACCTCAGCGACACCGCGCCGCAGCGCCTTCACGCCCGGACGTGGCATCATCCCTGGACCCACATCCAGGGTTGATCGAGGGGACGCCGCGTTGCGTCGAACACAGGGACACATGCGTTGGCTGGGATGGATGGCGACGGTCGCCGTCTGGCTCACCGTGCTTGCGCCCACCGTGTCCAGGGCGCTGCCCGCGTTCGCCTTCCCCGATCTCGGCGCCTGGTGCGACCGGGAAGCTGTCACGGCGCACCACGGTATGCCGGGCCACGGTCACGACATGGGCGGCGCTCAGGACGCCGACGACGCCTGCGGCTACTGCGCCCTGTTCGCACAGACGCCTGCCCTCGGTGGCGGCTTCTTCGTCGCCCGGTGGCTTCCGCTGGCCGGCTATGTCGATGCGACGCTGCCGGCCCGGCGTGCCGCGCCGTCGCTGGTCCGCCATCACGCTCCCACGCGAGGTCCGCCGGTCGCCGCGCACGCCTGATCGTTTCCGATCCCGCCGTACGCCAACGACCCACGGACTATCGCCATGACCCTGCTTCCTCTCGATGGACGCGCGCTCGCGCGCGCTGTCGCCTGCGCCATCGGTGCCTCCACGCTTGCCGCCCATGCGGCCGAGACACCTGACGCCCCCCAGACCACCAACCTTCGCGAAGTGCGCGTTTCCGCCGTCAGCAAGGGGACGCGTGTCGATCCCGACATGCCTTCGGCGGTCGAGACCGTCGACGCCGCCAGGCTCGACCGCCTCAACGTGATCAACGCGGAAGACGCGCTGAAGTACCTGCCGTCCTTCGGTATCCGCAAGCGATTCGTCGGCGACGAAAACGCCACGTTCTCCGTGCGCGGCACCAGCAACCAGCAGAGCGCGCGCGGCCTCGTCTATCTGGACGGCTTGCTGCTGTCGAACCTGCTGGGCAACAGCTGGTCGAATCCGCCACGCTGGTCGATGGCGTTTCCGGAGAACCTCGACCGTGTCGAAGTCCTTTATGGCGCGTATTCCGCGCTGTACCCGGGCAACGCCATCGGCGCCACGGTGCTGATGACCACGCGCATGCCCGACAAACTCGAGGTGACGGGCGACGTCCAGGCCTTCACCCAGCATGTCGATACCTATGGCACGGACCGCAACTACGGCGGCAGCCGGCAGAGCGCGACCCTCGGCGATCGTTCGGGCAGGTTCGCGTTCCTGATCGGCGTCGCGCATCTGCAATCCAACGGGCAGCCGCTGGTCTACGCCGTGCAGAACCGCGCCAGCCGCGCCGGGACGACGAACCCGGTGACGGGAGCCATCGGTGACACGGGCGCCACGGGGCTTCCGCGTGAGGTCCTCGGCATCAACAGCGAAGGCCAGGAAGCGACCAGCCAGGACGAGGCCCATGTGCGCCTGACCTACGACTTCACCCCGGAGCTGACCGGCGGCGTCACCGCGGGCTACTGGAACCAGGATCTCTCCCATCGCACGGCAACGTACCTGCGTGACGCCAACGGCCAGCCGGTCTGGTCCGGCCCGGTGAGCATCGACGGCCGCCAGTACACGCTACCGGCCAGTTTCTTCGCCCCCAGCACGCGGCAGAGCCGCAACTATCTCTACGGCGTTTCGCTCGGCACGCACCGGGACAGCGGATGGAATATCGAAGGCAACGCGTCGTACTTCGACATGGACCGCAACCGCGATCGTGTGGCCGACGCCGTGACCTACAACGGCAGCGGCCTGTTGACGGCAGGCGACGGCAGTCGCTGGCGGACTTTCGACCTGCGGGTCAGCCATACCCCGGACTCGCCGGACGCCAACTCGCACACCGTGAGCTTCGGCTACCACTTCGACGGTTACCGCCTCGATAACGTCACGGACCTGCTCTCCGCATGGCGTACCGGCGGCGCTGGCGCACTCACCGCAGCCAACGGCGGCAGCACGCAGACACAGGCGCTTTATGTACAGGACGCCTGGCAACTCGACGAGCGCTGGCGCCTCACCGCCGGTGCGCGCTACGAGCAGTGGCGCGCGTTCGGTGGCACGCGTTCCACCGCCAGCGCGACCATCGGGTACCCGGAGCGCAAGGAGTCGCACACCTCTCCCAAGCTGTCATTGACCTATGCCGCGAGCGACAACCTGTTGCTGCGTCTGTCCGGAGCACGCGCCTGGCGCTTCCCCACCGTGAACGAGCTTTTCCAGGGAACGTTCAACGGTATCGCGATCATCAACAACGATCCGAATCTGAAGCCGGAAAACGACCTCTCCCGCGAACTGTCGGCCGAGTGGTACCAGGCCCATGGCGTCGCGCGGTTCACGGTGTTCCGCAGCGATACGCGCGACACGCTCCTGAGCCAGACCGACACGACGGTTTTTCCGAATGTCACCAGCGTGCAGAACATCGACCTCGTACGCACGCGCGGTGCCGAGGCAAGCTATGACGGACGTGGCGTGGTCTGGGATGCGCTCGATCTCACGGCGAACGCGGCGTATACGCAGGCGACCACGGTTCGGAACCATCGTAACCCCTCGTCGGAGGGCAAACAGTTCTATCGCATCCCCAGATGGCGAGCGAACCTGATCGCCACCTGGCATGCGAGCGAAACGGTGGCACTGACGCTGGCCGGTCGCTATTCCGGACGGCAGTACAACACGCTCGACCACAGCGACATCGACCCCGACACCTTCGGCGGAGCCAGCGCGTTTCTTACCTTCGACGCCAAGGTGCAGTGGCAGGCGAGTGAGCACGTGAACCTCGGTGTCGGCGTGGACAACCTCACCGACCGGCGCTATTACGTCTACTACCCTTACCCCTCGCGCACGTACATGATGGAGGCGAAGTTCCGGCTCTAGGCCGTGGCAGCCCCGCAGCGATGCTGCGCCATCGTCAGATGCTCGTCGAGCATGAACGATGCCGGACCGCCGTTCCAGAGCCTGTCGAAGAATGCGGCGACACCCGCGTTACCGGTCGCCAGATCGCAGGTGAAACGAAGCAGTTCCGTCCCGGGAACGGCGAGTCCTTCAGGCCGCCGGACCAGAAACAGTTCGATGCCGCCGGCGACGCGATGGGCCTGCGTCAGATAGTGCGCGGCACGCTCGGGCAACACCGCGGCCAGATCGAGCAAGGTCTCACCGATCCCGGCGAGGCCATCGCACAGTCCCGGTGAGATGGCGTGGCTACGCATCAGGTCCGCTTCGCAGGTCAGCAGGATGTCCCGGTAACGGCTATCGCCGGTGGCCGCAAGGAAGCGGGCCACGACGGCAAGGACGCCGGCCGTGCCATGGCGCAGGTAAGGCACCAGGGCGCCGCCCTCCACGGCGCGACGCCATGTGCGATCCCCGTCGGCATTGAATCCGTAGTGATCGAGGTCGAAGGCGAGCCCTTCGCGCGCCGCGTCGAAGAAGCGTGACTCGTCCGTCGCCATGAACAGGTGCAGCAGGAACAACGCGATGCCCGCGGCACCGTAGCCCAGCCCCACCGCTTGCATGGCTTCGCCGCGGTGCCAGCCGCGCTTGCCGTGCACGCACGGCCCTGCCGCCAGCAGCGCGTCACCCGCCGCGATCGCCGCCGCCAGCATGGCGTCATCCTGCGTACGTCGCCAAACCGCGATTCGCGCCAGGCCCCAGCCTGCGATCCCGTCATACAGCCCGTAGCGTTCGCGAATGGGCCCGTCGAGTGTCGACGCGCCCAGCAGCGACAGCGCGAGGTCTTCCCTGCCCGCATCGAGCAGGACCCATGCGATGCCCGCGTCACCGTGCATGAGGTCGCATCCCCGATGTCGTCCCTCGTGCACGCCCGCCAGCAGGTACTCCATCAAGCTGTCGGGGACGGGCCGGCCTCCGCGCTGGCGGGCGTGCACGATGCCTGCCGCGCCGTACGCGACGCCCCAGGGATGGCGCTCGAAGACCTGCGGGTCCGCCGGCACGTAGCGATCGGGCCGCGCGCCTGCCGACAATGTATCGATGTAACGGAACAGATCGCCCGCGGCGTTCGCGACGGGCGCCACGGTGCGCCGCAGATGCGGGACCAGAAGCCGGTCGTCGGCGAGATGCGTGAGCGCACCGCGCAGGTTTTTCATCGCGGCGACAGGCGACGGGCGCTTCGTCGGCTCGCTGTCCATGAGCGCGGCGATCGTCGTGGCGACGAGCGCGGGATACCCCATGTCTTCGCACAGGCGATGCGTGATGCGCATGGCGGCGTGGGGATCGAGCGGCAGCATCGCGTTGACCGGAAGCATGGCGGCGAAAAGGTTGGCGCCGAAAGCGTAGCGATCCTCCGCGCACGCGCTGGCGTGATCGTCACGCTGTGGCGATCGCGACGCGAACCCCGGCGTGCACAGACCCGAGGGGCGGTCGAGCCCACGATCGACGGCCGCTTCGAGGTCGATGATGCGCACACGCCCGTCCGTCGCGATCATGATGTTGTGGAACGAGAAATCGCCCAGCGTGACGCCTGTCGCGTGGATGGCCTCCAGCGCGTCCGCTATACGCTGGAACACGTCGCACAGCTCACGCAGGAAGCTCGCGACGTGGGCTTGCGTCGCTCGTGTCTTCAGCCACGGGTAGCGCTCGGCGAGCCACCGGCGCAGGGTCTGCCCGTCGATATACTCCTCGACCAGATACTGGTGCTCCCATTCGGTGAAGTAGGCGACGGGCGACGGCGTGACGCCAAGTGGAGCGAGCTTGCCCAGCAGGCGGTACTCCTTGAGCAGCAGAGTGGTGGCCGACTGCGTGCCGCCGATGTGGGGACGGGCCTCCTTGATGACGACGTGGCGTCCCGAGTCGCGATTCAACGCCAGATAGATGCCCCCGGCCGAGGAAAATGTAAGCGCGCCGCGAACCTCATAGCGTCCGCCGTCCAGGCGCAGTACCGATGAATCGCCGGCATCGGTATCCTGCGGAAACGGGTCGCGGACCCACGGCGGCAGGTGCACGTATGCGGCGCGTATATCCGGTTCCTTCTCGCCTGACGGGTTGCGCAGGAAATATTCGCGCTGCCCACCCGCCGACACCTCGTATTCGCCACGAATGCCACCGAAACGATAATGCAGGATGCGCGATCCCGGAAGGCGCCGGTCGCTGAGAATGTGCGGTCCCTCGTAACCGGTCAGAACGGCCTGCAACTCTTCCATGACGTAGCGGAAGGCTTTCGGATCCGCCGGGTAGATCGTGATGAACTTTCCGGAGCCTCCGCGCGGCCACCGTTTGCCATTCATCGCGGCATGCATGCGCGCGTCGGCGGCGAATTTGAACGCGACGCCCAGCGAGCTGAGCGTCGCCGCCACGATCGAGAGCACGATCGGTGCGGTCGGCGTCACCGATGAGACGTGAATCTTCCAGCCCTGTGCCGGCAACGGCGTATCCGGCGGCAGGCAATGCATCCAGACCCCAGAGCGGTGCATGCGCCAGCTGGCCGGAACGATCCGGCGCACCGGCTCGACGAAATCCCGCTCGTCGATGACGCGACTGCCATGCGTTTCGAAGAATTCGCGGTCCACCGCGGTGTAGTACAGCAGTTCGGTCCGTCGTTCGGCGGGCATGACTGTCCTTGGAATGGCACGCTGAAAAACCGGCATGCGGTGCGACCCGGACGTCGCACCGCATGCCTTCGCCCCAGCCGGATCACGGCAGGAGTTACTGGCCGTCGATACCGTCGACGTTGGCGAACGAGCAGGCGCCGTTGCTGCATGAGCTGGTGGGCGTATCGGCTTCTCCCGCGGTCAGCGGATCGGCTTCGAGCATCTGCAAGCGGAGGACGTGGTCCATGTGATTCTCCTGGCGATATCGACGTGCTGCCTCCCCCCCATGGAGAAGCGCGTAAGCCAATCTAGGAGGGCAGCGCGATCGAAAACAGCGGGAGAGACGTGCCGGCTCGCCTTTTTTTCGCGCGGTGGGCAGATAAATGGCCGTCCCGTTCGAAACCGGTCGAGCCGCCTGTCCGGAATCGGACAGCGCGTCCGGAAACGGACAACGTCAGGTTCAGGGTCAGGTGCCGAGAGGGAGCACCACGATCGCCGTCGCACCCGGACCGTCGGACCGGTTACGCAGGTCGACGCTTCCCGCGTGCGCTTCGACGATCAGCCGGGTAAGGCTCAGGCCGATACCCGAGCCGGTTGGCTTGGTGGTGAAAAAAGGCACGAACAGTGAGGATCGTTCGGGCAGGCCACCGCCTTCGTCCTCGATCGTCACGCGAACCTGCGCCCCTGCCACCATCCAGTTCACACGGACGCCGCCGCCCGACGCCAGCGCCGACTCCACCGCGTTGCGAAGCAGGTTGATGAAGGCCTGGTCGAGCTGGGCCTCGTCACCGTTGACCACGACCTCGGCGGAACCGTCGACGCCGATCTGCATCCGGTCTTCCAGACGCGCGAGCCGACGCAAGGAAAGGTCGAGCCGGAACGCCTGGGCGCGCAGGGGTGGCAAACGAGCAAGGCGCCCGTAGCCCGCCAGGAAACGTGCCAGCGAGTCCGAACGCCGCTCGATAACCTCCAGGCCTTCACGCAAGTCGTGCTCGACGGCGTCCCCACCGTGCTGATCGAGCAGGGCCGACAGGCTGCCCGCCAGCGAGCCGATCGGTGCGAGCGAATTGTTGAGCTCGTGGCTGAGCACGCGAATCAGTCGCTGCCACGCGTTGCGCTCCTCGTCCCCGAGTGCTGCACTTACATCGTGCAGCATCACCATCGTGTTCTCGTATCCTTCGCTGTACCAGACAGCGCGGCGGACGATCCAGCGCCCGGTTCGGGCGGGAAACTCCCATGAGAGAATCGCGTTGTCCGACGCGACGACCACCGGCATCAGGCCCATGGCATCGGCGTCGCGCCCGATGACGCTGTCGTGAGCCGCGCCGATCAGCTCACGCGCGGCAGGATTGATCATGACCAGGCGCTGCTCGCGGTCGACAACGAAGATCGGGTCCTGCAGGGCGGTGAGCGTCTTGCCCAGGAAGCGCAGGCTTTCGGTGCGTTTTCGCCGCCCTTCGCGCAGGGTGTCCGAGACGGCGTTGATGTCCGCGATCATGCCTCTGAGCGGGTGATGCCGCGAAGGCAGGCTGCCGCGCACGCCGTAATCGCCCTCTCGCAGTGCGGCGAGAAGACTTCCCAGCGTGCGCCAGGCCGCCAGCATGCGCCACGCGAAGCACGCGATGGCGGCCGCACCGAGGCCCATTCCGAGCGCGAACAGCATCGCCATGTCCATCCCTGTCAGTTGACCTGGTCGAACCCGCCCTTGGCACGGTGCTTGTCGATGCGACGGTACAAGGACTGCCGCGAAATACCCAGCGCGTCGGCGGCTCTCTGCAGGTTGTTGTCGTTGCGTTCAAGGGCTTGCCGGATAAGCATCTCCTCCGCTTCGGGCAAGGTGAGTCGATCAAGCACCAGCGGTGCGCCCGACGCGGGAAGAAGCGCCAGCGTCTCCGCATCGATGTCGTCACGCGGGGCGAGCAGGACGGCGCGCTCGATGACATGCTCGAGTTCGCGCACGTTGCCCGGCCATCCGTAGGCACGCAGGGCACGCTCGGCGGATGGCTTGAGGTTCATCGCGCCGCGTCGCAGACGGGCACATTCGCGCAGGAGGAAATGGCGGGCGAGCGGGACGATATCCTCCCCGCGATCGCGCAGGGCGGGGAGTCTTATCTGCATCGCGTTCAGGCGGTAGAGCAGGTCGCGACGGAACCGGCCGTCCCTTACCGCGGCGTCGAAGTCAGTGTGGCTCGTCGAGATCACCCGCACATCCGCGCGCCGTGTGCGCATCGAACCGCTTCGCTCGAACTCTCCTTCGTCGAGTACGCGAAGCAGCTTCGCCTGCTGCTGCAGCGTCATGTTGCCGACCTCCTCCATGATCAGACTGCCGCCGTGCGCCAGTTCGAAACGCCCGGGTCGGGGCGACGGCTCGTCGTCCCCGAACATTTCCTCCGAAAAACGCATGTCCGACAGACTGGCCATGTCGACGCGGATCAGTGGTTGGTCGGCACGGGGTGACATGGCGTGGATTTCCCGCGCCAGCAACGACTTGCCGCTGCCATTTTCGCCCATCACCAGCACGCTGGCGTCGCTGGCGGCGATACGATGCGCGAGGTCCACCACCCGCCGCATCGACGTCGATTCGCAGATCCGCGTCGCGTCGGCCGACCGGCGTGCGAGCGCGGTTTCCGTGCGCAGGCGAAGGTTCTCCTCACGCATCGTCCGCAGGGCGATCTGCGCACGCACGGTGTGCACCATGCGCGCGTTGTTCCAGGGTTTTTCGACGAAGTCCGCGGCGCCTATGCGCATCGCACGCACGGCCAGGTCGATGCTGCCCCACGCCGTCATCACGATGAGCGGCAGGTCCGGGCATTCATGACGCAGGCGTGCCACCAGGTCGAGCCCCTCCGTGCCCGAGGTGGTGTCGGCACCGTAGTTCAGATCCAGGATCGCGCAGGCCACGGCCGTCCGGTTGACGACGTCGCAGGCGCCAGCGGGCGATTCCGCCTCCACCGAGGGAATGCCTTCGGCTCGCATCAGCAGGCGCAGGGACAACCGGATGTCCGGGTGGTCGTCAACGATCAGGATGGGCAAGGCATGGTGACTGTCGGACATGGCGCTCGATCCTCCTGAGATGCATGAAACGGCGTGCCACACTCAGCCGCCACGCAGGATGGGGAGTGGTTGAAGATGAGCCGCCCACCATGCGGGACGTGCGATCGCGACGAGCGCGGCGGCGATGAATACGAGCACGGCGGCTGCCACCGCCACGGCGTCGACACGCTCGACCTGTGGCCATGGACGCGTCAGCACGGCCGCGATAGACCCGAGCACCGCGCCGGCGACAGCGGCGAGGAAATAGCCGGTGATGGCGCCATGGACCAGTCGCCGTCGCGGTTCGCCCAGCGCCGTACGCAGGGCGAATTCGCGGTGGCGTACAGCCAGATCGACGGACTGACTCGAATACAGACCCACGGTCGCCAGGACCAGGGCGGCAAGTGCCGCGGCGGCGAGCAGATTCGCGTTGCGCCGCGCCTCCGCCGTCGGTTCACCCACGAGGTCGGCAAGCCGCCGGTACGCGCCTGCCGCGACAAAAGGCGCCACCTCGCGCAGTCGGGACGCGAACGCCTCTTCGCTGCGTCGCTCCTCGGCGGCCGGCACCCGCCACACCGCGTACATCGGCATCAGGCGGCGAATGAACGCATAGATGGCAGGATCGACCTGGCTGAGCGGGACGAACACCGTGGCGACCGCACGCTCCGACGGTCCCGCCACGCGTGTGTCCGCGACGATGCCGACGATGCGCAGCGGTGGCGTCACCGCCAGGCGGGAATCGGACCGGACGAAGCCGCCGAGCGTCCCGCCCATGGTCTGCACGAACGTCGTGTTCACGACGGCGACCGGCGTGGCCCCGGCCCGGTCGTTATCGTCGATGGCACGGCCCGCGAGGCGCGTGAGGCCCAGCGCTTCCGTCGTGCCCGGCGTCACGACGGCGAAGCGGACGAAGTGGCGGCGACCCGTCGCGTCGAGGAAGGGCATGACCAGACCGTCACCTCGGGGCAGCAGGTTGGTGAAGCCGGGTGGCGCGCTCAGCGGCGTTCCATCCGTGCCCCGGCGGAGGTCGTCGAGCATGGCGAGCACGTGGTCGCGCGTCGGATAGGAGGAGACGTCGAGGTGCATCGGGACAAACGTACCGCCTTTCGCATCGAAGCCCGGTGCGACTTTTTCGAGGCTGACGAGGCGAGCGACCGCCACCGTCGCAAAAACCAGCAGCGCACCGGCAAAGGCGGACTGAACCAGAATCAAGCCGATGCGGGTTGCCCGCGCCAGCCTTCCCAGCCCATGACGCCCGTCCACCGCGATACGCTCGCGCAGGAGGTCGGCGAGGCTGTCGTGCACCATGCCGGAAACAGCGGCCATAAGCACCAGAGCCACGTCCACCGCCGTGGCGGTCAGATACACGCGGGGAGATGTCTCGATCGGCAGGGCGCTGCTCAACCACGTCTCCGGGACGACATCCTGAAACGCCTGCACGATAAGTGCGCCGGCAGGAAGGCCGAGGCCTGCGGCCAGCACACCGATGGCGAGCGCTTCCTTCACGGTGGACGACCAGGGTGAAAGCCCACGCGCTCCAAGCGCCATGCGTATCGCGGTATCGCGTGACCGGGTGAGACCTCTCCCGAGCATGAGATTCGACAGTGCGATGCCCGCCGCCGCGAGAACGCCTCCCGCACAGGCCATCAGGCCGAGCAGTGGAGCCCTGGCGTTTCTTACCAGAACGAGCGCCAGCGGCGTCGCCCCCACGTCGGCGTCGGCGCCGGTATCGAGAGGGTGACGACTCGCTTCCCGGGCCGTGCGCCCGGCGACCTCGGACGACAGGGCGTCGACCGTGGCGCCCGGCCGGAGGCGCGCCACAGCGATCAGGTTGTCGGCCGCGTCGTCTGCCGAGCCGGAGACACGCATTGGCAGGACCACGTCCACATCCTGGAAAAACCGGTACCCCTTCGGCAGGACGCCGATCACCGGCATGCGGCGCCCGTCGACGATAACCTCCCGCCCGAGTATCGACGGGAGACCGCCCCCGTGGCGACGCCAGAAATCGAAAGACACCATGGCGCCCATGCCGTCGGTGAGATTCCTCCCCGCGGCGGGCGCGACCCCGAGCGTTGCGAGAAAGCCCGGGTCCACACGCTGGCCCTGGAGCAACCACCGCTGCTCACCCATGACGAGGTTCACGGCGCGGGGAAGACGCGTCGCGCCGCGCGATTCGACACTGGCAAGGCCGTCCATCGCCCCGACGAATCGCGGCGATGCGACGCGCGTCGGATCGCCGCGGTAGCTGGCACCGTAAACGGCAAGACGGTCGACGTCCGCGAAAGGCGGCGGCCGCCACAGCAGCGAATCGACCAGGGTGAGCGCCGCGGTGAAGGCGGCGATCCCTAGGGACAGGGTGATCGCGGCAAGCGCGAGAAAGCCGACGCGCGCCCCACTTCCGCGGTTCACGGGAGCGAGCCCGCAAGCTGCCGCTCGTCGAGTCCGGACCCCGCCTCTCTCTGCCACTCGGCGTAGCTCGTCTCATCGACCAGTCGGCCGTCGAGCAGCCTGACGATGCGGTCGGCGGCTCCACGAAACCGCTCCTCGTGGGTCACGACACAGATGGTCCGGCCTTCGGCATGCAGGCGTCCCAACAGCGCCATGAGTCGTTCGCCACTGGCAAGATCGAGGCTTCCCGTGGGTTCGTCGGCCAGCAGAATGGCGGGATCCCCGGCAAGGGCGCGCGCCACCGCGACCCGCTGTTGCTGGCCACCCGACAACTGGGCCGGGTAATGACGCACGCGGTGCGACATGCCGACGTCTTCGAGCGCCCGCAGGACCCGCTCGCGACGCTCCCGCCGCCCGATGCCGCTGCGATAGGTCAGTGGCAAGGCCACATTGTCGAAGACATCCATGTCGCTGATCAGATTGAACGCCTGGAAGACGTAGCCGATCCGCTCGTTGCGCAGCCTCGACCGTGCCACCCTGCCAAGCTGCCCTGCCTTCACGCCTTCAAAACGCACTTCACCCCCGCTGGGATGGTCCAGAAGGCCCATAAGCGAAAGCAGCGTCGTTTTGCCGCATCCCGACGGCCCGGCGATCGCGAGGAACTCCCCCGGGCGGACGTCGAGGTGAATGTCGGTGAGCGCATGGTGTTCGATGCTTCCGGCACGAAACACCTTGGCGATGCCGCGCATGGCGATCACGGGGGAGTTCGCACGCGGTTCCATGACGCGTTTCCTGCGTTCGTGCGGGGGGACTCCGAGACTAGCGCGCCAACTTCACGTTGTCGTGTCACCGAGCCGTGCGATGCAAACGATGGCGGGCGTATTGCCGGATTTGCGTGGTGATCCCCAGCGGGGACGGGACCTCACTCAGCCTTTGGTAAGGGCTGCTCATACCCGGGGCCGGTAGCCGTCCTTTATGACAAAGCTTAGAATTGGCTTATGGGGAGGAACGCGGAATTCTGTCCGCGGCAATCGGAATGCGCGGGGTCGCCAGCGGGGGCGGCCCGCCAGCGCTGGTACGGAGTTCTCTCGATGGTTCAACGTTTTTCTCTTGGTGGCCGTGTCGCCTGGCTCAAGCGCTACGACCCGGATGGCTGGCTGCGGCCGGCGCTCGTCACATTGTGGAACGGCCTGGTCACTCGCCTGGATCTCCAGGCGCTGCGTTCGCCGCCCCGCCATGCGGGTGAGGCGGCCAAGGCCGTGGAGGCCCGGCGGCTGCAGACGCTCAGCGCCTGCGGGGCACCGGTGCCCCGCATCCTGGGCGAGGGCCCGCGCAGCCTGATCCTGAGCGATATGGGCCCCACGCTCGCGCATCGGCTGAAGCGCCTCACCAGTGCCAACGATGCCGATGTGCTGGTCAGGCAAACCGCGCGGGCGATCGGCGAGCTCCATCGGCACGGCGGCTATCTCGGCCAGGCGTTCGCGCGGAACATCACCGTGGGCGACTCGGGCGTCGGTTTCATCGACTTCGAGGAAGACCCGAGTGAGATCATGAGCCTGTCGCAGGCCCAGGCACGTGACTGGGTGATGTTCACTACGGGGGTAGGTCCGTATTTTACGGGCCGTATGGATGTCCTTACGTGCCTGATCCATGACGAGGCGGTCGCAATGGAACCCGCCGTGGCCTCCGAAGTGCGCCGCATCGCCCAGCGTCTGAGCTTTCTGGAGCGTGCCGGACGCCTGCTCGGTCGCAAGACGGCCGCCATCGCCGGCGCGATCGGCGCCATGCGCAAGGGCTTCGCACTGCTGGCGATCGGTGCGTTCATCGTCGATCTGGCCAGCGACGGGGACTGCGACATGTGGCTGGCGATGATGGATGTGGTCCAGCGCGCCACGACCTGAGTGCGCTGGCGCGTTACCATCCGGCGTCGCCCCGATCTCCTTCCAAGGTTCGCCGCATGGCTGTCCCCTCGACCGATTCGTCCTGGTTCCTTCCGCACGACCGTGAACTGGGGCGGTTGATCCGCGATCTGGACTGGTCGGCGACCGCGCTCGGACCCATCCACGGGTGGCCGCCGACCCTTCGGCATGCGCTCGCCGCCATGCTGCGCGCCGACGCGCCAATGGCGATCTTCCAGGGACCGGAGGGCGTTTTTCTCTATAACGACGCCTACCGCGCCATTGCCGGCGTGCGACATCCCGAGGTCCTGGGCCGGCCGATCGTGCAGGCATGGCCCGAACTGGCGGAGTTCAACCGGAACGTCCTCGACGTCGTGCTGGCCGGCGGCACGCTCGCCTATCGCGATCAGCATGTCGTGCTCGATCGCTCCGGCGAATCGGAGGACGCCTGGCTGCACCTCGACTTCAGCCCGCTGGTGGATACCTCCGGCGTTGCCGGTGGCGTGTTGGTGGTGATCAAGGAAACGACCCGGCGCGTGGAGGTCGAAGAGCGTCTGCGCATCGCCCAGCAGGCCGGCGGCGTCGGTTCGTTCGAGTGGTTTCCCGAGACCGGTCGCCTCGAAGTGTCAGAGGAATACCGCCGCATCTGGGGCCTTCCCGCCGAAGGTATCGTCACCGACGCGATGCTGGGCGAACTGCTTCATCCCGACGATCGCCACGAGGCCGCGCCGCAACGGCTGGATCGGGCGAACCCGCTCGATTACACCGAATACCGGCGCATCGATCCCCTCACGGGCGAGGTCCGCTGGATCGCACGGCGTGGGGAAGTCATCGCGCGCCCGGGTCAGGCGCGCCGCCGCTTCATCGGCATCGTCATGGATATCACCGCGCGGAAAGCGGCCGAAACCGAGCTCGCCGCTTTCGCCGCGACGCTGCAGGAGCGTGTCACCCAGCGCACCGCCGAGCTGCTGCGCACCCAGGACGCGCTGCGCCAGAGCCAGAAGATGGAAGCGATCGGCAACCTGACCGGCGGCGTCGCACATGACTTCAACAACCTCCTGCAGGTCATCAGCGGCAATCTGCAGCTGCTGGCCGAGGATGTCGGCGGCAACGAGCGTGCGGAGCGACGCGTCCGGCACGCCCTGGCGGGCGTGGCGCGAGGCTCGAAACTCGCATCGCAGCTGCTGTCGTTCGGCCGGCGACAGCCGCTCGCGCCCAAGGTGGTCAACATCGGCCGTTTCATCCGCAACATGGACGACCTGCTCCGGCGGACGCTGGGCGAAGCCATCGAGGTGGAGACGATCGTCGCCGGCGGCCTGTGGAATACCCTGATCGACCCGGGCAACGTGGAAAATGCCCTGCTCAACCTCGCCATCAACGCGCGCGACGCGATGGACGGCCAGGGCAGGCTCACGATCGAAGCCGGCAACGCCTATCTCGACGCGCAATACGTCAGTTCGCTCGACGACGGCGACGTCACCGCGGGCCAGTACGTGCTGCTTGCGGTGACCGACACGGGCCATGGCATCGACGCGACCATCGTCGACAAGGTGTTCGAACCGTTTTTCACCACCAAACCGGAAGGTCGCGGCACCGGTCTGGGCCTTTCCATGGTCTATGGCTTCGTCAAACAGTCCGGCGGCCACATCAAGGTCTACAGCGAGCCGGGCGAGGGCACGACGGTGAAGCTCTATCTGCCGCGAACCACGCAGTCCGAGGACATCATCGTCGACATCGATGCCGGTCCGGTGACGGGCGGCCATGAGACCATCCTCGTCGCCGAGGATGACGAAGCGGTACGCGATACCGTCGTCGCCCTGCTCGCCAACCTGGGCTATCGCGTACTCAAGGCGCGCGACGCGCAGAGCGCACTCTCGATCGTCGACAGCGGTATTCCGATCGATCTGCTGTTTACCGACGTGGTGATGCCCGGCCCGCTGAAAAGCCCGGAACTGGCCCGCAAGGCACGCGAGCGTCTTCCGGGGCTGGCCGTGCTGTTCACGTCGGGCTACACGGAGAACTCGATCGTGCACGGCGGCCGCCTCGACGAAGGGGTCGAGCTGCTGAGCAAACCCTATACGCGGGAAACGCTGGGTCGCAAGCTGCGCCAGATCCTCGCCGCGCAGGCGCAGCGCCATGCCGGCGACCCGGCAACCCCTTCGGTCGCGGCGCCCACACCGGCAGCCACCAAGGCTCTCCGCATCCTCGTCGTCGAAGACGACTGGCTGGTACGCACCACGGTCGTGGAGATGTTGCAACTGCGCGGCCACGACGTCCGCGAAGCCGGCGACGGCACGCGCGCCACCGCCCTGCTCGACCAGGAAGCGGCGGACCTGGTCATCACGGACGTCGGGCTTCCGGGCATATCCGGCATCGAGCTCGCCGCGACATTGCGCCAGCGCTTTCCGGACCTGGCCGTGATCTTTGCCACGGGCCATGCCGGTACGGCCGGTCTTCCCGACGATGAGCGCAGCGCCGTGCTGGCCAAACCGTATGGCTCACAGGCACTGACCAAGGCCGTCAGCCGCTTGTTTCCATCCGGCTGAGCGGCGCGATCCGTGCGCCTCAACACATTGTGGCGCAACGACGTAATCGTTTACATGTAACGGCATTTACGTACCCACTTCCGGGGCCGATGCCAGTATCCTTGCCCGCCTGACGCGCCCTCACGCGTCCACTTCGCTTTCAAGGCAGAACCCATGAACCGTGATCCCCGCATCGAAGACCTGATCGCCCGCATGACCATCGAAGAGAAGGTCGGCCAGCTCGGGTGCTTTGCGGATGCCCTGCGTCCGTTCGCGCCCGACATCAACCCGGAAGCGAATGCGCTGGGTGCGGCGGAGGTTCGCGAACAGATCCGTGCGGGCCGCGTGGGCTCGCTGTTCAACGGCGTCGGCGCGGCCGAGGGCCGCGAGGCGCAGCGCATCGCCGTGGAAGAAAGCCGCCTCGGTATTCCGCTGCTGCTGGGTGCCGATGTCATTCATGGCATGCGCACCGTATTTCCGATTCCTCTGGGTGAGGCGTCCACGTTCGAGCCCGACCTCGCCGAGCGCACCGCGCGCGTGACGGCCGTCGAGGCCACCGCCGCCGGCATCCACTGGACCTTCGCTCCCGCCGTGGACATCGCGCGCGACCAGCGCTGGGGACGTGTGGCCGAGGGTGCGGGTGAAGACGTGGTGCTGGGCTCGGCGTTCTCCGCCGCGCGTGTGCGGGGTTTCCAGGGCGCCGACCTCAAGGCCGACGATTCGCTGCTTGCCACGCCGAAGCACTTCGCCGCCTACGGCGCGGTCGCGGGCGGCATGGAATACAACGCCGTCGATATCTCCCCGCAGACGCTGCGCGACGTGCACCTGCCGCCTTTCAAGGCAGCGGTCGATGCCGGTGCGCTGACCTTCATGAGCGCGTTCAACGACATCAACGGTGTACCCGCATCGGCCAACCGCGAACTGATGACCGACATCCTGCGCGGTGAATGGGGTTTCGAAGGCCTCGTCGTTTCCGATTACACCGCCGACATGGAACTGATCGCGCATGGCTTTGCCGCCGACGAACGCGACGCCACGCGTCTCGCCTTCGTCGCGGGTGTCGACATGAGCATGCAGAGCGGCTTCTACGCGGCGAACCTGCCCGACCTCGTCGAAAAGGGCGAGGTACCGATGGACGTGCTGGATGAAGGCGTCCGTCGGGTGCTCACCGTGAAGCAGGCGATCGGCCTGTTCGACAATCCCTACCGCTCGCTCGATGCCGTGGCCGAAGCGGATACGTCGAAGCGGGCCGGGCACGACGAGCTGGCGCGCGATGCGTCGCGTCGCTCGATCGTGATGCTGAAGAACGACGGCGTGTTGCCGTTGCGCAAGGCGGGTCAGAAGATCGCCCTCATCGGTCCGTTCGGTACCGATGTCGACAACATCGAAGGCTGCTGGACGTTGTTCGGCGACAAGACTCGGTACGTGACCATCGAGGCCGGCCTGCGTGCCGCTCTCGACGATGCGGGCTCGCTCGAGGTGGTCGCCGGCAGCGGCATCGAAGATGCGATCGACGGCGGCATCGATGCCGCTGTCGCGGCGGCGAAACGTGCCGACGTCGTTCTCCTCGCCATCGGCGAACCGCAGGTCTATTCCGGTGAAGCGCAGTCGCGTACGCAGATCATCGTGCCGCCCGCCCAGCAGGCGCTGGCCGAGGCCGTCGCCGCCACCGGTACACCGGTCGTCGTCCTGCTGAAGAACGGTCGCGCGCTGGCCCTTACCGGTGCCGTGCGCAGCGCCTCGGCCATTCTGGTGACGTGGTTCCTCGGTACGCAGACCGGCCCGGCGATCGCCGATGTCGTGTTCGGCGATTACAACCCGGCGGGGCGTCTTCCGGTGAGTTTCCCGCAGGACGCGGGCCAGCAGCCGTACTTTTACAATCACCTGCGCACCGGCCGCCCGGAACTGGCGGATCAGCCGCCCGCGTTCAAGGCGCGCTATCGCGAAGTCACCTTCGAAGCGCTGTACCCCTTCGGCCACGGGCTCAGCTATACCTCCTTCGGTTACGACGCGCCACGCGTGAAGGCCCGCGTGCGCTGGGACGAAACCATTGTCGTCTCCGCCACGGTGACCAATACCGGTGGCGTCACCGGCGAAGAGGTGGTGCAGCTTTACATCCACGATCGTGTCGCCAGTCGCGTGCGGCCCGTGCGTGAACTGAAGGCGTTCCGCAAGATCCTGCTCGCTCCAGGTGCCTCCGAAGAAGTCTCCTTCGAGCTGACCCGCCGCGATCTCGCTTTCACCCATCGCGACGGCACGACGTTCGAAGCGGAGCCGGGTGAGTTCCACGTCTGGATCGCGGGCTCGTCCGCCCAGGGCGAACCGGCCACGTTCATGCTCGACCCAGCCTGATCGGCATAATGGCGCCCTCTTCCTCGAAGCGGAGCGCGCCATGCACGACCTCACCGGCAAGATCGCCCTCGTCACCGGCGCCGCCAGCGGTATAGGTCGCGCCATCGCCACGGCGTATGCCGACGCGGGGGCGCGTGTCGTGGTCGCCGATATCGCCGCCGACAAGGCGGCCGAGACGGCCGACGCGATGGGCCACGGCGCCATCGGCATGGCCATGGATGTCACCGATGAGGCACAGGTCGACGAGGGCTTCGCGCGCACGCGGCGTGAACTGGGTCCGGTCGATATCCTGGTCAGCAACGCGGGTGTGCAGATCATCGCGCCGATCGTCGACTTTGCTTTCGCCGACTGGAAGCGGATGCTCGCCATCCACATGGACGGCGCGTTCCTTACCACGCGCGCGGCCATGCGCCAGATGATCGATGCCGGTCGCGGCGGATCCATCATCCTGATGGGGTCGGCTCACTCGCACGTCGCCTCGAAATTCAAGGCGCCTTACGTGGCGGCAAAACATGGCCTGCTCGGGCTTGCGCGTGTCGTCGCGAAGGAAGGCGCCACCCATGGCATTCGTGCCAACGTCCTCTGTCCAGGCTTCGTGCGTACACCGCTGGTCGAGAAGCAGATCCCCGAGCAGGCTAAGGAACTGGGCATCGGCGAAGACGCCGTCATCCGCGATGTCATGCTACGCGACACGGTGGATGGTGAATTCACGACGCTGGAAGATATCGCCGACACCGCACTGTTCCTTGCGGGCTTCGGGTCGAATGCGCTGACCGGTCAGTCGCTCCTCGTCTCGCACGGCTGGCATATGCAGTAAGCGGAACGACGGCCGGCAACCACATGATCCGTCGGGAAGCACCGGCCCCATGCAGGCATGAGGCTGATACGACCCGACATCCCGCTTCACTAACGTGAGCGTCCTTTTCCGCCACCCAGGCCAAGGACGTCCTCATGACACCATTACGCTCGCTGGCTTCATCGGCCGGCATGCTCGCCGCGTTCGCGCTCCCGGTCGCCGCACAAGTCGCCCCGTCACCGGTCTATCAGGTGCCGTCGGTGGCCACCCAGGGCATCACGTGGTCGGCATGCACGGATCAGGATGCTGACCCGGCGATCCATACCCTGCTCGGCGACCGGCTACGCTGCGGCACGGTGAGCGCTCCCCGCGATCACCACCGTCCCGCCGACGGCAGCATCCGTCTTCGCGTTCTCCGCGTAGCGGCGGCGGATGCCGCGAAGCGCCAGGGCACGCTCTTCGTCAATCCGGGCGGTCCCGGCGGCGATCCCAGGCAGTTCGCCGCGATGCTGGCCGCGATCTGGATGCACGCGAAGCCGGACGACCGCGTGCACGGCGAGAAGAAGCGCATGGCCGATGCGTTCGATCTGGTCGCCGTGGTGCCCCGGGGGATGCCGGGCAGTGCGCCTCTGACCTGCGCGGGAGAGTTTCCCGACGCCCGCTCCATCCTGCTCGACCGCACGCCGCGCAATATCGCCCGGTGGGACCTGTTGCAACGCCGGCTCGCGGACGCCTGTCGCGCGGACCCGCTTCACCCGTACATCAGCACCGAACAGACCGTGTACGACCTCGACCTCGTTCGTCGGGCCCTGGGCGAAAGCACGTTCAACTACCTTGGCACGTCGTACGGCACGTGGCTCGGCGCGTGGTACGGGGCTACCTATCCCGACAAGGTGGGTCGGATGTTGCTGGACTCGTCCATGGATTACACCTCGTCCATGGAGGAAAACTTCCTGCTTACCGCGCAGGCGGAACAGGAGCGCTTCGACCGGCTCGTCGTCAAACCCGCGGTGGCCGCGTCCGCGCTGTACGGCCTGGGCGAGGACCAGGCCGCCGTCCGCGGCGTTCTCGCGACGATGCCCTATCGCGTACAGCGGACATGGACGGGAGAATACCGCTCGCCTGAAAGCCTTAAAGCGGCGCTGGCCATGTCCGAGTGGCTGCGTGTCCAGCCTGAGCTCGACCGCGACTCGATGGCCACGCGAATCGCGACGGACGTGCTTCATCCGGACGCGGAGGTCAACCAGCGAATCCGCGCCGAAGCATCGCGCATGCTGGCGGCGCTCTACACCCCCGCCGCCGACGATACGCCTTCCCCACTTCCGGCCATGTCCGCGATGCTCGTCGCCGTGCCTTGCAATGACACACCTGGAACACGCGACGCCGGTATCTGGCACGAAACCATTGCGCGCTACGCGCGGGATTACCCCGCCGCCCGCAGTGGCGACCTGGTCAACGCATGCGTGTTCTGGCCGGGTCCGAATGCGGTGAAGCCCCCCGTCGAGCGACTGGCGCGCGCGGGCCAGATCCTCATCATCGCCTCCGAGCACGATACGGTGACGCCGGTGTCCGGCGCACTGAGGATGGTCAACGCCCTGCCCAATGCTTCGTTGCTGGTACTGCGAGGCAGCGACCGCCACTCGGTGTTCACGCTGACCGACGAAGCCTGCGTCGAGCGTACCGGAGCCCGTTTTCTGCTCGATGGGCGAAAGCCCACCGAACAGCTGACCGAATGCCAGGTGGATGGCGCGAGCGCGCCGGCGCCGACATCCGCTACACCCCAGGTGACCCGATTCACGGATACCGCTCGCGTACAGCAGTGGCGTGACCGTCTCGATCGCCTGTTCGGGCAGAAGCCGAGACTCTATCCATCCCCGCGCTCGACATCCCATTGAAGGCCATGACGGCCCGTTTTCCATCTGTAAAGGACGACCATGATGAAACATCGATTCACGGCCTTCGCACTGGCCCTGCTTCCGCTGGCCAGCTTCGCGAACCCACAGATCGCCTGGACCGATTGCACCACCGATCTGGTGGGACCCGGCGGAACGGCCCTGGGTGACCGATTGCAGTGCGGCACGCTGCGGGCACCGCTTGACCATATGGCACCGGACGGCCGGTTTTTCGATGTCGGCGTCGTGCGCATACGCGCCGCCGCCGCCGACCAGCGGCAAGGTTCGCTGTTCGTGAACACCGGAGGGCCCGGAGCCCACCCGGGAAGGCTCCTCGTGGCCATCGCCCGCGGGTGGAGCCAGGAAGACCCCGACGATCCTGACACCGCCGACAAATATCGTCTGGCGCAGCGTTTCGACATGATCGCCGTCATTCCTCGCGGGCTTCGCGGTGGCACGGAGTACCGGTGCCTCACCGGGTTACCACCTCGCTATGCGTTCCTGCCCAGCCACCTGGACGACGACAACTGGCGGAAAGTCATCGAGGAGGCCAACGCACAATCGTCGGCATGCGCCGCGCCACCCGAAGCACGCTTCATCAGTACCGAACAACACGTCCACGACATGGACATGGTCCGCCGCGCATTGGGCGACGACTCGCTGAATTTCTACGGCATCTCGTATGGCGGTAGGGTCGGGGGCTGGTATGCCGCCATGTACCCGACACGTGTCGGTCGCATGCTGCTCGACTCGCCCATGCTTTTTACCCACGACTTCCGTGCGGCGATGGAGATGACTCAGACGGCGCGGCGAAAGCAGTTCCAGAAGGCGCTCGCGCCCATCGTCGCCGATCCCGTTCTTTATGGCCTCCCGGACGACCCGTCCGCGATCACTTCGTCGTTCGACGACCTCCCGGGACGTACAAGGGAAATGTGGTATCCCTTCCTCGACTCGACGCCACGGCTGGCGGCCGCGTTGTGGATCGCGGGCTGGATCCGCGAAGCGGAGCCTGAGTCGCAGTCGAAGCTCGAAGGCCGTATCCGCCGCCAGACCTTCAGCGCGGACGCCTCGCTGGATCGCGGTATCCGCTGGGCCGCGATGCAACTGGCGGCACATTACTTCGCGCCGGCACCCACCGTCCCCCGCTTCGACGCCGGACAGGACGGCGACTCCGTCCGTCTTGCCGTCGGCTGCAACGACTCGCGCTGGGCGTTCTCCGATGACCAGATCCGCGCACGCGCTGTAAACGGCGCCGCGCGATACCTGCACTCGAACGGTGACGACATTCTCGAAGAACTGGTGTGCTCCCGCTGGCCCCATGCCACCGCACGATTGCCGGACCTCACGCGTGTGGAGCAGGCGCCGCCGTTTCTCCTGCTCCAGTCCGAGCATGACGTGGCGACGCCAGCGGAGGGTTCGAGAAATCTCCTCGACCGCTATCCCAATGCCCGGCTTCTGATGGCTCGCGGCTCATCGGTGCACGGCGTGTTCAACTTCACGACATCGCAATGCATCGAGCGAACGGTGGCCCGGTATCTCCTCGACGGCAGCCTCCCCGACAGTGAGTCGCGCGAGTCGTATTGCGAGGGTACCAACGAGAATCCCCTGTCCGCGCTGCCACACACGCCGGTGCCCGCGTCGACGCCGGCCACGCCCGCAACGCACGACGAATTCCGATGACGGATCAAGGACGATCATGAAAACCCTGTTACCTCTGACGTTGGCGCTGCTCGGCGCCGTCGCGTCGCCTTCCCTGCTGGCGCGCGTGCCGTTCATCACGTGGGCCAGCTGTCCGGCCGAACTTACCGGCGGCACCTGGCCCGAACTGGGTGAGCGGCTGCACTGCGGGAAGGCGCGGATGCCGTTCGATCATCTCAGGCCGGATGGACGCACCATCGAAGTCGGCGTCGTAAGGATCGCCGCCGAGGATCAGTTCAAACGCGAAGGAGCGCTCTTCGTCAATGTGGGTGGCCCCGGCGGGCAACCGGCGGCCTTCGTCGCGTCGATGGCCGCGGCATTCGGCGCGGTTGAAGCGTCCGATCCGTTGCACGGCGACCGACGGCGACTTGTCGAACGCTTCGATCTCATCGCGGTGATTCCTCGCGGACTCCGGGGCGGCTGGACCTACGAGTGCGACGCGGTCGCACCGACACGTCACTTCCTGCCGGCACATCGCGACGACGCCAACTGGAAGCGCGCCATCGCCGATGCGCGCGCGCAAGCCAACGCGTGTTCGGTGCACGCCGAAACCGCCTACCTCAGTACGGAGCAGCACGTAAGGGACATGGACGCCGTCCGCGCTTCGCTGGGCGACGACACGCTGAACTTTTACGGGATCTCGTACGGGGGCCGGGTGGGTGCGACGTATGCGGCACTTTACCCGGAGCGCATGGGCAGGATGCTGCTCGATTCGTCTCTGATGTTTCACCGCGGCTACCGCACCGCCATGGAGCTGACGAATGACGCGCAGCAGGATGCCTTCGAAAAACGCGTGCTGGCTCCCATCCTGCACGAGCCATGGCGCTATGGGCAGGTAAGCGATGCCGGCGAACTCCAGGGCGCGATCCGTGGCTTCGCCGACGAGCTGAGGCCCGCATGGCACGATGCGCTGATCAGTCCCGCCCATCTCGCCGCCGCGATGACGATGGACAGGTGGGTCAAGGCATCCGGCTGGCGCAACTGGCGAAGCCTGCAGAGTCTGGCGGCTGCCAACCGGTTCAGCCTCGATGCCGCGACAGACGGTGCGATACGACAGGCCGCGCTGGAGCTCACCCAGCGTGGTGCGAGCACCGTGGCGGGCCAGGTCCGGGGGCGCCACGGCAACGCGCATCGGCATGACTCGCTGGTCGACCGTCACGGCGAGTGGCTCAACCTCGCGGTGATGTGCAACGACGAACCCTGGGAGCCGATGCAGGAGAAGATTCGCGCCCGCGCGGACCGCGATGCATTCACTTACACCGAGGCTGACGGCTCGCAGATTTTCGACCAGCTGACCTGTGCGGCCTGGCCGGCGCGGGTCGCGCGCAGCCCCGACTTCGGCTTGCTCGAAACACGTGCTCCCTTCCTGCTGATCCAGTCCGAGCATGATGCATCGACGCCACTGATCGGTGCGCGCGCGATGCTCGCCCGATTCCCTTCCAGTCGGCTCGTCGTCGCGAAGGGCAGTTCACAGCACGGCCTGCTGGCTCAGTCCGCGACACCGTGCGTGGAGAAAGCCGCCATGGCGTATCTCCTGGAGGGCCGACTCCCCGAAGGCCCGGACAGGGAGACGGCGTGCGCGTTCGTGCCCGGCGAGCCTTACGAAGATCTCACGGCGTCGTATGAGTGGGATGACGCACGGCTCTGATCGGGAAAGCGCGCTCAGAACATGATCTGAGCGCGCACCTCGACGATGTGCGGGTCGATGCGCAGGTCGCGCCGGTCACTGGTCGCCCTGACGTAGTTGCCCTGGAGTTTCAGGTATTTCGTGATGTACCAGTTCGCACCGAACGTCCAGTCGTGCTCGGTACCGCCCAGCACCGGGCCGTCGTCGAGGTCGAGCGTGCTGTAACGAACGAGGAATTCGAGTGCGCCCCAAGGCCCCTTCGGAACGACATCGGCGACGTTGCCGCTGTTATAGGTGCGCGACTCGCCGGTGACCACCCAGCTGCCGAACGCGTACCAGCCGTGTGCGATGAAGGCGGGCTTGTCGACCAGCTTGACGCGGGCGTCGAGGTATTCGCTCTGAACCGACCACGGCCCCCCGATCCACAGGCCTTCGAGACCGCGGCGATCGACATGGTCGGCCACGCTGAGCGTGCCGGAATCGATGAGGCGCTGGGTGATCAGGCCGGCCTCGGGCAAGGCGCGCAGACGGATGCTCGGCGGGGTGTAGCGCCCGCGTCCGTCCGTCGTGCCGTCAGGTGTCTCGCGCGAAAGGGACAGGCCAAGGTGCAACACGTCGCCCGGCGAGTTGTGCGGCGTCCATGCGGCGCGCCCTGCCACCATGCGGCCGTCGAGATCGCCCTGCAGGTTGCCGCCGTGGTAGTAGCCGAGTTGTATCAGGTACTGCTTGCGGGTCAGAGCCCAGTCGATACCGAGGCGTCGGTTCGCGTACACCGCCTGCATCGGCAGCGAGGATTCCAGAAACGACGTCGTTCCCGTGCTGGTGTTGCCCTCGAAGCCGACGGGCGTTTTCATGAAACCCACGCGTAGCGCGCCGTAGTCGTCGCCGAGCAGCGCCTTGCTCTGCACGCGAAAAAACGTATCCAGCCAGGTCTTCGCCTGAAAGTCGAAGACGACCGTCGCGTCGTAGACACCTTTTTTGCGTACGAAGAACCCGAACTCCTTCCGGCGATTGGTCTGCGCGTCTTCGTAAGTGCCTTCGTCGTGCGAAAAGCGGTCGAGGTCGAACTGGTATTTCAGCGTGAGGCCGAGATCCGTGCCGTCGGCGAAAACGTGATGGGTCGGCCAGTTGCTTCGCCAGTCGTAGCTGGTGGCGGGTACGTCGGCGGCGAGCGCGTAGGCGGGAGCGATCAGCGCCAGCGCGCCGAGGATGATGGTCTTCAAGCGGGTCCCCTCCCGAGGCTCCCGGCGGACAGCCGGGCGTTATTCGTAAGACTATACAACGGATATAAGAATATCCTCAGATCTTGCGAATATGATCGGCCTGAATCGTATTTACTTGAAGGCGGTCGCTGTTTACCGCGGTGCCACTCAGCGCGGACGTTTCGGTTTCAGTCGAATCTCGAAGAGCGCTGGCCAGCGCTTGCCGGTCACGAACAGGCGATCGTGGGCCGCGTCGTAGGCGATGCCGTTGAGGACGTCATCGGCCGGGTCATCCACGCGGCTCGTGTCGACGAGCCCCGAGAGGTCGATCCAGCCGGTCACGTGCCCGGTTTTCGGATCGATACGGGCGATGCGTTCGGTCTGCCAGACGTTGGCGAGGATCTCCCCCTTCACCCACTCCAGTTCATTGATCATGCGCAGTGGCGCGCCATCGGCTGTCACGTCGATGCGACCCGTCTGCGCCAGGGTGACCGGATCGAGAACCCGGATGGTGGGCGTGCCGTCGCTCATGTAGAGATGTTTCGCGTCGCGCGTCATCGCCCAGCCTTCGCCGGGATAGCTGAACTTGCCAACGGGCGCGAAGGTCTTGCGGTCGTAGATGAAGCCGACACCATCGCGCCAGGTCAGCTGCAACAGGTGGTCGCCCGAGACGATGATGCCTTCGCCGAAGTATCCGGGCGGGGTGTCGAGATGCTGCGCGACCTCACCGGTATCGAGCCGGACCTTGCGCACGCCCGAGCCCATGTATTCGCCCGTGCTCTCGTAGAGAAAACCGCCGTCGTAGAACAGCCCTTCCGTAAAAGCCTTCGGATCGTGCGGGTAGGTGCGCACCACCGTGTAGCCGTACACGGGAATGTCGGAGGCCGTCGCGACACTGCCACATCCGACCAGCCACGCAAACGCGGCCAGGACCGCCACGCGAATCGGAGAGGTTGTCATGCCGGATGCCTGTGAGTGAACTGCAGGCATCCTAACGGCAGTTTCGCCACGATCAAGGGGCGGCGGCGGCTCGCAAAATCGCGCCCATTCGCCCACGAGAAACAAAAGAAGGGGCGCCGAGGCGCCCCTTCGTTCACCCGAACGTCGCTCTCGCGATCAGATCGCGTAGTACATCTGGAACTCGAGCGGGTGGGTGCTCGCGCGGTAGCGGGTCACTTCCTGCATCTTCAGCGCGATGTACGCGTCGATGAAGTCGTCGGTGAACACGCCACCGGCCTTGAGGAAGTCGCGATCCTTGTCGAGCGCGGCGAGCGCTTCGTCGAGGCTGGCGCAGACCTGCGGGATGTTCTTCTCTTCTTCCGGCGGCAGATCGTAGAGATCCTTGTCGGCCGGTGCACCCGGGTCGATCTTGTTCAGGATGCCGTCGAGGCCGGCCATCATCAGCACGGTGAAGGTCAGGTAGCCCGACTGCATCGGATCCGGGAAACGGATTTCGATACGACGACCCTTCGGGCTCGACACGTACGGGATACGGCAGGATGCCGAACGGTTACGCGCCGAGTAGGCGAGCATGACCGGCGCTTCGAAGCCCGGGACCAGACGCTTATAGCTGTTGGTCGTCGAATTCGCGAACGCGTTGATGGCCTTGGCGTGCTTGAAGATACCGCCGATGTACCACAGCGCCGTCTGCGACAGGCCACCGTAGAGGTCGCCCGCGAAGAGGTTCTCGCCGTTCTTCGACAGCGACTGGTGCACGTGCATGCCCGAGCCGTTGTCGCCGACGATCGGCTTCGGCATGAAGGTCACGGTCTTGCCCTGCTGGTGGGCGACGTTCTTGATGACGTACTTCATCGTCATCAGTTCGTCGGCCTTCTTCACCAGGGTGTTGAAGCGCGTGCCGATCTCGCACTGGCCCGCGTTGGCGACTTCGTGGTGATGCACTTCGACCACCTGGCCGAGCGACTCGAGCACCTTGCACATGTCCGCGCGCAGATCACCCAGGCTGTCGACCGGGCTGACCGGGAAATAGCCACCCTTCACACCCGGACGGTGACCGCTGTTGGTGCCGTCGTACTTGTAGCGCGACGACCAGGCCGCTTCTTCGGAGCCGATTTCGTAGAACACGCGGCCCATGTCGTTCTGCCAGCGGACCGAGTCGAAGATGAAGAACTCGGGTTCCGGGCCGAAGAAGGCGGTATCGGCGATGCCGGTCGACTTCAGGAAGGCTTCGCCGCGCTTGGCGATGGAGCGCGGGTCGCGACCATAAGCCTGCATGGTGCTCGGCTCGAGCACATCGCAGTGCACGATCAGCTGCTTGTGAGCGCTGAACGGGTCGAGGTGGGCGGTCTCCGGATCCGGCATGAGGACCATGTCGGACTCGTTGATGCCCTTCCAGCCGGCGATCGACGAGCCGTCGAACATCTTGCCGTCTTCGAACGTGCTCTCGTCGATGGCGTGGGCGGGGAACGTGACGTGGTGGTGCTTGCCGAGCATGTCGGCGAAGCGCAGGTCGACGAACTCGATTTCCTCGTCCTGGATCAGGTTCAGCACTTTGGAAGCGGCGGACATACAAACCTCGAAATGGGTGTGGGCGGAATGCGTGTAGCAATCGCTATGCCAGCGTGTCCGCCATCGACGGGCGCCGGAATCAAGCTCTCCCATCATAGAACGGGCGTGAGGAAGATGTGCAAATGCACCATCATGGTGCATCGTTCTCGCTCACGCACCATTCCGGCCGATCCGCCATCATCGACGCGAGGTCCGCGAGCGTTTCTCCATCGTTTCCTACGCCGCTGCGTTTTCCCGAGCCGCCCGCATCGTTTACGCTTCGGTCCCTAGCGGGGGCCTCGCCCCTCCCACACCGCCGCCTTTCCCCGGGCCGGCGCACGCAGAGCCGCTCCATGACCAAGAAAACCGATAACGACACCCCCGACGCCGCGCGACGCCGGTTGCTGGGCGGCATGGCCACGACGGGCGCCATGCTCGCGCTGGGTGGCGCAAGCGAGGTGACCGCGGCCGGCAGGAAGGCGGCGGGTCCCGCGCCGACCGGTGCCGCACTGGATGCGTTGCTCGAAAAGCACATCGATAACGTGGTCGTGATCTACGCGGAAAACCGCAGCTTCAACAATCTGTTCGGGGACTTCCCCGGTCTGCAGCAGCCGCTGAGCGAGGTGCCGCCAGAACGTCTGATCCAGCGGGACCGCGACGGCACCCCGCTGAAGACCCTGCCACCCATCTGGGGCGGGCTCGTGCCGCACGAGCAGGTCGTCGACCATAAAACGTACAAGATCGGCGAAAAGGACATTACCGGCCTGCCGAACGCGCCGTGGGCACTCCACACCGGCGACGGCACCCCGCTGCCGCACGGTCTGGTAACGCGCGATCTCGTCCACGCGTTCTATAACAACCAGCTGCAGATCAACGGCGGCAAGAACGACGGCTTCGTCGCGTGGGGTGACAACGGTGCGCTGACCATGGGGCACTATGCCAGCGCGCCCGTGCACCTGCGCCTGTGGAATATCGCCTCGCAGTTCACCTTGTGCGACAACTTCTTCATGGGTGCCTTTGGCGGTTCGTTCCTCAACCACCAGTACCTCGTCGCCGCGCAACCGCCGTTCTATCCGGGCGCCGACAAGAGCCCCGCGCAGTTCAACATCGCGGTCACCGAAAGCGGCGACCCGCTCGACCATCGCCTGAAGATGGACGAGGAATCGCCGAAGAGCGCGATGGACGGCAAACCCAAATTCGCGCACCACAATACGCTGACCCCGGACTTCTGGGCGGTGAACACCATCGGTCCGCCCTATTCGCCGGGCTTCAACGTCGATCGCAAGAATCCGCTGCTTGCCGACGCCACCAGCGCCAACACGCTGGTGCCGCAGAAGCATAAACACATCGGCGACGTACTCTCGGCGAAGGATGTCGACTGGGCCTGGTATGGCGGCGGCTTCCAGGCCGCGCTCGACGGTAAGGGCGACGGTGACGATGCCAGCTTCCCGCAGACGCCGAACTTCCAGCCACATCACCAGCCGCTCAATTACTTCGTGACACTGGCTCCGGGAACCGAAGCGCGCAAGAAGCATCTGCGCGATGGCGGTCTTGGCGAGACGGCGGCGACGAATCATTTTCTTGCGGACATCGCGGCTGGGAAGCTGCCTCCGGTGGCGTTCTACAAGCCGCAAGGCGACCTCAACATGCACGCCGGCTACTCCGACGTGGAAGCCGGCGATCGTCATATCGCCAACGTCGTACATGCGCTGCGCACGAGCCCGCAGTGGAAGAACATGCTGGTGGTGATCACGTTCGACGAGAACGGCGGCTGGTGGGATCACGTCGCTCCGCCGAAGGGCGATCGCTGGGGTCCGGGAACACGCATTCCCGCGCTGGTCGTGTCGCCGTATGCGAAGAAGGGCCACGTCGAGCACACGATCTATGACACCGGATCCATCGCCCGCTTCCTGACGCGCCGGTTCAAGCTCGAGAAGCTGCCGGGGCTGAAGATGCGTGAGGATGCGATGGTGGCGGCGGGTGGACCGGCGGCTGGTGATCTTACCGAAACGCTGGACTTTTCGGCGACATGATATCGCCGACAGGGTTGGCTCCCACCGGAGCATCCCCAGCAGCCCTGACCTCGGGACGTCGGCAGTGGCGCGAGCCAGCCTGCTCGTAGGAGCCCCGCCTGCTGGCGACAGCCCGGACCCTCAGTGTCCGGGTGTACCGCCCGACGCGAAAGGCGGTTTCGCGAACCAGATGGCGATCATCGCCAGACCGAAGATCAGGCCGAAGACCCAGAACACGTCATTGACCGCCAGCGTCGCCGCCTGCATGTCGACGATGCGGTTGAGCGCCGCGTTGGCGGTCGGGCCCTGCACGCCAAGTGCCTGGAAGCGATCGAGGTACTCCGTCGTCGTGCGGCTGCCCTCGACGACGTTCTCCGACAGCACCGCGTGGTGATACGTCGTGCGATGGGAGTACATCGTCGTACTCACGGCCGTCGCGATGCTGCCTGCCAGCGTGCGGAAGAAGTTCGACAACCCGGATGCGCTCGCGACCTCCTCATCGGGCATGCCCGAGAGGATGATCTGGTTCACCGGCACGAAGAACAGCGCGATACCCGCACCCATGCAGAGCCGCGGGATGGCCAGCTCGCTGTACGGCGCGTTAGTGCTCAGCGTCGACATATAGAACGATGCGGCAGCGAACACCGCGAAGCCGATCGTATTGAGCAGACGCAGGTCGAACTTGCTCTGGAACACGCCGACGATAGGCGACAGCACGATAGCCAGGATGCCGATGGGAGCGACGACGAAGCCCGCCCAGGTGGCCGTGTAGCCGAGTACCTCCTGGACCCACATCGGCATGACCACCGTACCGCCGAAGAAGGCGAACATGCCCAGCGAAAGGCACAGCACACCCACGAAGAAGTTTCGCCGGCCCAGCAGGCGCAGCTCCACCACCGGATGCTTGTGCATCAGCTCCCATGCGACCAGGAAGGTGATGCAGACCAGCGACACGATGGCGAGTACGACGATGGTCGTCGAACTGAACCAGTCGTCGTCGTTGCCGTTGTCGAGCATGAACTGCAGGCAGCCCACGCCGACGGCCAGCAGGAACAGGCCGACCGCGTCGATAGGCATCTTCGTGACTTTCGACTCGCGGTCGCGAAGCAGCGCATAGGTGACGACGACCGCGAAGATGCCGACCGGGATGTTGATGAAAAAGATCCACGACCAGTGGTAGTTGTCGGTAATCCAGCCACCGAGAATCGGGCCGAAGACCGGCGCGACCACCACGGTCATTGCCCACAGCGCCAGCGCGATAGGCCGCTTCGCGACGGGGTAGTTGTTGAGCAGCAGCGTCTGCGAAAGCGGGACCATCGGACCCGACACCGCGCCCTGCAGGAGGCGGAACACGATCAGCATCGGCATCGACGTGGAAAATCCGCAGAGTGCGGAAAACACGACGAACAGCATCACCGACACCATGAAGGTCCGCACTTCACCGAAGCGACGCGCCACCCAGCCGGTCAGCGGTTGCATCACCGCGCTGGCCATGGAGTAGGCGCTGATCGCCATCGTGCCTTCGTTGCTGCTCACGCCTACGTTGCCGGCGATGGTGCGCACCGACACGTTGACGATGGAGATGTCGAGCACCTCCATGAACGTGGCGAGCGCCACGCCCGCGGTGAGCAGGACCAGCGCACCGCCGGTGAGCGGCGGCCGGGATGCGCCGTTGCCGTTCTGCCCAGCCATCGATCAGCCGCCGCGCTTCGCCGGCACCGGCTTAGGCGTCGTATCCACGGTGTTCTCGCGGATGATCTGTTCGGCGCGCTGGTCGGCTTCGCCCATCTCCTCCTCATAGACGTTGGTGCTGGCCAGAGGCTTGCTGCGGATCGTGTCGGACAGCACACGGCCATCGCGGTCGTGCGTATCGACGTTCACGTCGGTTGACAGACCGATCCGCAGCGGATGCTTGCGCAGGTCCTCCGCGTCGATCGCCACGCGCACGGGCAGACGCTGTACCACCTTGATCCAGTTGCCGGTCGCATTCTCGGCGGGCAGCAGCGAGAAAGCGCTGCCGGTGCCCGCATTCAGACCGACGACCTTGCCGTGATATTCCACGTCCGAATACATGTCCGTCGTCAGCTTCACCGGCTGGCCGATACGGATGTGCTCGAGCTGGGTCTCCTTGAAGTTCGCATCCACCCAGAGGTCGGCGAGCGGCACGACGGTGAGCAGATCCTGGCCCGGCTGGATACGCTGGCCGACCTGCACCTGGCGACGGGCGGCATAGCCTTCGATCGGAGAGACGATCGCATTGCGCCCGTTGTTGACCCATGCGTTACGGAACTGCGAACGCGCCTGAATCACCGCGGGGTAGTTCTCGATGGTGGTGCCATCGACCTGCGCGTGCGCGGCCGCGGCTTCGCGCTCCGCGGCATCCAGCGCGGCCTTGGCCTGCTGCATCTGGCGCTTGCCGGTGTCGACTTCTTCGGCCGACACGGCGCGCCGCTCGAGCAGCGGGTGGCGGCGGTTATAGTCGTCACGTGCCTGCTCATACTGCGCGCGGCGCTGCGGGATCGCGGCATCGGCCTGGTTGGCTTGCTGCATCCTGGCCTGTGCTTCACGCACGGCCTGGGCGAGCTGGCCTTCGGCGTTCATCAGGGCCACCTTCGCATCGACGGGGTCGAGCCTGATCAGCACCTGACCCTGATGGACGCGCTCGGTTTCTTCCACGCCCACCTCCACCACCGTACCGGCGATGCGCGAGGAGATCGTGACCATATCGCCCTTCACATAGGCATCGTCGGTCGTCTCGCGCTGTGACAGCACGAAGATGTAGAGAAGCAGCCATGCCAGGCCGGCGAGGATGAAGACCGCGGCGATGATGGAAAGGATGATGACCTTCTTGCGCTTCGCCTTCGGGTCCTCGTCCTTCTTGTCTTTGTCGTCCTTGTCTTTGTCGTCCTTGTCCTTTCCGTCCTTGTCCTTTCCGTCCTTGTCCTTTCCGTCCCTGTCCTTGTCGCCGTCTTTTTTATCGGCGTCCTTCTTCTCGTCGTCCTTGCCGTCGGGCTTGTCCTGAGGCTTCTTCTCGTCATCGTCGCCGTCGTGACGGCCATCGTCGTCGCGCTCGCCACGCGGCGATTCGTCACCATACTTGTGCAGGTACTTGTAGCGGTACTTGTACGGCTGCGGCGTCAGGCCGCCTTCGGCGCCTTCGCGCTGATCGTCGTTTTCAATGGTCATCGCGAGGAGTCCTTGCCGGCGGCGGCGGCCGGAAGATCGGGCAGGTCGTCGGCGTGGTAACCGCCGCCGAGCGCGTGGATGAGGGAAAGATTGGCGGAAAGCATCTGGCTGGTGAGCTGCAGGCGCGCATCGCGCTGCTGGTCCAGCTGCATGTCGGCATTTAGCCAGGTGCGGTCGTCGATCAGGCCTTTGGACCGACGGTCGGCGGCTTTGGCCTTCTGCGCGGCGCTGGCGTCGTACTGCCGGTCGACGTGCACGCGCTGGTTATCCAGCATCTGCAGCGTGGCGACACCTTGCGCGATATCGCCGGCCGCCTGCACAACGGCCCCGTCGTACTGCGCCACGGCGCTGTCGAGCTGGGCCTGCGCATTCTCGAACTGCGCACGCAGGCGGCCGCCACTGAAGATCGGCAGCTGTACCGATGCGCCGATGTTGCCCAGCGTCAGGTCGGTCCGCGTTCCCGATCCGAGATCCGGATAGGTACGCAGGAAGGCACCCAGCGCCATAAGGCTCACGTCGGGGTAATACGCCTTGCGCGCCTGGTCGATGTTCTTCGACGAGGCTTCGATCTGCCATCGCGCCGCTGCGATATCGGGCCGCCGTGCGAGCAGACCCAGCCGGGCGTCGTCGGGCAGCCGCGTATCGGGCGTGGGCAGCGGCGACGGCGTGAGGTTACCCAGGTCCTTCGGCGATACGCCGGCCAACGCGGCGAGCTGGACGAGATCCAGACTTGCGGCGCCTTCCAGCTGCGCCACGTTCTGCCGCGTCTGCGCGAGCTGCGCATCGGCCTGATCGAGGGTGGTCGGATCGTCCAGACCGCCATGCACACGCAGTTCGACCAGTTCGCGGTACTGCGACGAACTGTCGGATGCATGGCGGGCGACGGCGAGGCGCGCCTGCTGCGCCTGCCAGTCGAAGTAGGTGTTGACGACGTTGTACTGCAGCGACGTCGCCGCGGAGGCCCGCTCGGCCTCGGCGGCACGGGCCTGGCCGACGGCTGCCTCGACCGCGGCCTTCTGCTTGCCCCACAGGTCGAGGTCCCACGTCGCGAGCGCCCCTGCGGCGCCGCTGTTGCTCCAGCTCTTGCCGGGGTTCAGCTGAAACCCCTGAGCGTTTCCGGCGGCACCGGGTGCCTGACCCTGCAGGGACACGTCGTTGTACCCGTGCCCGCCATTCAGAAGCCCGCGTACCTGCGGGTTCAGTTCCGCCTTCGAGGCATCCACGGCGCGGAGCGCCGCCCGATATCGGGCTTCGGCCTGCTCCATGTTGGGCGAGCCGCGCATGGCGAGGTCGACGATACGATCGAGCTGCGCGTCGTCGTACCGTTTCCACCACTCAGGCTGCGGCCATCCCGCCTGGGACGTGGGCAGCCCGGCGACAGGTACTTCGTCGCGCGGAACGAAGGCCGGAGGACGCACGGCGGGCGCGCAGGCGGCGACCGCAAGCGCCGCGACGAGTACGCCAATGCGTAGCCCGCCGGTTCGACGGCGGAGCCGGAGGAATGTGTGCATGTCGAATCCGTGTGAAATTTCTTGCGAAAGGCGATGACATGCCCTTGCTGCGTCGCCGAAAATTAACAGTGGTTGACGTGGGCAACGCGTGACGGTTCATTGAGTGAAGCAAGTCGCACGGATTCGTGCTGCGGTGCGGCTAAGCTAGGGGACCTGCTCGACCACCGGATTTCCCCGCCCGTGAATGACCTGATCAGCGACATCCTCCTCGGCATCGTCGAGGGGATCACCGAATTTCTGCCCATCTCCAGCACCGGTCACCTGCTCATCGCCGAACGCTGGCTCGGCGCGCGCTCCGACCTGTTCAATGTCGCCATTCAGGCCGGTGCGATCCTCGCCGTGACGTTCATCTACTGGCGGACGATCTGGAACCTGCTGACCAACTGGCGTCGTCCGGAGACGCGCGATTACATCTTGAAGCTGGGCGTAGCCTTCCTGATCACCGCGGTGCTCGGCCTGATCGTCACCAAGCTCGGGTTTAAGCTCCCCGAGACGATCACGCCGATCGCATGGGCGCTGATCATCGGCGGCATCTGGATGATGGTGGCCGAGAAAGTGGCTGCCAATCGGCCCGATCAGGTGTTCGTCAGCTGGCGTGTCGCCATTCTGGTCGGCCTGGCGCAGATGGTCGCCGGCATTTTCCCAGGTACGTCACGTTCGGCGTCCACGATCTTCGTGGCCATGCTGGGCGGCACCACCAATCGCGCGGCCGCTACCGAGTTCGCGTTCCTCGTCGGCATCCCGACCATGTATGCCGCGACCGGCTACGAGTTGCTGAAGACCTTCACGCACGGCGGCGCGGCCGGCGAGGACTGGACCGGACTGGCGGTGGCTTTCGTCGTGTCGACGATTGTCGCGTTCGTCGCGGTGAAGTGGCTGCTGGGGTATATCCGCTCACACCGGTTTACGGTGTTTTCGATTTACCGGATCGTGCTGGGGATTGCGCTGTTGCTGTTTCTGCCGGCTGGAGGTTGACGGCTAGCCGGGGCATGGCTATGCCGCTTCGTTGGCTTTTCGCCAGCAGGGCTGGCTCCTACAGGGCTGCGGCACGCCCGCCGCGTCCGCGAATCCTGTAGGAGCCAGCCCCGCCGGCCATGCTTTCCCGCAACAAAACCTCACGCAACAGCCGCGATACGCTCCACCGGCGGGGCCGCACGCAACCGCGCCAGTTCGGCTTCCTGCTGTTCGAGCAGCTTGCACTGCGGCGTGCTGGTCCGCTGGAACAGCTCGCTGGTCCACTCGATGAAGGCCTGCACGCGCGCGGAGAGGTGACGCTTTTGCGGGTACACGATCCACAGGTTGGAACCGGTGGAGATCGTGTCCGACATGATGATTTCGAGCGCGCCCTTCTGCAGGGCGGTGGCCGCCAGGCAATGCGGTGCCTGGATGATGCCGAGGCCCGCGACCGCCGCCTGGATCACCGATTCGCCGTCATTGATGAGCATGTGCGCATCGACATCGACGGCGACCCGGCCACTCGGCGAATCGAACTGCCACTGGTACGGCTTGCCCGTGCTGGGATGCACGAAGTTGACCGTGCGGTGGGCCTTGAGATCCTCGATGCTGGTCGGTGTCCCATGGCGCGCCAGATACGACGGCGCCGCGCACAACACGTTGCTGAAGTGGCCGATCTTCCGTGCGATCAGGCTGGAATCGGCCAGCTCGCCCATCCGGATCGCGCAATCGAACCCTTCCTCATTCAGGTCGAAGGGAAAGTCGCACATCGTCAATTCCAGACGAATGTCCGGGAAACGCTGCTCGAACTCGGCCAGATTGGGTATCAGCGCGGCCCGGCCCACCGCCGATGACGCCGCCACCCTGAGCTTGCCGGCCGGCTTGGTTTTCGCATACCCGAGAGCCTCGGTGGCTTCAGTGAGGTCCGCGAGGATCTCCTTGCATCGGGAGTAGAACGCGGACCCATCGTCGGTCAACCGCAGCGAACGTGTCGAGCGGAAGAACAGTCGTGCACCGAGGCTTTCTTCGAGTCGCGAGATCGCCCGGCTGACGCCCGACGGGGTCATTTCCAGATGCTGCGCCGCGGAAGAAAAGCTCTTGGCTTCCACTACGCGGACGAAAACGCTGATCGCTGAAAAGTCTTCCATCGTCGACTCCGGGGACGGTCATTCGTGACTGGGCGTCACAGGCGAGGTGATTGTAGACCCATTTTTCGCTTGACGGGCAAGACCTAGATTACGTCGCCTGGGTGAGACCGGCTTGACCTCGAGCGCGCTTGAGGTCGTACGCTGCGCCGCCGCACGACCTCCAGCCTACGTTTCGACGCTCTTCAAGGACCCCGTCATGAAAAAGAAACTCCTGTTCGGTTCGTCCGCACTTGCTGTCGCCATCGCCTCCGCGCTGTGGCTGAGCAGCGGCGGCCTGCCCTCCCATGCCGCCGAGCCCGCCCCGGCCATGCCGGCGCCCGAAGTCACGGTAGCCCAGGTCCTCCTGCGCCCGGTGTCCGATGCCAGCGCCTTCACGGGCCGCATTCAGGCGGTCGACTCGATCCAGATCAAACCGCGCGTCAGTGGCTACATCGACTCGGTGCATTTTCGCGAAGGTACTTCGGTGAAGAAGGGCGATCTGCTCTTCACCATCGACCCCCGTCCCTACAAGGCCGAGTCCGACCGTCTGGCCGCCAACCTCGCCCAGGCGCGCGCTGAAGCCAAGAATGCCGACGCCAATGCGGCCCGCGGCGCCAAACTGGTCCAGCAGCATGCCGTCTCGCAGGAAGAGGCCGACCGTCTCGATACCGCGGCCGCCAGCGCCAAGGCGCAAGCCGCCTCGGTGCAGGCCGCACTCGATAACGCCCGCCTCAACCTGTCGTTCACCGAGGTTCGCGCTCCGGTCGACGGCAAGGTCAGCAACGCGCAGATCACCGCCGGCAACCTCGTGACGCCCAGCGACACGCTGACCAGCGTGGTCACCGTCGATCCGATGTACGTCTACTTCGATGTCGATGAGCAGACCTTCCTCAAGCTCGATCGCCTGCGCCGCCAGAGCGGTCACGCGCCCGAGGTCGAAATGGGTCTGGCCGACGAGACCGGCTATCCGCACGCCGGCAAGATCGACTTCGTCGACAACCAGATCCGCGCCGGCGCCGGCACGATCCGCCTGCGTGCGGTGTTCCCGAACGCGGACGGTGCTTATACGGCCGGCCTGTTCGCCCGCGTCGAACTGCGCAGCGGCAACACCCAGCCGCGTGCGCTGATCGACGACAAGGCGGTCGGCACCGATCTGGGCAACAAGTTCGTCTACGTGCTGGGTAAGGACAAGAAGGTCGAGTACCGCCGCATTTCCACGGGCGCACTGGTCGACGGCCTGCGTGTCGTCGATACCGGCCTCAATGCCGACGACGTCGTCATCGTCAACGGCCTCCAGCACGTACGCCCCGGCGTCGAAGTGAATGCGAAGCGCGTGGCGATGGCCTCGCTGGTACCGGAGGGCCTGCGCAACGTCGCCGCCAACCGTCCGGCCGGCGTCGACAGCGTGGCGCAGAACCAGGACTGATCCACCATGAAAATCGCCCAATACTTCGTCAACCGCCCGATCCTCGCGGGCGTGCTGTCGGTGCTGTTCCTGATCGCGGGCGGTATCGCCGTGTTCAAACTGCCGATCAGCGAATACCCGGAGGTCGTTCCGCCGACCGTCGTGGTCAAGGCGAGCTACCCGGGTGCCAACCCGAAGGTCATCGCCGAGACCGTCGCCACGCCGCTCGAAGAGCAGATCAACGGCGTGGAAGGCATGCTGTACACCTCCTCGCAGGCGACCAGCGACGGCCAGATGACCCTCACCGTCACCTTCGCCCTGGGTACCGACCTCGACAACGCGCAGGTGCAGACGCAGAACCGCGTCGCCCAGGCCCTGCCGCGTCTGCCGGAAGAGGTGCAGCGTCTCGGCGTGACGACGACGAAGAGCTCGCCCGACCTGACCATGGTCGTGCATCTGACCTCGCCCGACCACCGTTACGACATGCTCTACCTGTCGAACTATGCGCGTACGCGTATCAAGGACCAGCTCGCCCGTCTCGACGGTGTGGGTGACGTCCAGCTGTTCGGCGCCGGCGAATACAGCATGCGCGTGTGGATGAACCCGGAAAAGCTGGCCATCCGTAACCTGACCACGGGTGACGTGATCAAGGCCGTACGCGAGCAGAACATCGAAGTCGCCGCGGGCTCGCTGAATGCGCCGCCCGGTCCGAACTCGAACGCGTTCCAGGTCAACATCAACACGCGCGGCCGGCTGGTGACCGAGGACGACTTCCTCAACATCATCGTGCGCAGCGACGCGTCGGGCTCGGTCACGCATCTGCGCGACGTCGCCCGCGTCGAGCTCGGCTCGAACAACTATGCGCTGCGCAGCCTGCTGAACAACCGCGAGGCGGTCGCGATCCCGATCTTCCAGCGTCCGGGCTCGAACGCGATCGCGATTTCGGACGAAGTGCGTGCCGAGATGGCGACGCTGAAGAAGGATTTTCCGCAGGGCGTCGATTACTCGATCGTCTACGATCCCACGGTGTTCGTGCGCGGCTCCATCGAAGCGGTCGTGCATACGCTGTTCGAAGCGATCGTCCTCGTGGTGCTCGTCGTCATCCTGTTCCTGCAGACCTGGCGTGCATCGATCATTCCGCTCGTCGCGGTACCGGTATCGCTGATCGGCACCTTCGCCGTGATGTATCTGGTCGGCTTCTCGCTCAACGCGCTGTCGTTGTTCGGCCTCGTGCTGGCGATCGGTATCGTCGTCGATGACGCGATCGTGGTCGTGGAGAACGTCGAGCGACACATCGAGCACGGTCTCGACCCGAAGATGGCGACACGTCAGGCCATGACCGAAGTTACCGGTCCGATCGTGGCGACGGCGCTCGTGCTCTGCGCGGTGTTCGTGCCGGCCGCCTTCATCAGCGGTCTGACCGGACAGTTCTATCGCCAGTTCGCCCTGACCATCGCCATCTCGACGGTGATCTCGGCCTTCAACTCGCTGACCCTGAGCCCGGCGCTCTCCGCGATCCTGCTGAAGGGCCGCGACGAGCCGAAAGACAAGCTCACGATCTGGATGGAGCGCAGCCTCGGCTGGTTGTTCCGGCCGTTCAACCGTGGCTTCGACCGCGCATCGCACGGCTATGTCGGCGGTGTACAGAAGATCCTGCGCTTCTCGGCGGTCGTGCTGGTGCTCTACGCCGGTCTCGTCGCCCTCGGCGTGCTCGGCTTCGCGAAGACGCCGACGGGTTTCGTCCCGACCCAGGACAAACAGTATCTCGTGTCGTTCGCGCAGTTGCCGGATGCCTCCTCGCTGGATCGTACCGAAGGCGTGATCCGCCGCATGGGCGATATCGCCCTGAAGGATCCGGGCGTCGAAAGCGCGGTGCAGTTCCCCGGCCTTTCGATCAACGGCTTCACCAACAGCACCAACGCGGGCATCGTGTTCGTCACGCTCAAACCGTTCGAGGAACGTCGTTCCGCCGATCTGTCGGCCGAGGCGATCGCGGCTCGTCTGAACGGCCAGTTCGCCGGCATCCAGGACGCGTACATCGCCATCTTCCCGCCGCCGCCGGTCAACGGCCTCGGCACGATCGGCGGCTTCCGCATGCAGATCGAGGATCGTGGCGACCTGGGCTTCGAGGAGCTGTACAAGCAGACCCAGGGCATCATCGCCGCCAGCCAGAAGACACCGGAGCTCGCGCACCTGTTCACCAGTTTCCAGGTGAGCGTGCCGCAGTTCGACGCCGACATCGATCGCGAGAAGGCGAAGTCGGAAGGTATCGACCTTGGCGACGTGTTCCAGACCATGCAGGCGTACCTCGGTTCGCTCTACGTCAACGACTTCAACCGCTTCGGTCGCACCTATCAGGTGAACGTGTCCGCCGAGCCGTCGTTCCGTCATGAGCCGTCCGACATCGTGGGGCTGAAGACGCGCAACGCCGCGGGCGACCTCGTGCCGCTGGGTTCGTTCCTCACCGTACGCCAGACCAACGGCCCGGATCGTGTGCAGCACTACAACGGTTATCCCACCGCCGAAATCAACGGTGGCGCGGCGCCGGGCTACAGCACGGGTCAGGCTCAGGCCGCGATGGAGAAGCTCGTCCAGGCCAACCTGCCCAACGGCATGACCTATGAGTGGACCGAGCTTACCTACCAGCAGATCCTCGCCGGCAATACCGCGGTGCTGGTGTTCCCGCTGTCCGTCCTGCTCGTCTTCCTCGTGCTGGCCTCGCTGTACGAAAGCCTCAGCCTGCCGCTGGCCGTGATCCTGATCGTGCCGATGGTGCTGCTGTCCGCGATCGTCGGTGTGATCGTGACCGGTGGTGACAACAACATCTTCACCCAGATCGGCCTGATCGTTCTCGTGGGCCTGGCCTGTAAGAACGCGATCCTTATCGTCGAGTTCGCCCGAGAGGCGGAGATCGGTGGCATGAACCGTGTGGATGCGGTGCTCGAAGCGGCCCGCCTGCGACTGCGCCCGATCCTGATGACCTCGTTCGCTTTCATCATGGGCGTGGTGCCGCTGGTGACCTCGCACGGCGCGGGTGCGGAGATGCGTCATGCGATGGGCGTGGCGGTGTTCGCCGGCATGCTGGGCGTGACCTTCTTCGGCCTGATCTTCACCCCGCTCTTCTATGTGCTGATCCGCGCCTGGAACGAACGCTCCGAGGCTCGCCGCAACGCGCGCCGCGAACGCCGTCTCCTCGACAACGCGGCCCGGGAGTCGTAATTCATGAAAGTCATGTTCCGTAGTACGGCCCTGTTCGCGGCCCTCGTTCTCGCCGGGTGCGCGAGCGTGGGCCCCGATTACCACACGCCGAAGGAAGCACCGGTCACCCTGCAAGGCGTCGACGCCACGCACCAGAACCATGGTGACGTGCAGGCGCAGTGGTGGAAGCAGTTCGGCGATCCGACGCTCGATGCGCTGATCGTCCGCGCGGCGAAGGGCGCGCCGGACCTGCGTATCGCGATGGCCCGGCTGAATCAGGCGCGTGCCGCGCTGGGTACCGCGAAGTCGCAGCAGGTTCCCGACGTGGAAACCGTTGCCTCGTACCAGCGCACGCGTGCGCAGCAGCCGGGCTTCACCGATCAGCGCACGACGGTGACGCAGTATCAGGCGGGCTTCGATGCATCGTGGGAGCTCGACCTGTTCGGGGGCGTCCGGCGCTCGGTCGAGGCGGCTCGCGCCGATGCCGCCGCGGGCGAAGCCTCGTTGCAGGATGCTCAGGTCACGCTGTTCGCCGAAGTCGCACGCAACTACTTCGACCTGCGCGGCACGCAGCTGCGGATCGATGTGGCCAATCGCGACATCGCCAACCAGCGCGATTCACTGAAGGTGATCAACGCACGCGTGGAGGTCGGCACCGGTGCCGAGCAGGATCTGGCCAGCGCCAGGGCACGCCTCGCGGCGGTCGAGGCGCAGCTGCCGGTGCTCGAGACCCAGGCACAGGCCGATACGTTCCGCATCGCGGTGCTTCTCGGTTCGCGACCGGGTGAACTGGACGTCGATCTGTCACCCGCGACCTTCAGGCCGATCGACGTCAGCCTGGCCATCGGCGGCGCCGACGAAGTGCTGCAGCGCCGTCCCGACATCCGGATCGCCGAGCGCCAGCTTGCCGCCGCGAATGCGCGCATCGGCGTCGCCAAGGCCGACTACTTCCCCCATATCTCGCTGGGCGGTTTCATCGGCTTCCTCGCGGGCCGCAGCAACGACTTCGGCGGTGCCGACTCGCGTGCGTTCCAGGTCGCGCCGAGCATCTCGTGGTCCGGGCTCAACGTGCAGCGCGTCGCTTCCGGCGTGCGCGGCGCGCGTGCCCAGGCGGAGGAAGCGCAGGCCAACTACGACCGCACGGTGCTCACCGCACTGGAGGATGTCGACAACTCACTGGTCGGTTTCAACCAGCAGCGTGTGCGTGTCGAAAAGCTGGTCGTCCAGGCCACGGAGAGCCGTCGTGCGGCGGAGCTGGCCAAGTTGCGCTATGACGCGGGCCGTACCGACTACCTCGAACTGCTCGACGCGCAGCGCACCCAGCTCTCCGCCGAAGATCAGCTCGCGGAAGCCGAGGCCGCCATCAACACCCGCGCCGTGCAGCTGTACAAGGCCCTGGGCGGTGGGTGGCAGGCGTGCGGCGACAACGCGTGCAGCGAGGTTGCGAAAGCCCCATGAGCTCGGCCAAGGTTCATCGCCTGCCCGTAAAGACGAAGCGTATGAACCCGACCGCCGTGGAACCGCCGCTCAGCCAGCGCATCGCGCTGGTGAGCGGCGCCAATCGCGGGATCGGCTTTGAAGTGGCGAAGCAGCTCGCTTCGCTGGGTGTCACGGTATTTCTCGGCGGGCGTGAACTCGCCAAGGCGGAGAAAGCCGCGAAGTCGGTACGCGAACTGGGCGGAGACGCCCACGCCATACGGCTCGACGTCACCCGTGCCGACGATATCGAAGCGACGATCGCGACAATCGATGGCCGCTTCGGTCGGCTCGACATTCTCATCAATAACGCGGGCGGGCATTTCGACGTGCGAGCCCGCACGTCGAAGCCCGACATCGATGACATCCGTGGCGCGCTCGACGTGAATCTGCTCGGGGCATGGTGTCTCACGGCCGCCGCGCTTCCCCTGATGCGTCGCCATGGTTACGGCCGGATCGTCAATGTGTCGAGCGAATGCGCGACGCATGAGATGTGCGGCGACAACGCACCGGCGTATCGCATTTCCAAGGCGGCGTTGAATGCATATACCCAGGTCGCCGCGCGCGAACTCGAAGGCAGCGGCGTGCTCATCAATGCGGTATCCCCCGGATGGACGGCAACGGCCATGGGCGGAAGCGGCGGCCGACCGGTAGCGGAGAGCGCCGAGGGCATCGTGTGGGCGGCACTGCTGTCCGAACGCGACGCCGCGCACGGACAGTTCTTTCGCGACAAGCTCAGAATCGCCTGGTAGCCGCCCGTTTCTTGAGACAAGCGTCGGCTAAAAATCCGGCAGAGCGTATGCCACCTGTCGAAACGAAGCCCCTCAGCCCCGGCTGCGATTCACCGGGAAATGATGTGCGCGAACCACTCCCACCCGCGCAGTTTCGCGGTGACGAGTTTCACGCAGGTCAGCATCGGTACGGCCAGCAGCGCGCCGGGAATGCCCCACAGCCAGCCCCAGATCAGCAGCCAGAGAAGAATGGCCACGGGGCTGAGCCGTGACCGGCGCCCCTGCAACATCGGGGTCAGCAGGTTGCCTTCGATGGCGGTGATGCCGGCAAAGGTCGCGGCGGGAAGCAGCGCCGGGCCGACTTCCTGAAAATGGAGGACACCGACGACGGCAAGCACCGTGGTCGTCGTGATCGCGCCCACATAAGGAATGAAGTTGGCGACGGTCGCGACCGTGCCCCAGAGCAGCGGATCGGGTACGCCATAGAGGTAGAGCATGCCGGCAGTGACTAGGCCCAGCGTGACGTTGATCGCGGCGGTGAGCAGCAGGTAGCTCGACACCTCGACCTGGATGCTGCGCACGATGCTCACGGTGTGCCGCTTGTACGCGAACGTAGGCGATATCTCCACCGCGCGGCGGAGGATCTCGTCGCCGTACACAAGAAAGAAAAACACCAGGAGCGCGACGGTCAGTACGCTTGCGAGTACCTTCGGCGCACCGGCCACGATGTCCCACGCCGTGAAGGCAAAACCCGCGTTCGCCTGAGGCGCGTTACGCGTCACGGCGCCGCCGACCAGATTCTGTGTCGCCCGGCTCGCCGCTTCGATCTGCTGCGTCATCGGCTTGATCTTGGGCGCGAATGCACGCATCGCCGTCGGTGCTTCGTGGAACCAGTTCAACGCGGGCGTGGACAGCGTGGCGATCGCTGAAACCAGCCCCACGTTGAGCGTCACCATCACGATAACCGCGGCGAGCCAGCGGGGAAAACGCACCCGCGCGGCGGCGACGACGATCGGGTTCAGTGCAAGGCCGATAAAGGCCGCGAGTACCAGTGGGACCAGCAACGACTTGCCCAGCACGACGGTATACAGAACCGCCAGCAGGATCATGCCGGTCAGTGAAATACGTATGGCGCGAAGGTGGCGCGAGATACGCCGGGTGCTGCGACTACTGCCGGGTTTACGCCGCCCGCGCGTGACCAGCGTGGACACGGCGGCCCCCGGCGCCGTCGTCGATGGCAACGGCGTAGGGAGTGGACTGGGAAAATCGCTCATGACACGTCGTCGGCCACATCGGCGACATCGCCGGCCAGATCTCCGAGCAAGCTGCCGGTGGCCATCGATATCACCTTTCCGATGATATCGGCCGTCCCACCCGCGACGAGCCCGCTGACGCCAGGCACCGCGAGTGGGTTGAGCTTGATGTTGCTGAGGAAAAAACCGCCGCCGGCCGCGATGCCGAGCACCGTCAGGGGATTTTCGTAGCCGCGCGCGATAAGCGCGGCGGCGGGTTCGACGACTTCGGCGCGTGCGGCGACAACGCGTGCGCGCGCCTCGGTCACTTTCGCCATGCTGCGGAAAATACCCATCGTCAGCCCCCTACCTTCGCTTCGCCTTCCGCCTTGCCCTGCTTCAACGCTTCTTTCGCCAGCAGCGCCAGCTCGTTGCGCGTGCCCGGCAGACTGAGCCAGTGCATGGCGCGCCGGAACACGAGGATAGCGACAATCAACAGCACCAGCTGGAGGCCCGCCAGTGCGGTCAGTGCCCAGGCCCAGGAGCCGAACCACTGCGCGAGGCCCCAGCCGGCAAGCGCCAGCAGAGTGAGTCCGAGCGCAACAGCAAAGACGATGGCCGCCAGGCCCATGAACAACATCATGACGATGCCGCTGCGGGCAAGGCCTAATTCAGCGCCCGCCAGCGCGATCTGCGCCGAAAAGAGGTTCTTCAGCCCGACGCCGAGGCGACGAATGTCATCCGTCCACGCCGGCATGGCGAACCTGGGACCCGCCGGCGCCTCGTCTCCGGGCGCCGGTCCGTCCATGTTTTCTCGCCCCGAGGGACCGTCTTCCAACATGCGTCAAAGCCCCTGCGGGTGGTGGATCAGTTGCGCAGGATACGGCCCGCGAGCCAGCCGGCGGCAAGCGCCAGCGCGATCGACTGGACCGGCTTCTCACGCACGTAATCGCGGGCGGTGTCGAGCCAGTCGTTCGCGGTGTCGACGGCTTCACCATAAGCTTCCTTGCCGCGAAGCTTGGCTTCTTCCGCTTTCTCGGCGGCGCGGGTCGCGCCGTAGGCAGCCTTGTCCGTAGCGCTGTGCAGCGTGTCTTCCACCTTATCCGCCGCGCGATCGACGGCATCCTTGGTGCGGTCCACGGCGCTGGAGGTTGCCTGCTTCACCTGCTCGGCACGTGCGTCGATGCGCTCGGCAGCCGAGACGGTGTTCGCGGCGGCAGTCGCGGCGTTGGCGACATGGTCGGCGGGCTTGTTCATGGCATGCATCTCCGGGATAGGCTGGATTTGGGACGGTACGACAAAGAGAGTGAGCGTTGGGTCATTGAGGCGGAGGTGAGCTGTCCGGCCTTCCTCCGCCTCGGACTCGGGAGCGTGTCGCCGATGTACCGGCTTCCACGCGGGTCGCCAGGGCATGGGATCTCACCCGGTCAGACGCGCGGCCCACGTCCGCGGAAGAACGAAATGATGGCGAGGATCAGGAAGACCACGAAAAGGATCTTCGCGATACCTGCCGCCGTACCCGCGATACCGCCAAAGCCGAAAACGGCGGCGATGATGGCGATGACGAGGAAGACGAGGGCGTAATGAAGCATGGTGGGATTCTCCGGCAGGTAGGACGCGGTGCCATTTAGTCCCGGGAGCTGCGCAGGGCGCGTGAAGCCTGGAGCCACCTGTCAAAAGCCGTTCAGGCTGATGGAATCGGTCATCGACCGGTCGGCTCCGATGGGGGCCGGCCGGTCGGCGACCAGGTCAGGCCTTGACCTTCGGATTCAGTGAGTACGTCCCGGTGATTACCGCTTCACCCACCACGTGCCCCTCGATCACGTCCCGCAGCTCGGCAAGGTTGAACCCTTTCTCGAGCGGGACCGTCTCCACGTCCAGCGCGTAGACGTGGAAGTGATAGTGATGCGGAATGCTGTCGTTCCACGGCGGGCATGGGCCGTCGTAGCCGTGGTAGTGACCCTCCATGTCCCGGTCGCCCTTGAACCAGCCGGTGTAGTCGTTCAGGCCCTGAACCGAACCGGGAGGACCGACCGGATCTTTCTTGCCGCGCGGCACGACGCCCTCACCGCAGGCGCCTTCGCCCAGTTCCCGGCACTCGAGCGGAATGTTCGCCATCAGCCAGTGGACGAACTCGACGCGCGGCAGGTCGCGACGCACTTCGCGGCCCTCGACGTTGACGTCGTCCGGCTTCGAGGGCACGTCGGTGTCGATCACCGCGATGGCAAAGGACTTCGCCGTCGACGGCACTTCGGTCCAGGCCAGATGCGGGGTGACGTTGCCGGCCGGCTTGATCGGCTCACCGATTTCCATGAAGGCGAAGTTGGCTGGAATCGGCTTACCGTGTTCGATGCTGTCGCTGGTTAAACGCATGGCGGTTCTCCTGGCTTACGAATTACTTCTTGTAGGTGACGCGATAGATGGCGCCGTTGTCGTCGTCGCTGATCAGCAGGCTGCCATCGGGAAGCGGCTGCACGTCGGCGGGACGGCCGGTGGCGTTCTCACCAACCAGGAAGCCCTCCACGAGGGGTTCATAGCTGACCACCTTGTCGCCGTTGAGGCGCACCGTCATCACGCGATAACCCGACTTGGCCGTACGGTTCCACGAACCGTGCTCGGCGACGATGAGTGCGCCCTGATATGCCGCCGGGAACTGCTTGCCCTGGTAGAAGCGGGCACCCAGCGCGGCGACATGAGCGCCCAACTTAAGCACGGGAGATGTGTAGTCCTTGCAGTTCCTGCCCTTGCCGAAGTCGGGGTCGAGTGTGTCGCCCTGATGGCAGAAGGGGTAGCCGAAATGCTGGCCGGTCTTCGTCACATGGTTGAGTTCATCGCTGGGCAGGTCGTCGCCGAGCATGTCTCGACCGTTGTCGGTGAACCACAGCGTCTTGTCGCTCGGGCGCCAGTCGAAACCCACCGTATTGCGGATGCCGCGCGCCACGACTTCGCTGCCGCTGCCATCCGCGTTCATGCGGCGAAGCTGGGCAAAGCCTTCCGAGTCGCGATCGCAGATATTGCAGGGCGCGCCGACCGGCACATAGAGCTTGTCGTCCGGCCCGAACGCGATGTACTTCCATCCGTGATGCGTTTCCGTGGGCAGCTTGTCGGTGATGACCTCGGGCGCGGGCGGCGCGTCGAGGTGGTTCTCGATGTCGCGAAGCACCACGATCCTGCTGACGGCCGAGATATAGAGGTCACCTTTGTGGAACGCGACGCCGACGGGCAGCTGTAGCCCACTGGCGACGGTGCGTACCTTCTCCACGGTGCCGTCCGCCGCATAACTCACGGCATAGACGCGACCCGCGTCGCGCGAGCCGACGAAGACGGTGTGGTTCGTGCCCACCGCCATCTCACGCGCGTTGGGCACCTTGTCGGTCCACACGGCGATATGAAAACCCGGAGGCAGTTTGAGCGATTCCATCGCCGGCGTGGCGGCGAAAGCGGGGGCGGCGAGCAGGGACAGGGCAAGAACGAGGGCGCTACGCATGGACGGACTCCCGTTGCGGTGATTCAGCCCGCGATGGCGTTGAAGCGGGCCGCGATGTAGTCGTCGGTGAAGCTGGTCATGCTGAAATCGCGGATGAACCCGCAATGTCCGCCATAGTTGGCGATATCGAGCTCGATGTTGGGCGGCAGGCGAAGCTGATGGAAGGCACTCACCGGAATGACGGGATCGTCGCGCGAGGTGAGGATGGTCGCGGGAACGTGCAGGCCCATGAGCCGGTCGCCCGCGACGGAGTAGCCGTCGAGGTAGGCCTCGAGCGAGCCGAAATCCGTATGGCGCAGCACCAGCGAACTGGTCAGGTCGCGCATGTTCTGCTTGAGCTCGTCGAGCTCGAAATAGGTCTGCTGCGGGAACGCCTCCTGCTTGAGCCGCAGGGAGCGTCGCCACTTGTGCATGAAGTAGGCGTTGTAGAACCACGGCGCCTCGCTTTCCAGCGAGAACAGGCCCTCGGCCGGGTCGATGATCGGGCAGACCGCCAGCACGTAGTCGATCGGAATAACCTGCTTCGACGCCAGCATGGCGGCGCGCAGTGCGAAGTTGCCGCCCAGCGAAAAACCGGCGACGCCGATCACACGCGAGGGGAACATCCGGGCGATCTCACCCAGCGCCGTCACCACCTCGTCGATGCGGCACGAGTGGAACAGCGCCTCGTTGAGGCCGTGGCTGTCGCCGTGGTCGCGGAAGTTGAGGCGGAAGATGTCCCAGCCGTCTTCGAGCAGGCGGCTGCCCGTCTGCAGGACGTAGGTGGAATCGACGCTGCCTTCCCAGCCGTGGAAAAGGATGGCCAGACCGCGCGACGCGCCACCGGTGGTCTGCGGGGTGAAGCGCCCGCTCAGGCGATCACCGCTGCCCACGTCGACCAGCACTTCGCGTGCGTCTTCCTGCACCTTGTGCGCCCGTTTGGGCAGCAGGGTGCGACGGATGCCGCTGGAGGAGAGCATGGTCTGGACGTGGCCGCTACGCAGCGGCCACGGCGGATTCAGGTCGACGCCCTTGGGCAGGCTCATGCGGAGGTATCGGTATCCAGGGCCAGCGCGATGCGCTCGCGCGAGGCCTCCGCCATGCGGCGGCGCCCGTCATCGGATAGCGGCACAGGCTCGAGGAAGTGCACTTCCGCGTCCATCGGGGCCTCGCCCAGCAGACGCAGGATATTGCCCACAAAACTCTCGTCTTCCCGGAAGCCCGCATCGATGATGCGACGACCCTGACGAGCGAAGCGCAGCGCCACCGGCTGTACCGGCACCCCGGCATCGAGCGCCGCCTGAAAGATGCGGGCATGGAAGACGCGAAGCACGCCGTTGTGGCCCGTGCCGCCTTCGGGGAACACGGCGACCGCGCGCCCTTCGCGCAGGCGCTCGACCATCACCGCCATCACCGAGGCCAGCGAGTGGTTATTGCCGCGACGGTGGAAGATCGTGCCGCCACGGGCGGCCATCCAGCCGACCAGCGGCCAGCCGGCGATCTCCGCCTTGGCCACGAAGCAGGCGGCACGCTGCGAATGAAGCAGCACGATGTCCAGCCACGACGTGTGGTTGGCCACGAACAGGACCGGATCGGGCAACGGCGTACCGATGCGGACGCTGCGCAGGCCGAAGATGCGCAGGAGCAGGGTCGACCACAGGCGGATCGCGCGATGCGCGAACGGCTCCTTGCCGTCCTTCATGACACCGCGCGACCAGCTAAGGATGCCGGCACAGATGACGATGGCGAAGAGGACGTGGAGCAACAGCAAGGGTATCCGCCACACATAGCGCAGCGGACGCAAACGGTCACGGGGTGTCGGATTGGCGGTGGCGGCTTCCATCAAGCACACAAGATTAACGACCGGCGAACCCTGCCGCTAGAGGACATTGTCTTTCTCGTTACGCCACGCGGGCTTGCCTCAGGCTAGCTTGAGACATTTCCTAGTGGAAGGGCCGTCGAAGCCTTCACCGTGCGCAGGACGAAGCTGGTATTCACGTCGGCCACGCCCGAGGCGTTGAGCAGACGGTCCAAAAGAAATTGCGAAAAGCCGTCCAGATCGGCCACGTAGACCTGCAGCAGGTAATCCATGTCGCCCGTCAGGGCATAGCAGGCGACCACCTCCTCCCAGCCAGCCACCGACTCGGTGAACGCGTCGATGGCGGGCGACTCGTGCCGGGACAGCTGCACCCGGACGAAGGCCTGCAGACCCAGCCCGACCGCCCGGGGCTCCAGCCGCGCGCCGTATCCGCCGATCACGCCATCCGCCTCGAGTTTCTGAACACGGCGCAGGCAGGCCGACGGCGACAGGTTCACCTCGGCCGCCAGATCGGCATTGCTCATACGGCCGCTGGACTGAAGGGTCGCGAGGATCCGGAGATCGGTGCGATCGAGCGTGGACTGCATGATTATTTCTCTTGATCGATCTTATACGCATGAATATTGCGCTCAACTATCGGCTTAGCGCAACAACACAAGCTCATTGCGCCGTTTCGGCGCTAAGCTGTTGTTTCACTCAGGCAAGCGTTCAAGGAGAGTCCCATGGAAAGCCCCCGCCGCGTCGAGCATCAGCAGACCGACCGCGGATACGTGCCCGTCTACGCGACCGGCATCGTGGAGCAACCGTGGGCGAGCTACTCGAAGACCGATCATGAGGTCTGGGACACACTCTATCGGCGCCAGCGCGACCTGCTGCCCGCGTACGCCTGCCAGGAATTTCTGGACGGCGTCGAGCGTTTCGGCTTTGGCGAGGGCGGCATTCCCCGCTTCGAGGATCTGAACAAGGTGCTGGGCGAGGCCACCGGCTGGGAGATCGTCGCCGTGGAAGGCCTGCTGCCGGACGAGGTGTTCTTCGACCACCTGGCCAACCGCCGTTTCCCGGTCAGCTGGTGGATCCGCCGGCCGGACCAGCTGGACTACCTGTCCGAGCCGGATCTGTTCCACGACCTCTTCGGCCATGTGCCCCTCCTGCTCAACCCGGTCTTCGCCGATTACATGCAGGCCTACGGCAAGGGCGGTATGAAGGCTTACGCGATCGGCCCCGAGGCGTTGATGAACCTCACGCGCTTGTACTGGTACACGGTGGAATTCGGCCTGATCCGCACCGATGCCGGCCTGCGTATCTACGGCGCCGGTATCGTCAGCTCCAAGGGCGAGTCGATCTACTCGATCGACTCCGCATCGCCGAACCGGGTCGGCTTCGACCTCGAGCGGGTGATGAACACCCGGTACCGGATCGATTCCTACCAGCAGACGTACTTCGTCATCGACGACTTCGCCCAGCTGTTCGAGGCGACCGGACCGGACTTCACGCCGATCTATGCCCGGCTGGCCGACGGCACCGCCGTGGCGGCTTCCGATGTCGTCCCGGCGGACAAAATTTTCAATATCGGCACGCGCGAAGGCTTCGTTTCCGGCGGAGATAACTGAGCCTCAACGGCGCCCTAACGAATCGCCCCTTAGGATGGACGCACGTTCAGTCAACAGGGTGGGTTCATTGTGGTCGTCTTCGATATTCCGTTCGAGTCCGTCGGTCCGGGCCTCTGGGTGCTCCAGAAGAATGAGAATGAATATGCCGAGTTCTGTTCCCGCGAGGATGCTCTCGAATGCGCGCTGGCTGAGGCCCGCCGTATCGAGGCACTGAACGCGGCATCGGACATCGTGTTGAACATCGAAGGCAACGACGGCGTGTGGCGGGCATTCGACACATCGATCCGGCCCTACGCGTGCCGCATGCAGGCGGCCTGATCCGTCTGATAAGCGAGCGGGATTCCCTGAGGGGCAGGTTGGCGTAAGAGCTGACCTGCCCTTTTTCTTTGGGCGGACAAAATAAAACCCCGGCAGCCAGGGGAGGAGCTGCCGGGGTCGCGTCGGGTCCAGGCTATCAGGGGAAATAGCGGGACCCGGGACAGATGGCCGATGAAACGCGGCGTCTGCCAACAGGTCGCCTCTCGGCGATCGAATACTTAGATAAGGGCTTTGCCGTGAAGTTCCCGTATCACGGGGTGGTCGTGTTTGGGGTCTGTTTAACTTCGGCCGCCGTGGCGTGGTCGGCAAGCCAGGGACCCACCTGCGCGACCCAGAGCGCATAGCCCTTCGGGTTCATGTGCAGCCCGTCTTCGATGAAGAGATCCGGCTTGGGCTGGCCCTGCGCGTCGATCATCGCGGGCGCCACGTCCAGAAAAGCCACGTTCTTCTGCGCCATGGCCCAGGTGCTGATCAGTTTGTTGGCGGCGTTGATGCTGGGCAGCAGGTTGACCCGGGCGACGCTGGGCTTGATCGAGATGAAGGCGATCGGGACGTTGGGCTGCGCGGCGCGCACCTTCGTCACGAACGCGGCGAAATCGTCACGCACCTGTTCCGGGGTGTCGCCGCCCTGCAGGTCGTTGTCGCCGGCGTAGACGACGATGGCCGCGGGCTTGTACGGAAGCACGATGCGATCGGCGAAGGCGGTCGAGTCATCCATGTCCGATCCGCCGAAGCCGCGGTTGATCACGCGGTAGTGCGGGAAATCGGAGGCCAGGCTCTTCCAGAAGCGGATCGACGAACTGCCGACGAACAGCACGGCGTTGGCCGGCGGAGGACTGGCTTTGTCCGAGGCCTCGAAGGCCTGGATGTCGGTTTCCCACCGGCTGTGGTCGGGATCCCTGGCGTGTGCGCCGAAGGACAGGACGAGGAAGATAAGGAGGATCGTCAGGCGTTTCATCCGGACGACCGTAACCGCTCAGGCCTCCGGGGGCAAACCGGGACGATCCACCGCGGTGACCTTCAGCACCGCCTCGATGCGCTGGCCGTTCCATCGATAGATGAAATGTTCGGCCTGCACGCAGGGCGCGATCAGGTCGGGGAAGAACACCGCGACGCACTCCCCGCCCGGGTGGCGCGCGCTGTCGTAGACGATGCCGTTGGAGCCTTCCTCACGCAGGGTCCGGGCCAGCTTGACGCTGGCCAGATAGGAGTCCGGATCGTGTTCGGCGGCCCAGCCCCCACGGATATCGTGCAGGCGTCCCGCGATCGAGGTGCTGTAGCACCGCACCTGCACGTCGGTGGGCGGTTCCCGCGTCGCCGCCAGGAAGGCTTCGCGGTGGTAGACCGTCTCTTCGATCGCGGTGGCGATGGTATGCGCCGCATAGAACACGCCCCAGTGACCATCGGAGAAGCGGCTGCCCTCTGGCGGAATGTGGGTGAACGCGGCCATGATCGGTGTCGTGCCGGGGCCGGAGACGCGCCGGTCGGGCGGCACCATGCTCAGCGCGCCCATTTCCTCGCGCAGGCGGGGGTTGGTCATCGACTCGATCGCCATGACGGCATCGATGTCCCTGGCATCGGCGATACGGTCGAACAGTCCCACCGGGGGAAAACGGCTGGGGACGATGCGGTAGGCGTGGGTCCAGCGAATCCGCCGCGACGGCGGTGCCGTCGTCATCCGTTCCAGCCGCGCTGCGCGTCCAGGTACTGACGGACGACATAGAGGTCGGCGACGTTGCCCGAGAGCATGCGATCCAGTGCCGAGTGGCCGCCGAAGAGAGGCGCAGTGTTGGGCTTGCGCACCCAGGCATCCGCCTGGCCGGGGTCGGGGAAAAGGATCTGGAGGTCCTTCCAGATGCCAAGCAGGTAGCTGATGCGCTCCACGACGTCCCTCGAGGGGGTTCCGTCCTGGAGCTTCTTCCATTTGAAGTACGTGGACTCCGGGGGGTCGCCCAGTAGCGTGCGCTGCTCGGCGCCGCGGAGTTTCCAGCGCTCCGCGAGGGCGAAGAAGGCGCGCAAGGCCGGCCCGCCGAGATCATGGGCGTAACCGGGTTCGACGTGGATGGCTGGCTGCATCGACGGCTCTACCTGTGGACTTGTGATGCAGTCTACTCCATTTGTGGAGCGTTTCGTATACGGGCTGCCGTCGGCAGGGCTGGCTTTTACCTGAGCGCCGTGAAACCGCTCATTTCCTGGACGCAATCCACGCGTCGACATGCTGCTCCAGCACCGGCAGCGGCACCGATCCCAGCGCCAGCACCGTGTCGTGGAAGGCCCGCAGGTCGAACTTCTCGCCCAGCTCCTTTTCCGCCTTCTCGCGCAACGCGCGGATCTTCAGGTAGCCCAACTCATACGACAGCGCCTGCCCCGGCCAACTGATGTAGCGGTCGACCTCGTTGGCGATCTCGCGCTGGCTCAGCGCCGTATTGCCGGCGAGGTAATCGATCGCCTGCTGACGCGTCCAGCCGAGATGGTGGATGCCGGTATCGACGACGAGGCGACAGGCACGCCACATCTGATACGTGAGGAACCCGAAGCGCTCGTAGGGCGTGTGGTAGATGCCCATCTCCTCGCCCAGGTATTCCGAGTACAACGCCCATCCCTCGCCATAGGCGGAGATGTAACCGTCGCGACGGAAGTCGGGCAGACCCTGCTGCTCGGCCGACAGCGCCAGTTGCAGCGCGTGCCCGGGCATCGACTCATGCAGCGTCAGCGCCGGCATGTTGAACAGCGGACGGGATGGCAGGTCGTACGTGTTGACGAGGTACGTGTCCGGGCCGCCGCGGCCGGACGTGTAATAAGGCGCGATATCCGCAGGCACCGGTTCGATGGCGAAGCGCTGGCGCGGTAACAGGCCGAAGTACTTGCCGAGCTTCGCATCCACCTGCTTGGCCACCCAGGCCGTGCGCATCAGCAATTCGTCGGGCGTCTTCGCATAGAACTGCGGATCGCTGCGCAGGAAAGCGAGGAAGGCCGGGAAATCGCCCTTGAACCCGGTCTCCTTCATCGTGGCGACCATCTCCTTGTGGAGGCGATCGACCTCGCGCAGGCCGATGGCGTGGATGGCATCGGGCGTCAGATCCAGGGTGGTGTATTCGAGGATCTGCTGCCGGTAATAGGCCTTACCGTCGGGCAGCGACTCGGCGGCCAGGGTCGGGCGCGCCCCAGGGACGTACTCGTTGCGGAAGAACGTCAGCAGCTTGCCGTAGGAGGGAATCACATCCTCGGCGATGACCTTGCGTGCCTCGGCACGCAACAGGTCGGCGTCCCTGGGGGGCAGGGTCTTCGGCAGCGACCTGAACGGACCGTAGAGCGCACTGTCTTCGGGGTTCTTCAGTTCGGCGACGGCGGCGATCGATACATCGCGTCCATTGAGCACCTCGCGCGGGACGGTGAAACCGCGCGCCAGGCCCAGACGCATGTTGTCGATCTCCTGGTCCATATAGGCCGGGATCTGGCGCAGGCGATCGATGTACTTCCGATAATCGTCGCGCGTGCGCAGGTCGTCGCCGTGAAGCACGTAGCCGATGTCGGACCAGAAGGCCGAGTCGCTGTTGAACGGCATCTGCCACTGCTGGAAGCGCTGGGCAGCCGCGAGGTTGGCGATCTGCGCGCGGTAAACGGCGTAGTCCACACGAACCGTGCCGCTCAGCGAGGCCGGATCGATGCGACCCAGCTGCGCCAGCACGTCGTTCCAGTAGGCGAGGCGCCTGGCCTGGCTGGCGGCGTCCACCGTATCCAGGCGGCCCTCGCCGGGCTGCGCTTCGCCCGAGGTCAGGATGCCCGCCTGCCCGCTACGCCATGCCCATTCCTTCGTGTAGATCGCCTTGAAGGCGTCATCGGTCGGTGTGGCGGCATGGGCGGTACCGGCGACGAGGCCGGCGAAGGCGATGGCGCGAATCCAGGGGGACATGCGGGCTCCGTAGGGGGACGGGTAAACCCCGATCATCGCATCCGGACCACCGAACCCGAAAACTATTCCAGGCCGGCGTAGTGCGTGCGCATGGTGTCGAGGTAAGCCCTGATGTCCCGCCCCGGTGCATCGACGAAGGTTTCTCCCGAATCCCGGCAACCCACGATGCGATCCGGGCGAAAGTTGCGGAAAGCCTGACGATGCCGGCACCAGGTGCCCAGCGTCCATGCGCCACCCCAGAACGACAGGCACAACGGTTCGACCTCACGCGTGCTCGCGCGCCCTTCCGCGTCGCTGTAGTCGAGGCAGAGCACGCGATGCGCGAGCACGGCCTCGTGCAGGCGATCGAGCATGGCCGCCACCTCGTTCTGGAACGTATCGCGCCAGATGGGGGCGAAGATGCGCGACTGTGCCGAGCGCTCGCGCAGGTCCGGGGGGAGCACGGCCTCGATCTTGATCATGGCGGCCTGCGCCTCGCGCGCCAGCCGCTCGCCGGCGAACGCGCGGACGAAGCGCGTACCGGCAACGAGTGCTTCGAGTTCGTCGGCGGAGAACATCAGCGGCGGGATGTCCGAGCCTTTGCGCAGGACATAGCCGACGCCGGCCTCGCCCTCGATGGGGACACCGGAAAGCTGCAGGTCCGCCACGTCGCGGTAGACCGTGCGTAGCGAGACCTCGAGTGTGGCGGCCAGCTGGCGCGCGGGCAGCGCGGTGCGCCGCCCGCGCAGGGCGTTGATGATGAGGAACAGACGGTCGGCGCGGCGCATACCCGGATCATCGCCTGCCGCGCGTGGCACGGAAAGCGGCGATGGTCATGCCCGCGCATCGTCCTGCACTCAGGCGGCGGCCAGCGTCTGGGCTTTGGCCAGCGCCGCGTCCTGCGCGGCGGCGCGAACCACCGCCGGACGCGCCATCACGCGGGCCACATAGGCCTCGAAGACATCCCGACGCGGCACCAGGCCGAAGCCCATCGTCCAGGTCAGCGCGCTGGCCCAGAGGATATCGGCGGCGGTGAAGCGGTCGCCGAACATCCAGGGGCCCTGCGCGAGCTGGGCCTCCAGGAGGTCCATGACGGTGTCGAAATCACCGTAGGGCGACTGCATCGCCGGCATCGGAACGTTCTTCGCCCAGCGATCGACGACGGCGGGCTCGAAGCACGAACCGTAGAAGGCGAGCCAGCGCAGGTAGGGGCCGCGCAGCGCATCGTCGAACGCGGGCGCCAGTCCGGCCTCGGGATAGAGATCGGCGAGGTAGGTGAAGATCGCCGGGCGTTCAGTCACGAGACCACCGCGGTGTTCGATCGCGGGCACCTTGCCCATCGGGTTGATCTTCAGATACGCGGGAAGGCGCTGCTCACCCTCGACCAGGTTCATCACGTGCAGGTCGTACTGCGCACCCAGTTCCTCCAGCAGCATGAGGACGCTGCCCGACCGGCTGTTGGGGGCATGGTGGAAAACGACGCGATTCGGGTTCATGCGGTGAAGCTTCCTTTCGGGTGGCGGAGACTGTAGGAGCGCGCCTTGCGCGCGATGCTTCCGGAGACGGGAGCAGGGTCACGGCCGGCGCGGCCTGCGGCAGGCTTTTCGCGCGCGGGGCGCGCTCCTACGGGTGGCGGCGAGGTTGCCGGCGATCTTTCATCGGGGGTGAAACGGTATTGCCCATCCATCAGCAGTCCCCGCTTGCCGAGCGGCGCATACAGCTCGGCGAGACGATCCAGAAATCGATTCATGACGCGTTCCCTCCCCGGTTCGGCCGTGAAGGGACAGTCTGCGCGGGGCCTGCTGACAACGTTCTGTCAGCAGCCCTCTGGCGTCGTTCACGCCACACCCGGACAATGCATGGTTTCGCGCCTGAGTCCGTCCGAATGACGAAACCGATTTCGCTGATCCAGTTCCTCATCGAAGAAAAGCGCGAGGGGCACATCAACGCCCAGCTCAGCCTGCTGATCGAGGTCGTCGCCCGCGCGTGCAAGCGCATCTCCGTCGCCACCGGCAAGGGTGCCCTCGGCGGCGTGCTCGGCAATGCGGGTTCGGACAACGTCCAGGGCGAGGCCCAGAAGAAGCTCGACGTCATCTCCAACGAGATCCTCCTCGAAGCCAACGCCTGGGGTGGTCACCTCGCGGCGTGCGCGTCCGAGGAAATGGAAGATCCGCAGCCGATTCCGGATGCCTACCCCAAGGGCAACCACCTGCTGTTGTTCGATCCGCTCGACGGCTCCTCCAACATCGACGTCAACGTCTCGGTCGGCACGATCTTCTCCGTGCTCCGCTGCCCGGATGGCGTCACCGAACCCAAGGCGGCCGATTTCCTGCAGCCGGGGACGGAACAGGTCGCCGCCGGTTACGTGGTCTACGGCCCGTGCACCCTGCTGGTGCTGACCTTCGGTCACGGCGTGCATGAGTTCACGCTGGACCGCGAGCACGGCAGTTTCGTGCTCACCCGTCGGGGCATCACCATTCCCGCCGAAACGGCCGAGTTCGCGATCAACATGGCGAACCAGCGCCACTGGGAAGCGCCGATGCAGCGTTACATCGGTGAACTGCTGGCAGGCTCGACCGGCCCGCGCGGGCGGGATTTCAACATGCGCTGGGTCGCCTCGATGGTCGCCGACGTGCATCGCATCATCACCCGCGGCGGTGTCTTCATCTATCCGCTGGACGCGAAGATCACCGGCCACGGTCGCACCGGCAAGCTTCGCCTGATGTACGAGGCCAACCCCATGGCGTTCATCGTCGAGCAGGCCGGCGGCGCCGCCACCACCGGCCGCGAGCGCATCATGGACCTTCAGCCCACGGCGCTTCACCAGCGTGTGCCCGTGTTTCTGGGGTCGAAGAACGAAATCGACGTGGCGACCCGCTACCACCTCGACGCGGACCACACCCGCGACTGATCGACCGCCGGGCGGCGCACACGCGCTGCCCGGTTTTAGCCATCCGTCCGTCATCCGGCCGCCGCCAGCGTGCCCGATGATCCGCCTGCCCTTCTCACGGTTTTCTTCCATGACGCTCCGCCGCGCCCGCTCCTGGCTTCCGCTCGTGCTCGCGACCCTGCTCACCGGTTGCTTCGGTGGAACCAGGCCGGATCAGCGCCCGGATACCGCCGTGCCGGTACTCGCGGCCAAGCCGCGTATCGGACTGGCGCTGGGCGGCGGCGCGGCCAAGGGCTTCGCCCATATCGGGGTCATCAAGATGCTGGAGGCCAGCGGCATTCATGCCGACGTCGTCTCCGGTACCAGCGCCGGCAGCGTGGTCGGCGTGCTGTATGCCTCCGGCATGGATGCCTTCCAGTTGCAGGAGCAGGCCTTTGCGCTCGATGAGGGCAAGATCCGCGACGTTCGCTTCTTTTCAGGTGGCCTCGTGCAAGGCCAGAAGCTGCAGGACTACGTCAACGAACTCCTGAAGAACACACCGATCGAGAAGTTGCATACGCCATTCGCGGCGGTGGCCACCCAGCTGGAGAACGGCGACCGCGCCATCTTCATTCGCGGCAATGCGGGCCAGGCCGTGCGGGCGTCCAGCAGCATCCCCGGCGTGTTCGAACCGGTGGACATCAACGGGAAGCATTTCGTGGACGGCGGCGTCGTCAGCCCCGTTCCGGTGGACGCGGCGCGCCAGCTCGGTGCGGACATCGTCATCGCCGTGGATATCTCGGCGCGCCCCGATGGCACCAATCCCGACAGCATGGTCGGCATCGTCGGCCAGTCCATCACGATCATGGGACGTCGCCTGGCGGAGCAGGAACTCGGCCGTGCCGACATCGTGATCCGGCCGAAGGTCGGTCAGATCGGACCGACCGACTTCGATCAGAAAAACGTGGCGATCCTCGAAGGCGAGCGGGCCGCACTGGCCGCCATTCCCGCGATCAGGGCGAAGATCGCCGAGAAGACGGCCGCCATGGGCAGGCCGCCCGTCCCGGCGCGCTGATCAACCCGCGTCGATCAACGCCAGCGCCGCCTGACGGCCCAGCGTGAGCACCTCGTCCGACAGTCCCTGTTCCGCCACGGCGCGCGAGAGGGACATCGAACCCACCATCGATGCGAACACCGACATGGCCAGCGTGCGACGGCGTTTGCCACGCACCGACGCCGGCAGGGTCGACGCGATCAGCTCGACCATCTCGGCATAGCCTTCCGAAAATGCCGCGCGGGTCTCTTCCGGACGGCGGCCCATCTCGGCAGCCAGTGCGGCCGCCACGCAGCCCGATGCCGGATGATCGCGGTGATCCGCCGACAGATAGGTGTTGACCATCGCACGATGCGGCTCCGAACGTGAGCCCGCGACACGCACGGCCATCCGGTCTTTTGCCGACGTCGCCGCCGATGCCACGCTGTCGCGCACCAGGTCTTCCTTGGAACCGAAATGGTTGTAGAACCCACCCTGGGTCAGCCCGACATCGCTCATCAGGCTCACCACGCCGACGGCGTCGATGCCGTCCGCGCGAAACCGTTCAGAAGCCGCTTCGACGATCTTCTGCCGAGTCTGCTCCTTGTGACCTTTCTCATAACGCATTGCTTTCGCTCCCCTGGGGATCGATTCCCCTGCCCTGGGCCGATTCTAGCAATGCTTGCATATTGAAATGTCGAACGTCATGGGGATCACATCGTCGCGACGTTCAAGGCACTGCGTGTTGGCCTATGCTTGGCGTATTTCCGTCACGCCAACGAGGATCCCACATGAGCCAGGCCCATCTGTACGACATCGCCGTGAAGCAGATCGACGGTGTTTCCACCACGCTCGACACCTGGCGCGGCGACGTGCTGCTGGTGGTCAACGTCGCCTCGAAGTGCGGGCTGACGCCGCAGTACGAAGGCCTCGAGGCGCTCTACCAGCGCTGGCGCGACAAGGGCTTCACCATCCTCGGCTTTCCCGCCAACGACTTTCTCGCGCAGGAGCCCGGCAGCGACGACGACATCAGGTCGTTCTGCTCGACGACGTTCGACGTGCAGTTCCCGCTGTTCTCCAAGATTCCGGTGGTCGGTCCGCAGCGCCATCCGCTGTACAGCGCGCTGATCGAAGCGCAGCCCGAACGCATCGGTGAAGGCCCGATGCGTGATCGCCTGCAGGGTCATGGCATTCCGACCAACGAGGCGCCGGAGGTGCTCTGGAACTTCGAGAAGTTCGTCGTGAACCGCCGCGGTGAAGTGATCGCACGCTTCGCGCCGGACGTCGAAGCGAGCGATGCACGCCTGCAGGCGGTGCTCGAGAAGGCACTGGCCGAGAAAGCCTGAGTCGCCTGGAGGCGCCGGGCCTAAAGTGCCCGGCGTCTGGCGACGTCCTCCGCGGTCACCTGCCCCTGTTTTCCGCCGAAATGACGGATGACGTAGTTGGCCAGGGCGGCTACCTCCGGATCGCTGTACGCGTGACCGAAGGCCGGCATGTAGACATCCGTTTCGCCGATCCGCATCGTCACGCCGTGCAGGATCGCCTGGGTGACGTTCCGCCCGCTGGGGTCATTGACGCCACGCGTACCGACGAGGCTGGCGTACGACGTCTGCTGTCCGGCGCCATTCCATTGATGGCAGCTGGCACACGCACCTTCGAACAGGCGCAGACCGTCCGCGTCGGCCGTTTCATCGTCTCCACCAGGCGCGGCCGCACTGGACGCGAGTACGGCTTTGGGCGACGGGTCGACGACCACCGGGTCATCGCCCTCGCGCGCAGGCACCGTGCGCAGCCAGGCGACGAGCGCCGCCGTGTCTTCCGGTTTCAGGAACTGCAGGCTGTGCGCGACCGCCTCGCCCATCGGCCCCATGGCCGACGCATGGCCATCCGCGTGGCCGGTACGCAGATACTGCGTCAGCGCCTCGTCGCTCCACTTGCCGATGCCGTGCGTGGCGTCCGAGGTGATGTTCCACGCGCGCCAGCCTTGCAGTTCCGCACCAGCCAGCGACTCGCCATGCTTCAGCCCGAAACCGACGTTACGTGGCGTATGGCATTCCGCGCAGTGACCGAGCGGTCCGGCGAGATAGGCACCCGCGTTCCACGCCGGCGATCGCGAGGGATCGTTCTCGAAGCGTTCGCTGCGGAAGAACGCGGCATTCCAGAAACCCATCGCCCAGCGCTGGTTGAACGGGAAGCCGAGATCGTTCGGACGTTCCGGCTGGCGCACCCTGGGCAAGGTGAACAGGTAGGCCTTGATCGCCAGGACATCGGCACGGCTCAGCTGCGTGTACGCCGTGTACGGGAAGGCGGGATAGAGATGCTTTCCGTCCTTGCGTATGCCCTCGCGGACCGCACGCACGAAGTCGTCGTCGCTCCAGCCGCCGATGCCTGTCTCGACGTCGGCGGTGATGTTGGAAGAGTAGATCGTGCCGAACGGCAGCTTGAAGGGCAGGCCTCCTGCGAAGGGTTTACCGGTTTCCGGCACCGTATGACAGGCGATGCAATCGGCCGCGCGCGCCAGATACTCGCCGCGTGCGACGGGATCGGCGTTCAAGGGCGCACCGGCGAGCACCGGCGCGGTGCCATCGGCCGGATCGGTGCGATTGAGCGCGACGTAGGCCACCGCTCCGATGATCAGGACGACGACGATCAACAGAAAGAAGCGCTTCATGCGACGCCCTCCTTGCCGGTTCCCGCATCCGCGACACGTTTGAGCGCATCCGCCGATGCGGCGAGCGAGGTGCGCGAGACCGGCAACTCCGTCAGACGCACGCCGGTGGCGGCGAAGATCGCGTTGGCCAGGGCCGGCGCGGCGATCGCCGTACCGACTTCGCCCAGTCCTCCCGGCGACTCCCCGCTGGCGACCGTATAGACCTCGACGTTCGGTACTTCGTTGATGCGCAGCGTGCGGTAGTCGTGAAAGTTGCTCTGCTCGATCATGCCGTCTTTGAGGGTGATGCCGTTGAACAGGGCGGCGCTGAGGCCGAACAACAGACCACCCTGCACCTGCGCCTGCACGGAACTCGGATTGATGGCGATACCCACGTCGACGGCGACCACGGCGCGTCGCAGGTGAACCTGGCCCTGTGCCGTCACCTCGACCTCGACGATCGCGCAGACGTGGCTACCGAACGGCGACGCCACGGCGATACCGCGTCCGACCCGCGCCGGTAACGGCTGGCCGCCCCAGCCGATCTTCCCGGCGGCGAGGTTCAGCACGCCCAGCGGCCGTGAACCGGGCTTCATCAGCGAACGCCGGTACGCCAGCGGGTCCTTGCCCGAGGTGTGAGCGAGCTGATCGATGAAGCTCTCGACGATGAAAAGGTTGTGCGTTGGACCGACGCCACGCCACCAGCCGACGACGAGCCCGGGCGGCATGTCGTGGCGGACCCACTCGACGAGCACGTTGTCCATCTCGTAAGGCAGATCGGCCGCGGACTCGATGGCGTCGCTGTCCATGCCGTCCTTGCCCATGCCACCGGGCGCCCAGCGCCCGAGTACCGTGCCACTGGTGATGCGATGCTTCCACGAGGTCGGGCGGCCATCGCCATCCAGCGTGGCCGAGATGCGGTCGAAGTACAGCGGCCGCACGCGGTCATGACGGATGTCTTCCTCGCGACTCCAGATGACCTTGAGCGGGTAGGCCACCTGCTTCGCGAAGGCCACGGCCTGTTCGACCTGGTCGGTTTCGAGGCGACGGCCGAAACCGCCGCCGAGGTACTGGTTGTTCACCGTCACCGCGTCGAGCGGGATGCCGCAGATGCGCGCGGCTTCCTTCTGCGCGCGTGTCGGAACCTGTGTGCCCGTCCAGATCTCGCACTTGCCGGGCGTGACGTGCACGGTGGCATTGAGCGGCTCCATCGGCGCGTGCGCCAGCATGGGCGAAACGAAGGTCATCTCCACCGCCTTGCCACCCGCGGCCGCCTCGCCCTTCGGCTTGCGCCCGACCAGGGCGGGGCCTTTGCGCGAGCTTTCCTGCAAGGCGGCGACGAGCGTGGCGGTATCGAGTTTCTCGTTGACGCCGTGGCGCCATTCGATCTCGAGTTCCTGGAGGCCACGATGTGCGGACCAGTAGTGCTCACCCACCACGGCCACGGCATCGGCCAGCCTGATCACATCGATGACCCCGGGCACGGCGCGTGCCTTCGTCTCATCGACGGCACCGAGCGTACCGGCGAGTTCCGGGCTGGTACGTACGGCGGCGTATTTCATGCCCGGCACTTTGACGTCGATGCCGAACTGCGTACCGCCGTTGACCTTATCCGGCGAGTCCACGCGACGCAGCGGCTTGCCGATCACGGTGAAGTCTTTGGGGTCTTTCAGTGTGACGGTCGCGGGCTGCGGCAGTTTGCCGGCGGCTTCCGCCACCGCCGCGAATCCGAGGGTGCGACCCGACGGCACGTGCGTGATGGTGGCGCGCGCCACCGAACAGCTGGCCGCATCCACGTGCCACTGCGCCGCGGCGGCGGCTACAAGCATCTCGCGCGCCACCGCACCCGCTTCGCGCAACGACTGCCACTGTCCGCGCGTGCTCGTGGAGCCGCCGGTGATCTGGCCGCCCCCAAGCAAGACCTGACCGTACAGCGCATCACTGGGAATCGAATGTTCGACGGTGATCTGATCCAGGCCGACGCCGAGCTCCTCCGCGAGCATCATCGAAATGCCCGTGTAGATCGCCTGCCCCATTTCGACCGTGGGCATGACGAGGCGGATGCGCCCATCCGCGTCGATCCGGATGAACGCGTTGGGTGCGAACGTCGGATGGCCATCGGCCGCGGCCGCCGCGTCATCCGCCGGTTGGCGTCGGGGATTCATCTGCGCGACCGCGGGACCGAGCCCGGCCGTCCACAGGAAGGCCACGGCGAGACCACCGCCTGCGAGCTTCAGCGCCGAGCGGCGCCGCGGATCGATCCCGTGCTCGTCGTGAGGGGAGGCGGTCATGGCGTACTCCCGTCGACGATGACCTGCAACCCTTGCGGCAGTCCCGTCGCCGCCTGCTTGATGGCCTCGCGGATGCGCACGTACGTGCCGCACCGGCAGATATTGCCGGCCATCGCGGCATCGATGTCGCGATCGCTGGGGTTCGGTGTGCGCGCGAGCAACGCCGCGGCGGACATGATCTGTCCGGACTGGCAGTAACCGCATTGCACGACGTCGACCGCCAGCCAGGCCTGCTGCACCTTCGCGCCTTCGGGTGTCGCGCCGATCGCCTCGATCGTCGTGACGGCGCGGTCGCCCACGGCCGACACGGGCATCTGGCAGGAGCGGACCGGCTGCCCATCGAGGTGCACCGTGCACGCCCCGCACTGCGCGATGCCGCAACCGAACTTCGTGCCGGTCAGTCCCACCACGTCGCGCAGCACCCAGAGCAACGGCATATCGGGTGGCACGTCGGCCTGCCGATCCTCACCATTCACGCGCAGCGTGTACATGTCCCCTTCCCCTCGGCTGGGTGGACGCTCGCGTCCACTGGCTTGATCAGATGTCGGGCGACAGATTACGCCGAATCGGGAGCCGTGCATTCCGCGAGAGGAGGTGTTTTTGCAGAAACTTCTTGCGGCGTGACGAGGGACCGGCACATCGCGCCCGTTATGTGCCGCGCTTTATGCCGACTCCATCGGGCGGTCCCGGCCAAGCCGCTGCGTCAGCGCAGCGGCTTGGCGGTCACGCCTTCGTTGGTCATCTTCACTGGCAGGATGTGACCGTCCTTGTCGAAGTGCATCTCGTCGATGCTGGTCACGCGATGGTTGCCGTCGGTATCGCCGAGGGGATGGCGGTGATAGACGATGTACCAGCTGTCGTCTTTTGCGACGTGAAACACGGAGTGATGCCCGGCGCCGGTGGCGATCTTCGGATCCTGCTCCAGAATCTTGCCGATACGCTTGAACGGGCCTGTCGGGGAGTCGCCGATCGCGTAGGCGACGCAATAGTCCGGCCCGGTCCAGCCACCTTCCGACCACATGAAGTAGTACTTGCCGTTGCGCTTGAACATCAGCGGGCCTTCGACGTACTCGGGCGCGGGCGTGATTTCCTTGAAGGTCGTGCCATCGGCCATCGGCTCGACGCCGGTGAAATCCGGCCTCAGCTTCACGATGTTCGCGTGCTTCCAGCCGCCGTAGATCATGTAGTAGGTGCCGTCGTCGTCATGAAAGACGAACTGGTCGATCGGCTGCGCGCCGTTATGGAACTTGTCGATCAAGGGCTTACCGAGCAGATCCCTGAACGGACCGTCGGGCTTGTCGGCGACGGCCACGCCGATGCCACCGACCTCGTTGTCGTTCTGGATGTCGTTGGCGGCGAAGAAGAAATAGTACTTGCCGCCTTTCTCGACCAGCGCGGGCGCCCACAGCGCCTTCTTCGCCCAAGGGATGTCTTTCATCGCCAGCACGCTGCTGTGCTTCGTCCAGTGCACCAGGTCCGGGGACGAGAACGCGTCGAAGCCGGTCTGCTGCGCGTACTTCAGCGACGTGGTCGGGTAGATCCAGTACTGATGATCGAAGATCGCGGCTTCGGGGTCGGCGTACCAGCCGGGGAAGACGGGGTTCCCGGCGTGTCCCGGCGGTGGAGCGGCGAATGCCGCCGTGGACATGCACGCGGCGAGCACCGCACCCCCAACCCATTGAGCTAACCGCATGCCGAGTACCCCGTTCGTCTGTGCAGAGCGGACGACCATAACGTTTCGGCCGTCCGGATGCCATCGGAGGTATCGTTTACCGTGATCCGCCCACGGAATGAAAACGTACGTATGTCCGCCGCTCCCCGCACCATCTGCATGCTCGTCTATCCTCAGGCGCAGTCGCTGGACATCAGCGGCCCCCTTGAGGTGTTCGCGCTGGCCAGCCGCCAGGCCCAGGATGACGAGCCCGGACGTGCGCCGCTGTATCGCATGCAGGTGTTGGCCGCGACGGACAAGCCCGTGGAACTGGCATCCGGCATGCGCCTGCTGCCGGATACCCACTACCGCGATATGCCCAACGAAACCGATACCTTGCTGGTCTGCGGCGGCATGGGTGACGCCGTCGAGCGGGTGCGCGCCGACACGAACCTGGTGACATGGCTGCACGAGGCCGCGCAACGGGTGCCCCGCGTCGCCTCGATCTGTAGCGGCGCCCTGCTGCTCGCCGAGGCAGGCCTGCTTGACGGCCGGGAGGCGACCACCCACTGGAGCGACATCCCCGAGCTGCGCGACCGCTATCCTGCCGTGCGCGTGTTGCCGGACGCGATTTACACGCGCGACGGCCATATCTGGACTTCGGCGGGAATCACGACGGGGATGGACCTGGCGCTGGCGATGGTCAGCGCCGACCACGGTGCCACGCTGGCGCTGAAAGTCGCGCGGCGCATGGTCATGGCCAACAAGCGCTCGGGCGGGCAAAGCCAGTTCAGCGAACAACTGCATGCACTGGAACAGCCGGAGCACTTCGCGTCGCTGGCGTCATGGATCGGCGAAAACCTGCGCAGGCGACTCGATGTCGGGATACTCGCCGATCGGTTGCACATGAGCCCTCGCCAGTTCACGCGCCGGTTTGGTGCGCACTTCGACGTGACACCGCTGAAGTACATCGAGCGCTTGCGCGTCGAAGCGGCAAAGCCCCTGCTCGAGAGCACCGGCAAGGACATCAAGCGTGTCGCCGACGAGTGCGGGTTTCCTTCCGACGAGGCGATGCGCCGGGCTTTCGTCCGCCGGCTGGGTAGCACGCCGGCCGAGTACCGGGCGCGCTTCGCGGCTAAGTGACCGTTTGCGCGGGTTCCATGTCCGCAAAAGCACCCAGAAACGTTTTAGCGTGCGGCATCGTTCACGGAGGATCCGCCCATGCGCCGCCTGCTGCCCTTGCTCGCCATGTTCTTCGCCCTGCCCGCGCTCGCGTCGCACGAACCGCACGGGTCCGCGCCGCCGGTCCGGGTTGGCATCGTACTGTTCGATGGCGTGCAGATCATCGATTTCGCAGGCCCTTACGAGGTTTTCGGTACGGCGGGCTTCGGCGTGGTTACCGTATCGCCGGATGGCAAGCCCGTGACGACGGCGATGGGGCTAAAGGTCACGCCCGATGCGAGCTTCGCCACGGCGCCGCCGTTCGACGTGTTGCTGATCCCTGGTGGCGACGTCGAGGATGCCCAGAAGGATCCACGCGTGCTTGAGTTCATCCGGCAGCGTTCGGTGCCCGCACGGCAGGTGCTCTCCGTATGCACGGGCGCCTTCATTCTCGGCGCAACGGGGCTGCTCGACGGCGACAAGGCCACGACCTTTACGCCGCGGATCGATGAGCTGGCGGCCGCCTTTCCGAAGATCGATGTGATCCGCGATGTGCGCTGGGCCGATAACGGCAAGCTGATCACGTCGGCCGGCCTTTCGTCCGGCATCGACGCGGCGTTGCATGTCGTCGCCAGGGTTCGCGGTACCGATGAGGCACGTACCGTCGCCATGCGCCTGGAATACGACTGGAAGCCCGACGGTGGGTTTGTGCGGTCACGGATGGCAGATCGCTTCCTGACCAAGAAGCTGCTTCAGGCGGGGGTCGAGTGGCCGAAGGACGCGAAGTTCGATGAGTACGTGTCGACGGGCGATCTCGATCAGTGGGTCTCGCGATATCACGTGGAGACGGCGACGCCAGCGGCGGAGTTGCTCGACCGGCTGGATGCGGGTGCCCGGAAGAGTGGATTGTGGAAGGCGGCGGGGAAGCATCGGTGGACGAATCGGCAGGAAGGGCGGGATGTGATGCTGAGCTTCGAGACACAACCGGGTGCCGATGCCAGGCACTTCGAGCTGGACATCATGTTGAAAGCATCGCCAGCGCAGCCGTGATTTTGCGATTTGGGAGAGGTTGCGCGACCCGCGGCTCGTGCAACTGCTTGCCTTGATTGGGGCTCGACCAGGCGGTTTTCAGGTTCAGCCCGCCCTCCATGTTGGCCTCATCACGCTGACCGTCAAGCAAATCCACAGCTTGGTACCCCGTTCGTCTGTACGGAGAGCGGACGACCATAACGTTTCGGCCATCCGGATGCCATCAGAACCGGTAGCTGGCACTTCCCATGATGCTGCGGCGCGGACCGTAGAAGCAGTCGCCGCGCGCGAGGCATGAGGCGTTGTAAACCTGGTCGGTGACGTTGGCCGCGTTGACGGAGAAACGCCATGGGCCCTGCGTGTACGCGACCATCGCGTCGAACAGGGTCTTGTGGGGAACCACGAGCGTGCCCGTCTCGTCGTAGTTGGTACCGATGTAACGCGCACCGATGCCGAAGCTGAAGCCGTCGCTGTCGGCCGCGTTCACGTGATAGACGCCCCACGCCGATGCCTGGGTCTTGGGCAGACCCGCGACGATCGTGCCATCGTCGGGACGCGCCCTGGTCCAGGTGTACGTGCCGATCAGGTCGACATGATTGCCGATCCGCGAGTTGCCTTCCAGTTCGACGCCGCGCGTCTTCGCCCGCCCCGCCTGTATCTGGTTCAGCGGATTCTGCGGATCCGGTGCGAGTCGATTTTCCTCACGCAGATCGAAGTACGTCGCCGTGATCAGCGTCGATCCGCCGACAGGCTGGTACTTCAGGCCGGCCTCGTACTGCTTGCCGCGCAGGGGCTCATAGGGCCGGTTGTAGAAGTCGAGACTATCCAGCGGCTGGAACGATTCGGTGTAGCTGACGTAGGGCACGATGCCGCTATCGAACCGGTACATGAGACCGAAGCGCGACGTGGTCGCGTTATCCACGGAGCGGCTGCCGCCGGTCGTCAGCGTCGCACGGTCGTGACGCACGCCGACGGTACCGATCCAGTGATCGCCCCAGTTGATCTGATCCTGGACGTAGAGGCCGGTCTGACGGGTGTGGCTGGATGCGACAGGAAAAACATCGGGCGGCACGAAACCGTTGTGGTAGACCGGCGCATAGAGATCGAAGGGCGTGGCGTCGAAGCCGTTGCCCTGCGCGCTATCGGTGTGCGAATAGCTGATATCGAGGCCGAACAGGACACGGTGATGCATGCTTCCCGTATCGAAATCCCCTTCCGCATGGGTGTCGGTGACCAGACGCTTGTGCCGGCTGATGGCGACATAGCTGTATCGCGACACGGTGCGCTGGTCGTCGTCGAGGAACGGATACGCAGGGTTTGAATAGACGTTCGGGTAGAGCGAGCGATAGTCGACGTTGTCGTGCGAGTACCGCGCGTTCTGCACGAACTTCCACGTGTCGTTGAAGCGATGTTCGAAGAACGACGATACCGAGCGCTGATCGGTATCGTAGCGATCGAAGCCCGGCTCGCTGACGAAGCGATTCGTCGGAATGCGCCCGTTCGGATTGGGCAGCAAGGTGCCCGCATGCGGCAGGAAGTTCAGTGACGAGCCGTTGCGGTCGAACTGGAGATTGACCAGAAGGCTCCAGCGCGTGTTCGCGTCCGGCTGCCAGGTGATCGACGGTGCGATGGCGCGACGGTCGTCGGATACGTGGTCGATCTGCGTATCCGCATCGCGCAACACACCGATCAGGCGATACGCCCAGTGCCCGGCGGCGTCGAGGGGACCGGTGAAGTCGAAGGCCGTCTGCTTGCGCGCATGGTTTCCCAGCTGCACCTGCACTTCATGCGCCGCCGTGAACTGGGGACGCTTCGAGGTCAGACCGATCAGGCCGCCGGTGGTGCCCTGTCCGTAGAGGACCGACGACGGGCCGCGGACCACTTCGATGCGGTCGAGAAAATAGGGCTCCGTACGGGCGTAGCTAGACCCAAGCGCCTGACGAAGGCCGTCCAGATATTGCGTAAAGGATGTGCCACGGACGAACGCGTCGTCGCCGCGGCTGTCCACGCCGTAAGCGTCCGAGCGTACGCCGGCGGAGTAACGCAGCGCATCCTGCACCGTCAGCACGCCCTGGTCGATCATCTGCGTGTTCGAGATCACGGAGATCGCCTGGGGGGTCTCGATGATCGGCGTGTCGGTCTTGGTCGCGCCGGAGGCGTCCTGCCGGGCGTAGCCTTCGTCCACCCTCACCCCGTGCACGTCGACGGCGTCGAGCTGAACAGCCTTGTCGCTGCGGGCGGTGTCCTGAGCGAACGAGGCATGCGACGCCAGTACCCCTGCGATGAGCAGAGGCAGCGCCTTCGAAGGAAGGGTCATGAGCTTGGGTCCGTGGCTGGATGTCGTTGTCGTCGGTAATGCGAACGACTCTCATTACCATGATGACGAATCGCGTCCGGTTTCGCAAGATCCTGTGGCGTAGGCGAAGGTCGGGCCATGCTGTGGCGCGACGTCTCTTCAACGCAGAGATTGCGAATGGATCGTATTTCCGTAAAATCGTTGAACTCGATTCCTCCGCGGTCCCGCCATTCCGTTCGCTCATCGGGTAGCCAGTCGCGCATCGTCGACGCAGGCGCTATCCGATATGCGACTCAACGTGAAGAACGCCTTCGACCGGCATTACTTCGTGACCGCGTCCTCGACGCGCACCAACTGGGGTGAGCCCCGCAGCGTGATGCTCAACCTGGAAAGGAGATTCTGAAGATGGCCAGGCGCAAGGCGGCAGGCATTCAGTCCACTCGCGTGCTGGAAATCACGTCGCGTGCGGTTGCCGCCGTCTTCGGCGGCTACGCGATGGCGGCTTTGGTCGCCTCGGCCTTCGCTCGCTGGCTGCCTGTCGCGCGCGTCGAGGCGGTGATCACAGGCATGCTTTCCTCGTTCGCCGTGTACGCCACCGTTGTCATTCTCGCCTTCGCCATGCGCAGCGCGACGCGGGTGTGGTTGTGGCTGGCAGCGTTTGGCCTTCCCCTTGCGGGTGCGCTCGCATGGTCGATGCACGGGAGCGCGGCATGAACGGTGTCAACGGCGGCCTGCGCCAGTCGATGGCCTGGCTGCATACCTGGGCCGGCCTGCTGGTCGGCTGGCTGCTGCTGGCGATCTTCGCCACGGGCACCAGTGCGTATTTCCAGGACGAGATCACCCGATGGATGCAGCCGGAGATCACCGGCCAGCGCCAGATCACCCTGGCCTCCGAGCGCGCCCTCGACTGGTTACAGAAGAACCAGCCCGGCGCGGACAGCTGGTCGATCACCCTGCCCGGTCCGCGCGCCATCGCCTCCACCGTTTACTGGAAGCCGGCCGGCGAGACGCGCCGCTCGCTGCGCGACCACACCATCACGCTGGACGGCAACGGCGAACCCGTCGTGTCGCGCGCGACCATCGGCGGCTTCTTTCTCTACCGCATGCACTTCGACCTGCATTACATGCCGGTGCTCTGGGCGCGCTGGATCGTCGGCTTCTGTGCCATGTTCATGCTGGTGGCGATCATCAGTGGCGTCATCACGCACAAGAAGATCTTTGCGGATTTCTTCACGCTGCGCTTCGGCAAGGGGCAGCGCTCGTGGCTGGATGCGCACAATCTGAGCGCCGTGCTCGCGTTGCCGTTCCACGCCATGATCACCTTTACCGGGCTGGTCACATTGCAGTCGCTGTACATGCCCTGGGGCATGACGGTGGCCTATCCCACGGTGGCGGCGTACTCCGCCGATGCCTATGGCAGCGAGGCGCCACCGGTGCGTTCCGGCAACGCCGCGCCTGTGGCACCGATCGCGGAAATGATTCGCCAGGCGCGCGCGGCCTGGGGTGGCGCGGAGCCGGGCTATATCGACATCGCGTTCCCCGGCGACGCCAACGGCATCGTACGCATGTTCCGCGGCGGCGGCGACGGTATGGCGGCGCGTGCGAAGACCTTGCAGTTCGATGCGGCCACCGGCCACATGCATCCGGTACCGGCCGCGAAGGGTGCTGCGAGCGAGACCGAGAGCGTGATGGTGGGCCTGCATGCGGGACGCTACGCACCCTATCTGCTGCGCTGGCTGTATTTCCTTTGCAGCCTTGCCGGTACGGTGATGGTCGCGACGGGGCTCATCCTGTGGACGGCCAAACGGCGCGTGCAGCTGCCCGATCCCGAGCGCCCGCACATCGGCTTCCGGCTGGTCGAGCGGCTGAATATCGCCAGCGTCGCCGGTCTCCCGCTCGCGTTCGCCTGCCACTTCCTCGCCAACCGCCTGCTGCCGCTGCGCATGGACGGCCGTCCGGACTGGGAAGTGCATGCGTTCTTCATCGCCTGGGGCGGATCGCTGCTGCTCGCCTGCCTTCTGTCGCCGCGACGCGGATGGCTCACGCTGCTGGCGGCGTCGACCGCCGCCTTTGCCGCCATCCCCGTCGTGGACGCGCTGACCACGGACCGCTGGCTGGTGCCGAGCCTGTTGCACGGCGACTGGGTTTTCGCAGGTTTCGACCTGACCATGATCGCCCTTGCCGGCGCACTCGGGTTCGCCACGTGGAAGGTCTATAAGCGACCCATGGTCCTCGCCCGACACAAGCGCGCCGCGACGCGGGAGGTATCGGCATGATCCTCTTACCGATGCTTGCCTCCCTGCTCGGATTTACATTGTTGTGCCTCGGCATGTCGCGACATCAGCGCGATCTGTTCGGCCGCGCAATGTCGCCTGGGCGTACCGTGGCGGCGAGATGGATCGGCTGGACCCTCGTCGTGCTTGCCTACGGCGGCAGCATGCTGATCGAAGGTGCCGCCCTCGGCGCCGTTTATGGGGTCGGCGTGCTCACCTTCGGCGCGCTGGTCGTGGCGTTCACGGTTACCGGAATGTCCAGGTAGCTTGCCGGTAGCCGGCTCAGTGTGCGCCGCAGCTACGACGACGACCGGACGACAGCGTGCCGTCAGGCATGCTTACCCGACGGAGCCCAGAACAGACCGCGCGAACTCGATCCGCTTCATGTCACGCCATCAACAGGTCTTCGTAGAACGCTCCGATCGGCAGGGTCGGGTGGGCGATCTGGATCTCGAGGATCCACAGACCCGGTACCGGCGCGCCGGCGAAGTCGCCGAGGTTGCCGGCCTTGTGCACGGCATGGGGGTAGTCGCCGACCCGATGGCCCTTGGTCGCGTGGTTGAGGCGCCAGCCCATGGCGTCGGCCTCGGCGCTGACGTAGTCGTACAGCGCGACGCCCGTGACACCGTCGCGCCAGCGTGCCTCACCCCTGGCGAACAGCTCGCGCGACGCGGCGGCGCAGGCGTGCATGACGGGATCATTGCCGACTACGAAGGTGTCGCCCACATCGCCCTCATGGCCATCGAAGACGGGCCCCAGGTCGACGAAGTAGATGTCGTTCTCACCGAGCACCGTGTCGGGCGCCGAGCGCTGACGGAACGTCTTCAGCGTGTTGGCGCCGAAACGCAGAATGCTCGGGTGCCAGATGCGGTCCATACCGGCAGCCTCGAGCCGTTCCTTCGCCAGTTGAACGGCCTCGGGCTCCGTCATGCCCGGACGGATGCGCGAGGCGATGTCGCGCAGGGCGGTCCAGGCGCGCTCGCGGGCACCCAGCATCCGGGCGAGATCGAATTTCCTGCCGACGTTCTCGGCGGTCGCTGCGGGCATGGCGGCGGTCCAGGCGTTTCGGGGTGGTCATTATCCCCCGGCGAAGCATGCCGCCAACAGGGTGGGCGACACGCTTACCTCAAGGCCAGCCCACCGCACGCAGCCACGCGTCCACCTGCCGCGTATATCCCGGATCGGTCCCGAGCTCCCGGTTGATTCCCATGTGATCCAGCGCCACCGGCAACGTCGCGGCTCGTCCACCCAGGGCGTTCACCTTCGCGGCAAAGCGCTCGTTCGCCCCGCACGACTGCGCCCGCGCCGACGAACACACCATCAGCATCGGAGTGGCGGGCGCGCGGACCAGCCGGTCCAGCGGCGACACCGCCGGCCAGCCCGCCGGGTCGCGGCCGAACACGAGGTCATAGAAACGCGCATGTGGTGCGTTCATGATCTGGGGAAGATCCACGGCACCGCTGTCGAGGGATACCGTGGCCAGCCACGGCGCCACGCCGGCCTGACGGGCTATGTCGGGCGACACGGCAAGCAGGCTGACGAGGTGCGCGCCGGCCGAATGCCCCATCAGCACGATGCGTGACGGATCGCCGTGCCACTCATGCGCGTGACGCTGCACCCAGGCCAGTGCGCTGGCGACATCGGCCGCCTGCTCCAGCGGTGACGCGGCAGGCCATAACCGGTAGTTGACCGACACGACGATCGCACCTTGCGAGCCCCAGTGCGCCTGCTTAGCGTCGATCACCCCGGGGTTGTCCTTGTCGCCGACGATCCATGCGCCGCCATGAACCATGACGAGAATCGGTGCGTCATGCGCGCCTGCCGGCACGTGAACCTCGAGGGTCTGTTCGCGCGACGGCCCATAGGACACATCGGCGGCCGATGCCGGCAAGACGATGAAGGCGATCAGCCAGGCGATAAGCCGGAGGATGGGGTACACCGGAGCTTCCTCAGTGGCAGGCGATGCTTTCGCCAGCCGCGTTGCTGCAACTGCCGGTGTGAGTGACCCCGTCCCGGGTGACCGTCGTGCTGCCGCTGTAGCTGTTCCCAGCCGCGCCGGTCGCCGAGGCGGAGTGCGTGATGCCCTGCCCTTGCGCACCCGTGGTTTGTCCCGCGAACGTTCCACCCTGCGCCCCGGTAGCGTTCGTGTTGCGATCGAAACTGCCAGTGCCGTCGGCGTTATGCGTGGCTGTCGCGCGGGTCGTTGCCGTGCCACCGCCAGAACCCCGCCAGTTACCTCCGGCGTTGGACGTCACATTGCCCTGGCCATCGGAGACCGTACGACGACCGTGCGCGCCCGTCGCGCCGTTGGGACCCCGGAACCCCGCCGCGTGGCCGGCGACGGAACCGCCCTCGGCCTGCCCGTGGGCGCCATAGGCGACGAAACGACCCGATGCGGTCGCCACGCCGGATGCGAGGAGAAGCGCCAGGGAGCAGGCAATCGTGCGATACATGAGCAAACTCCATCTTGATGGCCGTCCGGCCGGAGACGTCACTCTGACGAATCCCAGGGCGGCCCGCCGTCACGCTTCGCAACCGAACGTTTCCGTGCATCGCTTACGAAACATCCTGTTACACCTTCGCTCCCGGTGGCGCCCCGGTCGCGTCCCGGACACGGCAGAATCGCACCATGACCGAGTTCACGCCCTCCCGCATCCTGATCGTCGACGACGACGCGCGCCTGCGCGATCTGCTCTCGCGCTACCTGCAGAGCCAGGGCTTCGCGACGGTGACGGCCGAGGACGGCAAGGCGCTGGACCGCGAGCTGAAGCGTCGACACGTCGACCTCATCGTGCTCGACATCATGATGCCGGGAGAAGACGGCCTCGCCATCTGCCGCCGCCTGCGTGGCCAGGGCGTGGATACGCCGATCATCATGCTCACGGCGCGTGGCGACGAGGTGGATCGCATCGTCGGGCTCGAGATCGGCGCCGACGATTACCTGGCCAAGCCGGGAAGTCCGCGCGAGCTGGTCGCCCGGATCAACGCCGTGCTTCGCCGTGGGCGCGCCGCGCCTGGCGCACCGCTCACCGACAACCGCCGCGTCGTCTTCGGGCCCTTCGTACTCGAACTCGGCACGCGCCGCCTGCTCCGCGATGGCGAACCGCAGCACCTGACGACCGGTGAGTTCGCTGTACTCGCGACACTGGTACAACGCCCGCGCCAGCCACTCACGCGCGACCAGCTGATGAGCTCCGCGCGCGGTCGCGACCATGAGGCCTTCGACCGGAGCATGGACGTGATGATGAGCCGGCTGCGCCGGGTCGTGGAAGACGATCCGCGCGAACCGCGCTGGCTGCAGACCGTCTGGGGTCACGGCTACGTCTTCGTTCCGGACGGCCCGTGAACCGCCGGCCGTCCAGCCTTTTCGCAAGGATCGCCACGCTGCTCGCCGGTACGGTGGGGCTGTGCTTCGTCCTGAGCATCGTCGCGATCCGGATCACCAGCGACGAAGGCGCGGGCCGCGTGGGCATACGCGGCGCGACCGCACGTATCGTCGTCGCGGATACGCTCATCGCCAGCGGCAAGGAGGCCGGGCTGTCCGAGATCCACGTGATCCGCGCGCCCACCGCGCCCGCAGGCAGGGAGCCCGTCCTTCCCGTCGTTCGCCGCACTCTGGAGGACATTCGCCAGGCCTTTCCCGGTCGTGAAGTGCGCATCGATGGCATGCACGAGGCCACGCTGTGGATCGCTGCGCCGGCGCCCGCGACAGGCTGGCTGGGTGTGCCAGTGACCAACACCGGAAAGCCGGCTGTTCGCGCCGGCCTGCTCGCCATTGCGCTGGGCGGCGTGCTGATCGTGCTGCTCGCCGGACTTTACGCGCGCAGCATCACCGCACCGCTGCGGCAGCTTGCCGACAGTGCCGCCCACATGGTGAACGGAAGCGAGCCGCCATCGCTCCCCGACGGGGTCGCGCGTGAACTGACCGAGCTACGGTCCGCCCTCGCCCGCGCCGCGGCCGACGTTCGTGCCAGCGCACGTGAGCGCGACCTCATGCTGGCCGCGCTGTCGCACGACATGCGCACGCCGCTCGCCCGGCTGCGCCTCGGACTTGAGCTTTCGCCCGTGACCGATCCCGCGTTGCGCGGCGGCATGGAAACGGACATCGATGCGCTCGACAGCCTCTGCGAACACTTCATCGCCTTCGCACGCGACGGTCGTGACGAAGCGACGGGCGACGTCGACCTGAGCGCGATCGTGCACGACGTGGCGGCTGTCGCATCGGCGCATGGCGAGGTGTGGACGTTGCGGCTGCCCGACGCGCCGATCATCCAGGGCAAGCCCCTGACCTTGCGTCGCGCTGTGGAGAATCTCGTCCGCAACGCAAGCCGACATGGTGCGGCACCGTTCGAGGCGACGATCGAGGTCACCGCGACGGAGATCCTTACGACGGTGATCGACCATGGATCCGGCGTACCCGAGACCTTGCTGCCCCACCTCGGCCAGCCGTTTTTCCGCGGAAACGCCGCCCGCAGCGATGCCACGGGCAGCGGTCTGGGCCTGGCCAGCGTGCGACGCACGGCGATCCAGCACGGTGGCGAACTGCATCTGCGCAACCTGCCGGAAGGCGGATTCGCCGCGACGCTGGTGTTGCCGCGCGGCAATCCACGGACTCAGGCGGGCTTCGTGGGTTTACGCGTCCCATGCGAACGCCGTCTACCCGCGATGTGACGCGGATAGACGGGGGTGTCGTTGTCAGACCAGCTCAGCCAGCGACGCCGGATCGAACGACTTCATCGCCGCTGTATCCCCCGCACGCACCTTCGACACCCACTGCGGATCGCCCAGCAACGCACGGCCCACGGCGATAAGGTCGAACTCGTCGCGCTCCAGGCGCTCGGCCAGACGCTCGACGCCCACGGGCGACGACGTCGCGCCACCGAACGAGGCAAGGAACTCGCCATCGAGGCCGACCGACCCGACGGAGATCGTCGCGGCGCCGGTCACCTTCTTCGCCCAGCCGGCGAAGTTGAGACCCTCGGCGCCGTCGACGTCCGGGAACTCCGGTTCCCAGAAACGACGCTGCGAGCAATGCAGGACATCCACGCCAGCGGCAACCAGCGGCGACAGCCACGCTTCGAGCTCGGCCGGCGTATGGGCCAGACGCGTCTGATAGTCCTGCTGCTTCCACTGGCTGACGCGGAGGATCAGCGGCATGTCCGGGCCGATCGCGGCGCGCACGGCAGCGACGACTTCGGCGGCGAAGCGTGCACGCTCCGGCAACGTGGCGCCGCCGTAGCGGTCGGTACGCTCGTTGGAGCCATGCCAGAAGAACTGGTCGATCAGGTAACCGTGCGCACCGTGCAGTTCGACGACGTCGAAGCCGAGCTCTTTCGCGCTCAGGGCGGCGCGCGCAAAAGCGGCCACCGTGTCTGCGATGTCTTCATCGGTCATCGCCACGCCGTGTTTGTCGCCGGGGCCGTTGATGCCCGACGGGCTTTCCGCCGATACCGGTCCGACCCAGCCGGACATGCCGCGCGTGCCACCGGTATGCCAGATCTGCGGGCCCATGCGGCCGCCAACGGCGTGCACTTCGTCGATCACATGGCGCCAGCCGGCCAGAGCGGCGTCGCCGAAGAAGGACGGAATGTTGGGTTCGTTACGCGAGGCCGGGCGGTCGATCACCGTGCCTTCGGAGAGGATCAGGCCGACGCCATCGGCGGCACGGCGGCGGTAATAAGCGGCGTTGGCTTCTCCCGGCACGCCCGCGTCGGTGAACAGACGGGTCATGGGCGCCATGACGATGCGGTTGGCCAGCGTGAGGCCTTTGAGGGTGAAAGGGCGGAACAGCGCGTCGACAGCGGCCTGGGTCATGAGAAATATCGCACCTTTATTGAAGATGCGTGCGAGGGTATACAGGATATACTTGGCGTCAATAAGGCACTTGAAAGCTCTCAGGTATCTCCATGGAAACCCGCGCTGATCCGACCTGCTCTCCCACGCACTTCTCGGCCGGATGCCCCAGCCGCGTGCTGTTCGAGCAGGTCGCCGATAAGTGGTCGATGATGGTCCTCACCGTGTTGCACGGCGGGCCGTTGCGCTTCAACGCGATCCGGCGGCAGCTCGAAGGCGTCACGCAGAAGGCGCTCACGCAGTGCCTGCGCCGTCTCGAGCGCAACGGGCTGCTTACGCGACGCATCATTCCGGCCGCGCCGATCGGTGTGGAGTACGCGCTCACCGATCTCGGCCGATCGCTGCATCGGCCGTTCAAGGAGCTCTACATCTGGATGCACCAGAACCTGGATGAGGTCGAGGCGGCACGTGTCCGTTATGACGAAGCGTCATCCGCGCCTGCGGATGCCGTCGCCTAGGAATGTGACGACGGGTGCGCCTGAGCCCTGAGCCGGGCACTCGCCCGCGCTCTTACCGCATCCGACCCGTCGACCCGCGACAGGTACTGCAACACGTCACGCTTCGTCGAAGGATTGGCGGCGATACACACGCGCACTTTCTCGTTCACGTCGTCGGCCAGTTCGCGCAGCAGCGTCTCCGAGGCGTCGACGCGCTCGGCCACGGCGTGGCGGACGATCCAGTTCGCATCGCTGGCCAGACGTTCCAGCATCTCCGGCGGCGACGTGCGGTTGTAGGCGATAAACGGCCGCAGTTCGGGAGCGCGTGCGTGGATCTGCATCCACACCGCGAGCGGCACCGTCTCGCTGGCGGCGCGCTGGTTGTCATCGGGATCGTCGCTGACACGCAGCCGAATCCATTCGTTGGCATTGTCGATCATGTTTCCCCCTTCCCGCGGATGCGCCCGCGAGCATCAACCCAGGCGCAGCACAGCCGCCGTCTGGGCAACGATGGTACGCCCGATCTCCTCCGCTGGCACCTCCCTGGCCAGGGCACCGGCCTGACCCGACCACAATGGCTGGAAATCGCCCTGCGCCATCGCTTCCGTCGCTGCCCGCAACGGCGTCAGCGGCCCGGCCGCCAGGGGGAACGGCGGTGCATCGGCGGAAAGGGGGCCCACTTCACGCATCAGGCGGTTGATGGCGCCGCGTGCCGGGCGCCCGGTGAGCACGTTGGTGACCACGGTGTTGTCGTCACGCACGCCGCGCAGCGCGGCGCGATGCACGGCGGCGCTGGTCGATTCCGGCGACAACAGGAAGGCTGTGCCCATCTGCACGGCGGAGGCGCCCAGACACAGCGCGGCGGCCATCCCACGTCCATCGGAAATGCCACCGGCGGCGATCACGGGGATGCTCAGCGCGTCGACCATCTGCGGCACGAGCGCCATCGTGCCGGGCTGCGTCGTCATGTCGTCGGTGAGGAAGTTGCCGCGATGGCCTCCGGCTTCATACCCCTGGGCGATGACGGCATCGCAGCCGCGCTCGGCCAGCCAGCGGCCTTCGGCGACCGTGGTCGCGGTGGCAAGAAGGATGGCACCGGTCGCCTTCACCCTGTCGAGCAGAGCCGTCTCGGGTAAGCCGAAGTGAAAGCTCACCACTTCGGGCTTCAGCTCTTCGACGAGCGAACACATGGCGGCATCGAACGGCGCGCGACCACCGGCGGCGGGCAGCTTTGCCGGATCCACATCGAATTCGCTGAAGTAGGGCGCCAGCCGGTCCAGCCATCGACGTGTCTGCGCCTCGGTCGGCGTCACCGCTGTATGCGCGAAGAAATTGAGGTTGATCGGTCCGGACACCGCCGCACGAAACACCGCGACCTCCTCACGCACCTTGTCGGCGGTGATCGAGGCGCACGGCAGCGAACCGAGGCCACCGGCATGCGCCACGGCGATCGCGAGAGCGGATCCGCCGGAGCCGGCCATCGGCGCGAGAAGAAAAGGATGCTCGATGGCAAACAGGTCGAGCACGCGACGGTCGGTCCAGACAGGCACAGCAAACTCCTCGAAGCGAACCGCGAAGGTCGATACCGGCAAGGATAGACCGGTCGACCTCCGCGTCGCGTAAAGTCTTCAGTGTGCTTCGGCTTTCCGCAGCGACGTGCGTGCCGCCGCGGCCTGGCTCTCGGTGACAGCGGACGCATGGTTGCCGAAACCCGTACGCACGAAGGTTGCCACCTGCGCCACCTCCGCATCGCTCAGACGCTCGGCGAAACCAGGCATGCCCAGCGGCGACGGTGCCTTTTCGGTCGACGGCAGGTGGCTACCGCCGAGGATCAGCCGCACCAGCGTGGTCGGGTCGTCCGCGAGCACGGTCGGGTTGCCCGCGATCGTCGGGAACACGTGCGCGTAACCTTCCGCGTCGGTGCGATGGCAAGCGGCGCAGTTATCGACGTAGATTTCAGCGCCACGGCTATCGTTGATGCCGGCCTGCAGGGCCTTCGCGGTGGTGTCGTCGGGCGCGAAGCGCGACGGATCATCCGCCGTGGCCGGCAGCGTCTTCAGGTAAGCCGCGATCGCATGCAGATCGTCGTCCTTCAGCCACTGCATGCTGTGCACGGCCACGTCGGCCATCGGCTGACCGACCACGGCGCTGTGCGCGTTACGCGCGGTACGCAGCGTGTCCACGATGTCCTGTTCGCTCCAGCGACCCAGACCGTCGGCCGTGTTGCCACGCAGATTCACCGCATACCAGCCGTCGATCACCTGGCCACCGGACAGGTACGAGCCACCCTTCTCGTCAAGCGTCCGCTCCTGCAAAGCGAAGCCGCGTGGCGTGTGACAGCTGCCGCAGTGACCCGCGCCCTGGACGAGATAGGCGCCGCGGGCGATCTTCTCGTCCGGGTACGCCTTCGGATCGAATACCACGCTGTCGGCATCCGGTGCGAACAGCTTGCGCCAGATCGCCAGCGGCCAACGCATCGACAGCGGCCACGGAATCGCCGTGCCGTGGTTCGCGCGCGAGGACGGCTCGATGCCGCCGTGCCGGAAGTACGCGTACAGCGCGCGCACGTCGTCGTCGCTGAGACGCGCATACGACGGGAACGGCATGGCCGGGTAAAGGCTCGAGCCATCCGCCGCGATGCCATGACGCAGCGCGCGGTCGAACTGGTCGAGCGTGTACTTGCCGATGCCGTGGTCCGCGTCGGGCGTGATGTTGCTGCTGTAGATCGTACCCAGCGGCGTCGCCATCGGCAGGCCACCTTCGAACGGCTTGCCGCCCGGACGGCTGTGGCATGCCGTGCAGTCGCTGGCCAGGGCCAGGTAGTGGCCCTTCTCGATCAGGGATTTGTCGTCCGCGGGCACATCGCCGGCGATCGCACGCGTATGCGTGGGCCAGAACGCGAACGCCAGCGCAGCCACGAGCACGACCACGCCGAGGGCGATCAGGGTGAGGAAGAACTTTTTCATCTCGTTCTCCTTACGCCTGGACCATGGGACCGGGGTCCTTCAGGTACTTCTCGCGGATGGCCGTGGCGGCCCAGTACGCGAGGCCGCCGACCAGACCGGTCGGGTTGTAGCCGTTGTTCTGCGGGAACGCGTTGGCGCCGATGGCGAACACGTTGGGCACGTCCCACGACTGCAGATAACGGTTCAGCGCCGAGGTCGATGGATCCGAGCCCATCGTCGCGCCACCGCAGGTGTGCGTGCTCTGGTACTTGTTGATGTTGTAGTGCTCGCCGTCCTTCTTCGCATCGCCGAGGATCGACAACGGATTGAGGGTGCGGCCCATCTGCAGCGCCTGACCTACGAGGAACTGCGACGCCTTGATCTCGTTGTCCTGCCAGTCGAAGGTCATCCGCAACAACGGACGGCCAAACGAATCCTTATAGGTCGGATCCAGGCTCAGATAGTTCTGGCGATACGACATGCAGGCACCCTGCACCTCGAAGTAGAACGAGTGACGGAAGTTGTCCGCCGCCGCACGCTTCCAGTCGGTGCCCCAGTTCGGGGTACCGGCGGGCACGTTGATGCCGCGCACCGGACCCGCGCCGGGCTGACGCGCCCAGACCAGACCGCCGCCGACGAAGCCGAGCTTGCCGTTGTCGAGCTGATTGCCGTTGAGATCGTCCATCGTCGCGCCCGCGCCACCGATACCGATGAACGGGTTGGCCTGCACGCTCTTGTCGAAGAACATGACCGTACGGTTGAGGTTCTGGTACGAGTAGTTGCGACCGATGGTGCCCGTCTGCGTCACCGGGTCATAGGCCTTGCCGATGCCCGACACCAGCATCAGGTGCACGTTGAACAGCTGGAACGCGCACAGCAGGACGATGTCCGCCGGCTGCTCCACTTCACGGCCCTGCGCGTCGAGATACGTAACGCCCGTCGCCTTCTTGCCTGTGCTGTCGAGGTTGACCTTGAGCACCTGCGAGTTGGCGCGCAGCTCGAAGTTCGGCTTGATGCGCAGCGCCGGCAGGATCGAAACGTTGGGGCTGGCCTTGGAGTAATTCAGGCAACCGTAATCGCTGCAGAAGCCGCAGGCATTGCACGGACCCATCTGACAGCCGTACGGATTCACGTACGGACCCGAGGCATTGGACGTGGGAATCGGATACGGATGCCAGCCCATTTCCTTCGCGCCCTTGTAGAACTGTTCGGCGCCGAGGTAATTCGGGTTAGGGCCCAGCGGGTATTCCTTCGTACGCGACCCTTCGAACGGATTACCGCCCTCCTGCAGCACGCCGTTGATCACGCCCGCCTTGCCCGAGGTGCCGCAGACGCGCTCGAACATGTCCAGGTGCGGTTCCAGGTCGTCATAGCTGACCGGGAAATCCTGGATCGTCATGTCGGCGGGAATGAAGGCCTTGCCGTAACGATGTTCCATATTCGTACGCAGGTACATGTCTTCGGGCAGCGGACGGAAATGGCAACCCGACCAGTGCGTACCCGCACCGCCCACGCCCGTACCGGGCTTGAACGAACCCATCTGCCGATACGGCACGGCATCCGACGCGCTGTTGTGGCGAATGGTGACGGTTTCCTGATTGAGACTCTGCAGGAACCGGCGATGCACCGAGCCTTCGAGCTCATCGACGACCTTGGGATAGGCGAAGTCGGGCTGCGTATCGCGGTCGGCGCCGCGCTCGAGCGCCACGACATGGAGGCCCGCCTCGGTCAGTTCCTTCGCGAGGATCGCGCCGGTCCAGCCCATGCCGACGATGACGGCGTCCACTTTCGGTTTCACGGTAGCCATCGTCTCAACCCCTCTTGCCGGACAGATCGACCGGCGGCAGCGGATACGGTTTGTCGCGCACCGTGATCCAGTCCAGGTAATCGGCGCGCATGCCGGGGTAGCCGATCATCTTCCACGCGGCCATGCCGCGGTTGCCGCCATAGCGGGGATCGGCGAAGTAGCCGTTCTTCACTTCGTTGAGGATGTTGGTGAAGAACAGCTTGGACGAGATGTCCTCCAGCTTGAGCTTGCCGCTCTCGGCCGCCTTGAGCAGTTCTTCCTGCTGGGTGTGCTCGAGCTGGGCGAAGGTCTTGCCGTCGAAGGTCTTCCTGCAATGCGCGTCGATCGCGTTGAGGCCCACACGGATGATGTCGCGCAGCGTGAGGCGGCCCTGATAGCCGAACTCCGGCGGGGCTTCGAGGAAGGGACCCTGCATGTACCAGATGGCGCCATTGGCGTACGGCGTCTGCATGTGGCGGTCGAGAAACTCGGGCACGCCGGTCTCGACGGCACCGGGGCCGACGTCGTCACTGGGGATCAGCCGGTCGCAGATGGCGACCATGCAGGTCCATTCCACGTCCTTGAAGAAATTCGGTTTGTACCCGGCACCGCTCTCAGCGGTGGCGCCGTCACCTGGCTTGTGCGTGGCTGTCGCGGCGAGCGGGAGAGCGGCAGCGAGCGGGGCCATGGTCAGGCCAAGCAGGATACGGCGTCGCGATTGCAACGCGGCGTTGGTTTCGTCCGGTGAGGACATGGCTGGCTCCGGGGCGGCAGGCTGGCTTAAGACAATAGAAAAACCACCGACGGTCTTACTGTCGGTCGATATACTTCAGTTATGAACTAATGTGACACGTGCATGTTACAGGTGTCTTATCGACCGATGTCGTCATATCTGCATTGCGTTTTTTACAGGGGTGCCGTGCGCCGCTCTGCGTCCCTGCCCGGCGGCAAGCCGAACATCCGCGAATACTCCCGGGTGAACTGCGAAACACTTTCGTATCCCACGGCAAAGGCGGCACCGCTCGCCGATCTGCCCTCACCCGTCATGAGGCGACGCGCCTCGATCAGCCGCAGCTGTTTCTGAAACTGCTTCGGCGACAACGACGTCACCGCACGAAAATGCTGATGAAACGACGACGGGCTCATATCGGCGATGGCAGCGAGCCGCTCGACCGGAATGGATTGCGCAAACTCCGAGCGAAGCACCGCTACCGCGCGTGCCACGCGCTGGGCGTGCCCCTCCTGCCAGCCGAGGCGCCTTATCGCCGGACCATGCCGCCCGGCAAGCAACCAGTAGTGCAACTCGCGCACCAGCGACGTGTGCAGGATAGGCACCGCACCCGGCCGGTCGAGCAGCTGCATGAGGCGCAGCGCGCTGGCGGCCACCTCAGCATCGGTCGGCTCGGCACGGACATCCGGGCCAGCGGCCGGCGTGCCCGCTTCCATCGCGAGCGCCAGCTCGGCGATCAGGCGCGTGTCCAGATCCATGACCAGTGAAAAGTACGGTGCGTCTTGGCTCGCCGTCACGATCTGGCTCACGGTGGGAACGTCGGCCGTGATCAGCAGCGAATCGCCCGGTTCCAGCGACACGGTTTGCGCACCCAGGGTCACCTGCTTGCCGCCCTGAAGTACCAGACAGACCAGTGGCTGGGAGATGGCGTAGACCAGTCCGCTGGGCTCAGTCGAACGGATCGTCGTCAGGCCGGGAATGGGCGTCTGGGCAAGCCCCGTCGCGTCGGCATGCGCAGCGACATAACGGCGAACGGCGGTGAGAAGGGCCTCGGTCATGAGGTGAAAGCTAACGCATCCCAGGCGCCGCATAGCCGCCGTTGGAGGAAAAGGCAAACAACGTCGAGGTTACGGCAACGACGCGGGAGACGCCGACACCTATCGTTTCCTCATCCCAAACGGAGCCAGCGACATGACCACGATCACCCTGATTACCGGCGGCAGCCGCGGCCTCGGCCGCAACACCGCACAGAGCGTCGCGCGCCACGGCGGCGATGTCGTCATCACCTACCGCAGCCGTCGCGACGAAGCCGATGCGGTGGTCGCCGAGATCGAGTCGCTCGGTCGCAAGGCGGTCGCGCTTCCGCTGGACACCGGCGACAGCCGAAGCTTTGCGGCGTTCGCGGAGAGCCTTGCGAAGGTCCTGCGCGAAACCTGGAACCGCGATACGTTCGACCATTTGGTCAACAATGCCGGGCACGGCGATTACGCACTGATCCAGGACACGACCGAGGCAAAGTTCGACTCGCTGGTCGACGTCCACTTCAAGGGCGTGTACTTCCTCACCCAGTCGCTGCTGACCCTGCTCGCCGATGGCGGTCGCATCATCAACCTGTCTTCGGGACTCACGCGCGTCTCGTATCCCGGATATGCCGCGTATGCCGCCGCCAAGGCAGCGGTAGAAGTCCTGACCGTCTACATGGCCAGAGAACTGGGCGGCCGCGGTATCGCCGTGAACACGGTCGCACCCGGCGCCATCGAAACCGACTTCGGTGGCGGCGCCGTGCGCGACAATCCGGAAATCAACAAGATCTTTGCCGACATGACGGCGCTCGGTCGCGCGGGTGTGCCCGACGATATCGGCCCGATGATCGCCAGCCTGCTTTCAGCGGATAACCGCTGGGTGACAGCGCAGCGAATCGAGGTGTCGGGCGGTCAGGCGATATGAGCGATTCGCCCTAAGCGATACCTGGGAGGGTGGCGATGGCGTCCACCAGATAGTCGATCAGACGTCGCACGCGCGCGACGTCCGATCTCCCCGGAACCATCAACAGGTTGAGCGGCACGGCCACCGGGCGATGATCCGGCAGCACGGGGACCACCGTCCCTGTCACCAGCAGGTCGTCCACCATCCATCGGTGAGCCGACACGATGCCTCGCCCGGCCACGACAGCCGCTCGCGCAGCCAGACCGTGGTCGACACGCAGACGACCTGTGACCGGGATCGCGTGACGCACACCGTCCGGACCGTCGAGCAGGAGGACGTCGCTGCCGATCACGTTCGACATGCGGATGCTGTCATGCCCGATGAGATCGTCTGGCGATGCAGGTGTGCCGCGAGAGGCCAGGTAGGCGGGAGAGGCCACCAGCAAGCGCTGACTGGAGCCGAGGGCGCGCAGCTTCATCGAGCTGTTGTCGAGGGGCCCGAGGCGAATGGCGATATCCACACCTTCCCGCACCAGATCGATCCGCTCATCGGTGAGCCCAAGTTCCACCTGGATATCGGGGTAGCGATCCTGAAATGCGAAGATCAGCGGCGTGATGTGGAGGATGCCCAGAGCGCTCGTCGTCGAGAGACGGACCGTACCGGCATTAGCGCCGCGATGATCGCTGACTTCGTCGGCGGCCTTCTCGACCAGCCGGAGGATCTGCAGAGCTGAGGCGTAGAAGCGCGCGCCTTCGTCGGTCAGGGTCATGCGGCGCGTCGTCCGACTGAGCAATGGTGCTCCCACAGCGGCCTCGAGTTCGCGCAGATGGCGCGTGACCGTCGACTGTCCCAGGCCGCTTTCGCGTGCCACCGCAGACAGGCTGCCTCGCTCCGCGACGCGCACGAAGGTGCGCATGCGTTCCAGCGTCAGATCGGATCTATCCATTTTTCGGCACTGAGTTATGCATCCATCCATATAGTGGATGGATCACCTGTTGGCTACCGTGAGGTCATTCGACATCCGGAGTCTTTATGAAGGTTTTGCTTGTTTTTGCTCATCCTGAGCCCCGCTCACTCAATGGTTCACTGCGCGATGTCGCCATCGCGGAGCTGCTGGCTCAGGGCCACGACGTGCGTCAGACCGATCTGTACGGTCAGCGGTGGAAAGCGGTGGTCGATCGCGATGACTTCCCTGCCCTCCGGAGTGACGACCGTCTGCATCCCGCACGTGCTTCGGCTGAAGCCTTTGCCTCGGGAACCCTGACCGATGACGTGCGCGAGGAACAGGAGAAGCTGCTCTGGGCCGACGCGGTGATTCTGCAGTTCCCCCTGTGGTGGTACACGATGCCGGCGATTCTCAAAGGATGGATCGATCGCGTGTACGCCTGTGGTTTCGCGTACGGCGTCGGCGAGCATAGCGACAGGCATTGGGGCGACCGTTTCGGCGAAGGCACGCTCGCGGGCAAGCGCGCCATGCTCGTCGTCACCGCCGGTGGCTGGGAGGAGCACTACGGGCCACGCGGTATCAACGGGCCTATCGATGACCTGCTCTTTCCGATCAACCACGGGGTACTGCACTACCCGGGGTTCGACGTCCTGCCGCCGTTCGTCGCCTACCGTCTGGATCGCATGGGCGAGGACGCGTTTCCCGCGATGGCCGAAGCGTTACGCGAGCGCATGCGCAATCTGGCGATCACGTCTCCGATTCCTTTCCGGCGACAGAATGGGGGCGACTACGAGATACCGAGCTTGCGCCTGCGCGATGGGCTTGGACAGGATACGGTCGGATTCGGACTTCATCAGGACCCTGGCACGGCGCCCTGTTGAAGCGGAGCCCATGGCTTGAAACCCGGTGCTCGACCGTACGGACCGAGCACCGGGTTCCGTGGGTGTCGGTCAGACCCCTTCGACCATGAACACCCGGTAGTCCGCACCCTTGAACCGATGCGCGCGCGCCTCGGTGTACTTCGGACTCTTGTACCAGGCCAGCGCTTCGGCCTTCGTCGGGAAGCTGATGATGACCGCGCCCTCGACCTCGGGCCCTTCGAGCGTCTCGATCTCACCGTAGAACGCGTGCGGCGTGATGGGATGGTTTCCGCGCGCCTCACTGGCTTTCTCTGCGTAGATCTTCATCTCTTCCGGATCCTTGGTGCGATCGCGGGAAAACACGACATAAGTCGCCATAGTTCACATCCTGAGGGGTGGGTGGACTTACCAGGGAAGCGTCTTGCCGAGGTAGGTGAAGCTACCTGTCGGACCGTTGGCATCGAGCAAGGCCATACCGACGCTGCTCTTCGCACCGGTCGGCACATCGATCTCGCCGTTGCCACCGTTCATCTCGGTCTGCACATAACCCGGATGCACCGCGTTGACCTTGATCGGCGTGTCGCGCAGTTCATAAGCAAGATGCACGGTCCACGAATTGATGGCGGTCTTCGACGCATCGTACGCCGGCACCTTGAAGCTGTAGATCGGCGAGTTCGGATCGACGTGCAGCGTGATCGAGCCGAGCTGGCTGGAGACGTTGACGATACGCGCCGCCGGGGCTTTCCTCAGCAGCGGGAGGAAGGCATTGGTCACTTCGACGACCGCGAACACGTTGGTGTCGAAGGTCTCGCGCCATGCCTGCAGCGTCTGCTCGGACGGGGCCTTGCTCATGTCGTCGACGAGGATGCCCGCGTTGTTCACCAGGATGTCGAGCTTGCCGTACTTCTCGCCGACTTCCGCCACGGCCTTTCTGATGCTTTCGCTGTCGGTGACATCGAGCGCGATCGGTTCGACGGTGAGGCCTTCGGCCTTGAGCTTGTCCGCCGCCGCCTTGGTACGACCGGCGTCGCGGCCAGCCAGCAGCGCGATCACACCTTCCTTCGCCAGCTGACGGACGGTTTCCTGACCGATGCCGCGGGTGGCGCCGGTGACGAGGGCGACTTTCTGCGTGGTGTTCATTCCAGATCCTTGCTCGGTGGGTTGGGAATATCGCTGCGTTCGACATGTGGATGGCATGCCGGACTTAAAACCCGTCAGTTCAGATATTCCTCGAAAAAAAAGACTAGACGACCGGTCTAATGGCGTGTAGAGTTCTTCCCATGAGCCCAGCCACCGCCATCAACGAATCGTCCGACGTCCGCGCCAGGATCCTGGCCACGGGCCAGCGCATCATGGGCGGCAAGGGGTTCTCGGCGGTGGGCCTCAATGAAGTGTTGACGGCCGCCGGTGTGCCGAAGGGCTCGTTCTATCACTACTTCGGATCGAAGGACGCGTTCGGTGAGGCCTTGCTCGAGGACTACTTCGAGGACTACCTGGCCGACATGGATCGCACGCTTCGTCAGGCCGGCGGCCCGGTGGCGGCTCGTCTGGAGAACTACTTTCAGGCGTGGCGGGACAACCAGTCCTCCCACGACTGCCAGGGTAAGTGCCTTGCCGTGAAGCTGGGCGCCGAGGTGGCGGATCTGTCCGAAGTGATGCGCGCCTCGCTCAGGCGCGGCACCACGGGGATCATCCGCTACCTCGCCGAAGCGATCGAGGCCGGGGTGGCCGACCGCTCACTGTCGGTCGACGAGCCGGCGGCAGACGTGGCGCAGAGCCTCTACCAGCTCTGGCTGGGCGCCAGCGTCATGGTCAAGATCGTTCGCAACACCGAACCGTTCGACAAGGCGATGGCTACCACCCGCCAGGTTTTGAAGCTCCCGGCCTGAGTCCGGGAGGCGATACGGACGCTTCTTCGCGAAGCGTTTTTTTGCCCCTAGTTACTAGACGACTGGTCTACTTTTACACAACCAATCAGGAGATTCCCATGAAAGTCCTCATCGTTCTGACCTCGCACGACCAGCTTGGCAACACCGGCCGCAAGACCGGCTTCTGGCTCGAAGAGCTCGCCGCGCCCTATTACACCTTCAAGGACGCTGGCGCAGAAATAGTCCTCGCCTCGCCCAAGGGCGGCCAGCCGCCGCTCGATCCCAAGAGCAACGAGCCGTCGTTCCAGACCGACGTCACCCGTCGCTTTGAAGCCGACGCCGCCGCCAACGCCCAGCTCGCCGCCACCGTCCGTCTCGACAGCGTCTCGCAGGCCGACTTCGACACCGTGTTCTATCCGGGCGGTCACGGCCCGCTGTGGGATCTGGCCGAGGACAAAAATTCGATCGCGCTGATCGAATCGTTCATCGAAGCGGGTAAGCCGGTCGCCCTCGTCTGCCATGCCCCGGGCGTGCTCCGCCACGTCAAGGCGTCGAACGGCAAGCCGCTGGTCGAGGGCAAACAGGTCACGGGCTTCACCAATACGGAAGAAGAAGGCGTTGGCCTCACCAATGTGGTGCCCTTCCTCGTCGAAGACGAACTTAAGACCAAGGGTGGCATCTACTCGAAGGGTCCGGACTGGGGTTCGTACGTCGTTACCGATGGCCTGCTGATCACGGGCCAGAACCCCGCGTCGTCGTCGGAAGCCGCCGCTGTGCTGATGAAGCAGCTGTCGGCATGAACATCTTCGACGGTCCGTATTACCTGAGCATCGCCGGCAAGCTCATCGAGACGAGCGATCGCTTCGACGTCATGAATCCGGCGACCGGGACGGTGCTGGCGCAGGCGCCGGCCGCCAGCGCCGCGCAGCTCGACGAAGCGATCGCCGCCGCGAAAGCGGCCTTCAGGACCTGGTCGGCACCGAGCACGGCAGCGAAGGGCGCCAGCTCTTCACCAATCCGAAAACCATTCTGATTCGCAAGTAAGCGCCCAAGGAGAACCTCATGAAAACAGCATTCCGTCGCACCCGTTTCGCCGCCGCCCTGGCGATCTCCCTCTCCGTCTTCGGCGCCGGCGCCGTCACCGCCGCACCCGTGAAGAACATCGTCCTGGTCCATGGATTTTTCGCGGATGGCTCCGGCTGGAAAGCGGTGTCCGACATCCTGATCCGCGATGGCTACAAGGTTTCCATCGTGCAGGAGCCGGAAACCTCGCTCGCCGATGACGTCAAGGCGACGCTGGGCGTCGTCCACATGCAGGACGGCCCCAGCATCCTCGTCGGCCACAGCTACGGCGGTGCTGTGGTGACCGAAGCGGGCAACGATCCGCAGGTCGCCGGCCTGGTCTACATCGCCGCTTATCAGCCCGAGGCCGGCGAGAGCCTGGCTACGCTGACCGAGAAGAATCCCGGCACGACCAAGGCGATCAAGAAGACGGCGGACAACTTCCTTTACATCGATCCCGCGCAGTTCCATGCCGACTTCGCCGCCGACGTGCCGGAGAAGGAAACCCGCTTCATGGCGGCCTCGCAGGTCATGCCTTCCGTCCAGGCGTTTACCGCCCCCGTGTCGACCGCGGCGTGGAAGACCAAGCCGAGCTGGGCGCTCGTCGCCACGCTCGACCGGACGGTCAACCCGGATCTCGAACGCTTCATGGCGAAGCGCGCAGGCAGCACCACGGTCGAGGTCGCCTCCAGTCACGTCGCCTTTCTCTCGCATCCTGCCGACGTGGCGAAGCTGATCGAGCAGGCCGCCAGCAAGTCGGTCAAGTAAGCACTCACGACATAGAGGGCAATACCATGAGCAAGCAAATCGAAGGAAAGGTCGTCCTGATCACGGGCGCGAGCACGGGCATCGGTGCGGAAGTCGCGAAGCATCTCGCGGCCCGCGGTGCCAGGGTCGCCCTGGCGGCGCGTCGCAAATCGATGCTCGATGCCGTCGTGGCCGGGATCGTCGCGGCCGGTGGAGAAGCCGCGGCCTATACGCTGGACGTCACCAACAAAGCACAGTTCGCCCAGGTCGTCGGCGCCGCGGTGGCCGACTTCGGCACGCTGGACGTCCTCATCAACAATGCCGGCCTGATGCCGATCCGTCCCATGTCCGAGGTCAACACCGACGAGTGGGACGCGATGATCGACGTCAATCTGAAGGGCACGCTGTACGGCATCGCCTCGGTGCTCCCGCGCTTCATCGAGCAGAAGCGCGGCCACATCATCAACCTGAGCTCCGTCGCCGGCGTGAAGGTCTTCGCACCGGGCGGCACGGTCTACTCGGGTACCAAGTTCGCGGTCAGCGCGATCTCGGAAGGCCTTCGCCAGGAAGTGGGTGGCGATATCCGGGTGACCTGCATCGAACCGGGCGCGGTCGAGAGCGATCTCAAGCTCAGCACATCGGGCACCGCGAAGGACACCGTGCTGGATTTCTACAAGCAGGCGATTCCGGCGGCGTCGGTCGCACGGGCCATCGCGTTCGCGATCGAGCAGCCCGCCGACGTCGACATCAACAACATCGTGATCCGGCCGACGCAGCAGGTGTTCTGACCGGGGTGCATCCGGCGCGGCATGACCTATGGGCCGGTCGTGACCAATGGGCCATGGCGCCCGGCGATGGCCGGCCTACCTTCCATGGATATGTCCGAACGGAAGGAGGGATGCCGATGCGAGCCGCTTATCTGGGATTGCTGTTGCTCGCCGGGGCATCGACCGTCACGGCCCACGATGCGCTGCTGGAACAGGCACTCGCCCGCAAGGCCGTGCCCACGGCCCATCTGCACGGCGTCATCCGTACGACCACGACGGTCAAGGGCGGCGACAAGCCCGAACTGGATTCCGAATCCGTGGATCCGCGCAAGGAGCCGAAAAAGATCATGGCTTCCTACGACGAACTGCGGGACGTCATCGGTACCGATGCGCACGTGACGAAACAGGAGGCCGGGCGGACGACGTACGCGTTTACGACGACGCGTCTGCCGCGCGGCAATGTCCAGGCCGGGCATATCAACGTGAGCAGCGACGGCAAGGGCGACGACGAACGGTTCGATGGCGTGGTCACCGTGACGAAGGATGCCGGGGGGCATCCTTACATCGACCATCTGGATCTTCGCTTACACGGGACGGCGGGTAACTTCATCGCCAAGGTGAAGAAGATCGACGTCAGTTATGCGTTCGCACCGGCGGACGGCACGGACGCGATGCTGACGACGAGCTGCATGGTCGATGCGACGGTGCGGGCGTTGTTCTTCGTGCATCGTGAGGCGCACGCGGAATCGGAATGGGTGGCGTCAACCGGCAACTGAAGCGGGTTGCTTTCGCCATCGGGGCCGGCTCCCTGGCAGAGCATCGCCGACCGGCTGCATTCCGGCGCTGCGGACTTACTGCAGCAGCCGGTTGATCTCCTCGATGTCTTTCAGCTCCGCGGCACCGACACTGCGCTTGAGCAACAACTTGTTGAGGATGAACTGGTGGCGTAGCGCGGTGTACTGCGTACGGATGTTCGCCAGCTGCGCGATCGCGACGACGACGTTGGTCAGGCTCTGGGTACCGATGTCGTAACCCGCGCGCATGGAAGCCAGCGCGTCGTTAGCCGACTTCACCGCATCGCGCGCATCGCTGACCTGTTCGATGCCCGCGGTGATCAGGTTGAAATAGTTGGTGGCATCACGCGCGGTCTGCCGGCGCAGCGACTCCAGGTCGTCCTGGTCCGCATCGCGCTGGTGTATCGCCTGGCGCACCTGCGACTGGGTCAGGCCGCCGCTGAACAGCGGCACGGCCAGCACCAGGCCAACCGTCGTACTGCCCGGGCCATAACCCGCGCCTCCACGAACCGTGTTCGACCACGCGCCAGCCTTTTCGTAGCCCACCGAGAAATTGAGCGTCGGCAGATGACCGCTGCGCGCTGCCGAGATCGAATGCTCATCGGCCGTCACCAGACGGCTCGCCGCGAGCACGTTCGGGTTCTGACGCATGGCTTCTTCGACCCACGCCTCGGCGTTGTTCGGCGTGGGTGTCTCCATCGGGAGGTCTTCACGCAGGCTCTTCAGCGTGCCAGGGGCCTTGCCGGTCAGCTGTTGCAGCGCGCGACGCGCATCCTTCAACGCGGACTCCGCGTCCACACGCGACGACTTGATGTAGAGGTAATAAGCCTTCGACTGGCTGAGGTCCGCCTGCGGCGCCAGCCCGTTCGCGAACTTGATGACTGCCTGGTCGTATTGCTGCTTGTAAGCGTCCTCGTACGACTGGAATACCTCGACCTGGTCCTGGTCGATCAGTACGTTGAAATACGCGGTGGTCGCGCGGACGTAGAGGTCCTGCAGCTCCCCTTCGTACGTGGCGTCCTGCGATTCGGCGGTGAGCTTCGCCTGGCGCTCGCGCGAAAATTTCGACAGGTCGACCACTGTCTGGTCGAGCTGAAACGTCAGGTCACGCTGCCGGCTGTGGCCGCCCGTCGTTTCGGACGAGGTACCGCCGTTGCCGGATTCCACACCGGCGTAACCGGGATGAAACTGCTGCAGCTCCAGTCCGGCGGACAGCTGGGGAAGCAAGGCCGACCGCGCCTGCGGCACACCCTCGGCCACCACCAGACGACGCGCATCGGCGCCCGCCAGGACGGGATCGTTGGCTACCGCTTCGCGATAGATGTCCAGCAGGTCTTCCGCGCCGGCGACCGCCGGCAGCGCGCCAGCCATGGACAGCAACGCCGCCAGACAGCCCGATAGATACCTTGTTTGCATGTCCGCCTCTAAGCACGCCGATTATCCGGGGCACGTTGCAAGCGATATGCCAGCACGTGCGGACGGACATGCGTGCCATCGCGGTGACGCTCAGGCGTTGTTTTTCAAGGGCAAAGGGCCGGTCGCAACATCCTTCGGGCGAAGGGATACCCGGTCTGGGCCGGCAAGGACCGTGTCCGCGGACGTTCCCGCGCGGACACCGGCGGTCACACCGCGAACGCCCTGACGAGCCGTGGCGGCTCGTCAGGTCGGCTCGGTCAGAAGCTCCAGCGGAAGCCCAGGTTCACCGCGTCGCTGCGCTGATGCGTGGCGACGTCCGCGTTGTAGTACACGAACGTGCTGGCCTTCGGCGTGATGTCGAAGCTCACGCCCACGCCGGCCTGCCAGTGGTCGCGTACCGGCTGCGAGCCCTGCACCGAGAAGGTCTCGGCCGGTGCGCCCGCGAAGGCGTTGTTCACCGTGGTCGTATCGTCCCGGGTGTTGTGCAGATAGCGGACCATCACGATCGGGTGCAGCTTCGTGCCTTTCACGCCGAGATCGACATCGCCGACCAGGCGGGCGCCGACGCCGTATTGCAGGCTGCTGGCGCTGGTCCTGCCGACGCGGAGGTCGGCATCACCGGCATTCTTTTCGGTGAAGGCGTCGTATTTGACCTTCGCGTAGTACGCGCCGACGAACGGCTCCAGGTGCATGGACTGGCCGAGCTGGAAGCGGTAGCCACCCTCCAGCGAGGCATTGGCGGTCTTGCCGTCATAGCTGCCGGTCGCCTGCGGCGTAAAGCTGCCCACCGCGATACGACGCGAGCTGTCCGCATTCTGCCAGCCGTACGACGCCAGGCCTTCCGCCCACCACTGCTTGTCGTTGAAGTAGAGCGCATGCAGGCCGATCGCCGCCTGATCGACATCGGTGTAATCGCCGCGACGATCCGCCTCGGTACGCGAGTTGGCGAAGTTGGCATGCACACCCAAGCGCAGGTCCGGCGTGACCGGCGCGTCCGTGCCGATGATGACGCCATGGATGCGGTAGTCGGCCTTTGCGACGTCGACGCTGTGGTCGAAGCTGCTGCTCGAGGTGTACGGTTCCGCCCAGACCGCCGGACCCGGCTCGCCGGTGTCACGCTGGAGCTTGAGACGATAGAACAGCGTGTCCTGATACTGGCTCTGTCCGGAAAGCTCGGCATTGGCTGCGGACGCGTACGTTTCACCGGTCAGCGAATCGAAGGCGCGGTACACCTGATCCGCCGTCAGACCGCGGGCATGGCCCAGCAGAGTCGGCAGCGGATCGCCGCCCGAGACGGCGATGCGCTGCAGTACCGAGGCCATGTCGCCCTGATTGGCATTGAGGCCGGGGAACTGGTCGAAGCCGATACCGCCCGCGCCGAGACCGCTGCCCGCCTGGCTGTACGTCAGGACGAGGTCATTGCCTTCGGTCGCCAGATTCGTGTCGAGGAACGGGAAGGGACTGGTCGGCACCTTGCTGTAAGCGCCGTTGATGCCATTGGTCGTCCGCAGGATCGTGAATCGGCTGACCGGCCTGAAGGTGGTGCTCGTCGGCGTGACCGCCAACGTGCCGCCGACGGTGGCCGCGCCATTGACGTTGATGGTGTCGCTCGTATTGCCGGTGCCCGTGCGGATATGCGTGGTGGAACCGTTGCCAAGCGTCAGGTCGCCCGTCGTGAGCACGGTACCCGGCGTCCCGGTGCCGCCGGCCGCGCCGGTCGCACCCGGAATGCCGCTCGGCGCGATCGTGCCATCGACCACCACGGGGCCCGTCACCGTACCGCCGCCGACGATGCCGCCGCCGGGGGTCACGGTCGCCGGTCCGCCCAGCGAGCCATTGACCACGATATTGCCGCCGACCGTGGTGCCACCCGGGAAGGTCGCGGTCGTACCGCTAGCGATCGTGAGCGTGCCGGCACCGATGTTGAGGTTGTCGATGTGGGTGATCGAGCCGCCCGGCAAGCTGGCCTCGCCGCTACCCGTGATGTTGACCGTACTACCCGGCCCCGTCCCGTTGACCGTACCCGTGACACCCGGCAGCTGGCCGTAGGAGATATCGATCGTGCTGTTGCCACCCAGGTTGACGGTGCCGGCGATCGGGCCGGCCACCGTGACGACATTGCCGGTGCCGTCGAGACTGGCCGTGCCGTCCGTGCCGACGGAGATGCCACCGGTGTACGGGTTGCTGGCATTGAGGTTGCCGCCGTTGACCGTCAGGCCACCGGTGAAACCGGCCAGCGATCCGCCAAGATTGAGGGTACCGGTGCCCTCCTTGTCGAGGCCGCCGGTGCCGCTGAGCGTGCCGTTCAAGGTGAGGTCGGCGGGACCCTGCACGGTCACGCCGTTGCCACCGACCGTGACGTCGTTGCCGAGCGTTACCGCGGTACTCGCTTCGAGGGCGGCGCCGTCGATGTCGAGACCGCCCGTCCCCAGCGCGGTGTCGCTGCCGACGACGAGCGTGCCGCCGTCGACCGTGGTGCCGCCGGCGTAGGTGTTGTTGCCGTTCACGGCCAGACGGATCACGCCGTGCTTGATCAGGCTACCGGCGCCGGAGATCGCACCATTGAGCGTCAGGTTGTTGCTGCCCGGCAGGGTCAGTGCGGCGTTGAGTGCGACGTCGTTCGCCAGCGTGGTGGCTGCCGTCGCATCCAGCGTGGTCGCGCCGTTGACGGTCAGCGCACCCGTGCCCAGCGCCGCGTCGTTGCCGACGCTCAGGCCACCGGCGTTGAGGGTCACGCCGCCACTGAAGGTGTTGGCGGCGCCGAGGGTGAGCGTGCCCGCGCCGTCCTTCACCAGCCCGCCCGTACCGGTGACCGTGCCGTTGACGAGCGAGTCCGCAGCACCGGCGAGCGTAAGCAGGTTGCCACCGAGACCGACCGTGCTGCCCGCCACCGCGTCGAGGGAAGCGATCGTCTGGTCGCCGCCCGCCGAGATGTCGAACGTGCCGGTACCGGCCAGAGTCACCGCGCCGGTGGGAGCCAGGCTGCCACCGGCGCCGATCGCCAGCGTGCCTCCGTTGATCGTCGTGCCTCCGGTGTAGCTGCCGGCGCCCGTAAGCGTCAGCGTCGCGGCGCCGTTCTTGGTGAGGCTCCCCGCACCCGAGATCGCGCCGCCAAGCGTCAGGTCGTTGCTGCCGTGCACGGTCAGGCCGGCGTTGAGTGCGATGTCGTTCGCCAGCGTGACCGGCGCGCTGGCGTCCAGTGTTCCCGCACCGGCCACCGTCAGCACGCCCGTGCCCAGGGCGGCGTTGTCGCCGACCACGAGACCGCCCGCGTTGAGGGTGACACCGCCGCTGAAGGTATTCGCGCCGCCCAGCGTCTGCGACCCCGGGCCGTCCTTGATCAGGGCGCCCGCGCCCGAGATGACGCCGTCGTAGGTGCCGTTGCCGACGCCGTTGAGTGTCAGCGTGTTGCCGCCGAGCGTGACGGCGCTACCGGCGACGCCGTTCAGTACGCCGATCGCCTGATTGCCGCCGGTCGAGATATCGAAGCCGGTACCTGCCGCCGTGAGCGTCACGGCGCCCGTGGGCGACAGGCTGCCACCCGCGCCGATGGCGAGGATCCCCGCATTGATCGTGGTACCGCCGGTATACGTGTTCGTACCCGTCAGCGTTTCGATGCCGGTGCCTTCCTTGATCAGGCCACCGGTGCCGCCGATGCTGCCGCTGAAGGTGCCGTCCGTGGGGCCGCCGACCACCAGCGAGTTGCCGCCGAGGTTGACGGTGCCATCGCCGACCAGCGTGCCGAAGCTCTGGGTGCCGTTGCCGGCCGAGAGATCGAACGTGGCGCCGGTGGCGAGATTCACCGTGCCGCTGCTCAGCAGGCTCGCACCCGCACCCAGCGCCAGCGTGCCGGCGTTGATGAAGGTGCCGCCCGAGTATGTGTTCGTGCCGTTGAGCGTGAGCGTCGCCGCGCCGTTCTTGGTCAGGCCGCCGGCACCCGAGATGGCACCGTTGAGCGTGAGGTCGTTGGTGCCCAGCACTGCGAGCCCGGCGTTGAGGATCACGTCGTTCGCGAGCGTGGTGGCGAGCGACGCATCGAGCGTCGATGCTCCGCCCACGGTCAGCGCCCCCGTGCCCAGCGCGGCGTCGCTGCCGACGATCAGGCCGCCCGCGTTGAGCGTCACGCCACCGGTGAACGTGCTCGCACCGTTGAGCGTCTGCACGCCCGCGCCGTTCTTCACCAGGCCGCCACTGCCACCGATGCTGCCGTTGAAGGTCGCATCCGTCGCACCGCCGAGCGCCAGCGCGTTGCCACCGAGCGACACCGCGCTGCCCGCGACGCCGGTGAGCGAACCGATCGACTGGTTGCCGCCCGCCGAGATGTCGAACGTACCCGTGCCAGCCAGATTCACCGCACCGGTCGACGCAAGGCTGCCACCGGCGCCGATGGCCAGCGTGCCCGAGTTGATGGTCGTGCCGCCGGTGAAGGTGTTTGCGCCCGTCAGGGTCAGCGTCGAGGCGCCGTCCTTGATGATGCCGCCCGCACCCGACACCGCACCGCTCAGCGTCAGCGCGTTGCTGCTCAGCAGATCGAGGTTCACGCCGGACGCGAGGGTGATGCTGTTGCCGACATTGAGGGCGGCCGTCGTGTCGAGCGACGCATTGCCGCCGACCGACAGGGCACCGGTGCCGAGCGCATCGTCGTTACCCAGCACCAGGCCTCCCGCATTGAGCGCGACGCCGCCGCTGAAGGTGTTCGCGCCGCCGATCGCCTGGATGCCCGCACCGTTCTTGATGACGCTGCCGGTGCCCGCGATGAGACCGTCGTACACGCTGTTGCCGACACCACCCAGGGTGAGCGCATTGCCACCCAGCGTCACCGTGCTGCCCGCGACACCGTTGAGGAGACCGATGGCGTGGTTACCGCCCGCCGATATGTCGAATCCCGTACCCGGCGCCGCGAGATTCACCGCACCGGTCGCAGCCAGGCTGCCGCCTGCGCCGATCGCCAGCGTGCCGGCGTTGATCAGCGTGCCCCCGGTGAACGTGTTGGTACCGGTCAGGGTTTCGGTGCCGGTGCCTTCCTTGATCAGACCGCCGGTACCCGCGATCGAGCCGGCGAAGACACCGTTGGTCGGGCCCCCGACGGTCAGCGAGTTCGCACCGAGGTTGACGGTACCGCCGCCGGTGAGCGTGCCGAACGTCTGCGTGCCGTTGCCTGCCGAGAGATCGAACGTGGCGCCCGTCGCCAGATTGACGATGCCGGTGCTCGCCAGGCTGGCGCCCGCACCGAGCGCCAGCGTACCGGCGTTGATGTTGGTGCCGCCGGTGTACGTGTTGCTGCCGTTCAACGTGAGGAGTGCCGCGCCGTCCTTGGTCAGGCCGCCGGTGCCCGCGATGTTGCCGTTTAGGGTGAGTGCGTTGCTGCCGAGCACGGTGAGGCCGGCGTTGAGCGCGATCGCATTGGCCAGGGCGACAGGGCCGCCCGCATCGAGCGTGGTCGCGCCGCCGATGGTCAGCGTGCCGCTGCCGAGCGCCGCATCGTTTCCGACGATCAGGCCACCGGCGTTGACGGTCAGGCCGCCGCCGAAGGTGCTGGCACCGCCGAGCGTCTGCACGCCCGCGCCCGCCTTGATCAGTGCGCCGTTACCGGTGAGCGAGCCGTTGAAGATCTGGTCGGTCCCGTTACCGAAGGTAAGTGCGTTACCGCCGAGCGCGATCGTCGTGCCGGCCGTGCCGGACAGCGCGCCGATGGTCTGATTGCCCGCGCCCGAGATGTCGAAGCCGGCTCCCGCATTGGCCAGCGTGACGCCACCGGTCGCGGCGAGGCTGCCACCTGCGCCGAGCGCGAGTGTGCCCGCGTTGATCGTCGTACCGCCGGTGTACGTGTTTGCGCCGGACAGCGTCAGCGTCGCGGCGCCGTTCTTGGTCAGGGCGCCCGCGCCCGACAATGCGCCAGCCAGCGTGAGTGCCTGGCTACCCTGCACGCTCAGGTTCGCACCGGCGGCGAGGCCGACGTTGTTGACCACGTTGATCGGTGCACTCGCATCGAGCGACGCATCGGCACCCACGTTCAGCGCGCCGGTACCGAGCGCACCGCTGTTACCGAGCAGCAGCCCGCCACCGTTGAGGTTCACACCGCCGCTGAAGGTATTGGCGCCACCCAGAGTGAGCACCGATGTCCCATTCTTGGTCAGGCTTCCCGTGCCTGACACCGTGCCGCCCAGAGCGAGATCCTGGCTGCCGAGAACGCTCAGTGCGCTGCCCGCACCGAGGTTGACCGCATTGCCGAGGCTGATCGCGGCGCTGTTATCCAGCGACACCGCGCCGCCGATGTTCAGCGCGCCCGTACCGATGGCGCCACTGTTGCCGAGCACGAGACCGCCCGTATTCACGGTCAGTCCGCCGCTGAAGGTATTCGCACCATTCAGCGTGAGCACCGACGCCCCGTTCTTGATCAGGCTGCCCGCACCGGCCACCGCACCGTTGAGCGTGACCGCCTGGCTGCCGACGAGTGTGAGCGCGGTGCCCGCACCGAGGTTCACGGCATTGCCGAGGTTGAGCGCCGTCGTGCTGTCGAGCGACCCGGTGCCGCCGACGTTGAGCGCACCGGTGCCGAGTGCGCCCGCGTTACCCAGCAGCAGGCTGCCGGCATTGAGGTTCACGCCACCGGTAAAGGTGTTCGCGCCGTTGAGGGTCAGCTGTGACCCGCCGTTCTTGATCAGACCGCCGGCACCCGTGACGACACCGCCCAGCACGAGATTCTGCGCACCGGGCAGGACGAGCGATCCACCCGCCAGATTGACGTTGTTGCCAAGGTTCAGCGCCGCCGTACCGTCGAGCGTGCTGGCACCGTTGACCGTGAGGTCACCCGTGCCCAGCGCGCCGCTGTTGCCGAGCAGCAGGCCACCGGCATTGAGGCTCACGCCACCGGTGAAGGTGTTCGCGCCGCTGAGTGTCTGGATACCTGCGCCCGCCTTGACCAGCGAACCCGTACCGCCGATGACGCCGGCGTAAGTCTGGTTGGTCGCGTCGCCGAAGGTCAGCGCGTTGCCACCCAGCGAAATCGTGGTGCCGGGCACACCCGACAGCGCGCCGATCGTCTGGTTGCCTGCCGCCGCGATGTCGAAGCCCGCGCCGGTTCCGCTCAGATTCACCGCGCCCGTCGCGGCGAGCGAGGCACCGGCACCAAGCGCCACGGTGCCCGCGCCGATGTTCAGGCCGCCGGTGAAGGTGTTCGCACCGCCGAGCGTCAGCGTCGTGGACGCGCCGCTCTTGATCAGGCTCCCCGCGCCGGTGATCGGACCGTTGAAGGTCAGCGGCTGGCCGCCGAGCACGTTCAACGCGGCACCGGATGCCAGATTCACCCCGTTGGCGAGAGTCAGCGCAACGTTGTTGCCATCGATCGTGGTCGATGCCGCGACGTTGAGCGCGCCCGTGCCGAGTGCGCTGTCGTTGCCGAGCAACAACGCGCCACCATTGACGGTGAGGCCGCCGCTGAACGTGTTCGCCCCGGTCAACGTGAGCGATGACGCGCCGGTCTTCACCACGTTGCCGGTGCCGGCGATGACACCGCCGAAAGCAAGCGGCTGCCCGCCGAGCAGGTTGAGCGTGCCGCCCGTACCGAGGTTCACGTTGTTGGCCAGCGCGAGCGGTGCCGTGCCGTCGAGCGTGACGTTCGCGCCGACGCTGAGCGCGCCGGTACCAAGCGCGCCGTCGTTGCCGAGCAGCAGGCCACCGCCGTTGAGCGCGACACCACCGTTGAAGGTGTTCGCGCCGGAAAGCGTCTGCACGCCGGTGCCGACCTTGACGATGCCGCCGGTGCCGGTGATCAGGCCCGCGTAACTCGTACTGGTGTTGAGCCCGCCGGTCGTGAGCGTCGTCGCGCCGAGGTTGACGGTGCCACCGAGGCCCGCCAGCGAGCCGATCGTCTGACTGGCACCCGCGGAGAGATCGAGCGTGCCGCCCGGCGACAGCGTGATCACCTGCGTCGGCATGAACATGCCACCCGCACCGACGGCGAGCGAGCCGCCGGTAATCGAGAACGCGCCTGAGAGTGTATTGACGGCACCGAGCGTGAGCACACCCGTGCCCGCCTTGGTCACGTTGCCCGCACCGGACAGGGCGCCATTGAGGGTCAGGTTCTGTGTTCCGTTGATGGTGAGCGTGTTGCCGGCGCCTACCGCGATAGCGTTGCCGCTCGAAAGCGTGGTCGCATTCAGGGCGGTGATCGTCGTGGCGGCACCCGTCACGTTGACCGCGCCGGTACCCAACGCACCGTTACCCGAAAGCAGCAGACTGCCCGCGGCGAGCGTGGTACCGCCTGTCCACGTGTTGCCGGCCGCCAGCGTCAGGGCGCCTGTGCCCGTCTTCGTCAGAGGACCCGAGCCCGACACGGCACCGCTCAGACCGAGATTGTTCGTACCGGCGACGGTAAGGCCCGCACCGGCCTGAATGTTGAATGCCGTGGTGACGCCGAGGCCGTTGGTCGCGGCCTGGATGGTGCCGCCCGAGACGTTCGCGCTGTCACCCAGATTGGCGGGATCGGCGAGGATCGCCGTACCGCCCGTCATGGTGGTTGCGTTGGCCAGGCGGCCCGAGAGGTTCCAGGTGCCGCTGCTGATCGCCAGGTTTTCGAAGTTGATGTACTGCGCCGCCGAGGCGCTGCTGATGCCATTGCCCGTCGTGCTTTTCAGTGTCAGCGTGTCGGTACCCGTGCCGCCGTCGACGATGCCGGCGGTGGCGAAGTTGAGCACCCCCACGCCAAGCAGATCGCCGATGGATGCGGCCACGCCCGTACCCGTGCTGCTGACGACGGACCCCGTATCGGCAACGAAGGTGTCGTTGCCCTGGCCCATGTAGACGCTGCCGGTGATGGTGCCATTGTTGGTCAGGGAGTTGCTGGTGCCATGCAGACTGATGCGGCCCTGCACCGTGCCCGTCGCACCGTTGGTCATGACGGTGTTGCCCAGGCCGGACGCCACGATCGCTGGCGCGTCGGCGGCAAGCACCGCCACGCCGACGAGGGGCTTGCCACCGATAAAGCCGTTGTTGGTAAGCGTCGTCGTGCCACCCGCGCCATTGCGGATGTCGAGCGCCACGCCACCGAGATCGCCGATCGTGACCGACGCCAGGCCGATGGTGCCGTACAGGCTGGCGCCCGCGTTGTTCGTGATGACGTGGTTGCTCGCGTTCGCATTGCCGACGACCGTGCCTTCCGACAGCACTGTGAGAAGGCCCAGCAGCGAGGGGTCGATGCTTCCCGAGTTATTGAGCGTGACGTTGTTACCCGACAACGTCATCGCCGTACCGAGGCCGAGTGCCGATGCGATGCGCCCGTCGCTCGTGACGTTAACGGTGAGGTTGTTCGCGTTCGTGCTGAAAGGGTTGCCGACCAGCGTTCCGCCGGAACAGGTGATGGTCGAGCCGTTGGCCGGAGCGATGGGTGCACAGTCGGCGATGGCCTGCTGGCTGACGAGACCGAACAGGGTCGAGGCAAAGGAAAGGTAGATACCTCTGCTCAGCGACGTGCGGCGGATGTTTCCCATGTGACGCTTGCTCATAACGCTCCCCGGTCCGCACGGCGTGTTCCCTGACCGGGAAATATCGGCCGCACTTCAGCCGCGACGCCGGAAAATCCGTGCCGCAAATAGACGTCTGATTGGTGACGCCGATGAGCCTGACGGAATCAGGCCCTTGGTATTCGGCGCAAGCCTAAGCGAGGGTCGTGAGGGGTCTATGCACAAATCTGGCGATGCATTTCCGCGACCTTTCCAGAAAGTGAAAACGTCGCTCGCGGAATTCGTGCACATCGACAAATACGGCATGAAAAGACGACCTGATGTCGTCAGAAACCAGGTAGAGATACTTAAGGAATCGCAGTGTTCACGCCATTTCCGTATTTCATCGTGGCGATTTAACAAACGTCTCGACGGCCCTGCGGCGATCTCTTGACGCGTGGACCGCGAATGCACCGTTGCCGAATATCACTTGCGATTTCGCCCATCATTTTCTTCGCGCGCCGAATGTGCATAGGCATTAGCGGCAAGCGAAGCGTTTTATCGTCGTTCCGCCCCGTCCGCCGACGGCAGAAACCGCACGATGCATGTCGATTCTCCAAGCCAGCGGACAGGGCGCGCTGTACCGTGGGCCTCTTCTCCAGGGAGCATCCCATGTTCGTCATCCGCCACGCGTCCGAGCGCGGCCACGCCAATCACGGCTGGCTCGATTCCCACCATAGCTTCTCGTTCGCCGACTACCGCGACGAAGACCATGTGCACTTCGGTCCGCTGCGCGTCATCAATGAAGACCGGGTCGCGGCCGGTGCCGGCTTCGGCACGCATTCGCACCGCGATATGGAAATCATCAGCTACGTGCTCGAAGGCGAGCTGGCCCATAAGGATTCGATGGGCAACGCTGTCGTCATCCGGCCGGGCGAAGTGCAGCGGATGAGCGCCGGTCATGGCGTCACGCATTCCGAAGAGAACCATGCCCAGACGGTCACGCACTTTCTGCAGATCTGGATCATTCCGAACCAGCTGAACCTCAAACCGGGCTACGAGCAGACGTTCTTCCCGGATGACGAGAAGCGCGGCAAGCTTCGTCTCGTCGCCAGTCAGAGTGGTGAGCACGGGTCGGTGACGGTGCATCAGGATGTGCGGATCTATGCGGGATTGTTCGGTCCCGACGAAACCGCCCGCCACAACGTCGACTTCGAGCGCCTGATCTACGTACACGTGGTGCGTGGGACGGTACACGTGAACGGGCATCCGCTGTCCGCCGGCGATGCGGCGAAGATCACGGATGAATCGCGCGTGGTGCTCTCCGATGGTGTGGACAGCGAAGTACTGCTGTTCGATATGGCGGAACTGGAACCGCCTCGCTAAGGATTCAGGACGGGCGCGTGGCTCTCCGTGAGCTGCGCGACCCAGTCGATGAAGACGCGCAGCTTGGCGCTGACGTGGCGGTTCGGAGGATACGCCACGTACATTGGCATCGGATCGAATCGCCACTCCTGGAAGAGGGGGATCAGCGTGCCATCGCTCAGTGCGGGTTTCGCCATGTATTCCGGGAGCCAGATCACCCCAAGCCCCGCCAGGCCAGCGGCGAGATACGCGTTGCCGTCGTCGAAGGCATAGTCATAGCGCCCCTGGATGGTCAGCGTCTCGCCATCGCGATGCATGACATAGGGATAGGTCTTACCGGAACGCCACCATAGGAAGCCGACCACCCTGTGGCGGCTATCCTCCAGCGTCTGCGGATGAGCGGGTTCGCCTTCGCGCCTCAGGTACGCCGGTGCCGCGTACGCGCCGAGGCGCAGATCGCCGATATGGCGCGCCACCAGCGATTCGTCGGTGATGGTGCCTCCACGCACGACACAATCCACGTTCTCGCCGATGATATCGATCACGCGGTCGCTCACGCCCATGTCGATCTGGATGTCCGGGTACATGGCGTGGAAGGCCGGAAGCGCGGGGACCAGGATCATGCGCGCGAACGGGCTGGGTACATCCACGCGCAACCGACCGCGCGGTGCGGCTGCCGCGCTCGACAGGCTCGTCTCGGCGTCGTCAAGGTCGGCCAACAGCCGGATGGCCCGCTCGTAGTAAGCGGCGCCATCCGCCGTCACATTGACCTTGCGGGTGGTCCGGTTGAGCAACGTGACCCTCAGGCGCGACTCCAACTGCTGGACAAGCTGAGTCACCGTGGTCTTGCTCATGTGCAGCGTGTCGGCGGCCCTGGTGAAGCTGCGCGTCTCCACCACACGGACGAAGGCCTGCATCGCATCGAAACGGTCCATACCCTGCCCCACCCGGCTGTCGAGATTGTTTGGATTCTACAAACAGTGATGGGTGGACTTGGTCGTTTATCAACACGCCAGGGGTCCATAGATTGGTTTCACACCACTGGAGACTTTTATGAGCAAGCGCGACGTCGTTTTTCCGCCTGGGCGCCAGGCGCTCTACGAGCGCAATCGCTATTCCCCCGCCGTTCGTTCCGATGGCTTCCTGTTCGTCTCAGGTCAGGTCGGCAGCCGCGAAGACGGGTCACCCGAGCCGGATCTCGACGCGCAGGTACGTCTGGCGTTCACGAACCTCAACGCCGTGCTGGGCGCCGCCGGTTGCACGTTCGACGATGTGGTCGATGTAACCGTCTTCATCGTCGATCCCGAGAAACACTTCGAGGCGATGTGGAAGATCGTTCCGGAGTTCTGGGGTGAGGCGCCTTATCCGAACATCACGTGCGTAGGGGTGACCTGGCTGTATGGATTCCAGTTTGAGATCAAGGTGGTGGCGAAGATTCCGGAGTGACGCGATCGGCGTGGCGTACTCGTCAGAGAACGCCACCGTCGTCGAACGAGGAGAAGGTTCCGCCCGCGAGAATATTCGCCAATGCCTGACGGACGTAGGGCACCGTGTTCCCGGGCAGGTCACCGATGTCGAACCACTCGACCGCGCCATGCTTATGCGGTTCTGCGACATAGGGTCTGCCCGCGGTGAGGCCCGCCTCGAAGTAAAGCCCCATCCACTCATCACCATGGGTGAAGTTGTGCTGCGTGTGGACAAGCTTCACGTCATCGGGCTCGACGATGAGCGATGTCTCTTCACGAAGCTCACGGATCGCGGCATCCGAGGCGATCTCTCCACCGTCCACGCCGCCGGCAGGCAAACTCCAGTAGCCATCCATCATCCCGGTCTTCGCCCGAAGGATCATCAGGATCTTCTCGTCCTTTCTTACGATCGCAAAGACGGCGACCGATGCCTTGAAGCGTTGTTTCATGAGATTCCGTGTCTGAAGTTTGGCTCGGTGATTCGGCTATTCGCGCCATGACGATGCCGTTTGAGGTATCAAGATATCCATAGGCGGTCTTGCCGTCGACACGGATCATGTGCTTTGAATACAACGTTCGATGTCGCCATCGTCGGAGCCGGGGCTGCGGGTATCGCCGCCGCTGGCCGGCTCGCCGGGTCAGGCCTGAACACGATGCTGCTGGAGGCATCGTCACGCATCGGCGGGCGGGCCTGGACCGTCGAACTCGACGGCATGGCTCTCGATCTGGGCTGTGGCTGGCTGCACTCGGCCGACCGCAACCCGTGGACGCGGATCGCCGAGCAAACCGGCTTTGAGATCGACCGGCGTAACCCGCCCTGGGGACGCTCCGTTCCGCGTCCTGGATTCTCAATCGACGAGCAAGCGGCGGCGGGCGAGGCCTATGACCGCTGGCACGACCGGATGCTTACGAGGCCTTTGCCGCGCGATATAGCGGCAGACCATCTCGTACCGGGGGATCGATGGAACCCTTACCTTCAGGCGTTGAGCGGGTTCATCAACGGGACGGCGCTGGAGCACTTGTCGATTCAGGACTACGCCAACTACGAGGCGGTCGCCACAGAGGAGAACTGGCGGCCGTTGAGGGGCTATGGGACGCTGATCGCTTCCCACCTTCCCCCTGAAACCGTGTGCATGCTCGTTACGCCGCTCGAGCGACTGACCCTGTCGCCGAAAGGCGGCGTGATGCTGGCGACACCTCGCGGCGAATTGCATGCGAGAACGGTGATCCTGACCGTATCGTCCAACGTGCTGGCTGGTGGGACGATGCAGCTTCCCGACGAACTTGAACCGTGGCGCGAGGCGGCAGGTCGGCTTCCGCTGGGCTACGACGAGAAGCTTTTTCTGCATATCGTGGATGAAGCGACTTTTCCGTCCGAGCTTCATGCCATCGGGAATCCGTACGATGAGGCGACCGTGGCGTATCACATTCGCCCGCTTGGTCGCCCCATGATCGAATGTTTTCTCGGTGGCGTCAGCGCGAAACTTCTCGCCGACGGTGGGCCCGTAGCGGCTTACGAACACATCATGAAGGAACTCACGGGCTTATTCGGTGCGAAAGCCCGGTGCGGCCTGCGCTTCCTGACGACATCGCAGTGGCGCCACGACGCGCGCGTCGGCGGCGCTTATAGCCATGCCTTGCCGAGATACTCTTCCGCACGGCGCACGCTCGCGGCTCCCTTCGAGAACCGCATCTTCTTCGCGGGTGAGGCGACGCATGAGAGCGCGTTTTCCACCGCGCATGGTGCGTATGCGAGTGGCATCCGCGCGGCGGAGGAAGCGATCGCCGCGATGGCCGTTGCTAGCCGATGATTTCGCCGTCCTCTTTCACGAAGGGCGTGTCTAATGGGGGAATGATCTGCAGCACGGTTTCGGACGGGCGACAGAGGCGCGTGCCGATATCCGTCACGACGAAGGGGCGGTTGATCAGGATGGGATGCGCGAGCATCGCCGCGATCAGCGCCTCATCGCTTATCGACGCGCCTCCCAGCCCAAGCTCATCGAACGGGGTACCTTTTTCGCGTATCGCCTGACGAGGGGTCAGGCCCGCATCGGAGAGCAGGCGCAGCAGGGTTGCTTCGTCGGGTGGCGCCGTAAGATATTCGATGACGGTCGGTTCGATACCGGCGTGCCGCAGAATCGCGAGCGTGTTGCGGGACGTGCCGCAACGGGGATTGTGATAGATCGTTGCGCGCATGGTCATGCCCTGGAGAAGATCGCGAAGCGTCGAGGCATGCGATCTTACCTGTCAGACGAGCTCAGCCACCGGCGTATCGCCGTCGATGAAGCGGATCGTCTTCCGTACCGATGTGTCGCTATGAAGCGCTCGTTCGATCACCGCGGCCACATTGGCTCGGGACGTCGCATTGTCGCCATCGTACGTGGGCTCGACGACCGTGATGTTCTCAGAGGCGGCATCGAGTGTGAGCGCGCCGGGGCCCAGGATCGTCCACTGCAGCGGGCTGTCCCGCAGATGCTCGTCCGCGGCCGCCTTCGCCGTCGCGTACGCGTAGAAACCGTTCTCCGGATCGACATCGTCCGTTCCCGCGCCGATGTACGACACCATGACGAACCTGGCGACATCGGCCAGGGAGGCAGCGTCGATGGTTCGGATCGCAGCATCGCGGTCGACCGCATAAGTTCGACCCGGATTGCCGCCGCCCGCGCCTGCGGACCAAACCACCGCGTCAAAGCCGCGGAGCATCCCGGCGATCGCTTCCGCGTCGGCGTGTTCGATGTCGAAGACCGACGGCTCCGCGCCTGCCTTCGACACATCCGGCCCATGCGCAGGATTGCGGATGATCGCCCGGACCTCGTGATTGGCGGCCACGAGACGAGGGATCAGCTCGAGCGCGACCTTACCGTGACCGCCGATGATGACAATTCGGGACATTGCTGAGCTCCGTGCCTGGTGTGCCCCGAACATACCCAACCCCATGTTGGATTTCTGTGGTCGTTACGCATCGGCACGTAGCGGGACGCGATGCTAACGCAGTCCGAACAGCTTCATAATCCTTACTACACGGACGGTGGGCTTTTGCCCGCCGTCCTTGAATTCCGCGTTCAGGGCCATGCCCATCAGCGGACGTGACACGAGGTAATCGGCGGCCACGTCCGCAAAGAACGCGGGATCGGCGATGACCAGGTGTTTCTTCGTGACCTGAGCTTTGAGCCACTGGGTAAGGCGCGCACGCAGGTGGATGTTTCCGAGAGCGAAGTAGTCCCGGGTCGCATCGGGGAAGCTCTTGCGCTCGTCGATGACGAGGCGGAACAGGTTCACCGCCGTCGCCGTATGCGCGGCCTTGATCCAGCTCAGGAGGAACAGCTCGAGCAGGTCGGTCGCCTCGGTCGTCGAACTCACCTTCGCATCGAGCAGGTCGAGCGCCTTCAGCGCGACGCGCTCGATGATCTTCTCGATCAGTACGGCCTTGCTGCCGACCAGACCGTAGACCGTGCGCTTTGACATGCCAGCCTGCTTCGCGACCTCAGCCATGCTGTGCGCGTCGAGTTCATGCTGCGCAAGCAGCTGCTCCGCCGCGACGAGAATGCGTTCCATCTGCTCGTCCGACGTATGCACGGGCGGTCGACCGCGCGTCCTGGCTGGCTTGGTTGATGGCACGGTCGCTCCTGCATCGCGTGAGATGGAAAGATCCACCGGACAGCATAACTTGAGATTTAGGAAACTGCACGGTACCATATGTTGAGATCGTCGTCCCGATCCTTCCCGAAAGCCCGTCACGCCAGTGACCCGAAGGTGCGCATCGCGCGTCCCTGATGGCCCGCGTCGTCCTTTCCCGAACGGGACGGCGCCACCCCATTTCCCTTCCATCGGGTCACTTATTCCATCCTCGGGCGTGTCATGAAGAAATCACTGGCGTCGGGCCTCAGGGTCGCGACAGGCGTTGTGTTCGTGCTGCTTGGCCTTGCCAGCGGCATCGGTGGCGGCATCCTTGCCGGCTACGGCGGCTCCCTCTACTACCTGATCATGGGCGTCGCCGCACTGGTGTGCGCCGTGCTCATCTTCGCGCGGCGTCGCGAAGTACTCGCGTTGTTCGCAGTCATGCTGGCGGGGAGCCTGATCTGGTCGGTCTGCGAAGTCCGCCTCGACTGGTGGCAGCTGCTGCCGCGCATGGACCTCTGGTTCGCGCTGGGTGTCTGGCTGCTGCTGCCCTTCATCGTTGGCGGCCTGACCAGGGGCGCGAGCCTGCGTGCCGGTCGTATCGGCCTTGCCGTGGCGATGGTGGCGACCGTGGCGGTCGGTATCGCGTCGGCATTCACCAATTACACCGATCTGTCAGGTGTCGCGGCAGGTGAGCCGATGGCTGGCCAGGGACCGGACCCGGCCTCGCAGGCAGCGAAGGACTGGCGCGCCTATGGCTCGACCGGCGAAGGCACGCGCTACGCGCCGGCCACGCAGATCACGCCCGAGAACGTGGCCAACCTGAAACCCGCATGGACGTTCCATACCGGCGACTTCAAGGGCCCGGACGACCCGGTGGAGATCGCCAACGAGGTCACCCCGCTCAAGGTCAACGGCAAGCTGTACATCTGCACGCCGCACAACATCGTCATCGCACTCGACCCGGACACCGGCAAGGAGCTGTGGCGCTTCGATCCGAAGATCAACCGCGACGCGTCGACCTATCAGCACATGATCTGCCGTGGCGTCAGCTACTGGGACGTGCACGATCAGGTCGCCGCCAACGCCGCCGGTGACACCACCGCGCCGGCCACGCCCGCCGATGTGGCCGGCTCCCCGGAATCGATCGAATGCCCGCGTCGCATCTTCGCGCCGACGATGGACGCCACGATGATCGCGCTGAACGCCGACACCGGCGAGCTGTGCAAGTCGTTCGGCGAGAACGGCGTCATCGGCCTGACCCACGGCATGAGCATGAAGAAGCGCGGCTTCCTGATGCCGACCTCGCCGCCCACGGTGTCCGCCCACGTGCTGGTGGTCGCCGCGAGCGTCACGGACAACGCGTCGACGAACGAGCCCTCCGGCGTGATTCGTGGCTACGACACCATCACCGGCAAGCTGGTCTGGAACTGGGATGCCTCGCGTCCGGACGAGACCACTCCGCTGCCGGAAGGCCAGACCTACGTGCCCAATTCGCCGAATTCGTGGGGCGTATCCAGCGTCGACGAGAAGCTGGGCATGGTCTACATCCCGATGGGTAACGAGACGCCCGATACCTGGGGCGGCAAGCGCAACCCGTATGGCGAGAAGTACAACAGCGCCATCGTCGCGCTCGACCTGGCGACGGGTAAGGTGCGCTGGGTCTACCAGACCGTGCATCACGATATATGGGACATGGACATCGGTGGTCAGCCGTCGCTGGTCGATATCGATACGCCGAACGGCAAGGTGCCCTCGGTGGTCGCCACGACCAAGCGCGGCGACATCTACGTGATCGATCGTCGTGACGGCAAGCTCGTTGTGCCGGCACCTGAGCGTCCCGTGCCGCAGGACAACGTCGCGGCGGGTGACCACGTGTCGCCGACGCAGCCGTTCTCGGCGCTGACCTTCCTGCCCGACCGCAACATCACCGAAGCGGACATGTGGGGCACGAATCCCATCGACCAGATGATGTGCCGCATCACCTTCAAGTCGCGTCGTTACGAAGGTCCGTTCACGCCGCAGACCGCTGGCCGTGGCGCGATCATCTCCCCGGGACCGCTCGGTATCTTCGAGTGGGGCGGCGCGACGATCGACCCGGTGCGCCAGCTGATGATCCTCAACCCGGATTACATGGGCTTCCTCGAGCGCCTGGTACCGCGTGCCGAAGCCGATGCGGAAGCCGGTGGCACCAAGGGCAACGAGATGGGTCTGCAGATGCAGACCGGCGCCCCGTTCGCGGTGGAGATCAAGGCCTTCCTGTCGCCGCTCGGCTTCCCGTGCCAGGCACCGCCGTGGGGCTATGTGGCCGCGGTCGACCTGCGCACCATGAAGAAGGTCTGGATGCACAAGAACGGTACGACGCGTGACAGCGCCCCGGTGCCGATCGCGTTGCCGCTGGGTGTTCCGAGCCTGGGTGGCATGGTCACCACCGGTGGTGGCGTCGCCTTCCTCGGCAGCACGCTCGACTACTACCTGCGCGCGTTCGACGTGCGTGACGGCAAGCTGCTGTGGGAAGGTCGTCTGCCGTTCGGCGGCCAGGCCACCCCGATGAGCTACGTGTCGGATACCACCGGTCGTCAGTACGTGGTGGTGATGGCCGGTGGCCATGGCTCGCTGGGTACGAAGATGGGTGACACGCTGGTGGCGTTCGCGCTGCCGGAAAACACGGCCGGCGCCAAGCCCGCGCCGTCGAAGTAAGCTCGCGACGATCGGGGCCACCGGGCCCCGACCGCCGTCTCACGACGACCGATAGCGGATAGTCACGCGCCAGCCGTAGCCCGCACCGATCGGATCACTCAGCGGGCTTCAGAAGCCCCCGCCGCGCCACTCCCCAAGAAACTGGCCCATCTGGGTGCCCGTCGTGTCCTCACCGTCGAAGCCCGCCGTTGCCAGCGCCAGGGCGAAGTAACCCAGCGATGATTTCACCTTGTCGTTGCTCAGACGGTAACGCTCTTTCAGCGCCGCATCGATGCAATCGTCGAGGTAACCGACAGCCGTCTGGACAGGGCCCTTATGGCGCCCGTGGTTGCTGTAAATCCCTTCTTCGATGGCGAGGTGTATGGCGTGGCGATCGTTACGATAGCCTTCGACGTCTTCGGCCGTTGCCGCGGTTGCCGTCGTGGCCGCTTTCTTGAGCTCTTCACCGGCGTGCGCAAGCCCGGCCGTGGGTTTGCCTCCCCAATAACCCAGCAGGTTCTCCAACATGTTCGTTTCTCCTCGATGGTGAGTGGACCGGCATCTGTCACGCGCCGGCATGACCATCGTGTCCATCCGCCTGTCGGGGGACTATCGGGAAAAGACTGAATCTGAAAAAGCACAGCGCTGTGATGGGCTGTGCCTCGAGGAACGGACGGGACGCGGCGTTGCAGGAACGTGGCTTCGCTGGCTCAGGCTGCTCACCTTACCCGTCGACGAAGCCCTCGATCACGGTCGCACGGAAGCGGGTGATGCATGAGTCGACGCGTCTGCTTAACGGCGAAGACGCACCGGCGCCCGGCGACCGCGCGATCAATGGGCGCTCTCCAAGCCCTTGAGCAACGCTTCGTGGAAACGCTCCGGCTCCTGCATCTGGGGCGCGTGCCCCGCGTCGGGAAACTCGACGAGCGTCGCGTGGGGCATCGCGGCCACGGCCTCTTTCGCGAGCTTCGGGTAATTACCGAGTGTGGGCCGCACGTCGGCCGGCGCGAAATCCTTCGCGATGGCAGTGACGTCCTTGTCGCCAATCATGAGCAGCGTGCGCGGCTGCAGGCGCGGAAGCTCGTAGACGACTGGCTCGTTGAAAATCATGTCGTAGAGCAGCGCCGAGTTCCAGGCGACGAGGTCGCGTTGCGGCCCCCGGTACATGCCGGCAAGCATCTGCGCGGAGGCCTCGTATTCGGGCTTCCACTGACCGGCGAAGTAGGTCGTTTTCTCGTAATTCCGGATACGATCGGCCGTCGTCTTCAGTTCGCGTTCGTACCACTGGTCCACCGACACCGGTGGCACGCCCTTGGCGCGCCAGTCTTCCAGACCGATGGGATCGACGAGCACGAGCTGCTCGACCTGATCGGGGTAAATGAGCGCGTAGCGAATGCCCAGCATGCCGCCGGTCGAGTGACCCATGACGATGGCTTTGTCGATGTGCAGCGACTTCAGCAGGTCGTTCGTGTTGTGTGCGAGTTGCTGGAAGGTGAACTGATAGCTTTGCGGTTTGGATGATTTGCAGAAACCGATCTGATCCACGGCGATCACGCGATAGCCGGCGTGCGAAAGCACGTCGATGGTCGGAGCCCACGTGGCGGCACAGTAATTCTTGCCGTGAAGCAGGACGACCGTACGGCCGTTGGCCTTAGATCCCTTCGGGCCGACGTCCATATAGGCCATCCGCACGTCCTGCCGCTGCGACCGGAAGCGGAAATGCGCGACAGGGTACGGATAATCGAAGCCCTGGAGTTCGCTGCCGTATACCGGGCCGTCTTCGGCGTGAATCGACGGCGCCAGTACAAGGAGAGCCAGTGCGAGCGCGGTGACGACGGGACGTACGGGCGTGTTGCGGTCGGTCTCATTCATGAAGCTAGCGTGCCATGAGAAGGGTGAAGGGCGCGACCGTCTCTTCCTGCCAGGAGGTGGTAGGCGCCTCATCGGTAGGCCCTATACCCGGGGCATCAGTCTGACCCGGGTTTCGACGGTTGCACGACGTCCCACGTCGCGCCCTCGTACGACGTTCCAGCGTCGGCCACCGCGAGAAGTAGCCTGCCCAGTTCGGTGCGGGAGACGCTTTGTCCCATACCCAGTTTTTTCGTCGACGCGCGAGAGAGCGTATGGGTTCCCTCAGCCAGCGCGTCGCTGAGGCGAGGCGCGCGCACGATGATGAAAGGCATGCCTGAGCGCCTCAAGGCTTCCTCCCGTTCGAGGATGTTGGCGCGCATACCGGGCTTCACCGTGTTCAACAGCTGCCATACCCACGACGATCGATTGGCACCGATGACCGACAGAAGTATGAAACGCCGGGCCCCACGCTTCAGGGCGGCTTCCATGGCGTGGACGCATCCATCGACCATCACGTGCCGGATGTCGCCTCTGGGCTTTCTGAATCCGTGGATGTCGACCGTAAAGAAGACCGTGTCGAGTTGCTCCGGCAACGCGATCTCAAGGGACTCGCGGTCACGCACGTCCGCGGCCACCGGCGCAACGTTGATGCTGGCTTCCATGGGACGCCGCGAAATGGCGGTGACGTGATCGCCACGTGCTGCCAGCCGTTGCGTGATGGCAAGACCGGTTCCGCTACTGGCTCCCACGACAGCGTAGCGTTTCATGCCGTCGCTCCCAGGCTGCGCAGCAACTCGTCATGTATGCCGGGCGTGCTGGCCACGAAACCACGCGAGCCGAGTCGCCAGCGACGTCCCTCCTCGTCGGTGACGAGACCTCCCGCTTCACGTACCAGAAGTGCGCCAGCGGCCAGCCCTGAAGCCACACCGGCATACTGCCAGAAGGCATCGAGTCTGCCCGAAGCGAGATCCAGGAGCTCGATCGTGGAGGGGACCGATGCTCGCACCAGAAGCGATGCGGTCAGCATGCGATGGAAGCTGTGCGCGGCGATGGCAAGCGTCTCCGCTGCCTCGAATGGCTGCGCCTGCGCCGTTGCGGCGATGGATGCCGTGAGTTCCTCCTTACCCGATACATGCAACGAGCGCTCACCGTCCGTCGCGCCCTCCCCGGCGACAGCCGTGAACAGCGAGCCGGACCGCGGGACATGCACCGCGGCCAGGACAGGCTCCCGGCCGCGAACCAGACAGGCGGTGACAGCCCACTCCTCCCGTCCGTGCACGTGGTTGATATTGCCCTCGACGGCGTCGATCACCCAGCCATAGGTGTCCTCGCTCACAGGCAAGGGAGCATCATCGGCGAGCAGAGTACTTCCCGGCACCGCGGCCAGAAGGGCCGACTCGAGCGGCCCCTTCACCGCGAGCTCGTTGTCCGCCATGGCTTGCAGGAAGCCTGCCGCCGTAGAGGGTCGGGCATCGGCGCTAAAGCGATCGAGAAGAGCGACACCTGCCCTCTGCAGGGCGGCGCACGTGATGGTCATCAAGGATTCGGATAGCGACATAGGAAGGTTTCATGCACTGCGGAGTAGACCTTATGATGTGAGTCATCGCTCACCTTCTCTACTCGCATTCCCGATGCCAAAGCATGCTCGCGACGCGTCGTCACAGCCCCGGAAAAAACCGCTTCAGGCGCGTTCCATCGTCACGGTCACGGCCATTCTCGACGCGGCGGCTCACATTCTGGAGTCAGCCGGGCCGTCGGCGTACTCGACCAACGCGGTGGCTGAGCGCGCCGGAGTAAGCATCGGGTCGCTGTACCAGTACTTTCCTACGAAGGACGCCGTCACGCGTGCGCTGATCGAGAGGGAAAGCCGTGCACTGTTCGCTGACCTGAGTCATGCCGTCTCGAAGGCGCATGGCGCGGAGGCGCTGAGGGCGATGATCGTCGTCGCCGTGCACCACCAGCTACGCCGGCCGTTGCTCGGCAGAATCCTCGATTTCGAGGAGGCCCGCCTCCCCATGCATCACGATATGGCGGCAGCGGGAAACGACGCGAGAGACCTGATCGTGCGCTGTCTCGGGGAGATGGGGGTCGAATCAGGCGATGCCGTCCAGCAAGCGGGCGACGTCATGTCGATCGCCAGAGGGATGGTCGATGGAGCTGGCCAGCGAAGCGAGATCGACGAAGCGGCGCTGAGGCCGCGGGTCGAGGCCGCAGTTTTCGGCTATCTGCGCGAGATGTCACGTATTCGTAGCCCGGGCGACGAACGGAACTGACCTCGCATCGGGGGAACGAGGCCGCGTCATATTCCCTCCGGGAGGACTTTTATGGTGCGTGTAAAATGCACGCAACAGGAGGCACGCCATGCCCACCACGAAGAAAGTGCCGGACATCCATATCGCCGGAGATCTGAAGGACCTCCATCGCTCCCTGATCTCGATCGTCAGTGTCATGAACCGGCCGCGAAACGACGAGCGGCTTATCGCCGAAGCGGGCGTACGGCTCGACCAGGCCCTGTTTCGTCTGCTGGTGGTGATCGAACGAGTCGGACCGATCGGCGTGGTCGATCTTGCGGACCGGCTGGGTCGCGACTACACCACGATCAGTCGACAGGTCAGCAAGCTGGAGCGCATGGAGCTGGTCATCCGAAACGAGAATGCGCAGGACCGGCGGATGCGGGAGGCCGTCGTGTCGGCGAAGGGCAAGGCGGTCACCGATCAGCTGGATCTGGCAAGAGAGCGCATGGGGCGTGAGATCTTCAAGGATTGGCCCTCTGACGATATCTCGGACCTGGTCCGCCTGATGCGCAGGTTTGCCGATGCGCTGGAAAGGGCGACAGAGGGTTAGCGCGCATTCGTCATGCGCAGACTCCCGCAGGAATTCCCCGCTACGATTTTCTGCTGACAGTTTCTGACACACCGCGGTGATATTCCTTCATGGGCGCACCTCCCGCGCCATCCCAAAGGAACACCCATGGTTTCGCTGTCGCAACCCGCCCTGGAGGCCTTCTTCGCCGAGAACGACGAATCGCCTGTCGTCATGTTGAATCTCATCCGGTTCGAGCCCGAGGGCGGCCGGGAGAGATACCTCGAGTACCTTGGTATGGCTAAGCCGATCCTCGCTCGATTCGGCGCAAAGATCGTGTTCGGCGGGGATGGTCTGTCCGTGCTCAGCGAAGGGCAAACTCAGGGATGGGATGCCGTCGTGCTGGTTCAGTATCCGCGACGGTCGGCGTTCAAGACGATGGTCGCCGATCCGGATTACCAGGTTGCTTTCAAGGTTGGCGTATCGGCCATTGCCGATATCGTGCTACAGCCTCTGAAGGCTATCGAGGATATCCGTTGACGCTGGCTTACAACGCCTTCGGGCTCGATATGGCCTGACGATCTGGCTTCGGTAGCTGCATCTGTTCGCCTGCGGTCAGTGGTTGCGTGGCGCACATCCTCTCGTCGGCGTGGCTCCATCGGTCGTTCGCTGCGACTGCGCCTCGCGCGAGGTACGTAGCGTTCCAACCATGGCGGGATACGTCAAAAACGCCGTTTTCGACAAAACCTTGGTATGAAGCGATCGAACCAAGTCGTCGCCGCTGCGCATACGATGGGATATCTGGCGACTTTTCGACGATGAACCGATAGTTCTGTCTCACTCCTGACTATGGCTGGCCCAGGTCGGGAGTGCGACAGAAAGCTGGCCCTTCAGGCCACCCATCAGTTCCCGCCCATAGGAGTTCATATGTCAGACGTCATCATCACCGGAAAGCAGCTCTCCTCATCGGCCTACTCCGCCGTCATCAACGCGCCGATCGAAAAAGTCGACATAGCCGATTGGCTCTTCAGTCTCCCCGAAGCCGAGTATCAGCGCTGCTGCTCTCCCGACCACATTTCCGCCGGTACCACGAGCACGGATGACGGCAAGCGGATGTCCATCAACGTGGAGATGATCGGCCAGACTCTGATGGTTCAGCACTATGTCGCTGAAATCGCGACACCCAGTCTTTGCAAGATGGTGTCGACCTCCGATGCCTTCACGCCGAATGGCCGAACGCGCGTCCAGATCATCTGGACCCTCAGCGTCAGGAAGATCGACGACACGACGTGCGAGTACACCAACAGCGTCGTTGCTCATCCGACCCAGGATTTCCTCGATTTCATTGCCAAGCACGGCACACCGTTCGAAGTAGCCGCCGATGCACGCCAGCGGGATGGTGGCGATCACAACAGTCGCGAAACGCCGTTGTTCGCCGCCAGTATCGAGCGCCGTGCGGTTGCTCGCGGTGCGTCCAGGGCTGCCTGAGATCCTCACCGATACGGCGCGCGGGCAACTCCCGGGAAGGCATCCATCACCTCGTTCGGCGGAAGGTTCCAGCCATAAATGCAGGGGCCTTCCGCTACCGGCATCCCACCTTTTGGGTATTGCATCGCACGATAGCGCAAGGTTACCGTCCGTCTAGACTGAACTCGCACGCGCTCACCTCAGGCCTCCCGATGTCCGCGCAGTTTACAAACCGGTCAATGCGATACCTGCGCGTCGCCAGCACGGCGACGCTGAATTGCACGGCGATGAACCGAAGCGGCGTGAGCATAAGCCGGCTTACGTGTCGAGGTGGTGGCCTGGGCCTCAGCGATCCGCATGCGCTCGAGAGCGCCTTCATGATTTCGTTGCAGCTTGATACGTATCGCGGCGAACTTTGGCGTAACGGGCGCCGGGTGCACACGGACAGTTGGCACGCTGGCGAGTTCATCGCGTATGACTACCGGGATCGCTGGAAGGCAAACCTGGTGAGCGCATTCGACTGCGTCAACTTTCACATTCCTATGCGTTGCTTCGATACAGCAGCGCTCGGTCTTCGCAATCCGGTGGAACATCTGGACGTAGCGCCCGGGCGCAGCATCGGGGATCCGATAGTCGACGGCCTCGCGAGAGCACTTGCCGAAGCTGCGAAGACGCCCGGAACGTCCAGCCGCATCTTTACCGATCACGTGGAAATGGCACTCCTGACGCATCTTGCTACCCGATACGGCGGGGCCCGCGTCGATTCGTGCAGAACCAGCGTGGGCCTGGATCAGAGCACGCTAAGCCGAGCGAAAGAGCTGCTTTGCGCCAATCTGGCAGGTCAGATATCGATCGACGAACTCGCAACGGCTTGCGGCGTGTCAGGCGGGTATCTCATCCGCGCATTCAGGATGTCGACCGGCCTCCCGCCGTACAAATGGCTGCAGAGGCGACGCGTGGCAGTTGCGATGGAACTTTTGTCGGGCACAGCACAGCCAGCGAGCAGCATCGCGGTCGCGTGTGGATTCGCCGATCAGAGCCATCTGACGCGCGTGTTCCAGCGCGTTGTCGGCATGCCGCCCGGTGCGTATCGCCGCGTGCATGGGGTTGGTGCTGACGTTGATCAACGACGAGGACTTCGCGTGCAGCATGGCGTCGGGCCTGAGACCGGCCGATCAAGCGACTTAGCCGAAGAGTGAGGCAGCACCGAAGACAAAGCCCAGCGATTGATACGCAGAGAGCGGACTTGTCTTCCCGCATCGTCTCGGTACAAATCTCAAAACAGATCGCCCTGCGGCGAATGAATCCTCGGCGGCACAAACTTCGACGTATCCAGCACCGTATCCCACGCCCGGTGCAGCCCCGCCTTCCTCGACGCCACCTGCACCCGCTTCCGAATAATGTCCGCAAACACCCCCTGCCCCCGCATACGCGTCGCAAAGTTCGAGTCGTAATCCTTTCCGCCATTCATCTGCTGAATCAGGCTAACGATGTGCGATGCGCGATCTGGATAGTGCAACTCCAGCCATTCGCGGAAAAGTTGTTTGAGCTCATGCGGCAGACGCACGCAGGTATAGCCGATAGATCGTGCGCCAGCCACACCGGCCTGCTCGATGATCGCCTCAACATCGCGCTCATTAAGCGCAGGGATAATCGGCGCGACCAGCACGCCCACCGGCACACCGGCCTTACTCAAGGTTTCCACCGCCTTCATCCTCCGGTGCGGCGCGCTCGCCCGCGGTTCCAGCTTCGACGCCAGCTTGTTGTCAAGCGAGTTGATCGAGATGAACACCTGCACGAGATTTCGCTCAGCCATCGGTACGAGGATGTCCAGGTCGCGTTCGATCAACGCGTTCTTGGTCACGATCGTGCAAGGATGGTTGCACTCGGTCAGTAGCGCGAGCGCCGCACGCGTGAGCCGCCACTTCTTTTCGATCGGCTGATACGGATCGGTGTTGCTACCGATGTTGATCGGCTGGCAGGTGTAGTTCTTACGCGCCAGTTCGTCGCGAAGCACTTCCTCGAGGTTGGTCTTGGCGAAGAGCTTGGTCTCGAAGTCGAGGCCGGCCGACAGGTTGAGGTATCCGTGGGATGGCCGGGCATAGCAATAGATGCACCCATGCTCGCAACCGCGATACGGATTGGTCGCCCGATCGAAACCCACGTCGGGTGAGTCGTTGCGCGAGATGACGCTCCGGGCCAGTTCCTCGCGAACTTCCGTGGCGGGGCGGCGGTCCTCGTCCTCCCGATGCCAGCCGTCGTCCTCGGCCTGGTACCGGGTGGATTCGAAGCGGCCCTCCGGGTTGGAAGCGGCGCCGCGGCCCTTGTGCTGGCGGATCATGGGGATGGGTGTGGGCATGCATACAAATGTACGCAATTCGTGTCTCACGGGCTGCGATATCGTGGCGACGGCATGACTGCTCAGGCGACGCGCCGATCCTGATCGGTAGTCGCAACCTTCTCGTGACTTAACGGCGGATCGGAAGGGCGTCGATGGGCGTTTCCTCAAGGGTAACCTCGGATACCTGTCCCGCTAGAAGGATCCGGCATGCGTCAGTGGATTATGTTTCTCGCCCTCGTCATGGCGCTCCCCGCGCACGCCGAGCTCACGCCGGAGCAGAAGCAGGCCCAGCAGAAGACGATCGACAAGGATCTGAAGCGCATGAAGTACACCGGCCAGGAGACGCGCCGGCTTCAGGCGTCGATCCCGAACGGAACGCCCGGGCAGAAGCACGAGTACGGCAAGCTCGTGAAACAGCGCGACCAGCAGGCCGCAGGTACGCCATGGGATCCCGCGCGTTACCAGACGTTTCCGCCGTCCGAGACCATCAGTGTTGAGGCGCCGCGAGAGACCTGGCACCCGCCGGGGAATGCGGAGATTCCGTATACGTCGGCAGGCAGGAGCCCGGCTGTGACGAAAGGCCTCGAGGCAAACCGCGTTGCTTGCAACTCCAGCAGTGCCGGGTCGGATGATGCGGTGTGTCAGGCATTGTCGACGCGCTCGCAGTTCTAAGGTGGACGTGGCGAGCCGGATGAGCTTCTGCGACACGACACCGATTAATGTTAATCTGTTCCGACTTATTAATAATCTGATTATCGCATGCCGCATCCGATCAAGCTCGACGCCCTCCGGGATCTCGTGTCCAGTGGCGCAGTAAAGACCGCAACGATCCTAGGGGAGAAGGGGGGCTTTACAGTGCATGCCGACGCGGGAAGCAGCGAGCGCGTACTGACCAATCGCGCGGGTCAGGTAAAGATGTTTGCCACGACCGATACCGCAGTGCGTGAACTCGCACGTGCCGGACTTTCGTCTTTTCTTGTGGATATTTCTCAGTATCAGAAGGGCTTGCTCCGCGCTCCGCGCACTGACGTTTCCGATCGCGCAAAACGCGCATCCGAAGCGCTTGAGCACGAACGCTGGTTCCGGGCGAAGGTGGACGAGGCATTGCAACAAGAGGAACAAGGCGTCGCGACGTGGCATGAGCATGCCGATGTCTGGGAGGATGTAAAGAAGGCGACGGCTGCGATGGTTGCAAAGCGAAACCTGGAGCCGGTGGTAGCATCGTCGCCCAGAATCGCGAAGACGCGTGGGCGCAAAAAAGGAATTTAAGCTTGCTCATCTACATGGGGCTCGCCGTAAAGGACCTCGTCAGGGCTGCTGCCCACATCGTATCGACTGGCCATCCCGATCCGGACGCCTACCTCAACGGTATCCGCGACCGCATCGAAACGATGTACGCGATCAAGAACCCTGGCGTGATCGGACGGCGCGAAGGGACGGTAGAGTGGATGCTCAATCCACCGTCTTATGTCGCGGTGCTTAAGTGGGCCGGTCCAGACGCCAAAATCTATCGTGTACTTCCGACGGCGCGAATGAAGAAACCTCGGCCACAAATCGGTATCGGCTGCGTGCGCCGTCCTCAGGATCAGCGACGACGCGTCTCCGGCGGCGCATCGTAAGTCACCGACTTCAATCCTTCGACCGATCGCATCGCATCCGCCAACGTCGCCAGCTGCTCGCGACGTACCGGCTTCGCAAAGAGAATCGTCACCACGTCATCGCCATCGGGCTCGCGACGCAGAATCGTTTTCGCAAATGGAAGATGCTGCTCTGCCAGCACGGTTTCGCAGGCTGACAGCGCATTGGTCCCACTCAACCGTGCGGTAAGCCGCGGGCGCGTCTTCCGCTTGCCCGTAAGCTTGCGCTCGAGCGGCTTGAGCAACGCCAGGATGATCCAGATGATCGCCGTCGCCAGAACGGCGGCGACGTAAAGCCCGCTGCCGGCGGCGAGGCCGACGGATGCGACGGCCCACAGGCTTGCCGCTGTCGTCAGACCACGGACGATCTGGTCGCGTTCGACGAAGAGGATGGTGCCCGCACCCAGGAAGCCGACGCCGCTGATGACCTGCGCGGCGATGCGCGAGGGGTCGAGAACGACGTGTTCCTGGTTGATGACGTCGGCGAAGCCGAAGGCGGAGACGATGATCGCGAGAGCGGCGCCCACGCCGACCAGCATGTGGGTGCGCAGGCCGGCGGTCCATTCGAGGCGACCGCGGTTCACGCCGATGATGCCGCTGAGGATGGCGGCGGTGCTCAGGCGGAGGAGGAGGTCTAGCGGGTTCATCACGACACTATCGCGTGTCGGGGATCAATGAGCTGTGAGATGGGGGTTTTGCAAAGCACTGGCCCCGGTCATCGTGGACCGGGGCCAGGTTACTTTCGTCAGCGGGGCTGGCTCCTGCAGGCGCGCGCGGCGCGTTCGGGCTCAGTCCTGGAGAGGCGCGTCTTTGGTTTCACGGACGAAGAAGAGGCCGATGACGAAGGTCATCAGGGCGACCGCGACCGGATACCAGAGGCCGTAGTAGATGTCGCCTTTCCACGCGACCAGCATGAAGCCGATCGTGGGGACGAATCCGCCGAACCAGCCGTTACCGATGTGATACGGCAGGCTCATCGAGGTGTAGCGGATGCGGGTCGGGAACATCTCGACCAGCCAGGCGGCGATCGGGCCGTAGACCATCGTGACGTAGAGCACGAGGATCGCCAGCAACAACACCAGCATGGGGTAGTTCGATTGCGCGGGGTCGGCTTTCTCGGGATAACCCGCGGCTTTGACCTGCGCGCCGATCTTCGCGGTGAAGTCCTTGTTCTGCGCGGTGAACGTCGCCTTGTCGAGCGAACCGCCCTCGAACGACTCGATGACCTCGTCGCCGATCTTCACCGTCGCCAGCGTGCCGACCGGTGCGGCCGCGTTGGTGTATGGAATACCTTTCTTGGCCAGAACGCTCTTGGCGACATCGCACGAACTGGTGAAGGTCTTCTTGCCGACCGGGTCGAACTGGAACGTGCAGGCATCCGGATCGGCCGTGACAACGACCGGTGCGGCAGCGGCAGCCGCTTCGACAGCGGGATTGCCGAAGTGCGTCAGGCCCCGGAAGATCGGGAACATCGTCAGCGCGGCGATCAGGCAACCGGCAAGCACGACGGGTTTGCGGCCTACCTTGTCGGATAGCCAGCCGAAGAACACGAAGAACGGTGTACCGATGAGCAGCGCGGCCGCGATCAGCAGGTTCGCCGTCGTGCCGTCGATCTTCAGGCTCTGGGTCAGGAAGTACAGCGAGTAGAACTGTCCCGTGTACCAGACGACCGCCTGCCCCGCCGTCGCGCCGAGCAGCGCGAGGATCACGAGACGAAGGTTCTTCCACTGTCCGAACGCTTCGGTCAGTGGGGCCTTGGACTGTTTGCCCTCGGCCTTCATCTGCTGGAACACCGGCGACTCGTGCAGCTGCAGCCGGATGTAGACGGACACGCCGACGAGCACGGCGGAAATCAGGAACGGAATACGCCAGCCCCAGGCTTCGAACGATTCGGTGCCGAGACCGAGACGCGTGCCGAGGATCACGAGCAGCGACAGGAACAAACCGAACGTCGCCGTGATCTGGATGAAACTCGTGTACAGACCGCGCTTTCCGTTGGGTGCGTGTTCGGCCACATAGGTGGCCGCGCCACCGTACTCGCCTCCGAGCGCCAGACCCTGAAGCAGGCGTAGCAGAATCAGCAGCACGGGCGCGGCGACACCGATCGTCGAATAGCCGGGCAACACACCGACCAGGAAGGTCGACGTGCCCATGATGATGATGGTGACCAGGAACGTGTACTTGCGACCGATGAGATCGCCGATGCGACCGAAAACGATCGCACCGAACGGGCGGACGGCAAAGCCGGCCGCGAACGCAAGCAGCGCGAAGATGAACTGGCTGGTCTCGTTCAACCCCGTGAAGAACTGCTTGCCGATGAGCGCGGCGAGCGAGCCGTAAAGATAGAAGTCATACCATTCGAAAACGGTGCCCAGGCTGGACGCGAGGATCACGCGCTTGTGGCTGGTTCCGATGGTGCCGTCAGCCCTCAGGCCGCTTGCGGTAGTCGCCATGTCGGTCTCCGATCAGAACCGGTAATTGCCGTTGAGCGTGAACTCGTTGCCGGCGGTCTTCTGCCGGCCGAGGCCGTTCGCCGTGGTCGAGTCGAGGTTGGCGTGGATCCACTCCACACTGAAATCGAACGGGCCCGTGGTGTATTGCAGGCTCGCTGCCTTCTGACGGTTCTTCAGCAAGCCCGGGGTATTGGCGGCACGCCAGCGAAGCACGTCGTCCTTATCCGGCTTGCTCACCGAGGCGAACGCGTAGACCGTCCAGTGCGTGTCGAACTTGTAACCCGCCTGCAGGTAGCCGCCTTTGTCCTTGATGTCGCCGAACTGCGAGAGGTCGCCGAACAGTTCGCCGATCGCGTTGCCGGTATAGACCACGCTCTTGAAGATGAACTGACCCGGTGTCCACATACCGCCGACTTCGACAGCCGTGCTCTTGAGGCTGCTCTTGATCGGCGTGGGGGTCAGGCCGTCGACACCGTGCAGGTCGACCTTGCTGTAGTGACCGGCGGTGAAGACCTGCCAGTTGCTGCCTTTCGCGGTGAGGCGCGCCTCGATCTGCGGCTTGAAGCCCGCATTGCCCGCGGTCTGGTAGTTCGTCGTCGCCGTCGCGCCAGGACCATTCCAGCTGCCCTGCAACACGGCCATGTCGAAGCGCCACCTGGTCCCTTCCGACCCGTGATTGAGGTCCTGCATCCAGACGACGCCCGGGAAACGCCAGCCGATCACGCCGCTGCCATAGCCGAGCGGAAAGGCGATATGCGAGAGCGACTGGGGGATGTAGTCGAGTGGGAACATCAGGTCCCACATCTGGCCGATGCGGAACGTCGTGCCAGCGTTCGCGTTGGTGATGTCCATGTAGGCCTGACGCATCCGCAGTTCCGGCTGCGACCCGGCGTAGGCGCCGGTGCCGTTGAAGCCGCCGAAGAAGTCCATCTCGATGCGGCCGCTGCCAGCCCAGTTTTCGTTGAACTTGGCGCCAGTGAGGTCCAGCCAGAAGCGGGTGTTGCGCACATCGACGCCGCTGACCCGGCCGTCGGCGCGGTTCGCCCCGCCAGCGGGAATCGGATATTCCGAGTTGGCGCCGTTGCCATAGGTGTACGCCTTGTTCTGCGTGAAAGCACTGGCGTTGATGAAGCCATGCAGTGCGAGTGAAACGCCGGGCGCGGTGCCGGTGGTGAAGGCTGGTTTGGCAGGCACGGTGGCCACGACCTTCTCGACCTTGGTCACCTTCTCTTCGGTCTGCTGCGACTGGACCTGGGCGGCCTGCGCCGTCGTGGTGGCCTCGGAGGTCGCGGCTTTCTGCTCCTGGATCATCGCCTTGAGCTCGGCGAGCTGCTGCTCGAGCTGGTTCACCCGGGACTCGAGCTGGGCTTCGCGACTCGTGGTTTTCTTCGACCTTGTTTGCGCGTGGGCGAGGTCGGGAACGACCGCCATCGGCAGCATCAAGGCACAGGCGACACTCAGGGCGATGGCCTTGCGGCCACCGGAACGGTTCGTCTTCATCATGGTCTCCCCAACCATTGGCAGGGCGAGCATGTGGCAGGCCCATGACGCGTGCCATTGGCCAAAGGTCGAACCTCGACCAAAGTCGTAGCCGCTTCGCAGCTTTATGTTGCGCCGCGAGGCTAAACTTCGGGCATAGCCAATACGCCATCGTCTCCAGGAGCATGCATGTCCGACATCCACCCGGTCGATCCCGCCTTCGCCGCCACCGCGCGCGTCAGCAAGGCCGACTACGACGCCATGTACGCCCGCTCCGTCCAGGATCCGCAGGGTTTCTGGAAGCAGATGAGCGAGCGGGTGGAGTGGATCGTGCCGCCGACGAAGATCAAGGATGTCTCGTTCGACCCGGCCGACCTGCATATCCGCTGGTACGAGGATGGCCAGCTCAATGTCGCGGCCAACTGCCTGGACCGTCACCTAAAGGCGCGCGGCGACAAGACCGCCATCATCTTCGAGGGTGACGATCCGAACGAGACGCGTAGCCTCACGTATCGGGAGCTGCACACCGAGGTCTGCAAGTTCGCCAACACGCTGAAGAACCTCGGTGTGGCCAAGGGCGATCGCGTACTGATCTACCTGCCGATGATTCCCGAAGCCGCCGTCGCCATGCTGGCCTGCGCGCGTATCGGTGCGGTGCATTCCGTGGTGTTCGGTGGCTTCTCGCCCGATTCGGTCGCTGCGCGCATCGCGGACTCGGGCGCCAAGCTGGTCGTCACCGCCGATGAGGGTTGCCGGGGCGGCAAGAAGATTCCGCTGAAGGCCAACGTGGACGAATCCCTGACCCGTCCGCGTACCAACAGCGTGGACACCGTGATCGTCGTGCGTCGTACCGGCGGCGCCATCAACATGCAGTCGCCGCGCGATCGCTGGTATCACACATTGATGGAAGGCCAGTCCGCGGACTGCGCGTATGAGGCGATGAACGCGGAAGATCCGTTGTTCACGCTGTACACGTCGGGTTCGACGGGCCAGCCCAAGGGCGTGCTGCACACCAGTGGGGGCTACCTCGTCTATACGAGCCTGACGCATGAGCTGACCTTCGACCTGCGCGAAGACGATATTTACTGGTGCACGGCCGATGTAGGCTGGATCACCGGGCACAGCTATGTGGTGTACGGCCCGCTGGCCAACGGCGCCACCGTCGTGATGTTCGACGGCGTACCGAACTATCCGGACTTCAGCCGCTTCTGGCAGGTGGTCGACAAGCACAAGGTGACGTTGTTCTACACCGCGCCCACCGCTATCCGCGCGCTGATGCGCGAGGGCGATGCGCCGGTAAAGAAGACCTCACGCACGAGCCTTCGCGTCCTCGGCACCGTGGGTGAGCCGATCAATCCCGAAGCCTGGAACTGGTACTACCGGGTGGTGGGGGAAGAACGCTGCCCGATCGTCGACACCTGGTGGCAGACGGAGACGGGCGGGTTTCTGATCACGCCGCTACCCGGAGCCACCGCCTTGAAGCCTGGCTCGGCGACCACGCCGTTCTTCGGCATCGTGCCGGCCATCGTGGATGCCGAAGGCAAGCCGCAGGAAGGCGCCGCAAGTGGCAATCTGGTCATCACCGATTCCTGGCCCGGTCAGATGCGCACCGTGTACGGCGACCACCAGCGTTTTATCGACACCTACTTCAAGACCTACCCGGGCAACTATTTCACGGGTGACGGCGCCCGTCGCGACGAAGACGGGTACTACTGGATCACCGGCCGGGTGGACGACGTGATCAACGTCTCCGGCCACCGGATCGGCACGGCGGAAGTGGAGAGCGCGCTGGTCGCGCATCCCAAGGTGGCCGAGGCGGCCGTGGTCGGTTGCCCGCACGACATCAAGGGCCAGGGCATCTATGCGTTCGTCACGCTCAACGCGGGAGAGAACGGTGACGACTCGCTCGTGAAGGAACTGATCGCCGGCGTCCGCAAGGAGATCGGCCCCATCGCCGCGCCGGATTATCTGCAATGGGCACCGGGCCTGCCGAAGACACGCTCGGGAAAGATCATGCGCCGCATTCTGCGCAAGATCGCCGAGAACCAGCCGGACCAGCTCGGCGACGTATCGACCCTGGCCGATCCCGGTGTGGTGAAGAGTCTCGTGGAAGAAAGGCTGATCAAGTAATCCGCATGTCCGATGTCATCATCGCCGACGACCATCCTCTGTTCCGCGATGCCTTGCAGCGCGCGGTGCTTGCCGCGTTACCTGACGCCACCGTGCACACGGCCGACAGCGTACCCGCCTTGTTCGCGGTGATCGAGTCCGTCCCGGATGCGGACCTGTTACTGATGGATCTGCATATGCCCGGCGCGCGCGGGTATTCCGCGCTCGCGCACATTCGTGGGCAGTATCCAGGCCTGCCCACCATCGTGGTCTCCGGTCATGAGGAAGCACAGGTCGCGCGTCGGGCGCTTGCGCACGGTGCCTCGGCCTATATTCCGAAGTCCGCGGCGGTCGATCAGATCGTCGAAGCGGTGCGCACCGTGCTCGACGGCGACGTGTGGCTGCCTCATCAGCTGGTCGGCGGGAATGTCGAACTGAAGCCTGACGAGGCCGACGTCGCCGCACGCGTCGCCTCGCTCACGCCACAGCAGTTTCGCGTGTTGAACATGATTGCCGAAGGGCTGCTCAACAAGCAGATCGCTTATGACCTTGGGGTATCCGAGGCGACCGTCAAAGCGCATATGACGGCCATCATGCGCAAGCTCGGCGTGTCCAACCGTACTCAGGTCGCCCTGGCGGCGAGTCATCTGGATGTGGAGAAGGAGGCGTTTCCAGGCGCCAATTAAGAGCGTCGCGCGCAAGGCGCGCTCCTACAGGTAGCAGCGCGCCTTGCGTGCGACGCTCTTCCATTACGCCGCATTCGACCCTGCGCGCTTGGCCAATGCCACCAGCATCGCCCGCAACGCCGCCGGCCTCACCGGCTTATGCAGCAACGGATAACCCAACGCCCGCGCACGCTGTTTCAACTCGGTACTCCCGTCCGCCGTCACCATCGCCGCTGGCGGCATCGGTGCGACTTTCGTTCCCATCAGCCGCAACGCCTCGAGCCCGTCCATCTCATCGCTGAGATGGTAGTCCGCAAGGATCAGATCCACGTGCGTTCTCGACAGGATATCGAGCGCCGTCGGCAGGTCGATCGCTACACGACAATCGACGCCCCAGCGACCGAGCAAAGCCTGCATCCCGTCCAGGATCGTGTCGTCGTTGTCGAGACACAGCACCGTCAATGGCAGCTGCTCACCACCGCCGGGCCGCGCCATCGCCGGTGCGCGCTTACGTGAGACCGATGCCGTGCGCGGCACCGTGATGCTGAAGCAGCTACCGCGTCCGACGCGCGAGCGAAGTCCCAGCGGATGCTCGAGAATGCCGGCGAGGCGATCGCAGATCGATAGCCCGAGGCCCAGTCCTTTTTCACCCCAGGGCGACGGTCGCTCGAGGCGCTGAAACTCACCGAAGATGCGTGCCTGCTGTTCTTCCGCGATGCCTGGGCCACTGTCCCAGACCTCGATGCGAAGATGTTCTCCGACATGGCGGACGCCGAGCAGTACGCCACCCGAACGCGTATAGCGGAGTGCGTTCGAGAGGAAATTCGCGACGATACGGCGCAGCAGCTGTGCATCGGATCGCACGGACAACGACGAAGGAACCACACGCAGCGTGAGGCCACGCTGTTCGGCTACGACGGCGAACTGCTGTTTCAGTGAGTCGAACAGATCGGCCAGTGCGAACGGAACGACCTCGGGGCGGTAGCTGCCCGCATCCAGCCGTGACACATCCAGTAGCGCGTCGAGTAGATCTTCGGCAGCGCGGAAGGATGCGTCGATGCGCTCGGCCAGTCCGGCCGCTTCACCATCCAGGCCAGGGTGTTGTCGCAATGCGGAGGTGAAGAGACGCGCGGCGTTCAATGGCTGCAACAGATCGTGACTCGCGGCCGCGAGGAAACGTGTCTTCGACGCGTTCGCCGCTTCCGCATCGCGACGCGCCATCGCGGTGGCGTTGAGCGCTTCGGACAGCTCGGCCGTACGGTCTTCGACACGCTGTTCCAGTGTCTCGTTCGCGTCGATCAGCGCCTGTTCGACCGACTTGTACGCGGTGACGTCCGTGAAGGTGGTAACGAATCCGCCGCCCGGTAACGCGCGTCCACGCATCTCGATGACGGTGCCATCGGGACGCACGCGTGAGAACACATGCGGTGAGCCCGCGCGCATATAGCGGATTCGTTTGGCGACGTGTTCGTCGACCTCGCCCGGTCCGCACTCGCCCAGCTCGGCGTTCCAGCGAATGAGATCGGCGACGGGAAGGCCGACGTACACCATCCCGTCCGGGTAGTCGAACAGTTCCACGTAGCGGCGATTCCACGCGACCAGACGCATGTCGCCGTCGACCACGCTGATTCCTTGCGAGACGTTTTCGAGCGTGGTGGCTAACAGCTCGCGGTTGAAACGCAACTCCTGCGATGCCTCGTCGAGCAGCGCCATCGCTTCGGCGATATCCAGGCCGGTACCGGAGAGGGCGCCCATGAGAATGCGGCGCGCGCTGGCGGCGCCGACGGCGCTGGCTAACAGTCGCTCCGTGAACTGAATCAATGGTCGATCGGCGGCGTCCGACGGGGTGAGGGTGACACCGTGGCGCTCACCGTACTCGTGGAAGGCACGTGCGGTAACGCGCTCGCCGACGATGCGACCGGCGATCGTACCGAGGTCGCGAACGGTGACGCGGCCGCGCCAGTCGCCCGCGCCACCGACGCTGCGCACGAACGGGTCCACGAAGAGCGCCGCATGCAGGCGTTCCGCCACGCTGGGTCGAAAACGCAGCGAGATGAAGACGAGGCAGCCGATATTGATCAGCAACGACCAGAACGTGCCGTGCGTCACCGGCTCCCATCCGGTCAGGTGGAAGAGCTCCGTCGGCTTCAGCCAGCCGATGCCGAACGGACCTTCTTCCATCCACGGCGTGCCGAGCCACCCGGCACGCGTCATTGCCGGTAGCAGCAGGGTGTAAGTCCAGACGGCGAAGCCGGCGAGCAAGCCGACCTGCACGCCCGTGCGACTGGCACCGCGCCAGTAGAGCGCCGACACGATGGCGGGAGCGAACTGGGCGACCGCGGCGAACGACAGCAGACCGGTCGCGGCAAGGTTCTCGGCGTCCGCGATGATCCGATAATAGATGTACGCAAGCGCCGCAAGGCCAACGATCGCGATGCGGCGGATCAGCAGCACGGTGTTGGACAGATCGCCACGTTTCTCGAGGTCGAGGCGACGGATGCGCAACAGCGCAGGCATGACCAAGTCATTGCTTATCATCGTCGCGAGGGCGACAGCGGCGACGATGACCATGCCGGTCGCCGCGGAAAACCCGCCAACGAAGGCGAGCAGCGCCATGCCGCTATCGCCCAGCGCCAGTGGAAGATTCAGCACCCACGCGTCCAGGTGCCCACCCCGGACCTGACTCAGGCCCATGCCGGCGCTGACGATGGGAAGCACGGCGGCGGAGATCAGGATCATGTAGATCGGGAACAGCCATCTTGCACGGCGCAGATCGCGTGGATCTTCGCATTCGACCACGCCGATCTGGAATTGACGGGGCAGGCAGAACATCGCGCAGAAGGCGAGCAGGGTCTGTGCGACAAACCCGGGCGGCAGGCTGCCTTTCTCGATCTGGAGCACCGGCGCGCGAAGCGTTTCCTGCAATCCGGGACCATGCATGCAGGCATAGATGCCGATGGCGACGAAGGCCAGCAGTTTGACCAGCGACTCCACCGCGACGGCGAGCATCATGCCGTGGTGGTGCTCCGTGGCGTCGATGTTGCGCGTACCGAAGAGGATCGCAAAGACCGCGAGGAGGGCGGCACACCATAACGCGGTGTCGCCGAACCACCATGCCGAGTTACCGGCACCGAGCACGGCAAACGACATCGCCACGGCTTTGAACTGCAGCGCGATGTACGGAATGATCGCGACGACGGCGATGATGGCGACGAGCGCGGCGAGACCGTGCGACTTGCCGAAACGCGCGGCGATGAAATCGGCGATCGAGGTGATGTTGCGCTCGCGCGCCACGAGAACGAGACGCTGAAGCAGGCCGAATCCGAAGACGAACAGCAACAGCGGACCAAGATAGATCGGGAGGTAGGAGAGGCCGGACCGTGCCGCGGTGCCGACCGCGCCATAGAACGTCCACGACGAACAGTAGACAGCGAGCGCCAGGCTGTAGACGAGCGGGCGCAGTCGAGGCTGACGGGGATACAGTGGCCGCCGGTCACCGACGTACGCGATGACGAACAGCAGCCCCACGTACAGAAGGGCCACCAGCAGCAGAAGCCAGCCTGCGATCACGAATGGTGCTCCCCGGTTTGCACAGGTCGATTCTAGGGCTTTGCGGCGACCGTTGCAGGACTTGCTCCAACGCCCGATACGAAGCAGCATCGTCGGAATGACGTCGCCACTATCCGTTCCTCCCTTGCACGACGATGAGATCCATATCTGGCATGGGTCATGGGCCGGTGGTGCCGGTGAGGCGCATTTCGCCGAACTGCTCGCGGCATACGCCGGCCCAGCCGCTCCTCGTATCGCGCGCGCTGAACACGGCAAGCCCTATTTTCCCGCCCCCTTCGATACCCTTGGTTTCAGCTGGTCGCACAGCGGTGACGTGGCCGTTCTGGCGGTCGGAAGGGGGCCTGTCGGTTTCCAGGTCGGCGTCGACATCGAGACGATCCGGCCCCGCGCCCGGGCGCTCGAACTATCGCGTCGTTTCTTCGCGGCCAGCGAGACGGCATGGCTGGAGACGCTGCCTTCAGCGAACCTGCTGTCCGCCTTCCTCGCGCTGTGGACGGCCAAGGAAGCGGTGCTAAAGGCCCACGGAGGCGGCCTGTCCTACGGTCTGCATCGCGCGGCCTTTGAGATCGTCGGCAACTGCACGCACCCGAAGGACTTCGACGGCGACATAGCACCCGCGCGGGCCTGGCAGGTGCATCCGCTCGGGCTCGCCGGCGGAACGGTCGCCGCGGTGGCCTGGCGCGGCGGTGAACGCTCGATCCGCGTCTTCACATCTGCGCTTTGAACCTTTTCCCCGCGAGCCGTGTCTCAGTTACGTGTGTGTGCGTGACCGTGGAGTGCGCCACAGGGATGTGGCGAGTTATGCTGGGAAGACAGTCATTACGCACGTCGCAATGGTGGCGTGCGTTTTTTTGGACGGTCGATGACACTACTCAGCGTAAACCTGAACAAGATCGCCGTGCTGCGCAATTCGCGCGGCGGCAACGAGCCCGATATCGCCACAGCGGCGCACACCTGCATCGAGGCAGGTTGCGGCGGCATCACCGTGCATCCGCGGCCCGACATGCGTCATGTCACGCCAGCCGATGTCCGTGTCATCGCCGGTCTGTTGCGGGGACGCGTCGAATACAACATCGAAGGCAATCCCTTTGCAGGCCCACGCGGCGCTTACCCGGGTCTCCTCGAACTCGCCCGGGAAGTACGGCCGAATCAGGTCACACTCGTACCGGATGGCGACGGTCAGATCACGTCGGATCACGGCTTCGATCTGACGAAAGACATCGAGACGCTCAAGCCCATCGTCGCGGCGTTTCGCGAGATCGGTTGCCGTGTCAGTGTCTTCGTCGATGCCGGGGGAGAGGGCTTTGCCGAGGCGGCAGCCATCGGTGTGCAGCGGATCGAGCTCTATACCGGGCCGTACGCCGAAGCGTTTGCCGAGGGCGATGCGCGGAAGCAGCTGGCTGCGTTTTCCGACACGGCGCAACGTGCCCAGCAGGCCGGCCTCGCCGTGAACGCCGGGCACGATCTGAGCCAGGCAAACCTGGGCACGTTCAAGTCGGCGATTCCCGGCCTGGCCGAGGTGTCGATCGGGCACGCGCTGATTGGTGAGGCGTTGTATCAGGGGCTTACCAATACGGTGAAGGCTTATCTCGAGATCTTGTCCTGAGGCGGCTGGAATCGCCAGCAGGGCTGGCTCCCTACAGGAGCAAAAAAAAACCCCGCCGAATGGCGGGGTTTTTCGTCTAACCGGACAGACCCTGGATCAGTTCGAGTTAACGAAACCGATCTTGGTCAGGCCCTGGCCCTTAGCGTCGGAAAGCACGCGAGCCACGACCTCGTACTGTGCCGCGTCGTCCGCGTCGATCTGCAGTTCCGGCTGGTTCGACTGCGTGGCGATCACCGCGATCTGGGCCTTGAGGCCAAGCTCGTCAACCGGCGTATCGTTCCAGTACAGCGAGCCATCCTGGCGAATCTGCAGCCGGACGGGATCCGGCGGATTCTCTGGGTTCTGCACGTTCGGGTTCGGCTGCGGAAGATCGATCTTGATCTTATGCGACAGCATCGGCGCCGTAATCATGAAGATGATGAGCAGAACCAGCATGACGTCGACGAGCGGCGTCACGTTGATGTCCGCCATGGGACCACCAGAGTTGCCTGAGCTGAATGCCATGTTCGTTACTCCTTGCCGGTCGACATGAAGCCGACGTGGACCATACCGGCTTCCTTGGCATCGCCAAGGATCTTCTTCACCACCTTATATTCGGTGGTGCGGTCCGCACGGATCTGGAGTTCCGGCTGCGGCGACTTCGCCGCCGCAACCGCGAACTGAGCCTTCAGTTCAGCCTCGCTGACTTCACCGTCATTGAGGAAGTACGTACCGTCCGGCTTGACCGCGAGATCCATCGGTTCGACCGGGGTGTCATCCTTAACGTTCGGATTAGCCTTCGGCAGATCGATCTGGACCTTATGGGACATCAGGGGCGCCGTGATCATGAAGATGATCAGCAGAACCAGCATCACGTCGACGAGCGGCGTGACGTTGATATCTGACATCGGACCACCGCTGTTGCCACCGCTGGACATAGCCATGGGTCAGCTCCTTACTTCTTGACGACGACCGGCGCCGTACCTTCGACGCGAGCGCCGGTGGCGAAGAAGTCGTGCAGGTCGTGCGCGAATTCGTCGAACTTGGCGTAGGTCAGGCGGTTGGAGCGCATGAAGAAGTTGTACGCGAGCACGGCCGGGATAGCGGTGAACAGACCGAACGCGGTCATGATCAGAGCTTCACCGACGGGACCGGCAACCTTATCCATCGACGCGGAACCCGAAGCGGCGATACCGATAAGCGCGTGGTAGATACCCCACACCGTACCGAGAAGACCGATGAACGGGGCCGACGAGCCGACCGTGGCGAGCAGGGTCAGGCCGCCTTCCAGACGCAGGCTCTCGCGAGCCACGGCCTGGCGCAGAGCGCGGTCGATGAATTCCGAACGCGACAGCGTCTCGGCGAGGCGACCGCCAGCAGCCTGCTGGTGGTGAGCAACGGCCGAAGCGGCGTCGAGCGCGATCTTCGAGAACGGTTCGCCCTTCGGCTGCTCTTCGAGCATACGGATGGCTTCCTGCGTCGACGAGGTGTTCCAGAAGCCCTGGATGACCTTGTCGGCGCGCGCACGCACCATGCTGTTACGGATGAAGTTGGCGACGATGAAGTACCACGAGAGCACGGACATCGCGACCAGCACCACGAACACGATCCAACCGAGCGGATCGAAGTTGTGGATAAGGTGATCGAAGCCCATCTGCTTGAGGGCGTCGGCGTTGGAGTTTTGACCTGGCTGTGCAGGCTGAGCGGAGGTGTCTTGCAACATAACGCTACCCTTGGGAAGTCAAGCGTGAACTTAAAAGATGTAAGTGTGGGGGCTTACAGCTGGTTTAGGTTGAACGTAACGGGGACACGTGCATAGCCTTCTACAGGTTGGCCGCCTCGTTTACCCGGGTTGAATTTCCAGTTCCTGGCCGCGTCTTCTGCTGCCTTGTCCAGTTCGCGGAAACCGCTCGACTGATCGACTTTGACATCCTTCGGCGAACCGTCGACACCAACGAGAACCAGAAGTACCACCGTACCTTCGTGCCGCTGACGCACCGCCTGAGGCGGATACTTTGGCGGGTTACGCTGACGGTACGACATATCCGCGGTAGCTGCGATATCTGCCGGCGGAGCTGGCGGCGCGGGAGGCGCCGGCGGCGGTGCCGGAACAGGGTTCGAGCTCGCCTCTTCAACTGCCGGCGGCGGTGGAGCCGGCGGCGGCGGAGTCGGCGGCGGCTTCACCTGCTGAATGATTTTCGGCGGCGGCTGCTTGGGTGGTTCCGGCGGCGGCGGCGGCGGAGGGGGCGGGGGCGGCGGCGGCTCGATAAAATCGACCTGCACAACCTTCTCCTTCTGCTTTTCCTGCGTCTTGGGCGGCGCCATAGGCGCAACAAGCACAAGGAAAGCGAACGAGTGCAGAGCGATGGCGACTGCCAACGCGCTGGTGCGCCCCCAACTAAACGGCGCTTGGCCGGTTGATTCGTTACTTGAGGCCATCAGTCACTATCAAGAGCTAATCAAGCGGAAGTGAGCCCGCACTGCTGAGTCCGACGTTCGGCATTTGACATTGCCGAAAACGCAGGTTTCTGCAAGCGGAAAGATATGCAAGTTACACCAGCATATGGCGTTTGTATAGCGCCTGAAGGGAGGATTTATGACGCTTGAAAATCCCCACTCCCGGCACTTTACAGACGCTTACTTGGTGTTGTTTGCATTTTTCAACCAGGCGTTGGCCTTGGCAGACGTTTCAGGGTCCTGCGCCGCGAGCTTCATGTCCGCGATAGCACCCTGCTTGTTCTTCTGACCACGCTTGGCTTCCGCGCGCACCATATAGGCCTGGCCTTTATGCTGAACGCCCTTGCTGATGGCATCCGTCACCGACTTCTCAGCGGCGGCGTATTGATTCTTCTGCAGCTGGAGGCGCGCCACGCTGAGCGTGACCTCACCATCCTTCGCGAGCGGGGCGGCCTTCTGGTAGGCAGCGAGAGCCGCGCTCTCGTTGCCACCGGTGATGGCGGCGTCGCCCTGGAGCTTGTAGACCTCAGCCGACGGCTTGACGATGCCCTTGGCCAGACCATCTTCGAGAACCGCCTGCGCCTTCGACGCGTTGGCTTCCTGGCGGTCGGTATGGTCCTGACCGTCGATCAGGTAGACCTTGGCGAGATTGATGTAGAGCTTCTCGTCCTTGAACGCGCCGGCGGCACGGCCCTTCTCGAGCAGCGCGATCGCTTCCGGATACTTCTGCGCCTGGATGAGCGAGGAAGCCGCGTTCTGCATCGCGGTGGGGTCGTTCGGATTCTTGGCGAGTTCGGCCGATGCGAGCTCGGCGGCCTTGTCGCCCTGGCCCGTCTCCGCATAGCTGGCGGCAAGGATCTGGTCCCACGAACCCTGCGGCTTCGCGTCCGGCATCGACTTCGCCTTGTTGATGGCGGCGATGGCTTCCGGATACTTCTCGAGGCGGTAATCGATGTTGCCCTCGAGGCCGTACGAATCGGCGGTTTCCTTCTTGCCTTCAGCGCGCCATTCCTGCAGCGACTGCAACGCCGGAGCGTACTGCTCGTCGGCGACGAGGAACTGGGTGTACATGTACTTGAGCTGGAAGTACGTGTCGTTCGGCATGACGCCGATATCGAGCGCCTGCTTGAGCGTGGTGATCGCGCCCTTCACGTCGCCGTCGTTGTACTTCATGTTGGCGAGGCCCTGAAGAGCGAGCGCCTGCGCGTACTTGCTGCTGGTGGCCGAACCGTCAGCGAGCGGCGTCAGGATCTGGGTAGCCTTCTCCTTGTCGCCGTTGTTGGCGGCGTCGAGGCCCTCGTTGATGGCCTTCTGGTCCTTCTCGCTCTTGAGGTCGAGCTTGGGCTCCGTACGCGTGGCGTTCGGATACAGCGCTTCTTTCTTGTCCTTGGGCGCCGCGTCTTTGGCAGAGACTGCGCCAGTGGCGAGGGAAAGAGCGACCGCCGTGGCGAGCGCGAGCTTTGCGAAGGAACCCTGTTTCATCGAATGACCTCAGGCTGTAGGACTCGGCGCACAACAAGCAGCACCGGGGGACTACAGAGGTTAACCCGATTTCATTCCTAAGAACAAGTCGCAGTGCGATAAAAAAGAAGAGTCAAAACAATGACTTGTTATATGTTTGTTGGCGCGGTGCAAATTCGCCAGCCTTTCGGCCCTTGAAAATGGCGTTTTCGTCTTTCCTCGGAGCGATGCCGCGTTGCGCAAAAAAGAAGAGCCCGGTCGCATCGCTGCGACCGGGCTCGACATCGGCAAGGGCAACCGTGGATCAGATATCCAGGTTGGCGACCTTCAACGCATTCGATTCGATGAAGTCGCGACGTGGTTCCACCGCCTCACCCATCAGCATCGAGAACATCTGATCCGCGGCCACCGCATCTTCGATACCCACCTGGAGCATGCGGCGCGTTTCCGGATTGACCGTGGTTTCCCAGAGCTGCTCCGGATTCATTTCACCCAGACCCTTGAATCGCTGGATGGAACGACCCTTCTTCGCTTCGTCGAGCAGCCAGTTGCGCGCATCGGCGAAGTTGACGATGCCCCGCGAAGCGTTACCGCGGCGGACGACGGCACCCGGCTGGATGCGCAGCTCGGCCAGCTGACGCGAGATGGTCAGGATGGCCCGGAACTCGACGCCGCCGAAGAACGACTGCGGCATGATCCAGGTGTGGCTCAGGCCGTGCTGCATGCGTTCGACTTCGATGGCGGCGCCCTGCTCGTTAAGCGCGGGACGGAAGCGAAGCGCGTAAGTCGGTTTACCCAGACCGCTGGCACTCAGACGTTTGGCAACGGCATCCAGCCAGGCCTGCATACCCGACGCGTCGGCCCAGAGCCCCTCTTCCATCGGCGCGTGTTCGATCATCGCGGTAAGGGACGCGGTGTCGAAACGGTGGCTCAGGCGCGCGATCTGATCGAGCGCCGACTGATAGTCGTGCAGGAGCTTCTCGAGCGTTTCGCCGTTGACGCCAGGAGCGCCCTCTTCCGGTGCCAGCGACGCATTGTCCACGGCGCCCGAGATCAGGTACTCGTTGAGGACGACGTCGTCCTTGATATACATCTCCTGCTTGCCCTGCTTCACCTTGTACAGCGGCGGCAGGCCGATATACACGTGGCCGCGCTCGATGAGCTCCGGCATCTGGCGATAGAAGAAGGTCAGCAGCAGCGTGCGAATGTGGGATCCGTCCACGTCGGCATCGGTCATGATGATGATGCGGTGGTAGCGCAGCTTGTCCGGGTTGTACTCCTCCTTGCCGATGCCCGTACCGAGCGCGGTAATGAGGGTGCCGACTTCCGCGGAGGCGATCATCTTGTCGAAGCGTGCCTTCTCGACGTTGAGGATCTTGCCCTTCAGCGGCAGCACGGCCTGGGTGCGACGGTTACGGCCCTGCTTGGCCGAGCCACCGGCGGAGTCACCCTCGACCAGGAACAGTTCGGACAGCGCCGGATCCTTCTCCTGGCAGTCGGCCAGCTTGCCCGGCAGGCCGGCGATATCCAGCGCGCCCTTGCGGCGGGTCATCTCGCGAGCTTTGCGGGCCGCTTCGCGGGCACGGGCGGCGTCCACCGCCTTGGAGGCGATGGCCTTACCTTCCGCCGGATGCTCCAGCAGGAATTCAGCGAGCTTGTCGTTGACGACCTGCTCCACCGCGGTCTTGACCTCGCTGGAGACCAGCTTGTCCTTGGTCTGCGACGAGAACTTCGGATCCGGCACCTTCACCGAAAGAACGGCGATCATGCCCTCGCGCATGTCGTCGCCTGACAGACCGACCTTGGCGTTCTTCGCCAGACCTTCCTTCTCGATATAGCTCTGCAGCGTGCGCGTCAGCGCGGCGCGGAAACCCGTGAGATGGGTGCCGCCGTCGCGCTGCGGGATGTTGTTGGTGAAGCAGAACATCGTTTCCTGGTAGGCGTCCGTCCACTGCATGGCCACCTCGACGGTGATCCCGTCCGCCGTCTCGGAGCTGAAGCTCACGACATTCGGGTGCAGGGCCGTCTTCAGCTGGGCCAGGTGCTGGACGAAGGACTTGATGCCGCCCTCGTACGCGAAGATGTCCTTGCGATCGTTGCGCTCGTCGACGAGCTCGATCGTCACACCGGAATTCAGGAACGCCAGCTCGCGGAGACGCTTCGCGAGAATGTCGTAGTGGAACTCGATGTTGTTGGTAAACGTGGCCGGACTGGGCAGGAAGCGCACCATGGTGCCCCGGCGAGTGGTGTCACCGAACGCGGCAATGGGAGCCTGGGCCTCACCGTGGGCGTATTCCTGGCGATATTCCTTGCCGTCACGCCAGATCGTCAGCCAGAGCTTCTCGCTAAGCGCGTTTACGACGGACACACCAACGCCGTGCAGGCCGCCGGAGACCTTGTAGGAATTCGCGTCGAACTTGCCGCCGGCGTGGAGCACGGTCATGACGACTTCGGCCGTCGAGATGCCCTCTTCCGGATGAATCTCGACCGGGATGCCTCGACCGTTATCCGAAACCCCCACCGAGCCGTCCTGGCCGATGACGACGGTGACGTAGTCGCAATAGCCCGCCAGCGCTTCATCGATGGCGTTATCGACGACTTCGAAAACCATGTGGTGCAGGCCGGTGCCATCGTCAGTGTCGCCGATGTACATGCCAGGGCGCTTACGAACGGCGTCCAGGCCCTTGAGGACCTTGATGCTGCCGGAGTCGTACGCGTTCGAATGGGTCGGATCGAGAGGTTCGTTCATGCGATGCCTGGTGGTGGCGCCAGAGTGCGGCCCCGATGCGGCGCGGAAGCGTCGGGACAGTCGGACGATTATAGCAAAGCCGTGACGGCACCCTGTTCCACGTGGAACACAGTGACCGGTTGTGCCGAAAGGGCGGCAGGGATCTCCGTTCCCGTGACGAAGACCTGAGCGTCGCGGCCGAGAAGCTGCGCGACTACCCACTCTTGATGGGTACGATCGAGCTCAGATGCAAGATCATCGAGGCATATGACGGGCCATTCGCCACGGATGTCGGCGTGAAGCGAGGCCTGTCCTAACAGGCACGCCAGGGCGCACAGCTTCTCCTGCCCTCGCGACAGGTGTTCCCGTAGCGGGGCGTGTTCAAAGGTCACGGAGAAGTCCGCGCGATGGGGTCCTACGGTGGTGTGACCGCGCGCCAGGTCCCGATGACGCCGGTCCGCCAATGTAGAGAGCAGATCCGCCGCGTCGTCCCAGCCAGGCTTGTAACGAATGGTGAACTCGCCGAGCTCGGGCAGGACGTTTCCCATGAAACCGCGAATGTGTGGAAGCAACCGGTCGATATATCCGCGGCGAAAAGCGCTGATACCCTCGCCTGTCGTAGCAAGCTCGGCCTCCCACGGCTCGATCCATGCCGCCTCAATCGGGCCCCCGGCGCGAAGAAGGGAGTTTCGTTGTTTGAGCGCGCGCTGGTAACGACGCCACTGATTCACGAAAGCGTGTTCCACGTGGAACAAACCCCAGTCAAGGAAGCGGCGGCGTTCGTCCGAGGCACCAGCGATCAGATCGTGCGAGCCCGGTTCAAAGCAGACCACCGCACATTCCTGGACGAGGCTGCCCAACGACGCGGCGGCATCGCCGTCCACACGCGCTTGCCAGCGACTGCCTTCCCGTCCCAGCCCCAGACGCCGAACCCGGTCGTCTTTGCCCCGCACCTCGGCAAACACCGACAGCGAGCCGGCACCACGCTGAAGAAGTACATCCCGGGAGCCGGCACGAAACGATCGGCCGTGTGACAGCAGATACGCCGCCTCGAGAACACTGGTCTTGCCGGCGCCGTTGGGGCCGACAAAAACGTTGATGCCGGCTGCGGGGGTGAGTGAAACCCCTTCGAGGTTTCGCAATCCGGCAATCCTAAGTGACTCGAACTTCATGCTGCCCTGCTTTTCCTGGCCATGCGTCGAAACGAACGACGCCGGGGTGTCGAAGACATCCCCGGCGTCGGTGGCCGAACTTTAGCGTGGATAGGTGTCAGAGGCGAAGCGGCATCACCACGTGGCGGGCCTCATCATTGCCTTCTTCCTGCAGAAGACAGCTCGACTGGGCATCACGAAGGTTGATCCGGACCTTATCGCCACGTAGCGCACCCAGTGCGTCGAGCAGGTAACCCACGTTGAACCCGACCGCGAGGTCGTCGACGACGGTCTCGGCTTCGACTTCTTCCTGGGCTTCTTCCTGCTCCGGATTATGCGCAACGATCTTGATGCGACCCGGCGTCAGCTCGAGCTTTACACCGCGGTACTTCTCGTTGGACAGGATCGCGGCGCGCTGCAGGGCGCTGCGCAGTACATCGCGCTCGATCGTAGCCGACTTGTCGGCTCCGAGCGGAATGACCGCCTCGTAGTCCGGGAAGCGACCATCGATCAGCTTCGAGGTGAACACGACACCGCCGCGACGAACGCGCAGGTGATTGCGCCCGAATTCGAGTTCTACCGAACCCTCCCCCGCTTCGAACAGGCCGATCAGCTCGTTCACGCCCTTGCGGGGAATGATGATCTGACGACGTGCCGACACCGAGCTTTCCAGCTTCGTTTCCTTCAGCGCCAGGCGGTGGCCGTCGGTCGCGACGCAGCGCAGCGTGTGCTCCTGCAGGTCGAGCAGCATGCCGTTGAGGTAGTACCGGACGTCCTGATTGGCCATCGCGAACGCCGTACGGTCCATCAGATCGCGCAGAACTTCCTCAGGCAGCGTCACGCGCTCGACCAGTTCGATCTCGTCGATGGTCGGAAACTCGCTCGACGGCAGCGTCGCCAGCGTAAAGCGGCTGCGACCCGCGTTCAGCGCGATGCGCTCGCCGTTGAGCTTGAGGTCGATTTTCGCGCCGTCGGGCAATGCGCGAACGATGTCGAACAGCTTGCGTGCCGGAATCGTGATTTCACCGTCCTGCACCGAGTCAGCCGCGGTCGTCGCGACCATTTCGACTTCGAGGTCGGTACCGGTGAACGAAACCTCATTACCGGAAGCGCGAACCAGGAGGTTGGCCAGTACCGGCAGCGTCTGTCGACGTTCGACAACGCCTACGACTTGCTGCAGGGGTTTGAGCAGAACTTCCCTCTGGATGCTGAATTGCATGCGCCCCTTCTCCTGCTTTTAATGTTTTTAAGATTTATTTAGTGGTTGTTGTTAGGGCGGTGGATAAGTAGACAAGACGGAAAAACTATTGAATTTCAGCACCTTGGCATTTCATATCGATTGCGCCTAACCGGTCGTGCTATGTGGGTGTCTTGTGGACAACTTCGAGGGTCGATTTCATCCTCTGTCCATCCACCTATTATCCACAGGTTCTCAGCCCGTCAAGATACGGATGAGTTGTTCCCAGTCCTGCCTCATCCGTACGTCTTTCTCGCAAAAGCCACGGATCGTCCGGCATGCATGCAGCACCGTCGTGTGGTCACGACCGCCAAAGGCCTCACCGATCTCAGGCAGGCTGTGCTCGGTCAGTTCCTTGGACAGGGCCATGGCTACCTGCCGGGGGCGCGCCAGAGAGCGCACACGGCGTTTCGAGAGAAGGTCCGACAGACGCACCTGGTAATAGTCGGCCACCGTTTTCTGGATGTTCGGCACCGTGACCGCCTGCGCGTGCGTATTCAGCAGGTCACGCAGCGTCTCTTCCGCGAAGTCCGTGGTGATCGGCTTGCGATAGAAGTTGGCCCGTGCCGCCAGGGTATTCAGCGCACCCTCGAGATCGCGGACGTTGGACCGGATCCGTTTGGCCAGCAGCATCGCCACGTCCTCCGACACCTCCATATCCTTCTCCGCCGCCTTGGACAGAAGAATGGCGGCACGGGTCTCGAAGTCCGGCGGCTCGATCGCTACCGACAGACCCCAGCCCAGACGCGACTTCAGGCGGGGCTCGAGCTTGTCGAGCTCCTTCGGATAGCGATCGCAGGTGAGGATGATCTGCTGCTTGGATTCGAACAACGCGTTGAAGGTATGGAAGAACTCCTCCTGCGTCGTGTCCTTGCCGGCGAAAAACTGGATATCGTCGATCAGCAGCGCATCCACCGTCCGGAAGCGACGCTTGAACTCATCCATGTTCTTCTGCTGCAGCGCCTTGACCATGCCGCTGACGAACTGCTCCGAGCGGAGGTAGAGCACCTTCGCGCCGGGATTGTTCTGCAGCAGCATGTTGCCCGCGGCATGCATCAGGTGGGTCTTGCCCAGGCCGGTACCGCCATAAAGAAGAAGCGGGTTGTAAGCGCGGCCGGGATTCATCGCCACCTGCATCGCCGCGGCCTTGCCGAGCTGGTTCGACTTGCCTTCGACGAAGGTTTCGAACGTGTAATGCAGATCAAGGTTGTGAACGTGCGGCGGCTCCGGAGCGGCTTCCGGCGCACGCGATGCCGGCTGATGCGACGGCGAGGGAGATGGCGTCGCACTGCTGACACGAACGGGCACCGGCCGTCCGCCGGACGAGCCGACTTCCAGCCGCACCGTGACCGGGTGACCGATCAGATGTCCCGCGATCGTCTGGATCTTGTCCAGATACTGATCGCGGATGGTGTCCAGCGAATACGGGTTGGGCGCATACAGGTGCAGCCCGGAAGCGTCTTCCCTGGCCTGCAGCGGCATGAGCCAGGTATGGACTTCCTCGGCGGTCAATTCGCCTTCAAGACGCTCGAGACAGCGCCTCCAAAGATCACTCATCGGGTATTCTTGCCACAGAAGGGGCGCTTGCGCGCGGGGTGGACGGCCAAGTCTACCAGCGTTCCGGCCCCCCGCCGGACTCCCCCACGGCGAAGGCACATCACGGGCTATGGCCCAACCGGTTGACAGTCCTCGGGATTGTCGGACATACTTGTCGGCCATATTCAATCTTCACCCGGATGTCTTCGCCATGAAGCGTACTTTCCAGCCCAGCTTGCTCAAGCGCGCCCGTACCCACGGCTTCCGTGCACGCATGGCGACCGCCGACGGCCGCAAGATCATCAACGCCCGCCGTGCCAAGGGTCGCAAGCGTCTGATCCCGTAATCGGGCGACGGTCGTGCGTGCCGCCGCCATGCCGCGCGATGCGCGGTTACGCCGCGCCGCCGACTTCGCCGCGTTGCGAACAGTCAGCGGTCGCCTCGGCGGCCGCTGTTTTCTTTTGCGCTTCGGAAACAACGACGTCGACACGGCCCGGCTCGGCCTGGCCATTTCCAAGCGCTGTTCCAAGCGCGCGGTCGACCGTAACCGAATCAAGCGCCTCGCGCGTGAGGCTTTTCGCCTCGCTCGCCCCGACCTGCCTCCGGTCGACATCCTGGTCATGGCTAAAGACATCGCAGTCAAAGAGACCGGCGCGGCCCTTCTGGCCGAGCTGGACACCCTGCTGCGTCGCATCCGGCCGTTGAAGCGTGAGAGTGCCGACGGCACAATCGCGCGTTGACCTCTCTTATGCATTCCAATCTGGCCCTGCAATGAATCAAACGCGCACGCTTCTCTTCTTCGCGCTCATGTTCGTGGCGTATCTCCTCTGGACCGAGTGGGAGAAGGACTATGTCCAGCCCCCGACTCCAGCCGCGCCGGCAGCCCAGGTCGATGCCAACGGCAAGCCGGGCGGCGACGCCAGCGTGCCGGGTTCCACCGCTCCCGCCGCCGTGCCGGCCGAAAACGGCGCGGCCCCGGAAGGCAAGGCCGAGCTGGTCACCCTCTCGAACGACGTCCTGCGCCTGACCATCGATACCCGTGGCGGCAGCATCGTCCGTTCGGAGCTCCTCTATTACCCGACCAACCCGGTCACGAAGAAGGAACCGGTGTCGCCGCCCGTCCGTCTGCTCGACGATGAGGGCGCGCACTTTTTCGCGGCACAGGATGGACTGGTCAGCAGCAACGGCGCCGCGCCGGATCACCGCGCCCTCTTCCACGCCGACAAGACCGAGACCACCCTGGCCGATGGCCAGAAGTCCGTCAGTCTCGACCTGACCTGGACCGATCCGTCGGGCGTCAAGGTGGTGAAGCGCTATACGCTCAAGCGCATGGACTACGTGGTCGATCTCGACCAGCGCGTCGAAAACGGTTCGACGGCGGTGTGGACGGGTAACGCTTATCACCAGCTGCAGCGCGTCGCCAACGAGAAGGTCAACTGGTTCAAGGCGTATACGGATCCGGCGCAGCACAGCTTCTTCGGCGCCGCCTGGTTCAGCCCGGACACCAAGTTCGAAACGCTGCCGCTGGCCGACTTCGCGAAGAAGCCGCTCAATCGCTCCATCACGGGCGGTTGGGTCAGCATGCTGCAGCATTATTTCTTCGTCGCGTGGATTCCGCCGGCGGATCAGAACGTCACCTATAGCAGTGCAGTCGTCGATCCCAACTCGGCTACGCCGCGCTATCTCGTCCGTGCCTTCGGTCCGGCCATGCAGGTCGCGCCGGGTCAGGCCGCCGACAGTGTCGCGCGTCTGTACATCGGTCCGAAGCTGCAGGGAACGCTCGACGCGATCGCACCGGGCCTCGAGCTGACTAGCAACTACGGCTGGTTCACCATCATCGCGCAGCCGCTGCACTGGCTGCTCTCCCAGTTGCACGCGATCAGCGGCAACTGGGGCGTCGCGATCATTCTGCTCGTGCTGCTGATCAAGGCCGCGCTGTTCAAGCTGACCGACGCGCAGTTCCGTTCCGGCGCTCGTATGCGCAAGCTGCAGCCGCGTATCGCCGCGCTCAAGGAGCGTTACGGCGACGACCGGATGAAGATGCAGCAGGCCACCATGGAGCTGTACAAGAAGGAAAAGATCAATCCGATGGCTGGCTGCCTGCCCATCCTGATCACCTTCCCGATCTTCATCGGCCTCCTTCGCGTGTTGTCCGAATCCATCGAGCTGCGCCATGCGCCGTTCTTCGGCTGGATCCACGATCTGTCGGCACCGGATCCCTTCTACGTGCTGCCGGTGCTCTACTTCCTGGTCACCCTGCTCACCCAGCGCATGATGCCGACCGCAGGCATGGATCCGACCCAGGCAAAGATGATGAAGGTGATGCCGTTGATCTTCGGTGTCTTCTTCGCCTTCTTCCCGTCAGGTCTGGTGCTCTACTGGACGGTCAACGGCGCGACCAGCCTGCTCCAGCAGTGGTGGATCAACCGCAGTGTCGAACAAGCCGACGCCGCGGCGAAGATCACCAAGGCATAACACCTGAAGCGGCGCGTCGAAAGACGCGCCGCTTCGCTATCCACAGGCACGACATGACTCACGGCGACGACACCATCGCAGCCATCGCTACCGGCGCCGGCGCGGCCGGGGTCGGTGCCGTTCGCGTGTCGGGGCCGCTCGCTCCTTTCATTGCCGCCGCGTTCCTTGGCCGGGCACCCACACCGCGATACGCGCACTTCACCGCGTTTCACGACGCAGACGGTGAGCTGATCGATCGCGGCTTGTTGTTGTCCTTTCCGGGACCCGCGTCTTACACCGGCGAGCACGTGGTCGAGCTTCAAGGACATGGCAGCGCCGTGTTGCTCGACGCGCTGCTCCAGCGTTGCCTCGCGCTGGGCGCGCGCCTCGCTCGGCCCGGTGAATTCACTGAACGGGCTTTCCTCAACGGAAAGCTCGATCTGGCACAGGCGGAAGCTGTCGCCGATCTTGTTGCCGCGACGTCGCGTGCGGGAGCACGTGCAGCACTGCGATCGATGGAAGGTGTTTTCTCGGCCCGCGTGGAGGCCCTGCTTGCCGAGCTTATCGAGCTGAGAGTACACATCGAGGCAGCCATCGATTTTCCCGAAGAAGAAATCGATTTTCTTGCCGACCCTGTCATCGGCGACAAGCTAACGACGCTCCGGGCAAATCTCGGCCGTCTGTTGCTTGAAACTCGCCGCGGTGTCCGTCTGAACGATGGCATCGCTGTCGCCATCGTCGGGCGACCCAACGCGGGCAAGTCGAGTCTGTTGAATGCGCTTGCCGGAGAAGAGCGGGCGATTGTGACTGACGTCGCGGGCACCACGCGCGACGTGCTTCGCGAGGCGATACACATCGATGGCGTCGCGCTGGAGCTCGCGGACACGGCCGGTCTTCGCGAATCCGACGACATCGTCGAACGCGAGGGCATCCGTCGTGCGCGTGACCAGCTTGCACGCTGCGATGTCGCGTTGCTGGTCACCGACGATGCGCACGCACATGCCGATCTTTCGTTGTTGGATGGCATGGTCGAATATGCAAAACGTCTGATCGTCATTAACAAGATTGATCTGGACGAGCGCGAAGCACACTGCGAGGGCGATGTCCTTTGGCTTTCAGCGCGTACGGGCGATGGTATGGACGCGCTGCGCGCCCGGTTGCGTGAGCTCGCGACCGCGGGCGCGGGGGATGGCGCATTCAGCGCGCGTCGCCGTCACGTCACGGCGCTGGAGTCCGTACAGCGCCACTTATCTCTGACGGACGACGCACTACGGTCGGCTCACGCGGGCGAACTCGCCGCCGAGGAATTGCGTCAGGCCCAGCACGCGCTGGGCGAAATTACCGGCACCTACTCATCTGACGATTTGCTTGGCGCCATCTTTGGTTCGTTCTGCATCGGAAAATAATACGAATTGCCGGCGCGTAAGCAAAAACGGCAAATCGACTATGCCGGCTAAATCCGATGTGCGACCCAATCGACGGAACACTCGTGAATGCGACGCGCCGTAGGCCGCCAGGGACCGATGTCACTTGCGAATCTTCTCAAACATTCGATACGGTCGGTCCCGCATGACGCAGACCTGCGCATGCGATCGACGTCAAGAGACGCTTCGGCGCCGCCGAAGCATCGGTATTTCTGAGTGAATCACAAGGAGCACTACTGTGGCGCAAGATATCGAAAAGAACGACGTGCTGAACCTCCAGTCCCTTGAAATTGACTGGGAGGATCTGTTCCACGCTTGCCTCTCGATTGCGAGCTCGACCAGCACCGCTAACGACGGCGGCTGTTGATAAAAGATGGGCGGCTTTGGCCGCCCATTCTTTTTTTGCGCGCCGCAAAGGCGCAGCGATAAGCGACTGAGCGTCGCAGCCATGGACAGAGGTGCAGATGGAATCGTCACCGTTCTTTGCCTATTCGTTCCTCAGCCCGATTTATCACGAGAACATCTATTCTTACGAGCCCTCCCACGAGTTCCTCGACGTGGTACGCGCAGCGCTCGGGGAACGGTGGAAAATAAGGGAAAGGGGCTTCTGGGCGAGCTGCTCGCCCGACGATCGCGAAGATCTCGAACACGGGTGGAAGATCCACCTCTCAAGTACACAGGCCAATGCGGTGGAAACACTGACGATCGTCGCGGGGATCATGTCCTCTGCGCGGATCGCCTTTAAATTTTGCGCCGACCGTCGCATGCTCAAGATGTCACTGGGCAAGGGCTGGTCGCGCTTTCAGATTGGAAAGTTCATCGCCATCTATCCCAGAAATGTCGATGAATTTGCGGCAATTCTTGTCGAACTGCACGCTGCAACATCGCACCTGCACGGCCCCTACATCCTCACTGACCGGCCCTATCGGGACAGCAAGGTCGTTTACTACCGTTACGGCGTTCATCGCGGCAAGCCATCGGTGGATGCGACAGGACGCAGTGCCTCCGGCTTCTTCCTGCCGGATGGTTCCTGGTACAACGATGTGCGCGGTCCCACGTTTCGGTTACCGCCCGGCATCGTCGACCCGTTGCTCCAACGCCCACAAGAACTTCCTTCTTCCACGGCCACCGTAAGAAAGCCGGATCAGCCAAAGACCGTCCGCCTCAAGGATCGCTACGTCATACAGGGCGCCATCAAATTCAATGCAACCGGCGGCATCTATCGTGGCATCGATACCGAAACTCAACGCGAGGTAATCGTTCGCGAGGTACGCGGCAAGCTGGGACATCTGGAGCGGGAAAGTGAGGACGACCCGGCGTTCATCCTGAAGCGTGAAGCGCGGGTGCTCAAAAAACTGTCTCACACCGGCCTGGTGCCAGAATATATAGATCTGTTCCAGGCATGGGACCATTGGTTCCTCGTAGTAGAGAAGCTAAACGCCATCTCCCTTTGGGGCCATTCGATGGAGTTCTATTTCTCGAACGAGTATCAAAGCACCGGATTCGGTCTCGACCGCATACTGTCCTCCATTCGCGAAATCGGTGAGGGGTTGCAGGTTATCCACTCGCACGGCGTCGTGCTTCGTGACCTGACCAAGAACAACATTCTCTTCACCAAGAGCGACAAGCGAATCAAGTTTATCGATTTCGAATTCGCGTTCGAGGTGGACGACGCCGGTCCGTGGGTGCAGGGATGGACACCTGGCTACGCTTCCGCTGAGCAGGCGTCGGCACAACGACCATGCGTCGCCGACGATTGCTATGCGTTTGGCGTGCTGATTCTGGACATGCTCACTTTCAGCGCTGCGGGGCTCGAACTCGGACGCGAGAACATCTTTCGGAAACTCGCGCTCGTGCTGTCCGATCTTGGACTTCCTGCGGAGTTGATGACGCTCATCTTGGGACTGATGCACACCGAGCCCGATCGTCGCTGGAGTGTTGCTCAGACGCTCTCGTTTCTCGAAGCCATCGATCTGCCCCTCGTCCAGCGCAGGATGTTTCCCTCGCGCGAACAGCTTCTCGACGTCGCCTCGCCATCCCCAGACCTGGTTAGTCGGATCGACGATGTAATCACGGGCGTGGAGGTGTTCCTGGACTCGACGATGGACCTGGCACGCGAGGATCGGTTGTGGCCTGCCTCCCCGGAGGTCTTCGTCACCAACCCCGTATCGTTGGAGTATGGCGCGACGGGCGTCGCACTGTTTCTGCTCCAGCGGCAAGGCGCTATCAGCGCACCTGTGCTTGACTGGATAGAACGGCGGGCCGCGGCGAAGCTATGTCCTCCCGGTCTGTATTCCGGCTTGTCCGGCGTGGCCCTCGGTCTGCTGCTAGCGGGCCGACGGGACGCCGCAAGGGCCATGATGGCCAGGGTCGCCGACGACGGGCTCGTCTTCGACCGTGCGGGCCTTTACTACGGATGTGCGGGCGTGGGCCTGACCTGGTTGCACTTCTGGTCGACGACGGGCGAAGAAGCCTTTCTTGATGAAGCCATTCGCATCGGGGACTGGCTGCTCGGGCACGCCGTAGATTCGGAGCGCGGCCTGTCATGGCCTACGGGAGACAAGACCTATCTTGGCCTCGCCGAGGGTCAGTGCGGTGTAGCGCTATTCCTGCTTTACCTCGGGTCAGCGACCGGACGCGATGACTTCGTCGCGTCGGCCGGACGCGCGATCGATTTCGATCTCAGCTACGCGACGCGTGTCGCGGGCAGGATCGTCTGGAAGGTCCACACGAATTCGAGAGAGCATGCACCAAACCTCCCCCATCACAGGTACGGCTCTGCTGGTGTCGGTGCTGTGTGCATCCGTTACTTCGCGCTCACTGGCGACCGGCGTTACCACGACATGGCCGTCGACTGTGCACATACGGTCAGGACGCGTATGTCGAACAAAATCTGGCAGGACGAGGGCAGCGCAGGCTACGGTGAGTTCCTGCTCGACATGGCGTTTTTTCTAAACGAGCCCCGGTTCAGGGATATCGCCTTCTACCAAGCTGAAGCCATTCTTGCGCATGCGCTCGATCGGCCCGTCGGCATGGCGTTTGGCGGACTCGATCATTACCGGATCTGCGCTGATTACAGTTACGGAAGTGCGGGTATCGGGATATTCCTGGACCGCTTGTTGAACGGCACGAAGCGTTTGTTGATGCTCGACCACCTCCTGCCAGCGCGTGTGACGACATCGCGGCATGGAGCGCGTCATGCCGACGCCCCGGCGCGATCGGCGCCTCCGGGTCAGCAGGCTTCCGCAGCCACCCGGCTAGCGGTCCGCTTTTCAGCCGCCACCGACGCCGCCCAGATAGCGAGCCCCGCCAGCGCCAACAGACTTCCCACCCAGCCGGGCGACGTCCACCCGTAACCGCCGGCGATGGCGAGGCCGCCCAGGTACGGCCCGAGCGCGTTAGCGGTATTGAAGGCGGAATGATTCAGCGATGCGGCAAGACCTTGCGCATCGCCCGCCACATCCATGAGCCGCGTCTGCAGCACCGTACCGAGTGCCCCACCCACACCAATGAAAAACACGTCGAGGCTCAGCAGCCAGATGTTGCTTGCGGTGAACGGGAAGATGGCGAGGATCACGAGGCTCCACAGCAACAGTGCACCTGCCGTGCGCATCAGCGCGCGATCGGCGAAGACGGGCACGACCATGTTGCCAACGGTCATGCCGACGCCGAAGATGGCCATCACCCAGGGCACGCTCGACAGTGGCATCCCGGTCACGCTGATAAGGATGTCGGCGAGGTAGGTATACACAGCGAACATGCCGCCGAAACCGATGGCACCGATCGCCAGCGTGTACCAGACCTGCGAGCGTTTCAGCGCGCTGAGCTCGCCAAGCGGACTGGCCTTCGGATTGGCGGGCGTCCTGGGTGCGTAAATCGCGACGGCGAGAATCGTCAGCAGGCCAAGGACGGCCACCAGCGCGAACGACCAGCGCCAGCCCACCAGCTGACCCAGCCAGCTGGCCAGCGGAACGCCGACGATGGTGGCGCACGTGAGGCCGAGGAACATCTGGCCGACCGCGCGCGTGCGCCGGTTGGGGGGAACCAGCGATGAGGCGACCAGGGCGGCGACACCGAAGTACGCGCCATGCGGCAGGCCAGCCAGAAACCGGAACACCAGCATCCAGTGGTAGTTCGGCGACAAGCCGGTCAGACCGTTGAACAGCGTGAACATCGCCATGAGGATCAGCAGCAGGCGACGGCGCGGCACGCGCGCGCCGAGCACGGTCATCACCGGAGCGCCGATGACGACACCCAGCGCATAGGCGCTGATCGCATGGCCCGCGGTCGGCGCATCGATGCCCAGACCCTGTGCGAACAGTGGCAGCATGCTCATCGAGGCGAACTCGGTCGTACCGATGGCGAAGCCACCGACGGCCAGCGCGAGGATCACCAGGCCGACGTGAGGCGCGCGGACGGGCGCGGTGCCCGGATCGAGGACGGGGGCGGAACCAGACATGAGGGGTGCTCGGGGACGTAGGTGGGCCGCGGCGTCATGGTGCGTCGCAGCAATCGGCCTAGGATACGCGGTCGGACGGCCCGGCGGGAGTCAGCCTTGCTGGCGATTCAGGCGCACGCGTGCTCGCGGATGTATTCGATGAACGCGCGAAGGGCCGACGTGACTCGCCGCTGGCGTGGGTAATAGAGCATGAATCCCGGGTACGGCGGGCACCAGTCCTCCAGCAGCCGGACCAGCTTACCGTCCTCGACCAGTGCCTTGACCTGATCGTCCAGCACCGCGGCGATGCCGATGCCTGCGACGGCGGCATCCAGCGCCAGACGCATGTCGCCGAAGGTCAGCCGCCCGCGAACGTCCAGTTCGAGCTTGGTCGAACCCTGCTCCAGTTCCCACTTATAGACCCGCCCGCTGGGAAACCGAAAGCGGATGCAGTTATGGCGGAACAGGTCGTCGGGGACCAGGGGGCTGCCGTAGCGGGCGAGATAGTCAGGCGAGGCGACGATGGCACCCCGCTGCGCACCGCCGATCGGCACGGCGATCATGTCCTCCGGCACCTGCTCCAGGAACCGGATGCCGGCGTCGAAGCCCGAAGCGACGATATCGATCAGGCCATCGTTATCCACAGCTTCAAAGTGAATGTCTGGATATGTCGCCAGAAAACGAGGCAGCAGCGTCGGAAGCAGGAGCTGCGCGGTGACGCGTGGCATGTTGATCCGCAACGTACCGGCGGGCGCCGCGCGGAAGTTGTTCATCTCTTCAAGGGCGTCGTTTACGCCAAGCAGCGCCGGCTCCAGCCGCTCGAGCAGCCGCTGACCCGCTTCCGTCAGTGAAACGCTGCGCGTGGTGCGGTGAAAGAGAACCACCCCCAGCCGTTCTTCCAGTCCACGGATGGCATAGCTGATGGCCGACGTGGACAGCGTCAGCTCGGCGCCCGCCTTTCGGAAGCTGGCGTGCCGGGCGACGGCGGCGAATGCCGCCAGATGAGAAAGGTTGTCGGGACGCATGATTATCAAGGATACCTCAACGATACATGCCGGAATTCCCGTTGGCCCGCAGGATTGTTGAGGCTTTATCGTTACCCGCTTTCCTGACCCACCTATCGAGGATGACTCCCATGATCGAAGTCCGCGGATTTGCCGCCAAGAGCGCCACGACGCCCCTCGTTCCCTTCACCTTCCAGCGCCGCGATCCGGGCGCGCACGATGTGCGCATCGAGATCCTCTACAGCGGCGTCTGCCATTCGGATCTGCACCAGGCCAAGGGCGACTGGGGCAACTCGGTGTTCCCGATGGTCCCGGGCCATGAAATCGTGGGCCGCGTCGTCGCCGTTGGCTCGGCCGTCAGGAAGTTCAAGGTCGGCGACTTCGCCGGCGTCGGCTGCATGGTCGATTCGTGCCGCGAGTGCGATTCCTGCAAGCAGAACCTCGAGCAGTACTGCACGACGCACACCAGCTTCACCTACAACGGCACCGAGCAGGACAAGACCACCCCGACCCAGGGCGGTTACTCCACCGAGATCGTCGTGGAAGAGCGCTTCGTCGTGAAGATCTCCGAGAAGCTCGATCTCAAGGCGACCGCTCCCCTGCTCTGCGCCGGTATCACCACGTACTCGCCGCTGCGTCACTGGAAGGTGGGCCCGGGTCAGAAGGTCGGCGTCATCGGTCTGGGTGGTCTCGGCCACATGGGCGTGAAGTTCGCCAAGGCCATGGGCGCGCATGTCACGATGATCACCACGTCGGCCTCCAAGGGTGAGGATGCGAAGCGCCTTGGCGCGGACGCCGTGCTGCTTTCGACCGATGCCGAGGCGATGAAGGCCCAGGCCAGCAGCTTCGATTTCCTGCTCAACACGGTGCCGGTGTCGCACGACATCAACCCGTACACCAGCCTGCTCAAGCTCGACGGCACCATGGTGCTGGTCGGCGCACTCACTCCGCTCGACGGTGTGATCGGTGGCAGCCTGATGCTCCCGCGTCGCACGATCGCCGGTTCCGCCATCGGTGGCATGGCGGAAACGCAGGAGATGATGGACTTCTGCGCCGAGCACAACATCGTGTCGGACATCGAAGTCGTCGACATGACCTCGATCAACGAAACGTATGTGCGTCTGGCGAAGAACGATGTGCGTTACCGCTTCGTGATCGACATGGCGACGATGCCGGCTTGATCCTTGTTGGCTTGAGATAACACCGGTCGCCAGCGGGCTGGCTCCTACACGAGCATGCATCCTTGCTCTTGTGTGGAGCCAGCCCTGCTGGCGATTCACGGTGACGAACCCCCACCTGTCCCGCTATCTTCAGACCCATCCCCCGAAAAGGATCCGGTTTGAAGCGCTTACTCCGTTATCTCGGCATCTTCCTCGCTCTCGTCGTCCTCATCGTGGCCTTCGTCGCGATCACCGCATGGCCGAACATCGGCGCATGGCCCAGCAAGACACCGACGGCCGCCGAAGTGACATCGCCGCAGTGGCACGGTCGGAGCTTCGCCAACCCCGCACCGATGTTCATGAACCTCAAGGGTGGCATCTGGCAGATCCTGCAGTCGAAGCCCGGCGAGGAACCCGATGCGCCGGTTCCGACGATGGACTCGTCGGCGCTGTACGCCACGCCTCCGACGAGCGGTTTGCGCGTCACCTGGTTTGGCCATTCGTCTTCGTTACTGGAGATCGACGGCGTCAACGTCGTGATCGACCCTTTCTGGAGCGAGCGCGCATCGCCCTTCCCCTGGCTCGGCCCGAAGCGCTGGTACGAACCACCCGTCCCGCTCGATAACCTGCCGCGAGTCGATGTCGTCGTCGTATCACACGATCACTACGACCATCTCGATCGCGCCTCCGTGCAGGCCTTCAACGCACGCGGCGCACGATTCATCGTGCCGCTCGGTATCGCGGCGCACCTGATCGACTGGGGCGTGCCGAAGGAAAAGATCACCGAACTGGACTGGTGGCAGGACGCGCACGTGGGCGCACTTCGTATCGTTTCCACACCGTCCCGTCATGCATCCGGTCGCCTCGAGGCGCATAGCGATGCCACATTGTGGACGGGCTACGCATTCATCGGTCCCGACCATCGCGCGTTCTACTCCGGCGATACCGGCATGAATGACACCTTCGCCGATGTGGGTGCGAAGTTCGGTCCCTTCGATGTCACGCTGATCGAGGACGGTCAGTACGACGAACAGTGGCCGGACTGGCACCTCGGGCCCGAGCAGGCGATGCAGGTGCACGAAGAGGTTCGCGGCAAGGTGCTGATCCCCGTGCACTGGGGCCTTATCAAGCTGGCGCATCACGGTTGGACCGAACCCGCCGAGCGCATTCTGGCGGCGGCACGTTGCAGCAAGGCCGAGGTATTGATTCCGGAACCCGGACAGGCCGTGGAACCGACGACGCATCCGGTGGTCCCACGCTGGTGGCCGAAGGAGCCATGGTTCACGGGGGTGCAGCATCCGATCGTCGCGTCACGCGACGGGAACCCTGCCCATAAATTCGATATACCGGTCTGTCGGTAAGCCGGTGCCGCTCAGGGAGAGAGAACGCGTGTTGAAGCATTCGATGAAGTTAAGTCTGGCAGCCGCGCTGCTCATGAGTTCATTCGCCGCATGGGCTGACGCGAACGATGACAACGTGCGGTCGCAATGTCCCTCAGCTCAGGCATGGATGGATAAGCTTGCCAGGCTGCATCCGGAACTCAGCGCGGAGGGCGCAGCCGCTGATGCAAAGGCGGTCCACATCACTGACGGACCCTTACGGAGCGAGTTGCTCAAGCGTCGCGATAAAGACGTCGAAGCACGCAAGGCATGGATCGATGCCGGCGGGTCGCAGGAATTGGGCAAGGCAGTCTTCGCCATGGACAAGGACAACCTTGCATGGATGAAACGGCGGTTCGGCGATGGTGCGTTTCCTGTGGCTTCGCAGGTTGGCCGTGACGGTGTTTCAGCTGCCTTCCTGCTCGTTCAACACGCCGATCAGGATCCGGCATTTCAGGCCTCCATGTTGCCGGCGTTGACCAAGGCCGGTGAACACGGAGATGCCTACAAAGGCGATGTCGCCATGCTCACCGACCGAGTACTTCGCGCGCAGGGCAAGCCGCAACGGTATGGCACTCAGTACATGGTCGACCCGAAGCATCCGTCAGCGATGATGCCTCAACCGACGGAAAAACCCGTCGATGTCGACCGGCGACGTGCCTCCATGGAGCTCATGCCGCAGGCCGACTACGAATGCATGTTGCGGACGGTCTATGGACCGTCACAACCCGCACCCTGATGCATCAGCTCCGCGCTCCCGTTGCCATGAAGTTCTGATTCGTTACGAATCAACGGGCTTATCAGTCCGGCATCACCAGACGCATCGGCAACTGGTCGAGACGACGCCCCGTCACCTCATCGATCACCACCGCACTCACCCGCTCACCCGTCTCGTCGGCGACGAGATGGGACAACTTCCCGCCGCCGCCGTTGTGCCGACGGCCCCATTCGCCCATGGCGGCCATGATCGGCAGGAACTCGCGTCCGGCCTGGGTCAGCACGTACTCGTCGCGCGGCGGCCGCTCGCTGTAGCGGCGCTTTTCCAGGACACCGGCCTCGGTCAGACCCTTCAATCGACGCGACAGAATGTTCGGCGCGATGCCCAGGCTCGTCCGGAACTGGTCGAACTGCGTCATCCCCCGGCTGGCATCGCGAAGGATCAGCACGCTCCAGGTATCGCCCACCAGCGCGAGGCTGCGGGCAATCGAGCAGGTACCTGAAGAAAGTTTGTCGGTGTCCATTGCATAATGATAGCTAGGTCACTATCGTATGGCAACGTAGTCGATATCACTTTGCAACTTACCCATACGGAGTCACCCTCATGAGCGTTGAAAACAAAGGCACGGCACTGGTTACGGGCGCTTCGTCGGGCATCGGCGAGGTCTACGCCGAGCGTCTGGCGGCGCGCGGCTACGATCTGATTCTGGTCGCACGTCGTCTGGATCGCCTGGACGCATTGGCCAGGAAAATCGGCGCCGCGACGGGGCGGAAGGTCGAAACGCTGAAGGCGGACCTCACGCAGCGTGCCGACGTGGCCGCGGTGGAGAAGCGGGTAGCGGCGGACACCTCAATCACCCTGTTGGTGAACAATGCCGGTATCTCGCTCAATGGCAGCTTCCTCGACAACGACAGCGACGCGATCGAAAAGCTCATCGCCATCAACATCACCGCGCCCACCCTGTTGACCGCCGCGGCGGCCAAGGCCTTCGTCGCTCGCGGCCATGGCGGCATCATCAATATCGCGTCCGTGCTCGCCTTCGCACCGGAGATGTTCGACGGTATCTACAGTGGCTCGAAGGCGCACCTGCTCAACGTGAGCCAGAGCCTGGCGACGCAGCTGAAGGGCACCAGCGTCCGCGTGCAGGCGGTGTTGCCGGGTGCGACCCGCTCGGAAATCTGGGAGAACTCGGGTAAAGACATCGATGCGATGCTGCCGGGGATGGTCATGGAGACCGCCGATCTGGTGGATGCCGCGCTGCTGGGCTATGACCGCGGCGAAGTGGTGACGATTCCGCCGCTGGCCGATGAGCAGCAGTTCCTGACGTATGACGCCGCGCGCGTCGCGATGGGACCGAATCTCTCGCGCAAGGACGTGGCACCGCGCTATCGCGCCTGATCTGGACATGTAGGAGCGCGCGGGGCTGTAATGGCCGGGTTTTTCAGGACCACCAAGTAGGAGCAAAATCTCCTGCGAGGTGAATCATGGCTCATAGAAAAATTCCGGCAGCGGTCAAAG
>NZ_JAVDSQ010000003.1:0-524045 GCF_031455395.1 Luteibacter sp. 1214
TTGCTTGGGGTGGGTGCGTGTGGGCGGGGGGCGTGCGCCCCCCCCCACACCCACCACCCCCAGCTGTTTGTGGGGGCGCGCGCTCGGGGCGGCCCCCCCCCCCCCCCCCGCCCCCCCCCCCCCCCCCGCTCCTACACCACTACCTCGAACGGTCGCATCATTTCATTCGCCTCGTGCTCCGCCAGGTGGCAATGCCATGCATAACGCCCGGCATAGCCATCGAAGGTCGCCACGATCCGCGTAATCATCCCCGGATACACCTGCACCACATCCTTCCAGCCACGTTCATGCGCCGGCGGCTCCTGCGCCGGCCCGACGTAGCGGATCGTCTTCTTCTCCATGTACTCGTCGACGTCATAAGGCCGCCGGTCGAGAATCTGGAAACGAACGAGGTGCAGATGGATCGGATGCGTGTCCTCGGTGAGGTTCACCAGATTCCACATCTCAGTCGTGCCCAGCTTCACCGTCTCGGTCACCGGGTCGTGCCAGCGCTTGCCGTTCAACAGCATCAACATCGGCGTCGCGACGCAGTCGCTGTATTCGTCCAGCGTGAGCTCGCGTGACCTCGAAGCCGTGGTTTCAGTGACACGCGGCAGTTCGCGCAGCACGTCCGGTACCCGACTGACGTCCCGCACTTCGCCCTGCCCCACGGCAAAACGCATCAGCGGCAGCGCATCGTTCATCAGCTCGACGCTGGCGCCGCGCAACGAAGCGAAGTCGACGACGAGGTCCGCACGCTCGCCCGGTGCGAGAAAAAGCGACTTCACCGTCGCCGGCGCGGCAAGCAGCCCCTGGTCCGATCCGATCACCTGAAACGGTCTGCCGTCGCGAAAGCGCAGATGATAGAACCGCCCATTGGCGGCATTGAGCACGCGCAGGCGATAACGACGCGGCTGCACGTCGGCCCGGGGCAGGATCGCACCGTTGACCAGTGTGAGGTTGCCGAACACCTCGGGCACCCACGGCGCATTCGCGTCGCCGGAATCCGGGTAGTACAGCCGCCCGTCCGTACGTAACCATCGGTCGGCAAACACCAGTGGCAACTCCTGCTCGCCCGAGGGCAAGCCAAGCGACAGCTCATGGTCATCGCGCAACAGGTACAGACCCATCAGCCCGGCATACATGTTCAGCCGGTTGATGCCCATCGCGTGATCGTGATACCAGAGCGTCGAAGCATCCTGGACGTTGGCGTAATGGTGCTTGCGTGACTTGCCGGGGACGTACCAGTCCTCCGGAAAACCATCGTCCGCGCGCGGCACCCTGGCCCCATGCAGATGGACGATGGCACGCACCTCGGGCTTGTCCGCCTCCGCACCGCAGATCGCGTGATCCACCGGCAGAAAATGCTTCGTCGGCAGCGCGTTCTCCCAGACCACATCCACCGGCTGACCCGTACGGGCTTCGATCGTCGGCCCGGGATAATTGCCGCCGTACGTCCATAGCGTCGTCGGCGGCAGATCGCGGTGCAGCTTCTGCGTCGTCTCGGCCATGCGGACGTGCAGCGGCTTGCCCTTCCCGGCGTGCAATGTCGCGGGCAACGGCAGCGGATCGACAAAGGCGGCGAGCTTGCCCGGATCGACCAGACCCGGCATCCGCGTCGTATCACCCATGGTGTGCATGCACAGGTTGTTGCCCACCTTCGCGGCGGGCGCGGCCTGCATGCCGTGCATGTCATGCGCGAGCAGCCGCGACGGGATCCACCCCGCCGCGGCCGCCCAGCCCGCCGTGGTCAGGAACCGGCGGCGATCAACCATGCCCACCGTTCCCGAACGGCCAGTGCGGCCAGCCACCACCGCCCGCCTGCCTCGGCTGACCGGTCGACTCGTCGAGGATCAGCTTGCGATCGAACAGACGCGGCAGGAAGAAATCGAACATGCCGTCCAGGCGACCGGCCTGTGCGTCGGTGGATCCGCCGCCGATGCGCTTGCCCGACAGCCAGTTGTCTTCGATGAAGCGCGTGATCGAGCTCTGGTCGGTAACGCTGTGATCGACCATGTTCTCGCGCGCCCACGGGGACACCACCAGCAAGGGCAGGCGCGGACCGAAACCGCAACGGCCCTGCGCCGGTGTCCTGCCATCGAGGCCCGGCAGCGTGCCATGGCCCTTGCACACACCGTCGCCGTCCAGCGCGTCGGTGCTGCCGACCGATGCGTTCATGTGCGGCGGCGCCTGGTGGTCGTACCAGCCATCGGAATCGTCATAGGCGATGATGACCGCCGTGTCCTTCCACTCGGCGCTCTGCTGCAGGGTATTGATCACGTGGACGACAAAGGCCTGTTCGTCGAGCGGATCGGAATAACCCGCATGGCCGTCCTGATACGCCGGTGCCTTGAGGAAGCTTACCGCCGGAAGGTTGTTCGCATCGAGCGCGTCGTAGAAGTCTTCGATATCGTACTGATGGTTGGCTGCGTCGGTCTTGCCGATCGTCGCCACCGAGGTAGGACGCGCATGCGTCGGGTTTGCGGTGGACGGGTAGTACTGGAACGGCTCGTGATGCTGGCTGTAATCGTTGGACGTGGTGTGGGTCACACTCGACAGGTGGCGACGCGTGCAGCCCGTGCTGCCGTCGGCGTTGGTCCGGGTGAGGTCGAAACCGCCCTGGAACCAGCCCCATGTGATGTTGCGCTCGTTGAGCAGGTCGCCGATGTTGCGACCGCCCATCGTCACCTGATTGGCCGTGGGCGACGAGCAGACATCGCCGATGGGATCGGGATCGCCGATCATCGTCAGACCGCCGTGACCGTCGTCGGTCTCGGCACCGGTACCATTGAGCGTGTCGGTTACGCCGGCGGTCTGGCCGGCGATGAGGTTGACCGCACCCGGCGTGGACGGGCCAAACCCGGTGCCATAGTGGTTGTCGCTCATCGCGAAGTTCTGCGCGTAATTCCAGTACGCGGTGACCGTGTTGCCGTCGTAGTAACCCATGACCTGGCCCTTGCCCTCTTCCGCCGCGTCGCCATCAGGCAGTGTTTCGCCGCGACCGGTGTACAGCGGGAACAGGTCCATGCGACCGCCGTGGAAGGCCCGCTGCTCCGATGTGTAGCCGTGGTCCTGATCGGCCGTCGCCGCTTGCGCGCGGGTCAGGCGGAACGGATTGATGGCGGCATCCGCGTTGGCTGTGTTGCTGGCGTTGGGATTATCGGTCAACAGGCGATGCGTCAGACCGTTGACCGGCGGTGTGAACGGCCGCGCGTAGAACGCGGGCTCGCCTTTCGCATTGGCGGCGAACGGATAGGTGCCGAAATAGTGGTCGAAGGAGACATTCTCCTGAAAAATCACGACCACGTGCCTGATCGGGGTGGCCGTGCGCGGATCGCTCCCGTGGCCACCGTGACCGAAACCGAAGCCGAGGGCTTCCGTGGCCGAGGCCGCTTCCGCGGGGTCGGTCTGCTGCGCGACGACGATCGACGCACCGGACAGGGTGAGCACGCAGGCAATGCCCGCGGCCAGTAACTTGCGCATGACGTAGCTCCTCGGTGTAGACGTCCGAATTGCGTGGGTGGGCCGCATCCCCTGTCATGCGGTCCTGCCGATTCTGCGAACCGCCTGTGACAGTCCGGGGTCACTGGCTCGCGAGAACTTGCGAAGTTCACTGAACCATGACCTTCGTCACGGTTGGCCCTGCCGCCGCCCTCCAGCCGTTATCCTCGGGGAGTGCGGTGCCCGGGGGCACCGTTGTAGCCACTTTCACAGAGGGACACCCATGACCCAGCAGTACCTGAAGCCGCTCGCCCTGGCGCTGACCATCGCGCTCGCCGGCACCGCCTGCAGCAAGCACAACGACGCCGATACCGCCGTCCCGGGCGGCAACACCCCGTCCCCGTCGACCACGGCCGCGCCCGCGCCCGCGTCGGCCGCGACGACCGCCGCCGCACCGGCCGGCCCCACGTTCAACGTGGCCGACATCGATACCAGCATCGACGCTTGCGACGACTTCAACGGCTTCGTCAATGCCAAGTGGGTGGCCGCCAACCCGATTCCGGACGACCGCACCCGCTGGGGCGCCTTCGACCAGCTGGCCGAGAACAGCCTGAACACGCAGCACGAAATCGTCGATGCGATGGACAAGGGCGCCGCCAGCGCCACCGCCGGCTCGATCGAGCAGAAGATCGGCCTGCTGTATCGCTCGGGCATGAACGAGGACGCCATCGAGAAGGCCGGCATCGAGCCGCTCAAGCCGGAGCTGGCCAAGATCGACGCGCTGAAGTCGCCGCAGGACATCGCCGATTTCCTCGACGCCAGCTTCAATGATGGCAACAGCTACGTCTTCGGCTTCGGCGCGGGCGCCGACTTCAAGAACGCCAAGACGCAGATCGGTTTCGCGCAGCAGGATGGCCTGGGTCTGCCGACCAAGGACTACTACACCGATCCGAAGCAGGCGGATAACCGTAAGGCTTACGTCGACTACATCGTCAAGACGCTGACCCTCGCCGGCGTCTCCGATGCCGACGCGAAGACCCAGGCCGACGCGATCATGAAGTTCGAAACCCAGCTCGCCGCCGCCTCGCTCGCGCCGGTCGAACTGCGTACCCCGGAAAACCAGTACCACTTCGTGACCGTCGCCGACGCGGACAAGATCACCCCGCACTTCAACTGGGAGAAGTTCTTCGCCACCCAGGGTGTGACGGTCGACAAGGGCTTCTCGCTGTCGCAGCCGAAGTTCTTCAAGGAGTTCGACAAGATGCTGGCGTCCACGCCGGTGTCGACGTGGCAGGCCTACCTGCGCTTCCACGCCATCGACGGCGCCTCGCCGTACCTGTCCAAGGCCTTCCAGGACAACAAGTTCGACTTCTACGGCAAGACACTCGCCGGTCAGCCGCAGCAGAAGCCGCGCTGGAAGCGCGTGCTCGGCACGGTCAACTCGTCGATGGGCGAAGGCCTCGGCCAGCTCTATGTGGCCAAGGTGTTCAAGCCGGAAGCCAAGCAGCGCGCCAACGAACTGGTCGACAACGTGCGCAACGCCCTCAAGGCGCGCATCGAGAAGCTCGACTGGATGAGCGACGAAACCAAGCAGAAGGCCATCGCCAAGTGGAATACCTTCCTGCCGAAGATCGGTTACCCGGACAAGTGGCGCGACTGGTCGGGCCTGGACGTGTCCGGCGAAAACTACTTCGGTAACGTCGAAGCCGCCAGCAAGTTCAACTACCACTACGACATCGCCAAGATCGGCAAGCCGACCGACCGCCTCGAGTGGGGCATGACCCCGCAGACGGTCAACGCTTACTACAACCCGACCGACAACACGATCAACTTCCCGGCCGCGATCCTGCAGCCGCCGTTCTTCGACGCCAATGGCGACGACGCGATCAACTACGGCGGTATCGGTGCCGTGATCGGTCACGAAGCCAGCCACGGCTTCGACGACGAAGGCAGCCAGTTCGACGGCGAAGGCAACAACAGCAACTGGTGGACCGCGGCCGACAAGAAGAAGTTCGAAGAGCGCACCGCGAAGCTGGTCAACCAGTTCAATGAGTACGCGCCGATCAAGGACAAGCCGGACCTGCACGTCAACGGCAAGCTGACCCTCGGTGAGAACATCGCCGATCTGGGCGGCACCGCCGTGGCATACGACGCGCTGCAGGAAGCCCTGAAGAAGAACCCGAAGGAAGCCGAGTCCAAGATCGACGGCTACACCCAGGACCAGCGCTTCTTCCTCAACTGGGCCCGTGTGTGGCGCGGCAGCGTCCGCGAGAAGCAGGCGATGCTGTACCTCAACGTCGACCCGCACGCACCGGCCTCGCTGCGCGCCATGGGCGCTCCGTCGAACATGGAATCGTTCGCGACGGCGTTCCAGTGCAAGCCGGGCGCGAAGATGGTCCGCGCCGGCGATAAGCAGGTGAAGATCTGGTAAGTCGGTTCGATTACGCGATCTGAAAACGAAAGCGCCGCACAAGAGTGCGGCGCTTTTTTTATGGCGAACGGCGACGTTGCAGATGCGCCGCCGTTCGCGTCGCCGCGTGTCGCGGACACCCGTCATCACAGGCGATGGCGGCGTTGTTACGCCCGTACGGCGCATAACGCCCCGGGTCGGTAGGCCCGAATAAACCGACGGTGGTCGCGTTCGTAGCGGCCGCCAGATGCATCACGCCGCAGTCGGCACTGATGTAGGTTCCGGCGGCTTCGATGAAGCTGGCGAGCTTGCGCGGATCGCTCGTGTAATACGTGGGATAGCCGCCACCCAGGCGCGACTGACCATCGGCGGATACGAGCTCGACGATGCAGACATCGCCGATGCGTGCGAGCAGTTCGTTCGCAAAATCGCTCCACCAGTCGGTCGGCAGGCGCTTCGAGCCAGTCGCGTTCGGGAAGATCGCCATCACCGGCGGGCCGCGTTCGTTGGCATCGCGAAGCACCCGCGTGAGGGCGTCGTGCCCACAGCGACGTTCCGCATCGGTCAGCCTGACATCGAGCAACGGAACCTCCCCCTCACCACGGGCACCCAGTGCCCAGCGCAACGCCTGCACCGGCCGTGCCGCGAGGTGCGTCACCGGACCCTCGTTCGGCATGGCGTCCGTACGTAACTGAAAACGAGCCTTCGCCATGGCACTGGCGATACGCCCGGATGACGACCCCGCCGCCGCGTCGATGACCAGGTCATAGCGACGCGAGCGCAGCTTGCGCAACGCGCCGATCGTGGCGAGGGGGCGCCGCGCCGCGCGTCGATCGAGGGTCATGCAGTCACCGACGATGTCGAACCCGCGAAACACCGAGTGCGCCGCGGGACCGGCGGAGAGCAGATCCACTTCAGCGCCCGGGAAACGACGTTCGATTTCGACCAGCAGCGGGGTGAGCAGCAGCGTATTACCAAGCCGGTGGTTGGGACGGCAGACCAGAATGCGCTGGATGCCCGAGGCGGGAAGCTGTCCGGCGCCAACGAGGTTTTTCGGCGGAGCGACCAGGTGCCGCGCCAGCCAGGCCGCGACCCGGCGACGCCAGAGCGCGGCGTTGCCGTGCATGGGCGTGCGAGACGGCTCGTTCGATGTGGTCGATGACAGCGACGCGACAGGAGGCATGGGCGAACTCTCTGGAAGTCTGCCGCCAACGATGCCGCAGCAACCTTATGCCTTGCTGTCCGTGGGATGACGATTCGACGTCCGTGCGCCCGGGCGCATGGGAACGGGAATGCACGATGTCGTGCTGCGAGGGCAGCTTAGCCTTCGCGCCCGGCTCGCCGAGGCTCAATGGGGCAAGCCGACCCTGACGAGTAGTCCGGGCCCATCCGGTGGGTCGAGCAGATCGACGCTTGCGCCGTGCAGCCGCGCCGCCCGCTGCACGATCGACAGGCCGAGACCAAAGCCATCGCCCAGGCTGGCCGCCTCACGATGAAACCGTTCGAACACCGCTTCACGTCGTTCCGGAGGAATTCCCGGACCGTCGTCGCGGACTTCGATCACCGTCGCCTTCGCATCCTGCTTCACGGTCAGGCATACATGTCCACCCGCCGGTGCATGCCGAAGGGCGTTCTCCACAAGATTGCGCATCAACGCATCGAGTGCGGGTCCATGCGCTACAAGCCAGACAGGCAAGGTCGGTACCGACACGTCGAGATGCCGCGCGTCCACGCGAGCCGTCGCGCGCAACTCGTCGACGACCGCCCGCGCGGCCGCGCAAAGGTCGACCCGGCCACGCGGCATATCGTCCGCATCGTCGAGTCGCGCCAGCAGCAACAGCTGATCGGTGCGTCGAGCGAGCGATTGCAGGCTGGCATAGGCGTCCGGAAGCGAGGCGGCCGCTCTCATGCCTCGCTTTTCCGCGATCGCGCTGTCGAGATTGATCATGGTCGAAGCGAGCGGCGTACGTAGTTCGTGCGCGACGTCGGCGCTGAAACGTCGCTCACGCTCGAGGGCATGACCGATCCGGCGGAACTGTGTGTTCAGAGATTCCACGATGGGCCGTATTTCTTCGGGCGCTCCGGCGAGCAACAGCGTGTCGCGACTCCATGCCGTGCGGATCGTCAGCAGGGAAGTCAGCGTATCCAGCGGCCGCAGCGCACGTCGCACCGACCAGCGCACCGCCACTGCCAGCAACGGAATACCCAACAACAACGGCAAGGCGTGCTCGATCCACAGAGCACGCAGCACGTCACGCCGGCTGTCGTAGCGCTCACCCGCCGTGACCGTAATGCCCCGGGCGGAATCCCGATGCGTGTAGAGGCGCCAGTGGCGGCGATCGATGTGCACGTCGCCGAAAGCACCATCGCCTTCCGGCGGCGCACCCAGCGCGCGCATGTTCTCGGTAACCAGCAGCACACGGCCATCGGCGCCAAGTACCTGATAGCCCACCTCGACCTCATGGGTCGGCGTCTCTCCGAGATGTCCTGTGACTGGCACATCGGGCAACGACTGACTGTCGTGCGCCACCTCGATATGCGCAAGACCCGTCTGCGCGATCATCGCGTCCATGCCCAGCGCCGCCTGAGCCAGCCGGGCGTCGCATAGCGCGTCGACATCGGCGAGCGTGCGCCGTGCCGCGAACCAGCCCATCGGAATGAGCACCGCCACCGCGAGCAGGCCGATCGACCAGCGCAACCGCGATGCGATGCCGCGTTGGCTCATGTCAGGTCTCGCGGCACCATGTAGCCAAACCCACGCACGGTCTGGATCGCCTCGGGGCTGAGTTTCCGCCGCAGTGAATGCACAAGCACTTCTAGCGCATTAGGGCTGACGTCCGACTCCATCCCGTAGACCGAACTCTCGATCGATTCCCGGCGGACGATCTTGCCGTGCCGCTCCATCAGGATGCGCAGCAGGGCGAACTCGCGGCGGGTGAGTTCGACACGACGCTCCTGAAAGGTGACCTCGAGCGTGCTCAGGTTGAGCGACAACGCACCCGCGTCAAGCTGATTGTCCGCGAGGCCCTGCGCGCGTCTCGCCAGCGAACGGATCCGTGCGGCCAGCTCGTCGAGATGGAACGGCTTGGTCATGTAGTCGTCGGCGCCCGCGTCCAGCCCGCGCACGCGCGATTCCACGCTGTCACGCGCGGTCATGACGAGAATAGGCGTCTTTACCTTCAGCCGGCGGGCCTCGGTGATCACCTCGATGCCGTCTTTTTCCGGCAGCCCGAGGTCGAGCAGGACCAGATCGACGGACTGGCTGCGCAGCGCCTCCAGGCCTTCGGCGCCCGTGCGCAGCCACGTGACCGTATACGCCAGATGCTCCAGCGCGCGCTTGATGGCTGCGCCGAGCCGGGCGTCGTCCTCGACCACGATGATGTTCACGTTGTACGTCCTCGGTAGCGCACTGAGATTCTGGTATCGCATCCGTGCGCGGCGAGGCACCCACGTTTCCGGCAACCCCGGCGCATTATCCGAAGGGCTACCTTAGGCGTCACTGAGTAGAGGCACCTAAGGCTCAGCTAAGCGGTGCAGGCGACCTTGGTCGCGAAACCAACGGTGTTCACAAAGGTTGTCGCATGAGCTTATTCGTCGAAGGCTTGCGTAGCGTGCACGCTGGCCCCTTCTCGTTCGAGGTGCCGACCGGGCAGTGCCTCGCCATCACCGGCGCCTCGGGGTCGGGAAAAACGCTGCTGTTGCGCACGCTCGCCGACCTCGACCCTCACGAGGGCGCGGTCAGCTTCGAGGGGGTCGAGCAGGCGTCGCTGCCGGCGGCGGAGTGGCGGCGGCGTGCGGGATTCGTTCCGGCTCGCAGCGGATGGTGGGCCGACAACGTGAGCGAGCACTTTCCCGCTGGCGCTGACGCGACGTACCGCCGCCTGGCCGCGGAGCTGTTCCTGCCTGAGCGCCTGTTCGAACGCCCCATCGAGGAGGCATCCACCGGCGAGCGCCAGCGCCTCGCCCTGATCCGTGCACTGGTGGCCGAGCCGCGCTTGCTCCTGCTCGACGAACCCACCGCATCCCTCGACCCCGCGTCCACCCGGGCGGTGGAAACCGTCATCTCGCGACGGATGTCAGGCGGGGCTACGGTGATCTGGGTCACCCACGACGCCGCGCAGGCGGCACGTGTGGGCGATCGCGCGTTGAAAATGCAGATCGGCGGAGTGCTCACCGCATGACGTCGCCTCTCTCACTGCATGCCGGCGATATCGCCCTGGCCTCCCTCCTGCTCGTCGCGGACGCGGCCTTGTCCATCGCGTTGCGCCTGCGCTTTCATCGCGCGCTGATCGTCGCCTCCGTGCGTATGGCCGTCCAGCTCGTAGCCGTCGGTTACCTGCTGCGCTATGTGTTCGCGGAACACTCGCCCTGGCTTACGGCGGTGCTGGTGCTGGCGATGTCACTCGTCGCGGTCCGGGAAGTGGCCGTACGGCCGGTACGGCGTCTCCGCGGCGGCAACGTCGTGGTCGCCTTGCCTCACGTGCTAGGCGTGGTCCTGATCACCACGTGCTTCGCCCTGCTCACCGCGATTCGTCCGCAGCCGTGGTACGACCCGCGCTACGCGATTCCACTGGTGGGGATCCTGCTCGGCAGCATCCTCAATGCGGCAAGCATCGCGCTGGCCGGGGTACTGGACAACGTCCGCCATCAGCGCGACGCGATCGAAGCGCACCTGATGCTTGGGGCCACGTTTCGCTCCGCCAGCGCACCGCTGCTGCGACGATCGATCCGCGCGGCCATGGTGCCGGTGATCAACCAGATGGCCGCGGCTGGCGTCATCACCCTGCCCGGGACGATGACCGGTCAGCTGCTGGCCGGTGCCGATCCGGTGGATGCGGTGAAATACCAGATTCTGCTGCTGATCCTGTTAACGGGAGCCAGTTGCCTTGCCGCGGTGGGTACCGCCTATGGAGCGATGGCCCGACTCCATGACGACAGGATGCGGCTTCGCCTCGATCGACTTGGCTAAAGCTCGCATTAGCATTGCGAATCGTTCTCATTAAGTTTACGATGCGGCGCATACCGGGTTAAGTCCCGCGCACCGCCACCGATCAGGGGCAACGACCAGCATCTCACGTGAGTCCATGACTCGCGACGGGCGAGTTCGTGCGCGCGACGGGTCCGGACTTTTTTGTCCAAGCCTCGCAAGGATCATCATGGCCTTCATCAAGAGCCGCAAGCACGCCGCTCCCGCCGCACGAACCGTCGGCGCCGCCGTTCTCCTCTCGCTCGCCCATGGCGCCATCGCCAGCGACGCTTCCGTGGATGTCGCCCCGCCGCAGCAGGCCAAGGTCAACGACGCCCAGGCGCTTCCCGGCATGCAGGTCGAGGCGGATCGTTCCAGCGACTACCGCGTGGACAAGGTCTCGTCGCCGAAATTCACCCAGTCGTTGCTGGATACGACGCAGACCGTGCAGGTGATCAACCGCGAGCTGATCCAGCAGCAGGGCGCCACCACGCTGACCGAAGCGCTGCGCAACAGTCCGGGCGTGGGCACGTTCTACGTCGGCGAGAACGGCTCGACCAATACGGGCGATTCGATCTACATGCGTGGCTTCGATACGTCGGGCAGCATCTTCGTCGACGGCGTGCGCGACCTCGGCACCGTGTCGCGCGACGTGTTCAATATCGAACAGGTCGAAGTCACCAAGGGTCCGGACGGCACGGAATACGGCCGTACGGCGCCGACCGGTGCGGTGAATCTGGTCACCAAGCAGCCCGTACTCGGTAACGGCGTGTCCGGCTCCGTGCAGATGGGCAGCGGCCAGCGTCGGCGTGGCACGGCCGACCTGAACCAGCAGATGGGCGATACCGGCGCGTTCCGCCTGAACGTCATGGACCAGAAGAGCCACGTGGCGGGTCGCGACCGGATCGAAAACAACCGCTGGGGTATCGCTCCGTCGCTGGCCTTCGGCCTCGGCACCCCCACGCGCGTATACATCGATTACCTGCACATCAAGCAGAACAACGTTCCCGATGGCGGCGTCCCGACCATCGGCCTGCCCGGTTATACCTCGCCCGATACCCGCGCTTTCCTCACCAGCGCCGGCAAGGTCGACGAGGACAATTACTACGGTACCAATCAGGACCATGACCATGACACGCAGGACATGTTCACGGTCATCGTCGAGCACGACTTCAGCGACAAGATCGCGCTGCACAATACGTCACGCTGGGGCCGCACGACGCAGGATTATCTGCTGACCTCCTTCATGGGTTCGACCGCTAACCTGCTCACGCCGAACGCGACCGATCCCTCGACCTGGACGCTGGCTCGCAGCACACCGACGTTCAAGCACCAGACCAACCGTATCGCGACCAATCAGACCAACCTGACGGCGACGATCGAATCCGGCGCGGTGACACAGGACATCAGCACGGGCATCGAGCTCACCAACGAGGAAGCCCGCACGATCGGCATGGGCGCCCGCGCGGGAAGCACATGGCCCGCGGCGAATCTGTATAAGCCGTATTCGAACGTCGGTGGCCTTCGCTATGGCGAAACGGGCGCCTCGTCCGGCGGCAAGACCAACACCGCGGCAGCGTATGTCTTTGACACCGTGAAGTTCGGCGAAAGCTGGCAGGTCAACGCAGGCGTCCGCTTCGATCACTACAAGACCGACTTCAGCAGTCTCGTGGTCTGTGGCGGTCGTGGCGGCCCGGTCTGCGGTGCCCTGCCCACCGGCAGTGTCTTGCCGGGCGTCGACACCAGCAAGAGCGACAACCTGGTCAACTACAAGGTCGGTGTGCTCTACAAGCCCGCCGCCAATGGCAGCATCTACGTCAACTTCGCCCAGTCCCAGGAGCCGCCGGGTGGCAACACCCTCACGCTGTCTTCGTCGGCGAACAGTGCGGACAACCCGAACTTCGATCCGCAGAAGGCGCGCACCGCCGAGATCGGCACGAAGTGGGATCTGCTCGACTCGAAGCTGCTGTTGACCGGCGCGCTTTATCGCACCACCGTCACCAACGAACTGGTGCAGGATCCGACCGACCTGCTGTATTACCAGATCGGCAAGAAGCGCGTGCAGGGCATCGAGATCTCCGCCCTCGGCAAGCTGACCGAGAACTGGGCGATCAGTGCCGGCTTCACGACCATGGACGCCACCGTCGAGAAGGGTGCCAACGTCACCCAGAACGGTTCGGACGATCTGGCGTATACCCCGAAGAAAGCCTTCACCTCGTGGACCACCTACCACCTGCCCTTCAACCTGACGATCGGCGGCGGTGCGCGTTACTCCGGCGAACTGCAGCGCGGCACGGACGGTGCGGTCGGCACGCCGCAATACACCAAGGCCTACTGGGTGTTCGACGCGATGGCCAGCTACCCGATCAACCGCAACTTCGATCTGCAGCTGAACGTGTACAACCTGTTCGACAAGAACTACGTCGCGGCGATCAACAAGAGCGGCTACCGCTACACTCCGGGTACACCGCGCTCGGCGATGCTCACCGCCAACGTCCGCTTCTGATCGATCGAGGAAACCGTCATGTTGCTGCACATCCCGGAAGTCCTGACCAGGGAACAGGTCGCGGGGATGCGCGCCGCACTGGCGGAAGCCGAATGGACCGACGGTCGCCAGACCGTCGGTCCGCAGGGTGCGAAGGTCAAGCGCAACCTGCAACTGCCCGACGCATCGCCCTTGCGGCGCGAACTGGGCGACCAGGTGGTCGCGGCGCTGACACGGCACCCGCTTTATCATGCGGCGGTCTTGCCGTTGCGCACGATCTCGCCGCGCTTCAATCGCTACGAAGGCGGCGGCGAATACGGTTTTCATATCGATGGCGCGGTGATGTCGACCGGGCGCGGCGAGGAGCATGTCCGTAGCGACATCTCATGCACCCTTTTCCTGGCCGATCCCGATGAATACGGCGGTGGCGAGCTGATCGTCAGCGACACATACGGTGAGCACGAGGTCAAACTGCCCGCCGGCGATGCCATCGTGTATCCGTCGTCCAGCCTTCATCGCGTGACCCCGGTCACACGGGGAGCGCGCATCGCGTCGTTTTTCTGGATCCAGAGCCTCGTGCGTGACGACAGTGGCCGCCGCTTGCTGCTCGAGATGGACACCGCCATCCGCACCCTCTCCGCCGCGGGCGCGGATCAGGCCGCGATCCTCCAACTGACAGGCGTTTATCACAACCTTTTGCGGCGCTGGGCCGAGACCTGAGGCGTAAAAGGTAGGCATCGGGGCCCCGGGGGCGGATAATCAACGCCCCCTTGTAGTCCTTGGCTCCCCTAGCATGTTCCAACCCGGTCAACGCTGGATTTCCACCGCCGAGCCCGAGCTCGGCCTCGGCACCATTCTCCGCGTCGAGGGACGCAGTGTGCAGGTTCTGTTCGCCAAGGCGGGCGTCCTGCGCCCCTATGCATCGGACAGCGCACCCCTCATCCGCGCCGAATTCCGCGCCGGCCAACGCGTTTCCGGGAAGGGCATCGCTTTTCTGGTCGAACGTATCGACGAGCGTGAAGGTCTCTTCGTCTATCGCGGCGAAGGTCGCGAGCTCGAAGAAGGCCAGCTGGATGACGAGCAAGCCCATTCCCAGGCCGACGATCGTCTGATCGGCGGTCGTACTGACACCAACGATCGCTTCGACCTCCGCCTCGAGGCCCTGCGTCGTCGCGCCGACGCGCGCCGCTCGCCCGCCTGGGGCCTGGAATCGGCCCGTATCGGCCTGGTCCCGCATCAGCTGCGCGTGGCCGGTATCGCCGCCGCGCGTCGGCCCCCACGCGTCCTGCTCGCCGACGAAGTCGGCCTGGGCAAGACCATCGAAGCCGGCATGATCCTTTCGCGCCAGCTGGCCGCCGGTCGTGCCGGCCGTGTGCTGGTGCTGCTCCCCGAGACCCTGGTCTACCAGTGGTTCGTCGAGCTGCTGCGCCGCTTCAACCTCTCGTTCTCGATTTTCGACGAGGAGCGCTGCGAGGCCATCGAGCAGTCGAACGACGGGCGCAATCCGTTCGAGGACGAGCAACTGGTCATCGCCGACTTCGCCTTCCTCGAGTCGTCACCCAAGCGGGCCGCCCAGCTCACGGAAGCCGGCTGGGACCTCATCGTCGTCGACGAGGCTCACCATCTCGAGTGGACGCCGGAGGGCGCCAGCCCGCGTTATCGCCTGGTCGAGGAACTGGCCGCCGCGACGCCGGGTGTCATCCTGCTCACGGCGACACCGGAACAGCTGGGCCGCGCCGGGCATTTCGCCCGCCTGCGCCTGCTCGATCCGCAGCGCTACAGCGATCTGGACAGCTACCTTGCCGAAGCCGAGGGCTACGGCGCGCTGTCTGAAATCGCCAACGTGCTCGTCGCGGGTGAGCCGCTGGGCGATGCGCACCGCGACCTGCTCAAGGCCCGCTTCAAGGGCGACCGTGAGTTGCTCGGGCTGGTCGATCGCAACGACGCGAATGAGGAGCTCCTTGCCGCGCTGATCGATCGTCACGGCACCGGCCGCGCGATGTTCCGCAACCGACGCGCCGGCATCGGCGGTTTTCCGCACCGTGTGCCGCAGATCCGCGTGCTCGATCCGGACAGCCTCGACGAAGGCCGTCGCGATGCCCTGCTCGCCGAATTCCGGTCGGACCTTCAGCAGCCACCCACCCTGCACGAATTCGACTACCACGACGATCCGCGTCTGGCCGCGCTGCTGAGCCTGCTCGATGCGCATCCCACGGATAAGTTTCTGCTCCTCTGCCGCAGCCAGGCCAAGGTGCTGGCGATCGAAGAGGCGCTGCGTACGAAGAGCGGCGTCGGCGTGGCGCGTTTCCACGAAGGCCTCGGCATCGTCCAGCGCGACCGCAATGCCGCGTTCTTCGCCCAGCCCGATGGCGCGCGCCTGCTGATCTGCTCCGAGATCGGTTCGGAGGGCCGCAATTTTCAGTTCGCCCACCGTCTGGTGATGTGGGATCTGCCGCTGGATCCGGACCTGCTCGAACAGCGCATCGGCCGTCTGGACCGTATCGGCCAGAAGCACGACATCAGCATCCACGTACCGGTGGTCGAGCAGAGCGCGCAGCACATCCTCGCGCGGTGGTACGACGAGGGGCTCGACGCCTTTCGCTCCAGCCCCGCCGACGGCCGTGAACTGCTGCGCCGCTTCGGCAAGCTGCTGGCCACGCTGGCCGACGAGCATGCCCGCGAGGACGACGCCCGCGACCAGGAGCTCGACGCGCTGATCGCGGAAACGCGTGGCGCGCACGAGGAGCTGTCCGCCCTCATTCACGCCGGTCGCGACCACCTGCTCGAACTTGCGGCCAGCCGCGATCCGCACGCCGACGACCTTGCCGGCAGTTTCGCCGCCGAGGACGACGACGAGGCACGCGACACGTTCATCCAGCGCCTGTTCGAGACCTACGGCGTGCACGCCGAGGAACTCGCGAGGGACATCGTGCTGCTCGATCCGCAGTATCTCTCGACAGATGGCCTCACCGGCTTCGGCGATGGCCCGCTCTCGGTGACCTTCTCGCGTGAGGTCGCTCTCGCCCGCGAAGATCTGCCGCTACTGCGCCTGGATCACCCGATGGTGCTCGCCGCGGTCGACCTGCTGGTCACCGGCGACAACGGCAACGCGGCCTTCCTCGTCGACGATGCCTTGCCCGTGCGTACCGCACTGCTGCAGACGGTGTTCGTGCTCGAGATCGTCGCCGATCGCACGCTGGATCCGGGCCGTTTCCTGCCGACCACGCCGCTGGCACTCACGGTCGATACGAAGCTCAGCGAGCGCGCCGGCTTCCGCCCCAGCGATGTCGCAATGCGGCGTGCGCCCGACCGCAACATCGAAGTCGCGCGCTATCGCAAGTTCCTTTCCAAGCTGGTGCCGCCGATGCTCGAGCGTGCGCAGGATCTCGCCGAGGCACGTGCGGAAGTGATCAAGCTCGAGGCCATGGAAGCGGCGCGACGAGAGCTCGATGGCGAGTACGCACGCCTGGTCGCGCTGCACGCGGTGAATCCGTCGATCACCGACGCGGAGCTGGAAGCGGTCGAGGCCGAGCGCGATGCGTTGCTGGCGGCGATTCCCGAAGCACGCTTCCGTCTGGATGCTGTGCGCTTCGTGGTCAGCCCGGACTTCCTCGCGCTGCGTTGAGTACGTCTGTGCCGGTCCTTCGCAGGTTCACTGCGGGGGGCTCGGCTTCGCCATCGCGTTGGGGCTGGCGCCGTGGGGCGAGGGAGCGGTTGGCTGCCGTTCCTGTCGCTAAGTCCTCCTACGGCCTTCGCCTTCGTGCGGAAGCGCTCCAGGAACGGCAGCCAACCACTCCCTCCCAGCGCGACCGTGTACTTGACGGAAGAGCAGAGCCTGAGGCCGCGCAGCGCTCGGCGATCGACAATCCACGCATCCATTGGCGCGATGCACCGCTTTGCGCCTAGTGCTCGTGCTTATCGCTCGTGATCGTCGCTCTTCCAACCCGCAACCTCACGAGTCGGAGGGTGCCGTTGGGTGTCGTTCTCGGAGCGATTCCGCACGTAGGCGAAGGCCGGAGGAGGACTTAGCGACGAGAATGGCACCCAACGGCGCCCATGCCTCGACGCAAGGGAGCCCATGCCTCGACCTCAATAGCCTAAAAAGCCCGCCGCGGCGGCGGCCTCACTCCCCACGCCCAAAGCAGGACCAGCCCCGCAAAGAGCCCACCCAGATGGGCGAAATGCGCCACACCCGACACCGTGCCGGTCACGCCAAAAATCAGCTCGGCCGCACCGTAAAGCGTGACGAACAGCCACGCCGGAATGCCCACCGGAATCGGAATCAACATCAGCTTCTCGCGGGGGAACAACATCGCGAACGCGCCAAGCAGACCGAACACCGCGCCCGAGGCACCCACCGTCGGGAACATCTTCTCCGGCTCGAAGAAGTACACCACCGCCAGCTGCGCCACGGCCGCCGCGATCAGGCACGTGAAGTAATAGATGACGAAGCGCCGCTTCCCCATCACCCGCTCGATCAGGCCGCCGAACATGTACAAGGCGTACATGTTCAGCACGATGTGCATGACGCTTCCATGCATGAAGCCGTAGGTCACCAGCTGCCACGCACGAAACCCGAGACCGGCGATATCCCCGCCCCCCATGTCCACCGCGATGTCGTGACCGATCGGCCACAGCGCGAACCATCGGCTCACCGCCATGGTGCTGTCGTCGCCGAGCAGCGTCTGCACGATGAAGACGAGGACGTTCGCGATCAGCAGATTGCGGGTGATGGGTGGCAGGTTCGTCGGCATCGGGCGTGCTCGTCAGACGGCGAGCGGCGTCGGCTGAAGGATCTCGATCCAGTACTGATCCGGATCGCGGATAAATGCGATATGACGCATGCGGCCGTCGCTCAGGCGCTTCTGGAAGGTGACGCCGAGCTCTTCGAAACGCGCGCATGCGGCGTTGACGTCGGGTACGCTCACGCACAGGTGACCGAAGCCGCGCGGTTCGCTGTTGCCGTTGTGGTAGGCGAACTCTGGATCCTTTTCGGTGCCATGGTTATGCGTCAGCTCGAGCACGCCCGGCTGTGCCAGCACCCAGCGCTTGCGCTCTTCGTCGTTATCCGGAATCTGGCTGCGATCGCCGACCAGCACCAGGTAGACGATGGTGAACGCGGCTTCCTCGTAGACGTGCCTGTACACCGGGGTGAAGCCCAGGACGCGCGTATAGAAGTCGAGCGACACGTCGAGGTCGCGCACGCGGATCATCGTGTGGTTGAACACGTAGCCATGGGTGACGGCGTCCGGGGTCGCAGTGACACCGGGGAGCGAAGTCAGGTCGGAGAGGGACATCGGAGTTTTCCTTGGGACAATACCCAAGGGTGGCTGCCCGCACGGCCCAATTCAAGCGCCTGCGCGGACTTGCCTCGCTATCGGGCGACCGGGCGTGAGGCCGCCTGCTCGCCGCCCAGCGACAGCGCCAACAACACCGCCGCCAGCGCGCCATAGGCCGCCACGAACTGCCATACCAGCGCCTGCGACGCGGCGTCGAGCAGCCACGGCAGGTAGACGGAGCCGATCGGCGCGACGGAATGGATGACGCCGAACGCCGTCAATACACCGCCCAGCGCCACGATGCCTGCGGCCTTGCGCACCTGCCCATCGATCATCGCCACGACAAAACTCGCCCAGACCATCGAGGTGATGATGAAGCCGTTGCCGAGGATCACGATCACCGCCATCGCCGAGATGCCATGGCCGTCATCGGCGAACAGGGCACCGAAATGCGCCGGGTCGACGATGGTCGGATCGCCCAGCTTGATCGCCAGCAGCCTCGCGATCGGCGGGAAGAAGCTGAAGACGACCGCGCCCGCGTACCGCAGCGGAGTCGCTTCGAAGGCCTGCGTGGTGATGCTGATGGAAACGAAAACGAGGATGGGTGCGAGCACCGCGACCGGCAGCAGTTCGACGAGGTTGGACAGGTAGCCGAGCACGCCACCGAGGCCGATGATCACGCCCGTGGCGAGCGTGTAACCCCACCGCGCGCCCATCGCCTTGTAGGCCGGCTGGCCGATATACGGCGTGGTCTGCGCCACGCCACCGCAGACACCGGCTACGAGCGTAGCCAGGGCTTCCACCAGAAGAATGTCGCGCGTTGCGTAGTCGTCGCCCGCCGCCCGGGCGCTTTCGGTCACGTTGATACCGCCGACCACCATCAGCAGGCCGAACGGCAGGATCAACGGAAGGTACGGCACCGTGGCAGGCAGCGCATCGATAAACCCGAGGCTCGGCAGCGGCAGGCCCACGCGCCATGTCCATGGGGCGGGCGCGTGGTATCCGCTACCCAGCAGCCCGACCGGGCCGAGCCCGTAATACAGCGCCACACCGACGACAAAGGCACCGAGCACACCCGGCAGGCCGAACGGCAGACGGCGCTTCGCGATAAGCGCATAGAGAACGATGCCAAGCCCGGCAAAGCCCACCACCGGCACACGAAGAATCTCAACCAGCGGCAGCAGACCCATCAGCACCAGGGCGATACCGGCGATCGAGCCGAGCAGGCCGGCACGGGGGACCGAACGCTGAACCCACGCGCCGAAGAACGACAGCACGAACTTCAGCACGCCCATGACGACCAGCGACGCCATGCCCAGGTGCCAGGTAGCCTCACCGGCGGTGGCGACGTCCATACCGGCCTGACGGTAGCCGGCGAAGGCGGGACCGAGCACCAGCAGGGCCATACCGATGGTCGTCGGTGCGTCGATGCCGAGCGGCATCGCGGTGACGTCACTTCGACCCGTGCGGGCCGCGAGCCTCCGTGCCATCCAGGTGTAAGCGAGGTTGCCCAGCAGGACGCCGAAGGCCGTACCCGGGAACATCTTCCGGAAGACCAGATCCGCCGGCATACCGAAGATCCCGATGAGTGCCGTGGCGAGAAACGCCAGGAGCGAGAGATTGTCGACGACGAGGCCGAGAACGCCATTGAGGTCGCCGCCACCGAAACGACGACGCGGTGCGATCATGGTGGCCATCAGAACGACACATCCGCAGGCTGGGTGACGCGGAGCACCGACTGGTCACCGGTCTTTGCCTTCCAGGCGCTGCGAATGGCATCCACAGCCTCACGCTGCGCCGGCGTGTCCCGGTAGAGCAGCACCAGCAGTTTGGAACGCAGGCGCTCGGGGCGCGACTGCTGCTTCCCCTGCCACTGACCGTAGGCATCGATGACCGTGAGGCCGCTGGGGAAACGCGGGGTTACTTCCTTGTCCAGGAAGGCGCGCCATGCGGCTTCGTCGACGCCATCGCGTCCGTCCGCCAGCCCGAGACCGAAGTACAACTCGGTGCGAACCCAGCCCGTGGTCGCATCCGGATGGGCCAGGTCACCACTGAGCGTCGCGCTCGCGTTCACCGCGCCCGGCGCCCGCTGCGCGGGACTGGCACACCCCGCCGTGGACAGCGAAACGGCGAGTAACAGACCGGCGAACAGCTTCATAAGAACCCCTTGCACATGCATTCTGAATCGGACGTCCATACGGCTAGGCGTCCGAGCTATTGACACAGCGTACACCGCAATGCAACAAATAGTGAAAGGTTCGCACGTTCCTGCGACCACTGGAACCACCCGCCGTGATCCCGCGCCCAACCCGTCCCGACATCGTCGTCCGCCGCCCCGCGGCCGATCCGCGATGTCGCCCGGGCCGCGCCGCGCACGACTGACGTCGCAACCCGTCAGCCCCCTCTTCTTGTCGTCCGCCCCTCGGCGGCAACGACCCCGTGTGCCCGCCAGGACCCTCCATGCGCCCGTCCCGCCTTACCTCCGCCGTTCTCATCGCCCTTGCCGCCCTGCCCGTCGCCGCGCAGGAAGCCGACCGCGCCAACGCGTCGACCCTCGACCAGGTCGTGGTCACCGGCACCCATGCCAAGGATCGTACCGTGCTCGATTCGCCGGTGCCGATCGATGTGCTCACCCCGGAAGACCTGCGTTCCGCGGGCGCGGTCAACGGGGAACTCGGCCAGGCGCTCGCGACGCTGCTGCCCTCGTTCAACTTCCCGCGCCAGTCGAACTCGGGCGGATCGGACCATGTACGCGCCGCGCAGCTTCGCGGCATGAGCCCGGATCAGGTCCTCGTACTGGTCAACGGCAAGCGCTTCCATACCTCCGCACTGGTCAACAGCGACACCAAGATCGGTCGCGGCATGACACCGGTCGACTTCAACGCGATCCCGATCAGCGCGATCAAGCGCATTGAAGTGCTGCGCGACGGCGCCGGCGCGCAGTACGGCTCCGACGCCATCGCCGGCGTGGTCAACATCATCCTGGACGATTCGCCGGACGGTGGCGAGGTCAACGCCACATACGGCGCGTATCACACGAACTTCCGCCCCGGCGATCGCACCATCACCGACGGCCAGAGCACCTACGTGAGCGCCAAGGCCGGGACGAAGCTCGGCGGCGACGGCGGCTTTCTGCGGGCAGGTTTCGAGGGCAACGACCGTCAGGCGACCAACCGCGCCGGCCCCGATCAGATCCCCTCGTGGGAGAACCCGTCACCCGCCAATCTGGCGCTCCAGGGCAGGCGTAACTACGCCGCGGGCGACCCGCGCAACGAGAACTACAGTGGCTGGTTCAACGCGGAACTACCCTTCGGCGACAGCGTGCGTGGCTATGCCTTCGGCACGTACACCCAGCGACGGACGATCGGCGACAACTACTTTCGCTATCCGGACAGCGACGCCAACGTGCCATCGATCTACCCGGATGGGTATCGTCCGGAGTCGCTGGGCTACAACCGCGACGTCAACCTCACCGCCGGGGCGCGTGGCCGCGCGGGCGAATGGGATATCGACGGCAGCCTGACCTGGGGACGCAACACCTTCGACTACGACCTGCGCAACACGGTCAATGTATCGCTCGGCGATGAGAGCCCCACCCGCTTCAACATCGGCAAATACGACAACACCCAGGGGACCGCCAATCTCGATCTCAGTCGATCCGTCGAATGGGGCTCGAAGCTGTTCACGCTGGCGACGGGCGCGGAGTTTCGTCATGAAGGGTTTCAGACGTATGCGGGCGACCCTGCCTCATACGCCGTAGGACCCATCGTCGGTGCCCCGACGGGAGCCCAGGCCGGCGGTGGCCTCACGCCACAGGACACGGCGGACCTGCGTCGCAACGTCAGCGCTGCCTACGTCGACCTCTCCGGCGACGTTACCGACCGTTTCTTCGCCGACGCCGCCGCGCGCTACGAGCACTACGATGACTTCGGGTCCGCCTGGACGGGAAAGCTGAGCGGGCGATATGCGATCACCGATGTAATCGCGATTCGTGGCGCCGCATCGAACAACCTGCGTGCTCCGTCACTGAGCCAGGTGGGTTTCGAGTCGACGTCCACCGGCTATGGAGCGGACGGCACGCTGGTGCAGGGACGGATTCTTTCCGTCAACAATCCGGTGGCCCGCGGCCTCGGCGCGAAGGATCTCAAGCCGGAGAAATCGCGCAACTACAGCCTCGGATTGACAGCGCGCATCGGGGATCGCTTCGACGCGTCGCTCGATGTCTATCGCATCGACGTGGATCACCGCGTCACGCTGTCGGAGACCATCGCACCCGATGGCCTCGAGGACTACATCGCCACGCGCTTCGGCGTCCCCGGCGTACAGAGCGTCGCCTTTTTCACCAATGCGGTGGACACGCGCACGCGCGGCGCGGAACTGGTGACCAACTATCGGCAGCCGGTCTACGGCGGCAACCTGACGCTCACCGCGACGTACAGCTACAACCGTACGTCGATCCGGAAGGTCCGCGACACGCCTGCAGAACTTGCCGCACTAGGCGCAGACGCCGTGCTCTTCGGTCTGGAAGAACGCAACACGTTGACCGACGCGGCGCCTCGCCAGCGCGGGTCATTTACCGCGAAATGGGACAGCGCGCGCTGGTCGCTGCTGACGCGTGCCACGCGCCAGGGGACGACGACGCGCGTGTTCGATTTCGGCGATGGCTATGTTCCGAAGCAGACGTACGCCGCGCGCTGGCAGATCGATGCCGAGGCAGAGTGGCATGCGACCGACCGGCTGTCGGTCGCGCTGGGCGGGCAGAACATCACCGATCAGTACCCTGACCGGTCGATCCCGGACATCGCGTATGCGGGCAATTTTCCTTACGACGTGATCTCCCCGATCGGGAGCAATGGTGCCTACTGGTACGGGCGGGTTCGTTACGCCTGGTGAGTGAGGCACAAAAAAAGAGCCCGGCTTTCGCCGGGCTCTTTCATGGAACAGTTACCGATCTTGCAAGGATTACTGCTGAACCTGCAGTTCCGTGCGACGGTTACGAGCGCGGCCTTCGGCCGTGTCGTTCGTGTCGATCGGGTTGTTCTCGCCGTGGCCGATCGGGCCTTCCAGACGATCCGCACCGATACCGTGCGAGGTCAGGTAGTCGAACACGATCTTCGCGCGACGCTCGGACAGGCCCTGGTTGTAAGCGTCCTTACCGACGCTATCCGTGTAACCAGCGACCGTGACCTTGACGGCCGGGTAACGCTGCAGGGTGTCGACAGCCTGGTCGAGGACGCCCAGCGATTCGCTGGTCGGCTCCTGCAGGGTCGGACCGATGTTCGTCTCACCCTTCTTCGGGCGATCGAACTTGAAGTTGACGCCGCGCAGGTCGATGACGACCTTCTGCGGGCAACCGTCCGGGCCGACGATCGTGCCAGCCGGGGTGGCCGGGCACTTGTCGTCGCAATCGTTCACGCCGTCGCCGTCGCTGTCGAGCGTCGAGCAATCCGGAGCGGCCGGAGCGACAGCGGCGACCGGAGCCGGAGCTGCCGGCGGCTCGCCGAAGCGCGAGACGATCGAGAAGCCGAGGAACCAGTCACCGTAGCCATTCTCGGACTCGACAGTCTTGTCGTCCCAATCGTAGCGGTAGCCGGCTTCGACGCGGAAGTCGGAGCTGTCGGTGATGGTCTTGGACACGCCGACGCCGAGCTCGGCAGCCGGGGACCAGCCGTTGTCAGCCGGGTTGTGGTGGTACGAGCCCATCACGCCAGCCAGCAGGTACGGACGCCAGCTGTCCCACGCGCCAGCGTAGAAACGAGCGGCAACGCCGTAGCTGTTGTTCGACCAGTGGCCGTTGCCATCGTTATCGCGCTTGGTGCGATCGGCAAAGATGTCGATCGACGCGTTGTTCGAGATGAACTTGCCGAAGCCCAGGCCGTAGTAAACCTGGCGGCTGTTGGTGTTGCGGTCGGTGTCGTTGTAGTAACCGCCAACCGTCGGTGCGATGTACCAGCGGCCGTCATAGCCGTTACCCGCGGTGTCAGCGGATTCCTGCGCATGAACGGCACCCACGCCGCCCAGGGCCAAACCGATCAGCAAAAACAAGCCCTTACGTTTCATCGGTGTCTCCTCATTATTGGTATTCGCGTCCGCGCTCCACCCCAGACGGAAATCGCGCGTAAATCTCATATCGAATCCGGGGACTTCATGCCGTCCCTCGCTTTGATACCCCTTCAACGGGCGGCGGCAGTTTAGCAAAAATCAAACAATTGAACACGTGCTAAAAACCGCCGTTCATACTTGAGTCACGGCCATTATCAAGCCGTGAAGAGCGTCATGAACTCGTGAATGGGCATCGCGTCCAGCTTTTCGGCCGACGAAGTGACCTCGAGAACCCGCTCAACCCGCTCCGCAGGCCACTCGGCACGCAGCGCTGACTCGAATTTCTTCAGCAGGACCGGAATGCCTTCGGCGCGACGCTTACGGTGTCCGATCGGAAAGTCGATCGAAACCTTTTCGGTTTTCGACCCATCCTTGAAGAAAACCTGCACCGAATTGCCGATGTAGCGCTTTTCAGGGTCGAAATAATCCTTCGTGAACTGCGGATTCTCGACCACGGTCATTTTGTCGCGCAGGGCGTCGATACGGGGATCGGCGGCGACGGAGTCGTTGTAGTCGTCGGCCGTGAGACGGCCGAAAATCAGCGGCACGGCGGTCATGTACTGGATGCAGTGGTCGCGGTCGGCGTAGTTGGCCAGAGGGCCCGTCTTGTCGATGATGCGAACGCCGGCCTCCTGGGTCTCGATCACCACCTTCTCGATCTGATCGATGCGGTCGGCGACCTGGCCATGCAGCGCCATGGCGCACTCGACCGCCGTCTGAGCGTGGAACTCGGCCGGGAAGCTGATCTTGAACAGCACGTTCTCCATGACGTAGCTGCCGAACGGACGCTCGAACTCGAACGCGTTGCCCTTGAAGGCCACGTCGTAGAAGCCCCAGGTCTTCGCCGTGAGCGCCGACGGGTACCCCACCACGTTGCGGTAAACCGCGTTGATGGCGTGCGTGACGGCGCGGCGGCAGGCATCGCCGGCGGCCCAGCTCTTGCGCGGGCCGGTGTTCGGAGCGTGGCGATACGTGCGCAGGGCGCCGTTGTCGATCCAGCTGTGCGAGACCGCCGTGGTGATCTGCTCCTTGTCGCCGCCCAGCATGGCCGTGGCGACCGCCGTGGACGCCAGGCGCACGAGGATCACGTGGTCCTGGCCGACGCGGTTGAAGCTGTTTCTGAGGGCGTAGCAGCCCTGGATCTCGTGCGCCTTGATGGCGTAGCCCAGGACGTCACGCACGGTGAGCGGCTTGCCACCTTCCTTCACTGCCTTGCGCGAAAGGTAGTCGGCAACCGAGAGGATGGCACCGAGGTTGTCCGAGGGGTGGCCCCACTCCGCCGCGAGCCAGGTGTCGTTGAAGTCGAGGTAGCGGATCTGGGTGCCGATGGCGAACGCCGCCTGCACCGGGTCCAGCTCATGCGCGGTGAAAGGCACGCGGGTACCGCCCGGCATCACGGCACCGGGAACCAGCGGGCCGAGGTGCTTGACGCAGTCCGGGAACTTCATCGCGAGCGCCGAGCAGGCCAGCGAGTCGAGAAGCATGTAGCGCGCGGTGTCGTAGGCCTCCTGCGAGTCGATCTGGTAGTCGGCCACGTAGTTGGCGATGTCCACCAGCGGCTGGTCCGGATCGGGACGCGTGGCGGAACGGATGTCGTGTGCGCTCATGGATTTCACTCGCGAGGGGTTGGGTTAGCCGCCGATTTTAACCGGTGCCCCCGGGGGAATGTCTTGCCGCAGTGCATCCCAAGCCGCACAATGCGTTCCACTACCAGCCCGAAGGGGAGTAGTTCCACGGAGTCCCCGGGCTTCGTGCGCGACGGTCGTCAATACGGGTGCCCCACGCACCCCGGTCGTCGCGGTGGCTTCCGTGCCAGGAACGAGACTTTTGTGGTGACGACGGGCGCGCGTGCCCGTCGCCGCCGCATTCGATCTCACCACGCGCGAAGGCCACCAAGCATGGATTTCCTGACTCCCGAATTTTTCTCCGGCCTCGCCGCCATCATCCTGCTGGACCTGGTCCTGGCCGGAGACAACGCGATCGTCATCGCCCTGGCGGCGCGCAACCTGCCCAAAGAGCTGCAGAAGAAGGCCGTGTTCTGGGGCACCTTCGGCGCCATCGCCCTGCGCATCCTGCTGACCTTCGCGGTCATCTGGCTGCTGAAGCTGCCCGGCCTGATGCTGGTCGGCGGTGCCCTGCTCATCCCGATCGCGTGGAAGCTGCTCAAGCACGACGACCACGACCCCGAGGTCAGCGCCGCGTCGGGCTTCTGGGCCGCCATCCGCACGATCGTCGTGGCCGATGCCCTGATGGGCCTGGACAACGTCCTGGCGATCGCCGGGGCGGCCAAGGGCCACATGGGTCTGGTCGTGCTCGGTCTGGCCATCAGCGTGCCGCTGGTGGTGTGGGGATCGACGCTCATCCTGAAACTGATTGAGCGCTTCCCTGTCGTGATTTACATCGGAGCCGCGGCCATCGCATGGACGGCGGCGCGCATGATCGCCCACGACGGTCTGGTGGCCCCCTGGTTCGATGCACGCCCCTGGGCGCCGTGGCTGCTTGACGCCGTGCTGGTCATCGGTATCTGTGGCGGCGGATGGCTCCGGGCCCGTCGCAACGCGGCGAAGCACGCCTGAGCGCTGAAAAAAAAAACGGGCCGCCCGAAGGCGGCCCAGGATTCCCCCCGGCGAGGCGGACGGCATCACGCCGCCCGCCAACCGGCTGGTCAGAAGCGGAAGCGGACGTAAGCGGCCGGTCCGTTGAGCTTCATGTCGAGGTCCAGGTCGTAACGGCTCTTGTCCTGGTTGAGCTTGATGCGGGTATAGGCGTATTCCGCACCGAAGCCGACGTTCTGCCACGGGAACCACTCGAGGCCGAGCGCGACGTCATAGATATGGCCGTTGAGCGAGCCACCGTTCTTCTTCACGCCCGACGCATTGAGGTACATGCGGAGCTGATCGCTGAACGCGTGACGCCAGCCGATCTGCAGGTTGGGCGCCCAGGCGTTGGTCTTGGTGGAGTTGCTGCTGGAGAAGTTCTGGCCGAATGCCGACGCGTTCGCGTCGATGCTGGCGTCGATCTTGTAGTACGCCGCGCCCAGACCCAGACCGAACACGTCGTTGCCCGTGCCGAACCACCACTTGTAGGCGGCGCTGCCGAAGGTGAACTTCAGGTCGCCCTTGACCTGCGCGGCCGCGCTGATCGGGTTGCCGAGGAAATTGATCTGCTCGTCCAGCGACTTGGAGTGCGAACGATCGACCTCGTAATAGTCGAACGCGAAGCCCTGGTGGGCGCCGATGAGGAAATCGAGGCGGACGCGCGGCACCGTCTTGTGCTTCTTGAAGTCGAGATCGTCTTCGAGATTGACGTCGCCGCTGGTATTCAGGATGCCGGTCTTCGCGCCGATCGTGGTGTCATTGTTGGTGTAGTAACCACCGACCCAGACGCTCACGTTATCGAGAGCCGGCGACTGCGACTTCTTCTCGCTGTCCTGCGCATGCGCGGCCGCACCGAAGGCGGCGAGCGAAGCGATGGCAAGACCCGCAGTGAACTTGCCGTAACGATTGTGACCAGTGCGCATGAACAAAACTCCCTGCAAATGTTTCAAGATTGTTAGTAACCCCCGATTGAAATCTTAACGAACGGTTGTGTGTGCGCGGCGTGCACGGGAACCTTCGCGTGTTTGAAACGCGAGGCTTTTTTTCATGAAATTCAGGTGAAAGTGCGACCGGCGTCACAAGGTGATGGGTAGGCGCACCGTAATCGTCGTATCCGGCGTATCGCGGGTAACACCGACACCGAGGGTGACGTTGAGCGTTTCTTTCGCGTTATAGCGATACGAACCGCCGATCAGCAGCGACCCCAGCGTCGCGCGCGCCGATCCCGGCAACGGATGCCCGTCCTGCTCCGTACGAGCCACGAAGGCCTGGTCGTAGCCGATACTGATCGACGCCTTTTCATTGAGCGACAGACCCATGCCGATGCTGATATCCGCGATATCGCCCGCTTTCACGTCGCCCAGAAACTGCTTTCCGGCAAGCAGGACGTTGCGGCTGACGTTCTTCCGCTCGAAGTTGTGCAAATAGCTGATGTTGCCGAAAAACACGACCGGATCGGACGGATACAGCCACGTCATGCCCAGCTGCGCCGAGTAGAAGCCCGACCCCGTCGGACTCTGCAACGGAAGCCCGGTGCCCGTGACATTTTGTACGCAGCGCGTCACACAGTCGCTGGTGACGTCGAACGGATCGCGGCCGGTGCGCGACTTTGCGCGGAACCAGCCGATGTAATACGGCTTGTCCGCACCGCCGTCGTTGATCTGGTAGCGCAACGTGGCCTCCACGTCGCCGATACCTTTGCCGCTGGTGGTAAAGAGATTGTCCTGTGCCGTCCCGGTGAAGATCTCCCGGCTGATCGTGTCGGTGTGCGTGTCCACGTAAGGCACGCGTATCTCCAGCTCCATGCGGTTGGTCAGCCCGTAGCGAAAGGCCAGCGCCCCGGTCTGCGTGGTCGTCTTGACCTGGCGCACATCGACCAGGCCGATGAGGATCGCGGGAATGACGGTGTAGCCCACCAACGCCACGCGGTCGCTCGATGAATAACCGTACTGGTACGACGGTTCGATGATGAGCTTGCCGCGTGGCGTGAGCACACCCGGCTGGTCGAAGATGGGCGCGACCTCGGGCGGCCTCTCGTCCTCTTCGGGTCGCTTGCCGACCGGCTGCGTCGCTACCGTCTGCGGGGATGTCGCCACCACGGGAGTCGACGGCGGAAGTCCGCCGGACCGGTCCTGCGGCAAGGGTGCCTGTGCATCCGGATCAGCGACCGCCAACGATCCGCCGCGTGCGTCCTCCAGGGCGTTCAGGCCGATCGCCTTGCGCAGGTCGTTGTACTGCACCTCCTGCGACGCCAGCTCGCGCTTCATCTGCTCGAGCTCCGCCAGCTGCTCGGCCATGCGGCTGCGCATCGCATCGATCTTCCGTCCCTGCGATTCGATCTTCTCGCGCAGCGCCGGATCCACCGCGGATTCCTGCGCGAGACACGCGCCGATCCACATCGGCAGCGCCGCAAGCGCCAGGGCGCCCACGCACGTTTTTGCCTGCATCACCCTGCCATTGCGATACATGCGTCAGTTCCCCCGAGATTGAATCGCCGCATCGTTGACCGACTCCGCCACACGCATGTTCTGCAGCATGCGTGCCGTGTTCACGGACGCATCGATCGTCGTGTTGGCCGTGATGGCCTGGTTGTCGAGCGAGTTCTGGATGACGAGACCCGGCGTTATCGAGTTCGGCAGGACCGCGGTGACGACCGCCGCGGCGGCTGGCGCAGGCGACACCACCGGCGCCTGACTCCCGATGCCACCGGCACCATTGGTGATGACCATGGTCTGCAGCGCGCTCTGCAGCGCCGTCGCCTGATCGTGGGTGATCGCGGCGACGTCCGGCACCGAGATGGTGGTGCGCAGCGCCTCCATGCCATTGATGAGTACCGTGCGCTGGAGCGCGAACGACACCTTGAGGTTGTCCCCGAGGTCGAAACCGCCGCGGATGCGGTCCAGCTCGGCGTCCGCCACGGCGCGGTTTACCGGAAAGTCCACCGCGTGCGCGCCGGCGCAGGCAAGTGCGTACGCGATCGGCAGCCGCCGGAAAAGTCGGGTGTTCATATGTCCCCCGGTCCGCGTTTGGGCATCACGATCGGCGCGAGCCCGTTACGCTCGATACCCCCGGAGATCGGTGCCGCGGGAGCGACCGCCCAGTCACGCGGACTGTTGAAGATGGCGCGGTCGCGTTCGTTGTGAATGACGAAAACGATGTGATTGGTCCACATCGCGTCGAAACGGCGCCTGGACATCGAGCGCGTTCCGCGTGCCGGGTCGCCGACCAGGACACGCCCGGCCTTGTACCCTTTCACCACCACGAAATGGTGATACCCGCGCTCGTTGATCAACACGATGGCAGGGATGCCGTCGTCGTCCAGTTTGTCGAGCGGGACGTCGAAACCATCCGCCTCGAAGCCGCGCGACGCGAGGAAGCGTTTGATGTCCAGCAGGGAGAATCCCTCGCGCCCGATCTTCGCGCGGTCGCCATTCGCGTACATCACGTCGAACGCGGATTGCTCGTCGACCGGATAACCGTACTGATACGTCAGCAACGTCGCCACCGCGGCCGACCCGCAGCTGAAGTCGTATTTCTGTCGGATGGTGTTGCGGAACCGCGCTTCCTTGAGGCTCGTCAGCCGGACCGGATACGACGTACCCTGACCGGTCTGCACGTCGGCCTTCATCGCGCTGACGGCGGGAGCCGGGAGCATGACGAGCAGGGCCAGCGCGCAGACGATCTTCATGGATTCATCCGCACGTTGACGATCGTGGAATTCTGGATCAACACGTTGTTGCCTGAGTTCTGGATCACCGTGGGTAAGCCCGCCGAGTTTCCGAACGCACTCCCCGACACGATGTTTCCGCCGCTTACGGTGTCCCGTGCCTCCGTGTCACTCATCGTCCCGTTGAGGGTCTGCTGACTGACATTGTTGGTGACGTTACTGCCGCCACTCATCGCCTCCAGCGCATCGACAGGGACCGCCGCGCTAAAGCCGGGCGGTGGCGCTTTTTCCGTTGGCGCGGCAGCTGCCGCCCCGCCGGTGCACGCGATACCGATGCAAGCCAGCACCGCGCACCTTCGATACAGGTAGTTCCGCCACATGGGTGCTCTCCTGAAGGTCGTTCGATGTCCCTTCGGATCGCCACGGGGCGACATGCGCCCCGTGACTCCCGTTACCCGCCCGATGCCTCAGGGCGACGAGCCCACGCTGAGATTGGCCTGGACGTTGACACCCTGCTGAATCAGCGACGCCGCGCCGCTGTTCTGCGCAAAGTTCGAGATCCCCGCCGCTGCCGCGCCCGCACTGCCCATGCTATTGGCCATGCTGAAGCTGCCCGCGTCCGCCATCGACGTACCGCCCGCGCCGCCCGCGCCACCGGTCGCGCCGGAACCCGCACCGCCCGTGCCGTCACCCGCCGCCGCGCCCGCACCTCCGGCGCCCGCGGCGGACGTCGCCGTGCCGCCCGCGCCGCCCGTTCCTGTCGATGCGCCACCCGCCGCCATGGCCGTGGCATCGCCCGACGTGCCCGCGCCACCGGTGCTCGCGCTCGCGCCACCCGTGCCGGCCGTGGAACCACCCGTCGGCGCACCGCCGCCCGCGCCGCGAGACCGCGCGGCACCGCCGTCACCGTTGGAGTTGCCGCCGTTGCCGGAGGCGTTCCCGCCTGCCGATGCGGTCAGGGAGCCCGCATCGCCACTGCTGGACGACGCACTGCCGTCGCCGCCGACCGCGCCGCGCGCACGCGCGTTGCCGCCGCTTCCGCCGGCTCCGCCGTCGCCGCCATATCCCGTGGCCCCGTAGCCGGCGCCGCCGGATCCACCGCGTCCACCGGCTGCGGATCCGTAGTTATAGGCGTTGTTGCCGATGCCACTGACGGTGACGCCGCTGACACTCCCGTTGAGCGTGGTGTCGGAAATGGCATTCGTCGTGTTGTACGAACCCCAGGTGGTGTTCGTCGTCGTGTTGCTGTGAGTCGAGCTATCGGAATAGGTCGAGCTGTCCGAGTACTGGTACGCCGTCGAGTTGCGTTGGGCGGTGGCGCCCGCTGCTCCGGTCTGGCTGCTGTCCTGGGCGACAGCGGGCAAAGCGAATCCGAGAGCGAGGCAGATCGCCGTGGCAATGAAGGTCTTACGCATGGGAAAGTCTCCTGTGAGCGACGCGAAACCCCTGTTTTCGTCGTGATCGCCGGGCGCCCTGCCAACGCGCCGGGTGACAAGACGGAGCAAGTTGCGTGCCTTGCGTCGTCGCTTGCGCGAGACCGTGTTCCCAGGCGGCTTCGGGCACTTTTCACACCTGAACGGACGACGCGATTTGTAACGGCCGCGATACACGCCGTAACGCCCATGGGTTAGCCCGGTCCGCGTCGGTCATTGCTGCGCCCGCCCTTGCTCCGCGCCCCCGATCCGGTGATCATTCGAACGATCGTTTGAACCGGATCCGACCGTGTCCTATCCCCACCTGCTCGCCCCGCTCGACCTCGGCTTCACCACCCTGCGCAACCGCGTGCTGATGGGCTCGATGCACACGGGCCTGGAGGACAAGGCGGCCGACTACGACAAGTTGGCGGCTTTTTTCGCCGAGCGTGCCCGCGGCGGCGTCGGCCTGATCGTCACCGGCGGCATCGCGCCCAACATCCAGGGCTGGCTGAAGCCGTTGTCGGGAACGATGTCGATGCCCTGGCACGTGGCGCGCCACCGCAAGGTCACCGCCGCCGTCCACGCGGAGGGCGGCAAGATCTGCATGCAGATTCTCCACGCCGGTCGCTACGCCTATCAGCCATTGTCCGTCGCGCCATCGAAGATCAAATCGCCGATCACGCCGTTCACGCCGAGGGCGCTCGGCACACGTGGCGTCGAGCGCACCATCGACGCCTTCGTCCGCAGCGCGAAGCTCGCCCGCGACGCTGGCTACGACGGCGTCGAGGTCATGGGCTCCGAGGGCTACCTCATCAACCAGTTCCTGACCGCGCGGACCAACAAGCGCACGGATCGCTGGGGTGGCTCGGCGGAAAATCGCATGCGCTTCCCCATCGAGATCGTGCGGCGTATGCGTGAGGCGGTGGGCAAGGACTTCATCATCATTTACCGGCTCTCGATGCTCGACCTCGTCGACGATGCTCAGCCGTGGGCGGATATCGTCACGCTCGGCAAGGCCATCGAAGCCGCCGGGGCGACCATCATCAACACGGGCATCGGCTGGCACGAGGCGCGCATCCCCACCATCGTGACCAGTGTGCCGCGTGGCGCCTTTTCATGGGTCACGCGCCGCATGAAAGGCGAAGTCGGCATTCCGCTGGTGACCACCAACCGCATCAACATGCCCGATGTCGCCGAACGGATTCTTGCCGACGGCGATGCGGACATGGTGTCGATGGCACGCCCCCTGCTCGCCGACCCGGAGTGGGTGAACAAGGCGCGCGCCTCACGCCCGCAGACCATCAACACCTGCATCGCCTGCAACCAGGCCTGCCTCGACCACGTGTTCGAGAATCGCCGCGCGTCGTGTCTGGTCAACCCGCGTGCCTGCCATGAAACCGAACTGAAGATTCTCCCCACCACCGCGAAAAAACGCGTCGCCGTGGTAGGCGCCGGTCCGGCGGGCCTCGCCGCCGCCACGACACTGGCCGAGCGCGGACACGCCGTCACGCTGTTCGATCGGGCCCACGAGATCGGCGGTCAGTTCAACATGGCCAAACGCATTCCGGGCAAGGAAGAATTCCAGGAAACCCTGCGCTACTTCGATCACCGCCTGACGGAAACGGGCGTCACGCGCCAGCTTGGCGCCGATGCCAGCGTGGACACGCTGGCGGCTGGAGGATTCGACACCGTGATTCTCGCTACCGGCGTGTTGCCCCGCCCCTTGTCGATTCCCGGAGCCGATCATCGCAAGGTGCTCAGCTACCTCGACGTGCTTCACGGCAATGCGCCGGTCGGCGGCAAAGTGGCCGTGATCGGAGCCGGCGGTATCGGCTTCGATGTCTCCGAATTTCTCACCGAAGAAATCCCCTCCCCCACCACGGACATCGCGCGCTGGACGAAGGAGTGGGGCGTCGACATGACGATGGCGACGCCGGGAGGATTGATGCCGGCGCAGCCTGAGAAGCCCGAACGCGACGTGTGGCTGCTGCAGCGCAGTGCGGAACGCCCCGGCGCCCGTCTCAACAAGACCTCCGGCTGGGTGCACCGCGCGACGCTGAAGAACAAGCGCGTGAAGATGATCGGCGGCGTGACCTATGAACGCATCGACGATGCCGGACTGCACGTGATCATCGACGGACAGCCGCAGGTGCTCGAGGTGGACAACATCATCGTATGCGCAGGGCAGGAGCCGAACCGTGCCCTGCACGATGCGTTGCTGGAGCGCGGTATCGACGTGCGACTCGTCGGTGGCGCGGATGTCGCGGCCGAACTGGATGCCAAGCGGGCGATCGACCGGGCGACGCGGATGGCGGCGGAGATCTGAGGTTGTCCGCGGAGTAGCCGGGGCGCGGCGTCATCGCGCTGTTGGCCTTTCGCGCGCAGGGCGCGCTCCTACAATGCGGCTCTCGTAGGAGCGAGAACGCGGCTTCGGTAGGAGCGCGCCCCGCGCGCGAATCAATACCGACGCGGCAACGCCGCCTCGATTCAGCGCTTCTCGATCGGCGTGTACACCTGGTCTTCCGGCCCCGTGTAATTCGCGCTCGGACGAATGATCTTGCCGTCCTGACGCTGCTCGATCACATGGGCGCTCCAGCCCGACGTACGCGCGATGACGAACAACGGCGTGAACATCGCCGTCGGCACGCCCATCATGTGGTACGCCGACGCCGAGTACCAGTCGAGGTTGGGGAACATCTTTTTCAGATCCCACATCAGTTTCTCGATCTTCTCCGACACCTCGAACAGGCGCGGATTGCCACCGTCGGTGCAGAGCTTGCGCGCGATTTCCTTGATGATCTCGTTGCGCGGATCGGACACGGTGTACACCGGATGCCCGAATCCGATGATGATCTCCTTCCGCTCCACGCGCGCACGGATATCGGCTTCCGCCTCACCGGCGTCGCGGTAGCGCGCGATGATTTCCATCGCGACCTCGTTGGCACCGCCGTGCTTGGGACCGCGCAGCGCACCGATGGCGCCGGTGATGGCCGAATACATGTCCGAACCGGTACCGGCGATGACACGCGCCGCAAACGTGCTGGCGTTGAACTCATGCTCGGCATACAGCACCAGCGAACGGTCGAGCGCGTGCGAGTGCAGATCGCTCGGCTTGCGACCGTGCAGCAGATGCAGGAAGTGCCCGGCGATGGAGTCGTCTTCGGTCTCCGTCTCGATGCGCTTGCCGTTGTGGCTGAAGTGGTACCAGTACAGCAGGATCGAACCGAAGCTCGCCATGAGACGATCGGCGATGTCGCGCGCGCCCGTCACATTGTGATCGTCCTTCTCCGGCAGCACGGTGCCGAGCACCGACGCACCGGTGCGCATCACGTCCATCGGATGCGTGGCCGCCGGCAGCAGTTCCAGCGAGGCCTTGACCGGCGCGGGCAAACCGCGCAGGCGCTTCAGCTTGGCCCGGTAGGCGTTGAGCTCCATCCAGTTCGGCAAGACGCCATGAACGAGAAGGTAGGCCACTTCTTCGAACGAGCCCTTCGCGGCGAGGTCGTGGATGTCGTAACCACGGTAGTGCAGGTCATTGCCGCTGCGGCCGACCGTGCACAGCGCGGTATTGCCGGCGGCGATGCCGGACAATGCGACGGATTTCTTCGGCTTCGGGCCGGTGGTGGTTGCGGTGTCGCTCATGAGTGACTCTCCTTAACCCTTCTTAGAGAACAGCGCGTCGAGGTGACGCTCGTATTCGTGGTAGCCGATGCGGTCGTACAGTTCTTCGCGCGTCTGCATCGTGTCGATGACGTTGCGCTGGTGACCGTCGCGGCGGATGCTGGTGTACACGTTCTCGGCGGCCTTGTTCATGGCGCGGAACGCGGAAAGCGGATACAGGACGATGCCGACGCCGACACTCCCTAGCTCTTCGGTGCTGAACAGCGGCGTCTGGCCGAACTCCGTGATATTGGCCAGCACGGGCACGTTGACCGCATCGACGAAACGCTTGTACGTCGGCAGGTCGTAGGCGGCCTCGGCGAAGATCGCGTCGGCGCCCGCTTCCACGCAGGCGATGGCACGGTCGATGGCGGCATCCACGCCGAGCACGGCGATGGCATCGGTGCGCGCGATCAGGAAGAAGTCCGGATCGGTCTTCGCATCGGCGGCGGCCTTGACGCGATCGGCCATTTCCTCGGTCGTGACGATTTCCTTGCCGGGCCGGTGACCGCAGCGCTTCGCGCCGACCTGGTCTTCGATGTGGCAGGCGGCGGCGCCAAACTTGATCAGGCTTTTGACGGTGCGCGCGATATTGAACGCGCTCGGGCCGAACCCCGTGTCGATATCGACCATCAACGGCAGGTCGCACACATCGGTGATGCGACGCACGTCGGTGAGTACGTCGTCCAGCGTGTTGATGCCGAGGTCGGGAAGGCCCAGCGAACCCGCCGCCACACCGCCGCCGGAAAGGTAGATCGCGCGAAACCCGGCGCGCTTCGCCAGCAACGCGTGGTTGGCGTTGATCGCGCCAATGACCTGCAGGGGCTGTTCCGCCGCAAGCGCGGCACGGAAGCGGCCGCCGGCCGAGGGAAGCTGCGCCATGAAACTCTCCGGGGCAAAGACCGGCATTTTAGCCCAGCCCGTGGTGAAGGCCTTGCTGCGTCGCGGCGTGACAGGCCTCAACCTCCGGGCTTGCCCTGCCCCGGCCGCGCTACCCCGTACATCTCCCAGGCGATCTTCTTCAGCAACGCCTGCCGGTCATCCCCTTCGGTATAGAGGTCGAAATGCGTCTTTCCGGGCAGGAACCGGAAATCGCTCTTCGCGTGCAGGCCGTCGAGCGTGTCCTTGAGTAACTTCGCCGACCCATCGAGGTAGAACGTGTCGGCCGTGCCGACGATCAGGTGGATCTTTCCGTCCAGGTCGGGCCTGAGCGACGGCCACTGTGTGCGCATGCGCTGGGCGATGTCGTAATGGTCGCGCCAGTACGCGACGACATTCGCATCGATCGCGCCGGTATCGCGATTGAACATCGGCTGCGGCCGTCCGTCGGCGCCGCGCGGCGAGAACACCCACTCGAACGATGCCAGCTGGCCACCATAGGCGCCGAGCACGCGCTCGAGATGCGCGAAGGTCTCGAACGTGGCGATCACCTTGCCCTTGTCTCGGATCAGCGGGTACGGCGTGCCATCGGCCGCCTTATAGGCGTTGGCGTGAGGCGCGTAGAGGTCGATGCCGGTGAAGTCGTGGAAATCGCTCGGATCCGGAGAGGTCGACCAGGTGCCGCCGAACACCTTCGGATAACGCGTCTGCAGCCACAGCGTGGCCCAGCCGCCGGACGAATGACCATTGAGGAAGCGACCGCTCACCCTGGCGTCCATCTTGTAGCGGGCCTCCAGCCACGGGATGTATTCCGTGGTCAGCGCCTGGCCCCACGGACCGTTGTTCACCGAATCGGCGAATTCGTGCGTACCCGTAGGACCGGATTCATCGAGCAGGACCCAGATCATCGGTGGCATCTGATTGTTGGCCATGGCCGACCATACCGACGCGATGGTCCCCGTGAACCGGTCGAAGCCACCCCCGAAGCCGTGTGTCAGATAGACCGTGGGATAACGTGTCGAGGCTTTGGGGTCATAGCCGGGCGGCGTGACGACCCAGGCACGGATCGACAGGGGGCGACCGGCGAAAGCCGTCAGAGCGGGACTCTCGAACACCTCCGCATGCGCATGCTTGCGCGCCTCGGGCAGCGCGTCGCGGATTGCCTGCGGTGCCGCCGGCGGCAGGTTCCAGGGGTCCTTCGCGGGCACGGTGGTATCGAGAGTGAGCGTGGGCAGGCTACCGCCCGGCGTCAGCCTGACGGCCGTGACCGGGCTGATCAGATCGCCGGCATGGCGTCCGCTGTAGTTGTAGTCATGCCCCACGTCGAGCACCGCCTGGAAAAGGTAATCGCCTGGCGGAAGGCTCGAAAAGCCCGCGGGGAACGCCTCGCCGTCCGTGTCGAGGTCGACCGTCTGGCCGCCACCGATCCAGCCGACGTCCCTGGCCGCGACCGACACCGCGGTCGGCTGGAATGGGTTGGTGTCCACTTCTTCCGCCTTGCCGTCTTTCGCAGCCGAAGCGGGCATGGCGAACAGGATCAGACGGCCGGAAGTGCCCTGGCTTGCCGCCGGCAGGCCGACGCGCACGATGCGATGCGCCAGCGGCGCGCCGTCGGCATGAACGGCGGAGGCGGCGCCAGCGAGAAGGGCCAGCGCGAGCACCGCGCGAGCCAACGAAACCTTCGACATGTTCATCCCCTTTTCGGGCCGCGAGGTCGCGGCGTGGCAACATGCCCGATCCTGCCATGAGACGAGGAGCGATCGCAGTGCCATTGGATTGGATCAGTCGCCACGCCCTATCGGTCTGGGCGCTCCTTCTGGTCGCCGCCCTGCTGGGCGCCGACGTGGCGTGGCGCCGCGCCGTGCGGCGGCGGGAAGGACTGGACCCGGCGGCCCGCGCCTTCCTGCGCCCCACGACCGCCATGGTCGTCATCGTCGCCATGCTGGTGATCGCCACGGCGATCGCGGTGGAGGTTCGCGAGCAGGCAGGCCTGACCGTCTTCGACGCCAGCCTCGCCGCCGACCTGCGCGCCAACCTGCCCCTGCCCGTGCTGCGTGCGATCGCCTGGGTCACCCATACGGGCGATCCCGTCGTCGTCGGCGTGGCCACGGGCGTCGTCTTCCTCGCGCTGTTGCTTCGCCGGCACGTGCGCCTCGCCATCACCTGGATCGCCACGCTGGTCGGCACCGCCGCGATCAACAGTGCGCTCAAGGGCTGGTTCCAGCGCGAACGGCCGCTGCACGACCATGGCTTCATCGTCGAACACAGTTACAGCTTTCCCAGTGGCCATGCATCGGGGTCGATGGTGTTCTACGGCATGCTCGCGTATGTCCTGCTGGTGCTTTGCCCACCTCGCTGGCACCGGCTCATCGTGATCGCTGCCGTGGCCATGATCACGGTGGTCGGTATCAGCCGCATCCTGCTCCAGGTGCATTACTTCAGCGACGTGATGGCGGGATACGCCACGGGCCTTGCCTGGGTCACGCTGTGTGTCGGCAGCGCGGAATACCTCCGCCTTCGCGAGGGCCGGCAGGCCAGGACGTAATTTCATGCGGCCGTAACGAGGCGAATGCTTCGATCCAGCGATGTCCAGTCCAGTCTCTTTCGCCATTGTCATGAATGCCGGCTCCGGCCGACAGGACGCCGCGGCGGCACGCGACGAGATCGCCTCGATTCTCGATGCCGCCGGACATCCTCATGCGTTTTTTCTCATCGACGACGAGCACGACATCGTGGACGTCGTCCGCGACGCCGCCGCGTACGCCAGCGAGCAGGGTGGCGCGATCGTGGCCGCGGGCGGCGACGGCACCATCAACTGCGTTGCCGCCGCGGCGTGGCGCGAACAGCTGACCATGGGCATCCTGCCGCAAGGTACCTTCAACTTCGTCGGCCGGACGCACGGCATTCCGACGGACACCCGCGGCGCCGCCGAGGCGCTCGTGCGGTCTACGCCGATTAACGCGCAGATCGGCATGGTCAACGATCGCGTGTTCCTGGTGAATGCGAGCCTCGGTCTCTATCCGCAGGTGCTCGAAGACCGCGAGACGTGGAAACAGCGTTTCGGCCGGCACCGCATCGTCGCCTTGTGGTCGGGCCTGTCGACGCTGATGAAGGGTTTCCGGCCGCTTCGCGTCGAAGTAACCGACGGCACGCGGTCGCGTCAGCTGCGAACGCCGACACTGTTCGTCGGTAACAATGCGCTGCAGCTGGAGAAAATCGGTCTGCCCGAGGCGGTGGACGTGCATCGCAACGATGGCACGCTGGCCGGACTCGTGCTCAAGCCCATCGGCAAGCTCACCATGCTCCGCCTCATACTCAGCGGCGCCCTGGGCAAACTCGGCGAAGCGGACGACGTCGTCAGCTTTCCGTTTCGCGAGATCACCGTCAAACCGAAACACCACCGGGCGAAGATCAAGGTGGCCGTCGACGGCGAGATCGTCTGGCTCGATCCGCCTATCGTCTTCCGCGCCGCGCCGCGCCCGCTCGTGCTGCTTACCCATGGTGAACGCCAGCCAGGGGAGGATCCGGGTTGAGCACGCTGGTACAGATTTCCGATACGCACTTCGGCACCGAGCGTCCCGACGTGGTGTCGGCACTGAGCGAACTGATCATCTCGATGCGGCCGGATCTCGTCATACTTTCCGGTGACGTGACGCAGCGCGCGCGGCGCAGCCAGTTCGATGCCGCCCGCCGTTTCATCGACGGCTACGGGCGCCCTACCCTTGTGATTCCGGGGAACCACGACGTCCCGTTGTTGAACGTCTTCGCACGCGCCTTCGATCCGTTCGGTGGTTTCAGCCGCGTCTTCGGGGCGAACCTGGAACCCGGGCACACGGACGACGCGTTGCTGGTCATCGGCGTCAATACCGTCCGGGCGCACCGGCACAAGAACGGCGAGGTATCCGATGCGCAGATCGAACGCGTCAGCCAGCGGCTACGCGAAGCCACCGTCGATCAGTTGCGCGTCGTCGTAACGCACCAGCCGGTCCATGTGATACGGGAGAAGGACGTCGAGAACCTTCTGATCAACCATGAGCGCGCGATCGCCGCCTGGGCCACCGCCGGCGCGGACCTTGTGCTCGGCGGACACATCCACCTGCCTTATGTCAGGCCGCTCAATACCGAAAAGCGTGCACTGTCCAGTGAGTTGTGGTCGGTACAGGCGGGCACGGCGTTGTCGACGCGCATTCGCGAGGGAATCAGCAACTCTTTCAATGTCATTCGCCACGACCCGACCACCGATCGCTCAACATGCGTGGTCGAGCAATGGGATTACAACGAGGCCAACGGGCGCTTCGATCCCGGCGGGAAGACGACCGTGCCTCTTCAGCGGTACAGCGGCATCCCATCGTCGGCAGGGCTTCAGACGTAATGCATCTTCCGCGCAACCCCACCGTCGACGGTGAAGTTCTCGCCGGTGATAAACCCCGCCTGCGACGACAGCAGAAATACCGCCAGCGCACCGATGTCCGGCGGGATACCCGCCCGCCCGACCGGGTGCTGCGCATGATCCGCCGCTGACAGCTTCGGCCTATGGCGCGCCGATGGCTTCTTCCAGTCATCCACCACGATCCACCCCGGATTGATCGCATTGACGCGAACCGGTCCCACACTGATCGCGAGCGCGTGCGTCAACGCGACGATGCCGCCCTTGCTCGCCGCATAGGCTTCCGTGTCAGGCTCGGACTGGTGCGCGCGCGACGAGGAAATATTGACGATGGCGCCGTTGCTCTTTTTCAACGCCGGCAAGGCGTGCTTGCTGCAGAGAAAGGTCCCACCGAGGTTCGTATCGATGCGCCGCTTCCATTCGGTCCAGTCGAGCTTCTCGATCGGACCGTTCACAGGGTTGGCGATGCCTGCGTTATTGACCAGGCCATCGATGCGACCGAAGCGTCGCAATGACGAGGCCACGAAACGCCTGACACTCGCTTCCTTCGCGACATCCAGCACGAGAAACGCGGCGCGCTCGCCCGCGTCCCATTCGTCGATACAGGCCTTGCCGGCTTCGGCATCCAGATCGCCGATGACCACGGAGCCACCGGCGGCCAGTACCGCTTCCGCGATGCCCTTGCCCACACCCTGCGCGCCGCCGGTCACCAATACGACCTTGCCGGGCCACTCACTCGTCGCGGCGGAGGGTATAGGCGCGGCTTTCTTTGCTGCCACCATGGGTCATGTCTCTTATGGGAGTTCGCCGCCGATGCTCTGCGTCGCCCCGTGCAGGGAACGTCACGCTGGGCAACGATCAGAGGCGACAGAAAACCGCGAATTCCTGAACGAAACGCTCAGGCGGCTCGCGCTACGCTTGTTGACAGGACTACCTCAGGAACGACTATGCAACCGATTCCCACCGGCCTCATCGGCTATGGCACAGCAGGTGCCTTCTTCCATGCGCCACTGATCGCCGCGGCGGAAGGCCTTCGTCTCGCCGCCATCGGCAGTCGCCGTGCGGAACAGATCGCCCGCGACTTTCCCGAGGCCACGGCGTATGAACATCCTCACGACCTGATCGCGGACCCGTCGCTGGAGCTGATCGTGATCGCTTCGCCCAACGAGAGCCATGCGCCACTGGCGCGTGCCGCGCTGGAAGCAGGCAAGCATGTCGTGGTGGACAAGCCGTTCACGCTGAACGCCGCCGAGGCCGATGCCCTGATCGCGCTGGCCGACCGCGTGGACCGCCGCCTTTCCGTCTTCCAGAACCGTCGCTGGGACAACGATTTCCTGACCGTTCGTCGCCTCGTCGACGACGGCCGCCTCGGCGAGGTCGTCTACTTCGAGGCGCACTTCGATCGCTTCCGCCCCGAGATCAAGCAGGGGTGGCGCGAGACCGAGGTCGCGGGATCCGGCCTGCTCTATGACCTTGGCGCGCACCTGATCGACCAGGCCCTGGTGTTGTTCGGCCTGCCTCAGGCGATCACCGCGGATGTCGCGCGCCAGCGCGCAGCCGCAAAGGTGGATGACTACTTCCATCTCGTGCTCGATTACGGCCATCGGCGCGCGGTGTTGCATGCGTCGGTCATGGTCCGCGACCCGGGCCCGCGCTATCTCGTCCACGGCGATGGCGGCAGCTTCGTGAAGTACGGCATCGACGGCCAGGAAGCCGCGCTTCGTGAGGGCCGCCGCCCGGGCGGCGCGAACTGGGGCGAGGACGAGCCGGCGTCGTTCGGCCGGTTCACCGATGCCGATGGCAGCACCACGGTGATCGATACCCTGCCCGGCCGTTACACGGCGTATTACGAAGGTGTGGCCGCGGCGATTCGCGAGGGTGCGACCTTGCCGGTCGCCGCACGCGAGGCCCGCGATGTCATCCGGGTGATCGAGGCGGCGCAGCTGAGTGCACGCGAGCGGCGGACGGTGTCGCTCTGACCCATCGCCGGCGAGGAGCGGACGTCAGCCCTCGCCGGTCGCCACACCGCGCGACCGGTCGCTCACCCAGCCACTCCACGACGGCGCATACAGACGCGATCCGCACAGCCCCGCGTACTCCATGGCCAGCAGGTTATGGCATGCGGTCACGCCGGAGCCGCACATGTGTACGACGTCTTCCGCCGGATGGGGTCCGATCACCCCTTCGAAGGCGCGACGAAGGTCCTCCGGTGAGCGAAACCGGCCCTCCGCGTCGAGGTTGTCCGTAAACGGCCGGTTGCGCGCTCCCGGTACGTGCCCCGCCACGGGATCGAGCGGCTCGACGTCGCCCCGGTAGCGCGGCGCCGCACGCGCATCCAGCAGGACGAAGCGCCCGCTGGCGACACCATCGGCGAGTTCATCCGCACCGACCGTGCCTGCTTCGTCGAAGGCCGCGTGTACCGCGGTCGCATCGCGCGAAGCCACTCTCGCATCGACGGGAAGCCTGGCCGCCTCCCAGGCGGCCCAGCCTCCGTCGAGCACCGCGACATTGTCGAGGCCGGCCAGACGCGCCAGCCACCACAGACGTGCCGCCGCCAGTGCGCCGCCTGCCGCGTCGTAAACGACGACCTGCAAATCGGGGCGCCACCCCGCGCGCGACAGCCACGCCGCGAACGACGCCGCGGACGGCAACGGATGTCGCCCCCGGCCGTCCGCCGGCGTGGCCATGTCGGCGAGGTCACGATCGAGGTCGGCACGCACCGCGCCAGGCACGTGCGCCTGTGCGTAGTCCTCATTCCCCTTCGACGGCTGCGCCAGGTCGAAACGCGCATCGACGAAAAGCACATCCTGCGCCGGCAGGTGCGAAGCGGTGATGGCGTCTATCAGCGTGCGCGAGATCAACATGGGCGATGCCCCATTCGCTTGAGCAGGTTGAGAAGAATGGCCGCCGTGACACCCCAGATGCGGTAACCCGCATGGAGAAATTCGACCATGTCGCGGCGGTGGCCACGGAAATCCATCGTATAGCGGCGGAGGTTTTCCGGCTCGAGAAAGAAGGCGAAAGGGACCTCGAAGACCTCGGCCACCTCGCCGGGATCGGGCGTCAGTGTCGCCTCGGCCGCGATGCGCGCAACCACCGGCGTGACGGAGTAACCGCTGATCGTCTCGAAGGATTCCAGGAACCCCAACGGCGTTACCATGCGCGCATCGAGCCCGATTTCCTCGTGACTTTCGCGCAAGGCCGTGGCGACCGCGTCCTCGTCGTGGTCCTCCACCCGGCCGCCGGGAAAGGCGACCTGACCCGCATGCTGCTGCAGCGTGTCCGTGCGTACGGTAAGCACGACACGCTGCTCACGGTCGTCACGAATACCGATCAGCACCGCCGCGGCGCGCCTTGGTGCATCGCCGATGAGCTCGGCCATGTCCTCATGGTTCCAGCCGCGCGGTCCCGGGGGCGCCTCCAGGGGAAGCAGCGCGCCGTGCAGCCGGGCGAGCAGGTCATCCATCAGGCGTTCTGCCTGCCTGGCAGGATCCGGTCCATCAACCAGAGTTTCTGCTCGTCGTCCATCGTGGACCAGCGGGCGATCTCGTCACCCGTGCGCAGACAGCCCTCACAGAGACCGCGCGCGTCGAGCCGGCACACACCGGTGCAGGGAGTCAGGGGCAGCGAGGAGGAAGAGACGATGGCCATACCGTCGGCCATTCTAGCGCGACGGTCAGGGCTTGACGTCGATGAGCTCGAGGTCGAACAACAACGCCTCGTTGGGCCCGATGCGCGGCAGTTCGCCGCGCTCGCCATAGGCCAGCGCCGGTGGAATCACCACTTTCCACTTGTCCCCGACATGCATGCGCGGAATGACGTCCTGCCAACCGGGGATGACGCGGTTGACCGTGAAGGTCACGGGCTTGCCGTGCGCGTATGAGCTGTCGAACTCCGTACCGTCGATCAGCGCCCCGCGGTAATTCACCACGACCGTGCTGGTGACCTGCGCCTGTGCGCCGTTGCCCTTGGCGAGCACGGCGTACTGGATGCCGGAGGGCAACGTGGTCACGCCGGGGCGGGTGCGATTGCGGGCGAGGAAATCCGCGCTGCGCTTCGCATTGGCGGTGGCGACACGACGGAATTCGACCGCCGAGTCGCGCTGGACCTTGGCATCGAAATTGACGAGCTGCTGCTGCATCACGTCGATCGGAACGCCTGGCGCACGCTTGGCATAACCATCCTGCAGTGCCTTGACCAGCACGGCGATGTCCACGTCGGGCTGCGCGCTGTTGGCGAACTGCGTGCCGATCTGATAACCGATCGCATACGACAGCTTCGTCTTGTCGATGACCGGAGCACCGGACGCAGGCGCCGTCGACGGTGCCTGTGCCAACGCCGGGAGGGCGGGCAGGCACAGCAGTGCGGCGATCGTGACCAGCAAACGCGAGGATGGCATCCCGTTCTCCATGAACCCGGAACCCTGGGCGTGCGTGGAGGATAATCCATCGGTCGCCGCCCCGTCCGTACGCCATAAGACGCCGCGCAGGGGGTAAAGGTTCCCCTGCTACCATCCGCCTCCTCGCCCAACCGCCAGGAACCGCCATGGCCTTTCGTACACTTACCACCGCCGACCGCGGCGCCGTGCGCCACATCACGGTCAACCGCCCCGACAAGCTCAACGCGCTCAACCGCGAGACCATCGGCGAGCTGACGCTCGCCTTCCGCCAGGCCGCCCAGGACGATGCCGTCCGTGTGGTGGTCCTCGCCGGCGCTGGCGAGAAAGCCTTCGTCGCCGGTGCGGACATCTCGGAGATGACCGCCTGGTCTCCGGTGAAGGCGCAGGCCGCTTCACGGGCCGGGCAGGACCTCATGCTGACCGTCGAACGACTCGGCAAGCCGGTGATCGCCAAGATCCAGGGCTACGCGCTGGGAGGCGGCATGGAACTGGCCATGGCGTGCCACTTGCGCGTCGCCAGCGACAAGGCGCGCTTCGGTCAGCCGGAAATCGGCCTCGGTCTGATCCCCGGCTTTGGCGGCACGCAGCGTCTCACCCGCCTCGCCGGTCGCGGCATCGCACTGGAGCTGTGTCTGCTCGGCCAGCAGATCGACGCCGCGCGTGCCGAACGCGTCGGGGTCGTCACCCGCGTCGTGGCGGCCGATGAACTGGATGCCGCCGTGGATGCCATGGCCGAACAGCTTGCCGCCGCCGCGCCGCTCGCGCTGAAGGGAATTCTGGAAGCCGTGATCGAGGGTGGCGAGTGCGCGATCGATCAGGGACTGGCTTTCGAGACCCAGGGCTTTGCCATCGCCTTCTCGACGGAAGACATGCAGGAAGGCACCAGCGCGTTCCTGGAGCGGCGCAAGCCGACCTTCAAGGGCGCCTGAGCGCATGCGACGCTGACGCTGGCCTTCCCGCGCGTGGGCGAGCCTGGTGTCAGCCGTGGCCGCCCGCGTACTTCTTCTCGCCCGCCGTCACCCGGACATCCAGCCGGTTTTCGGGCGGTGCCAGTGGGCAGGTGGCGTACGGCGTGAACGCACAGGGCGGATTGCGGGCTTCGTTGAAATCGAGCACGAGTTTGCCGTCCTTCGCCAACGGAGTATCGAGAAAGCGTGCGGCGCCGTACGTCTCCTTGCCGCTGGTGCGATCGGCGAAGACGAAGAACAGCGAGTCGGGTTCTTCCTGGATCGGGAAGAGCTCGTAGGCATGCCCGTCGCGCGTGAACACCGCTTTACCCGGCACCTTTTCCTTGTCGATGGTGCCAAGCACCGAGCCGATCTCGATCTCATGCGGAGGATCGAACGGTACCCACTCCGCTTCGACGCGCCACGACGGATCGACGGGGAAATAGTCGAGGCCGACGAAGTGCGTGCGGGTCTCCGCATTCTCGTCCTTTACGCGCAGCGCCTTCTTGCCGTCGCGGGCGATGACGAAGAAATTGGCGGAGCCGAAGCGCACTTCAGTCGCCTTGCCACCGTTGCCGCCGTCGTCCACCAGGGTCGCCCGCTGCACCTCGCGACCGTCGACAAGGACACCGCTGCTCCTGGCGACTTCCAGCGTGACGTTGCCGGTGTCGTCCAGCGTGACGACGCCGAGGTGTGCCGGGCCGGCCTTGAGCACGATGTCATTGTCCGTGGCGCTGCCGACGCGATTCGCTCCCGGCTGCAACCATTCCAGGCCGATCAGGCTGAGCCATCCGGCCGGCGCCTTGAGGGTTTCGAGGCGCGACGCGCGGACTTTTTCCACGGCGGCGGTATAGGCATCGCCGGCAATGACAGTGCCGGACGTGACCGCCACGACGGAGGCGAAGGCAAACGAACGGATCATGGCGATACCCCGGTTTGGACGTCTATCCGTCCAGCATACACGGATTCAGCGACCGCGCAGAAACAGCCTGTCCAGCTCCCCCAGCGACAACTGCACCCAGGTCGGCCGGCCGTGATTGCACTGACCGGAGCGCTCGGTGGCTTCCATCTCGCGAAGCAAAGCGTTCATTTCAGGAATGCCCAGGCGTCGGCCAGCCCGGACCGAGCCGTGACACGCCATCGTCGAAAGCAGTTCGTTTTCGAGTTCCTCGAGACGACGTGAGCTGCCGTGCTGGGCGAGTTCCCCGAGCACGTCGCGGGTCAGCTGCGCCACATCGGCACCTTCCAGCAGCGAGGGGATACGCCGCACAACGACGCCCGACGGGCCACTGCGCGACAGCTCCAGGCCCCACTCACCCAGTGCGTCCGCATGTTCTTCGGCAGCGGCGGCTTCGCGCGCGCTGACCGCGATCGACAACGGCACCAGTAGCATCTGCGAGCGCAGGTTGGCGGTGACGCGACCGTTCTTGAGCTTCTCGTAAGTGATTCGCTCGTGCGCCGCGTGCATGTCGACCAGCACCATCCCGTGCTCGTTCTCGGCGAGTACGTAGATGTTCTTCAGCTGCGCGATCGCGTAGCCCAGCGGCGGGACGTCGCCACCCGACTCCGACTCGTTGCCGGCTGGCGGCGTCCACGACGTCGAGGGGCGCGGCGCCGATGCGGTGCTGCCGAACAACGTGGCATAGCCGGCGAGCGGCTCGTCGCGGACACCGAGTGTCAGGCGCGACTGACTGCCCGCTTGCGGCCAGGCGGCCATCGGAGGAGCCGACGACTGGGTGGCGGTAAAGCCGGGCTGCACGAAGCCCGAGCCCACCGTGCCCACCATGGCCACGGAGCCTTCGCCCGCCGCTGCGGCGACACCGGCGCGTGTCTGCGCGAGCGCCTCGTGCAAAGTCCGGAAAAGAAAATCGTGGATGAGTCGCTGTTCGCGAAAGCGCACTTCACTCTTGGCCGGATGCACGTTCACATCGACGCCGACCGGATCCAGCGTAAGGAACAGCACGAAGACCGGATGACGACCATGAAACAGCACGTCGGCATACGCCTGGCGTACGGCATGCGCGACGATGCGATCGCGGACGAGTCGCCCGTTGACGTAGAAATATTGCTGGTCGGCCTGGGAACGGGATGCCGTGGGCAGCCCCACCCAGCCGGACAGGCGCAGACCGGCCGCCTCGTGATCGACCCGCAGCGACTGGCCCGGAAATTCCGGACCGAGGACCTCGGCGACACGGGCCAGCGCGGCATGTTCGTCGCGGGCCGGCTTCAGCAGCCGCACCGGCTTGCCATTGTGCGACAGGCGGATATCCACGCCTTCGCGCGCCAGTGCCAGCGATTTCAGCAGGTCGTCGATGTGAGCGAACTCGGTGCGCTCGGCACGGAGAAACTTGCGTCGGGCCGGCACGTTGTAGAACAGGTCGCGCACCTCGATCGTGGTACCCGGCGGATGCTGCGCGGGACGCGCTTCCTGCAGGCGACCGCCATCCACCTCGATACGCCAGGCGGCGTCTTCACCGGTCGAACGGGACGTCAGCGCGAACCGCGCCACCGATGACACGGAGGCCAGGGCTTCACCGCGGAATCCCATGCTCGCGACGCGCTCGAGGTCGTCGAAGCTGCCGATCTTGCTCGTGGCATGCGACGCCACGGCCAGGGCAAGCTCGTCGCGAGGAATGCCGCCGCCGTCGTCGCGCACGCGGATCAGGCGGGAGCCGCCCTGCTCGATATCGACCTCGATGCGGCGGGCGCCTGCGTCGATGCTGTTCTCGACGAGCTCTTTGACCACCGAGGCGGGCCGCTCGATGACTTCGCCGGCCGCGATCTGGTTGATCAGCTCGGGCGGCAGGGGGCGAATGGGCATGGCTTACGACCTGACTGCGTTCAGGTCGAAAGGATAGCCCAAGGCGACTCCGTCAGCTCGACGGAATGACCATCACCGACCCGATGCGGACGTTGTTGTCGTTCATCTTGTTGGCGCTCTTGAGCGCGCCGACCGACACGCCGTACTGCTGGGCGATACCGGTCAGCGTCTCACCGCGGTTGACGCGGTGCAGGTCGCGCACGTTGTCATCGGCGCGGCCGGCGGGCGCCGCCGGCTTCGGCGGGGCGTCGACGGTCTGCACGACGATGGCGTCGGATGGCGGACGTTTGGCCCCGCCCTTGAGGGGCGCGGGTTCTGGTCGGGATGCGGGCGTCGGTGCCCGGCTGGCGGGGGCTTTCGCGACAGGCTCACGACTGGCGACCACCCGGGTCGTCGCCGCCTTGACCGCGTCGGATGCCACGGCCCCGGCGTCCGAGGCCACGGCCGGCGCGGCGGGCGCACTCGCCGCCGTCGAAGCCAGCGACGTGCCGTTGCGCCGCGCGGCCTGCGCGGCAAACCACGTACCCGGGGGCGGCATGGACTCGAAATAGTTGCGCACGCCGCCGAGCACCGCGGTCGCCAGCTCACGACGGTGACCGTCGTCGCGCAGGCGCTTTTCTTCGGTGGGATTCGTGATGAAGGCCGTCTCCACCAGGATCGAGGGGACGTCCGGCGAACGCAGCACCACGAAGTTGGCGCGCTCGACGTAGCCGCGATGGGTCGGGCCCAGGCGGCCTAGGGCCTTCAGCACGTTGCCGGCAATGGATTCGCTGGCCTGCATCGCGTAGCCCTGCTGGAGATCCAGCAGCACGGCGGCGAGGGAATCGTCCTTGTCGTCCAGCGAGACGCCGCCGACCAGGTCGGCGCGGTTTTCACGGTCGGCCAGCCAGCGCGAGGCCTCCGACGTCTTCCCGCGAGGGGAAAGCACCCAGACCGACGAACCCTTGGCGTCGCCGTTCTTGAACGCATCCGCGTGAATCGACACGAACATGTCCGCGTTGTGCTCGCGAGCGATCTGGTAGCGGCGCTTCAGCGGAATGAAGTAATCGCCGTTTCGGGTCAGGACGGCCTGCATGCCGGGCTGGCGGTTGATCTGGTCCGCGAGCTCGCGCGCCACCTGCAGCGTGACGTCCTTCTCGCGCAGACCTGTAGCGCCCCTGGCACCGGGATCTTCGCCGCCGTGGCCCGCATCGATCGCGACGACGACCTTGCGCTCACCGGTCAGCATCGGCGGCGAGCCGGCTGAAATCGTCTTTGCCGTCTTTCCAGCCCTGCCGCGTTTTCCACCGGAGGGCGCAACCGTCGGCGTATCCGCGGCGGCTTCCGCATCGGCCTGCGCGGCAGCCTTCGCAATCGCGGGCATGTCGTTGTCCGTTGGACTGTTATCGCCGGGGTCGCTCTGCCCGCCCGGATAGAGGTCGAGCACCAGCCGGTACCCGTAGTCCCCGGCCGGCTTCAGAAGGAAACTCTTCGGCTTCGCCCTTGCATCGACGCTGGCGACCAGGCGGGCGCCGCCGCCCTGCCTGCCCGTCGTCATCGACTTGAACAGGCCCTGCGCGCCTGGCGCGGAGAAATCCCCCGTCACCGAGCTGCCGGCGATATCCAGCACCACGCTGCCCGGGGTGTCTCCCTGGGACATCTTGTAGGTCGCCGGACCGGAGAGATCGAAAACGACCCGGGTGTATTCCGGGCCCGCCCAGACGCGGGCTGCCTTCACGTCGGCCGCATTCGAGGCGGCAGGAGCAAACGTCGCGACGGCGGTCACGCACGCAAGCAGGCCTAATTTGTTAGTGATTCCCCTCATATGGCCCGGATTGAACTCCATGCGCCCGACGAATGCAATATCTTTTCCCTTGATAATCCATAACCTGCGAAACCTTCGTCAACGCGCGTACAGGAATGCGCTCCAAACAGCGACAGGAAGGTCAGTCGCCGAGGGCTTCCAGAAGTCGCCGACCCGTGGGAGTCCGCGCCTCGAGCCGAACGGCGCGGCCGCCGTCGGCATGTCGGAAGTACAGCTCCAGATCGACAGGCGGTAATGCCCCAGCGCCGCGCTCAGGCCATTCCACGAGGACGATGGCGCCGGGCTCGGCCAGGCTGTCGAGGCCCAGCCATTCGAGTTCGCCGGGATCCGCGATGCGATACAGATCGAGATGAAAGGCACGACGATCGCCGATGTCGTAACCCTCGACGAGGCTGTACGTCGGGCTCTTTACGCGCTCGCCGACACCGAGCGCGCGAAGAAACGCTCTGGCGAACGTCGTTTTCCCCGCGCCGAGATCGCCATGCAGGAAGGCGACCAGACCGCCGGGAAACGCCCCGGCCACACTGCGGCCGAGGGTGAGGGTTGCTTCCTCGTCAGGGAGAATCCGCTCGGCGCCGCTCATGAGGGTAGCCCGTTGACGAGCCGGCGAAGCGGCTCGAGCAGGTCGCCGGCAAGCAGGCCACGCTCGCCGGCTCGCGCCGCCACATCCGCGGCGCGCGCATGCAGCGCCACGCCGAGGCAAGCGGCTTCATAAGGTCTACATCCCTGCCCCAGCAAGCCAGCGACGATACCGGTCAGGGTATCCCCCATGCCGCCGCTCGCCATGCCCGGGTTCCCCCACGGGCACACGGCGACCTCGCCCTCGGGCGAAGCGATCAGGCTGCCATTGCCCTTCAGGACGACGACGGCGCGGTAGCGCCGGGCCAGCTCGCGGGCCGCCGCGAATCGATCGGCCTGAATCGCCGCGGTTTCGACGCCCAGCAGGCGTGCCGCTTCCCCGGGGTGCGGGGTCAGGACAATGTGTTCCGGAAGTGCGCGCGGCTCGGCGTGAAGCAGATTGAGCCCATCGGCATCCAGCACCGTGGGCAAGCCGGCGTCCAGCGCGGTGGTCCAGAGAGCGTGCCCCCAGGCCGCCTGGCCGAGTCCGGGACCGAGGGCCACCACGGATGCCTTGTCGAGCATGGGCTGCAACGCCTGCGGGCCGTTGACGCCATGTGCCATCAACTCCGGGCGCGCGCCATTCATCGCCAGTACGTTCTCCTCGCGGGTCGCCACGCTGACGAGTCCCGCGCCCGTCCGGAGCGCAGCCTCGGCAGCCATGCGTACGGCACCGCCGGTACCGTGGTCGCCGCCGATCGCGAGGATATGGCCGTTGCTGCCCTTGTGCGAATCCCTCGGACGACGGGGCAACGAGGCTTCGATGAGCAGGCACGCGTCCGGCGACTCCAGCGCGCTGTCCGGCAGGTCGAGTGAATGGAGCTCGATATCGCCCGCCACCTCGGCCCGATGCGTATGCATGCCGCGCTTGCGCACGATGAAAGTCGCCGTGGCGTCGGCGTGCACGGCCACGCCCGGACAGTCGCCGGTGTCGGCATTCAGCCCCGAGGGCACATCCAGGGCAAAAACGGCCACCTTCGCGGCGTTGATCGCCTCGATCGCTTTGCACGCTTCGCCTTCAGGCGCGCGATTGAGACCCGTGCCGTAGATCGCGTCCACGATCAGCTCGGCGGCCGGCAGCGCCGACCACGCATCGAACGCTTCCATGCGGCCACCCGCCGCCTCGAAGGCCTCGCGCGCCCGACAGGCATCGGCACCACCGGGCGCCCCGAGCGCCACGAGATCGACGGCCAGACCGTCATTCAACGCGTCGCGCGCGACCAGGTATCCGTCGCCTCCGTTGTTGCCCAGGCCACACACGATCCGAAGGCGGCGAACCTCCGGCCAGCGCAGGCGGAGCATGCGATAAGCGGCCGCCGCGGCCCGCGACATCAGCTCGAAGCCGGGGATGCCGAGCTCGTCGATCGCGCGCCGGTCGATGGCACGGGCCTGCCCGGACGTGAAGAGGGCGATATCGAGGTTGGGTGCGGTCATCGGAGGATTATAGGAGGGCCAAGTAGAATGCACGTATGCCCGCCACCACCGACACCGACTACGCCGCACTCGCCACCGACATCAAACGTTGGGCGCGCGAGCTCGGCTTCGCGGATGTCGGCATCGCGGGCACGGACCTCGGTCACGACGAGGCATATCTCGAACGCTGGCTGGCCGATGGCCATCACGGGGAGATGGACTACATGGCGCGCCACGGCACACGCCGCAGCCGCCCGGCTGAACTCGAGCCCGGCACCTTACGCGTGGTGTCCGTGCGCATGGACTACATACCGCCCGGCACGTCGAACGCCTGGGACGTGGTCAACGATGGCGAAAAGGCCTACATCGCCCGCTACGCGCTGGGGCGCGACTATCACAAGGTCATGCGCAACCGCCTGCAGAAACTGGCGGCAAAGATTGGCGAACACATCGGCGACTTCGGCTACCGGGCCTATGTGGATTCGGCACCGGTACTCGAGAAAGCGCTGGCCCGTAATGCGGGGCTCGGCTGGATCGGCAAGCACACGGTCCTGATCAACAAGCGCGCGGGCTCGTATTTTTTCCTCGGTGAGCTGTACACCGATCTGCCCCTGCCCGTCGACGAACCCGCGAGCGCGCATTGCGGCAGCTGTCGCCGGTGCATCGATATCTGCCCGACCCAGGCGATCGTGGCGCCGTATCGACTCGACGCTCGTAAGTGCATTTCATACCTGACGATCGAGCTCAAGGGCAGCATTCCCGAGGAGCTGCGCGCACCGATCGGCAATCGTGTGTTCGGCTGCGATGACTGTCAGTTGATCTGCCCGTGGAACAAGTTTGCACAGGAGGCGACGGAGCCTGATTTCGCGCCAAGGCACAGCCTCGACGGCCCCAGGCTGGTCGACCTGTTCGCCTGGAGCGAATCCGAGTTTCTATCGCGCACCGAAGGCATGGCCATCCGCCGCACGGGTTATGAAGGCTGGCTGCGTAATCTGGCCGTCGGCCTGGGCAATGCGCCTACGTCCCGGGAGGTCGTCGAGGCACTCGAGGCGCGTGCCGACGATACCTCGGCGATCGTCCGCGAGCATGTTGCCTGGGCGCGCAAACGTCATTCACCGGCGCGGTAACGAAAAAAGGCTCCGTTCCCGGAGCCTTTTTCACTGAAGTCAGGCCATGCCGCCCGACTTCCTCACGATCAACATCGCCAGCTCGAGCGACTGTTCGTAATTCAGCCGTGGATCGACCATCGACTTGTAAGCGCGATCGAGGTCCGTCTCGACCAGACCGCGCGCGCCACCGAGACACTCCGTGACGTTTTCGCCGGTGAGTTCGAGATGGACACCGCCAAGACGCGTGCCGGCGGCCGCATGGATGTCGAACGCCTGGTCGAGCTCGCCCGCGATATTGGTGAAACGACGCGTCTTGTAGCCGTTGCTGGTGCTTTCGGTGTTGCCATGCATCGGATCGGCGACCCAGAGGACGCGCCGGCCTTCGCGCTTGACCGCCTCGAGCAACGGCTGCAGCTGCGTACCGATCTTGTCGTTCCCCATTCGATGAATCAGGGTCAGACGGCCCGGCTCCTCCGTCGGATTCAGCACATCGATCAGCCGGATGAGTTCGTCCGGCTGAACCGTGGGGCCGACTTTCACGGCGATCGGGTTGCGGATGCCGCGGAAGTACTCCGTGTGAGCGCCGTCGAGTGCCGCGGTGCGCATACCGATCCACGGGTAGTGCGTCGACAGGTTGAACCAGCCGTCCTGACGCGGCACCTGGCGAGTCAGAGCTTCCTCGTAATGCAGGAGCAGCGCTTCATGCGAGGTGTAGAAGTCCACACGCGAGTAACTGGAGATCGACTGACCGGCCAGCGTTTCCATGAAACGCAGCGAGTCGCCGATGGTCGCGACCATGCGCTTGTATTCGGCAGCCAGCGGCGAGTGGTCGACCCAGGCGAGATCCCAGTATTCCGGGTGATGCAGGTCGGCAAAACCGCCGTCGATCAGGGCGCGGACGAAATTCATCGTCATCGCCGAACGCGCGTGCGCCTTGATGAAGCGCTGCGGATCCGGGCGACGCGCCTCCGGGGTGAACTCCGGGCTGTTGACCAGGTCGCCACGGAACGCCGGCAGCGTGACGCCGTCACGGGTTTCCGTGTCCGCCGAGCGCGGCTTGGCATACTGACCCGCAAAACGCCCCACCCGGAGCACCGGCTTCTTCATGCCGTGCACGAGCACGAGGCTCATCTGCAGCAGCACCTTCAGGCGGTTGGAGATGATCGGGCTGTTGCAGTCGGCGAAGCTCTCGGCGCAGTCGCCACCCTGAAGCAGGAATCGCTCGCCGTCCTGCGCCTCGGCAATGCGCTGCTTCAGCGTGAGGATTTCCCACGACGTGACCAGCGGCGGCAGTTCACCCAGCTGACCCAGGGCACGATTGAGCTCCGCCTGATCTTCATAGGTGGGCTGCTGGAGGGCGGTCCTCGACCGCCACGACCCCGGCGTCCATTCGGCGGACGGGGGAACTACGGCTTTGAGGGAGTGCTGCATGACGGCGGTGCCTTCGTAATGGCGCCTTGGCGGCGCGAGAAAATCAGCGAACGGTGCGGCGGATGGCCAGGAGAGCCCAGACGATCAGAACCACGAACCAGAGCAGTGTCCAGCCCGGCATGGGGATGCCGAGGATGGGTTCGATCCTGGCGCACTCACCCGAGCCGGTGAACGCGAGCTTGAGCATCTTCGTGAACGGAAATGCGTCGAACAGATAACCCAGGCCGGGACCGCACGCGGGGATCTGATCGGCCGGCAGGGATTGCAGCCAGAGATGGCGTCCCGCCGTAGCGATGCCCCAGAGTCCACCCAGCGTGATCAGCGTCGCATAGACGACACGCCCCGACCGGCTCTTCGGCGAGTGAAGGCCACCGATGAGGAAGAACAGACCCATCGTGCAGACGGCGATGCGCTGAAAGATGCACAGCGGGCACGGATCGAGATGCATGACGTACTGTGCGTAGAGCGCGAAGGCCATGAGGCCGGCACACACGACGAAACCCAGCAGGAAACGCGAACGGAGCGACAAGGTAGAGAGGGCCATGGGGGGTTGGTGCGTTGCGGGACACCCACGTTAACCCGATGTGCATGCCCTTGTCAGTAGGCGCGTGAAGTTTCTTTTGTAACCATAGATCAAGCACTTGCGTAGCTGACAGCCCACCGGGCATAAAAAAAGCCCCGGCAGGTTACCCGGCCGGGGCTTCTTCACTTTCAGCCGCGAGGCTTACTCGGCGTCGGCAGCCGAAGCGGCGGCCGGGCGATCCACCAGCTCGACGTACGCCATCGGAGCGTTGTCGCCCGGGCGGAAGCCGCACTTGAGGATGCGCAGGTAGCCACCGGGACGCTGCAGGTAGCGGGGACCGAGCTCGACGAACAGCTTACCGACGGCCTCTTTGTCGCGCAGACGCGCAAACGCGAGACGACGGTTGGCAACGCCATCGGTCTTGGAGAGCGTGATGAGCGGCTCAGCAATACGACGGAGTTCCTTGGCCTTGGGAAGCGTGGTGCGGATAAGCTCGTGCTTGATCAGCGACGCGGCCATGTTCTTGAACATGGCTTCGCGGTGGCTGCTCGTGCGGTTGAGCTTGCGACCGGATTTCTGGTGACGCATGGCGATAACTCTCTATGTCTGTTGTTATGAAAAGCCGGCCAGGATGAGCCGACTTCCCGCGGTTACCCGCTGATGCGAGGCTGTCATAACGCCTCGCTGTAAGAGCACGGCCTCTTTGGACCGCTTTGAAGATCCGGAGGAAGTGCGCGACGGCATCCACCGGATGGAGCAAAGAATCGGGGCGATCGAAATGCGATCGCCCCGTTTGAATCAGCCCAGCTGCATACCGTGCGACAAGCCCGGCGGCGGCCAGTTTTCGAGCTTCATGCCCAGAGCGAGACCACGCCCGCCCAGGACATCCTTGATTTCCGTCAGCGACTTCTTGCCAAGGTTCGGCGTCTTCAACAGCTCGACTTCGGTCTTCTGGACCAGGTCGCCGATGTAGTAGATGCTTTCGGCCTTGAGGCAGTTCGCGGAACGGACCGTCAGTTCGAGGTCGTCGATCGGACGCAGCAGAAGCGGGTCGAAACCGCCCTTCTCCGCCTTGGTCGAATCGCTCTCGCGGCGCGAGAAGTCGCCGAAAACCGACAGCTGATCGTTGATGATTTCAGCCGCCTTGCGGACAGCGTCTTCAGCACCGATCGTGCCGTTCGTTTCGATATCGAGCACGAGCTTATCGAGGTTGGTGCGCTGCTCGACACGAGCGGCGTCCACTTCGTAAGCGACGCGCAGGACCGGCGCGAACGACGCGTCGAGCTGCAGACGGCCGATCGGCCGCGTCTCGTCATCCGGGTGCTGGCGGGCGCTGGCCGGCTGGTAGCCGACACCGCGACGCACCTTCAGACGCATGTTCAGTGCCACATCCTTGGTGAGGTGGCAGATCACGTGATCCGGATTGACGATTTCAACGGAGTGGTCGACGGCGATATCGCCTGCCGTGACCACGCCCTTGCCCTTCTTCGACAGCGTCAGGGTGACTTCGTCACCGCTGTGCTGACGGATGGCGACATCCTTGAGGTTCAGCAGGACTTCGATCACGTCCTCCTGCAGGCCTTCCAGAGTGGTGTACTCGTGCAGTACGCCGTCGATTTCGACCTCGACGATCGCGCTGCCCGGAATCGAAGAGAGCAGCACGCGACGCAGCGCGTTGCCCAGGGTGTGACCAAAGCCACGCTCGAGCGGCTCGACCACCACCTTAGCGCGGTTCGCTCCAAGCTGCTCGACGCTGAGGCCACGAGGCCGCAGCACACTAGTTGACGAAACTGCCATGCAAGGCTCCGGTGAAGATTACTTCGAGTAAAGCTCGACGATCAGGGCTTCGTTGATGTCGGCCGGCAGATCACCGCGATCCGGCACAGCCTTGAACGTGCCTGCGAACTTCTTGCTGTCGACCTCGACCCAGGACGGACGAAGGTCCATCGTGTCGAAAACCGTCGCTGCTTCCTGGACTCGCAGCTGAGTGCGAGCCTTTTCGGTCAGCGAGACTTCGTCGCCCGGACGGACGTGGAAGGAAGGCACGTTGACCTTCTTACCATTGACCGTCACGGCCTTGTGGGCCACGAGCTGACGAGCCTGGGCGCGGGTGACCGCGAAACCCATACGGAACACGACGTTGTCGAGACGGCTTTCCAGGAGGCGCAGCAGGTTTTCACCCGTATTGCCCTTCTGGGTCGAAGCCTTGGTGTAGTAGTTGCTGAACTGACGCTCAAGCACACCATAGATGCGCTTGACCTTCTGCTTCTCACGCAGCTGCACTGCGTAATCGGAAAGACGGGCGCGCTTGTTGGCGCCATGCTGACCGGGTTTGTTTTCGAGCTTGCACTTGGAATCAAGCGCGCGGGCCGGGCTCTTAAGACCGAGGTCGGCACCTTCACGACGCGCAAGTTTGCAGGTAGCTCCACGATAACGGGCCATGGGTATGCTCCTTAGACGCGACGCTTCTTGGGGGGACGGCAGCCGTTATGCGGAATCGGCGTGACATCGATAATGTTGAGCACTTTGTAGCCCAACGCATTCAGTGAACGCACGGCCGACTCACGGCCCGGGCCGGGGCCCTTGATGCGAACTTCCACAGTCTTCACACCGTAGTCGCCTGCAGCGCGGCCAGCCTTTTCGGCGGCAACCTGGGCAGCGAACGGGGTCGACTTACGGGAGCCGCGGAAACCCGCGCCGCCTGCAGTCGCCCACGACAGGGCGTTGCCCTGACGATCGGTGATCGTGACGATGGTGTTGTTGAAAGAAGCCTGCACGTGTGCCACGGCATCCGTGACGACGCGCTTGATCTTCTTCTTGGTTTTAACCGGCTTAGCCATAATCGGTATCCGTTACTTCTTGATCGGACGACGCGGACCCTTACGGGTACGGGCGTTGGTACGCGTGCGCTGGCCGCGCACCGGCAGGCCACGACGGTGGCGCAGGCCACGGTAGCAACCCAGGTCCATCAGGCGCTTGACCGCCATGCCGACTTCGCGGCGGAGGTCACCTTCGACCGTGTACTTAGCGATTTCAGCTCGGATCTTTTCGACCTCGCCTTCGCTAAGCGACTTGATGGGCGTGGTCGGAACCACGCCTGCATCCACACAAACCTGCTTCGCCCGCGAACGGCCGATTCCGAAAATGCTCTGCAGGCCGACCCAGACATGCTTCTGGACTGGCAAATTGACACCCGCGATGCGCGCCATGATGTACTGTCTCCGATGCGTTTCGTGCGCGGTAAACGCGCAATTTTAACCTGAATTAACCTAAACGGGAAGTCCTGCGGCGCTGGGCGCCAAGGCCTCCCCTACTTGGGGGCTTATCGTCCAATCTCAGCCACGGCGGAGATTGGACTTCTTGAGCAGACTCTCGTACTGGTGGCTGACGAGATGGGCCTGGACCTGAGCCGTGAAGTCCATCACCACCACCACCACGATCAGCAGCGAAGTGCCGCCGAAATAGAACGGTACGTGCCAGGCGTTCTGCATGAACGTGGGCACCAGGCAGACCAGCACGATGTAAATCGCGCCAACACCGGTAAGCCGGGTCATGACGCCATCGATGTAGTCAGCCGTCGCGCGACCCGGACGAATACCCGGAATCAACGCGCCCGAACGCTTGAGGTTATCCGCCGTTTCCTGCGAGTTGAACACGATCGCCGTATAGAAGAAGGCGAATCCGATCACCAGCACCGCGAACACGATGTCGTGGACCGGCTCACCCGGGCTCAGCGCCGTGGTCAGCCACTGCAACCAGCGCGACTGATTGGCGGAGCCAAACCAGGTCGCGGCGGTTGCCGGAAAAAGCAGAAGGCTCGTCGCGAAGATCGGCGGAATGACGCCCGCCATGTTGATCTTCAGCGGCAGGTGCGAGGTCTGGCGCTGGAACTGGCGCTGGCTGCCCTGCTTCGCGTAATTCACGGTGATGCGCCGCTGGGCGCGCTCCATGAACACCACGAACGCAGTCACCGCCAGGATCAGTGCCGTCACCATGAGCAACTTCAGTACCGACAGCTCACCGTTGTTCGCCATGGTCAGCGTGTGCGCGATGGCACCCGGCAGACCTGCGACGATACCGGCGAAGATCAGCATCGAGATACCGTTGCCGATACCGCGTTCCGTGATCTGCTCACCCAGCCACATCAGGAACATCGTGCCGGCGGTGAGGCCGACGACCGATGCCATGACGAAGCCGGCACCCGGCATGTAGACGACCGGACCGCTGGCGCCGACCTGCTTCTGCAGGGCGACCGCGATACCGAAAGCCTGAAATGCCGCCAGACCGACCGTGCCGAAACGCGTGTACATGGTCATCTTGCGACGACCCGACTCGCCTTCCTTACGCAGAGCCATGAGCGACGGAATGACCGAGCCCATCATCTGCACCACGATCGATGCCGAGATATACGGCACCACACCGAGCGCGAACACCGAGAAACGCGACAGCGAACCACCGGAGAACATGTTGACCATGTTCAACAGGCCGCCGCCGCCTTCCACCAGGCTCGTCATCGCCTCAGGATTCACGCCCGGAACCGGGATGAACGAACCGAGGCGGAAGACGATCAGCGCACCGATCAGGAAGAAGATGCGCTGACGCAGTTCCGTCAGTTTGCCCAGCGAGCCGAGCGTTGTGCCCTGCGCTGCAGCCACCTGATTACTCCACGCTGCCGCCGGCGGCTTCGATAGCCGCCTTGGCGCCGGCTGTCGCAAGCACGCCCGAGAGCTTGATCGCGCGATTGATTTCACCCTTCAGGACAATCTTGACCTTCTTCGCGCGGCTGGACACGAGACCGGCGGCGTGGAGAGCGATCAGATCGATCGTGTCGGCTTCGATGACGGCGAGCTGGTACAGCATGACCTGCTGCGTGTCGGCCTTCTTCAGCGAGCGGAAGCCCACCTTCGGAAGACGACGCTGCAGCGGCATCTGGCCGCCTTCGAAACCCACGCGGTGCGTGTTACCCGCACGGGCGTGCTGACCCTTGTGACCACGGCCGGCCGTCTTGCCGAGGCCGGAGCCGATACCGCGAGCGACGCGGGTACGGGTCTTGCGAGCGCCCTTACCGGGCCTGAGATCGTTAAGACGCATGACTTACTCCTCGACCCGAACCAGGTAGTAGACCTTGTTGATAAGGCCACGGACCTGCGGGCTATCCTTCAGTTCGCGGACGTCATTGAGCTTGCCGAGACCGAGGGCCTTGACGCTCAGACGATGACGACCCTGCACGCCGCGCAGACCCTTGACCAGGCGCACGCGGACGGTACCGCCAGCGGCGGTTTCATTCTTCTTAGCCATTGCCGAGAACCTCTTCGATCGTCTTGCCACGCTTGGCGGCGATGCGCTTCGGCGAAGCAACGGCCTGCAGACCCTTGATCGTCGCGCGGACGAGGTTGATCGGGTTGCGCGAGCCGACAGCCTTGGCGAGCACGTCCTTCACGCCAACCACTTCGAGGACAGCGCGCATGGCGCCGCCGGCGATGACGCCGGTACCCTGCGAAGCAGGCTGCATGTAGACGCGAGCCGCACCGTGGTTGGCCTTGATGGCGTACCACAGCGTGCCGTTGTTGAGTTCGATGGACACCATGTTGCGGCGGGCGCGCTCCATGGCCTTGGAGATGGCAACCGGCACTTCACGCGCCTTGCCATAACCAAAACCGACGCGGCCTTCGCCATCGCCGACAACCGTCAGCGCGGTGAAGCTCATCTGGCGGCCACCCTTGACGGTCTTGGCCACGCGGTTGACGGCGATAAGCTTTTCAAGCATGCCGTCCGAATTTTCGCGATCTGTCGAGGACATCTCTTTTCCTGATAGCCCGGCATGGTAGTTAGCCGGGACTTCTGTTTACGGCTCGGTCGCCGCTTGGAGTTGTAGTTACAGCGGGCGGCACCGGTCCCTGAGGACCGATACCGTGGCCTGACGCCTCTTAGAACTTGAGGCCGGCCTCACGAGCCGCATCGGCCAGAGCCTTGATGCGACCGTGATAGCGGAAACCCGAGCGGTCGAACGCGACAGCTTCGATACCGGCGGCCTGGGCGCGCTCGGCAACGATGCGACCCACCGTGGTGGCGGCTTCAATGTTCTTCTTGCTCTTGAGACCTTCGGCAACCGAGCTCTGCACGGTCGAGGCGGCTGCCACGACGGTGCCGTTCGGCGCGAAGACCTGGGCGTAGATGTGCTGACCGGTGCGGTGCACGCTCAGGCGGGCGACGGCGAGCTCACGGATGTGGGCACGGGTCGACTTGGCGCGGCGCAGGCGGGATGTATTCTTGTTCATCGTCTGGTCTCCAGAAAGCGGATAGGCCGATTAGGCCTTCTTGGCTTCCTTCAGGATGATCTTCTCGCCGGCGTAGCGAACGCCCTTGCCCTTGTAGGGCTCCGGCGAACGGAAAGCACGGATCTTGGCGGCCGTCTGGCCCACGAGCTGCTTGTCGGCACCCTTGATAAGGATTTCCGTCTGCGTCGGGACTTCGATGGTGATGCCTTCCGGCGCATCGAACACGACCGGGTGCGAGAAGCCGAGGGAAAGGTTTACGGCCTTGCCTGCCAGCTGCGCGCGGTAACCGACGCCGACGAGCTCGAGCTTCTTCTCGAAGCCGCTGGCCACGCCGGTCACCATGTTGGCGATGATCGCGCGGGCGGTGCCGCCGAACTTGTCGTCTGCACCGTCGGCCAGAACGATCGTAAGGACGCCATTGTCCTGCGAGAGCGAGACGCCCGGCAGCTCGTGGGTCGTCAGGGTGCCCTTCGGGCCCTTGACCGAGACCGTGCCATTGGCGACGGAGACTTCAACGCCCTTCGGGAGGGTGATGGGGAGCTTGGCTACGCGTGACATATCGGGACTCCTTACGCCACCTGGCCGATGACTTCGCCGCCCAGACCCTTCGAACGGGCCTGCGCGTCGGTCAGGAGACCGGCGGAAGTCGAGATGATCGAGATACCCAGGCCACCGAGGACCTTCGGCAGCTCGTCCTTGCCGCGGTAGACGCGGAGACCGGAACGGCTGACACGGGAAATGGTTTCAATGGCCGGACGGCCTTCGAAATACTTGAGCTTGATCTCGAGGACCGGCTTGCCCGCTTCGTCAGCGGTACGGGCGTCGAGGATGTAGCCTTCGTTCTGAAGAAGCTTGGCCAGGGCCAGCTTCACTTTCGACGACGGCATACGTACAACCGCTTTGCCAGACGCCTGGCCGTTGCGGATGCGCGTAAACAGATCGGCGATGGGATCAGTCATGCTCATAAGAAAAACCCTTGAGAGTACCGATATCCGTATGACCGGAAATCTTAAATTGTAGTGCCGACAAATCGTCGGTCTGCATTGCGCAGACCGACGACTATAGCAGCATGAGGCGGCCTGGACAAGTTTTGTCCAGGACCACCCTCCCCCGCCGGAGCGGAGGCTGTTTTTTACCAGCTAGCCTTGCGCAGACCCGGGACGTCACCACGCATGGTGGCTTCGCGGAGCTTGTTGCGGCCGAGGCCGAACTTGCTGTAAACGCCACGCGGGCGGCCAGTCAGTGCGCAGCGGTTACGCTGGCGCGACGGGCTCGCATCACGGGGAAGCTTCTGCAGCTTCGTCTGGGCTTCCATCTTCTCGTCGTACGAAGCGGTCGCGCTCAGAACGATCGCCTTGTATTCCGCACGCTTGGCAGCGTACTTCTTGACGAGCTTGGTGCGCTTGAGGTCGCGCTCGACCATCGAGGTCTTGGCCATGTTCTACCTGTTGATCAGTTGCGGAACGGGAAGCTGAAAGCTTCCAGCAGCGCCTTGGCTTCTTCGTCGGTCTTCGCGGTCGTGGTGATGGAGATATCCATACCGCGCAGCGCGTCAACCTGATCGAAGTCGATTTCCGGGAAAATGATCTGTTCCTTGACGCCGAAGTTGTAGTTACCACGGCCATCGAAGGCACGGCCCGAGACACCACGGAAGTCGCGCGTACGCGGCAGCGAGATGTTGATCAGGCGGTCCAGGAATTCCCACATCTGGGCACGACGCAGCGTGACCTTGCAACCGATCGGCCAGCCATCGCGGATCTTGAACGAAGCGACCGACACGCGGGCCTTCGTCGTGATCGGCTTCTGACCGGCGATCTTCGTCATGTCGGCAACGGCGTTATCGAGGATCTTCTTGTTACCGGCAGCTTCGCCGACGCCCATGTTGAGCGTGATCTTCGTAATGCGCGGAACCTGCATCACATTCTGGTAACCGAAGCGCTCAGTGAGCTTCTGCATTACCGACTCTTTGTAAAACGTTTCAAGACGGGTCATGACTTCGGTTCCTTACGCGTCGACTACTTCGCCGGAGCGGAACACGCGCACCTTGCGCCCGTCCTCGAGCGTCTTGGTGCCAGCGCGCTCGCCCTTGTTCGTGGCGGAGTTGAAGAGCTGTACATTGGAGATATGGATCGAGGCCTCACGCTCGACGATCCCACCCGGCTGGTTGGCCTGGGGGTTCGGCTTGGTGTGGCGCTTGACCAGGTTGACGTTCGAGACGACAACGCGGTCGCCATCGACGCGCAGCACGTCGCCGCGCTGCCCCTTGTTCTTGCCGGTGATGACGACGACGTTGTCACCCTTGCGGATACGGTTCATGTCTGGCCTCCGCTCAGAGCACTTCGGGCGCGAGCGAGACGATCTTCATGAACTTCTCGTTGCGCAGCTCGCGGGTAACCGGCCCGAAAATACGGGTGCCGATCGGCTCGAGCTTATTGTTGAGGAGGACGGCCGCGTTACCGTCGAAACGGATAACGGAACCGTCAGCGCGGCGCACACCCTTGGCGGTACGAACCACCACGGCGTTGTACACCTCACCCTTCTTGACCTTACCGCGAGGAATGGCGTCCTTGATGGTCACCTTGATCACATCACCGACGCTGGCGTAACGGCGCTTCGAGCCGCCCAGCACCTTGATGCACATCATTTCCTTCGCACCGCTGTTGTCCGCTGCGGAAAGCGAGCTTTGCACCTGAATCATGGCTGCTCTTCTCCTTAGACTTCAGCGCGCGTGACGATTTCGACCACGCGGTGATGTTTGGTCTTCGACAGCGGACGGCATTCCGCGATCCGCACCAGGTCGCCCTCGTTCGCACCGGTCTCGTCATGTGCGTGGAGCTTCGTGGAGCGGCGGATGATCTTGCCGAGCAGCGGATGCTGCACCTGACGCTCGATCAGAACCGTTACGGTATGGTCCATCTTGTTGCTGATGACACGACCCGTGAGGGTGCGCGCCGTCTTCGTGTTATCACTCATGTCCGCCGTCCTTACTTCTTAGCGCCGAGCACGAACTTCGTGCGGGCGATGTCACGCCGAACGCGGCGCAGCTGGTGCGGCTGAGTGAGCTGACCGGAGCCCTTCTGCATGCGCAGATTGAACTGCTCCTTGCGAAGGTCCAGCAGATCCTGCTTAAGCTCTTCCGCCGACTTCTGATTGATATCTTTGCTGGCCATTACATCACCGCCCTGGAGACGAACTGGGTCTGGACGGACAGCTTTGCTGCGGCCAGACGGAACGCTTCGCGTGCCGTCGTCTCGTCGACACCTTCGATTTCATAAAGCATGCGACCGGGCTGGATCGGAGCGACCCAGAACTCGACGCTACCCTTACCGGCGCCCATTCGAACTTCGATCGGCTTGCGGGTGATCGGCTTGTCCGGGAAGACCCGGATCCAAAGCTTGCCGCCACGCTTGACGAAACGCGTGATGCAACGACGGGCCGCTTCGATCTGACGTGCGGTCAGCTGACCGTGCGTCGTCGCCTTGAGGCCGTACTCGCCGAAGCTCACGAGATTGGAGTTGAACGCCAGGCCGTCATTGCGGCCCTTGAACTGCTTGCGGAACTTAGTGCGCTTAGGTTGCAACATGGCAACGCTCCTTACTTGGCCGTCCGCTCGCGGCGGTTTTCACCACCGTCGCGGCGCGACTGCTGAGGCTGCTGTTCTTCCTTCGACTCGGCCGTAGCTGCCGCCAGATCGAAGATCTCGCCCTTATAGACCCATACCTTGACACCGATGATGCCGTACTGGGTCTTGGCTTCGGCGGTGCCGTAGTCGATGTCCGCACGCAGCGTGTGCAGCGGAACGCGACCTTCACGGGCCCACTCGGAGCGAGCGATCTCGGCGCCATTCAGACGGCCGGAGACGTTGATCTTGATGCCCAGGGCACCGAGGCGCATCGCGTTACCAACCGAGCGCTTCATGGCGCGGCGGAACATGATGCGACGCTCGAGCTGCTGAGCGATCGATTCAGCGACGAGCTGGGCATCGAGCTCCGGCTTACGGACTTCGCTGACGTTGATGTGCGTCGGGACGCCCATCATGTCGGTGACTTCCTTACGCAGCTTCTCGATGTCCTCACCCTTCTTGCCGATCACCACGCCCGGACGGGCGGTGTGGATCGTCACGCGGGCGGTCTTGGCCGGGCGCTCGATCTGGATCTTCGAGATACCCGCGGCGGCGAGCTTCTTGCGGAGCATCTCACGGACCTTCAGGTCCGCTGCGAGATACACAGCATACTCACCCTTGTTTGCGTACCACTTCGAGTTCCAGTCCTTGGCAATGCCGAGGCGGATACCGGTGGGATGAACTTTATGACCCATCGTCTCTTACCCCAGTCAGTTGCCAACAACCACAGTGATGTGGCTGGTGCGCTTCAGGATGCGCGAACCGCGGCCTTTGGCGCGGGCGTACATACGCTTCATCGCCGGACCTTCGTCGACGAAGATGCGTGCGACCTTCAGCTCGTCGACGTCGGCACCGAGATTGTTCTCGGCGTTGGCGACGGCGGAGAGCAGCACCTTGCGAACAAGGTGAGCGGCCTTCTTGTTGGTAAAGGCGAGCACGTCGCTGGCTCGGCCCACGGGCAAACCGCGGACCAGGTCAGCCACCAGGCGTGCCTTCTGCGCCGAGATGCGGGCGCTGCGCAGGATCGCTTTGGCTTCGGTGCTCATCACTTGCCCTTCTTGTCGCCGGCGTGGCCCTTGTACGTGCGGGTCACCGCGAACTCGCCGAGCTTGTGCCCGACCATGTTCTCGTTGATCAACACAGGCACATGCTGGCGGCCGTTGTGGATGGCGATGGTCAGACCGACCATCTCCGGCAGGATCATCGAACGACGCGACCAGGTCTTGATCGGACGCTTGTTATTGGCGGAAACGGCGGCTTCCACCTTTTTCACGAGGTGCAGGTCGACGAACGGACCTTTTTTTAGAGAGCGCGGCATGATCGTTTCCTAATTACTTGCGACGACGCACGATGAACTGTTCGGTGCGCTTGTTGTTGCGCGTCTTGTAGCCCTTGGTCGGCGTGCCCCACGGCGAGACCGGATGACGGCCACCGGAGGTCTTGCCTTCACCACCGCCATGCGGATGGTCGACCGGGTTCATGACGACGCCGCGGACGGTCGGACGAATACCTGCCCAACGCTTCTTACCGGCCTTGCCGAGCTTGCGCAGGCTGTGTTCGGAGTTGCCGACTTCACCGATGGTGGCGCGGCATTCAACCGGGACGCGACGCATTTCGCCGGAGCGAAGACGCAGCGTGGCATAGCCCTGCTCGCGAGCGACCAGCTGGACCGAAGCGCCGGCGGAGCGTGCGATCTGCGCACCCTTGCCCGGCTTCATCTCGATGCAGTGGATCGTGGAACCGACCGGGATCGAACGAAGCGGCAGGCAGTTGCCCGGCTTGATTGGGGAGTCGGAACCCGACACGAGACGATCGCCAACCGCCACGCCCTTCGGCGCGATGATGTAGCGGCGCTCGCCGTCGGCGTAGCACAGCAGCGCGATGTGCGCGGTGCGGTTCGGATCGTATTCAAGACGCTCGACAACGGCGGCAATGCCTTCCTTGTCGCGCTTGAAGTCGATGATGCGGTACGCCTGCTTGTGACCGCCGCCGCGATGACGGGTGGTGATGCGACCGTAATGGTTGCGACCGCCGGTCTTCGACTGCGATTCGGTCAGGGGCGCGTAAGGAGCGCCCTTGTACAGACCTTCGGTCCGCACGCTGACAGCGTCGCGGCGGCCCGGGGAGGTCGGCTTGTGAGTGATCAGTGCCATCTCAATTCAACTCCTGGCTCAGGCCTTGGCCGACACGTCGATCGTATGACCGTCGGCGAGGCGCACGTAGGCCTTACGCTTGCCCTGGCGGTTGCCAGTGCGGAAGCGGAACGACTTGACCTTGCCCTTCGTGTTAACGAGGTTCACATCCAGGACTTTGACGTCGAAGAGATGTTCCACCGCTGCACGGACATCGGCCTTGGTCGCCTCAGGCGCCACGACGAAAACGTACTGGTTATTCTCAGCAAGGCGAGCCGACTTCTCGGAGATGTGCGGCGCGCGAAGCGTATTAAGCGTGCGTTCGGTGCTCATGCGAGCCACTCCTCGACCTTCTTGACCGCGTCCACCGTCATGACGACGTAGTCGCTACCGACCAGGCTGACCGGATTCAGGGCCAGCACGTCGACGACGTGGATGTACGGAATGTTGCGAGCGGACAGGTACAGCGCTTCAGTGGCGTCTTCCGACACCAGCAGCACGCGACCCTTGACTTCGAGCTCGGCCAGCTTGGCGATCATGCCCTTGGTGCTCGGGGCTTCCATCGACAGCTCGGACACGACCTTCAGGCGATCCTGACGGTTGAGTTCGGCGACGATCGAACGGATCGCGACGCGGTAAGCCTTGCGGTTGACCTTCTGCTCGAAGCTGCGCGGCTTGGCCGCGAACGTCACACCACCGCCGACAAAGATCGGGGCGCGGTAATCGCCGTGGCGTGCGCCGCCACCCTTCTGCTTCTTGAACTTCTTGGTCGTACCGGACATCTGACCGCGAGACAGCTGAGCCTTCGTGCCGGCACGGCCAGCCGCCTGATAGGCGGTGACGACCTGATGCACGAGGGCCTTCTTGTACTCGCCGCCGAACACGTCGTCCGACACGGTGAGCGCCTTGGCGCCAATAACGTTGAGTTCCATGGCGTCTCTCCTCAGCCCTTGGTCGTCGGGCGGATCACGACATCACCACCCGGCGCGCCCGGGACTGCGCCCTTGACTGCGATGAGGTGACGCTCGGAATCGACCTTGACCACTTCGAGGCCCTGCTGGGTGCGGTTGACCGCGCCCATGTGGCCCGACATCTTCTTACCAGGGAACACGCGGCCCGGTGTCTGACGCTGACCGATCGAGCCAGGGGCGCGATGCGACAGCGAGTTACCGTGCGTGGCGTCGCCCATCTTGAAGTGGTGACGCTTGATGGTGCCCTGGAAACCCTTACCCTTCGACACGCCGGCGACGTCGACCGTCTGACCGACAGTGAACACGTCGTCAGCCTTGATCTCGGTGCCGATCGCGTACTTGCCTGCGTCTTCCGCGGAAACGCGGAACTCCCACAGACCGCGGCCGGGCTCGACCTTGGCGTTAGCGTAGTGACCCTTCAGCGGCGAGGTGAGGAGCGAGGCGCGCTTGGCACCCGTCGTCACCTGCACGGCGCTGTAGCCGTCGTTTTCTTCGGTCTTCACCTGCGTCACACGATTCGGGGTCGCTTCAATCAGCGTCACCGGAATCGAGCGGCCGTCTTCGGTGAAGAGCCGGCTCATGCCGCACTTGCGGCCAACCAGTCCGATACTCATCTTCGTATCCTTTTATCCGCTCAGCCGAGCTTGATCTGCACGTCAACGCCAGCCGCGAGATCGAGCTTCATGAGCGCGTCCACGGTCTTGTCGTTGGGGTCGACGATGTCCAGAACGCGCTTGTGCGTACGGGTCTCGTACTGGTCGCGGGCATCTTTGTCGACGTGCGGCGACACCAGAATGGTGTAGCGCTCAATCTTGGTCGGCAGCGGGATCGGGCCGAGGACCGTAGCGCCGGTGCGCTTGGCCGTCTCGACGATTTCGCTGGCCGAACGATCGATCAGACGATGATCGAACGCCTTGAGCCGGATGCGAATCTTTTGGTTCGCCATAAAAACCGTGTCCTGTTATCGAAAGAACGTTCTTGTGATTCGGAATGGCTTCTCGCCACCCCGCACAACCCTTGTTACTGACTTACGGGTGTCGCAACGGGCCGAACTGGAACGGTGTGGCACCGCCCGGGACGACCCGAAAAAGTCAGGCAGGCCGTATAAACGGCCTGCCTAGACAGAAAAGTATAGAATACACAACGACATCGGTCAACAGAGCTCGCGCCCGTTGGCCTGGCTGGCACTCTATGCGGCATCCATGCCTGCGAACTCGAAGCACATTCCGTGCGCCTCATTTCGCGGTGAGCCCGTCCCGAAGGACTTAGGGCTGATATAACTCGGCGAATATAGCCGGTCTGCCGGAGAAAAGGAAGCCCCTGCTCAAAAAATAACCAAAAAAAAGCGGGAGCTTTCGCTCCCGCCTCTTGAACAGCCGGACAGGTCACCCTGCCCCGGCGATTTCTTACTTGTTGATCTTGGCGACGACGCCGGCGCCGACGGTACGACCGCCTTCGCGGATCGCGAAGCGCAGACCTTCGTCCATGGCGATCGGGAAGCCCAGGGTCACCGAGATCTTCACGTTGTCGCCCGGCATCACCATCTCGACACCTTCCGGCAGCTTGATCGAACCGGTCACGTCCGTGGTACGGAAGTAGAACTGCGGACGATAGTTGCTGAAGAACGGCGTGTGACGGCCACCCTCGTCCTTCGAAAGGATGTACACCTCACCCTCGAACTCGGTGTGCGGCGTGACCGACTTCGGAGCAGCCAGCACCTGGCCGCGCTCGACGTCTTCACGCTTCAGGCCGCGAACCAGCACGCCGACGTTGTCACCGGCCTGACCCTGGTCCAGCAGCTTGCGGAACATTTCCACGCCCGTGACCGTCGTCTGCTGGGTGTCCTTCAGACCGACCACTTCGGCCGGGTCACCCACCTTGACGATGCCGCGCTCGACGCGACCGGTCAGCACCGTGCCGCGACCCGAGATCGAGAATACGTCTTCGACCGGCAGCAGGAACGGCTTGTCGATCACGCGCTCCGGCTCCGGAATCCAGCTGTCCAGCGCATCGACCAGCTTGATGATCGACGGCACGCCGATTTCCGACTGGTCGCCGTCCAGCGCAAGGCGGGCCGAACCGTGAACGATCGGGGTGTCGTCGCCCGGGAACTCGTACTTCGACAGCAGTTCGCGAACTTCCATCTCGACCAGCTCGAGCAGCTCGGCGTCGTCGACCATGTCGGCCTTGTTCAGGAACACGACGATGTACGGCACGCCGACCTGACGCGAGAGCAGGATGTGCTCGCGGGTCTGCGGCATCGGGCCGTCAGCGGCCGAGCACACCAGGATCGCGCCGTCCATCTGCGCCGCACCCGTGATCATGTTCTTCACATAGTCAGCGTGGCCCGGGCAGTCGACGTGACCGTAGTGACGGTTCGGCGACTCGTATTCCACGTGCGCGGTCGAGATCGTGATGCCGCGTGCCTTCTCTTCCGGCGCCGCATCGATCGAACCGTAGTCCTTGAACTCGCCACCGAAACGCTCGGCGCCGATCTTGGTCAGCGCGGCGGTCAGCGTGGTCTTGCCGTGGTCGACGTGACCGATGGTGCCGACGTTGACGTGCGGCTTCTTACGCTCGAACTTACCCTTTGCCATGACTCTGAAACCTCTGAAAAATCGTTAAAAGTTTTTATGAAGAAGCCCGATCAGGACTTCTTCATGACCTCGTCGGCGACATTCTTCGGCGCCGGCTCGTAATGATCGAATTCCATCGTGAACGTCGCACGACCCTGGGTCTGCGAACGCAGCGAGGTCGCGTAGCCGAACATTTCGCCGAGCGGAATCATCGCGTTGACGGTCTTACCCGACGGCGTCTCTTCCTGACCGGTCAGCATGCCACGACGGCGGCTGATGTCGCCCATGACGTCACCGACATAGTCTTCCGGCGTCACGACCTCGACCTTCATGATCGGCTCGAGCAGAACCGGCTTCGCCTTGGCAAAGCCCTGCTTGAACGCCATCGATGCGGCGAGTTTGAACGCCATTTCCGACGAGTCGACGTCATGGTACGAACCGAAGACCAGCTTCACCTTGACGTTGACGACCGGGAAGCCCGCGAGCGGACCGCTGGTGATCGTCTCACGGAGGCCCTTCTCGACCGAGGGAATGAATTCCTTCGGGATAACGCCGCCGGTGATGTCGTTGATGAACAGGAAGTCGTCCTTGATGACCAGCTTCGGATCGGCGCGATCAGCATCGGTGATCGGCGACAGCTCGATCACGACGTGACCGTACTGACCCTTACCACCGGACTGCTTGGCGTGCTTGTAATCCGACTTGACGTCCGAATCCTGAATCGTCTCGCGGTAAGCGACCTGCGGCTTGCCGACGTTGGCTTCGACGTTGAACTCGCGACGCATGCGGTCCACCAGGATGTCCAGGTGAAGCTCGCCCATGCCCGAGATGATCGTCTGGCCCGACTCTTCATCCGTCTTGACGCGGAAGGACGGATCTTCCGCGGCCAGACGGCCGAGAGCGATACCCATCTTTTCCTGGTCCGACTTGGTCTTCGGCTCGACCGCCATCGAGATCACCGGCTCCGGGAACGTCATGCGCTCCAGAGTGATGATGTGATCCTGCGCGCACAGCGTGTCACCGGTCGTGACGTCCTTCAGGCCGACCGCGGCGGCGATGTCGCCCGCGCGGACTTCCTTCAGTTCGTGACGCTCGTTGGCGTGCATCTGCAGGATGCGGCCGATGCGCTCCTTCTTCGACTTGACCGGGTTGTACACCTGGTCACCGGCATTCAGCGTGCCCGAGTAGACACGGAAGAACGTCAGCGCGCCGACGAACGGGTCGGTCATGATCTTGAACGCGAGCGCCGAGAACGGAGCGTCGTCCTTGGCCGGACGGGTATCCGGCTTTTCGTCCTCGTCGATGCCTTCGACCGGCGGACGGTCGAGCGGCGACGGGAGCAGATTGACGACCGCGTCGAGCATCGCCTGGACGCCCTTGTTCTTGAACGCCGTGCCGCAGAACACCGGGATGATCTCGCTCTTGAGCGTGCGCAGGCGCAGGCCCTCGATGATCTCTTCCTCGGTCAGCTCTTCGCCGCCCAGGTACTTGTCCATCATCTCTTCCGTGGCCTCGGCCGCGGCTTCGATCATGGCGGTACGGGCCGACTCGGCCTTTTCCTGGAGGTTCGCCGGGATGTCCTGGTACTCGAACTTCATGCCCTGGGACTCCATGTCCCAGATGATCGACTTCATCTTGAGGAGGTCGACGACGCCCTCAAAGCCATCTTCGGCACCGATCGGGACCTGCATCTCGACCGGGTTGGCGCCGAGACGAGCCTTCAGCTGATCGACGACCTTGTAGAAGTTCGCGCCGGTGCGGTCCATCTTGTTGACGAACGCAAGGCGCGGCACCTTGTACCGGTTGGCCTGACGCCAGACGGTTTCGGACTGCGGCTGCACGCCACCCACGGCGCAGAGCACGAACACCGCACCGTCGAGGACGCGGAGCGAGCGCTCCACTTCGATGGTGAAGTCGACGTGTCCCGGGGTGTCGATGATGTTGAAGCGGTGCTCGGGCAGCGAACGATCCATGCCCTTCCAGAATGCCGTGGTGGCAGCGGAAGTGATGGTGATGCCGCGCTCCTGCTCCTGCTCCATCCAGTCCATCGTAGCGGCACCGTCGTGCACCTCGCCAATCTTATGACTGACACCGGTGTAGAACAGGATGCGCTCCGTGGTCGTGGTCTTGCCGGCGTCGATGTGAGCCATGATGCCGAAGTTGCGGTAGCGCTCGATGGGCGTAGTGCGTGCCACGGTCTTTCCTCAATCTGGAGCTGTAATTACCAGCGGTAATGCGAGAAGGCCTTGTTGGCCTCCGCCATGCGGTGCGTTTCTTCGCGCTTTTTGACGGCGCCGCCACGGGATTCCGAGGCTTCGAGCAGTTCAGCGGCCAGCTTGCGCGGCATGGACGTCTCGCCGCGCTTGCGCGCCGCGTCGATCACCCAGCGCATGGCAAGCGCCATACGACGGCCCGGACGGACTTCGACCGGCACCTGGTACGTAGCACCACCGACACGACGCGACTTGACTTCGACGGCCGGGGCGATGTTGCCCAGGGCCTTCTCGACAAGCTGCACCGGCTCGGCGTGCTTTTCACCGATGTGCTGCAGGGCGCCGTACACGATGGATTCGGCGACGGACTTCTTGCCGGACTTCATCACCATATTGATGAAGCGGGCGATCAGCTGGCTTCCGTGCTTCGGGTCCGGGAGGACCACACGGGCGGGATGGGAACCTTTACGCGACATAATTCTTGTCCTTTACTCAGCTCTTCGGGCGCTTGGCGCCGTACTTCGAGCGCGACTTGCGACGCTTGGTCACGCCGGCGCAGTCGAGACTGCCGCGAACCGTGTGATAACGCACACCGGGGAGATCCTTGACGCGACCGCCACGGATCAGGACCACCGAGTGCTCCTGGAGGTTGTGACCTTCGCCACCGATGTAGCTGATGACTTCGAAACCGTTGGTCAGGCGCACCTTGGCAACCTTACGCAGCGCCGAGTTCGGCTTCTTCGGGGTGGTCGTATACACGCGCGTGCAGACGCCGCGGCGCTGCGGGCTGCTCTGCAGGGCCGGCGAGGCGCTCTTGTACGCCTTCGGGCTGCGGGATTTGCGCACCAACTGGTTGACTGTCGTCATGCGAAGCTATTCCTGAGAAACATAAAGGCAGACCGAAAGATCGGCCCGCCATAAGAACGTTGTTGACGTGCGCCGCCCGCGAAGCGAACTGGCGCCCATCGTCCTTGAATCCGAACACGAGGCGCGTCCCTGCGCCTCATTTCGTATGTACAAGCAAAACCCGCGATACGGGCCTTACTCAGCGCTATCGTTGGACCCGGCAGCGGATTCAGCGAACGTGACGGTCGATGCCGAACCCGAGAGGGTTTCGAGCTCCGAAGCCGTCAGACCGCCCTGGCTACGACGCGAAGCGTGGTATGCCAGACCCGTACCTGCAGGGATTAGCCGCCCAACAATAACATTTTCCTTCAGGCCCCGCAACGTATCCCGGGTACCGCGAACCGCTGCCTCGGTGAGGACGCGGGTGGTCTCCTGGAACGATGCCGCCGAGATGAACGACTCGGTGGCCAGCGATGCCTTGGTGATGCCCAGCAGGACCGATTCGAAGCCGGCGCGACGCTCACCACGAGCCTCCGCGCGGTCATTCTCTTCATTGATCCGGACGCGCTCCACCTGCTCACCGCGCAGGTAGGTGCTGTCACCCGCCTCGGTGATCTCGACCTTACGCAGCATCTGGCGAATGATCGCTTCGATGTGCTTGTCGTTGATTTTCACGCCCTGCAGGCGATAGACGTCCTGAATTTCCTTGACCAGGTACGAAGCCAGCGGCTCCACACCCAGCAGGCGCAGGATGTCGTGCGGATTCGGCTCGCCGTCGACGACGGTTTCGCCCTTCTCCACATGCTCGCCTTCGAAGACGATGACCTGACGCCACTTCGGAATCAGCTCTTCGTGCTCGTTGCCGTCCACGTCCTTGATGATCAGGCGCTGCTTGCCCTTGGTGTCCTTGCCGAAGCTGACGATACCCGAGCGCTCCGCGAGGATCGCCGGTTCCTTCGGCTTACGGGCTTCGAACAGATCGGCGACGCGCGGCAGACCACCGGTGATGTCGCGGGTCTTCGAGGTCTCCTGCGGGATACGAGCGACAACGTCGCCCACGCCCACTTCGGTACCGTTCTGGATCGACACGATCGCGCCGGCCGGCAGGAAGTACTGAGCCGCGATGTCCGTACCCGGCAGCTTGAGCTCGCGGCCCTTGCTGTCTTCCAGGCGAACGATCGGGCGCAGATCCTTGGCCTGCGTACCGCGACGCTTCGGATCGGTGACCACCGCCGACTCGAGGCCGGTGAGTTCATCGGTCTGCGACTGCACGGTGATGCCGTCGATGAAGTCGATGAAGCGCACCACGCCCGCCACTTCCGTAACGATCGGGTGGGTGTGCGGATCCCAGTTGGCGACGGTCTGACCGGACTTGACCGGGTCGCCGTCCTTCACCGAAATCGTCGCACCGTAAGGCACCTTGTAGCGCTCACGCTCGCGGCCGTTGGCATCGATGACGCTCACTTCGCCCGAACGCGAGACGGCGACCAGGTGACCCTGATTGTGCTCGACCGACTTCAGGTTGTTGAACTTCAGCGCGCCGGTGGTACGAACCGTGACGTTATCGACCGCTGCCGCACGAGACGCCGCACCACCGATGTGGAACGTACGCATCGTCAGCTGGGTACCCGGTTCACCGATCGACTGAGCGGCGACAACACCCACGGCCTCACCCATGTTGACCAGGTGACCACGGGCCAGATCGCGGCCGTAGCAGAGTGCGCAGACACCGTGGCTCGCACGGCAGGTGATCGGCGAACGGACCTTGATCAGCTGCACCGAGGCCTTGTCGAGCTTGTCGACCAGGTACTCGTCGAGCAGCGTGTCGCGGGTCACGATGGCCTGGTCGTCGTCGCCGGGGGCGTAGACGTCCTCGACCACCACGCGACCCAGCACGCGCTCGCGCAACGGCTCGACCACGTCACCGCCTTCGACGATCGGGGACATCATGACGCCGTCTTCCGTGCCGCAATCGTGCTCGGTGATGACGACGTCCTGCGCCACGTCGACGAGACGACGGGTCAGGTAACCGGAGTTGGCGGTCTTCAGCGCGGTATCCGCGAGGCCCTTACGAGCACCGTGGGTCGAGTTGAAGTACTGCAGGACGTTCAGGCCTTCGCGGAAGTTCGCCTTGATGGGCGTCTCGATGATCGAGCCATCCGGACGGGCCATCAGGCCACGCATACCCGCCAGCTGACGAATCTGCGCCGCACTACCACGCGCACCGGAGTCCGCCATGATGTACAGCGAGTTCATCGACTTCTGGTTGACCGTCTTGCCTTCCGGGTCCTGGACCTTCTCGGTACCGATACCGTCGATCATCGCCTTGGCGACGAGTTCGTTGGTGCGGGACCAGATGTCGACGACCTTGTTGTAACGCTCGCCGGCGGTCACGAGACCCGACTGGTACTGCTCCTGGATCTCGACGACTTCCTTCTCGGCTTCCTCGAGGATGCCCTTCTTCTCAGCCGGGATCTTCATGTCGTCGATACCGATGGAGATACCGGCACGCGTCGCGAAACGGAAGCCGGTGTACATCAGCTTGTCGGCGAACACGACCGATTCCTTCAGACCGAGCAGACGGTAGCTCTGGTTGATCAGGCGCGAGATGTTCTTCTTGGTCAGCTCGGTGTTGACCAGCGCGAACGGGAGGCCGTCCGGGATGATCTCCATGAGCAGCGCACGGCCCACCGTCGTGTCGACGATGGCGGTACGCGACGACGTCGCACCCTCCGAGTCCTGCTCGGTGATGTGAACGCGGACCTTGACCTTGGCGTGCAGCTCGACGGCGCGGTTGTCGTACGCACGACGCACTTCGCCGACGTTCGCGAACACCATGCCGGCGCCCTTCGCGTTGATCAGCTCGCGCGTCATGTAGTACAGACCGAGCACGACGTCCTGCGACGGCACGATGATCGGCTCGCCGTTGGCGGGCGACAGGATGTTGTTCGACGACATCATCAGGGCGCGCGCTTCGAGCTGTGCCTCGATCGACAGCGGCACGTGGACGGCCATCTGGTCACCGTCGAAGTCGGCGTTGAACGCCGTGCAGACGAGCGGATGCAGCTGGATCGCCTTGCCTTCGATGAGGACCGGCTCGAACGCCTGGATGCCCAGACGATGCAGGGTCGGGGCGCGGTTGAGCATGACCGGATGTTCGCGGATCACGTCTTCCAGGATGTCCCAGACCTGTGCCTCTTCGCGCTCGACGAGCTTCTTCGCGGCCTTGATCGTCGTGGCTTCGCCACGAGCCTGCAGCTTGGCGAAGATGAAGGGCTTGAACAGCTCGAGCGCCATCTTCTTCGGCAGACCGCACTGATGCAGACGCAGCGTCGGGCCGACCACGATGACCGAACGGCCCGAGTAGTCGACGCGCTTGCCGAGCAGGTTCTGACGGAAGCGACCCTGCTTGCCCTTGATCATGTCGGCGAGCGACTTCAGCGCGCGCTTGTTCGTGCCGGTAATGGCACGACCGCGACGGCCGTTATCGAGCAGCGCATCGACCGACTCCTGCAGCATGCGCTTCTCGTTGCGGACGATGATGTCCGGCGCGGCGAGTTCGAGCAGACGCTTGAGGCGGTTGTTGCGGTTGATCACACGACGGTAGAGGTCGTTCAGATCGGAGGTGGCGAAACGACCGCCGTCCAGCGGGACGAGCGGACGCAGATCGGGCGGCAGCACCGGCAGGACGGTCATGACCATCCATTCCGGCTTGTTGCCCGACTCGAGGAACGCCTCGATCAGCTTCACGCGCTTGGTGAGGCGCTTGAGCTTGGTCTCGGAATTGGTCGAAGAGATCTCTTCCTTGAGGCGAATGACTTCGCCCGGCAGGTCGAGGCTCTTGAGCAGCTCGTAGACGGCCTCGGCACCCATGCGGGCATCGAACTCGTCGCCGTGCTCTTCGGTCGCTTCCAGGTACTGGTCTTCGCTGAGCAGCTGGCCGCGCTCGAGCGCGGTCAGGCCTGGATCGATAACCACGAAGGCTTCGAAGTACAGGATGCGCTCGATGTCACGCAGCGTCATGTCCAGCATGAGGCCGATGCGCGACGGCAGCGACTTCAGGAACCAGATGTGCGCGGTCGGGCTGGCCAGCTCGATGTGGCCCATGCGCTCGCGACGGACCTTGGCCAGGGTGACCTCGGTACCGCACTTTTCGCAGACCACGCCGCGGTGCTTCATGCGCTTGTACTTGCCGCACAGGCACTCGTAGTCCTTGATCGGACCGAAGATGGCGGCGCAGAACAGACCGTCACGCTCAGGCTTGAACGTGCGGTAGTTGATGGTTTCCGGCTTCTTCACTTCGCCGTACGACCACGAACGGATCAGCTCCGGCGAAGCCAGAGCGATCTTGATCGCGTCGAAGTCCAGCGTCTGTCGCTGCTGGTTGAACAGATTGAGCAGGTCTTTCATGCGTAATCTCCGGTAGCCGCGACGATCACTTGATCTCTTCCAGCTCGATATCGATAGCGAGCGAACGGATTTCCTTCACGAGCACGTTGAAGGATTCCGGCATACCCGCGGACATCTCGTGGTTGCCGTCGACAATGTTCTTGTACATCTGGTTGCGGCCCTGCACGTCATCCGACTTCACGGTCAGCATTTCCTGCAGGGTGTACGCGGCGCCGTAGGCCTCGAGCGCCCAGACTTCCATTTCGCCGAAGCGCTGGCCACCGAACTGCGCCTTGCCGCCCAGCGGCTGCTGGGTAACGAGCGAGTACGGGCCCGTCGAACGCGCGTGCATCTTGTCGTCGACGAGGTGGTTCAGCTTCAGCATGTGCATATAGCCCACGGTGACCGGGCGATCGAATGCCTCGCCGGTACGACCGTCGAAGAGCACCGTCTGACCGGATTCCGGCAGGCCGGCGAGCTTCAGCATGTGCTTGATCTCGGTTTCTTCCGCGCCGTCGAAGACCGGGGTGGCCATCGGGACGCCGTCGCGCAGGTTGTCGGCGAGCTGGATGATCTCGGCGTCCGTCATCGACTTGAGGTCGACGTGGCGCACCGCACCTTCCGCACCGGCATTGCCGTGGTTGTAGACCTCGTCGAGGAACTCGCGCAGCTTCGCCGGCTTCTCGTTGGCTTCGATCATGGCCGAGATCTTGTGGCCCAGGCCCTTGGCGGCCCAGCCCAGATGGACCTCGAGAATCTGACCGATGTTCATACGCGAAGGCACGCCCAGCGGGTTCAGGCAGATGTCGACCGGACGGCCGTCGGCGGAGAACGGCATGTCTTCGACCGGAACGATCATCGACACGACACCCTTGTTGCCGTGGCGGCCTGCCATCTTGTCGCCCGGCTGGATGCGGCGCTTAACGGCGAGGTACACCTTGACCATCTTGAGCACGCCCGGAGCGAGGTCGTCGCCCTGGGTGATCTTGCCCTGCTTCTCCTTGAAGCGCTTGTCGAAGGCCTCGCGGTGACGCTTGACCTGGTCGGCCGCGCGCTCGAGGAACTCCGAGACTTCCTCTTCCTTGACGTTGATCTTGAACCAGTCGTCTTTCTTCAGCGTATCGAGGTAGGCGTCGTCGATGACGGTGCCGCGCTTGAGACCGCCCGGACCGCTCATCGCGGACTTGCCGACGAGCTGCGCACGCATACGTGCGTAGATGGCGCCTTCGAGGATGCGGAACTGATCGTCCAGATCCTTGCGGATTCGCTTCAGTTCGGTCTCTTCGATCTGCTTGGCGCGCTTGTCCTTCTCGATACCGTCGCGGGTGAAGACCTGCACGTCGATGACATTGCCGTCCATGCCCGGGGGCACGCGCAGCGAGCTGTCCTTAACGTCCGACGCCTTCTCGCCGAAGATGGCGCGGAGGAGCTTCTCTTCCGGCGTCAGCTGGCTCTCGCCCTTGGGCGTGACCTTGCCGACGAGGATGTCGCCCGCCTTCACTTCCGCACCGATGTACACGATGCCGGATTCGTCCAGACGAGCCAGCGCCTGCTCACCCACGTTCGGGATGTCGGCGGTGATTTCCTCGGCACCCAGCTTGGTGTCACGGGCGATGCAGGTCATTTCCTCGATGTGGATCGAGGTGTAACGATCTTCCTGGACCACGCGCTCGGAGATGAGGATCGAGTCTTCGAAGTTGTAGCCGTTCCACGGCATGAACGCGACGAGCATGTTCTGGCCGAGCGCGAGCTCACCGAGGTCGGTCGAGGAACCGTCCGCCAGGGTGTCGCCCACCGCCACGATGTCACCGACGTTCACCAGCGGACGCTGATTGAGGTTGGTGTTCTGGTTGGAGCGGGTGTACTTGGTCAGCGTATAGATATCGACGCCGGCGTCGTTCTCGTCCACTTCCGCTTCGTTGACGCGCACGACGATACGGGCGGCATCGACCTGGTCGATGACACCGCCGCGCTTGGCGGACACGGTAACGCCCGAGTCACGCGCCACGGCGCGCTCGATACCCGTGCCGACGAGCGGCTTCTGGCTGCGCAGGGTCGGAACGGCCTGGCGCTGCATGTTCGCGCCCATCAGAGCGCGGTTCGCGTCATCGTGCTCGAGGAACGGCACGAGTGCCGCCGCGACCGACACCGTCTGCATGGGCGAAACGTCCATGTAGTTGATCTCGGCCGACGGACGCAGCTCCGACTCACCGCGGAAGCGGCAGGAGACGAAGTCTTCGAGGAACTTGCCTTCCTTCGACAGCGGCGAGTTCGCCTGCGCGATAACGTGGTCGCCCTCTTCGATCGCGGAGAGGTAATCGACCTTGTCGGTGACCTTGCCGTTCTCGACCTTGCGGTACGGCGTCTCGAGGAAGCCGTAAGCGTTGGTGCGGGCATACACGGCCAGCGAGTTGATCAGGCCGATGTTCGGACCTTCCGGCGTTTCGATGGTGCAGACACGGCCGTAATGGGTCGGGTGAACGTCGCGGACTTCGAAGCCGGCGCGCTCACGGGTCAGGCCGCCTGGTCCGAGCGCCGACACGCGGCGCTTGTGGGTCACTTCGGACAGCGGGTTGTTCTGATCCATGAACTGCGACAGCTGCGACGAACCGAAGAACTCCTTCACCGCCGCCGCGACCGGCTTGGCGTTGATCAGTTCCTGCGGGGTCAGGCCTTCGGATTCAGCCAGCGACAGACGCTCGCGAACCGCGCGCTCGACACGGACGAGACCGATGCGGAAGGTGTTTTCCGCCATTTCGCCGACCGAACGCACGCGACGGTTACCGAGATGGTCGATATCGTCGACCGTGCCGGTGCCGTTGCGAATGTCGATCAGGACGCGCAGGACGTCGAGGATGTCGGAGGTCTCGCCCTGCTCGGCGACCAGACGCTGCGACTCTTCTTCCTTGCGCTCGGAGAAGTACTTGTGATCGTAGAGCACGCCCGGACCGATGACGTCCTTGCGGCCGACACGGCGATTGAACTTCATGCGGCCGACGCCCGAAAGGTCGTAACGGTCGAAGGTGAAGAACAGATTGAAGAACAGGTTCTGCGCGGCATCCTTGGTCGGCGGCTCGCCCGGACGCATCATCCGGTAGATTTCGACCAGGGCCTCGAGCTGCGTGCGCGTGTTGTCGATGCGCAGCGTGTTCGAGATGTACGCACCACGATCGAGATCGTTGACGTACAGCGTCGGCACGGTTTCGATACCGCCCTTGCGGAACTTCTCGAGGTGCTCGAGGGTGAGTTCGTCGTTGGCCGCGGCGATGATCTCGCCGGTGTCCTTGTCGATCATGTCGATCGCGACGATACGGCCGACCGGATAGTCGTCCGGCACTTCGAGCGTGGTGATCTTCTCGCTGGCCAACTGACGGACGTGGCGCGCGGTGATGCGCTTGCCGGCCTCGACCAGCACCTTACCGTCGACCAGCAGGTCGAACGAGAGGGTCTCACCGCGCAGGCGCTCGGCGACGAGATCGAGCGTGACGCCGCCCTTCTTGCCCAGGTGGAACACGTTGTGCTCGAAGAAGATGTCGAGCATCTCTTCGTTGCCGTAACCGAGCGCGCGCAGGAGCACCGTCACCGGCAGCTTGCGGCGACGATCGATACGGGTGAACAGCGCGTCCTTCGGGTCGAACTCGAAGTCGAGCCACGAGCCACGGTAAGGAATGACGCGAGCCGAGAACAGCAGCTTGCCCGAGCTGTGCGTCTTGCCGCGGTCGTGATCGAAGAACACGCCCGGCGAACGATGCAGCTGCGAGACGATGACGCGCTCGGTACCGTTGATGATGAAGGTGCCGGTGTCGGTCATGAGCGGGATCTCGCCCATGTAGACCTCCTGCTCCTTGACGTACTTCACGGCTTTCTTGGAAGCCGGGCTGTCCTTGTCGTAGATCACCAGGCGGACCGTCGTGCGCAGCGGCGCACCGAACGTCATGCCACGGTTGCGGCATTCACGTTCATCAAACGCGGGTTCGCCGAGCCTGTAGTCGACGTACTCGAGCGCGGCATTGCCGGAATAGCTGGAAATCGGGAACACCGACTTCAGGGCGGCGTGGAGGCCCTTCTCTTCGCGCTGCTTGGAGCTCAGCTGCTCCTGCAGGAATTCCTTGTACGAGTCAGTCTGGATGGTCAGCAGGTTGGGCACGCCCAGCACGGGCGGGCGCTTGCCGAAGTCCTTACGGATGCGCTTCTTCTCGGTAAACGAGTAGGTCATGGTAGGTACCGCCTCGACTCAGTAATGGGTCAATCAAAAATCGGATGGATCGAAAATCGGAGATCGAGATTCGTACCGCAGGGCATCGCTGCCCTCGACTCCCGATGTCCCATTTCCGACAGGGACAGCGTGGAACATGACGCGTGACGCTTCGAACAGGCCGCTGAACGGCCAAAGCCCGGGGGCTTACGCCCCCAGGCTCACTTGACGCTATGTCGAACTACTGGCGCGCAAGGCGCCGATTACTTGAGTTCGACCGTGGCGCCGGCAGCTTCCAGATCCTTCTTGAACTTGGCAGCGTCGTCCTTCGAAGCGGCTTCCTTCACGACGCCACCGGCTTCGGTCAGGTCCTTCGCTTCCTTCAGGCCGAGGCCGGTGATGGCGCGGACAGCCTTGATGACGTCGACCTTCTTGTCGCCGGCGGACTTGAGGATCACGTCGAATTCGGTCTGCTCTTCAGCGGCCGGGCCGGCAGCGGCCGGGCCAGCGGCGGCAACCGGAGCGGCAGCCGAGACGCCAAAGGTGTCTTCGATCGACTTAACCAGTTCCATGATTTCCATCAGGGACTTGGCCTTGATGGCTTCGACGATCTGTTCGGTGGTCAGGGTGGACATTGTTTCTTACCTTTAAATGGTTTCGATGAGAAAAGTCGGCGAACTTAGGCGGGTTCGGCTTCGGTCGGGGCGTCGGCGGCGACTTCGCCACCACCCTGCTGATCGGCCACTGCCTTGACGGCGCGTGCGAACATCGCAGCCGGTTCGGACAGGACGCGGGCCAGCATGGCAAGCGCTTCCTGGCGGGTCGGCAGCGACGCGAGAACGTCGACGTGCGCCGGGGGAAGCAGCTTGCCTTCCACCGAAACGACCTTCGGGATGAGCTTGTCGTTAGACTTTGCGAATTCCTTGATCACGCGCCCGGCAGCGCCGGGTTCTTCGAGCGAGAACGCATAAAGCAGCGGACCGACGAGAGCGTCCTGGACGACCTCGAACTCGGTTCCCGCGACAGCGCGGGCGGCAAGCGTGTTCTTGACAACTTTCAAGAAAACGCCCGACTCGCGTGCCTTCTTACGCATCGCGGTCATCTGAGAGACCGTGGTGCCTGCGTACTCGACAGCGACCAAGGAGTGAGCCTTAGCGGCGATTTCTGCCAGCTCTGCGACTACTTCTTGCTTCTGGGACAGATTGAGAGCCATTGCACTCCTCCAATTGAACTCCGCTCACGACTCCTGCCGTTTGCGGTCCTGGGCGACATCGTCCTGACGTCGGGGACACGGCGTGTCCCGGGTGGTGGCCTTTCCCCATTCGAAACGAATACGGAAGGGGCTACACCATCTACGCAGGCCGGACACCGCGAGGTATCCGATTAAGCGAACCCGCTAACGACGACGGCGTTTCCATGCCAACACGAGCTCCCTGCTCGTCGCCGTCGCGCGCTGAACGCGCCTACGGTCTTTGACGGCTACCGTGGACTTGCGTCCCCGGCGCCCTCAAAAACGTTCCCCCGCCGGCGAACCGGCGGGGGCCGTAAAACGGATTACTTGGCCGAGGTGTTCACGGTCGAGGTATCGACCGGCACGCCCACGCCCATGGTGCTCGACAGAGCGACCTTCTGGATGTACTGACCCTTGGCTGCGGAAGGCTTGGCCTTCAGCAGGTCGGCGATCAGGGCATTCAGGTTGTCGGCCAGCTGGGCGGCTTCGAAGCTCGCCTTGCCGATGGTGGCGTGGATGATGCCACCCTTGTCGTTACGGAACTTGACCTGGCCGGCCTTGGCGTTCTTGACGGCCGTGGCGACGTCGGCGGTGACCGAGCCGTCCTTCGGGTTCGGCATCAGGCCACGGGGACCGAGGACCTGACCGAGCTTACCGACAACGCGCATCGCGTCCGGCGTAGCAATGACGCGGCCGTAGTTCAGATCGCCAGCGGCCATCTTCTCGGCGAGGTCGTCCATACCGACAGCGTCGGCGCCGGCGGCGAGAGCGGCGTCAGCCTTCTCACCCGGCGGCACGAACACGGCCACGCGAACGGTCTTGCCGGTGCCGTGCGGCAGCAGCGAGGAACCGCGAACGCCCTGGTCGGACTTCTTCGCGTCGATGCCGAGACGGACCGAGACGTCGACCGACTCGCCGAACTTGGCCTTGGCGTTGTCCTTGACGATCTTCAGCGCTTCGTCGAGACCATAGGTCTTGCCGGGCTGGACAGCGGCCGATGCGGCCTTCATACGCTTAGTGAGCTTTGCCATGACTTAACCCTCCACCACCAGACCCATGGAACGCGCGCTGCCGGCGATCGTACGCACGGCGGCTTCGAGATCAGCAGCCGTGAGATCCGGCTCCTTCTGCTTCGCGATTTCCTCGAGCTGGGCGCGGGTGACCTTACCGACCTTGTCGGTGTTCGGCTTCTGCGAGCCCTTGGCCACGCCCGTGATCTTCTTGAGAAGGATCGAGGCCGGCGGGGTCTTCGTGATGAAGGTGAAGGTACGGTCCGAGTAGGCCGTGATCACGACCGGGATCGGGAGACCCGGCTCGAGCTTCTGCGTGGCGGCATTGAACGCCTTGCAGAACTCCATGATGTTCAGGCCGCGCTGACCGAGGGCCGGGCCGACCGGCGGCGACGGGTTAGCCTGACCGGCCTTGACCTGCAACTTGATGTAACCAATGACTTTCTTTGCCATTTAACTTTCCTCGCGAGTGCTGACGCCTTGCGGCTCCTCGCTGTTGACCTTCCGTGGTGGTGAGGGGATCCGCACCTGCGAACCCCTGAAACGCGGACACGCCGAAGCGCAAGGCTCCAGCGTGGACCGGGCATTATAGGCGTCCGACCCGGGCTAAGCAACCCGATGCCGAATGGGCGGGAGCGATCCCGCCAGGAGGCCCTTAGGCCTTCTCCACCTGGCCGAACTCGAGCTCGACCGGGGTAGAACGACCGAAAATGAGCACCGCGACGCGCAGGCGGCTCTTTTCATAGTTGACTTCTTCGACGACGCCATTGAAGTCGTTGAACGGACCTTCCGTGACGCGAACCATCTCGCCCGGCTCGAAGAGAACCTTCGGACGGGGCTTTTCGACACCCTCGCGCACGCGGCTGAGGATAGCGTCAGCCTCGGTATCGCGGATCGGGTGCGGACGATCGGCGGTGCCGCCGATGAAACCCATGACCTTCGGGGTTTCCTTGACCAGATGCCAGCATTCGTCGTCGATGCGCGGCACCTTGCCGCTCGTATCGGTTTCGATCTGGACCAGAACATAACCCGGGAAGAACTTGCGCTCGCTGCGACGCTTCTGGCCGCCGCGCATCTCGATGACTTCCTCGGTCGGGACCAGGATCTCACCGAACTTCTCTTCCATACCTTCGCGCACGACGCGCTCGGTCAGGGCCTTGCGAACCTGCTGTTCGAAACCCGAATAGGCGTGAACCACGTACCAGCGCTTGCTCATGCCTTACCTCAATGTCCGAGCTTAAGCAGCCAATCGAGCACGATGGTTTTAAGCAACCAGTCGATCAGCCCCATCAGCAGCGAGAGAATGATGACGACCACGATGATGATGCCGGTGGTCTTCAACGTTTCGTCACGCGACGGCCAGACGACCTTGCGCAACTCGAACTGCGATTCGGAGATGAAACCACGCAGCTTGCGGCCGGGCACCGTAAAGGCACCAATCGCCATGGCGGCGACGACCGCGGCGATAACGCCGACGACGCGCGCGAAGGACGGCACGCTCGGGTTATCGCTGAAATAGTAGAAACCGACGATGCCGGCGACGAGCACCACCAGCGCGAGCGCCAGCTTGCCGAAATCGGCCGGGCCCATACTCTTGGCTTGTTCTGCCTTGGTGTTCATGCGCGCTTGGCCTGGTGCCTGACGGACGTAGCGAGCGAAACCGCCTGCTTGCGCCCGGCGTCAACCGCCGTCGTTCCTCGAAAAGTGGCACGCCAGGAGGGACTCGAACCCCCAACCTGCGGTTTTGGAGACCGCTGCTCTGCCAATTGAGCTACTGGCGTACAAATGAAACCGTTGAACCGCGGGGCGGGCAGTCAAAGACCGACCCGCCCCGCGACCGGGTGCCGACCCCGAGGGGCCGGCATCACTTATCTTACTTGTTGATCTTGGCGACGACGCCGGCGCCGACGGTACGACCGCCTTCGCGGATCGCGAAGCGCAGACCTTCGTCCATGGCGATCGGGAAGCCCAGGGTCACCGAGATCTTCACGTTGTCGCCCGGCATCACCATCTCGACACCTTCCGGCAGCTTGATCGAACCGGTCACGTCCGTGGTACGGAAGTAGAACTGCGGACGATAGTTGCTGAAGAAAGGCGTGTGACGGCCACCCTCGTCCTTCGACAGGATGTACACCTCACCCTCGAACTCGGTGTGCGGCGTGACCGACTTCGGAGCAGCCAGCACCTGGCCGCGCTCGACGTCTTCACGCTTCAGGCCGCGAACCAGCACGCCGACGTTGTCACCGGCCTGACCCTGGTCCAGCAGCTTGCGGAACATTTCCACGCCCGTGACCGTCGTCTGCTGGGTGTCCTTCAGACCGACCACTTCGGCCGGGTCACCCACCTTCACGATGCCGCGCTCGACGCGACCGGTCAGCACCGTGCCGCGACCCGAGATCGAGAACACGTCTTCGACCGGCAGCAGGAACGGCTTGTCGATCACGCGCTCCGGCTCCGGAATCCAGCTGTCCAGCGCATCGACCAGCTTGATGATCGACGGCACGCCGATTTCCGACTGGTCGCCGTCCAGCGCGAGGCGGGCCGAACCGTGAACGATCGGGGTGTCGTCGCCCGGGAACTCGTACTTCGACAGCAGCTCGCGGACTTCCATCTCGACCAGCTCGAGCAGCTCGGCGTCGTCGACCATGTCGGCCTTGTTCAGGAACACGACGATGTACGGCACGCCGACCTGACGCGAGAGCAGGATGTGCTCGCGGGTCTGCGGCATCGGACCGTCAGCGGCCGAGCACACCAGGATCGCGCCGTCCATCTGCGCCGCACCCGTGATCATGTTCTTCACATAGTCAGCGTGGCCCGGGCAGTCGACGTGACCGTAGTGACGGTTCGGCGACTCGTATTCCACGTGCGCGGTCGAGATCGTGATGCCGCGTGCCTTCTCTTCCGGCGCCGCATCGATCGAACCGTAGTCCTTGAACTCGCCACCGAAACGCTCGGCGCCGATCTTGGTCAGGGCAGCCGTGAGCGTGGTCTTGCCGTGATCGACGTGACCGATGGTGCCGACGTTGACGTGCGGCTTCTTACGTTCGAACTTACCCTTTGCCATGAGCGCTAAACTCCGCTGGAGCCAATGAGATAGTAAAAAAGGAACCGCCGCGGGCGACGAAGATGGTGCTCATGACTGGAATCGAACCAGCGACCTCTTCCTTACCAAGGAAGTGCTCTACCGACTGAGCTACATGAGCACGAAACGCAGCGCGCGTAAGATCAATGGAGCGGGAGACGGGAATCGAACCCGCACAATCAGCTTGGAAGGCTGAAGTTCTACCATTGAACTACTCCCGCACTGCGCGGAACTCGTTTGGTGGAGGAAGGTGGATTCGAACCACCGAAGGCGTAAGCCAGCAGATTTACAGTCTGCCCCCGTTGGCCGCTTGGGTATTCCTCCAACATAGAACGCCTATTGTCGCGAGCGCCCCGGAAACTGTCAATAACTTCCGCACGTAAAATACACATGCCTTGACCGTTTACCGACGCCCGGACAGCCCACCGATACGGGTTGTCGGTGAGCGAGCCGCGCAGTGTAACGAGGCGGGTCGCCCTTGGGAAGCGTTTTGTCAGGCCTCCCGCGTGGCGAGCACCAGTGGCTCCATCGCACGCGACATTTCCATCAGCTTGAGGGCGTACTCCTGCAGGCGCAGATCCCTCTCTTCCACCGGCTTCCAGGGCGGAACCGGGGTCGGCTTACCGCCGTCCGCCTTGTCCATGGCCACGAAGACCATCACGCAACTGGTGGCCAGACGCTGTTCGCCGCTACGGAGGTCCCGTGCGAGAACGTCCACCGCGAGGTGCATGCTCGATGTGCCGGTATGGATCAGACGGGCACGGACGGTCACGAGGTCGCCGATGAGAATCGGTGCAAGGAACTGGATGCCACTGACCGAAACGGTCACGCAATAGGCGCCACTCCAGCCCACCGCACAGGCGTACCCTGCCTGATCGAGCCACTTCATGACCATGCCGCCGTGGACCTTGCCGCCGAAGTTCACATCGGTCGGTTGGGCGAGGAAACGGAATTCGACTTCTCGCTGGGTGCCGGACATGCCGCTACCTTGCTGGGGAAAGTCACATTATGGCTGCTGGGCGGCTTGTCGGACCGCCCCGTGCGGCATAGATTCGAAGCCATCGTCCCCGGGAGCGCCCCATGGTCCTTCGCAGCGTCGCCTCGCGACTCGCCCTGGCAATGCTTTTGGGGTCGGCGATCATCATGATCGTGACCGGCGGACTGCTGCTATCCCACACCCGTGAGCAGACGCTGGCCCAGACCCAGCGCGAAGCGGCCGCCGTCGTCCAGTCCGCCGCCGTCCGCATCCAGGGACGCATCGACGGGGTCGCCACCATCGGACGCACCCTCGCCGCCCTCCTTCACGACCGTCGGGACCAGGCCCCCGCCCTCATTCGCGACACGCTCGCCGCGAACCCGGAGATCGTCGACATCAGCGCCGCCTTCGTACCGCGGGACAGCTCGGCGGTACGCGATCAGGACGCCCCGGTAGTACGTCGCGGTCCCGGTGGCTCGCTCATCGCCAGCAGCCGTAGAACGGATCCGGAGCCGTACTGGAGTTCCGACTGGTTCGTGCAAGGCCTGAACTGCGACAGCGGCTGTTGGCAAGCGCCATTCCGGATGGCCGGTCGTCCCGAGACCCTGGTGGGCTATTCGGTCGCGATACCGGGCACGAGCCGCATCCCGGTCATCGGCGTGGCCGACGCGACCATCAGCCTCGACTGGCTCCAGCGACTCCTCAGCCAGCTTGGCAAGCCTGAACACGCTTCCGCGTTCGTGGCCGACAGCGACGGCATCTTCCTCGCGCACGACTGGACGTCGTACATCGGCAGCCGGGCCAGCCGCCCTCTGAGGGAGGCCATGGCGACGGGAAAGAACCCGGTACGCCTGACGCCCGAGATGGGCGCGCGCGTGAGCGAGCCCGTCTGGGTCTACTACGTACCGATTCGTGGGACCGGCTGGATCTTCGGACTGAGCATGCCTGAGCGCGCCGTGCTGGCCGACCTCCGGCGCACCTACATGGTGGACATACTGCTGGGATTGCTGGCGCTCGCCGGGGTGTCGCTCATCGCACTGATCGTGACACGCCGCCTCATGGCCCCGCTGGGCGTCCTGGCCGAGCGCGCGGAAAACGTGGCGCGAGGCGACCTGGATTTCGCCCTGCCCGACGTCCGGCGGAACGACGAGGTAGGTCGCCTCACCCGGGCCTTCGACCATATGCGGCACCAGCTCGCGGGCCATATCGATACCGCGAAGCGCACCGCCCGTGAGCAGGAGCGTATCGCCAGCGAGCTGGAGATCGCCCGCCAGATCCAGCTTGCCCTCATCCCGGAACCGCGCTGGCTCGCCGCGGACGGTCGTATCGAGCTGTTTGCCGCGCTGCGCCCGGCCAGTGCGGTGGGCGGCGATCTGTACACGTATTTCGCGCTCGGCGCGAAGCACGTCTGCGTCATGGTCGGCGACGTCTCCGACAAGGGCGTGCCGGCCGCCCTGTTCATGGCGCGGACGATCACTCTCGCGCGCACCATCGCCACGCACGCACGGTCGCCGAGCGACATCCTCGCCGCGCTCAACCGTGAGCTGTGCAAGGGCAACGACACCTGCATGTTCGTCACCCTGCTATGCGGTGTCGTGGAGACCGAAACCGGGATGCTCAGCATGGCCAGCGCCGGGCACGAACAGCCCGTACTGCACGCCGGCGGAAGCGCCATCCTCGTCGACGTCGAAACCGGCCCCGCCCTCGGCCTCGATCGCGAAGCGCGCTACCCTGTGCGGGTGATGACACTGCTGGGGGGCGACACCGTAATCATGTACACCGATGGCGTCAGCGAAGCGCACGCAGGCAATCAGCGCCTTTATGGCGCGGATGCCTTGCTCGACAGCGTCTCGCGCATCGGCGAAGGCGCGACACCGGAGGCGCTCGTCACCGGCGTTCTGAACGACGTCGACGCTTATGTCGAGGGCGACCCCGCTTACGACGACATCGCACTGCTCGCGCTGACCTGGCACGACGCCGGGGTGAAAGGAGTCCGCCTCGATGCGGTTGCGCATTCCTAATCGTCTCGAGGACGTGTTTCTCGCCCTCGACCGCGCCGGGAGCGCGCTCGAACGCGGCGACGTCGATCCCGCCTGTCGCACGGACGTCCGCCTCGTGCTCGAAGAGCTGCTGGTGAATACGGTCCGTCATGGCTATCCCGACGGGCGCGACGGCAGCATCGAGATTCAGCTGGACATCGGCAACGACATGGTCCGACTCGAGCTGCGCGACGATGCCATGCCCTTCGATCCGCTGGAACCGGAACCGCCGGAACTCCCTGGCGATATCGCCCTGCGCGACATCGGCGGACTCGGCTTGCATCTTGCACGCAGCATCGCCAGCGATTTCCACTATGCACGCGACGAACACGGCAACCGTGTCGTCATCCGCTTCGATCCATCCCTGTCCGACGAGCCTGCCCCATGACCCTGATCGTTCGCAGTGAATCCCCGACCACCGACCGCAGCACCGTGTGGCTGGAAGGCCGCCTCGATGCGGCGACCTTCGGCGAATTCGACGACGCACTGCGCGATATCACCCCGCTCGTGGACAACGGGGGCACGCTGATCATCGATCTGTCCGCGCTCGATTACATCAGCAGCGCCGGCCTGCGCAGCCTCGCGCAGCTACGCAAACAGATGCAGGATCGGGCCGGCCGCACGTTGCTGCTGAACCCGCAGCCGCAGGTGAAGAAGGTTTTCGAGATCGTGAAAGCGGTGCCGGTGGCGGAAGTATTCGCCAGCGTGGCCGAGCTGGATCAGTACCTGGATCACATGCAGCGGCAGATCACCGGCTGAGGTCCGTTAGCCGCTCTTCGCGGTATCGATCAGGCTCGCGCGCAGCGTTTCCAGCTGCGCCTTCAGACCGACGAGCTCATCGATCTCGCAACCGGTCGCGCAGAACACGTCGACGGGAACATGCCCGGTTTTCTCGCGCAACGCCCTGCCTTCGTCGGTGAGCGTGACGAGGACCTGCCGCTCATCGCGCGTACCGCGCGTGCGTACCACGTGGCCCGCTGCCTGCAAGCGCTTCAGCAGCGGGGTGAGCGTGGCCGAGTCGAGAAACAGCCGGTCGCCCAGTTCCGACACGGTGATGCCGTCGCGCTCCCACAGCACGAGCATGACGAGGTATTGCGGGTAGGTAAGGTCCAGCTTTGCCAGTAGCTGGCGGTAGAGCTTCCCCATCGCAAGGTTCGCGGAATACAGCGAAAAGCACAGCTGCCCGTCGAGGGTACGCGGGGCTTCGACGCCTTCCGGAAGGGATTTCCTGCTCATGCCCTGAATGTAGGGTTGTGGATATTGAATTGCAAGCGATTGAATTGCGCGGCGCGAAAAAAAGGCCTCGCGTGAGCGAGGCCTCTCGTTATCACCGATGAACAGCCGGAATCAGACGTTGAAGCGGAAGTGCAGAATGTCGCCTTCCTTCACCAGGTATTCCTTACCCTCGAGACGAAGACGCCCGGCTTCCTTCGCACCCTGCTCGCCGTTGAACTTGATGAAGTCGTCGTAGCCCACCGTTTCGGCGCGAATGAAACCACGCTCGAAATCAGTATGGATGACGCCGGCCGCCTGCGGCGCGGTGGAACCGGCGCGGACCTGCCAGGCACGGACTTCCTTTTCGCCGGCGGTGAAATACGTCTGCAGGCCGAGCAGCGTGTAGCCTGCGCGGATGACGCGGTTGAGGCCCGGCTCTTCGAGGCCGAGATCCTTAAGGAACTCGTCGCGATCGGCGTCTTCGAGCTGAGAGAGCTCTTCTTCGATGGCGGCGCAGATGGGCACGACCTCGGCACCCTCTTCCACGGCACGCGCACGCACGGCGTCGAGGTGCGGATTGTTCTCGAAGCCGTCTTCCGCCACGTTGGCGATGTACATCAGCGGCTTCATCGTGATCAGGAACATGTCGCGGACGAGGGCTTTTTCCTCGGCATCGAGACCAGCCGCACGGGCCGACTTGCCCTGATCGAGCGCGACGCGGAGCTTCTCCAGCACCGGTTTCTTCGCGATCGCGTCCTTGTCGTTGGCCTTGGCCGAACGGGTGGCGCGGTCGAGCGCCTTCAGCACGGCCTCGAGATCGGCCAGCGCCAGCTCGGTATCGATGGTCTCGATATCGGCGATCGGGTCCACCTTGTTCGCCACATGAATGACGTTGCCGTCTTCAAAGCAGCGTACGACGTGCGCGATGGCGTCGGTCTCGCGGATGTGCGCGAGGAACTTGTTGCCCAGACCCTCGCCCTTCGACGCGCCCGCCACGAGACCGGCGATGTCGACGAATTCCATGGTGGTGGGAATGACGCGCTGCGGCTTCACGATGCCGGCCAGCGCGGTCAGGCGCAGGTCGGGCACGGGGACGATGCCGGTGTTCGGCTCGATCGTGCAGAACGGGAAGTTGGCGGCGGCGATGCCCGCCTTGGTCAGCGCATTGAAAAGGGTGGACTTGCCGACGTTAGGCAGGCCGACGATGCCGCATTTGATGCCCATGGCGATCTTGGTCCGGTAAAGGTGATTGGTGCGGTCAGGCGACCGTGTGCAGGCGCTTCATCGCCTCTTCGAACTTGCCATCCAGCGCCAGCGGCAGCACGTCGAACGCGCGCCCGATGCCGTGCATGATGGCGTCCTCGTCGGCCGCGTTGGGACGACCGAGCACCCACGGGGTGACCTTGTCCTTGTGCCCCGGGTGGCCGATGCCGACCCGCAGGCGGTGAAACTTGCCGTGCCCGAGGTGGGCCACGATGTCACGCAAGCCGTTCTGGCCGCCGTGGCCACCATCGAACTTCATGCGGACGGTGCCAGGCGGGAGGTCCAGTTCGTCGTGGGCGACGAGGCACTCTTCCGGCGCGATCTTGTAGTAGCGCAGCGCCGACGCGACGGCGATGCCACTCTTGTTCATGAATGTCGCGGGCTTGAGCAGCCAGACGGTCTCGCCACCGATACGCAGCTTGCAGGTCTCGCCATGCAGCTTGCCGTCGAAGGTCCAACGCTCCCCCTGGTCCATGGCCAGGGCGTCGACACACCAGAACCCGGCATTGTGCCGGGTCCTGACGTATTCGGCCCCGGGGTTACCGAGGCCGACGATAAGACGAAGTGTCGCCATAGACCGAAGCGGGTGCGGCCCGCGGCGCCGGAGCGCGCGGACCGCCGCCGATTACTTCTTGTCTTCGGTCGAAGCGTCGCCTTCAGCGGCCGGCGCTTCCGGATCGACCTCTTCCTGGATCGAGGCGACGGTCACGACGGCGACGTCGTGTTCCTTGCCCAGGGCCAGTTCCGGGATTTCCACGTTGGCCGGCAGCTTGAGGTCGGACAGATGGATGATCGAGCCGGCGTCGAGCGTGGCCAGGTCGAGTTCGATGAACTCCGGCAGGTGCTTCGGCAGGCACGAAACCACGACTTCCGTCAGGTTGTGCGAGATGACCAGACCCGAGGTCTTGCCAGCCGGCGACTTTTCCTGGTTGAGGAAGTGGATGGGCACGGCGACCTTGACGGCCTCGTTCTCGTTAACGCGCAGGAAGTCCATGTGCAGCATGAGCTGACGGAACGGGTGCTTCTGCCAGTCCTTGATCAGGACCTTCTGCTTCTTGCCGTCGACCGTGAGGTCGATGACCGAGGAGTAAAACGACTCGAAGCGCGAGCCGAGCAGCACGTCGTTGTGGAGAACCTGGATAGCCTGCGGAGCCTCGTTGGCGCCGTAGACGATAGCCGGCACGTAACCCGCGGTACGAAGGCGGCGGCTCGCACCCTTCCCTTCGATCTTGCGGCTCGTGGCGGTGAGCTGATGATTGGTAGCCATGGTGTTGCCTCAAGTAAACCGCCTCACGGCGGTGGTAAAGGGCTTCCCCGCGACCAGGGAAGCCCGAAAAATCAGATACTTAGTCGATATAGAGCGAACTGACCGATTCACCGAAGGCGATCCGGCGGATGGTCTCCGCAAGCAGTTCCGCGACCGACAACTGACGGATTTTCGCACAGTTACGGGCGTTGTCGCGCAACGGCAGCGTATTGGTGACCACCAGCTGGTCGAGCGAGGAGCCTTCGATGTTGGTGATCGCGGCGCCGGACAGCACCGGATGGACGCAGTAGGCGACGACCTTGCGGGCGCCCTTTTCCTTCAGCGCGGCCGCGGCGGCGCACAGGGTGCCGGCGGTATCGACGATGTCGTCGACCAGAATGCAGGTCTTGCCTTCGACGTCGCCGATGATGTTCATGACCGTGGCCACGTTCGCCTTGGGCCGGCGCTTGTCGATGATCGCGAGATCGGCGTCGTCCAGGCGCTTGGCGAGCGCACGCGCGCGCACCACGCCACCGACGTCGGGGCTGACCACGATCAGGTCGTCCATGCTGTGATGGCGCCAGATGTCCGCCAGCAGTACCGGCGAGGCGTACACGTTGTCGACCGGAATATCGAAGAAGCCCTGGATCTGGTCGGCATGGAGGTCGATCGTCAGCACGCGGTCGGCGCCGGCGGTCGCGATCATCTTGGCGGCCAGCTTGGCCGTGATCGGCACGCGCGACGAGCGCGGGCGACGATCCTGGCGGGCATAGCCGAAATACGGCATGACCGCGGTGACGCTGCCGGCCGATGCGCGCTTGAGCGCGTCGATCATGACCAGCAGGTCGAACAGATTCTCCGCGCTGGGGGCACCCGTCGGCTGAATGACGAAGACCTCCTGCTTACGGACGTTTTCTTCGATCTCGATCTGCGCCTCGCCATCGCTGAACCGGCCGATGAGGGCCTTGCCGAGCGGGATGCCGAGCCGCGCGGCGACATCGTCGGCGAGCGCACGGTGCGCATTGCCGGTAAACAACATCGGGGTGGACGTGTCCACGGAGGAACTCCTGGCGTGAGATGGGTGGGTATCGGCTATGTGCCACCGCGAGGTGGCTGGGGCGGCAGGATTCGAACCTGCGCATGCGGGAATCAAAATCCCGTGCCTTAACCAGCTTGGCGACGCCCCAACAATTCGTTCCGGCGAGCCATCCGGCCCACCTTGGCTTTGCCGCAGCCCGCGGCCCTTCCCGTCCTTACGACATGTGTCCTTGAGCAGCGTCGATCCGGTCCCGCGTCACCAGCAGCGGGGAAGGATCGACGCCCACCGCCACGTGGGCGACGAAGCCCGCGGGACAGCGTGAGGCGATGCCGAGCGCCGCCTCGTGGGTTCTTGTTTCGAGAAAAATGCAACCGCCGCTGCCGGAAAGCCGCGCGCGACCGAAGCCGCCCAGCCAGTCCAGTGCCGCCGCCACCCGCGGGTGACGCGCGCGAACCACAGGCTCGAAGGCGTTCTCCGCGGAATCCCCGGAAACAAAGGCCGAAATTGTCGCCTGAGGGGCATGACGTGTCAATTCGGGCGCGGCAAAAAGTGCCGCGGTGGGCACATGCTCGCGGGGATCGACGACGACGTACCAGCGGCGGGGCAGACGGATAGGCGTCAGCTGCTCGCCCACGCCCTCGGCCCAGGCGGAACGGCCCCTGACGAAGACCGGCACGTCGGCACCGAGGCGGACCGCCAGGGCCGCCAGGGCGTCTTCATCCAGGCCCGTTTTCCACAAGGCGTTCAGGCCCACCAGGACGGTCGCGGCATCGGAACTGCCCCCGCCGAGACCGCCGCCCATGGGTATCCGCTTGAACACCTCGATGTCGGCGCCCAGGACGGTGCCGGTCTCGGCGGCCAGGAGGCGCGCCGCGCGAACCGTCAGATCGGCGTCCTCGGGGACACCCGCCACCGGGGTCGGACGCGCGATCCTTCCATCGTGGCGCACGCGCAGGCGAACCTCGTCGCCCCAGTCCAGCAGGCGGAACACCGTCTGCAAGGCGTGGTAACCGTTGTCGAGACGGCCGACGATCCGCAGAAAAAGATTGAGCTTGGCCGGGGCCGGCCAGACCGTCCAGTCGCCCGGCGCCAGCGGGGCCAGGTCGCGACTCATGAACACGCGCAGGTGATCGGGGAAACCGTTCTCGCGATCGCGTTCGAGTGCCCGGGCGAAGCCGGGCGCGTGCTTGTCGACCACCACGAAGCCATGCTTCGCGTAGAAAGGCGCATTCCACGGCACGTCGGCCAGCGTGCCCAGATCGACGCGACGGAAGCCGGCCTCGCGCGCCCACCGACAGGCATGCTCCAGCAGCGCCGCACCGATGCCCTGGCCACCGAAAGCGGGAAGCACGTCGATTTCAGCGATGCCGATCGCGTCCGGGCGCCCATCGGTCTCGAGGCAGACGAAACCGACGACCTCGTCATCCACCGTGGCGACCCAGACACGCCCCCGGGAGATCAGTTCGTGGACGATCTCGCGCGGCAAGGCCATGGACGAATACGACGGCCACGCCGGATGTCCACGGAACAACGCCACGGCGGCACGCTCGATGTCGCACAGCCGCTCGGCGTGATCCGCGACGGCGCGGGTGATCTCAAAGTTCATCGCGGGAGCCGGATGTGCACGGGGCGCCGAGTATAGCGGCCACCTATTTCGCGAAGGACCAGTCTTCGATCGCCAGGCGCACCTTGTACGGCGCCTTCTCGGCGAAGACGCGGGCGGGCATGGCCGGCTGACGCGTGGCGTCCCATGTCTTGTAGTCGACGGTCCACCCGTCCTGGATGAGACGTGACGGCAAGCGGTCGGCGCCAAACGTCATCTCGGCTGGCCCCGTATCGGCGCGCAGCCCCAGGGCCCAGCGCTTCAGTTCGCCCAGAGGGATCTGCCAGCCTACCGTGCTCGCCATGAGCGACTCGGCGTCGGCGCCATGACGGGTACCGCCGTCGAGGCCTTCGAGATCGGCACCATCGGGGCCACCGGTCAGGCGGAACGTGCGGCCGGTGATCGGCCCACGCACCGTGAACTCGTAGCGCTCACCGTCCTGACGCCATGTGAGGCTGCCGGAGTTGCTGTCCTTGCCGTCGGAAACCGACAACTTGCCCTGCAGGGTCCAGTGGTCGGTATCGGCGAGACTGCGTTCGCGCTGCTCCTGCATGCCCAGCGTGGCGGCGTCACCCACGTTGCGCACGGGAGCGCGAGTGGTCGCGCAGGCGGTAAGGAGCAAAAGGGGCAGTGCGGCAAGGAGCGTTCTGGCGGTCTGGCGCATGAATACGGGATCTTCTGCAGGAGCGCGCCATGCGCGCGATCGGGGCGGACGCGGCCTACGGACGCAGCTTCTGTTCGGTCTTCCGCAGCGCCGCGTTTTTCGGGTCGAGGCGGCGCACTTCGTTGAGCACCTTACGTGCCTCATCGTGCTCGCCCCGTGTCCACAGGACTTCGGCGAGGTGCACGCCGATGTCGCCGTCCTTGTGCTGTGTCCAGGCGCCACGCAGGGTGGTCTCGGCCTGGTCCAGCTGCCCTTGCCGGTATTTCAGCCAGCCCCACGAGTCGGCTACGGACGGATCGTCGGGTCGCGCGGCACGGGCGGCCTGGATCAGATTCTGGGCTTCCGGCAGATCGCGGTCGTTGTCGGCGAGGGTGTAACCCAGCGCATTGCTCGCCTCGATGTCGCCGGGCTTCAGCTCGAGGACCTTGCGAAAGTCGGCCACGGCCTGATCGACCTTGCCGGCCTCGGCGTTGGCGAGCCCGCGCGAATACAGCATGTCGGTGTCATCGGCCTTGACCTGCAAGGCCTTGTCATAGGCGTTGACCGCCGCGTCGAACCGACGCGCATCCATGTAGAGCTCGCCGTCGAGGGCTAACGCCTTGCGCAGCTGATCGGGGCGATCGGCGTACTGGGTCTGCAGCTCAGCCACGATCTCGTGCGCGTCGTCGTCCTTGCCCTGCAAATGCAGGATGACGGCGCTGCGGACGGACGCATCGAAGATGCGCGGATCGTCGTCGCCGACCGCGGCATACCAGTCCAGGGCGTCTTCCTGCTTGCCCAGCAGTTCGGCCAGCTGTCCGAGGGTGAAGGCGTTATCGGCCTGTACGTCATCCGGTTGCCGGCGGATCTCGTCATAGAGCTTGCCCTCGGCCGCCTTGTCGCTGGCACGCGCGGCGAGCGTCATCCGCATCAGGTAGGTGTCGACGTCCTGGGTTCCCCCGGCGAGCACGCGGGCGGCGGACTTCTCGTCATTGCCCTGCGCCAGCAACGTGGCGTAGGCCAGGCGGAGGTGCGTGTTTTTCGGGTCCCTGGCGACCGCCTTGGCGAACAGCCGCTTCGCGCCTTCCTTGTCGCCCGCGCGGAATTTCTGCTGCGCCGCCCAGCCGTAGGTGGTGGCGTCGTGGAAACGGGCCTGCGCGCCCTCCCCGATCGTTTTCGCGTAGTCATGCCGACCCAGGTTTTCGCCCAGCTCGGCCATGGCCAGCCAGGCGGCGGAGTCGTTGGGAAGCCGCTGCGGCGTGGCGATGCGCTCGAGCAGCTGCCCGGCCTGGGCGGCATCCCGGGCGGTGACCAGTGTGCGGCCGAATTCACGCCAGGCATCGGGGTCGCCGGTGCCGACCATGATCTCCATCTGACGCTGCGCCTCGGCGGTATCGCCGCGATCCAGAGCCATCCGCGCGCGGGATTCGGCAAGCTCGAGCGGCTTCGCGCCGAGCCTGGCCCAGCGATCCAGCGCTTTCGCGGCGGCGTCCTGGTCATGCACGGCCAGGGCCAGTTCGGTCGCCCGGGCGGCCACACGGGGGTCGTCGCCCAGCTGGGCCGCGCGACCGTAAGCGTCCGACGCCGCCTTGAGATCGTTCGCGGCAAGGGCGAAATCGCCCGCCATCAGTTGTGCCTGAAGGTCGCGTTCGGGGGGCAGAATCGCCACCTGAAGCCGGTCGAGGGGTTGAACGCCCGTGCGTACGGCCTGGGGCGCGGTCCGCGGCGCCGTGGCGCAACCGGACAGGGCCGCGAGGGCACCGACGACCACATATTGACGCACTCGCTTGAACTTGGACCGACCGCTCAGCACACTACTCTCCGATTTCGTCCGATAGCCGATGCAATAAGCCCGGCCCTTGTGAGCGCACAATGCGCCCTTAGCTTAGCCGACGCCACCGAAGCCGACTCCAGCCCGTCATGCCACTCATCGCCCTCGGGCTCAATCACCTCACCGCGCCGGTCAGCCTGCGTGAGCAGGTGGCATTCGACGCCACGGCAACGCCGGAGGCGCTCGATGAGCTTGTCCGGCAACCCGGTGTCGAAGAGGCGATGATCCTCTCCACCTGCAACCGTACCGAGCTGTACTGCAGTGTGACCGAGGGTTTCGAGGGGGTACCCGGCCAGTGGCTGTCCCGACAGCATCGTCTGACCCCGCAACGGCTGGACGAGTTCCTCTACCGCCATGACGAACACGACGCGGTGCGCCACATGTTCCGGGTGGCGACCGGACTCGACTCCATGGTGCTGGGCGAGCCGCAGATCCTCGGCCAGGTCAAGGACGCCTACCAGCATGCGCGCACGGCCCAGTCGCTACGCGCCCCGATGGAACGCCTGCTCCAGCACACCTTCGCGGTGGCCAAGCGGGTCCGGACGGACACCCGTATCGGTGCACACACGGTCTCCGTCGCCTACACGGCGGTGCGCCTGGCCGAACAGGTCTTCACGGATCTGCGTCAGGCCTGCGTCCTGCTGATCGGTGCGGGCGAGACGATCGAACTGGCGGCGCGCCACCTGACCGACAAGAAGGTGCGCCGGCTGATCGTGGCCAACCGCACCCTCGAGAACGCCCAGGAACTCGCCAGCCGCTACAGCGGCTATGCCATCTCACTGGCCGACCTGCCCCGCCACCTGGCCGAGGCCGACATCGTGATCACCTCGACGGCCTCGCGGCTGCCGGTGGTGACGAAGGCGATGGTTACCGATGCCATCGCCGCCCGCCGCCGCCGTCCGATGTTCATGGTCGATATCGCCGTGCCACGCGATATCGAGGCGGAGGTGGCGCAGCTCGACGACGTGTACCTCTACGGCATCGACGACCTGAAACAGGTCATCGACGAGAACCGCCGGTCCCGCGAAATGGCGGCCCGCGAAGCCGACGCCATCATCGACCTCCAGGTCGAACGCTACATGTCCTGGCGCCGCGCACTCACCCTGCGTAACCCTGCCGTGGACATGCGCCTCGCGGCCGAGACGCAGCGCGACGAAGTGCTGGCCAAGGCGCAGGCCATGCTGGCCAGAGGACGTCCCGCGGAAGAAGCCCTCGCGTTCCTGGCCAATACCCTGACCAACAAGCTGCTGCACGCACCCAGCGCACGCCTGCGCGATGCCGCCCTATCAGGCGATCTGGACCTGCTTCACGCCGCCGGCCGGCTGTATGGACTGGACCCGGACGACGACGTTTCCGCATGATGTCGGGCTATAGCCCTCTGTCGTGCCTTTGATGACTCCCTCGATCCGCCGCAAACTCGAAGCCCTCGCCGAACGTCACGAGGAAGTCGGCCGCCTGCTCGCGCAGCCGGACGCCCTCGCCGACAACCAGCGCTTTCGCGATCTTTCGAGGGAGTATGCCCAGCTCGAGCCTGTCGCCCTGTCGCTGCGGGAGCACGACGAGGCCCAGCGCGAGCTGGCCGAGACCCGAGCCATGCTCGACGATCCCGAGATGCGCGACATGGCCGCGGACGATATCGAGCGGATCGAGGGCCGCCTGACCGAGCTGGATGGCGAGCTGCAGATCCTCCTGCTGCCGAAGGACCCGCGTGACGAGGGCAATCTCTTTCTCGAAGTACGCGCCGGCACCGGTGGCGACGAGGCGGCGATCTTCGCCGGTGACCTTTTCCGCATGTACGCCCGCTATGCGGAGCGACAGCGCTGGCACGTCGAGATCCTCAGCGCGAACGACGGGGAGCATGGCGGGTACAAGGAAATCGTCGCCCGCATCGAGGGCCGCGGCGCCTACTCGAAGCTGAAGTTCGAATCGGGTACTCACCGCGTGCAGCGTGTGCCCGAAACCGAGTCGCAGGGCCGTATCCACACCTCGGCGGCGACCGTGGCGATCCTGCCCGAGCAGGACGATATCGACGAGATCGAAATCCGCGACGGCGACCTCAAGGTCGACACCTTCCGGGCCTCCGGTGCCGGTGGCCAGCATGTGAACAAGACGGACTCGGCCATCCGCATCACCCATCTGCCGACGGGGACGGTGGTCGAATGCCAGGACGAGCGCAGCCAGCACAAGAACCGCGCCCGGGCGATGAGCCTGCTCAAGGCCCGCCTTCTGGACGCGGAGCGGAGCAAGCAGAGTGCCGCGCAGGCCGAATCCCGCCGCCTGCAGGTCGGCTCGGGCGATCGCAGCCAGCGCATCCGCACCTACAACTTTCCGCAGGGGCGGATCACCGATCACCGCGTCAACCTCACGCTGTACCGGCTCACCGAGGTACTGCAGGGCGATATGGACGAGCTGATCGATACGCTGACCCGCGAGGCGCAGGCCGACGAGTTACAAAGTCTGACGGCGGGATGACATTTTCTGCCCCACAATCGGTCACCCTCCCCGCGTGGAACGAACCGATGGGCAAGAAAAAGAAGAAAGCCTACGAACACGACCTCGAAGCCCTGCAGATCGAACTGATCGGCCTGACCCGATGGCTGCGCCGCACCGGCAAACGCATGGTCGTCCTCTTCGAAGGCCGCGATGCCGCCGGCAAGGGCGGCACCATCAAGGCCATCACCGACAAGCTCGACACCCGCGCCGCGCGCGTCGTCGCCCTGGGCAAGCCGTCGCAGGACGAACAGACCCAGTGGTACTTCCAGCGCTACGTGGCACACCTGCCATCGGCGGGCGAGCTGGTCCTGTTCGACCGCAGCTGGTACAACCGCGCCGTCGTCGAGCCGGTGATGGGCTTCTGCACCGACGAGCAGTACGACGCTTTCATGAAAGCCTGCCCGGCCTTCGAGAAACTGCTGACCGACGACGGCATCATCCTGCTCAAGTACTGGCTTTCCGTGGATCAGCAGGAGCAGGAGGAGCGCTTCGCCGAGCGCGCGGAAGATCCGTTGAAACGCTGGAAGCTGTCACCCGTCGACCTCAAGGGACGGGAGAAATACGCCGAGACGGGCGACCTGCGTGACGCGATGATCCAGCGCACGCACACGGCCGACGCGCCGTGGTTCGTGGCCGACTTCAACGATCAGAAAACCGGGCGGCTCAATCTGATCCGCCATCTGCTCGACCAGATCCCCGATCAGCTCGTGCCCAATGAGGAAATCGAGTTGCCGCCGCTGAAGGGCAAGCCGAAGAAGGACAAGGTCACCGCCAAGGCGGACAAGGTGGCGAAGGTCTACTGACGCGCCGCCACGCGACGCACGGGCGCCCGTCGTGGCAGGCGCCCGGCGCGCGAGAGGCGCAGCCACTGGCGCATCGCGAGCAGGCCGCCCGCGGATTCGATCATCGCCGCGGGCACCCACATGATCACTCCTCCGATCAGCTGACCCGTCAGCACGTTGAGCGTGAACGCGCGACCGCAGATCTCGAAGATCGGGTAGAGATCGGTCTTCGAGAAGGTGACGATGGCGCCGGCGACGATCTGCGGCGTCATCGTGATTCCGGGTGACAACACGCGCCATCCGGGCGACATGCGACCGGGTGGCTTCGGCCGGTGGTCGAGCACCAGCCACCAGTAGGCCAGGCCGGACAGCACCATCGACCAGTTCATCGCGCGGTAGATGCGCCAGTCCAGCATGGCGAGCGTCTGCATGTCGGGAATCAGCCAGACGACGATCAGCGCGACAAAAAGGAGCGTGACGACGGCCGGGTGTAGCAGTATCGCCGACAGTGCGCGCGATACCGGCGAACGCCCGGCGCGACGCAGCCGGACGCGCCACGTCGGCGGAAGGCCGGCCCGCAGCACCGTTCCCGGATAGGAGGCGATGATCAGCAAGGGCGCCAGATGATGGAGAAGCACTTGCTGGATGCGGTGCATGAAAAACTCGTGCTCCGCGAAGTAGTCGAAGTAGGTATGCAGCGCGACGTAGATCATCGCCATACCGACCCAGAACGCCGCCTTGCGCGCCATCGACACCCGCAGTCGCCGGCACCCCGCCGCATACAGCAGCGCCGTCGCGACGAACACGATCACGAAGACCCAGGAGAACTCCCAGGGCACGATCCACTTCAGCGCGCCGGCGGCCACCGTCAGGCCGCGCGGCGACCGCGACGGGTGCGTCGCCAGCCGTAGATCAGGCCGATGAGCGCAACCAGCCCCGGGACGAGCACGATGTTGATGAACTTCAGGCGCAGGCCCAGCGCGTCGATCTCGGCGTTGAGCTGGTGCTGCACGTCGCGCAGCTCCTTACCGATCGCGAGTTTGCGCTGAAGATACTGCTCGACCTCGCGCCGCTGCTCCGCGGTGGCCGTACCGCCACTCCCACCCTTGCTGGGCTGCAGTTCGGCCAGACGCCGCTGGGTATCGTAGAGCTCGTTCTCCAGCTCGCGTTTCTTCGTCAGGAACTTGCGGTCCGCCGCGGCCTGCAGCGCGCGCACCCGGGTGAACGGCCGCTGCGCGTTGACCCGTCCACGAATGGACAGCAAGGCGGTGGACCCGCCAAGGTTGTCGACGATGTTCGAGACGAAGTCGCCGTTATTGGCAAACGGCGTCAGCTGCTGCTGCCCAAGCAACGGCTGCACGTCGATCCACAAGCGATCCGAAAGCAGGTCGGTGTCGGCGACGAGCACGATCTCGCCGGGGCCGGCCGCCTGGTCGAGATGCCCCTTTCCCGCACGTTCGGGGAACGCCGTGTGGAAGGTGTCGCGCAGCCGCGCAGCCAGGACGTAGCGCTCGTGACTGGGCTCGTAGTTCTCCATGAGGGTGGTCGGATCGTTCGCGGCATCGCGCACGCGCTGCGCGGCGACAACAGCCGCCTCGTCGGACGTCTGCACCAGAGGTACCAATCGCGCCTTCGTGTCCTGCGCAAGCTCGAAGTGGCCCGCTGTCGAGAAATTCACGCGCTGCAGGCTCGCCGTCACCACATCGTCGTGATTGAGGTCCTGCGTCCCCAGCCCGAGCATCGCCGGATGGCCGATATTGTTGCCGTTGAGGTCGATCGTCAGCGCATGCGAACGGTCCAGCACGACCTGAGTCGGGTCGAAGACCACGCCCCAGGCCTCGAACAGACGATGCAGATCGGAATCGTGATCGTCCACCGTCCCCCGCGGATCGATCAGCGGCGCGCTATCCATTTCCGAGTCGGGATCGACGAAGACGACAAGGTGTCCGCCGCGCAGCACGTACTGGTCGATCGCATACTGCGCGTCGTCCGACAGACGCTTGGGATGGACCAGCAGCAACACCTTGATCGACGGATCGATGTGGGTGAGTCCCTCGGGATCGATCGTCGTGACATCCGCGATCTGGTCCAGCTGATGGAACAGTGTCCACGGCGCTTCTCCGATCACCGGATTGCCTTCCACCGGCAGCGAGCTCACCACCCCGAGTTTCGGCTTCTGCGGCATGCCAAGCTCATAGAGCAGTTTGGCGATGTCGTATTCGACAAACGACTCGCGCGCGGGGTCGAAGAACGGGATCGCCTGGGGCGGCACTTCACCGGTCCCGTCCATGCCGACGAGACCGAAGAACACGCGCTCGCCATTGCTGCCACCGGTGGCAGGCGTCAGCCCGTAGCCTTCGGCAGCGTCTTCATCGTCGGAATAAGGCACCGGGTCGATGACGCGGAACCGTACCCGGCCGTGGGCGCGAACCGCGATCTCTCGCAGCATCTCCTGCACACGCTGCTCGTAGCTGCGCAACTGCGGAAGGTCGCGCGTGGCGTGGTCGGAGAAATACAGCGTGACAGTCAGCGGCTTGCGCAGGGCGTCGACGATCTGCAGCGTGCCCGGCGTCAGGGTGTAGATACGGTCGGCCGTGAGGTCGACGCGTGCCGTGCGCAACGACATCGAACTGATCGCCACCGCCGCAAGGAAAAGCACGGCGATCGCCACCAGTGCCGCGCGCAGGCGCAACGAACGGGTGATCCTGAAGCGACGGGCCATCTCAGCGCGTCCTCTTCAGGTCGAGTACCACGACACTCGCGCCGAGCCAGGCGACGATGGTGGCGAAGAAGTACACCAGGTCGCGCAGATCGAGTACCCCGCGGGCGATAGCGTTGGCGTGTCGCGCCATGCTCAGCTGCCCCATGGCGCCGATCAGCTTCGGCGGCACCGAGTCCTGGAAAAAATCGAGCACCTGGGGCTGTCCGACCAGGAGCAGGAGGAAGCACACCGATGCGGTCAAAATGAACGCGACGATCTGGCTCCGGGTAGCGGTGGACATGCACGCCCCGATGGCGATGAACGCACCGGCCATCAGCCAGCTACCGACGTAGCCGGCGAGGATCACCCCGTTGTCGGGATCCCCGAGGTAATTCACCGTGATCCAGATCGGAAAGGTCAGGACCAGACAAACACCGATGAAGGCCCAGGCGGCCAGGAACTTGCCCAGCACGGCCTGCGAAATCGACACCGGCAGCGAGAACAGCAGTTCGAGCGTGCCGGACGCCCGCTCCTCGGCCCACATCGACATGGTCACGGCGGGCACCAGCACGAGGTACAGCCAGGGATGCATGTCGAAGAAAGGCTGCAGGTCGGCCAGGCCGCGATCGTAGAAATCGCCGCTGTAAAACGTCAGCGTTCCGGCCAGCACCAGGAAGATGACCATGAAGACGTAGGCCACAGGCGTCACGAAGTAGCCCCACAACTCGCGGCGCGCGATGGCGGTGACGGCGCTCATGCGTGGCCTCCGCGCGGCTGCGTCGTGATCTGCCGGAAGACTTCGTCCAGCCTGCCCTGCTCCAGCTGAATCTCTGAAACCCGCAGGTTCTGCGTGCGAAGAAGCGCCTGCACCTCGTCGAGGATCGGCTGCCCCGGTTTCGGGAACACGGTGACCCGCCCATCCAGCGGATCCACTTCCACCATCGACACGCCCGAAATGCGCGCAAGCATCTCGCGGGACACCGCACTGCCCTGCGCGCTGAAGGAAACGGCACCGTGATACCGCGAGCGCGCCTCCAGCTCGGCCGGTGTCGCGTCGGCGAGGAGCTTGCCGTTGGCGATGATCGCGACGCGATTGCACAAAGCGTGCACCTCTTCGAGCAGATGCGTGGAAATCAGGATGGTGCGCTCCCGCGCCATGGCATCGATGAGCATGCGCACGGAATGCTTCTGGTTGGGATCCAGGCCGTCCGTCGGTTCGTCAAGCATCAGTACCGGAGGATCGTGCAGGATCGCCTGCGCGAGGCCGACCCGGCGACGCAGGCCCTTGGACAGGGTACCGATGGTCTGCTCCAGCACGTCTTCCAGTTCGAGACGGGCGACGACCTCATCGAAGCGCCGATACGCGATGTCGCGGTCCAGGCCACGAACCCTGACGATGAACGTAAGGAACTCACGGACCGTCATTTCGCCATAGCTGGGCGCACCCTCCGGCAGGTAGCCCAGGGCGCGCTTGGCCGACAGGGGCTCCTTGCGGACGTCGTGGCCACAGACGCGGGCGGTGCCGGACGTCGGAGTGAGGAACCCCGCGATCATGCGCATGGCCGTGGACTTCCCGGCGCCATTGGGGCCGAGCAGCCCCAGCACCTGGCCCGGTTCGGCACGCAGGGAAAGGGCATCCACCGCGATCAGCGGGCCATAGCAACGGGTCAGTCGGTCGGTCTCGATCATTGACGACAATTAACGCATAAAAAAGCCCCGGGGTTACCGGGGCTCTTCGTGTCGCATGGCTTACGAGGCTTACTGGGCCATCGTCGGCGCGGTGCCCGCTTCGGCCGGAGCCGCAGCGGTACCCGCCGGAGCGGGGGCGGAGGACGAGCCGGCCGGAGCCGATTCTTCCAGGCCCGGCTGCTTCAGGCCGGCTTCCTGTTCCGGAGTCTGCTCCGGAATGTTGTCGCCCTGCAGCGGCAGGTAGATCTCGAACTTCTGCTCGTCGTAACCCTCGATCGTACCGTGGTTGTTGGTCGGCGCCTTCACCTGGATGTCGTAGGGACGGAAGGTGACGTCGTCGAACTTGTAACCATGGGTCTGCGAGTAGGCTTCGAGCATCTGACGCGTCTGCGGCAGGCCGGCACCGGTGCCGTTCCACTCCGCCTTGAGCGCCTTGCCACCGAAGGCGAGAACAGCCTTGACGTTGCCGTCGACGATGACGCGGCCGAGCTTGTCCTTGCTACCCGGCGCGGCCGAATCGGCAGCGGCCGGAGCGGCGGCCGTCGAGGCGGCAGCCGGAGCGGCGGCGTCGAGCGAAGGACGCTGGGCGGCCGTCAGTTCGACGTCCTGACCGTTGATCTTCAGCGTGGTGGCGTCGATCTCGGCGGCGACGTCGAACGTATAGTTCTGGTCGCCCCAGTTCGTGGTGAAGGTGATGCGCGGGCTGACGATGTTCACGCCCAGCTTCTTCGCCGCGGCCTGCAGTTCGCCCCAGGCCTTGTCCGACGCGGTGTCGACGTCGTCGAGGGTGCGCGGGGCCGTGGTCGACACGAAGAGGATCGGCTTGGCCGGCTGGTCGGCGATGGCCGGAACCATCTTGCTGTAGTCGATGTTCGGGATCGCAGCCATCAGGTTCTGAAGGTTGGACAGGCTGAACTGAATCAGCGCGTCCGGATCGCCGTGGATATAGAGGTTGGAGAAGCGGTTGACCAGGTTGAAGCCGTAGTCGACGTCGTAAGCCCACTTGACCTTGACGAGCTTCTGGCTGCGGCCAGTGCGCTCGAGGTTGATGGTGAACTTCTTGTCGTTACCGCGCCAGGCGTTGTCGACGTTCCAGACGATGGTGCCCTTGCCGGCATCGGACACCTTGGAGAAATCCGGATCGATCGAGGCGATCTCGAGCGAGCCGTCACCGACCTTCTTGTCGTCGGCCTTCCAGGCGATCTTGGCACCCGGACCGTAAGCCTTGCCCGAAAGCTCGAACTGGACCTTGGGATCGAAGGAGCGAAGGACGGTGTAGTCAGGGAAACGACGGAAGTTGCTGAAAACGTCGTAAACCTGGCGCAAGTCCTTGCTGATCAGCATTTCGCGCTCGACGTGTCCGGCCGAGGGCATAGCCAGCCCGACAACGACGCCCAATACGGCGACGATGACGAGGGCAACGATAAATTCTAACAGACGCGTCATTCCACGGTTCTCCGAACGTCTTACGAACAGGCTCCGCACACGGCCATGGACGCCGCATGGTCACCCCTGAAGAATCGGCCGTGGCTTGGGGTTCGCCAGCGCCGAAAGAGCCGATGGTAGCTGCTCACGACAGGGAACGCCATTGGGTCCCCTGCCCTTTTTCGCAAGCCTGCACAAGCGGATTTTCGGCCGGAAGCTCCCGGACGATGCCGCCCGGTCGAGTCGGGCTCAGACGATCCCGAGCTCCAGCGCCTTCAATACGGCGCGCGTGCGGTCCCGGACGCCCAGTTTGGAAAGGATGTTGGACACATGGTTTTTCACCGTCCCCTCGGCGACCCGCAGGGAATTGGCGATTTCCTTGTTGCTGTAGCCGCCCGACAGCAGCCGCAGGATCTCGGTCTCGCGTTCGGTCAGCGGATCCGGCTGCTCGAGGCTGGAAAACTGGTTCTGGATGCGACCCACGCCGGCCAGCAGGCGCTGGGTAACCATGGGCGCCACCAGCGAACCGCCGGCGGAGACGGTGCGCACGGCCTCGACGAGCTGATCGAGCGACACGTCTTTCAACAGATAGCCACGGGCGCCGGCCTTCAGGCCGGACAACACCAGCTGGTCGTCGTCGAAGGTGGTCAGGATGATCGTCGGCGGGAGCTCATTGCGGCCACCCAGGGTCTGCAGGACCTCCAGGCCGCTCATGTTGGGCATGCGCAGATCGAGCAGGACCACGTCCGGCCGTACCTGGGGGATCGTCTGCACCGCCTGGGCGCCGTCGGCGCATTCCGCCACGACGCGGATATCGCCGGCGAGGTCCAGCAAGGAGCGGATGCCCTGGCGCACCAGGTTCTGATCGTCAACGAGGCAGACGGAAATCATGGGTGGTCCTCGGAAGGAACGGAAAGTGTGGCACGCGGGAGGGCCTCGGCGTCATCCGTGACCTCCAGCGTGTGACGAGCCGGGGCGTGGGCCAGCGTGGGCTCCTCACCCAGCGGCAGGCGGGCGGTCAGGGCGAATCCGCCCTGCGTCTCACCCCCGAAGGTGACCGTCCCGCCGAATTCGGCGAGACGTTCGCGCATGCCGTTAAGGCCGTTGCCCGGCTGGAACTGGGTACTGCCGCGACCATCGTCGCGCGCGTCCAGACAGAGTTCGTCCGGTCCGGTGTGACGGAAGGTCAGCCAGAGATTGCGAGCGTTGGCGTGACGGACCGTATTGGTGAGGATCTCCTGGGCGCAACGCAACAGCATCTGCGCCCGACGCGGATCCTCCACGCCGAAACGCGGCGGGACGCTCAGGTGTACGGCCAGCCCCGGCACGCCTTCCGTGAGACTGCGCAGGGCCTGGGTGAGGTCGATGGCGTCGTCCTGACGCAACTCGCTGACCACCTCCCGCACGTCCGCCAACAGCTGCTTGGCGGTTTTCTGCGCCTTCAGCACATGCTCGCGGGCCGTGTCGTTGGTCAGGTGGCTCGCGACCTCGAGGTTGAGGCTGAGCGCCGTGAGGTGGTGACCGACCAGATCGTGCAGGTCGCGCGCGATGCGCATGCGCTCCGCGATGCGGGTCGACTCGGCCAGGAGCGCGCGGGTCGCGCGTAGCTCCGCGTTCAGATGGCGCAATTCCTCGCGCTCGTCCGCCTGCTGGCTGGCGATCAGCGAGGCGATGAACATCAGGGCCGAGAACCCGAAATAGAGGACCGCCTGCATGACCGAGGCGACCAGCGACCAGCCGACCGCGGCATAGAACAGGGGTATCAGGGCGACGTGCGCCAGCACCATCCAGGCCATCGCCAGGGGCAGGCTGATGATCCAGGGAACCACGGCGGCGACGATCACCAGCAGGAGCGCACTGACGCCGCTCTTGCTCAGCCCGCCCACGGCGAGCGCGGTGCCGGTCAGGATCAGCAGGACGGCGACGCGCGTGAAACCGTCCACGCGCGAACCCAGCTGGCGGGTCAGGAGCCAGTAGACGACGCCAAAGACGAGGTAGCACGCGATCCAGGCCAGCAAGGCCATGTCGCCGATCTGGCCCGGCTGGTTACCGGCGCGCTGGATCGACAACGGCAGGCCCGCGCAGAGGTAGGCCAGATAGGTGGCGTACCGCAGCAGCCGGACGTGATTGAACTGAAGCTTGGACATGGCCTCATCATAGGGCCTCGCGCGCCGCCCACCACCTGATAGAAGTCACGCTCCGGCAGGCGGCAAGCGTTGGCTTTACAACGGTTTTACATCCGCGTCGCGCTCCCCGGCGAGTCGCGGGCATGCCATAATGCCGCGCATTCGGCGGCCTGGGGGTCGCTTTCCAAGAACACTCAAGCGGAGCAACGAATGGCCCTTGCCATCCGCGACGTGCGCGAGCACGACCTGGATGCCGTGCTCGCACTCAATAACGAGGCAGGCACCGGCATTCTCGCCACGGACATGTCCCGCCTGCGCTACCTGTACGACATCGCGCATTACTTCCGCGTGGCCGAACAGGACGGTCGCATCCTCGGCTTCCTGATCGCCATGCGCCAGGACGCCGACTACACCAGCCCAAATTTCCGCTGGTTCCAGGCCCATTACGAAAGCTTCGTGTATATCGATCGCATCGTGATCGCATCCGAATCGCGCGGGCATGGTCTGGGCCGCATTTTCTACTGCGATGTACAAAGTTATGCCGAGGTACGTGTGCCGCTTTTGACCTGCGAAGTCTTCCTTGAACCCCGCGACGACCAGACCGTGCTGTTCCACGGCACCATGGGCTTCCAGGAAGTCGGTCAGCAGAAAATGGGGGAGACCGGCCCGAAGGTGAGTCTGCTCGCCCGTGAACTGCCCAGTTTCCCGTTCGTGCGCGAGCGTTACCTCGAGCAGGACGGCCTGCCCGCCGTCGCATGGCTGGGTGAGCGGCAACGCCCGGCGGATGCCGCAGGAGTACGCGCATGAACGCCCGCGCCGAATCCCTCGAAGCCGCCTGCGACCTCCGCTTCGGCCAGGTCGGTATCGCCTGCGTGCGCCTGCGCCGGGTCGATGCCGCCGCGCTGGTCGAAGAACTCGAACGCCGCGTGCGCTCCGCGCCGCAGATGTTCAACCGCGCCGCGGTGGTCCTCGACCTCTCACACCTGCCGAAGCTGCCGGACGACGGCATGGTCGACGCGCTGCTCGAAGCCATCCGCAGCGCGGGCATGCTGCCCGTCGGCATTGCTTACGGAACCGCGGAGACCGAAGCGCTCGCCGAGCGCATGAATCTCCCGCTTATCGCCAAGTTCCGTGCCCAGTACGAACCCGCGTCGGGCGATGCCGCCGTGCAGGTCGCGCCGCCCGCACCGGGCCGCGCCGAACCGGCCCGCGCTCCGCTGGATAACGACGAAGACACCGGCGGCGCCACGACAGCCCAGCACCACATCGGCAGCGCCGTGCGCTCCGGCCAGCAGATATACGCCCGCGACCGCGATCTCGTGGTCATGGCTGCCGTCGCCAATGGCGCGGAAGTCATCGCCGATGGCTCCATCCATGTCTACGGCAGCCTGCGCGGCCGTGCCATGGCCGGGGCACAGGGCGACGAGTCGGCGCGCATCTTCTGCTCGGATTTCCGTGCCGAGCTGGTGGCTATCGCCGGTCACTATCGCGTGTTTGAAGACATGCCCAAAGAATTCGAGGGCCAGGCCGTCCAGTGCTGGCTCGACAGTGGAAAACTCATGGTCGCACGGCTCTGATGCCGTCCGTCGCAGCAACACTCGGAGACATCTCTTGACAGAAATTATCGTCGTCACCTCCGGCAAGGGCGGAGTCGGCAAGACCACCACCAGCGCCTCCCTCGCCACCGGCCTCGCCATGCAGGGCAAGAAAGTCGCCGTCATCGACTTCGACGTCGGCCTGCGCAATCTCGACCTGATCATGGGCTGCGAGCGGCGCGTGGTTTACGACTTCGTCAATGTCGTTCACGGCGAAGCCACTCTCAAGCAGTCGCTGATCAAGGACAAGCGCCACGAAAACCTCTTCGTGCTCGCCGCCTCGCAGACGCGCGACAAGGACGCCCTGACTCAGGAAGGCGTGGAAAAGGTCCTCGACGAACTCACGAAGGAAAACTTCGACTTCGTCGTCTGCGACTCCCCCGCCGGCATCGAAAAGGGCGCGCACCTGGCGATGTACTTCGCCGACCATGCCGTCGTGGTCGTCAATCCGGAAGTCTCCTCGGTCCGAGACTCCGACCGCATCCTCGGCCTGCTTTCGAGCAAGACCCGTCGTGCGGAAAAGGGCGAGGCACCGATCAAACAGCACCTCCTGCTCACGCGCTACAACCCGAACCGGGTCGAAGCCGGTGAGATGCTCAGCGTGAAGGACGTCGAGGAAATCCTCGGTATCAACGTCGTCGGCGTCATCCCGGAATCGGAGAACGTGCTCGCCGCGTCCAACGCGGGCGTGCCGGTCATCCTGGATGACAACTCGAACGCGGGTGCGGCCTATAAGGACACCGTCGCGCGCATTCTGGGCGAAGAGCGTCCGCTTCGCTTCCTCGAGCCGGTCAAGAAGGGCTTCCTCAAGCGCGTATTCGGAGGCTGAGCATGGGTATCCTCGATTTCCTGAAGCGTAAACCCGAACCGAGCGCCGGCGTCGCCAAAGAGCGTCTGCGCATCATCGTCGCCCAGGAGCGCTCGACGCGCGGCGGTCCCGACTACCTGCCGCTGCTGCGCAACGAGCTGCTCGAAGTGATCCGCAAGTACGTCAACGTCGACGTCGAGGCAGTCAACGTGACGCTCGAACGTGACAGCGGCCACGAAGTACTCGAACTCTCCGTCGCCTTGCCGGACGGCAAGTCCGCGATATGAGTCCGGCCGATCCCGCCGACGCGGTCCTCCGCGTCGGCGACATCGGTTTCGACGAACCGCGCCAGCTGCTGAAAGGGTTCGGCCTCAGCCTCGTCGAGGTCTCCCTCGGCGAAGCCATACCGGGCAGTTACTGGGGCGACACCGAAGCTGGCATCATCGGCACGACGGTCTACGCGCGCACCGACACCCCTGTCCACTCCCTCCTCCACGAAGCCTGCCACCTCATCGTGCTGCCGGAGGACAAGCGTGCGCTCGTCCACACCGATGCGACGGATTCCATCGAGGAAGAGGACGCCACCTGCTACCTGCAGATCGTGCTCGGCGGACACCTTCCCTCGGTAGGCAGTGCACGCATCATGGAAGACATGGATCGCTGGGGTTACACCTATCGTCTGGGCTCCACGCTCGCATGGTTCGAGCAGGACGCGCCTGAAGCGCGCGCGTTTCTCCGTGACCGCGGACTGCCTGTCGACTAACTGGCACAAACCAGGCGCTTTTTTCAGATTTATCCGATTCTAAAGGCGGATCGGCTCCCTTAGCCTTGGATCAGGCATCGCCCGACGTTACCGCGGAGACATCCGCGGGGTTTCGAGGTGCGTGAGCCTGTCGGCAATGGAGAAACAACGATGAAGTACGTCATCCCCGGTCCACGGGAGACTCCCCCCGCTCGCGGCAACACGGGCGGCGTCGCAGCTGCTACGTCGTCTCACGGTGGCGATATCGGAAAAAGAATCGACCGCCTGGAAACCGACAGCCAGTTCATTCGCCGCGACCTGGATGAGATGCGGGGCGACACGCGCGCCATCAAGGACCAGCTCCATTCGATAGATAAGAGACTCACCGTCATAGAACAATCGAGCGACGCGGGATTCGGATCCATCGGCCAGAAAATGGACGCGGAATTCGCTTCCACCCAACAGAGAATGGACGCTGGATTTGCTGCCGTCGACCAGAAATTCGTTGCTGTCTACGAGAAAATGGATGCGGGGTTCGCTGCTGTCGATCAGCAGTTCGTTGCCGTCTACCAGAAAATGGATGCGGGCTTCGCTGCTGTCGATCAGCAATTCGCTGCCGTCTACCAGAAAATGGATGCGGGCTTCGCTGCTGTCGATCAGCAGTTCGCTGCCGTCTACCAGAAAATGGATGCGGGCTTCGCTGCTGTCTACCAGAAAATGGATGCCAACTTTTCATCTATCCACCAGAAACTGTCAACGGTCCCGACAAAGCTTCAGCTGGCGCTGATGGCTCTCGCCGGCCTCGCGATGATCCTGGGCTCGGCTTTCGCCGTCGTCGCCGTATTGTTGAGGTCCACAGGCCATGCGGAAGTGGCGAATGTACTGGACGCGGCACGAGGCTGAACGTGCTCCCCCCCATTCTGCCGCCGGGCCGATACTCAGCCCGGTTCGTTGCGCTCGATCTGCGAAACCACGCTCGACGCCGCCCCGGCCTTCGCACGCGCCAGGCGGCGGCGCTCCAGCGAGACGTACCACATCCATGCCGCGAGACCGATCAGGCAGATCGTTGTGGCGCCGATGGCAAGAGTCAGCATGTTGTCGGACAGCGCCGGCGAAAGCACGCCGGCCACGAGAGCCGTGAGGATCAGACTTCCGAACGCCTGGACCGATGACACGCCGCCGCGCTGCTCAGGAAAACGGTCCAGCAACAACAACGTCAGCGTCGGGAAGGCCAACTGCACCCCGCACCCATACAGAGCCAGCGGCAGCGTCGACCACGGCACCCGTGGGTGATCCAGCGTCACCGCCAGGATCAGGTTCAACGCGCACGACGACAGCATCGACGCATAGCCCCATGACACGGTGCGGGCCGCGCTGGCCCTTCCCGCGACGCGCCCTGAAATGAAGGCACCGGCAACCATACCGCTGACCACCGGCACGAACAGCCACGGAAACCCGCTCGCGCCCAGACCCAGCAGGTCGCGAATCAGATGCGGCGCCGACGCGATATAGAGAAACAAACCGGAGAAATTGACCGACGCCGCGATCGCCAGTGGCCAGAACGGCAGGTCGCTGAGGATCGCCCTATAGCCGCGCAACAGCGGTCGCGGACGAAATACCGTGCGATGCGCAGGCGGATGCGACTCGACCAGGAAATACGAGACGCCCAGGGTCAGCAACGTCGTGAAGCCGGTCAGCGCCCAGAAGATGCCGCGCCAGCCATCGATGCCCAGCAGCCACGCGCCGACGATAGGCGCGATGGCCGGCGCCACGCCGAAGATCATCATCACCTTGGACATCATGCGCTGGGCTTCTTCGCCGTGCATGGTGTCACGCACGACGGCCCGACCCACGACGATGCCGGCGCCGCCGCAAAGACCCTGCAGGATGCGGCAACCCAGCAGGAAGCTGAAGCTCGGCGCCAGGGCCGCACCGACGGACGCCACGGTGTAGACAGCCATCGCGATGACGATCACGGGCTTACGGCCATAGGCGTCGGACAACGCGCCGTGGAACAGACTCATGACCGCATATGCCAGCAGGTAGACGCTCAGCAACTGCTGGAGAGCGACGGCGCCCACCCCGAAGTCGCGGCCGATGTCCGGGAAGCCCGGAAAGATCGCATCGATCGAGAACGGCCCGATCATCGACAGAGCGGCCAGCAGAAACGGCAGGTAGCGCCTCGGGTCGCGCGTCGCGGAGGTCATGGGAGCGGCCATGGCGTTCAGGGGAACGATCAGTATAGCGGCAAGCCTTCGATCCCCTCGCCCGGCTCACCGCAAAGCCCCATAATCGAACCGCCACATCGCATCGAGGGTCACATGGGCTATAGCGGATTTCTTGCTGTGGGGATCGGCGGCGCCGTGGGCAGCCTGCTGCGCTGGTGGCTGGCCGTGGCGCTCAATGCCCTCGTTCCCAACATCCCGCTCGGGACGCTTTGCGCCAATCTGGCCGGCGGCCTGCTGATGGGCGTCACGCTCGGCGTGTTCGACCACTTCCAGACGTTGCCGGTTGAACTGCGTCTGCTCATCGCCACCGGCTTTCTCGGCGGGCTCACCACGTTCTCGACGTTCTCGGCGGAATCCACCGGGTTGCTGCTGCGGCAGCAATACGCCTGGTTCGCCGCGCATGTCGCACTGCACCTGATAGGTTCGATCGGAATGACGGTTGCCGGGCTGACGATTGCCCGCGGAGTGCTTCGCCACGTTTGACGAGGATCCAAAGGAGTTCCATCGATGGCTCACGATGTTTCTTCCCTCAAGGCACGTGCACAGATCCTCCTGCAAAAAGCCGGCATCACGCTCGGCGGACAACGCCCGACCGACCTGGTGGTCCACGACGAGCGCACCTACGCGCGTGTCTTCGCCCACGGTACGCTCGGTTTTGGCGAGGCCTATATGGATGGCTGGTGGGATGTCGGCGACCTGCCCGCTTTTTTCGCTCGCGTGCTGTCGTCGCACCTCGACGAGTCGGTGCTCACGCTGGACACCCTGATGACGCATCTCAGGGCGCGGCTGATCAACCGCCAGCGGGGCGCGCACGCCTGGGACGTCGGACGACGTCATTACGACCTGGGCAACGATCTCTTCGAGGCGATGCTTGGCAAACGCATGGTGTATTCCTGTGCCTATTGGGCGCACGCCGACAATCTGGATGACGCGCAGGAAGCGAAGCTCGACCTGATCTGCCGAAAGCTGGCCCTGCGGCCCGGCCAGCGCATCCTCGACATCGGCTGCGGCTGGGGCGAGGCACTGAAGTTCGCCGCCGAGCGCTACGGCGTCAGCGGGGTGGGCGTGACCGTTTCGAAGGAGCAGGCCGCCTACGCCCGTGAGCTATGCCACGGCCTGCCGGTCGAGATCCGCCTGCAGGACTACCGCGACCTCGACGAGCCTTTCGACGCGATCCTTTCGGTCGGCATGTTCGAGCACGTCGGCGGCAAGAACTACCGCACGTGGTTCGAAGTGGCCCGACGCTGCCTGCGCAAGGATGGCCTCGTTCTGCTGCACACCATCGGCAGCAACGGCGCACCGGGACGGCCGGACCCATGGATCGACAAGTACATCTTTCCCAATTCGGTGATTCCCTCGATGAGCCAGGTGGCTGGCGCGCTCGAGGGGCTTTTCATCGTGGAGGACTGGCACAATTTCGGCGCGGACTATGACCGCACGCTGATGGCATGGCGTGCCAACGTGGAGGCGGCCTGGCCAAAACTGGCCTCACGTTACGACGAGCGATTCCGCCGGATGTGGAATTTCTACCTGGGCTGCTCCGCCGGTGTCTTCCGCAGCCGCCGCGACCAGTTGTGGCAGCTGACCCTGTCGCCGCACGGCAGGCCGGGCGGGTACCGCGTGCCGCGCTGACGGAATGACCACTTCCTGCCTCGTACGGTCGGAGCATGGATCCCAAGGCCACGCTCCCCGATGGTATCGTCGAGACCGATGTTCCCGCGCGGCTCGACCGGCTGCGCTGGGGGCGCTTTCATACCCTGGTGGCCGTTGGCCTCGGGATCACCTGGGTGCTCGACGGGCTCGAGGTGACCATTACCGGCTCGATCGCCGGCGCGCTCAAATCCAGCCCGGTCCTCCACCTCACCGACGGTCAGGTGGGACTGGCGGGCAGCCTTTATCTCGTCGGTGCCGTGCTGGGCGCGCTTTTCTTCGGGTGGCTTACCGACCGACTCGGGCGGAAGAAGCTGTTCACGGTAACGCTGGGCCTGTATCTGACGGCCACGGCCGCTACGGCCTTCTCACCGGACTTCCTCACCTTCGTGATCTTCCGCGCGCTGACCGGCGCGGGCATCGGCGGCGAGTACGCCGCCATCAACTCGGCGATCCAGGAACTGATTCCGGCACGCTATCGTGGCCACACGGATCTGGTCATCAATGGCAGTTTCTGGATCGGCGCCGCACTGGGCGCGCTCGCCGCCGTAGGCCTGCTCGACATGGGCTGGGTATCGGCCGAGATCGGCTGGCGACTGACCTTCGGGTTGGGTGCCGTGCTGGGCCTGGGCATTCTTTTCCTGCGGCACTGGATTCCGGAGAGCCCGCGCTGGCTGATGCTTCATGGTCGCATCGAGGAGGCCGAGGCCGTGGTCGCCGACATCGAGAAACGCCTCGACGTCGCTCCCCCTTCCGAACCGCTGCCACGGTTGCGTCTGCGTCCGCGCGGACTGACCCTTGCGGACGTTGCCCGTACATTGTTCCGTGTCTATCCGAAGCGGACCGTGCTGGGCCTGGTACTGATGGCCACGCAGGCGTTCTTCTACAACGCGATCTTCTTCACCTATGCGCTGGTGCTCGGCCGCTTTTACGGCGTGGCCGATGCGGATGTCGGTCTCTATCTGCTGCCATTCGCCGCCGGTAATTTCCTCGGCCCGCTCCTGCTCGGACGGCTGTTCGACACGCTGGGCCGGCGGACGATGATCGTGGCGACCTATGCACTGTCCGGACTGCTGCTGTTCGTCACCGCCTGGCTCTTCGTCCACGGCCACCTCGACGCGCGAACGCAGACGATCGCCTGGAGCATCGTGTTTTTCTTCGCCTCCGCGGCCGCCAGCTCGGCCTACCTCACCGTCAGCGAGAGCTTCCCACTGGAGTTGCGCGCCCTGGCCATCGCCCTGTTCTACGCCTTCGGCACGGCACTCGGCGGCGTCGCCGGCCCGTGGCTGTTCGGCCGCCTCATCGGCAGTGGCGAGCGCATGTCCATCGGCTGGGGCTACGCGCTGGGTGCTTCGCTGATGCTGATCGGGGCCGCAGCCGCGTGGTTACTTGGCATCGCCGCCGAGCGACGGTCCCTCGAAGATGTCGCCGCCCCGCTCGGCAGGGCCGACTGACAAACCGAAACGTTTACGCAGCAGGCCGCGGATGAAATGCCATGCAGGCCATGGATCGTCGCGGCGGAACACGTGCAGATCAGCACCGACCCACTCCATCAGCAGGCGGATCCAGCCCGGATGCCTGGCCGCCGGGGTAGAACGAATGCTGGCGATATCGTGATACAGGTCCACGCAGGCGACGCCGTCGCGATAGGCACGCGTCGCGCGTTTGACCGGCAGGCCCTGCGCGTCTTGCCAGGCCATTTCGCAGACGTTGACGCCGCTGCGCGCCGCAAACTCCACATAGGTCCAGGCGCGCGTATTCACCTCGATCAGGCGGAACGCGCCGTCGCGCGCATCGCGCTTGAACTCCGCGCTGAAGATGCCCCGGTAGTCCAGTCCATCGAGGACGCGACAGGTGCTGCGCACCGCGTCCGGCACGATCGCGAGCGGCACGGCCTGAGAGCACGAACTGTTGCCGAAGTCCGGAGGCGACATCCGGCGGCGACGACGGGCGAAGAGCCCGGTATACGCGCCCTGCCCGTCACGAAACCCGTCGATGAAGAAATGTTCGCTGGGTGGGCCGGGAACGTACTCCTGCGCCATGACGCGAAACCCCTGCGCGTGGAACCGGGCCCAGGCATCACGCAATGCGCTCCGTCCTTGCACCCAGACGCCTTTGACGCCCGTGACATCACTGAATTTCTGCGAATTGACCGGCTTGAGGAAGACCCTGTCCAGGGTTTCGAACGGAATCGCCTCCACGTCCGCTGCGTCGGCCAGACGGAAGGTGCGCGGATGTGGCACATGGATCGCCGCCAGATAGCCGGCAAACAGTGACTTGTCCTGAAGCAGGGCCTGCGCATCACGTCGCGCGGTGCTTGCAAGGAAACGCCAGCCGAGCACGCTGTGCGGAAGATCGGCGAGCCACAGCGCGGCATCGTCGGCACCCGGGATGATCACGGCCCGGGCCAGCGGCAGTGCCGCCAGTGCCTCGATGGCTTGCGGCCCCGGACTACCGTCCCAGCCCCGACAGCCGGGTAACGCCCTGAAATAGCGCGATCGCGTGACGATGTCGTCCGGCGGACACGCGACATAGGCAGGGATGCCGGCCAGATGAAGGCTGCGCAGAATGCCCAGTGCGGTGGGGCCACGCCCCATCACGATGGCAGGCAACCGTTGATCCGTTTGCATCACGCCCCCTGTCGGGCACCGCGCCGGAGTGGCGCACCCTGCAGGTCCAATGTGACATCGGTATCGACCGGGGCACAGATCGCCACACGATCTATGCCGTGCGGACGAGGGCGTCAGACCGGAGCGTCAGCCACGGCGAAGGGGAGCACGCCCGGTTCCCGGCCTTCCGCCTGGCGACGCGGCGGGGCCTGACGCGGTACGGATGGCGAGGTGCGCCCCAGTGTGATGTTCTTGGAAGCGCGGACTTCGCGATTGGCGAATGTCCAGATCTCACCCGTGGCCGTGATGAACACCGTCCAGTACAGATCGGACTCCGGGCCATAGTCGAGCAGGAAATGGGCAAATCCCTCGCCTTTCGGCGTATTCATGGGCAGCGGCGGATTCAGTTGCAGCATAGGGCTTCTCCTCGTGCCATGGATTTACAAGGAGGCGCCGTCGTGGGCGGGTGAACGTGTCGTGGGTCACGCGTCACCGTACGCGAACAGCATTTTCCTCGCCGGGCCCGCTAAAATGCACCGGACACACAGACAGCCAGTTCACCAGGGGTAACCAGCGCGTGCAGTCACGTAATTTCCGGGTATCGGTCGTCCAGCCCGGTGGCAAGCTCGCCATCGAGGTCGAATTCAATGAGAAAGTGCATGGCCTTTCCGGCGACACGCTATGGCTGTCCCTGGAGGATGACACCCGTGTGGAGGACGCCGAAGCGCTTCGCGCGCTGCTGGAGCGGGTGGGTCACCGCATCACGGTAACGAACGTACGCTCCTGACCGGCGCGCTGGCACCGTCCTTAACGGCCACCGCCAGCGGCACCACGGTCGGCAGCAGCCGGTGGTTGGTGCCATGCACCTTGCCGCAACCCATGCATTCGCGCGTCGTCCCAAGCCCGCGGCGTGCCGCCCGCGGAGACGCCAGCAGGCAGCCGCAGACGTAGCAACCCGCGATGACGCCGCGGTCCCAGAGGCGCAGCCTCAGCAACTGGATGGCAGCCGAGCCGACGGCCACGAAAAGACCGCCGGCGAAGAGCCAGGCGGGCAGATTGGAATAAAGAGACACCAGTCCAAAATCGCCCGGCGTCTGCTGGGCGGCCCGGGTCACGCCAGCGGCCAACGATCCCGTACCGAAGGCGAGAAGGCTCGGCATGAACAGTCGAAGATACATACGCCCGGCGTAAGACATGTCTGAAAACCCTCCCCCGCCGGCCCTTCCGGCGCGAGGAGAGTGTCGTTACGGGGGTCTAGCCGCCGTGAATGGGGTCAGATGCCAGGCGACGCGGTGTACTGCGCCCATAACGTATCGACATCCGCGCCCGTCAGCTGTGCCCAGGTCTGGTCGGTGTACGACCGCCCGCGCAACGCCGCGTCAAGACCCTGCACGGTTCCCGCGTGATGCTCCTCGACCCACACGAGGAACCGGGCGGTGATGCGGTAGCTGTCGGTGTAGTTCTGCCCGGGGGCGTAATCGGGTAGCGACCAGCCCGCGGCCGCGTTGTTCACCCCATAGCGGTTACGCGCGTAATCCGCGATACCCTCGACCAGCCATCCGGGAATATTCTGCTGCCCATAGTCCTGCACGATATGCATCGACTCATGTGTGACCGTATCGGTGTCGTTCGGATTCGCGATCATGTACGCCGCGCCGTACGTCTCGGTCGCATTAGCCGTCGCGGCCACGCCGTCGTAGGACGGATCGAGGACGATGTTCACCGTCTTCGACGTATTCGGATTGAAGTCGGCCGCTTCTTTGGGATAGATCGTGAAGAAGGTGCTTATCATGGTATCGACGGTGGACTGCGCGATGCCCGAATTCTTGTCGGTCACGGTAAGCGTGTAACCGTTCTGCTGATACGAGTTCACCGTGTCGGCAAATGTGGGCCCCGCGGCGACGAGCGAGGCGATGATGAGCGCGCGAGCGCCGAAGCGCTTCGATGGCTGCATGAGCGTGACTCCTGCGTTGTAGGGTCGTTCGATGGTGGACCCATGGCGCGGGATGTTTCGGTGCAGGTGTCACACTTTGCGGTTTGGACGTCTATACATACGTGAAGATTACGAATGACATGGGGCGCTTCCACAAGCACCCCATCGCCATCACGGTCGCTCCCGCCGTTAGCGGCAAAGCCTTACGCGCTGGGGGCGCTACCAAAGGATGGTGGGCGGTCCGCAAGCGCCTTGCCGAATTCGACGTTGGGCTTATCCCCCATCGCGAAGCTCAGCGTGCCGCCCGCCTCGAGGTCCTTGTGGGCGATCCAGCTCTTCGTCCACGGCTTGCCGTTCCACGACACCGACTGGATATACGGGCGCCCGGGTCCGTTGTCTTTCGCCTCGATCACCAGCGTGCGGCCCGCACCCACCTGCACTTCCGCACGATCGAGCAGCGGGCTGCCGAAAACGTAGTGGGTGCTGACGGGATCCACGGCATACAGACCCATCGAGCTCATGATGTACCACGCGCTCATCTGGCCACAGTCTTCGTTGCCCGGAAGGCCATCGGGCTCCGGCAGGTACATGGTCTCGAGCAGCATGCGCACGCGCGCCTGGGTCTTGTGGTGCGCACCGGTGTAAGCGTACAGGTAGGGCATGTGGTGCCCCGGTTCGTTGCCAAAGGCGTACTGGCCCACCATGCCGGCGATATCCGGCGGCGCGTTTTCCGGCAGCGTGGGATCGGCATTGAACAAACCGTCGAGCTTGGCCTCGAACGCCTGCTCACCACCGAACAGCCGCATGTAGTTGTACAGATCGTGCTGATTGAGGAACGTAGCCTGCCAGGCATTGGACTCGGTGAAATCGCGCCAGCGCTTCGAATGCCCGATGGCGATGGGATCGAACGGCTGCAGCCATGAGCCGTCTTCCGCACGCGGACGAACGAACTGCATGTCCTTGTCGAACACGTTGACGTAATTCTGCGAGCGCTTGCGCAGCAGCTTCGCCTCGTCGGCGTGACCCAGAGCGTCGGCCATGTGCGCTACCGCCCAGTCGTCGTACGCGTACTCGAGCGTCTTGCTGGCGGCCTCGCCTTCCTTGTCGCTGGGAATGAAGCCGAGCTTGCGGTAGTACGTCAGGCCGAAGTAATCGTCCTGCATGGCACGACGCTGGAACACCGGCCAGGCCTTGGCGTAATCGATACCCTTGAAGCCCTTGGCCTGCGCCTCCGCTACGACCACGGCGGAGTGATAACCGATCATGCAGACCGTCTCGATCCCCTGCAGCGGCCAGACCGGTGCGCCACTGGGGCTTTCCACCGCGAGACGGACCAGACCGTCGACCAGGTCGGGTACGCGATCGGACTGGTAGAGCGTGAACAACGGGTGCTCGGCCCGATAGGTATCCCACAGTGAGTACGTGCTGTAGTTGTGCCGCCCCTCAGGCAACGTGTGCACGGCCTTGTCCATGCCACGATAGCGCCCGTCGAAGTCGCTGAAAACCGTGGGCGCCAGCATCGTGTGATACAGCGAGCTGTAGAACGTCCGCTTGATCTTGTCCGACGACGATTCGATGCGGATCTTCGACAGTTCCTGGATCCACTCGGCCTCGGCCGACGCGCGAACACCGTCGAAGTCCCAGCCGGGAATCTCGTTGTCCAGGTTGCGCATCGCGCCGTCGATGTCCACGCCGGAGATACCGACCTTGACCAGCAGGGGCTCGGATGAGGCCTTGTCGAAGTGCAACGCGGCCTTGAGGTGATTGCCCTTCGCCGTCGTCGACCCCTTGGGCAGCGCCTTGTCCTCGTCGTACAACGTGACGCTGGCGGCGGGACGCGACAGCTTCATCGCGAAGTAGATCACCCGGCCGGAGGCCCATTGCCATACGCGACGACCGCCGACCAGCGTGTCGTTACCGACCAGGGTCAGCTCGGCATCGGTCACGTTGGCGGGCTTGTCCATCGCATCGCCGTAGCCATGCGCCAGATCGAACAGAATGTGCGCGTCGCCTTCCTTGCCGAACGTATAACGATGGATGCCGGCGCGCAGCGTCGCGGTCAGTTCGGCGAGGATGTCGAAGCGGGTGAGCTTGGCGCGGTAGTAACCCGGGTGGGCCTGCTCGCCGGTGTAGTGCGAGCGGTAACCCTTTACGCCACTGCGATAGCCCTTCTCGGGCTTACCGTCGCCCTGCTTCTTCGCATCGAAGCGCGATACGTAATTGACGCCGTCGAAATCGCGGTCGCCAGGCTGCAGCAGCACGGGGCCCATCGAGGGCATGACCAGGAAATCGAGCATGTCGGCCGCACCGGTACCGCTCAGGTGGGTGTGCGAGAAGCCCATGATCGAGCCGTCGCCCTGGTGGTAACCGGACGAACCATCCCACTGCGCGTTGTACGTGTCCGGGCTCAGCTGGACCATGCCGAACGGTCGGGTGGCACCGGGATAGGTGTGACCGTGACCGCCCGTGCCGACGAAGACGTCGACGTAACGCAAGACGCTGTCACCGACGGTGCCGCCGCCGGATGGTGGCGTTTTCAGGCTTTCTTGTACGCCACCGGCCAGCGCGGTGAGGGAGCCTAGCTGACCGATGGCGGTGAAGGCAGCCATCCCTTGCAGAAAACGTCGACGGTTGACCATGAATCGCTCCAGCTCGGATGTCGCGTCAGACGCGACGCAGGGTGTCGGGGTGCTTGTCGGCGAGATGAACGATCAGCTCACCGAAAAGGGTGTTGGCCCACGCGAACCAGGCTCGCGTGAACTTCTTCGGATCATCCTGATCGAAGGCTTCGTGCATGAAGCCACTACCGTTGTGCGTGGTCTTGAGCCAGTGCAGGCACTGCCGGATTTCAGCCGCGTCATCCGTCGTGAAAGCCTTCATCATGATCGACATCGGCCAGATCATACGCAGACCTTCATGCGGACCGCCGATGCCTTCACCGGCCGTGCCCTTGAAGAAATACGGATTGGCCGTGCTCCAGACGCGCTGACGCGTGCGTGCATAGCGAGCATCATGCTTCGCGCTCTCCAGGTACGGCAGCGCGAGCAGGCTGGGCACGTTGGCGTCGTCCATGAACAACTGGTTGCCATAGCCGTCGACTTCGTAGGCCCAGAAATCGTCCTGGCCGTCGTGCATCACGCCGTACTTTTCGACTGCCTCCTCGACCTCGTCGGCCAGCGCATTGGCCTCGCTGGCGAACGCCTGGTCACCGAACAACGTGCCGTGCATCTGTGCAAGGCGACGCAGCGTCACCACCGCGAACAGGTTGCCGGGGATATTGAACGGATAGACCGTCGCATCGTCCGAAGGGCGGAACATGGCGTGGATCATGCCGACCGGACGCGTCGGCTGACCGTAGCCATCGAGGAACTGGCTCTCGGTCGGCTTCGGCGACGGGCGCTGAAACTGGTACTGGCCGTGACCGTCCTTGCGCTGCTGTTCGCGGAAGGTCGTCACGATACTGCGTGTGGCGGCGCGCCACGATTCGTCGAACGGCTCGCGGTCGCCCGTGGTCTGCCAGTAGCCATGTGCGAGGCGTACGGGGTAGCAGAGCGAATCGATCTCCCATTTGCGCTCGGCCACGCCGGGACGCATGTCGGTGATGTCGGCCTGCGCCCAGTCCATCTTGCTCTTGCCCTTGGTATCGGGCAGGAACGCGTTGGCATAGGGGTCGATGAGTATGCAGCGTGCCTGGCGGCGGATCAGGCCACGAAACAGCTTGCGCAGCCCCTCGTCTTTCGGGGTCAGCGGAAGATAAGGCCAGACCTGCGCGGACGAGTCACGCAGCCACATGGCGTCGATATCGCCGGTCACCACGAAGGTATCTTCGTAGCCGTCCAGGCGGCCGAGCTCGACCGTGGTGTCCAGCGTGTTCGGGAAGCAGTTCTCGAAGATCCAGGCGAGCTCGGGATCGGCGATTTTCTTCTTCGTCGCGGCGATGAGGTGTTCCACCGCATCACTGGTGAACTTGCGCTTGCCCACCGGTGGACGCTGACTGGTGAAGCGCGACGCAGCGGCGGCGCCCATGCTCATGCCCCCCATCATCGCGACGCCCGGTGCGAGCGAAAGCCATTTCATCACATTGCGACGGGAGGGATTCACGGCGTGGTCTCCTTCAGGGCATCGACGAGCGAGCGAACGGTAATCGCCCGGCGAAGGGCTTCGGTATCGGTGCTGCCATCGACCTCGATGTCGATGCTTTCACCGGGCAACAGGTCGAACGCGTTCTGCGAAAGACGGACGTCGATATCGCCCGTATCGACCCAGACCGCGCGGGCAAGACGTTTCGCGCTCACCGTCAGCACCAGGCCGTGTGCGCCATCATGCAGTGACGTGGTCAGCTCCGGCGTGGGCAATGCCAGCGTCCGGGCGGCGCCGAAATACAGGAGGTGATGCGCCGCGGGCTTGCCATCCTCCAGCAGATCGAAGGCGGCGACCGTCTTGCGCGGATCGGCGCCCTTGAGCAGCGTCGCATCGTCCACGGTCGCCGCCCGGGTGCTGGACAGCGCCGTCGCGTGCACAGGAATACGGGTCTCCCGCAGCAGCTTGCCGCCCATGTCGTAGACACGAGTGCGCAGGACGGCGTCGAAGTCGCTCGCGCGGTCGGACACGGCGAAGACATCCGTCTTACCATCACGACGCAGCGGCACGACATCCACCGGCGCATAGAAACGCTTCGCGTGGAACTGCAGCGCCTTCCAGCGGTTGAAGTAGTCGACGCTGGCCCAGGACGCGCCCGGCCACACATCGTTCAACTGCCAGTACAACGTACCCATGTTGCGCGGGCGGGCGCTGCGCAGGTGCTCGGCGGCCAGTTCGATCCCTTCGGCCTGCATGACCTGACTGAGGTAGACGAACGACGGGAAATCCTTCGGTTCGCCGTACTCCTGGCGGATGTACAGCAACAGACGCTGGTTGCCGTCGCCGTTGGCGAACTTCTGGTGCGCGCGCATCACCTTCGACTCCGGCTGCATGTCCTCCGGCTGGGCGAAGGCCTTGATCGTGGCCATCACCGGGAAGGACTGCAGACCATATTCGGACTGGAAGCGCGGCGTGATGTCGAGGTAGTGCGAGATAGGCTCAGAACCCGACCACACTTTCCAGTAATGCACGTCGCCGTCGGTCTCGACATTGGCCGGACCGTCGAAGTCCGTGCTCGGCGAGCTGGCCCAGTACGGCACCTGCGGCGACAGATCCGACACGACCTTGCGCAGCGTCTTGTCGAAGATCGTACGCATGCCGTCTTCGACCTTCTTCACTTCATCGGCGTTGACGAATTTCTGGAAGTCGATGCGATCGGGCCATTCCTCCCAGCCCGTCTGCACTTCGTTGTTACCGGCCCAGAGTACGATCGAGGGGTGATCGCGCAGGCGCGTGACCTGCTCCTCGGCTTCGATGCGGGTGCTCTCGCGGAACGCATCGTCGTACGGCGTCACCGCGCCGCCGAACATGAAGTCCTGCCAGATCATCACACCCAGACGGTCAGCCGCCGCGTAGAACGCGTCGTCCTGGTAGGTGCCGCCGCCCCACATGCGCAACATGTTCATGTTGGCGTCCTTCGCGGATCGAAGGATGGCTTCCAGCCGCTCGCTGGAGACGCGCGAAGGGAACGCATCGTATGGAATCAGGTTGGCGCCCTTGGCGAAGACCGGCACGCCGTTGACGACAAAGGCGAAGCCCCTGCCCCACTGGTCCTTGTCGCGACGCAGCTCGACCTTGCGCAGGCCGGTTTCGCGATCGGCCCCGGCAACCGTCGATCCGCCGGAGTCGACGCTGGCGTGGAACCGGTAGAGATTCGGTTCGCCGTAGCCGACCGGCCACCAGCGTTGCGGATGGTCGATGCTCAGCGGCACCCCGACGTGGTTCTCGCCGGCCTTCAGGGCGACCTCACGCTGTTCGCTACCGGTCTTGCCGTCCGGCCCGGTCCACTCGACCTTGAGGGTGACCGCGCCCGCCTTGTCGGCACGCACGTCGAGTTGCGCGTCCAACCTGGCCACGTCCGCTTCGACCTCGGTCTGAGCGATATGGAAGTCGGCGACGCGGAGGTCATCCCAGCTTTCCAGGCGCACGGGGCGCCAGATACCGAGCGTGACGTAACGCGGACCCCAGTCCCAGCCGTACTGGTAGTTAGCTTTGCGGACGTAGTTGGAGGTCTGCTTACCCTTCGGCTCATCGCCGAAGGACGAATCGAATTCGCCCGGCAACGCATACGGCTGCTTCAGCAGCCACGGCTGCACGCGTGCGATGGGGGACTGCAGGTGCACGGTGAGCGTATTGCTTCCCGCGTGCAGGGTGTTCTTTACCGGCAGGCGCCAGCGGCGGAACATGTTGTCCGCCGAGAGCAGCTTCTTACCGTTGAGGCTGACCTCGGCGAAGGTGTCGAGGCCGTCGGAAACGAGGTCGACGTGACCGCGCCTGAGCGTGGCCGCGTCGACGTCGAAGCTGAGCTGGTAGTCCCAGTCGGAGAGGCCGATCCATTGGAGGCTGGCCTCGTTGTCGCGCCAGAACGGGTCGGGGATGTTCTTCCGGGCGAGCAGGTCGGTCTGGATCGCGCCGGGGACGGTGGCGGGTTGCCACTCATCCAGCCGCTCGCACGATGACGTGCATTGCCTAAGTCGTTTCAGCTGGGCTGAGGGTTCGCCAGCAGGGTTGGCTCCCGCCGGCGTGGCGGTATGGGACAGACGGAATTGCCAGCCGACGGAGAGGTCTCTCTCCGTCGGCGTGGCCGCGCCGGCGGCGCCGACGACTAGCCAGGCCGCCAGTGCCAGCGACGCGCGGGGCGTCACAGCTTGAAGCCCATCGTCACCATGTAGGTGCGGCCGTTCTTGTATGCGTTGAGCGGCTGGGCCGGCGTGTTGTTGTAGACCATATACGTCTCGTCCAGCAGGTTGGTGGCGTCGAGCGAAAGGCGGATATGGTCATTTAGCTGATAACCCACCGTCGCGTCCAGTTCACGGAAGATGCCCGTGATCTGCTGCGACTGGAGCTGGGCGATCGACGTGAAGTACGACGAACGCCAGCTATAGGTCAGGCGCGCGCTCCACGGACCCTGCTCGAAGAACGGCGACAGGTTGAACGAGTTCTTCGAGTTGTACGGCAGCGGGAAATCGTTGCTGGTGTCCGCGTCGGAGTAGGTGTAGTTCGCCAGCATGCCGAAGCCATACGCGAAGTTCTGCTGGTAGGTCAGCGAGGCACCCTTGACCTTGGCCACGCCGGCGTTAGTCGGCACCTGCATCTGGTACACGTCGTCGTGCTGCTCGGTCAGGTTGTACTGCGTCTGGGCGACGTTGGTATTGAGGATGTAGCCCGAGATGCGACGGTAGAACAGCTCAGCGGACAGCACGCTGTTTTCCGAGAAGTACCACTCGGCCGAAGCGTCGTAGTTGGTCGACTTGTACGGCTTGAGGTCGATGTTGCCCGCGGAGCCGGTCAGGGTACGGTCGTCCAGTGCCACGTACGGGGTCATTTGCTGATAACGCGGACGCGCGATGGCCTTGGCCGCGGCGAAACGCAGCGTCACGTCTTCGGCGGCGTCGAACGCGATGTTGAACGACGGCAGCCAGTCGTGATACGCGCTGCGCTTGTTCACCGCGGCGTAATTGCCGTTGCCGATGCTGTTGTAACCGTCCACCGTGTCACGCGTGCGGAAGTAGCGCGCACCGATGTTGCCGCGATAACCGTCGCCAGCGAAGTCGCCCTGCACGTAGAACGCGCGGTTCTGCTCGGCGATGCTGTACGTGGCTTTCGGGTCGAGCGACGTGTTCGTGACCAGACTCGACACATAGGCCTTCATCAGGCCCGGATCGATCGTGGTCCAGTTGCCCATGTTGCCGGCCGAGTCCAGCCCGTCGAGGTAGCCGCCCGGCGTGCCGCCGTTGGCAAGGTCGGCGAGGCTGGTGCCTGCGTAAGCCGTGGCCGGAATGTTGGCCGTGTATGCGTCCTGACCATCCAGATGATTGGTCGCCTTGATGCCGACCGAGATCTGGTTCAGCGGACCCCAGGCGACGTCGTGCGAGAAGTCGAACTGGAAGTAACGTTCGCGGTCGTAGCTCGGTGCGTAGCTGTAACCGGCACCGTGAGCGAGCGCGGCGGACGGGTTGTCCGGGCTGTTGTAGTTGATCTGCGGATGCTCGCCGTCGAGCGCGTAATTGAAGCCGCCGAAGTTCTGGAACTGCATGTTCCAGATGCCATCCGAACCGCCGGTGGAGCCGGTGTAACCGACCTGGCTCGACGCCGTCCAGCCGTCACCGAACCAGTCGGCGCGAAGGTTGGCCACACCGGTGTTCACCGTCGAATCGCGCTCGTAACCGTCCAGATAGGTCGACGTGTTCGCGTCGTAGCTACCCGTGGTCGCGACACCGTTCTGGAAACCGAGTGCCGTCGCATTAGCCGCCGAACCGGACCATTCGCCGTAATGGCTCTGGTTGAAGTTGTTGAACTTCTCGGTGACGTAGAGGCCGGTGAAGTTCAGCTCGAATGCATCGTTCGGCTTCCACTGCAGACCGGTCGACACGCCGTCGCGCTTGCGGCGCTGCTGGAACCACGCGGTATTGACGGCGGTCGGGTAGACGCCCTGCTGGTTCGGCGACACCACGGCCGGATTGAACTGGTGGTCCGGGTTGGTATCGGTCGGATCGTTGACGCGCTGGTAGCCGAAGACTTCGGTGCCCTGGCGGTCGATGATCTTGTCGGAGTGCATGATGGAGCCAAGCACGCCGAAGGTGTTGTCCTGGTTCTTCCAGCTGTAAAGCACCGACGCGTTCGGCTTGCCCTTGTCCGCGCGATCGTTGTAACCGTAGCTCACGGTACCGGTCAGCGTGTTGGCCTTGAGATCCAGCGGACGACGCGTGTTGACGATGACGGTACCGCCAATCGAGCCCTCGTCGATGTTCGCCTGCGGCGTCTTGTAGACCTGCGCATTACCGATGATTTCCGAGGTCAGCAGGCTGTAGTTGAACGAGCGGCTGTCGGGATTGTTCGGATCGGACGTCCAGTTGGTCGAGGCGACGGTCTGGCCGTTGAGCAGCAGGCGGTTGAGCGCCGGATCGGTACCCAGGATGCTGACCTTGTCGCCTTCGCCGAAGTTGCGGTCGACGCTGATACCGGGCAGATGCGAGAGCGATTCGGCCACGTTGGTGTCCGGGAACTTGCCCACGTCTTCGGCCGAGATGGCGTCGACGATGGAGTCGGCGTTGCGTTTCAGGTCGAGCGACTTCTGCAGGCTGGCGCGAATGCCAGTGACCGTCACGGCGCCCAGGTTGGCGGCGTCCTGCGGGTTGGCGTTCGGGTCAGCCGGCTTGGCGGCATCGGTCTTCTTCGTCGTGCTGGCGGCCGGGGCGGGGGAAGCCGCGTCCTGTGCGATCGCGTTGCCGGTGGCCAAGAGGCCGGCGAGGATAGCCATGGAAAGTACGCTGATGCGGGGGTTCACATCGTTCTCCTGAGGAATGCCTGGTGTTTTCGCGAGACGCACGACACCGCGCGGGCTATTGCCCGCGTTGATCGTCATGCGTATCGCCGGATTTCTTTCTGCCCTGCGCCCTGTCGCCGATGCGCCGCCTTCCGGCCCTGCGCTGATCGCGCTCATATCGCGATTGCAACGGTATTACCGAACGGATTTTTAGGGGCCGCTGACAACGTTGTCAACCGCTTTTTTAACTCGATCTAAAGTCATACAAATCAGCACAAGTCGTTGTCTTGAAAGCATTTAACCGAATGACGAAAATACTGCACTGCGGTATATCTCAAGAGTCATTTGGATCGATCCATGCACTTTTCAGCCCGGGTCGCGCTCACGAGAAACGGCGCTGTGACGCGGTTTTTATCGAACGGAACGTTCGGCGCCGCGCGCGGTCGACGCGATGGCGTCGCTTTGCTGCACTGCAACCAGAAATGCGACGGATTCCACACGTCGGCAGGATCGCTGGACCGCGAATTTGGACGATTCAAGCGCGCGACTTTGCGGAAAACACCGGTTAAACCCGCAGTTTCTCGCGAAGACCGACGGGCGCATGAACGGGTTCCTCGCAACCGCGCATCGAACCGGCGACAGACAGCGACCAGTCACCCTTCCGGAACGAATCTGCTGGCGACACGTCGGCCCCCCGATTTTCTGCAAGGACCTCCCATGAAGCGCGTGAGTCTGCACCTCGTCCGCACCACCCTGCTTTCCGCCTCGCTGGTCGCCGCGCTCGGCGCCTGCAACCGCACGCCGCCCGACGAGGCGCCCGCCGCTGCCAGCGCGCCGGCAGCGCCAGCCAGCGCCGCACAGGCTACGGCCGATCCCGGCTATGCGCGTCCTACGGCCGACCAGCTTTACGCGCTGGTGTCGCCCATCGCCCTGTTCCCTGACAAGTTGGTCGCACTCACACTCGCCGGCTCGACGCATCCCGATCAGGTCGATGCCGCACGCGGTTTCCTGGACAGCAATCGCAACCTCAACGGCGGAGCGCTCATCGACGCCGCCGACGCTCAACCGTGGGATCCAAGCGTGAAGTCCCTCGTGGCCTTCCCCGCCGTGCTCGATCAACTGGCGAACAACCGCGACTGGACCGCCGCGCTCGGCGACGCTTACGCCAACGAGCCGACCGACGTACTGAATGCGATCCAGGTGATGCGCGACCGCGCACAGTCGCATGGTTCTCTGAAGAGTTCGTCGCAGCAGATTGTCCAGGTCGACGAGGCGCCACCCGTGGACGAAGCTGCGAGCGTGGCCTCGATCGTTCCCGCGCCCGCCCGCACGATCGTCATCGAGCAGGCGCAATCCGATGTGGTCTACGTGCCGCAGTACGACCCCGACGTGGTTTACGGCGAACCGGTGTACTCCCGCGTGTACCGCACGCACTGGTACGAAGCGCCCGCCACGCGTGGCGACGTCGTCACCGCCGGACTGGTGTCCTTCGGCGCGGGCATCCTGGTGGGACAGCTGTTCGCCTCGCACGATCATTACGACCGTCCGCACGGCGGCTGGAACGAGTGGAACACCGCGTGGGGACGTGGGCCGCGGGGCGACTATCGCGGTCGTCCCGCCGTGGTCTACGACAACCACCCCTATGTCGTGAATCGCACCACGATCAACCGCACCGTCAACAACACCTACGTCAATCGTCCGGTGAACATCGACAACCGCCACGACAACGACAACGTCGCGATTCACAACGCGCCACCCCAGGCTCAGCAGCGAGCGCCGCAGCGTCCCGACTTCGACCACATGCAGCGCCCGAACTTCACGGCCGCCATGGCGCATCCGACCGCAGCGAACGAACGACCGGCGCTTCCGCCTCAGGCGCGGCCGGGCCCGTCAGCGCCGCAGGCTTTCGCCCGGCCTGAGCAACAGCCGCCCATTCACGCCATGCAGCACGAAGACCCGCGCGTCGCCAACGTGCATGCCGTCGGCGCCCGTCCGCAACCCTTCGACGACCGTCATGCGCAAGCCGCCGAAGCGCCACGACCCGCTGCGTTCCAACACTCCGCGGAAGCGTCGCGACCGGCCCCGACACCTCGCGTCGAGCAGCCGAGGCGTCCGGAACCGGCGTTCCAGCAGGAAGCCCGCCCGCAGGCTCAGCGGGAACCGCAGGTGGAGCGGGAGCCGCGGCCGCAGCGGGAGGCGCAGCCGCCGCGTGAGGCGCAGCCGCAGCGTGAGCCTCTGCCGCAGCAACGCAGCGAACCACCACGTGAGCGTCCCGCGCCTCAGCAGCACCAGCAGCAAGCCGCGCAGCATCCGCAACCCCGGCACGAAGATCACGCGCCGCCTGCGCACCACGATCACGACAAACACGACTGAGCAAAAAAAGCCCCGGATTGACCGGGGCTCGTGATGACGTCGGTTTACTGCTTACGTGGTCGCTTCGCAGCCGCCGCCCTGGTGGGCGACGCCTTACGCGCGGCGACCGCCCGCTTTGCGGGCGCTTTTTTCGCCGTCGCCTTTTTGACCGCGACCTTCCGCGCGGAGACGGTCTTCTTCGCCGGCGCCTTTGCCACCGCCGCCGACTTGCGCGCAGGCGCCGTCTTCTTCACCGACGTCGCACGCAACGACTTCTTCGCCGCCGCGCGCTTCTTCGTGGCGCGACCTTCCGCCGACTTCGTCGACGAAGGCAACACGTCCGATTTCGGCTTGGCCGTACGACGCGCGTTGAGCTCAGCCGCCGAGTTCAGCGGACGCCACGAGCGACCGCCCATGGCCAGGAGCGTGTCCGACGAGGCCGGACCCGCGCTGCCCGACGCATAGTTCGGGAAGTCCGCCGGCGTGCGCTGCGCCCAGTCGTCGAGAATCGGCTGCACCGCGCGCCAGCAGGCTTCGACCATGTCGGCGCGCTGGAACAGCGTGGCGTCACCGGTCATGCAGTCATACAGCAGCGTTTCGTAGCCCACGTTCGGCTCGGCGCGGAACCAGTCCGCGTACTTGAAGTCCATCCGCACCGGCGCGAGTTCCACGCGCGGGCCGGGACGCTTGACGTCGAACTGCAGCGAGATGCCTTCATCCGGCTGGATCTGCAGTACGAGCCAGTCGGGACCGAACGCATCCATGCCCGTGCCACGGAACGGGGCGAAGGGCGCGGACTTGAAGCGGATGGCGATTTCCGTCGTGCGACGACCCATGTGCTTGCCGGTGCGCAGATAGAACGGCACGCCCGACCAGCGCCAGGTGTCGATCGACAGCTTCATGGCGACGAAGGTCTCGGTGACCGAGTCCGGCGCGACGTTGGGCTCGTCGCGGTACGACGTGGCCAGTTCGTTGTTCACCGCGCCCGGACCGTACTGGCCGCGGACGGCGTCTTCCGGCTGGATCGGACGGATGGCTTCGATGGTTTCCGCCTTGCGCGTACGTACGGCTTCCGCGTCAAAGGAGGTCGGCGGCTCCATCGCGACCATCGCCAGCAGCTGGAACAGATGATTGGGCACCATGTCGCGCAGCGCGCCGGTCTGCTCGTAGAACGAGCCACGACGCTCGACACCGACGGTCTCGGCCACGGTGATCTGCACGTGGTCGATGCGGTCGCGGTTCCAGATCGGCTCGAACAGGCCGTTGGCGAAACGGAACGCCATGATGTTCTGCACCGTCTCCTTGCCGAGGAAGTGGTCGATGCGATAGATCTGGTCTTCGCGCAGCACCTTGAGGATGCGCTCGTTCAGCGCGTGCGCCGAGGCGAGATCGTGGCCGAATGGCTTTTCGATGATGACGCGGCGCCAGAACTCGCCGTCGGCACCGCCGTCGTCCACGAGGCCGGCGTTTCGCAGCTGTTCGATCACGTCGCCGAAGAAGCGCTCGGGCGTGGCGAGGTAGAACAGCACGTTGCCCCGGGTGCCGCGACGCTTCTCGGCATCGCGCAGCTTGACCGCCAGGCTCTGGAACGCCGACAGATCGTCGAAGTCGCCCGCGTGGTAGGTCATCTGAGAGCTCAGCCAGCCCCAGGCGTCTTCGTCGAGCTTGCCGCCGCCATTGCTGACGTACTTCTCGAGCGACGTGTGCAGGCTCTTGCGCCAGGCGTTGTCGGTCATCTTGCCGTGGTTGAAGCCGATGATCGAGAAGTTATCGGACAGCAGTCCGGTGCGGCGCATGTTGTAGAGCGCGGGAACGACGAGGCGGCTGGTGAGATCACCGGCGGCGCCGAAAATCACGACGGTACACGGGTCGGCCGGGTGAGCGCGCGAGGTAACGCGCTTCGTGGGGGCGGGGCTCATGCACGGACTCCTTGGGGATGTTGGGCTTCGGGGGTGGCGTGGATGTCGGCGGTCGCGCTGTAACCATGCGCCAGGCTAAAGGCGGCATTAATCAACGCGACGTGCGAAAAGGCTTGTGGGAAATTGCCCAACAGCCGTTTCGACCGTGGATCGTACTCCTCCGCGAGCAGTCCGAGGTCGTTCGTGAGGCCGATCAGACGCACGAAAAGCTCGCGCGCCTCGTCCAGGCGCCCCAGCAGGACATAGTTTTCCACCAGCCAGAAACTGCACGGCAGGAACTCGCCCTCGCCCGGCGGCAGCCCGTCGACGCCGCTGCGTGTGTCGTAGCGGCGTACGAACCCATCGACCAGCAGATCCTCTTCGATGGCCCGCACCGTCGCGACGATCCGGGGATCGTCACGCGGCAGGAAATCGGTGAGGGTGACGATCAGCAGGCTGGCATCGAGTTCTCTGGAGCCATACGACTGCACGAAGCAACCGCGCTCGGGATCCACGCCTTTGGCGAGGATGTCGGCCTTGACCTCATCGGCGATGGTGCGCCATCGCTGCGAAAATGCCGGGTCACGGCCTTCGCGGTTTTGTTCGGAAGCCCGCTGGAAGGCCAGCCACGCCATGACCTTCGAATGGACGAAGTGGTGCGGCTCGCCGCGGATTTCCCAGATGCCTTCGTCGGGATGGCGCCAGATGCTGGCGAGATGCTCGAGGAAGACGTTCTGCACCTCGTCGGCCTCGGGCTGCATCGCGACACCGTGCTTCACCGCGTGGGAGAACGCACCCACCAGCTCACCGAAGATATCGAGCTGAAACTGGTTCGAAGCCGCGTTGCCCACGCGTACCGGCTTTGCGCTCTCGTAACCGTCCAGCCAGTCGAGTTCGTATTCCTCGAGGCGGCGCTCACCGGCGATCCCGTAGAGCACCTGGAGCTGGTCCGGCGACCCGGCCACCGCGCGTCGCACCCAGTCGCGCCAGGCACTGGCTTCCTCGTGGTAGCCCGCGTTCACCAGCGCGGAGAGAACGAAGGTGGCGTCGCGGGCCCAGCAGAACCGGTAATCCCAGTTACGCTCGCCGCCGAATTGTTCCGGCAGCGATGTCGTGGGCGCGGCCACGATGCCGCCCGTGGGGAGATAGCTGAGGCCTTTGAGGACGACCAGCGAGCGGCGGACGATCTCACTCCACTCGCCGGCGCCATTGCAGCGCCCCGACCAGTCTTCCCAGAAGGCCAGCGACTTCTCCAGCGCGTCGTAAGGATCGATTGCTTCGGGAGGGGACAGATGCGACGGGCCCCAGGCCATCACGAAGGGAATGGAATCACCCCTGGACACGGCGAAGCGGGCCACGCTGTGCATCCCTTCCCCTTCGACCGAGACGGGACTGCGGACGACCAGCATGTCCGGCCCGGCGACCGCCGTCACCGTCCGCTCGTCGACCCGCGTCACCCAGGGCATGGCGTTGCCGTAGTCGAAGCGGATGGTCAGCACGGCCTCGAAATCGACCCGGCCTTCGACGCCCTCGACGATGCGTGTCACCCCGACCTGGTCACCGGCGAACGGCATGAAGTCGATCACGCGGGCGACACCGGTGGCCGTGCGCCATTCCGTTTCGAGGATCAGGGAGCCGTCGACGTAGCCGCGCCGGACCGTGGCATCCGGGTCGGCGGGGGCGATGCGCCAGCGCCCGTTGTTCTCGTTACCCAGCAAGGCGGCGAAGCAGGCGGCGGAGTCGAAACGTGGCAAACACAGCCAGTCGATCGATCCGTCCTTCGCCACCAGCGCCGCGCTGCGGCAGTTGCCGAGCATCGCGTAGTCTTCGATCCGGGATGCCATCGTGTCCTCGTCGCCAGCCGGTAGTCCCTTTTACGGTAGCCAGCGACGCGTTAGAACGACGTATCCGAGGCCGGCTTCAGTGCCCCGATGCCGCCCGCTGCGGGAGCGACGCGTTGAACATGCTGTGGGCCACTTCCTGCTCGCCGTAGATGACCTGCGTGGCACCCATGCCATCCATGTGAGCCACACATTCTTGCGAATGGGCACGCGCGACGATCGGCAGGTCGGGGCGCAACGCACGCGCCGCACGTACCACCTGCCCCCCTTCGAAGGGATCCGATACCGCCACGATCAGGGATCGCGCGCCGGCAAGGTTGGCCTCGGCCAGCACGAGCGCGGCGGCCGCATTGCCGATGACGATCTCGGCACCGTGCTGCTCGCGCAGTTCGCGCACGGCGTCTTCGTCGGTCTCGATCACGAGCGTACGCGTACCCGTGGCCTGCAACTCGGCGAACACGCGGCGACCTACCCGGCCGAACCCGACCAGCACGGTGTGACCCGCCAGCGATGGATCGGTGTGCTCGTCCGGCGCATCGCGGTCATGCCGCGCGATCCACCTGTCGAGCGCACCGAACAGCAGCGGATTGACCAGGATCGAGACGATGGCCGCGGCGAGCAGAATGTCTCGCGCCTCCTCGCTGAGCAGATGCAGGGATACGCCCAGCCCCGCCAGGATGAAAGAGAACTCGCCGATCTGGGCGAGACTGGTCGCGATGGTCAGCGCGGTCTTCTTCGGGCGACCGAATGCACGAACGATGGCGAACGCGGCGACCGACTTGCCGATGATGATGATCAGGCAGGCGGCGAGGACGATCCACGGCTGCTCGACGAGGATATGCGGGTTGAACAGCATGCCGATGGAAACGAAGAACAGCACCGCGAAAGCGTCGCGCAGCGGCAGTGTTTCTTCCGCGGCCTGCTGCGAGAGCTTGGACTCGCCCATCATCATGCCGGCGAAGAACGCGCCGAGTTCGAAGGAGACGTCGAACAGGTGCGCCGCGCCGAAGGCGATACCGAGGGCGATGGCGAGAACGGCCAGACGGAAGAGTTCACGCGAGCCGGTGCCGGAGACCGCCTGCAACGTCCATGGGATCACGCGTTTACCGACGATCAGCATCAGCGCCACGAAAACGATGACCTTGCCGATGGTCCAGGCCACGGTCTCGGCCAGCGCCATCATGCTCGGCGGGTGATCGCCCTGCTCCGCCCCGAGAAAGCCGCCGATGGCGGGCAGCAGGACCAGCGCCAGCACCATGGCCAGGTCTTCGACGATCAGCCAGCCGACGGCGATACGTCCGCGGTCGCTGTCGAGCAGGCGACGTTCTTCCATCGCACGGAGCAGCACCACCGTACTGGCGACGGAAAGCGCGAGACCGAAGACGAAGCCCTGCGCCACCGGCCAGCCAAGACCCCAGCCAAGCAGCATGCCAAGGCCGGTCGCCACGCCCATCTGCACCGCGGCGCCGGGGATGGAAATCGCCTTCACCGCGAGCAGGTCCTTGAGCGAGAAGTGCAGACCCACGCCGAACATCAGCAGGATCACGCCGAGGTCGGCGAGCTCCTGAGCGATGCCCGCGTCGGCTACATAGCCCGGGGTGAACGGTCCGGCGACCACACCGGCGACGAGGTAACCGGCCAGCACCGGAAGTCGCAATCGGTGAGCGATGGCGCCAAAGATAAAGGCGAGTACGAGACCACCGACGATGGTGGCGATGAGTGGCGTGGCGTCGTGCATGGGCATCTCCTGGGCATGCACCCTCGTCTCGTCACGTCGATCAGACGAACGTATCGATGTCGGGCAATCCGCATAGAGTTGGGGATCGCGCGGCGTGCACGCAAGCGTTTCCAGCCATTTTTTTCAATCGCGGCGAGGACTTGAGGATAATCTCAATCGCACCCGCGCAGGTAGGAGCGCGCCTTGCGCGCGATGGGTGGTGCCGCGTCATCGCGTTGTTGGCTTTTCGCGCGCGGGGCACGCTCCTACGGGTCAGCCGGGGCCATTCAACACCGCCAGAAAATCCTTCCCGTAACGCTTCAGCTTGTTCTCGCCGACACCACTGATCGACCCCAGTTCGTCCTCGTTCTCCGGCAGCGCCCGCAACATCGCCAGCAAAGTCGCATCATGGAAAATGACGTATGCCGGCACCCCATGCGCCTTTGCCAGTTCCGCGCGGACGCGACGCAGTTCGTTCCACAACGGCATCTCGATCTCTTCGATGCCCAGGGAGCCGCCGGCGACGGCAGGCGACGGACGCGAGTTGCGCTTGCCTTTCGACGGCCGCGCGTCCTCGCGCAGCCACACCTTGCGCTCGCTTTTCAGGACCGGTCCGCTTTCCTTCGACAAACGCAGCGTACCGAAGCCTTCGGGATCCGCTTCGACCAGGCCCGCAGCCAGCAGCTGGCGGAACACCGAGCGCCACTGCGTTGCATCCATGTCCGCGCCGATACCGAACACGCTCAGCTTGTCGTGACCGAGATCGCGTACCCGCTCACCCGCCTCGCCGCGCAGGATCTCGATCAGATGGCCGGCGCCATAACGCTGACCGCTGCGATAGATGCATGACATCGCCTTCTGCGCCGCGGTCGTGGCATCCCAGGTCCTGGGCGGCACCAGGCAGTTGTCGCAGTTGCCACAGGGCTCGGGATACACCTCGGCGAACGCCTCCAGCAGAAGCTGGCGACGGCAGCGTGTGGCCTCGGCATAACCGAGCAGCGAGTCGAGCTTGAGGCGCTCCACACGCTTGCGGTCGTCGCCCGAGTCCGACTGGGAAATCATCTGACTCATGGTCACGACATCGCCCAGGCCGTAAATCATCCAGGCTTCCGCCGGCAGGCCGTCACGACCGGCACGGCCGGTCTCCTGGTAGTAGCCTTCCATGCTGCGCGGCAGATCGAGGTGGGCGACGAAGCGGACGTCCGGCTTGTCGATGCCCATGCCGAACGCGACGGTGGCGACCATGACGATGCCGTCTTCGCGCAGGAAGCGCTGCTGGTGGCGCTGGCGTACTTCGCCATCCAGACCGGCGTGATACGGAAGCGCGTCCACGCCCGCTTCGGCCAGCCAGGCGGCGGTCTCATCGACCTTGCGGCGGCTGAGGCAATAGATGACACCGGCTTCGCCCCGATGGGCGTCGAGAAAATCGAGCAACTGGCGCCGTGCGTTCTGCCGTGGTGCCACGCGATAGCGGATGTTCGGCCGGTCGAAACTGGAAACGAAACGGCGCGCCTGGTGCAGGCCGAGGCGCTCGACGATTTCTTCGCGGGTGCGCTCGTCGGCCGTCGCGGTGAGCGCGATGCGCGGTACTTCCGGAAAGCGCTCGTGCAGGATCGCGAGTTCGCGGTATTCGGGACGAAAATCGTGTCCCCACTGCGAGACGCAATGGGCCTCGTCGATAGCGAACAAGGCAATGGGAATGCGATCCAGCAGGCCGAGGAAGCGGCCCGTGAGCAGCCGCTCGGGCGCGACGTACAGCATGTCGAGTTCGCCGGCGAGCAGGAGCTCCTCGATCTCGCGCTGAGTGGCGGCGTCGAGACTGGAATTCAGGTAGCGCGCCTTGACGCCGGCTTCGGTCAGCGCATCGACCTGGTCCTGCATCAGCGCGATCAGTGGTGAAACCACGATGCCTGTGCCATACCGCATCAGCGCCGGAATCTGGAAGCACAGCGACTTGCCGCCGCCGGTGGGCATCAGGACGAGGGCGTCGGCGCCGCCGGCGACCTCCTCGACGATGGCCTGCTGCTGGCCGCGGAACTCGGGGTAACCGAAAACGGAGTGAAGGAGATCTAAGGCCTGGGACTGCATCCGCACATGCTAACAAACGGACGTGCCGGATCGGCCTTTACCTGCGCCTCAAGCCTCGGTAGGCCCACGCCGTTAAAGGAAGAAGGTGATGTCCCCGGGTAGCGGACGGGCACCTAATGAAGCCACATCGCCTGAGGGGGAGCACCACATGAACACTGCCATAGCCCTTTCCGCCGCCGTCGCGGTCAGCCTGTTCGCCAGCGCCCTCCCGGCCTGGGCGCAGCAAGGCGGTATCCGCTTCGAAGGCCGCGTTGTCGAACGGACATGCGGGATGCGCGCGGAACGCCCCGACTGTCCACCGGACCGCGCCGCCACCGCAACCGTCCGTGTTTTGCGTGAGATGTCCGCACTGACGTCCGTGCACGCCGACCTTCTGGACTACGCGATGCAACGCCGACCCGGGGAAACCTGGGAACTGGTCGAGGTCAGCTACCGCTGATCGCGCTCAGCCGCCCCAGATCGCACGGTCGAGGTCGTGGTCCAGACCGAACGCGCTCATGGGGACGCGGCCGTCCTTCACGGTGACGCCCTCGGCCTTGAGCAGCCGACACTGCTCGCGATAACCCCGCGTTCCCACGGGTATCCCGATGCGGCCGTCCGCGCGAAGCACGCGGTGCCAGGGTAGCTTCATCCGGTCGGGCGCATCGCCGAGCACCCGGCCGATCAGTCTGGCGCGTCCGGGATACCCGGCGCGAGCCGCGATCGCGCCATAACTGGCGACCCTCCCACGCGGAATGGCGGCGACCGTTTCGATGATCCGCGTCGCCCGGAGGGCGCGGGCCTCGTCGTCGTCGAGTTCATCGGCCATGGTCGTTTCGTGCATGTTCGGAAGAGGCGTTGAGCGTACCATCGGTGGTCCCCGGACAGATTCACAAGGCGACCATGCGGCACTTCGAAGCGATTCGCTCCCATGTCGGCGGCATCCACAAGCTCCGCCACAATGAGCCATACCTGATCAGCTTCGACCTGGAGCTGCCCGATGGCAGGCATCAGGGCATCTATCTGGCCGAACTGGAAGACGCCGAGGGCCAGCGCTTTCTGCGGCTTTCCACGCCGATCGGACCGCTCTCGGGCGTCGATGCGCGACGCTGCCTTCGCTTCAACTGGGAGCAGCGCACGGGCTACCTGGCGGAGGCGGATCTCGACGGATCGCCCTACCTGCATCTCTGCGAGAACCGTCCCTACGACTACCTGGACGAGCGCGAGCTGGCACGGATCGTCGAGGAACTGGGCGCCACCGGCGACCAGCTCGAGCAGGTGGTGAACGGCGAGGCGGACGCCCTGTAAGAGGGCGCCCTGCGGGCGATCAGTCCGGCACGCGCATCAGAAAAACAAGCGGCCGAGCTTCACCAGGGCGTACCCCAGCGCCGCCGTGATCGGCAACGTCAGGATCCAGGCCCATACCATCCGCTCGACCACCGACCAGCGGATCGCATTGAACCGCTTGGCCGCGCCCACGCCCATGATCGAGGCGGACACGTTGTGCGTCGTGGAGACCGGCACGCCCAGCATCGACGCCGTGAGAATGACCGCCGCCGAACTGCCTTCGGCGGCGAAACCATTGATCGGGTGCAGCTTGACCATCTTGTGGCCCAGCGTCTTGATGATGCGCCAGCCACCGCCGGCGGTGCCGCCGGCCATCGTCAGCGCGCAGACCACCTTCACCCAGACCGGGATCGGAAAGCCGCCGGGCGCCGCCGGATCGTGCGGAATACGCAGGAAGTGCAACAGCGCCGGCAGATGATCGAACTGCCCCGCCGCCGTGGCACCGGCCAGGGCCAGGGCAATGATGCCCATGCTCTTCTGGGCGTCGTTCATGCCATGAGACAGACCCATGGCGCTGGCCGAGAGAATCTGCGCCTTACCGAAGAAGCTGTTCACGAACGGGGTGCGACCAAAACGATGCAGCGGTCCCTTCTGTCGTGAAAAGAATCCTAGCAACGCGTAGAGGGCGCCCATCAGCAGGAAACCAATGATGAAGCCCAGGAAAGGCGACACGATCATCGGCACGATGACCTTCGGCACCACGCCCTTGCCCAGCCACCAGTGCTCGCCACCCTGCCACCAGATGATCGAATGAAGGTTGCCGTCGGACGCGGCCAGCGCGGCGCCGCACAGTCCGCCGACCAGCGCGTGACTCGAACTGGACGGCAGGCCGAGCCACCAGGTGATGAGGTTCCAGATGGTCGCTCCGAGCAGCGCGCTGATCAGCAGGTGCGAACCGACGTCGACCACGCCGGTGTCCACCAGGCCCGAGGCGATCGTCGCCGCCACGGCGGTGCCCCACAGGGCGCCTGCGAGGTTGGTGACGGCCGCCAGCAGCACGGCCTGGCCGGGCGTCAGCACCTTGGTCGCCACCACGGTGGCGATGGAGTTCGCCGTGTCGTGGAAGCCGTTGATATAGGTGAACGCGAGGGCGATCAGGACGACCGCGATAACCATGCTCATGGGGCGGCCGCCGTCAGGAGTTCTTGAGCACGATGGAGTAGACGACGTTGCCGACGTCGCGGCACTTGTCCACCGCTTTCTCCACCAGCTCGAACAGGTCCTTGGCGAGAATCGCCTTGAGCGGATCAGAGCCTTCGGCGTACAGCGTGCGGTAGGGATCCAGCAGCAGGCGGTCGGCCTCGGATTCCAGCGCCTGGAGCTGGTCGCGAAGCTTCTTCACCGGGTCGATCTTCAGGCCATGACGCAGTTGTCCGATCATCTGGACGACCACCTCGGCCGAGCGCTCGAGCAGGGCGGCGCGCTGAGCGAAGTCGATGCCATGAAGGCGTTCGGCGACGATGACATAGCGTTCGGCGAACTTCTCGATGGTCTTGGGAATCTTGTACAGCGCTGAATTGAGCGCCTCGATGTCTTCCCGGTCCAGCGCGGTGACGAAGGTGTTGACCAGTTCCTCGCCGATCTGCCCGTGGAGGGCCTTCTCGCGGGCGCGCGCAGTGCTGAAAGCGGCCATGACCGGCGTGCGGTCGGTCTTGGTGACCAGTTCGTGCATGGCGCGGGCGCTTTCGCGCGCCGCCTCTGCACTGGCTTCGAGCAGACCGTAGAACTTGTCGCCCTTACCGAAGATCGTCTGGAGAGAAAACATGGCGTCGCCTGGGGGAACTGGGGGTTTGTGACGCTAATGTTACCGGAGGGCGGGATCGTGTGCTCCTCCTCCCCGGCTACACCGCTCAGATGGCTTCTACCGGTGCCCTGCACAGGCTGGTCTGCTATATAAGCCTCGATGCCCACCGAACTTCTGCTCGTCCTCGTCCTCTCCCTGGCCAATGCGTTCTTCGCCTTGTCGGAGATGTCGGTTGTCGCTTCGCGTAAAAGCCGGCTCAAGGCCATGGCCCGGGAAAGCCGCCGCGCCCGGGTGGCGCTGCAACTGGCTGAATCGCCGGAGCGCTTCCTGTCGACGGTGCAGGTCGGCATGACCCTGATCATCCTCGTCACAGGCGCGATCGCGGGCGATCAGCTGGGCGAGCACTTCACCGCCCTCCTGCACGGCGGTGGCCCGGGCTGGCTGGAGCCTTACGCTCGCGCGGCCGGCTGGCTGCTCGGCTTCATCTATATGTCGCTGGTCCAGATCGTCATCGGCGAACTGGTGCCCAAGCGCGCGGCGCTGACAGCCCCCGAGCGCATTGCCTGCCAGATCGCGGTCCCCATGCTGGTGATCTCGCGGATCACATTGCCGATGGTCTGGCTGCTCAACCACCTGTCGAGCGGCATCCTGCACGTGCTGCGACTGAACCGGGCCGGCGGCCATTCGGCGGCGACAGAAGAGGAAATCCGCCTGCTGGTCGCCGAAAGCGCCGAGCAAGGGATCCTCGACAGCGACGAACGCAACATGGTCAACCGCGTTCTGCGCCTGGGCGACCGCACGGTGGGCTCGGTCATGACCCCGCGCATGAAGATCGCCTGGCTCGACATCGCGGCGCCCCGGGAGGAGAACCTCGAGGTCCTGCGCGAGTCGCAGTTCTCGCGCTACCCGGTCTACCGGAACGACGAAACCGAAGTCGTCGGCACGGTCGAAGTGAAGACGCTGATCGGCTCGTTCGAGCGCGGCGACTTCGACCTGTTCGCCCATATCGCCCGGCCGCTCTTCGTCCCGGGCACCGCCCGCGCACTGGACCTGCTCGAAGCCTTCCGCGATGCGGACACGGAGCTGGCGCTGGCCGTGGACGAGTACGGCGACATCGAAGGCATGGTGACCCTCAACGATCTGCTGACGGCCGTGGTTGGTGCCACCGCGCCCGCCGCGGACGACACCGAGCACGAGGGCCCGATCGTTCGCCGTGACGACGGCAGCTGGCTGATCGACGGCGGTCTGCCCGCCGACGACCTGCGCGACCTGCTGCAGATCGACCGGCTGCCCAACGAGGAAGAGCACGATTTCCGCACCGTGGCGGGCATGATCACCACCCAGTTCGGGCGCATCCCGCACGCCGGCGAGTCATTCACCTGGCAGGGCAACCGCTTCGAAGTCGTCGACATGGACGGGGCGAGGATCGACAAGGTGCTGGTCAGCACGGCAAGCAGCGAAGAGTCCGTCGTCGACGCGCCATGACCGCTGACGAGCCCCGCGAGGAAAAGACCGCCGCCCTGCTTCGCACGGCGCTGCTGTCGACGCCGGGGGAACGGGTCACGGTAGACCAGGTGCTGGAGCCACTGAAACGGCGCGCGTTCGGTTTTCTGCTCCTGTTGCTCGCCATTCCCAACTTCATCCCGGTACCGCTGGGGATCGGGGGTGTGATGGGCGTACTGGTGCTGGCGCTCGGCCTGGAAATGCTCATCGGCCTGGAGCAGCCGTGGGTCCCGGGTTTTCTGCGTCGCCGGACAATGTCACGGGATGGACTCCTCCGGTTCCTCGACCGTATCGAGCCGGTGACACGCCGCCTGGAAAAGCTCTGCAAGCCACGGGCGCAGCGCCTCACACGACGCCCCTTCACGTTCGTCTCGGGCGCGATCATGCTGCTGATCGGCCTGTTGCTCGCGCTGCCGATCCCGTTCACCAACTACGTGTTCGGCGCCATGCTGATCGCCTTCGCGTTCGCGCTTGTCGAAAGGGACGGCGTCCTGCTGGTCGCCGTCTGGGCAACCACAGCGATCATCGTCATCGCTTCGGCCACGTTCAGCCGGGCGCTGCTCGGTTTCTTCCGCGACCTGTTTTAGCCGTCGCGCTTGTGCGCGATACCGGCCATGCGCTGCGCATCGGCCAGAATCCCGTGAAGAATGCGCAGTTCCCGCAATTCAGGACGGGCGCGCAGGAACAGCTTGCGCAGTTTCAGCATGATCGTGGTCGGGGAACGCCCCTTGTGGAACTCGATATCGTCGAGCATCTCGCCCAGGTGCGTGAAGAACCGCTCGAGCTGCTCGGCGTCGGCGGGGATCTCGTCCGGATCAGGTTCGGCCTGCGCCACGACCGGCTGTTCGTCGGCCAGCAGGGCCGTACGCAGTTCATAAGCGACCACCTGCACCGCCTGCGACAGATTCAGCGAACTGAAGTCGTCGACACTGGGAATGCGGACCATCGCGTGGCAGCGGGCGAGCTCGTCATTCTCCAGTCCCGTGCGCTCGTTGCCGAAAACCAGGGCCACCTGCTCGCCGCGGCGGGCGGCGGCGATCGCCTGGGCGGCGCCTTCGCGAGGATCCAGTTCCGGAAGATTGACCCCGCGGCGCCGAGCCGACAGGCCCAGCGAAAAGGTGGCGCCGGCCAGGCCGGCCACCAGATCGTCATGGATCGCGGCCTGGCCGAGCACGTCGTCGGCACCCGCGGCCAGGGCCGTGGCTTCCGGATCGGGGAACCGGTGGGGGGCGACCAGGGTCAGGCGGTCGAAACCCATGGTGCGCATGGCGCGCGCGGCCGAGCCGATATTGCCCGAGTGCGAGGTGCGGACAAGGACGAAACGGAGGCGGTCGTGGAGCTCGGAGAGGGCCATGGGCGACGGGCGTGCTGGATGGAGGACCGGAAAGTCTACAACGGCAACGACTTGGGCATAGGGCGAGCCGGTGTTAAACTCACCGACCGACGCGGCCCGACCGCGATCTCCCGTTCTTTTGACAAGTCGATCCCCATGCCAAGACCCGCCGTCAACGTCGCGGCGCGCGCCGCGCGCTCCGCAGGAAACATCATCCTGCGCTACATGAATCGCATCGAGGGCCTCGCGGTCGTCGAAAAGCAACGGATGGACTTCGCGTCCGAGGTCGACCGCCTCGCCGAAGCCGAGATCGTGAAGGAACTTCGCCGCGCCTACCCCACCCACGCCATTCTCGGCGAGGAGTCGGGGCAGATCGGCAAGGGACCGCTTGTCTGGGTCATCGATCCGCTCGACGGCACCCACAATTACCTGCGTGGCATCCCCCACTTCTGCGTGTCCATCGCGCTGGTGGAAAAGGGCGAGCCGGTCTATGGCGTGGTCTTCGATCCGCTGCGCGACGAGCTGTTCACCGCGAGCAAGGGCGACGGCGCCTACCTCAACGACCGCCGCATCCGCGTCGGCAAGCGTGAAGGCCTCGCCGGCTCGCTGCTCGCCACGGGTTATCCCTACCGCGCGCGCAACCACCTCGACGCCCAGCTGGCCATGACCGGCGAGCTCCTCAAGGAAGCCGAAGACATCCGCCGGATGGGTTCGGCCGCACTGGATCTGGCCTACGTCGCCGCGGGCCGCCTGGACGGTTTCTTCGAGCCGTCGCTCAACGTGTGGGACATCGCCGCGGGTGCTCTGCTGGTGCGCGAGGCCGGTGGCGTCTATGGCGACTTCGGCGGCAAGGAAGGCCTGCCGGAGAGCGGCAACATCATCGCTGGCAACCACAAGGTGGCTGCCGCCATGACCGACGTAATTAAGGCCAACGCCACGGCGCGCCTGCTCGGGGTTTAAAGCCCCGCGCAGCGGAATCCTACAAGCGGCGAGGCCTTTCCCTCGCCGCTGCTTCACCAAGCCTGACAGACGCTCAGGCTCCACCGTCTTACCTTGTCGTCGCGAACGGGACGTTCGCAGCCGCCCACGACGCACAAGGAAACGTACCGTGCAAACCATACTCCCTGGCCGCATCGCGGCTGCGCTCGCCATAGCCACGGTCTCGGCGATTTTCGCCTCCAGCGCGACCGCCGCCGTACATACGATGATCGTCACTTCCGACCCGCAGTATCCCTGGACGGACGCGACCGACGCCGGCAGACCCCAGCCCGACGATGTGCGCAATGCACGATCCCGCGCATTGATCGAAGAGCAATACCGCAGCATCGCCGCTTATCGCGCCGCTCGTCCGGGGGAGGACATCCCCGTCTTCATCAATGGCGATCTCACCGCCTACGGGCATGGCTGGCAGCGCGACGTCATGGAGGAGCTCTACCGCATCCTCGGCGACAACGTTCATCTCGGCCTGGGCAACCACGATTACCAGAACAACATCCGCCAGCCGAACGGCAGCGGCTGCGCCAACAACGGCTGCGCGCGTGACAGCATCTGGGGACTGGTCAGCCATGTGGCCGCGAAGCCCGGCAAAGTCTCGTTCGACTTTTCGATCGACGCCAGAGGCCTTGGTAACCGCTACAAGGGCAGCCTCGCCTACGCCGCACAAACGCCAGGCATGGACCGCGTACTGCAGGTCCAGCTCAATAATTACCCTCGCTATGCGGTGTCATTCGACACGACCGAGGGCATCCTGCCCGCCCGCTTCGACATCGATCCGTCCGTGCCGTGGTTGCGCACCTTGCTCGACCGCCATCTAGCCATCCCCACCTACGGCACACCTGCCGACCGTGCCTACGATTTCGCTCTGGTGCATATGCACGATGCCAGCGACTACGACGACGAGTTCGAGCAGACGATCGCCTCGGGGCATGTTGCCGCCGTGTTCGCCGGCCATTACCACGGCACGCTGGGACGCTTCAGGACGATGGCCGGTGTACCGGTATTCCTGAGCGGCTCAGCCAGCCAGCGAAGCTATCTGATCGTGGAGCACGACACCGAGTCGCGGCATCTGCGCGTCTACGCCGTACGAGACAACGACCCCTCACGGAAAACACTTGTCGACACCGTACCGGCCGGTACCGCCGGTCGCTGACCTCACTTTAAGGAAGAAACACTCATGCGCAACCTTCTCACGCGTGTGCCATTACAGGCAGCCGCGCTATGCCTGGCCTTCGCCAGCAGTGGCGCTTACGCGGAAACACCACGGATCATGGTGATCACCTCGGATCCACAGTACCCCTGGACACCGGCCACCGATGACGGCGAACACTCCGACCTCGCCGACAAGACACTCGCCGAGGCGCTCATACGCGAACAGTACGAAAGCATCGCGGCTTTCCGGCGCAACTATCCAGGGCAGCACATTCCGGTGATCGTCAACGGTGACCTGACGTCCCAGGCCGCCCCAAGTGAGCAGGAGAAGATCCATGACCTGCTCGGTCTGCTGGGCGACGAAGTCTACTATGGGCTCGGCAACCACGATTACCAGAACAACCTCACCAACTTCGTGTGCTCGGCCCTGACACACTGTGCGATCGACGCCCTCGACAATCTCGCGCAGCACGTTCGTCGCCACCGGCAGAACGGACGCGTGACCGACTTCGATCACGCGGCGTTCGCGGGCGGCCTGTTCACTGGCCTACGCAAGGAAGGGAGCTGGTCGTACGCGTTCACGCCGGACGGCTGGGAGCAGGTGCTCAACCTGCAACTCAACAATTCGCCGGGCTATGCCGCAACGATCAACTGGGGTGCTGGCCCGGCAGGCTATCGCTACGAGGTGACACCGAGCACGCCATGGCTTACTCGACACCTCCCCAGATGGAGCACGCCGGGTGCTTACGACTTTCTGCTGGTGCACGTGCACAAGCCCGACGAGTTCTCGACCGGGTTTCGCGCGCCCACGCCCTTACAGGCGATGCTGGCGACCCATCGTGTCGCAGCGGTGTTTGCGGGCCATTACCACGGGCGCATGGGCTATTACAGCGGTGGCTTTGGCGCGCCGCCCGTGTTTCTCAGCGGATCGGCATCGCAGCGTACCTATCTCATCGTAGAGCACTGGCCGGAGTCGAAGAAGCTGAAGGTGTACGGCGTTCGCGAAAACGATCCGGCGAGACGCGAGTTGATCCGCGAGATCGACGTCTAGTCGTTCTTCAGCAGGTTACGCAGGAACGGCACGGTCACGCGTCGCTGTGCGGCGAGTGACGCGCGATCCAGGGTATCGAGCAGATCGAGCAAGGTACCCAGGTCGCGCGCGTGATGCGCGAACAACCAGTCCAGGACGACGTCGTCCAGCTCGATGCCGCGAGCCCCCGCCTGCTCGCGCAGCACAACCCGGCGCTCCATGTCGCCCAGTGGCTTCAGCAGAGCCTGGGTCAGCGAGCCCAGTCGCGAACGAAGATCCGGCAGCGCGATGTCGAGCGACACGGGCGCACCCGATGCCGAAAACAACAGCGTCGCGCCCTCCGCGCGGTAACGGTTGAACGTATCGAACAGCGCGTGCTCCGCGTCCGCCTCGCCAGCGACCGAATCGATGTCGTCGATGGCCAGCACGTCGCTGCCGGCCATGCCGCGAATGGCATCCGCACGCGATCCGCGCAGGCCCGCCAGCGGCAGGTACTGCGCCGTACGCCCGACATCGATCGCCGCCTGACAGGCGGCGATCAGCAGATGCGTGCGGCCACTGCCCAGCGGACCGGCCATGAACACCCACGGCGCCGCCGCATCCACGGCCGCGGCGCGCACGGCGTCGACCGCCGCGGCGTTCTCGCCGGCATGGAAGTGCTCGAAACGCTGGCGCCTGGGCCAGCGCAGCGCGAGGGGAAGCTGAGTACTCATGGACCGGGATCGCGAGGCAGAATCGGGTTATCCGGGCGCGGCTTGACCTTCACGTCGACCGCCACATCGACATCGAGCTTCTGTGCCATCGGGGTCTGCGCGGCCGGCTCCTTGTAGAGGTCGCTCTCGCGGTAACGGGCGAAGACATAGCGGAGCAACACGACGACGACGGACGCGGCCGGCAGCGCGAGCAGCACACCGAGGAAGCCGAACAGGTGACCGCCCGCCAGCACGGCGAAGATCACCGCGACCGGATGCAGGCCGATCTTGCCACCGACCAGACGCGGCACCAGGACGTAGCCCTCGAGCAACTGTCCGATGGTGAAGACGACGCCGACCAGGATCACGTGCGTCCAGTCCCCGTACTGGACCAGAGCCGCGATCAGGGCCGCGACGAAACCGATCATGAAACCCAGGTACGGCACGAAGCTGAGCAGGCCGGCGACCATGCCGATCAGGGGACCGATCGAGATGCCGACCACGGTCAGGCCCAGGCCGTAGAAAACGCCAAGCGCCAGCATGACCAGCAACTGGCCGCGGACGAACGCGCCGAGCACCTGATCCGACTCGCGCGCCAGGCGAACGACCGTCGGCTCGATGGAGCGCGGCAGCAGGCGCTGAATGTGCGCGATCATCGTGTCCCAGTCGCGCAGCAGGTAGAACGCCACGACCGGAATCAGCACGACATTGGTCAGCCAGGTGACGATGCCCATGCCCGACTGCGTGATCTTGGTCATCGCCTTGGCGGCGATGCTGCCGACCGACCCGATGTGCTCGCGTACCGTCGCCAGGAGGCGATCGGTGTCGAAGACGTTGGCGTCCAGGTGCAGGCGCACCTGGATCCACGGCAGCGCGGTGGTGCGCACCCAGTCCACGTAGCGCGGCAGGTTCTCGGACAGATTCTCGAACTGGTGCTCGATCAGCGGCACCAGCAGGAGCAGGACGCCGACGAACACCAGCGAGATGACGGTGAAGACGATGCTGACCGCCCACGAACGCCCCATGCCGAGGCGCTGGAGGCGATCGGCGAGCGGATCGCCCAGATAAGCCAGCATCGCGGCGATGGCGAACGGCATGAGCACCGGCGCCAGCAGCCAGATCACGAAGATGATGACCGCCGAGATCGCCAGCATCTGCCAGCGGCGGGAAGTGTCGTGGGTCATCGGGTCAGGGGACCCAGCGCACGGCGAGGTCGGCACCGGCGTGTGCGTCGGCGACCAGCACATGGCCGGCGGACGCGTAGCCCGCGACGAGGCGGGCCAGTGGCGCACCGGCGCTGATGTTGAACAGCACGCCGTCGGCCGTCGCGGAAATCGGCGCCACGCTCTTGATCGACGGATCGTTCTGGAAGGTCGCCAACAGGCCCGCGTAATCGGAAGCCGAATGCAGACCCGATACCCAGACCTTGCCGGACGAGCTGCCGCCCTGCGTCGATGCGAACTGGCGGTCCAGCTTGTCGGCCATCGCGTTGGCGCCGTTGCTCAACAGTGCGGCGCGTGCCTCACCGCTGTCCTTCCAGCTGGTCGTCTTGCCGGCCGAGACCAAGGTCCAGTCGGTCTGGTCGTCGCCGATGCTGCCGACGAGCACGACGCCGGTGTTGTACTGGCGCGCCGTCGTCGCGACCGCGGCGGGGTCGCCACTGGCCAGCGCCTTGGCGTCGGGCATGGCGTCGGCGCGGGGGACAACGATCTGATAGCCACGCGTGTCGGCCATCTGCGCCAGCGGGACCAGGTCCTGCTGACCGAGCAGCTTGCCGCTGGCGTCGCGGGCAACGACCAGGACCGGCGCCTTGGGCGCCGCCACCGCCGAGTCGCCGACCGCGAGGATGCGGCGGATGGCGCCCGGGTCGAAGACGATGTCCAGACTCAGCGGCGCACCATTGGCGCCGCCGGTGCGAGCGTACTTGTACTGCTGAACCATGCCGCCCGGCTGCTTCATCGCGTCCGCGTAGCCAGGCTTGCCCCGGGGGTCCGCTCCGTTGGAAGCCCGCGACAGCACCTGGGTCAGGCCGTTGGCGAAGGCCTGATCGCGCACGGCGGCACTGGTGTCGGCGACCGGTACGGTGACCGTATAAATGGAGGTCTGCGCCACGGCGGAGCCGAGGCAGGTCGCCACGAGGAGCGTCAGGAAGACGATGAGACGGGCTGGGCGCATGGTATGGCGTCGCTTTGTGAAGACGGGAAGTCTGCCCAAACCTTGGCATGCCGTCCATCCAAAGCGCGTGCAGGGCAAGGCCGGGTGCCCGCTTGCTGCTATCATTCCGGGTTTCCAATTCGCGCCGGAACCGCTTATGTCCTCCGACCAGGGCTCCCTCACCTACCGCGACGCAGGCGTCGACATCGATGCCGGCAACGCGCTCGTCGAGCGCATCAAGCCGATGGTCAAGCGGACTTTCCGCCCCGAAGTCATGGGCGGACTGGGCGGCTTCGGCGGCCTGTTCGACCTTTCCGGGCGTTACAAGGAGCCGGTCCTGGTCTCGGGTACCGATGGCGTGGGCACCAAGCTCAAGCTCGCTCACCAGCTGGATCGCCACGATACGATTGGCATCGATCTGGTCGGCATGTGCGTCAACGACGTGCTGGTGCAGGGCGCGGAACCGTTGTTCTTTCTGGATTATTTCGCCACCGGCAAGCTCGACGTCGACACCGCGGCGTCCGTCGTCGGCGGCATCGCCCGCGGCTGCGAACTCGCCGGCTGCGCGCTGATCGGCGGTGAAACCGCCGAAATGCCGGACATGTACCCGCCGGGCGAGTACGACCTGGCCGGCTTCACGGTCGGCGCGGTCGAAAAGGCCGCGATGAACGACGGCTCGTCCATCGTCGCCGGCGACGTCATTCTCGGTGTCGCCTCGTCCGGCCCGCATTCCAATGGTTACTCGCTGATCCGCCGCATCCTCGAGCGCGCCGGTTCGCCGCTGGACAGCGACATCGGTGGCGTCAGACTGGTCGACGCGCTGATGGCGCCCACCACCATCTACGTCAAGCCGATCCTCGAGCTGATCGCCAAGGTGGCCGTGCATGGCATGGCACACATCACCGGTGGCGGCCTGAAGGAAAACATCATCCGCGTCGTACCCGACGGCCTCGGCTTGTCGATCGACGCTTCGTCGTGGGAAATGCCGCCCGTGTTCCAGTGGCTGCAGCGCGAGGGCAATGTCACCCGCGACGAAATGTGGCGCACGTTCAACTGCGGCATCGGCTTCACGGTGCTGCTGGCTCAGGATCAGGTCGACGCGGCGAAAGCCGTGCTGGCCGGCCACGGCCTGGACACGTGGACCATCGGCTCGGTCGTCGCCGCCAGCGGCGACGAGCGCGTTCACATCGCCTGAGATCATTCGTGGATCGGCCCCTGCGCGTCGCCGCGCTCGCCTCCGGGCGCGGCAGTAATCTCGCCGCGCTGATCGCGGCGCGGTTGCCTGTCGAATTCGTGCTGGTCGGCAGCGACAAGGCCAGGGCCGGAGCGCTCACTGTCGCCGCCCAGGCGGGCATTCCCACCGTCTCGCTTCGTCCCCGCGATTTCGCGACGCGTGCCGACTTCGACCGCGCACTGTTCGGCCATGTCGCCGCCAGCGGCGCCGATCTGCTGGTGCTGGCCGGCTATATGCGCATCGTCGACGCCGACGTGGTCGCCGCCTGGGAAGGTCGGGCGATCAACGTCCACCCTTCCCTGCTCCCGAAATACCGTGGACTGCATACGCACCGGCAGTGCCTCGAGGCGGGCGACGCGGAGCATGGGGCAAGCGTGCATTTCGTCACCGCGGAGCTGGATGGCGGACCCGTCGTGGCGCAGGCGCGCATCCCTGTGTTGCCGGGCGATACGGAGATATCGCTGGCGGAGCGCCTGCTCGTCGAAGAACACAAGCTGCTGCCGGCCGTGGTCGCGGCGATCGCGTCCGGGCGACTGCGCTGGGAGGGCGGCGCGATTTTCGATGGTCTGCCGCTCACGAGCCCCCTACGCCTCACCGACCTATAGAAGCGCGCCCCGCGCGAGCTCTCCAGACACGCGGGCTATCCCCGGCTCGCCACCCCGTCGCCCCGCATTCAGCCACCGCGGCTAGAATCGGGTGTCATGAAGACCTCAATCCTCCGCGCCGGCTTCGCGCTGGCCCTCGCCCTGCCCGCCGCCGCGTTCGCCGCGGCCGTGCCGCAGTCGTTCACGGCTACCTACAATGTCCTTCAGGGCGGCAGCCCGCTGGGTGAAGCCACCATCGTGCTGAAGTCGGCCGGCAACGGCCAGTTCGAGTACACCAACGCCAGCAAGGGCACCGCCGGCCTCGCCGCGGCACTCGGCGCCAACGCCACCGAGACCTCGCGCTTTGCCTGGGCGGGCCAAGTGCCGCAGGCGGTCAGCTACCACTACCAGATGGACGCGTCGTTCAAGCAGAAGACGCGCGACATCAAGGTTCAGGGAGCGACCGTGCAGGTCCAGGACAACAGCAAGAGCTTCAGCTACGCCGCCGTGCCGGGCATGATCGACCGCAACACCCTGCCTCTCGCGCTCGGCGTCGCGCTGCGCGACGGCAAGCAGGAAGCGGCCTTTCCCGTGGCGGTGAAGCAGGCCGTCGAGAACCAGCAGTTCAAGGTGTCGGGCAAAGAAAAAATCACGGTCCCGGCCGGCTCGTTCGATACCGTGCGGGTGGATCGCACCGATACGGACCGCGGCTTCAACGCGTGGTACGCGCCGGCGAAGTATCCGGTGCCGGTAAAGCTGGCGCAGAAAGATGGCGGGGATCTGACCCTCGAGCTGGTGAAGTTCGAGGGTAAATAAACCTCAACTGTAGGAGCGCGCCCGGCGCGCGACGCTCTTCGCGAGAACGTGTCGCGCGCAGGGCGCGCTCCTACAACCAGGTGTACCAGCCTGGCAGGCGTAGGACAGGTGGATCAGCCTGGCAGACGGCGGATGTGCGCGCCGAGGACGCCGAGCTTCTCTTCGATATTCTCGTAACCACGATCGATGTGGTACACGCGGTCGACCGTCGTATCGCCTTCGGCGACCAGGCCGGCCAGCACCAGGCACGCCGAGGCACGCAGGTCGGTGGCCATGATCGGTGCGCCGGTCATCTTCGGCACGCCGGTGATGATCGCCGTGTTGCCTTCGAGACGGATGTCGGCACCCAGACGCTGCAGTTCCAGCGCATGCATGAAGCGGTTTTCGAAAACCGTTTCGGTGATGACACCTACGCCCTCGGCGACGCAGTTGAGGGCGGTGAACTGCGCCTGCATGTCGGTCGGGAACGCCGGATACGGCGCGGTCACCAGATTGACGGCCTTCGGACGACGTCCCTGCATGTCCAGCTCGATCCAGTCCGGACCGGTGCTGATGTGCGCGCCGGATTCCTCGAGCTTCTGCAGCACGGCATCCATGGTGTCGGCGCGCGCGCCACGGGCGCGGACCTTGCCACCCGTCATCGCCGCGCCGACCAGGAAGGTGCCGGTCTCGATACGGTCGGGCAGAACTTCGTAGTGCGCGCCGTGCAGGCGCTCGACGCCTTCGACGATCAGCGTCGATGTACCGACGCCGTCGATCTTCGCGCCCATCGCCATCAGGCAGTGGGCCAGGTCGACCACTTCGGGCTCCTGCGCGGCGTTCTCGATGACCGTCGTGCCCGACGCCAGGGTGGCGGCCATCAGGATGTTCTCGGTACCGGTGACGGTGACCATATCCATGACGATGCGCGCGCCCTTGAGGCGACCGGCCTTTGCCTTGATGAAGCCGTTTTCGACCGTGATCTCGGCGCCCAGCGCCTGCAGGCCACGGATGTGCTGGTCGACCGGACGCGAACCGATGGCGCAGCCGCCGGGCAGCGAAACCTCGGCCTTGCCATGGCGCGCCACCAGCGGACCGAGCACGAGGATCGACGCACGCATGGTGCGGACCAGATCGTACGGGGCCACGCAGGAATTTTCGGGACGCGGGTCGATGTGCATCTTCATGCGGTCGTCGAGGACGACGCGCACGCCCATGCGGCCGAGCAATTCGATGAACGTGGTGACGTCATGCAGGTGCGGCACATTGCCGATGCTGACCGGTTCGTCGGCAAGCAGGCAGGAGGCGAGGATGGGGAGCACGGCGTTTTTCGCGCCGGAGATGCTCACCTCACCGTTGAGCGGCTGGCCGCCGCTGATCAGGATCTTGGCCATGGAAAGGGAGTGCCTTGAGAAAGGGAACGAACCGGGAATGCCGGGCGGCGCGCTGGATCAGCGGCGGCCGGCGGCTTCTTCGGGGGTAAGGGTCTTGAGGCCCAGAGCGTGAATCGCACCGCCCATGAGGTCGCCCAGCGTCGCGTAGACGAGACGATGACGGGCGAGCGGCAACTTGCCGGCGAACTGTTCCGAGATGACGTCGGCTTCGAAATGAACGCCGTCGTCGCCGCGAACGTCCACCAGGGCGCCGGGCAGGCCGGCTTCGATCAATGCCTGGATGCGCGCAGCGTCCATGGAGTCTCCGATGAGGGGGTCGCCGCGGCCGTGAGGGTTCCGAAACGGACCCTGAACCACCGGTCGATGGCAGCGACGATAAAATGAGAATATGTAATGGTAATGGAAATCCGGTGTCGCAGAAATGGACATCCCGGGTCAGAAGCCACCACCCGGACCTCCGAGGCCGCATGAACGCCCGCACCGCCCCGCCTGCCGATCATCCCGTCGTGAATGCCGATACCATCGTCCGTAGCGCGCGCACCGTGATCGTCACCGAGGCCGCGGCTATCCGTGCCCTGGAGTCGAAGATCGACGCCACCTTCGTCCGGGCCTGTCAGATGATTCTGACCTGCAAGGGGCGCGTGGTCGTCTCCGGCATGGGCAAGTCGGGCCATGTCGCCCGCAAGATCGCCGCGACACTGGCCTCCACGGGTACGCCGTCCTTCTTCGTGCATCCGGGCGAGGCCAGCCACGGCGACCTCGGCATGATCCAGCCGGACGACATCCTGCTGGGCATCTCCTACTCCGGCGAGACGGACGAACTCCTCTTCATTCTGCCGGCGGTGAAACGCCAGGGCATCCCGCTGATCGCGATCACCGGCAACCCGAAGTCCTCGCTGGCACGTCAGGCGGAGGTCAACATCGACGCCAACGTGCCGTCGGAGGCCTGTCCGCACGGACTGGCGCCGACCTCCAGCACGACCGCGGCGCTGGTCATGGGGGACGCGCTCGCCGTCGCCCTCCTCGAGGCCCGTGGTTTCACCTCGGACGACTTCGCCCGCTCGCATCCGGCCGGCAGCCTCGGGCGCCGCCTGCTGCTGCATATCGCCGATGTCATGCACACGGGTGACGACGTGCCGCGCATCGGGCTGGAAGCGTCCGTCAGCGAAGCCCTCGTCGAGATGACCCGCAAGCACCTGGGCATGACCGCCGTGGTGGACGGCGAAGGACGTCTGCTGGGTGTCTTCACCGACGGCGATCTTCGTCGCGCCCTCGACGACGACGATGTCGATCTGCGCAACGCCACCGTCGGCCAGCTGATGACCCGCGGCCCCAAGACCATCGGCTCGGACAAGCTGGCCGTCGAAGCCGCCCAGCTGATGGAAAAACACCAGATCAACGCGCTGCTGGTCACCGACCCCTCCGGCCAGGTGGTCGGCGCGCTCAACATCCACGACCTGCTCCGCGCCCGCGTCGTCTGACGACCCGGTCCCGGCGCGCCTCGAGCGCGTCCTTTTCGTCCCCATATCGAAGCCCATGGCCTACACCCACTACACCGACATCCCCGCCGATATCGCCGAACGCGCCGCCCGCGTGCGCGTCGTCGTCTTCGACGTGGATGGCACCCTGACGGACGGCCGCCTCTGGTACGCCGAGGACGGCCGCGAGACCAAGGTGTTCCATGTGCATGACGGTCTGGGCCTGAAACGCCTTCAGGAAAACGGCATCAAGGTCGCGATCATCACGGCGCGGATCAGTCATCCGGTGTCGCTGCGCGCCGAAGAACTGGGTATTCCTCACGTCTATCAGGGCCAGAAGGACAAACGGGCCTGCCTGACCGCCCTGCTCGACGCCCTCCGCCTTACGCCGGACCAGGCCGCTTTTGTCGGCGACGATCTGCCGGACCTGCCGGCCATGGGTATCGCCGGTCTGGCCGTCGCCGTGGCCAATGCCCACCCCTGGGTGGCCGAGCGCGCCCATTGGCGCACCCGGCTGTCCGGCGGCTACGGCGCCGCCCGCGAGGTCGCCGACATGATTCTCGCCGCCCAGGGCAAGGCCGAAGCCGAACGGGACCGCTGGCTGTGAGCGCCTTCAATCTGCTCAAGGACCGCAGTACCGGCGGTATCGCCGGCATGCTCCTGGTCGCGCTGGGCGCCAGCGTACTGCTCTACTACTGGGTCGCCCCGGAGAAGAAGCTGCAGGACTTCGTCGGTCCGCCGCGCTCGGGCTACGTTCTGACCAACTTCGACCTCGACTCCTACAACGAACAGGGCAAGCTGGCCTTCACGCTCATCGCGCCACATCTGGAGCGCCGCGAAGGTGACGATTCGCTGTACATCAATGCGCCCGATTTCGTGCTGCCATCGACCAAGGAAGTCGATGTGCCGCCGTGGAAGGGGCATTCGCAGTACGGGTGGGTCAACAAGGACGGCAGCATGCTGAAGCTGCAGGGCAAGGTGCATATGGACCGCGTTGCCTTCGCGCAGACGCCGCCGGCCAGCATCGACACCTCCGAGGTCACCGCGTGGCCCAAGCGGAACTACCTGGAGACCGCCGAAGCGGCCCGTATCGTCCAGGGAACCTCTACAATGAACGGCGTTGGCATGCGCGCCAATCTCGATACCAAGCACCTGGAGCTTCTCGATGCAGTCCACACCACGTATCTGCCGCCCAAGCGCTAACGCGCTGCTTGCGCTGCTTGGCCTGGCGCTCGTGGCCAGCCTGCCGGCCGCCGCCAAGCAGTCCGATCGCAACCAGCCGGCCGACGTCGTCTCCAAGTCGTTCGATGGCTCCCAGCAGCCCAACGGCAAGGTGATCTGGACGGGAAGCGTCGTCCTGACCCAGGGCACCCTGAAGATCACCGGCAGCAAGGCGACGGGCTATTTCGACGCCGACAGCCAGCTCAACCGGGTGGTCGTCGACGGCAGCCCCGCCACCATCCATCAGCTGGACGACTGCGATCAGCCCATGGACGGCAAGGCTTCCAACATCGACTACAAGATCGACAAGGACTTTGCCGTGCTGACCGGCGGTGCCCATGTCAACCAGCCGGCGAAGGGCAGTGCCGATGGCGACAAGCTCACCTATAACACCCAGAACAGCACGATGACGGGCGAAAGCAACGGTCCCGCACCCGTACACATGACCTTCCAGCCGAAGAGCACCACGCCGGGCGCACCCGCCAAGGCGGCCGGCGCCTGCCCCACTCCGGCGGCTGCGGCCGCACCTGCCAGGAAGCCCTGACCCGATGCTTTCAGCCCAAGGCCTGCAGAAGCGCTTCCGCGCACGCAAGGTAGTCCGTGACTTCGCCTTCTCCATTCGCGAAGGTGAGGTCGTCGGCCTTCTCGGCCCCAACGGCGCCGGCAAGACGACCTGCTTCTACATGGTGGTCGGGCTGATCCAGGCCGACGCGGGCGTAATCAAGCTCGATCAGCAGGACATCACCGGCCTGCCCATGCACGCGCGCGCCAAGCTCGGCATCGGATATCTGCCGCAGGAAGCCTCGGTCTTCCGCCGCCTCAGCGTGTCGGACAACATCATGGCGGTGCTCGAACTGCGCGACGGCATGACGCAGAAGCAGCGCGACGACGAACTCGACAGCCTGCTCGACGAACTGAAGATCGCGCACATCGCCGATCAGAAGGGCATCAGCCTGTCCGGCGGCGAGCGTCGCCGCGTCGAGATCGCCCGGGCGCTGGCGGCACGCCCGCGCTACATGCTGCTCGATGAGCCGTTCGCCGGCGTCGACCCCATCTCCGTGGGCGAGATCCAGCGCATCGTTCGACACCTCAAGGAACGCGGCATCGGGGTGCTGATCACCGATCACAACGTCCGGGAAACGCTCGGTATCTGCGACCGCGCATACATCCTCAACGACGGCGAAGTGCTTTCTCGCGGCACTCCTCAGCACATCCTCGCCGATGAGAAGGTGCGCGAGGTGTATCTGGGTCGTGAATTCCGCATTTAGAGCGCGTCACCGGCCGTCCGGACCGACGCGCGAATCCGGCCGGAAGAGCCAGCCGACCCGACCGCTGGTTTGTGGAGGCCGCAAGGGGTTACGATGGATTCGACACCTCACGCATCGAAGGCATGAAACCCGGACTTCAGTTTCGTCTGCATCAGCAGCTCACGCTGACGCCGCAGCTACAGCAGGCCATTCGGCTGCTCCAGCTGTCGCAGCTGGAGCTCGAAGCGGAACTCCGCCAGATCGCGGAGAGCAACCCGCTGCTTGAGTTTGCCGAAGATGCGGAGTCCGACGCGGATGCCGAAGGCGACGCCGCCGACGAGAACGGTTTCGACGCCGAGTTCCCCTCCCGCCAGGAGCTCCCGGCCAAGTCCTCGAAGGAGGACGAGTCCACCGCCACCCCGTCCGAAGAACTCGCCCCCGAGTGGGACGACGATCGCTTCCACGGCGAGGCGGGTGACTACGCCGGCGCCCCATCGCGTGCCAACGGTGGTGACGAAGACGGTTTCGAGCCGCAGAACGCCGCGCCGGAAAGCCTCCAACAGCACCTGGAGTGGCAGCTCAATCTTTCCCAGTTCTCCCCACGCGACCACGCGATCGCCACCGCGATCATCCACGCGCTGGACGAGGACGGTTACCTGCGCGACGGAGTCGAGGCGGTGGAAGTCGCGCTGCCCGCCGAACTGCGGGCCAGTGCCGAGGAGATCGAAGCGGTACGCCAGCGCGTGCAGCGGTTCGATCCCACCGGCATCGCCAGCCTCGATCTGCGCGACTGTCTGCTCTGCCAGCTCTCGCAGTTTTCGACCGAAACACCGTTCCGCGACCTGGCGATCCGTATCGTCCTTGAAGAGCTGGAGCTCCTCGCGCGAAACGACAGCGTCAAGATCGCCCGTCGGCTCAAGGCCGCCGAGAACGAGGTGGCCAGCGCCGCGGCGCTGATCCGCAGCCTCGATCCGCGCCCGGGCGCCGCGCTGGATGCCACGCCCGTCGAATATGTCGCGCCCGACGTGTACGCGCGGCGGGAAGCGGGGCGCTGGACGGTCAGCCTCAACCCCGACGCGCAGCCCCGGCTCGGCCTGAACCAGCATTACTGCAACCTCATCGCCCGCGCACGCGGCGACGACGCCACCTGGATGAAAGGCCAGCTGCAGGAAGCCCGCTGGTTGCTGAAAAGCCTGCAGTCGCGCGCCGAAACCCTGACCAAGGTCGCGGAAGTCATTGTCCGCCGCCAGAGCGCCTTCCTCGATTACGGCCCCGAGGCCATGCATCCGCTGGTGTTGCGTGAGGTCGCCGAAGAAGTCGGCATGCACGAATCGACGATTTCACGGGTCACCACCCGGAAATACATGCACACGCCGCGCGGCACCTTCGAACTCAAGCATTTCTTTTCCAGTGGCGTGGCGACCGAAGACGGCGGCAGCGCATCCGCCACCGCCATCCAGGCCATGTTGCGTAAGCTGATCACGGGCGAGGACGCACGCCGCCCCTTGTCCGACCAGGCGCTTGCCGAGGAGCTCCATCGACGCGGAATTCAGGTCGCACGCCGTACGGTGGCCAAGTACCGTGAAGCGATGCGAATTCCCAGCTCCAGCGAACGCGTTCGCGCAGGTTGAGAAACATCGGGGGGAACCCCGGCGGAGGTCCACGGTCTCATCAATTCAGGCTTGAGGAGCGGCAACCCCGCCGTTCCGATCTCGTCGCCATAAGGCGACACCCTCAGCAAGAAGGAGGCGTCATGCAAATCCAGATCAGCGGCCAGCACGTCCATATCACCCCCGCTCTGCGCGAGCGCGTGGAACAGCAAATCGGCCGCTTCGAACGCCTTTTCGACAATATCAAAGCCCTCGACGTGGTCCTTTCCGTCGATAAGAACGAGCACAAGGCCGGAGGCACCCTGCACTGTGCCGGCACCCGGCTCCATGGCGAAGGCGTGGCCCGCCTGGAAGACGACAACAAGGGCGACACGCTTTATTCCGCCATCGACGCCATGATCGGCAAACTCGCCGACCAGCTTCGCAAGCACAAAGAGAAGCTCAAGGATCATCACAACGCTGAAGGCCGCGACGCGCGCGTCGCCAGCACCGACTGACGAGAGCGCCCGGCGGCCGCTCGCGCGCGCCGCCGGGCCTCCTCCCGCGTGTTGATGGCACAATAGCCCAGCCGGCGCCCTCGCGCCGGCTTCGCTATCTAAAGGGATCACCCGCGTGGATCGGCTCACCGCCAGACAACTCTTCGACGGCGTCTACGAACGTATGGCGCTTCGCTGGGCCGCCGGCATGCGCGGCGAGGCCCGCGTGCTCGAGCCCAATGCCAAGCAGAGCCGCCGTCCTTCGCTGGTCGGCTACCTCAACGTGATCTACCCGAACAAGGTGCAGATCATCGGCACGGAGGAGCTCAACTACCTCGACGGCCTCGAATCGCGCCAGCGCTGGGAGGTCATCCACAAGATCGCCGCCTACCAGCCGGCCGCGCTGATCGTCACGAAAGACCAGTCGATCCCGTCCGATCTGCGCGAAGTCGCGGAAGAAACCGACACGCCGTTGTGGCAGAGCACCAAGCGCGGGCACGAGCTGCTCACGTATCTGCAGTACCACCTGGCGCGCACGCTCGCACCCCGGGTCACGCTTCATGGCGTATTCCTCGAGGTGTTCTCCATCGGCGTGCTGATCACCGGCGACCCGGGCTCCGGCAAAAGCGAGCTGGCGCTGGAACTCATCAGTCGCGGCCACCGCCTGGTCGCCGACGACGCGACCGAATTCACCCTCATTGCGCCAGACGTCATCGACGGTGCCTGCCCCGAGCTGCTGCAGGACCTCCTCGAGGTGCGCGGCCTGGGCGTGCTCAACATCCGCGAGATGTTCGGCCACACGGCGGTCAAGCCATCGAAATACCTGCGTCTGGTCGTGCACCTCAAGCCGTTGACCTCGGGTGAAGACATCGACGCGATGACCCGCCTTACCGGCGACGTCAGCCGGCGTAACGTGCTGGATGTGGACGTCCCCAAGATCACCATTCCCGTCGCGCCCGGCCGCAACCTCGCGGTGCTGGTCGAGGCGGCCGTGCGCAATCACGTGCTCAAAAGCAAGGGCATCGATCCCGCACAGACCTTCATCGACCGTCAGGCGCACCAGATGCGTCGCCTGCCGCCATGGTGACCGACGTGACCGAGGAAACCATGAGCCCCATCGTCGAACCCGGCGCCATCCATCTGGTCGTCCTCACCGGCATGTCCGGCGGCGGCAAGACGGTCGCCCTGCGCGCGCTGGAAGACCTCGAGTTTTACTGCGTCGACAACATGCCCGCCGAGCTGATTCCCCAGCTCGTCGCCGCCGTCAGCCAGGGCGAGCATGGACCGCGCCGTCGCATCGCCGTGGGCGTCGACGTGCGCAACCGGCGCATCGATCTCTCGCGCATGCCCCACGTGTTGTCCGAGCTTTCCACAGCGGGTGTCCACGTCCATCTGATCTTCCTGGACAGTCGCGACGACGTCCTGATCAAGCGCTACTCCGAGACCCGCCGCCGTCACCCGCTGGCGGCGGAAAAACTGTCGCTGGCCGATTCCATCGCCGAAGAACGTCGCCTGCTGCGGCCCCTAGTCTCGATCGCGGAAAAGGTCATCGACTCCAGCGACCTCAACGTCCATCAGCTGCGCCGGCTGTTCGCCACGGGGTACGCCGCCGCCTCGGATGGCACGACACTGCTCTTCGAGTCGTTCGCCTACCGCCGCGGCCTGCCCTCCGACGCCGATTTCGTCTTCGACGCCCGCTGCCTGCCCAACCCCCACTGGGACCCCCGGCTGCGCCCGTTCTCGGGCCGCGACCTCCCCGTACGCGAGTTCCTCGACGCGAATCCACTCGTGGGCGAGTACTATGCGGACGTCGCCCGCTGGCTCGATACCTGGTTGCCGCGCTTCGAGGGCGAGGATCGTAGCTATGTCACCGTCTCGATCGGCTGCACGGGCGGGCGTCACCGCTCGGTCTATCTGGTCGAGAAGCTGGCCCAGCATTTCCGCTCGGAACGCGGCAACGTACTTACCTTTCATCGCGAGCTAGAGTGAGCCATGACCCAGCCCATGCCAGTGCGAGAAACCGGGCGATGAGCGTCGGCGTCCTCCTCATGACCCACGAAGCCGTCGGCAAGGCGCTGATTTCGGCGGCCCGCCACGTCATGCCCAAGCTGCCACTCGAAGTCGATGCCGTCGAGGTTCCACCCAGTTCGGATCCCGACGTCATGCGCACGCTGACCGCGAAGCATGCGCGCGACCTCGACCATGGTGACGGCGTCCTGGTGCTCGCCGACCTTTACGGCGCCACCCCGTGCAATATCGGCCTCTCGCTGGCCGAGCTCGGCGTTCACCTGCGGTGCGTATCCGGCCTCAACCTGCCGATGCTGCTTCGTGTCCTCAACTATTCGGAAAAATCGCTGACCGAACTGGCCGACATCGCGGCCGCTGGCGGTCGCGGAGGGATCTTCATCGACCATGCTTGAACGGGACATCGTGGTATCCAACCGGCTGGGCCTGCACGCTCGCGCTTCGGCCAAGCTCGTACAGCTGGTGGCGGGGTTCAGGTCGACGGTATGGCTGATCAGCAAGGGCCGTGAAGTCAACGCGCAAAGCATCATGGGCGTCATGATGCTGGCCGCTGGCATGGGCACCTCGCTCGTCGTGCGCGCCGAGGGTGAAGACGAAGAAGCCGCGCTCAACGCCGTGGTCGATCTGTTCGACCGCAAATTCGACGAGGGTGCCTGACCCATGATGCCGCCGCACAGGACGAGCCCCCCATGAGATACGTGCTGACCGGCACGCAAGCCGCCCGGGGCATGGCCCTCGGTCGCGCGCGTCTGGTCCAGCCGAGCATCTACGCCGTCGACACGCGGATGCTCGAGGACAACGAAATCGCTCCCGAGATCGAGCGCCTGCACAAGGCGATCGATACCGCCCGCACGGAGTTGCGTGAGCTGCGCGGCAAGCTGCACGGGGCGCTGGCCCGCGAAGTCGGCGATTTCATCGATGCGCATAGTCTGCTGCTCGATGACGAGGAGCTACTGCGCGGTCTGGACGAGCTCGTCGCCGTCGGCCACTACACCGCGAGTGCCGCGCTCAAGATGCAGCGCGATCGTCTCGCGGCGGTGTTCGACGCCATGAACGACCCCTACCTGAAAAGCCGCGGCGAAGACATCGACCAGGTCATCGGCCGGGTGATGTCCGCTCTGCTCCAGCAGTCCAGCCGTGAAGAACGCAAGCTGGCCGCCCGCGTGGGCGAGATCATCGTCAGCGATACCGTCGCGCCAGCGGACATGGCCAGCATGGCGGGACAGGGCATGCTCGGCGTCATTGCCAGCGCCGGCAGCATCTACTCGCACAGCGCGATTCTCGCGCGCAGCTTCAACCTGCCCATGCTGGTCGGCACGAAAGACGCGCTGGCGACGATCAACGACGACGACCTCGTACTGATCGACGCCGAACACGGCGAAGTCATCGTTCATCCCACCGCGCAGGATCTCGCCCGCTACCGCCAATGGCAGCGTCAGGCTGCCGCCGAGGGCCGTCGTCTCGCCGCGCTGGCGACCGCGCCGACGCTGACCCGCGACGGTGCCCATGTTCGCCTGTACGCCAACGCGGAGCTTGCCGGCGACATCACCCTCGCCCGCTCGCGCGGCGCCGACGGCGTCGGCCTCTACCGTTCGGAATTCCTCTTCCTGCGCCAGCGCGGCCTGCCTTCGGAAGAAGAACAGTTCGTCGCCTATCGCGACGTCGTCCTCGGCATGGGCGGCCTCCCGGTCACCATCCGGACGCTCGACCTTGGTGCCGACAAGGCCGACTCCGCCGGACTCGCGATCCGCGGCGAAGACAACCCGGCACTCGGCGTACGCGGCGTCCGTCTGTCGCTGCGCTATCCCGACATCTTCAGCGTGCAGCTGCGCGCCATCCTGCGTGCCGCCTGCTACGGCCCTGTGCGCATCCTGGTACCGATGATCACCCACCTCGGTGAAATGACCGAGGTGCGACGGCTGATCAAGAAAGCACGCGAAGACCTCGCCCGTTCCGGCCAGGAATTGCCTGAGCGCATCGATATCGGTGCCATGATCGAAGTGCCGGCCGCCGCCATCGGCGTCACCTCGATCCTCGAAAAAGCCGACTTCCTCGCCATCGGCACCAACGATCTGGCCCAGTACGTGCTCGCCGCCGATCGCAACAACGATGCGCTCGACGGCATCTACGATCCGCTGCAGCCAGCGTTCCTGCGCCTCATCGCGCATGTCATCGCCAGCGCCCGCCGGGCGAAGAAGCCGGTGAGCCTGTGCGGCGAAATCGCGGGCGACACGCAGTTCACCGCGTTGTTGCTGGCGATGGGGCTGGAGGAATTCAGCATGCACCCGGGACAATTGCTGCAGGTCCGCGACCGGCTGACGCAGCTGGACTGCCGTGCGCTGCGGCGTGCGGCGCCGCGCCTGTTCCGTGCGCACACCCGCGACGATGTCGAAGCGCGCTTGCAGGAAGTCGAAGCGCTGCAGGACGGCTGCGCCGAAAGCTAGGCGTTGCCACAGTCCTGTGTAGGAGCGAGCCTGCTCGCGACCCGACATCGCATCATTCGGGGACTCTAAGGGCTCGGCTGCGCCATCGCTTTCGTACTTGCGCGCTGACGCAAGGGAGCCGCCGACTGCCATGCCTGTCGCTAAGTCCTCTTACGGCCTTCGCCTTCGTGCGGAAGCGCTCCAGGCACGGCAGCCGACGACTCCCCTCGAACGTGGCATTGACTTGAAGGGCGAGCACGAAGGGATCCTTGGCAGACACGATTGAAGACCCGCCCGGCGTCCGGCCACGGACGGGCCGATGAGGTTCATCGTGCGAGCGAGGGTGCACCCGTTGCGTTTTGGCGTGCGACAACTCGGGGCGGAGTGAATCGCCAGCAGGGCTGGCTCCTACATACGCCGCTTGCCTCGACGGTAGGAGGGGCGTCGCCGGCTGCCGTTTCTGGAGCGCTTCCGCACGAAGGCGAAGGCCGTAGGAGGACGTAGCGACAGAAATGGCAGCCGGCGACGCCCCTGCCGCAAGGCGAGGCTTTGAGGCAAATGCGAGGGCAAAGCCGAGCCCGCTTCCGCCAAAACAAAAAAGGCCGCGATCGCTCGCGGCCTTTTCCGTGAAGCGATACGAACGGCTCAGGCCGCGCGCACCTTCTTCATCGCTTCCGCATTGCGCACCACGTTCGCACGCAGCTCTTCGCTGTCGAAGTCATCGACCGAGATGAACTCGGCGACACCGTCACGGACACGCTGCAGCAGATCGCGCTCGGCGGCATTTATGGCGCCCAGCTTCTCGGCTTCGGCAAGCTGCTCGTTGTACGTGTGTGCCTTCAGCTGACCACCCTTGAGCGCCTTGACGAACTTGCGCTCCACCGGCTCGGCGGCGATGACGTCCGGCAGCAGCGCATTCATGCGACCGACCGTGTTGTTTTGCGTTGGCGTCAGGTAGCTCCACGTGGTCAGACGATCGCGGGCTTCGCTGGGCGCCGTGATCAGCGCGGCGACGCGACGGCCGAGGCGATCCGACGGCGGCACTTCGCGACGACCGAACGGGAACACCAGCGCACGCAGGAGCCAGGCTACCGGGCGGACCGGGAAGTTGCGGATCACCCCGTCCAGCGCCATTTGCATGTTCCACACGCACTGGTGGAACGCCCACGCCAGCAGCGGACGATCCGCTTCCGGACGGCCCGTGTCTTCGTAGCGCTTGAGCATCGCGCTGGCGATGTAGAGGTACGAAAGCACGTCACCCAGACGGGCCGACAGCTTTTCCTTGAACTTCAGCTTGCCACCCAGCACGCCCATGGCGACGTCCGCGCAGAGTGCCAGCGCGGCGGAGTAACGGTTGAGCTTGCGGTAGTAACGACGTGTATAGGCATCGCCCGCGGTGTCGCCGATCTTCGCCGCGGTGATGCCCAGCACGAAGCTGCGGACCGCATTGGAGAAGCCGAAACCGATGTGACCGAACAGCGCCTTGTCGAAGGTCTTCAGACGCTCGCGATAGTCCGCGATGCCGAGGGCCTGCATTTCCTTCAGGACATAAGGATGGCAGCGGATGGCACCCTGACCGAAGATCATCAGGCTGCGCGTCATGATGTTCGCGCCCTCCACCGTGATGGCGATGGGCACCGACTGCCAGCCGCGACCCATATAGTTCTTCGGACCGAGGATGACGCCCTTGCCGCCGTGCACGTCCATCGCGTCGGATGCGATCTGGCGGCACCATTCCGTGGCGTGATACTTCGCGATCGCCGACGGTACGGCCGGCTTCTCACCGCGGTCGACCGCCGCGGCCGTGGCACGCGACAGCGCCTGCATGGCGTAGGTCAGGCCGCCGATGCGGGCGAGTGCTTCCTCCACACCTTCGAAACGGCCGATGGCGAGGCCGAACTGCTTGCGCATACGGGCATAGGAACCCGTCGCCGAGACCGCCATGCGCGACGCGCCCGTGGCGTTGGACGGCAGCGAGATGGCGCGACCCACCGACAGGCACTCGACGAGCATGCGCCAGCCCTGGCCAGCCATGTGCGGACCGCCGATGAGGACGGACAGCGGGACGAACATGTCCTTGCCGTGCACCGGACCGTTCTGGAACGGGGTGTTGAGCGGGAAATGGCGACGACCGATTTCCAGCCCCGGGGTTTCGCGCGGCAGCAGCGCCAGCGTGATCCCGAGGTCTTCCTTCTCACCCAGCAGCTTGTCCGGGTCGTACATGCGGAAGGCCAGACCGACGATGGTCGCGACCGGCGCAAGCGTGATGTAACGCTTGTCGAAGGTGAGGCGGATGCCGACGGTTTCTTCGCCGTTCCACGTGCCCTTGGTGACGATGCCGAAATCCGGAATCGACGTGGCGTCCGAACCTGCGTACGGGCCGGTCAGCGCGAAGCACGGGATTTCACGGCCGTCGGCCAGACGCGGCAGGTAATGATTTTTCTGCTCGTCGCTGCCGTAGTGCATCAGCAGCTCGCCCGGTCCGAGCGAATTGGGCACGGCCACGGTGGAGGCGACGGTCTGCGACATGCTGGACAGCTTCTGCAGCACGGCCGAGTGAGCCAGCGCGGAGAAGCCGAGGCCGCCGTAGCTCTTGGGAATGATCATGCCGAAGAACTTGTTCTTCTTGATGAACTCCCAGACGTTCGGCGGCAGGTCGGCCAGTTCGTGGGTGATCTGCCAGTCGTCGATCATGCTGCAGAGTTCTTCGACGGGGCCGTCGAGGAAGGCCTGCTCTTCGGTCGAGAGTTCCGGCTTCGGCTGGCGGAGCAGTTCCGACCATTCCGGCTTGCCGGAGAACAGCTGGCCTTCGAAACCGACGGTGCCGGCTTCGAGCGCGGTCTGTTCGGTATCGGACAGCTTCGGCGTCACCTTGGCGAACATCGACAGCAGCGGCGCGCTGATCTTCTTGCGGCGGAAATCCACCATCAGGAGCGGTGCGGCGATGAGCGCCAGCAGGATGAGCAGCACGACGGTGGTCACCGGCGCGCCGGCAAGCAAGCCGACGACGACGATGGTGACACCCGTGGCGATGGCCCACGTCTTCAGGGACGTGCGGTGGTAAGCGCAGGCACCGGAGGCGATGAGCGCCGCCAGCACAACCAGGATCGCAGACATCGGAATCACCTCGTTACAGTCGAACAGTGGAAACAGCGGATAGACAATGCGTGAAACGGTGGATCAAAGCTCGAACATGAAGCGCGCGATCTCGCGGGTGAACGCGTCGTTCGCATCCCCGGCGACCATATGGGTCGCATCATGCAGTGCCACGTGACGCGCATGCGGCACGAGGCGAAGGAATTCTTCCACGGTGTGGCTGGAGACGACGTCACTGCGCGTACCGGAAAGCAGCAGCACGGGGACGTCGACGTTGGCGGCGGCCTCGAAAAGCCGCGGCTGGTAGCGCTCGCTTTCGGCCACCACGCCGTCGAGCAGAGCCGGATCCCAGTGCCAGCGCAGGCGTCCGTCACCACCCGGCCGCAGCAGCGGCTTCAGCTGCGACTCCGTCTTGCGCTCGCGGCGCTGCGGCAGGTACGCCTCGATGGCCGAGGCCGCCTCGTCGTAACTCGCGAAACCGTCAGGGTGCGCACGCATGAAGCCGAGGATACGTTCGACCCCGGCGGTTTCCCAACGGGGCGTGATGTCGACGAGAACCAGCGCCGAAAACGGCGACGTACCGCCGGACTCGCCCGCCGCGATCAGGCCGAGCAGGCCGCCCATCGAGGCACCGACCAGGACGGGAGGCCGGCCGTCCGGCGAGGTCGCCACGCCGGCCACCGCAAGCAGGTCGCCGACGAACTGCTCCATGTGGTATTCGCCTCGCGGGACGCGCTCGCTCTCGCCGTGGCCCCGGGCGTCGAAGGTGGTCGCATCGAAGCCCTGCGCCGCAAGCGTACGCGCCGCGCCGGTCCAGGCGTGCCGGGTCTGCCCGAAGCCGTGAGCGAACAGCAGTCCTGGCGAGCGTTCGCCCGGCCAGCGCTCGGTCGCGAGCACGATCCCGTCGATCGAGACGAGACTCGCCTTGGCGGAACTGACGTGGACTGGATCGGCAACCATACGGCGGAGTATGTAGCGGGTCGCCGGGTGCGTCAATACGCCCGCGTACGGTCATGCAATAACAGCCAAGTCAAGGTCTTATGCAGCATGCACCGAAGGGCACGGATTGCAAACGGCGACGGCTCCGCTACCATGCGCCGATGAACGACGGTGCCAAGAACGAACGAGTCCGCCTCTCCGCCGAAGACTGGGAAGACGGCGCCCTGGCCCTTATCGCCGAGCAAGGCGTCGGCGCCCTCGCCGTCGAGGCGCTCGCGCGCCGGCTCGGCGTGACCAAAGGCAGCTTCTACTGGCACTTCCGCACGCGCGAAGCCCTGCTTCAGGCCGCGCTGGAGCGTTGGGAAGAGTACGGCGAACGCGAGGTGCTAGCCGAGATCGAGCGCATCCCTGACCCGCTGAAGCGCTTTCCGGAGCTCTTTCGCCGCGTGGCCCACGAGATGCAGCCGCATCGCGTCTACGCGGCCCTGCTCAAAGCGCTGGATCATCCGCAGGTGGTGCCGGTGATGTCGCGCGTGTCGCAGCGGCGTATGGAGTTCCTCACGCGGCTGTATCAGGAAGCGGGCCTGGATCCCGTGGTGGCGCTGCACCGTGCACGGCTGACGTATGCCGCCTATGTCGGGTTCCTGCAGCTCAACTTCACGCTGGGTCTGCCGCGCCTGAGTCATGAGGAGTTCGATGCGTATGTCGAGCACATGATTGCGACGTTGACGCCGGCGCATGTGAACGACTGAGGCGAGAGGGTCGCGCGCGATGCGCGCTCCTACAGGGGTGCGGCTCGATTTGTTGCGCCGTGCCTTGCCAATACCACGAAGCGCAAACTACTGTCTTCAGGGACTTTTACCTGGAGACCACAACGGATGCGTTCGAACGGCAGTTCTCTTGAAGCATTGAACCGATGGGTGGACGAGGTCGCAAGGCTGACCGACCCCGCCTCCGTTCGCTGGTGTGACGGCTCGGAAGGCGAATACGCCGACCTCATCCAGACGATGCTTGCCAGCGGCGATCTCGTGCCGTTGAACGAGGCGACCAACCCGCGCAGCTATCTGCATCGCTCGCATCCGTCCGACGTCGCGCGCGTCGAACACCTGACCTTCGTCTGCACGCCGAAGCAGGACGATGCCGGTCCGAACAATCACTGGATGGCGCCTGCGGACGCGCACGCGAAGATCGACGCCTTGTTCGCCGGCGCCATGCGCGGGCGCGTCATGTATGTGATTCCCTATTGCATGGGCCCGATCGACTCGCCGTTGTCCCGCTGCGGCGTGGAGATCACCGACAGCCCCTACGTCGTCGCCAACATGCGGATCATGACGCGCATGGGCGCGCCTGCCCTGGTGCGGATCGAGCGCGAAGGTCGCTTCGTCAAAGGGTTGCATTCGACGGGCGACCTGGACCCGGAGCGCCGCTTCATCATGCATTTTCCCGAGGAGCTGTCGATCAAGTCGATCGGCTCCGGTTACGGCGGCAATGCGCTGCTCGGCAAGAAATGCCACGCCCTGCGCATCGCCAGCTATCAGGCACGTCAGGAAGGCTGGCTCGCCGAGCACATGCTTATCGTCGGCATCGAGAACCCGCAGGGTGAGAAGCACTACATCGCCGCGGCGTTCCCGTCCGCCTGCGGCAAGACCAACCTGGCCATGCTGATTCCGGCCGAGGGTTACCGGAAGGCGGGCTGGAAGGTCTGGACCGTCGGCGACGATATCTGCTGGATGACGCCGGGTGCCGATGGGCGCCTCTGGGCGATCAATCCCGAGGCGGGGTATTTCGGTGTCGCACCGGGCACGAGCGCGGGCACGAATCCGACCGCGCTGGAGACGCTGGGACACGATGCGATCTTCACCAATGTCGCGCTGACCGCCGACAACCGGCCGTGGTGGGAAGGCCTCGGCGACGGCGAGCCGGTGACCGACTGGCAAGGGCGCGCGTTCGATCATGCCAATGGCCCTGCCGCGCATCCCAACTCGCGCTTCACCGTCAGCGCCAGGCAGTGCCCGAGCTGGGCGCCGGAGTCAGAAGACGCGGCAGGCGTCCCCATCTCGGCCATCGTCTTCGGCGGACGTCGCCCCTCGCTGGTGCCGCTGGTCTTCGAAGCGAAAGACTGGGCGCACGGCGTGCTGATCGGTGCGGCGATGGGCTCCGAAACCACGGCAGCGGCGACCGGTGCGGTCGGCGTGCTCCGTCGGGACTCGATGGCGATGAAGCCGTTCTGCGGCTACAACTTCGCCGATTACTTCGCGCACTGGCTTTCGTTCGACAAACCAGGCGCGAAACTCCCGCGGATCTTCCACGTCAACTGGTTCCGCAAGGATGGCGAAGGGCGTTTCATGTGGCCCGGTTATGGGGAGAACCTGCGGGTACTGGACTGGATGATTCAGCGGGTCGCCGGCAAGGCCGAGGGTGTCGAGACGCCGATCGGGGTGGTTCCCGCGAAGGCCGAACTCAATACCAACGGACTCACCGTGGCGCCCGCTACGCTCGACGCGCTGCTCCACGTCGATCTGGAGGGCTGGACGGAAGAACTCAGGGCGATCGACCTTTATCTCGACGGGTTCGGCGAGCGGATGCCGGCGCGGCTGAAGGCTGAGCGGGTACGCGTCAGCGAGGCTTTGCAGAAAGCCATGGAGACCCGGGAAACCGATGTGGCCTAGCGTTAGCGCCCTGTAGGAGCGCGCCTCGCGCGCGAAATCCGCCCCCGACGTGGCCTGCCTTCGACATGCCCTTCGCGCGCAGGCCGCGCTCCAGCGGTGGCGGCGTGGCCGCCCCCGTTAAACCGTTTTCCCCTTGCCCGCATCCAAGCTGGCAAGATGAATGCCCTATGCCTCGCCGCCACGTCCTTCATGCAGCCTGAGCTGCCCGTCGCATCGACCGATGACGACGTCGTACGCGCGGCGATCGGTGGCGACCGCAAGGCTTTCGAGACGCTGTACCGTCGGCACGCCGACCGGGTCTACGGCGCGGTACTGCGCCTGGCCGCCTTCGATCACGCCCGTGCGGAAGACCTGACCCAGGAGGCCTTCGTCCGCGCCTGGCAGAAGCTGGAAAGCTTCCGCTTCGAAAGCGCCTTCGGCACCTGGGTCTACCGTCTGGCCGTGAACGTCGCACTCATGTCCATACGCGCCCGCAACGCCGACCCCGTCACCATCATGGACGACGAACATCTGCCGGACATCACGTCCACCGACAATCCCGTCCGCGCCATCGAGCGCGACGAGCTGGAAAAGGCCATCGCGGCATTGCCGCCGCGGGCCCGTGCGGTTCTCGTACTGCACGACGTGGAAGGCTGGAAACACGAAGAGATCTCCATCGAGCTGGGCATGGCGGTGGGGTCTTCAAAAGCACAGTTACACCGTGCGCGCGGGCTCCTCCGCCGCGCACTGGGAGAGACGCCATGAACGAACTCGACTATCTGCGCCAGATGCGCTCGCTCAACCGCCCGGTCACGCCGCATCGCGACCTGTGGGCCGATATCGACGCCCGCCTCGGCGAAGCGCCCGTAATCGCTCAGCCGCGTCGGCGTCGCGCACAGCCCTGGCTGATGGCCGCCGCCATCGCCGGTGTCGCGGTCCTGAGCGGCGGCGTCGGCCTTCATCTGGCCAGGCCCACCGGCAGCGATGGCATGGCCAGCACGACGCAGCCCTGGAAGCCGGCCGATCCGCGCCTGTCCGGCGCGGCGGTCGAACTCGACGCAGCCCACATGGAGCTCACTCAGGCCATGAAGGACTCCCCCGACTCTCCCGCGCTGCAGCGCCTGCTGCTACGTACCGAACGCCAGCGCGATCGTCTGCGCAATTTTGAAAAGCAAGCCGGCTAACGCGAACAGCCAGGACAAACCGCTATGAAAACGCTCTACCTCACTCCCCTGCTGCTGGCGCTCTCGATCGGTCAGGCATTCGCCTCGACACCGATCAACCTGTCGAAAGACATCCGTCCGACCGCGAAGGTAAGCATCGACAACGTCAAGGGCGAAGTCACGGTGACCGCCTGGGACAAGAACCAAGTGCAGGTCTCCGGCACGCTCGGCGACGGCGCCCGTCCGCTCGAGATCGAAGGCAACGACCAGAACGTCGACATCCATGTCGATGGCGACGAGAAGAAAGGCAACTGGTTCAGCTGGGGCAACGACACCCGCATGCAGCCCACGGTACTCAACGTGCGCGTGCCGCGCGGCGTCTCCATCGATATCAATGTCGTGAGCGCCCCCGTCAGTGTCGACGGCCTCGACGGCGGCAAGATCGACATCAACTCCGTGAGCGGTCGCATTCGCGCCAACCTGCGATCACCGAACGTCAGCATGCAGACGGTGAGCGGCACGATCGACCTCGCCGGCCGTTCGGACAAGGCCGAACTGCAGACCGTCTCCGGCGACATCACGGCACCTCAGGTCACGGAGCGCATCGAGGCCCAGACGGTCTCCGGCCGCATGACGATCGGTGGTGGTCCATGGAAGGAAGCGAGCTTCAGCACGGTCTCCGGCGACACCCAGGTCACCGGTGGCCCGGCACGCGACGGCAAGATCAACGTCGACTCGATGAGTGGCGATGTCCAGCTGCAGCTGCCGACCGACACCTCGGCAAAGCTCGAGGCCTCAACCTTCAGCGGCGAGATCCGCAGCGACTTCGGCAGCCCGTCCAAGGGTGACGATGGTCCGGGTAAGGAACTGAAGACCACCCTGGGCGGTGGCAACGGTTTCATTCACGTCGAGTCGTTCAGCGGCGACGTGCGGTTGAGGGGCCAGGGGCGCTGAGGCGCTTCGATGGGTGAAGGACGGAGTTTGTCGGTAAAGGGCGGTGTTGTTTTACGGCTCGGCTTGTTTTACTGCGGCGTGTGGTGTCGCGTTGAAGAGCCGGCGGGTGCCACCCTCGCGTCCACGCCTGCGGCGACCCCATAAGGAAAGGCCGCTACCGCGGCCGTGTATCAATGGCCTTCGGCCGGGTCGGGCTCCGACTGGGGGTTTTCGAGTCGGCTGTCCCTGCCTCCCCGAAAACGGCCGGTCATCCCTGACCGGCCCCCTGCGGGCCTCTTCCAGTCGGCGCCCTCGCCTGCGGCTACCGGACGCGAGGGTGGCACCCGCCGGCTCTTTCGGGGACTGAGGCAGCGTGGGGTCGAACGGCGGTTCGCTTCGTTGGCTGGGACCGCTCGCTTGCCTTAGCGCATCGCCTCGTTCGCATTAGTTAGGCTGAGGGTTCGCGAACACGGTTCGCTCCTGCCGCACGGCGACCGCAATGGTGGGATACATGGCGGCCTGTAGGAGCGCGCCCTGCGCGCGAAAAGCCAACGAAGCGAAGAAACCACACCCCGCTCGACCACCAACCCACCTCGGTACACCAAAGAGACGGCGGGGGTGACCCTCGCGGCCGGTAGCTGCAGGCGAGGGCTTCGACTGGACAAGGCCGCGCAGGCGGGGCCGGTCAGGGATGACCGGCCGTTTTCGGGGAGGCAGGGACAGCCGACTCGAAAACCCCCAGGCGAAGCCCGACCCGGCCGAAGGCCATTGAAATACGGCCGCGGTAGCGGCCCTTCCCTGAGGGGTCGCCGAAGGCGTGGCCTCGAGGGTCACCCCCGCCGGCTCTCCAACGCGACACGACACACCGCGACAAAGCCAAACGCGATGGCGCAAGCCGAGCCTAGCCCAGCCCAGCCCAGCCATCGTCGCCAGGCCGGCCAGCTGCCGCGGGATCGCCAGCAGGGCCGGCGTCCACCGGATCGGCTGCCTCCGCAGCGCCATAAACGAAGAACCCGCCTTGCGGCGGGTTCGTTCAGAGGTCCTGGTGGTACTGGACGTAAGGCGTTCGCGAGGAGTCGGGCTCTGGACCCGCCGGGCTCGCGGGGGCGTTGCCCGAGGACCAGACGTTCTGTGCGCCGACCGAGAGCTCACCACGCCATGGCAGGCGGAAGGTGACGCCGAGGTCCACCGCGCTCCAGCGGCGATCCGGGTTCAGGCCATTCACGATGTTGGCTTCCGGCTGCATGGTGCGGCCGGTGATGGCTCCCGACACGGAGCCGCGGTCGACGCCGAAGCTCAGCGCTTTCTGGTCGACCGAGCCGATGCCCAGCAGATTGCCCGGCAGCAGGCGGATGCGACCGACGCTGGCGCCGACGTCTATACCGCTGCGCGCACCGAGATCGACCCTGCCGTGAGCATTGAGCTCGGTGCTGGACGAAAGGGCGCTGATGGGAAGGCCCGATGCGGTCGACAGGCCCGGCAGCACACGCGGGAGCGCCGCGCCACCACCCGTCGGACGGCTCGAACCGACGCCCAGACCGAGGCTGTAACCCGTGCCACGGTAGGTCGCGCCGACTTCGCTGCCGACGATGCGCGGCGGCGCACCCGGCGTGTAGCAACGGTTGTCGAGCCCACCCGGCGCCGCGGCGGCGCAGGATTCGGCCGAATTCGCCCAGCCCTGCCCGCTGACACTGGCGTGGGCCTGGAGCCGCGGGCCGAGATCGTACTGCAGGCCACTGGACAGGAAAGGGCCGGCATCGACCGCGTGGAGGGCCAACGGCTTGCTGGGATCGGCGCGATCGTCGGCCTGGATGGCGAGCATCCGGCCATCGGGGGCGCGCCACAGCGGCAAGGAACCCTGGCTCGTCTGCGCGTAGGCATCCGGCTGCTTGGCCAGCAGACGGGACGCCGTGGCGTCCGGACCCACCGACGCACTCTGACCTGCCGCGGCGAGCGGCATCAGAAGTAGCAACGTGAGTAAGGATCGGCGCATGTCGGGTCTGGTCGTAAGCGGCTGAAGGTTTCCTCCCCGTGCCCCCGCCTTCAGCCCGACGAGGACGGCTCGACTATACCCCGTTTTACTTTTTACTAACACCCCGGAGCGGTCGAGGTTCAGGAAAAAGATTACCTGCCGTTTAGTACGACAGGGGGAACCGCGGCGCGTGGGGCGCAACGGGTTCGGCAACCTGCAAGGGCCATCGCACGGTTGCGTTAACGCATATAGACTGGCCCGACCACGACCGGAATCTTCGTCAGGCGATGACCATAGCTCCATCCCAAAGCCCGACATCGCAAACACCCGGCACAGGGGAGGTCGAGCCGCTGCATGACGCCGTCGAGCGTCTGCTGAGAGCCGCCGATGCCGATGGGGTCCGCGACGAGTGCGAGGCATTCGCGCGCTGCCTCCTGCCCGACGCCCGGGTCTCCTGGCTGCGCGTCGACGACGCGCCGATGGCGGCCGGCACCACGCTCGACCTCGCTGTCGACCCGCAGTCAGGGCGGACGCTGGGCTTCGGCACCGACGATCGCGACGCCTCCGCCTCGATCGACATGGTGTCCTGGCTGGGCAGGCTTGCCTCCGCCCGGCTACGCCAGCTTGCGGAAACCGCGAATCTTTACGAGGCGATCTCGCGCCTGGCGCTGGCCGAACGGCTGCAACGCGCGCTCTACGCCATCGCCGAGCAGGCGGGTGCCGAGCACAACATGAAGGACATGATGAGTGCGCTGCACAGCATCGTGGGCAGCCTCATGTACGCCGAAAACTTCTTCATCGTCCTGTACGACGCGCAGAACCGGACCGTACGCTTTCCGTATTTCGTCGACACGGTCGACGACGACACGCCGGATCCCGAAGGCATCCGCCTGATCGACGCGATCGAGAACTCCCTGACCTGGCACGTGCTGCAGAGCGGGCGTTCGATGATGGGCGCCAGCTCCGAGCTGGAAAAGAGCCTCCCGGGTCCACGCGTGGCCATCGGCCCGCCCAGCGACGACTGGCTCGGCGTACCGATGAAGCGCGGTGACGACGTGGTGGGCGCCCTGGTGGTGCAGAGTTACCGGGACGACACGCACTACAGCGAAAACGACCGCGAACTCCTTACCTATGTCGCGCAGCACGTGCAGACGGCGCTCGAACGACGCCAGGCGCACGAGGAACTCGAGCGACGCGTGACCACGCGAACCGCGGCCCTGCGTGAGGCCAACCGCGTGCTGCGCCAGCAGGTCCTGCAGCGTCAGCGCGGCGAACGCCTGCAGGCGGCCCTGTTCCGTATCGCCGAGCTGGCCAATACGTCGGACAGTATCGAGAACTTCTATGCCGCCGTGCATCGCGTCATCGGCGGCCTGCTCTACGCGCGCAACTTCTATATCGCGCTGCTCTCGGAAGACCAGAACAAGCTGACCTTCCCCTACTCCGTCGACGAACTCGATGGCGTGCGCGAGCCGCGCGAGCTGGGGCGTGGCCTCACCGAATTCGTGCTGCGTAACGGCAAGGCGCTGCTGGCCGATCGCGACGAGATCGACCGCCTCAATCGCGACCAGGTCCTTTCCACCAGCGGCGCGCGCTCACTTCACTGGCTGGGCGTTCCGCTGATCTGGAACGAGAAGTCGATGGGCGTGCTCGCGGTGCAGAGCTATTCGCCCGAACACACGTACAGCGCGCGCGACCAGGAATTGCTGACGTTCGTCAGCTACCACATCGCCAACGCGCTGCAGCGCAAGTACACGACCGAATCGCTGAAGCAGGCCTACGCCAGCCTCGAGCGACGCGTCACCGAGCGCACCCGTGCCCTGGCGCTGGCCAACCGTGACCTGCGCGAGCAGATCGCCGAGCGCGAACGCGTCGAACGCCGGCTGAAATACGAAACCCTGCACGACTCGCTTACCGGCCTGCCCAACCGCACGCTGCTCCTGCAGCGACTCGAGCAGGCGCTCAACCATTACCGCGAGAACCCGGGCGAACTGTTCGCCGTGCTCTTCATCGATCTCGACCGTTTCAAGGTGATCAACGACTCGGTCGGTCATCTGGTCGGCGACGATCTCCTCTTCCAGGTCGGCGGACGCGTGCGTGCCTGCCTGAAGACGCGCGATGTCGTCGCGCGTCTGGGCGGCGACGAGTTCGCCGTGCTGGTCGAGGGCATCACCGATCCCCAGGCGGCCACGCACATCGCGGAGCGCATCATCGCGCAGTTGCAGACACCCTTCCGCCTGGGCGCGAAGGAGATCTTCACCTCCGCATCCATCGGTATCGCGCTGCCGACGCCCGAATACACGCGACCGGAAGAACTGCTGCGCGACGCCGATTCGGCCATGTATCGCGCGAAGGACGAGGGACGCCATCGCGCCGCCGTCTTCGATGATCGCCTGCGCCGTGAAGCGCTTTCGCTGCTCGAGCTCGAGGGCGACCTCCGGCGGGCGATCACCCGCAATGAGTTCGTGCCGTTCTTCCAGCCGATCGTCGAACTGGCGACCTTACGCGTCGTCGGCTATGAGGCGCTGCTGCGCTGGCGCCATCCCGAGCGCGGCTTGCTTCCGCCCGGCGAATTCCTCGCGGTTGCCGAGGACACCGGTTGTTCGGAGGCGATCGACTGGCAGATCTTCGAGCAGGTGGCGCGGCAGGCCCGTGCGCTTACGCGCGACGAGGGCTTCATCAGCATCAACGTGTCGGGCAGTCATTTCCGCTCGGCCGATCTCGATCAGCGGTTGCTGGACCTGTTCGCACAGCACGGCGTACCCGCGCGCTGTATTCGCGTCGAGGTGACCGAGCGCGCGCTGCTGGAGAATCCGGCGCAGGTCAAACGTATTCTCGAGCACCTGCGCGAGCACGGTGTCGGCATCGCGCTGGATGACTTCGGTACCGGGTACTCGTCACTGAGCTATCTGCATCAGTATCCGATCGAGACGCTGAAGATCGACCGTTCGTTTGTCATCGAGCTTCCGGCGGAAGACGATCAGGCGCATAGCACGGCGGTCGTCCGGGCCATCCAGGCGCTGGCGGACTCGCTGCGCATGCAGGTGATCGCCGAGGGCATCGAAACCGAATCGCAGATGCGGGTACTGCAGCGTATCGGCTGCCGGTTCGGTCAGGGGTTTCTGTTCGCGCAGCCACAGCCAGCGAGCAAGTGGCTGGGAGCGCCACTGTCGCTGGATGCCTGAGCGCGGTTTACTGCAGCGTCGAGGGGGCGGGAGGGGTCTCGGCCTGCGTGAGCAGACGCTCGGCATCCACGCGATCGAACACATACCGCGTGGCGCAGAACTCGCAGATCACCTCGATCTCGCCGTCGCGATCCTCGAGGGTCGCCTCGACCTCGTCGCGCCCCAGCGCGCGTAACATGCCTTCCACGCGCTCCTGTGAACACGTGCAGCCAAACGCGAGCGGCTTTGGCTCGTACAGTCGCACGGTTTCCTCGTGATAGAGCCGGAACAGCAGCTCCTCCGGGCGCGTCGACAGCATCTCGCTGGCGCTCAGCGTGGCCGTCAGGTGACCGACACGCTCCCAGGCGTCGTCGTCCTGTTCAGCGGCGCTGTGTCCGCCCTCTCCCGCTACCGGTTGCAGGATGAGGCCAACCGCGTGCACGCCATCTGCCGCGAGAAGAATGCGCGCGGGCAGCTGTTCCGACCGCAGGAAGTAGTTCTCCAGCGCCTCGGCGAGGGACGACGTGTCGAGGTCGACCAGCCCCTGATAGCGGCCGCGGTCGATCTGGCCGATGGTGATGGCGAGCGCGGCGTCGGGCAGCTCGCTCAGATCGAGCTTGCCGTCCGTCACCGGCATGTCGCCGTCGTCGAATCGCGCCAGCCCGCGGAGGCGGCCCTTGTCGGTGCATTCCGCGAAGAGGAGGCGCAGCGCGCCCTGACTCTTGAACTCCAGGGACAGCGAGCCTTCGAACTTGACGTTGCCGGTCAGCAGCGCGGATGCCGCGACGGCCTGCCCCAGCGTGTCGCGAAGCTCCGCGGAGTAATCGACGCGCGAGGCGATGTCCTGCCAGCTGGCGCCGAGCCGCACGAGCACGCCGCGCACACCCGCCTTCTCGAGCAGGAAGCGGTGCAGCACGTCCTCGGACGCAAGGGTATCGACGATCGAATCGGTCACGGTGGCCTCCTGGTGATCCGACGGGAGATGGGGGTGGGTCGGCCCGGCGACAAGCCTGCATGGGCACAGGCCCTTTATACTGCGCCATCCTCCTTCCGCGTGCCCTCATGAGCCCGACGCCCCGCTCGCTGCCCCGCCGCATCGTCCATCTCGCCGGCCTGCTCATCGTCTCGTGGGTCGCGCTGTCGGTCCTGGTGGTCTTCGTGCTGCGCTTCGTGCCGCCGTGGACCAGCGCGATGATCATGGAGCGCCGGGTGGCCGCGCTGGTCACCGGAGAAACCGGCTTCACCTATCGTCACCACTGGGTGCCATGGGAGCGCGTATCGCCCCAGGTGGGCCTGGCCATGGTCGCTGGCGAAGACCAGAAATTCCCCTATCACCACGGCTTCGACGTCGATGCCATCCAGGACGCGATCGACGCGGCCGACGAGGGCAAGCGCCTGCGCGGGGCCAGCACGATCAGCCAGCAGGTCGCCAAGAACCTGTTTCTTTGGAACGGCCGCAGCTTCGTGCGCAAGGGCGCCGAGGCCTATTTCACCGTGCTCATCGAGGCCTTGTGGCCGAAGCAGCGCATCCTCGAGGTGTACATGAACATCGTGGAGCTCGGTGACGGCATCTACGGTGTGGGCGCCGCTAGCGACACGTTCTTTCACACCACGCCCGATCGCCTGGGTGTGTCGCAGGCAGCCCGGCTTGCGGCCGTCCTGCCCAATCCCCGCCGCTTTCACGCCGAGGCGCCCAGCGCTTACGTCCAGCGACGCGCGGCGTGGATCTCGCAGCAGATGAGCCAGCTCGGCGGCCCGGCCTACCTCACTCGCCCGGCCCCCGTCGCCGGTCGCGTACGCTGAGCGCCACCATGACGTATTCACTGGCCATCGTCGTCCCGGCATATAACGAAGCGCAGGTCATCGACGACTTCCACGCACGCATCGCCGCGGTGCTCGACGGGCTCGACGCGGACGCGCGCGTGATCTACATCGACGACGGCAGCCGCGACGAGACCTGGCCGCTGATCGAGCGCATCGCCCAGGCGGATGCCCGCGTCGTCGCGCTGCGCTTGTCGCGCAACTTCGGCAAGGAGGCGGCGATGACCGCCGGTCTCGATGCCGCGGATGCCGACGCGGTCGTCGTGATCGATGCGGATCTGCAGGATCCCCCCGAGCTCATCCCCACCCTCATCGCCCGCTGGCGCGAAGGCTTCGACGTCGTCTACGCGACCCGCGGCGAGCGCGACGGCGAGACGCGCTTCAAGAAGTTCACCTCGGCGGCGTTTTACCGCGTCATGGAACGGGTGGCCGACACACCGCTTCCGCGCGACACGGGAGACTTCCGCCTGCTCTCGCGCCGCGCGGTCGAGGCACTGCACGGCCTGCGCGAGCGCCAGCGATTCATGAAGGGATTGTTTGCCTGGATCGGCTACCGGCAGACCTCCGTGGTCTATCACCGCGACGCCCGCCACGCCGGTACGACCAAGTGGAATTACTGGCGCCTGGGCAACCTCGCCGTCGAGGGCATCACCTCGTTCTCCACGGCACCGCTGCGTATCGCCACCTGGCTCGGGGTGTCCGCCGCGGGCCTGGCCTTTCTCTACGGCGTATGGGTGCTGCTCAAGGTGTGCATCTGGGGCGACCCCGTGCGCGGCTACCCCACACTGCTGGTGGTGATCCTCTTTCTGGGCGGCGCCCAGCTGCTGGCTTTGGGCGTCATCGGCGAGTACATCGGCCGTACCTACGCCGAATCCAAGCGCCGGCCGATCTACTACGTCGAGTCGCGGCGCGGCGCGCCCTCTTCACCTGATCGTTACCCTCGCCCGCGCGCACCCGGCGTAGACTGATCTCCTGGCGGCGGCACGCCGCGCGGCAGCGGAGAGTCGAGCATGCAGCAGGTCAAGCACCTCCTGGAAGGCAAGGGCAAAGCCGTCTACGCCGTGGCACCCGATGCCTCGGTCTACGAGGCTATCCAGCAAATGGCCGATAAGAACGTCGGCGCGCTCGTGGTCATCAAGGGCAGTGAACTGGTCGGCATCGTTTCCGAGCGCGACTATGCGCGCAAGGTCATCCTGAAGGACCGATCGTCACGCGACACGCCGGTGGCCGAGATCATGACGGCCAGCGTCATCACGGTCGCCAGCGACGCCACGGTGGATGAATGCATGCGGCTGTGCACCGACGGACGACTTCGCCACCTGCCCGTGCTCGACGGCACGAGCCTCGTGGGCGTCGTCTCCATCGGCGATCTGGTCAAAGCCGTGATCTCCGAACAGCGCGAGACCATCAATCAGCTGGAGAGCTACATCACGAGCTAGACCGGGTCGCGTCGTCGCGTTGCTCGGGTAGCAGGTCGGGCGATTTCGCCGCACGCCGGCCCATCTCGGCCGCCACGCAGGCGAGACCCGCGGCGGTCAGGCCGATCGCCGTGATGCCTACACCCGCGCCACGTATGGCGACGAGTCCCGACGTCACCACCAAATCGCCGAAGCGCCAGACAGCGGTCTCGATGAAGTTCTTGCCCTTGTAGCGCACTTCGCGCGGCGTGCGGGTGTACAGCGCATCGGACGCCGGCTTGGTCATGCCGTAGGTCATGCCGCGCGAGCCGACCAGCACGATCGCGATCACCGGCACCGTCCAGCCGAAGACGTGCAGGTCGATGAGTCCGAGTACCGACAGGCCGAGCAGCAGCGCCATGTTGACGAGCGCCGGCAGAACCATGGCCCAGACCACGCCCAGCCCGCGCATGATCAGCGGGGTGAGCGTCAGCTGCAGCAAGGCACCGAAACAATTGGTCCACAGATCGAGATCGGCATAGAAGGCCGTGCGTGCCGCGTTGTCGGCGAAATGTCCCTTCGTGTAATCCGCCATCAGCGTGTAGCCCATGGTGGCGATGCCGTCGCCAAGCAGCATCAGCACGAGCATGTACCGCAGGAACGGCTGCGAGAACGCCGCCTTCGCGCCTTGCAGGATCGAACCGCCGACCGGCGCGCCTTCGCTTTCATCGTTCAGGTCACGCCGTGCCGAGAGCGCGAGCAGTGCGCCCAGCGCCAGCAGCAGGAACGCCGCGGAGACGACGAGCATCGCGGGCACACCGAGGCGCTGGACGAGCAGCCGTGTCAGCAAGGGGCCGAGCAGCGCGCCCGCCATGCCACCGGCCGCGATGAACGGGAACATCAGCCGCGCCTGCTGGCTGCGGTAGACATCCGCCATGAAGCTCCAGAAGAGCGACACGACAAAGAGATTGAACACACTGACCCAGACGAAGAAGATCCGCCCCAGCGCCACCGCGCCGATGCGGTCCTGGGCGACGAAGGCCGGGATGAACGCGAGCATCGAAGCGGCGAAGAAGACGTAGCTGCTGCCGATTACCAGCTTGCGCGGAAATCGCGAGACCAGCCAGCCGAAGACCGGTGTCAGCGCCAGCATCACCACGAAGACGATCGCGTAGAACTGCGGCAACGACTGCGATCCGGCCGCGCCAGCGAGCTGATCGCGCACCGGACGGAGCACGTAGTACGACGTCATCACGAAGAAGAAGGCGATGACGGAGAGCGTGAGGGTCCTCGCTTCGTCCCTGGCGAAGGGTCGACGTTCGTTCACGGTGGGTCCGGGGTCGGCGGGATGCGCGAGAAGCCTAGCACGGCTCGCCGCGGGCACCGGATCGTGAAGGGGAACCGGGTCGTCGTTTGTGTGAAGTCTGCCGTCCGTTGTAGACAGCGATGAAGTACACGACAATGACCGCGACGATGATCAGAAAAACGATCCATCCCATGACGTTTCCCTCCCTTCGGCGTGTCCGTCACGCCTCGCTTTCGCGAGAATAGCATGTCGTTTCGATCCGCCTCCCTGCTGGCCTGTGCGCTCGCCTGCGCCGCCACCGCCCCCTTCGCCCTCGCCGCTTCGCCGCCGCAGAAGCCGCCGCAGAAACCCCCGGTCGTCCATGTCGACCCGACGTCGGAAAAGCTGCCTGCGGAGCGCGTGAAGGAAACGATCGAGAACTACAACCGCTGGATGGACGCGGCCGAAGCCCGCGACGCCGCCCCCGCGATCGTCACCGCCGTGATCGTCGACGACAAGGTCGTGTACGAGCGCGCCATCGGCTACGCCAACGCGAAGACGAAGGAAGCCGCCACACCGGAAACCGTGTTCCGCCTGGCGTCGCTGTCGAAGGCCTTCGCCACGGGCGTCACCGCCGTGCTGGTCCGTGAAGGCTTTCTCAGCTGGGACACCAAGCTGATCGACACCATTCCGTATTTCAAGCTCAAGGACATGGAGGCGGCGCAGCAGGCGACCGTGCGCGACATCCTCGGCCAGCGCCTCGGTCTGCCGCGCAACACGTACGACAACATGCTCGAGGCCGACGCTCCCTACGAGGAGCTCGTCCGCAAACTGGACGAGGTGGACCTCTCCTGCAAGGTGGGCGCGTGCTACGGCTACCAGAACGTCGCCTTCAGCATGATCGGCGACGTGATCTACGCCACCACCGGCGATTATTTCTTTCGACAGGTCGAACGCCGCATCTTCGCCCCGCTGGGCATGACCACCGCCAGCTACGGCCGCGACGCGCTCGAAGCCAGCAAGAGCTGGGCACGCCCGCATCGCGGCGGTCCGCACAACTGGATTCCCTACGAGCCCAACGACAGTTACTACCGTGTCGCCCCCGCCGCCGGCGTCAACGCCAGCCTGCGCGACATGGAGCAGTGGCTGATGGCCCAGATGGGCGGACGTCCGGACGTCCTGCCGACGCCATCGCTGGACGTACTGCACGCGCCCGAGGTGGCCACGCCGTCGGAAGTTCACTCGCTGCCCTGGCGACGCGCGCGTGTCACCGACGCGCACTACGCGCTGGGCTGGCGCGTATTCAAGTACGCCAATGAAGACCTGATCTTCCATGCGGGCGCGGTCTCTGGCTATCGCACGATGATCGGCTTCTTTCCCAAGTATCACGCCGGTGTCGTGACCATGTGGAACGGTGCGGGTCCGGTCCCGGCGGGTCTGATGCCGATGGTGTTCGACAGCCTGCTCGGGCTCAACCACGTCGACTGGGCGGGTGTGGAAGGAAGCGTGCGCACGGCGCCGGTGGCCAAGGCGGCGCCTGCCACGAAAACCAAAGCGAAAGGCAAGGCGGCGCCAGTGAAGAAGGCGGCACCGGTCAAGGCCGTCAAGAAAAAGAAGAAGCCGGAGTAAACGAGGCTCCGGCTTCCGAGCTTTCACCAGGTTACGGCGACCGTGATCGTTTTCATACGACCTGTAGCCCAAAAGAAACGGCCCCGAGGGGCCGTTTCTTTTTTGCGCGGCTGGTGTGGTGACTTACCGGCCGAGGTTGAACTGCAGGCGGCGGCGCAGGGTGACGGTCATCGGTTCGCCGTTGCGTGTGGCGGCCTTGTACTCCCAGCGGCTGACGGCGTCGATCGCGGAGCGGTCGAAGATATGCTTCGGCTGAGCGTCGACCACGTTGACGTTCGCAACGCGACCGTCGGGACCGACGGTCAGCTCGACGTCGACCCAGCCTTCCTGATTCGCACGCATCGCGGCAGTCGGATAGCGCGGGTTGACCTGACGGATAAGGACGGCATCGCTGATGGCCCCGCCCTCTGAGGCAGCCGGCGCGGCGGCCGGTCGTGCGACGGGTGCGGCGACGGGCACCGCCTGCTGCGCCTGAGCGACACGAGCCGCCTGCTCGCGTGCGGCCTGCGCGCGCTGCGCCTCGATGGCCGCGGCGGCCTGTTCGGCCTGCTGACGCTGGGTGGCGGCGGCATTCTGCTGCGCGACCTGCTGAGCCTTCTGCGCATCGACCGCCTGCTGCTGCTCGCGGTCCAGCGTCTTGCGCTGTGCATCGAGCTTCGAACGCAGGATGGTCAGGGTGTAGTTCTCGGGGTCGGCCTTGGCGAGCAGGTCGATCTCGCGCTGCGCTTCATTGAAGTCGCGCTGGTTGATCGTCTGCTCCGTCGCGGCTGAGCCGTAGGAGAAGGTCTCGCGCAGCGCATCGGCGGCGACCGGGTTGCCGGGCTGCTTCTGCAGCACCTTCATATAGAACTCGAAGGCATTGTTGCCCGCCGGGGCGACGAGGCGCTGCTCGTTCATGGCGGTACGCGCTTCGGCCAGCAGCTGGTCGACGCTGAGTGCATCGACGTTGGCCGGCGGGGCCACGCCGGTCGCGGCAGCCTTCTGCACCGCTACCGGCGCGGGCGTCTCCGCGGCGCGGGCGTCGCGGTAAGGCTTGACGATCAGGAACCAGGCCGCGACGGCGAGCGCGACGACGATGCCGATGACGGCGAGCGTCACGGGACTGACCGCGCCACGCTGGCGGCGATCGATAAAGGGTGGACGGTTATCCATGGCGGTCGTACGACTCCGCAAGGCGCGCGCCCCCTGATGGCTTGACGCGGTGGACCCCCCGTCCCCCGCAGCGCGATGTGGCGACAAGGTAACCGTAATGGCCGCGTGAATCCAGCGCGACGCCCTAGGAGCTTTTCCGGGGGAGATATTCTGCGAACCCCATCAATGAATAACCCCGGCAAGCCGGGGTCAAGGTTTCGAAGTGTCTCCCCGCGCTGGGCACCGCGGGGAGATAATTCGGAAACGTACTTTCTTATTGGAAGGTAACGCTTACTTGGCCTTGGCGGCCCGGGGTGCCTTGGCGGTCTTGGTCGCGCGAACGACCTTCGCTGCGGCGACCTTCTTCGAGGCAGCCTTACGCGGGGCGGCAGCCTTACGCGGAGCAGCCTTGCGAGCGGTCTTCTTGACGGAGGCCTTCTTTACGGAAGCCTTCTTGACTGCCTTCTTGGCAGCGACCTTACGGGTGGACGCCTTGCGGGCGACCTTCTTGACCGCAGCCTTCTTGGCGGTGGCCTTCTTGGCCGGCGACTTGCGGGTCGCAGCCTTCTTGACCGCGACCTTACGGGTCGAAGCCTTCTTCGCCGGCGACTTGCGCGCGGCCGTCTTCTTTACGGTGGACTTCTTCGTCGCTTTCTTGGCGGCGGACTTCTTGGCAGTGGCTTTCTTGGCAGTGGCCATAGTTCTCTTCAGCTCCTCATCAGTTGGCAGTGGTTGCCCAGTAAAAGCGTGGAGGAACGCTTCGACCAGCAGGTCGCTGTTCGTAGCGTGCCTCAAATTGTTCACCTGGCGGCGAGTACGTTCATCGGATAGCAGGCGGAGAATGTGCAGCGGAATCGAGACGGTGATCTTGCGTACCGCACCCGCTTTCGAACCATGCTCCACATACGGCCTGACGAATTTTCCTGTTTCCATTTCCGGGTTCCCCGTCAATTGACGCAAAAGCTATTCCTGAACATTTCCGCTGTCAATAAATTTTGGCTCTAAATTGAAGACGTTGCGGACACATACCGGACGATCGGGAAGTCCACCGGGTTTATCCCCGACGCACCTTCGGCATTAGCAAGGCACTAATGGACTTCCATTCAAAACACACCGCATCTCTTATGCGGTTCAAAAAACACCTTAAATAAAGGCGTTTTTTTGTTCGTTCAAAAAAAACGCCGCAATCGCATCGCACCGCGACAGCGCACGTCGTCGCTCCGGTCACCATCCATCGGGAGGCGAATTCCGGGGATGAACGGAACACGACTGAGGCGAAAAAAATTTTTCGCCGAAGACCCCTCCCGGACAAAAAAATGCCGGTCGAAGACGACCGGCATCGGGGTGAAGCGTCGGCGAGTCGATCAGTGGTCGTCGTTCTCGGCATGATCGGCGTACTCGTCGGCTGTCATCAGCTCGTCGAGTTCGCTCTTGTCTGCGATCTTCAGTTTGAAGATCCAGCCACCCTCGTACGCATCTTCGTTGATCGTTTCCGGCTTGTCGGCAAGTACCGTGTTCACCTCGGTCACTTCGCCCGACACCGGCGCGTAGATATCGGAGGCGGCCTTGACCGACTCGACGACCGCCGTGCTGCTGCCTGCCTGCACGCTGCTGCCCACTTCCGGCAACTCGACGTAGACCAGATCGCCCAGTGCGCCCTGCGCATGGTCGGAGATGCCGACGGTGACCGTGCCGTCCTGTTCGACGCGGACCCACTCGTGGGTTTTTGCAAATTTCAGATCGCCGGGGATTTCGCTCATGGGGTGTTCCTCGTTGTCTCGGGACGGGGTGTGCGTTGGTGCGACGGCCAATTGTCGCCGGTCCGCGCGTTTCGCGAAAGCGTCTGGGAGAAACGCGGGCGCCATGCGCGGCTGCGGGCGTTCGCCTGCCCTAGGGCTACGAAGTCCCCTACGTGAACCTAAGGCTTCGCTCGCAGCGCGAGCGAACACGCGGGCATACGCTGACAACCAGCTCGGCCAATCGAGCTGAACCACGAAGGCGACCTCCGACGTCGCCCGCCCCATTCCCCATGGAGAACCTTATGACACGGAAAACCAGGATGACCTGCCTTGCAGCCCTCATCGCCGTCGCGCTCTCGCCGTCGCTGATGGCGACGGACGTTTCCTCCCCCGGCGACGCACGCGTCGCACTGGCACGCGACCTCGCCTCGATCCTCCACCAGCCCGCCCTCGATACCGCCATCCGTGACCATCTGGGTAACGGTAAGGCCCCATTGGCGGAAATTCTCAACGACTACGCCCAGACCGCGGTCGCCGATGGCAAGCAGGACGTCGTGGACGACATGCTCGACCTCGACCGCCAGGCTGTCCACCTGCGCGGCCTCGAGGGCAGGCTCGGCCATATCGCCAGCGTGCGTGTCCACGGTCTGGGCGCACATCCGCAACCCAGGAGTCTTCGCGGCTTCTGGACCGCCGCCGTGACCAGCGACGGTTCGACCGGCAAGAAACAGGTCGTCGCGTTCGATCCCGAGGGTAAGCGACACAGCTTCGCGATCGACCAGACACCCGACATCCCCATGCTCCTGGTGGAAACCGACGGTACCGCCGCTGTGCAGGCAGGCATGGCCGTACTCAATGAGGCGGCGCGTGGCGCTTCGTCGAGTCCCCGACTGACAGGCTTCGCTCGGGCTGGCGACGGCGAAACGAAGGGCGAGTTGCTGACCATCCTCAAGGAAATCTATCTGGAGAAGGATCACGAGCCCAACATCCAGGGCGATGCCGAGGTGTTTGCTGTCGTGTCCGGTGTCGATGCCGCCGGTAAACCCGTCGTCGTCACCCAGGACATGCCCTGGCTCGACCACGACAAGCGCTGGTATACGCCGAGACAGGACCTGATCAACTGGACACAGTTCGGGACCAACTACGTCAACGTGCAGTTCTTTGAAGACGACGGCAACGTCAACTTCCAGAAGCTTGCGTCCGCCCTGACGGAGGCGGTGGGCGACACCGCGCTGGTCGTGTCGCCGGCGGCTCCGCCCGCGCTCATCGTGGCGGGCATCTCCAGGATCGGCCAGAAGATACTCGGCGCGATGGAGAGTTGGTGGTTCGAAAACAGCACGGACTACATCGATTCGTTCTATGTGCTGGAGCGCGGGCACGATTACGGCAGCAAGAACGCTCCGCTGATCGGCGCCCGCGGCGAAGTGAAAATGGTCCTGGCGCCCTACGAGGTCCGCCAGCGTTGACGAGAAGGCCGGGGTGGCACGCCATCCCGGCCTTTCTTCCCATGGAGCAAAACGATGCACCTGCCACCAGGCACGACGTTTCTTCTTTTCCTGCTGACCGCGGTCGCGAGCGTACCGTCGACCGCGCGTGCCGTGACGACCGGTCATTCGCCAACCCCGGAAGCCACCACCATGCTGCGGCGCATCCTGCTCCGCGACGACAAACATCCCGATTCGCTCGGCGAGGCGTCGATTTTTGTCGCGGTTTCCGGGACCGGACAGGACGGCAAGCCGCGGACCGAAGTCCATCCCCTGCCCTGGGTCAAGCGGGACCGGACCTGGTATGACAGGTCCTATCCGTTGGTGGACTGGCGCCGCTTCACCGGCGGCTACGTCACGCTGCACATCTATGACCGCACGTCCGGCGAGGACGTCGCGCATGTGGATACCTTCTACGTCATCCAGCCGCAACGCAAATATCTGCTGCAGAACGGCGCAGCGGGCAACGCCGTCCTGTCACTGGAGCCGGGCGCGGCGTCCGCACGCTGACATATATATATGTGTGTACGTCAGTCGGCGATGCCGGGCATGGGCTGACCGTCACGGACGAACGGGAACCTGACCACGCGCACCGGGATCTCACGGCCGCGGATGTCCACGCGCACGTCACCATGCTCGCCCACCGGAATGCGGGCGAAGGCGACCGACTTGCCGAGCGTCGGCGCGAAACCGCCGGAAAGAATCTCGCCGTCGCCGATCGCCGTGAGAACTTTCTGGCCGTGACGGAGCACGCCCTTCTCGTCCATCACCAGACCGACCATGACACGTGACACCCCGTCAGCCTTCTGCGACTCCAGCGCGGCGCGGCCGATGAAGTCGCGGCCTTCGTCGAGCGAGATCGTCCAGGCCAGCGCGGCTTCCCATGGCGTGACCGTTTCGTCCATGTCCTGACCGTAGAGATTCATGCCGGCTTCGAGGCGCAGGGTGTCGCGCGCACCCAGACCCGCCGGGGCGACACCCGCCTCGCGCAGCAGGTTCCACAGCTCGACCACGCGGCTGTTCGGTACGACGACTTCGAAGCCGTCTTCACCCGTGTAACCGGTGCGGGCGAGGAACAACGGCATGCCGTTGGGACCTTCGACCTCGATGGCGGCGAACTTGCCCAGCTTCGTCGCCTTCTCGCGGACGTCCTCGGGCAGCAGTGCGATCAGCTTGTGTCGGGCGTTCGGACCCTGCACCGCGATCATGCCGAACTCGGGGCGCTCACGGACGGTGACGTCGAAGGCCGCCGCCTGCTTCGTGATCCACGCGAGATCCTTGACGCGCGTCGCCGCATTGACGACCAGACGGAAAAAATCCTCGCGCAGGAAGTAGACGATGAGGTCGTCGATGACACCGCCGTTCTCGTCGAGCATGCAGGTATAGAGCGCCTTGCCCGATTTGGCCAGCTTGTCGACATTGTTGGCGACCAGCTTGCGAAGAAAGGGACGGACCTGCTCGCCGGTCAGGTCGACTACCGTCATGTGCGACACGTCGAACATGCCGGCGTCCTTGCGGACGGCGTGGTGTTCTTCGATCTGCGAGCCGTAGGCGATCGGCATGTCCCAGCCGCCGAAGTCGACCATGCGGGCACCGAGTTCACGGTGGGTGGCGTTGAGTTCGGTCTTTTCGGTCATCGGAGTACCTTGCGGGGGATGGCGGTGGGATACAGCCCCGTATTATCCGGTCCGACGACAGATAAGGCCAATCGCAGCGCAACACGTCCGGACTGAGGTAGCCTTCCTTCTATGACGACGGCACCCGCCCCCGGCTCCGCCACCCTGACCCGCGACGCGGCGGGCGAACGACTGTCGATCTCGGGCGACTGGACGCTCGCCCACTATCCCGCCCTGCAGCGTCGCGCCAACGAACTGGCTGGATCGATCGGGGCGGAGGTCGCCGTCGACATCGCGCGGCTCGGCGCGATGGACACCTCCGGCGCCTTCGTCATCGCCGAACTGCTCGGCAGCGCACGCACCCAGCAACTGGCCCAGCATGAGGACCTGCCCGCTGCGCGGCGCGCGCTGCTGAAGACCGTGGGCGATGCCATCGACGCCTACTGCAAGGGCGTGAAGCGCAAGCGTGACGCCGGCTTCGTCGAAGCACTGGAGCGCATCGGCAGGTCGCTCGAAGGTTCCTGGAAACAGACCGCGAAGCTGCTGGCTTTCATCGGCATCACCCTGCAGGGATTTCTCGCCACCGTCTGGCAGCCGAAGCGCTGGCGGGTCACCTCGCTGGTGTCGCATATCGAGCAGACCGGTATGGATGCGGTACCGATCCTGGGGCTGCTCTCCTTCATGGTCGGTGCGGTGGTCGCCTTCCTCGGCTCGACCGCGCTGGCCAGCTACGGCGCCAGCATCTTCACCGTCGATCTGATCGGCTTCGCCTTCCTGCGCGAGTTCGGCGTCCTGCTGACCTCGATCCTGCTCGCCGGCCGGACCGCGAGCGCCTTCACCGCGCAGATCGGTTCGATGAAGGCGCGGGAAGAGATCGACGCCATCCGCACGCTGGGCCTGGACCCGGTCGAACTCCTCGTTCTGCCCCGCGTGCTCGCCCTGCTGATCGCCCTGCCCCTGCTCACCTTCATCGCCATGATCGCTGGCATCGTCGGCGGCGGCGTGGTCTGCATGGCGGTACTGAAGATGTCGCCGTCGATGTTCCTGTCGATGTTCCAGGCCGACATCTCGCTGACCCAGTTTCTGGTCGGCATCGCCAAGGCGCCCGTCTTCGCTTTCATGATCGGGGTGATCGGCTGCATGGAAGGCTTCAAGGTATCAGGCAGTGCGCAGTCCGTCGGCGAGCACACCACCTCGGCGGTGGTGCAGTCCATCTTCGTGGTGATCCTGCTCGATGCCCTCGCCGCCCTCTTCTATATGGAGATGGGCTGGTGAACGCGCGAGAGACCGTCATCGAAGTGCGTGGCCTGGTCAATCGCTTCGGCTCGCAGACCGTGCACGAGAACCTCGACCTCGATGTCTACCGGGGCGAGATCATCGGCGTCGTCGGCGGATCGGGTACCGGCAAGTCGGTACTTCTCCGGACCATCGTCGGTCTCGTTCGACCGGTTGCCGGTGAAGTGCGGGTCTTCGGGGAAGACCTGCTCTCGCTGCCGGCGGAAAAACGGTCGCTCGTGGAGCGTCGTTTCGGCGTGCTGTTCCAGAGTGGCGCGCTGTTCTCGTCGTTGACGGTCGCCGAGAACGTCGCGCTCCCGCTCGTCGAACACGCCGGTCTCGACCGCCTGGACGCGCAGCGGCTGGCGGGCGTCAAGCTGGCCTTGTCCGGCCTGCCGGTGGATGCGGGTCGCAAGTATCCGTCGCAACTGTCGGGCGGCATGATCAAGCGCGCGGCACTGGCCCGCGCGCTGGCGCTGGATCCCGAGATCCTGTTTCTCGACGAGCCGACCGCGGGACTCGACCCGATCAGCGCGGCGGCGTTCGACAGCCTCCTCGTCACGCTGCGCGACGCGCTCGGTCTCACGGTTTTTCTGGTCACCCACGATCTGGACACCTTGTATTCCACCTGCGACCGCGTCGCCGTGTTGTCGCAGCGGCGCGTGCTCGCCGCGGCGCCGATCAATGAGGTCGCCCGCACCGACGACGCCTGGGTCCAGGCCTATTTCAACGGACCGCGCGGTCGCGCGGCCACCCTCGCCGCCCACCGAGGCAAGGACTGAGTCATGGAAACGCGTGCCCACCACGTCTTGATAGGACTGTTCGCGGTCCTCGTCGTCCTGTTCGGCCTGGCCTTCGGGGTCTGGCTGGCCAAGGCGCACTCCGATCAGGAGTGGAACTATTACGACATCGTGTTCAACGAGGCGGTCACCGGCCTGTCGAAGGGCGGCGCGGTGCAGTACAACGGCATCCGCCTCGGCGATGTCACGCAGCTGCGTCTGGATCCCGAAGACCCGCGCCGTGTGCTCGCCCGTGTCCGCCTGACCGGCGACACACCGTTGCGCAAGGACACGCACGCCAAGCTGGCCGTCACGGGTGTGACCGGTGTGGCCATCATCCAGCTTTCCGGCGGTTCGCCCGGCAGCCCGCTGCTGGTGGGTCATGACGGCGAAGTGCCGGTCATCATGGCCGACCCTTCCCCGCTCGCGCGACTCCTCGCCGGCGGCGAGGACCTGATCACCAACATCAGTCAGGCCGCCGCGCAGGCCAAGGATCTGCTGTCGAAGGACAACGTGCAGCGCATCGAGCGCACGCTGGATCATCTGGACAAGACCACCGCGGTCATCGCCGACGAGCGTGAGGACATCCGCTCGCTGATCAGGCAGCTGAATACGACGACGCAGGAAGCGAGCGCCACCCTCGCCGAGAGCCGCACGCTGGTGCACAACGCCAACGGTCTGGTCGAAGGCCAGGGCAAGGCGACGCTGGAGAGCGCGCAGCGGGCGATGGTGTCACTGGAGCATTCGATGGCCTCGGTCGATCGCCTGCTCAATGACAACGCCGATGCGATCAACGGCGGCGCCGCCAGTCTGGGCGACCTCGCTCCGGCATTGCGTGAGCTGCGCGACACGCTGGGTTCGCTCCGCTCGATCACCCGCCGTCTCGACGAAAACCCCAGCGGCTACCTGTTCGGCCGCGAGAAGACCAAGGAGTTCACACCATGAGCCGTGCCCGCTTCGCCGCTCCACTGCTCATCGCCCTGCTGGCCGGTTGCTCGATCCTGCCGAAGGCGGAAACGCCACGTATCTATACGTTACCCGCGGCGCCCGGCGCACGACCCGCCGCCTCGGCGGCGACGCCGGTCAGCTGGTCGCTACGTATCGCCTCACCCAATGCACCGCGCGCGCTGGACAATGCGCGCATCGCGGTGGTGCCCGAAGCGAACACCATTACGGTGTACGCGGGCGCGCGCTGGGCGGACAGCGTGCCGCATCTGGTTCGCGATCGCTTCGCGGATGCGTTCCGGGACAGCGGGCGTGTTTCAGCCATCAGTACCGATGACAGCAATCTGGGCGCGGACGTCGAACTGGGCGGGTCGCTCGCCGCGTTCCAGACCGAATATGTCGGTGGCGCGCCGGAAGTGGTGATTCGCTTCGATGCGATTCTCGCCAGTACGCGGAAGCATCAGATCGTCGCGTCGCGACGGTTCGAAGTGCACGAGCCGGTCAGCGGGAAAGAAGTGCCGCAGGTGGTCGAGGCGTTCGGGCGGGCGATGGATAAGGTGTCACGGGATGTGGTGAGCTGGACGTTGGCGTCCCGGGAGCAGGAGCATCGCTAACCCGGCTGGCGACGCTCGCCAATGTCACGAAAGGTCAGATTGAGCCGAGCCCCCGCGACCCGCTTCCTGACCGGCAGCTCGTGCTTATAGAGCCGCTGGGTCTCTCCGCCCATCCGTAACAGGCCGCCATGCGGCAGCGCGATGGCGACAGGCTCGCCCCCTGCCTTCGCCCGGAAACGAAACGTACGCTCCGCTCCCAGGCTGACCGAGGCGATCACCGGTGCCGCGCCAAGCTCCGGCTCGTCATCGCTGTGCCAGCCCATCCGGTCGGATCCATCGCGATAGAGATTCGCCAGCACGCTGTTGAACGGCGCATCGCACGCCGCCGCCACGCGATCGCGCAACGCGAGTAACGCCGGCGTCCAGGGCCGCGGCGCGAAGCGCGTCCCCGAGTAGCGGTACGTCGCCGCTTCGTCGCCGATCCAGGCACTGAGTCGCGGCGAGTCCACGACCCGCCCGAACATGCGGATACGGTGAACCTCCCAGGGCAGACGGTCACGCAGCTCATCGAGCAGCGCGTCGGCTTCCTCGCGCGGCAGCCAGGCCGGCGCAAACGTCACGTCGGCGCCGGGCAGATCGATACGCTGCCAGTCCGGAATCAGGCGGGCTCCACCGGGTACGCCGGCTCGGCATCCAGCGACGACGCGCAGACAGCGGCCAGTTCGAGCAGACGAAGGTCGGAACCGCGCGCGCCGATCAGCTGCATACCGATGGGCAGGCCGTTGGCCAACGTACCCATGGGGATACTGACAGCCGGACAACCGGCCAGACTGGCGAACCCGCACAGATCCGCCTGCGACGCCGGGACCGGGCCATCCAGCGGGAACGCGCCCTGCGGCGTCGTCGGAAGCACCAGGACGTCGACCTGGGCGAACAGACGGCGCATCTTCAGGGTCGCCGCGTCCAGGACGAGATCGGCCGCCGCGTATTCAGCGGCGGATTTCTTCGTCGCAAAACCGACCATGTCGCGGAAACCGTTCGAGACCGGATAGGCCTCATCGGCCAGCTCGGCGGCGAAGGTGTTGATCATCTCCGCTTCCATCAGCAGCAGGCCGGCACGACGCGTCTTCGCGAAATCCCAGTCGGAGAAGTCGACACTGCGACGTTCACCGAGCTCGCCCTGCAGGCGCGCCAGCGCGGCTTCGAACACGTCGATCACGTCACGCTCGACGCCTACCGCCGCCAGATCGGGCAGGAAACCGGCACGCAGGTTGCCCGGCTCCCAGTCCGGCGGCGAGAACGCGACGCGACGGCGGCGCGAGCGCGGATCGTCCGCGTCATAGCCGGCGAGCGTCTGCAGCAGGACCGTGAGGTCGTCGACGCCGCGCGCCAGCAGGCCCACCGCATCGAGCCGCCGCGCGGCCGGCACCAGGCCACGCGCGGAAATTTCGCCGTGCGTCGGCTTGAGGGCGTAGATGCCGCAATAGCTCGCAGGAACGCGGATCGAACCGAGGCTGTCCGAGCCGATGGCGGCCACGGCCATGCCGGAGGCCACCGCCGCGGCCGCACCACCGGACGAACCACCCGCGGTGTAACCGAGCCGGTGCGGATTGTGCGTCGCGCCATGAAACGGGTTGTTCGTGGTAAGGCCGAGCGCGCCTTCATCCATATTGGTCTTGCCAAGCAGCACCGCGCCTGAGGCACGCAGGCGCGCCACGACATGCGCATCCTCCTCCGGCACGACGGTGCGGCGCCGCATACCCGCGCGCGTCGGCACGCCGGCGACGTCGAAATTGTCCTTGATCGCGATCGGCATGCCGTCGAGGCGGCCGATCACACCGTCCCGGCGACGCCGGTCGGCGGCCAGCGACTGCTCCTGGATCAGGGAAACGCTGTAATCGGAAAAAGCATTCAGACGCGGGTTCAGACGCTCGATCGCGTCCTGGTAAACGTCGGACAGGGCCTGGGGCTGGACCCTTCCAATAGCCAGCCAGTGCAGAATCTGCAGTAGCGTGGCCCGGCGCATGTCGTTATCGGCGACCGGCGGCATCGTATTCATGAACTCTCCTTGCGCTTGGGACGATTATGAACGCGATATGTGAAAGTGATGCAAGGCTTAATGACGCGAATGTGTTTGAAACGCGCCATTTGCCCCTCTGGCGGCGAAAACGGACAATGCCAGGTCAACCCTCCCCAGCCAGCCGAGTTTGAGTGAGCCAGCCATGAGCGAACGCGAAACCATGGAATACGACCTCGTCGTCGTCGGGGCCGGCCCCGCCGGTCTCGCGTTCGCAATGCGTACGAAACAACTCAACCCGGAGATCACCGTCTGCGTGATCGAGAAGGCATCCACGATCGGCGCGCAGATTCTCTCCGGCGCGGTGATCGAGACGGCGCCCCTCGACCGCCTGCTGCCGGAATGGCGCAAGGCGCCCCCGCCGGTCTGCGTGCCGGTGACGAAGGACGAGTTCTGGCTGCTGCGCGACCACGCCTCGGGCAGCAAGCTGCCGGTGACGCCGCCGCAGATGAACAACCACGGCAACGTCATCGTCAGCCTCGGCGCACTCTGCGCGTGGCTGGCGCCTCAGGCGGAAGCGCTGGGCGTTGACGTCTTTCCCGGCTATGCGGCCGCCGAGGCGCTGTTCGACGAGAGCGGCGCGGTGAACGGCGTGCGCATCGGCGACATGGGCGTGGCACGCGATGGCACGCACAAACCCGGCTATACCGAAGGCATCGACATCCGCGCGAAGGTCACGGTGCTGGCCGAAGGCTGTCGCGGACACATCAGCAAGGCGCTGATCAGACACTTCGACCTCGACAAGGACAGCGACCCGCAGACCTACGGCATCGGCATCAAGGAGCTGTGGCAGCTGCAGCCCGGACGCGGCGAAGCCGGCAAGGTGGTGCACACCGCCGGCTGGCCGCTCGCCAACGACACCTACGGCGGCAGCTTCCTCTATCACCTCGACAACGACCGCGTGGCCATCGGCTTTGTCGTCGGCCTCGATTATCCCGATCCCAAATTCTCGCCGTTCGAGGCGTTCCAGCAGTTCAAGCACCACCCGAACGTGAAGGGCCTGCTCGAGGGCGGCACGATCGTTTCCGCCGGCGCGCGTGCCATCGTCGAAGGCGGCGCGCAGTCCCTGCCGAAGGTGGAGATGCCGGGCGCGATCCTCATCGGCGACTCCGCCGGCCTGGTCAACGTGCCCAAGATCAAGGGCACGCATCAGGCGATCGCCTCGGGCATGCTGGCCGCGGAACACCTCGTGGCGTCGCAGCTCTCGCCGGCCGGCTGGGATGCGGCGTTGCGTGGCTCGGCGGTCGTCGCCGAACTGAAGAAGGTGCGCAACATCCGACCGGGCTTCAACAAGGGCCTGTGGTTCGGCCTGATCAACGCCGCGTGGGAAACCGTCACCGGCGGCCGCTCGCCGTGGACGCTGAAGAACCACGCGGACTGGTCGTCGCTGGGCAAGCTCGGCCAGTACGAGACCCCGAAGAAGGACTACGTCGACCGCACACTGGCACCGCGAGACCGGCTCGCCAGCGTGTATTTCGCGGCGACCGAGCACGATGAGGACCAGCCGGTGCATCTGAAGGTGGCCGACACCTCGATCTGCATCGACCGGTGCACGACCGAGTATGGCAATCCGTGCGAGAAGTTCTGCCCGGCGGGGGTTTACGAGATGGTGCAGGATGAGGGCGGGAGGCGGCTGCAGATCAATTCGGCGAACTGCGTGCATTGCAAGACGTGCGATATCAAGGACCCGTATCAGATCATTACCTGGGTGACGCCTGAGGGCGGGTCCGGGCCCAACTACCAGAACCTTTGATGGATATTGGCTGGAAATTGCGGCGGATCGGACATGTGCTGCGGCGCCTGAAGGGAAGCATTGCCATTCGTGGATGGCGCGGCACCGTGCGCCGGGCGATGCTCGCCCGGAACCGCGCCGACGCGGGCGTGGCGGACGAGGCGATACCAGCCACCCTGAAACCGCCCGCCCCCGGCAAACCCGCACGACGGATACTCGTCATCGAGACCATGACGCCCGATCCCACGCGCGATTCCGGCTCCATGCGACTCTGCCAGATCTTCCGGCTGCTCAATGCGGATGGCTGGTACATCGACTTCATGGCGGATGATAACGATGCGACCCCGCGAGACATCGCGAGGCTTGCTGCCTTGGGTGTGGCAGTCCACCGCGGCAATGCGGCATCCTGGATGCGCACCCACGGAGCGACCCTGGACGCCGTGATGCTGTGCCGCCTTCCCGTCGCCGACCAGTATCTGGCGCTGACGCGCCAGCTTGCCCCCCACGCGCGCACCGTGTTCGATACCGTCGACCTGCATTTCATACGCGAGCAACGAGCAGCCACGTTGACGTCCAACCCCGCGCTCGCACGGCAAGCCGCACGGTCACGGCGGCGCGAACTCGCGATGGTGGAACAGGCCGATGTCACGCTTGTAGTAAGCGGCGACGAGCGTGACATCCTCGCGACGGAGGCACCGCAGTCGCGCGTCGAACTGGTCAGCAATATTCACGATGTCGCCGGGCGGTCGATGCCGTTCGCGTCGCGTAGCGGCCTGTTGTTCGTCGGTGGCTTCGGTCATCCACCCAATGAGGATGCGGTGCGGTGGTTCGCGGCGAACGTGCTTCCCCTTGTGCGAGCGAACGATCCATCTATTATTTTCCATGTGGTCGGCGATATCGACGACACCACCCGAAGCGCCATCGAGTGCGAAGGCATGCTGATTCACGGCCGCGTGGAAGACCTTAATCCGCTACTAGCATCGACACGTATCTCGGTCGCTCCACTGCGCTTTGGTGCAGGCGTTAAAGGCAAAGTCAATCAGGCGATGAGCCATGGATTGCCCGTCGTGGTCACCACGTTGGCCGCCGAGGGCATGCATTTGCAGGACGACATCGACGCCATCATCAGGGACGACGCCACAGCGATGGCGAACGCCATTGACTGTATCTACCGCGATGAAGTCCTGTGGACTCGGCTATCGGACGCCGGACTCGACAATGTACGTCGACACTTTTCTACCGAGCGAGCGCGGGATGCGTTGCGCCGGGCACTGGATGAATCGTTAGCATGAGTTCCATCGCTCGCCGGATTTTGCGTGACCTCCTGCATTTTCTCGGGCGCTATCCTGCGCTCAAGCGACTAATCGTCGATACGGTCTATCGGTTCCCCGCATTGGACACAACGCTGCGTACCGTGGCGCACCGGGTCATTCATCCCGAAGCCGTACTGGATGTGGATGCGACCCGCCTGCCTGATGCGAGCCGCAGGGCATTCGACAGGATGCGTGAAGGCCCAAAGCCATGAAGATCGTAATCGACATGCAGGGCCTGCAGACCGACAGCCGTCACCGCGGCATCGGTCGCTACTGTCTCGCCGTCAGCCGTGCGTTTGTCGACCTGAGCAGGCATTCACACGACACTACCTTACTGTTCAATGCTGCCCTCGACGGCATTGATGAAGCTATCGACGCCCTCGCGGAATCCGGGCACCAGGTGCCAAGGCGCGTGGTGGGGCCCATTCGGAACACGTCTTCCGACAACCGCATCAACGATATCCGGCGTGACGCGGCCGAGCACGTCTTCACTCATGCACTGGATGCCACCCGACCCGATGTCGTATGGCTGAGCAGTGTGGTGGAGGGATTTGCGGACGACGCCCTTGTACCGCACGCGGCGCCTGAGGCATTCACAGCAGCGACCCTGTACGACCTTATTCCCCTGCACGATCCTGAGTATCTCGGGCACGCGCGGTCCCGGGACTGGTACATGCGGCGCATAGAAGTACTTAAGCGTTGCGACCTGCTCCTGGCCATTTCAGAGTGGGTCCGTACCGATGCGATAGAACGATTGGGGATAGAACCTGATCGCATCGTTGCCATTGGCGCGGGCGTGGAGCCACGCTTCTCGCCGCCCTCGCCCGGGACGGACCACTCGAGGGTACTGGCGGAACAGTTTGGCATCGACCGTCCGTTTGTGATGTACAACGGCGGGTTCGACAAGCGAAAGAATGTGCTCGCGCTTATAGAGGCCTACGCGTCCCTGTCTACGCCACTGCGCGAAGCGCATGTGCTTGTGATCGTGGGCCGTATCGACATGCTGATGGCTAAACGCTTCGCCGATACCATGGCGAGCCTCGGCCTGCGCCCTGGCGAGGTTATCTTCACGGGATTTGTCAGCGACGAGGATCTCGTGCGGCTATACCAGTCGTGCGCGGTTTTTGTTTTCCCATCGGAGCGTGAAGGCTTCGGCCTTGCCCCGCTGGAGGCCATGGCATGTGGTGCCCCAACCGTCGTCAACGATGCGACGAGCCTGCCCGAGGTGGTCGGCATCCGTGAGGCCCTATTCGATGCGAGCCAGCATGGTGCGATGGCAGCCCGTATTGAAGCGGTGCTCAGCGATGCCCATCTTGCCGACCGGCTGCGACGAAGCGGCATGGAGCGCGCGTCGCATTTCAGCTGGCACGCAGTAGCGTCACGAGCGCTGGCGGCCATCGAGTCGCACGCGTCGCTCGGACGGCATCCCATCTCGATAGACGATGTATCGTCGCCATCCCTTCCGATCTATCTGGCGGACGCTCGCAATATCGCGACCGTATTGACAAAAATTCGCCAGTGGCCAGGACACATCGTATGGTCCGGGCCGCTCCCCAATGCCGCATTGTTATCCGCGTCAGATCGGTATCGCCTGGGCGGATACTCCAGGCTTCAAAATGACGGCGTCGATACAGACTGGCTCGCCTTGTTAGAGGCTGACGCGATCTCCCTTGTGCGAGACAACGCAGTGGCCGACGAAGCTCTTCCAGCGCATCTGGCACGACTCGAGACGGAACATCCGCTCGGCCGGCAGCGGTTGGCGGAGCTAGCGATCGCCGCCGCCTTTGCCCCGAATCTGACTGACGATGATCTGGCGCATGTAGCCGACGCCTTGGTCCGATCAGTTCCTTGCCAACAAGTTCGCTGGCTGGTCGATGTCACACATATAGCGGCAAACGACCTGGGGACTGGAGTACACCGTGTGGTGCGCTCGATTCTCCGCGAGTGGCTTTTGCAGCCGCCGAAAGGCATTCGAATCGATCCCGTTGAATTCCGCGGGGGTCGTTTCCACCACGCGCATACCTACGCGTGCGAACTAATCGGCGCGAAGTCCGACGAGACACTTCCCGATGATCTCGTCGCCATCACCGGTAACGAGGTTTATATCGGTTTGGACTGGACAATGGAGAGTTTGCCATCCAGTGCGCCGTTGCTGCGGACGTGGCGGCGAGCAGGAGTGCCGATTCACTTCATTGTTTACGACCTACTTCCACTTACCATGCCCGAAGCGTTTCATCCACAGTCGCGCGAAAGCTTTGCGCGTTGGCTCGAAACGGCCGTGGCGCTGGCGGATGCTCTGCACTGCATTTCGCGAACGACGGCCGGCGACGTGATAACCTGGTTACAACAGCGCAAGCCAGCTCGCTTGCCTGCGGTTATGCACTTCGATCTCGGCGTGGAGCCGGAGGAACAAAGGCGAGAGGGAACGCTAGATGCAAAACTGCTGGCCGCGATGGCCTCCGCCCCATCATTACTCATGGTCGGCACCCTGGAGCCGCGAAAGGCGCACGATCAGGTTCTTAGTGCTGTCGAGCTCCTGTGGGAATCCGGCGCAAACCTGACGTTGGTAATCGTCGGTCACCGCGGGTGGCTTGTAAAAGAACTCATGCAGCGCATAGAGAACCACGCGGAGCGGGGTCGGAGACTCTTCTGGCTCGATGACGCCGACGATCAGATGCTCGAGGCCGTTTACCGGCGCTCATCTGCACTTGTCGCCGCCTCACGGGGCGAAGGCTACGGCCTCCCCCTCATTGAAGCCGCACAGCGAAACAAACCAGTGATTGCAAGGTCACTTCCCGTATTCCGAGAAATCGCAGGGAACTACCCGTCGTATTTTGACACGGAGACAGCAGCGGGCCTGGCAACCCACATTGCACACTGGCTATCCTACCCAGCGCCCTCTGGTGAACTGCCAACGCGAAGGACCTGGAGAGAAAGCGCCGCTTTGCTGGCCTGCGCGGTGGCTTCATCAGGGAGATCTCACTAACTCGATTCGTCTCAGTGAAATGCCCAGAACGCGTGCATCCGGACTCATACCGAGTGCCAGTGGCGATGTTGCAAGGGGGACGTCAACCGTGAGCGCGATCACGCTCTGCCCTTCCGGGATGGTGAGAGCCAAGTCGTGCTCGTTTTGATCAAACAGCGTCAGCGAAACACTGGAATCGACACGATCTGTCATACGCATCGATACCGTGACCGGGCGAGTGGGTGACGCAGCAAAGGCAATGAAGCGAATAACGACCTTGCAACCATCCCGGGTGCACGATGCGGTAGCAGGCAGCGCCAACGTCGCCTCAGACTGGGACCACCGATTAACAGGCTCGACAGGGTTCCAGCCCTCGCCAAGAAGAAGGCGCGTCGCATTGACGTCAGCAGCGACGTCAACAGGGTAGCGAATGCTCGAGAGTAATTCCCTTTGCGCGCGATCTCGTCCTGCCTTTCCAGCGTAGGCCGGCTTGAGGGACACGACAGCAAAGAACGTCCGATCGTCAACGTCGAAGTAAGGTGACGCGCGAAGGGCCCCGATGGTACCCGCGTATTGCTGCCTGGTGTCGACAGCACACTCCGAGGAAACCTTGCCTGCGCGTCGATCAGACGACCTGTCGAGCGATTCTTTCGGAGCACATGGCCAGAAATGAGCACTCGCCAAAAGGTCGACGTAGGGAAGAATCACCTGATCTCCCGTCCCATGCAGAAGAAACTGCCCTATTGACGCGGCCGCTGATGGCTCAGACGGATCAACGAGCCGCAACATCTCGTGCGGCCAACTGCTCGCCGCCTCCTCAGCATTCTTGTCACCACCGGCATTGAAAGTAACGACGTTCAGGCGCGCTGCGGCATATGCCGCCAAAAAATCATTCCCGTGCGGAGCAAAGGCTATCAGCGGACCGACATGGGCGTCGCGTAACGAACCCACCCATTCCGCATCGATAGACGTCATCATCTCCCTGTATAGGCGACCTGCGCGGAGCGCGCGTGCCGGGTGCGGGAAAAACATGACTACAAGCAACGCTACTACGATATACGCGATCAGCGGCCGACCCAGTCGAGATTTTCCAAGCGCAATAACCAGCAATAGCCAGCATGCAAGATAGGCGAGCATGGCCCATCGATATGACGCGCGCATGAGGCGAAAGCCGGGAACGTGCATCGAAAGGAAGGCGCTCCCCGTCGGAGCGATTGCGGCATCGGCGGGCATCATGACCTCATTAGGATCATTGCTGGCTTTTCGGGAATCGATCTTCAACGAGGGGCCCAATGATAGATAGAGCGCCAGGACCGCAACAGCCACCAGGGTTACCGTAAGTGTATGCCTCCGCACGCGCCATGCCGCAACAATCGCCACGAAAAGCAAGGGCGCTGCGAATGTCGTGGTCCAGACCGATGCGTCCCCGTAAAAGCTATTCGCAGTGCGCGGCACTGCCAGATGGATAAGGTCCCAAAACCAGAACTCTCCTCGGCTTGGGATGAGTGCGAATGCCACATCCATGCCCCAGGCTCGAAACATCTCGAGAGGTGCGGCATCGTAAGCACCTCCTCCGACGTACTCCTTGTAGGCAATGAGTGCAATGCCAAAGGCAAGCAGATGCATGGGAACGACGCGTCGGACCAAGTGGATCCTGGCTTCCGAAGATTTTCTGCTGAACAGCGTACCGAGAACCAGCGCGGACGCACAGAAGGCAAACATCACAAACGTATATCCGTCCATGAAGGCCGCGACCAAAGCTGACGCTACCAGCAGCACGGCACCACGTCGGTCGATAACATCGAGCGACCGCAGCGTTCCCCAGACGTAAGTCGGCATCAGGGCCATGCCCAGACTCAGCATACTGTAGTCAACGTGCGCCCAGACCATGGGCATACACAGCCAGAGGGCAGATACACACACAGCCATGGCGACGGAAACACCGAGACGTAGGCTTACTGCTACCGCTCCAGCGAAGGCGACTACAAGCCATGCAGCCACCATGCTCGTGTACGCGTCTGCCGGGGACATTCCTAACCGGATCATCCACCCGCAAGGAACCGCGCCTGCAAGTCCGAACGGTATCGTCGCAAGAGCCGGATACCCGAAGTTGTGAGCGTGAATCGAAAAAAAACCCTCATTCGCAAACGACTGCGAAAAGCTAGTGGTCCACAGCGCCTGACCGAGCGTCGGTGTCGCCACACCAGGAATAGCTCCATAGACGAGCAATACAGATACGAGAGCGATGACAACCGACACAACTTCAAACACGCGTTGCTTTCGTATCGACATCATCGATTTATCTCCGGAGGTAATGTATTGCGCCGCAGAGCGCATCCGACAACCCATGCCGCCGTATCGGCACCGATGGCGATGACGCGCGTCGCGAGGACCGCAAACAGTAGCGTGGCTGCGTCCATACTTCCCTGAAGCAAGAAGAGAATGACGATCTCGCGCACACCGAGGCCTGCTGGCGCCCCGGGGGTAAGCATACCGATCAGCCAGGCGGCGACGTAGGCCGCGCATAGTGCGATCCAGTAGTGGCCAGCTTCCGCATCGTGTGGGGCATGTACGAGTACTACGACGAGAAAGGTCGTACCCGACAGCGACAGGTACAACAGGTAGAGCATGAATGCCGAGGTTAGCGCGCGCCCCAGTGTCCGGTACACCACCCAGATTGCAGATCCCAGTAGCAGCACGACGAAAGCAATCCACGCATACCCCATCAAAAGGGGAAAAACGAGGGGAAGCGCGAGTAGACTCAAAAGCGCCCCTGCCATCGCGACAAGGGCGAGTTCTAGCAGCGATGCACGCGCGAGCGAGCGCGCGGATAGCCCCGCGGCCATGCCAACTGCCTGACGTCCCGCGTAGTGAAAAATGTTGCCGGGCACGTAACGCGCAACATGGGTCAGCGCGTAGGTGGCGATTCCCCAGCGCATCGACACTGGCGCCCCGCCATCAGCAAGAGCCGACCGCCAGGCCACGCCAAGGCAAGCGTTCATCCCGACGCCGACGAGAATGAGGCCACACAGCGACATCCACTCCCCCGGCGAAACGTTCGCCGTGTCCACTGACGCGCCGTATCGGCGCAGCTGAATCACGACAAAGGTAAGACCGATCAGGGCGAGGGCAGCTCCCGCAAGATTCGCAAACCGCTTCCAGCGAGCCTTCCGAATCGACACGTCAGTCGCGCCGTCTGCACAGGAGCATCGTCCATGGAATAGGCGACTTTACCTCGACAACGTCGAAGACCTCTTCCACCAATCGTCGAAATGAACGTGCGGACCAGTGTTGAATGTGACCCGGGGTATTGCCGCCGTCGACAAGATACTTCCCCCGTACCATGTTTAGTGCGCGCCAAAGCGGCTCACGTGGCACGCTCAGGATGACGTAGTCTCCCGCTATGGCGCGAAGCGCGCGAAGGCCACGAAGCGGATCCTCGATATGTTCAAGAACCTCGCAGCAGACCACCAGTTCACTGGCACTCGGAGTTCTTGCGACGTCATAGATGTCGCAAACATCGAACGTCGATGAAGGCATCTCGATATGCGCCGTATTTGCGCGCGCAAGGGCTATAACCTCTCCCGAAACATCACAGCCTGCTGCCGCATAGCCCTCTGCGTGCCAACGTGCGACCCAATAGCCTTCGCCACATCCCACTTCGTAGATCGACGACGGCTTAGCTACCGCAATGAGCTCATCCAGCGCGTCGTGAAAGCCCTTCATGAGCCATCTGACAATCGGATTCCGTGACCCGTATTTGTCGAACGTGTTACCGAGAACTAACCCTCGCTCGTCAACGACGCCGCCAGCGACCCTATGCTCCATGACTCTCACCCATATTTTTTTTATCTTTGTCATTAGCGACGGCCATCTTGTACCGGATGTCCTCTAGCAGCCTCCTGTTCGCGGCAAGCAAATCGGTGACAAAGGCGATCAGCATGGTCTGAAAGCCCATGCCGAGAAGGATCGCGGCGAGGATCAAAGACTGAATATGGCCATCGCCGTCACCTTGTGCGTACTTCACAAGAAAGCGGACACCGGGCACCAGGCCGGCAATAAAAAAAGCCACGCCGATGGATGCAAAGAAACGAAAAGGACGGTATACGACAAAAATGCGAACGATCGTAACGATGCTGCGTCGCACATAGGAAGGGATACTGCGTACAAGTCGCGATGGGCGAAGATCCGGATTGACCCTGATAGGCACCGACGTCAGTGCCATCCCCTTCTGGCCCGCCTGAATGATCGTTTCCAGCGTATAGGTATAACGACTGAATACGACGAGCCTTTGCGCCGCATGTCGACTAATTGCCCTGAAGCCGCTTGGTGCATCGGGCACTTTTGATCCGCTGGCGAGCCGGACTACGCTACTCCCGAGGGACTGGAGAAATTTTTTCACGGGAGAAAAGTGAGTTATCGATGCGATGGGCCTCGCACCCACCACGATATCTGCCTCCCCGGCGACGATGGGCGCGGTCAGCGCTGGAATATCGTCAGCGACGTATTGGTTATCCGCATCAGTGTTAACGATGACGTCGGCACCCAGGCTGAGACAGGCATCGATACCCGTGGAAAATGCTCGGGCCAGCCCTTGATTGCATGCGTGTCTGACGACATGGTGCACACCATGGGCGCGCGCCACCTCCACCGTGCCATCCGTACTGCCATCGTCGACGATCAGCCATTCCACCGTGTCGAAACCCGCCACGACACGAGGCAACGCTTCCAGCGCAATGGCTAGCGTCGCCTCTTCATTCAGGCACGGAATCTGAATGATCAGTTTCATTTGACGACAATCTCCCCAGCCAACGCTCGCTCCCCAACCTATAGACAGCCGTAAGTAGTGTGAACGTTCCATGACATCATAGCGTTGACCTGAATCTCAACACGAGATTCCCACCGGGGGCTTACAGCTCCGGCTCTCCCCCAGGTCTTCCCGCGCTGCATCAAACGATAGTTTGAAGTTTCGCTAGAATGCGGGGTCAACCCCGAGGCATCCGCGGCCCCGCGCCTGCCCCAACGCACAGGAACCCCGAATGAAGATTCTGGTCGGCTACAAGCGCGTCGTGGACTACAACGTCCGCATTCAGGTCAAGCCCGACGGCACCGGTGTCGTCACGGACGGCGTCAAGCTCTCCGCCAACCCCTTCGACGATATCGCTCTGGAAGAGGCCCTGCGCCTGCGTGAGAAGGGCGTGGCCGAGGAAGTCATCGTCGTGGGCATCGGCCCGGCCGACCTGACCGCCCACCTCCGTAACGGCCTGGCCATGGGCGCCAATCGCGCCATCCATGTCCAGACCACGGAAGCAGTGTCCCCGCTCACCGCCGCCCGCACCTTCCTGAAACTGATCGAAAAGGAACAGCCGGGCCTGGTCATTCTGGGTAAGCAGGCCATCGACGACGATGCCAACCAGACCGGCCAGATGCTTGCCGCCCTGTGGGACCGCCCGCAGGCCACCTTCGCTGGGAAGGTTGAGATCGCCGACGGCAAGGCTACGGTCACCCGCGAGGTCGATGCCGGCCTCGAGACGATTGAAGCCGACCTGCCCGCCGTGATCACGACGGACCTGCGCCTCAACGAGCCGCGCTTCATCAAGCTGCCGGACATCATGAAGGCAAAATCCAAGCCGATCGATGTGATCGAGTTGGGCTCGCTTGGCGTCGACGCAGCAGACCACATCAAGACCACTCACTATGCCGCCCCGCCCAAGCGCAGCAAGGGCGTGATGGTGAAGGACGCCGCCGAGCTCGTCGCGGCCCTCAAGCAGAAGGGCCTGCTGTAAAGCAGCCGACCGGAGAATCGATATGTCCAAGATCCTCGTTATCGCTGAACACCTCGACGGCAAGCTCAATGGCGCCACTGCCCGCGCGGTCAGCGCCGCCTCGGCGGCCAAGCCGGAAGCTGTCGACGTCATCGTCCTGTCCGACGCCCCCGATGCCATCGCCGCTGAGGCCGCGAAAATCGACGGCGTCACCAGGGTGCTGACCGTCGCCCGTGCCGAGAACGCCCACGCGCTCGCGGCCATCCTGGCCCCGCAGATCGCTAAGGCAGCCGCGGGTTACAGCCACGTATTCGCCCCCTCGACCACCTTCGGCAAGGACCTCGCCCCGCGCGTGGCGGCCCTCCTGGGCGTGTCGCAGGTCAGCGACGTCATGACCGTGGAAGGCTCGCACAGCTTCAAGCGCCCGATCTATGCCGGCAACGCGATCGTCACCGTCGAGGTGGATACGGCCTCGACCGTCGTCGCCACGATCCGCACCGCCTCGTGGCCAGCAGCTGCCTCAAACGGCTCGGCACCTGTCGAACCGCTGACCGTCGATGCCGCCCTGCCCTCGCACACCCGCTTCGTGAACCTGCAGCAGGGCAAGAGCGACCGTCCCGACCTGCAGGGCGCGGCCAAGGTCGTTTCGGGTGGCCGCGGCGTGGGTTCGAAGGAGAACTTCGAGATCATTTATAAGTTCGCCGACAAGATCGGTGCGGGAGTAGGTGCGTCGCGCGCCGCGGTCGACGCCGGCTACGTCCCGAACGAAATGCAGGTCGGCCAGACCGGCAAGATCATCGCGCCGGAGCTGTACATTGCTGTCGGCATCTCAGGCGCCATCCAGCACCTGACCGGTATCAAGGATGCCGGTACTATCGTGGCGATTAACAAGGACGGTGAAGCGCCGATCTTTGAGATTGCCGATATCGGCCTGGTAGGCGATCTATTCAAGATCCTCCCGGAGCTGGAAGCCGCCCTGGGCTGAAACGTCAAGCCTCACATGCGAGCAGTGCAGCGCACTAGGCACCGACAGCAATCCAAAAGAGCTGGGCCTCATAACGAGGCCCAGCTCTTTTTACTTGGCATGTACAAGTGGAATTACGGCCTCGAAGATTCCCATGGGAAATTCGCATCAGGAATACCTATGTCGTGCCCCCAGAACACTCCCTCCTGAACGAGTGAAACCTGAAGAGTTCCTCCAGGAACCTGCATGCTGTCCGCGACGGGAATGCTCATTGTGAGACTCCCCTCCGCACGCACGTCGCGCGGAAGATCGCGACGCGTATTCCAGCCTTCCGTGGCGACACCCTCTTCGTCAAGAAACCTCCACGACACGCGGATCGGAGTACCCACCGCGGAGGCCGCCGATATGGGTAACGGTCCCGCGTTATCGATACGCAGATCGATATAGGTCTGATCGCCGCGCTTGTATCGCCTTTCGATGCGGTAGCTCAAGCTGCGAAATTCATCAGCAGAATACCTTCGGTCAATTCGGGTCACCGTATCGGCCAGAGACAGATCACGAAGCCTGAATACCGAAACGATCACTTCGCCGCCGATTTTTTTCTGATAAAACAGCGCGTAATCAGTCAGGTCGCACATACCCTCACAAAACTTCGCAAACCGATAGTTTGTGAGAATAAACTCAGGCTTCGACTCGGGAGTCGAAAAGACAAAGCGCTCGCGATCATCGACGGGCATCGACAGCAAAGCGCGATCCAACGGCGTAGCACTAATCGCTTTGATCGATATGACACGACGTCCGTCCGCCTTGATGATCGCCTCAAGGGCAGCACGGTTGCCCATGCCCCAATAGTCAACGTCAAATCGTTCTTTCCAATGCCTTCCCGCGAGAGCGTTGAAATAGACATTCTGCAGCGGGTGAGACTGGACCATCCAATAGCCGTTTGAGACAAAGGTCAAGACAAGTCCGACCGACACGGCGATTTTCAGAAAGTGACTAGTACGCCCACGGCGCATCAGAGCGGCGAATCCCGCTACAGCAACCAGGACAAACGAAGGATAAATGAAGTACAGATGCCGCCAGCCGTCGTAGACAACGGCTCGCATTGCGATGATCGCGATTGTGGGAACGAACAAAAGAGCCAGGTAGCTTAGTTCCAACATCTGAATCTCGGATACCCACAGGGCGATCCTGTTCGTACTTAGCGTTCGAACACCGTGTACCGCGCCAACCATCATCAATGCCGAGAAAGTTAGCGGCGTCGTAACGAGTATCCAGACCGGAAGGTAATGCCAGGGTAACTGTGCGGCGAGGTAGTGGTTACCGAGGTACAGCACCCAACCGTTCCACCGGAACCTCGCCATACTACCAAGCGCATCCATGAAATGACCGGCTGGGTCCGCCCATAGATACGGGAACAGCGCGACCACAAAAATGGCCGTCGCTACCAAATACGCTAACAGGCATGTCAGCACGCGAGACGCAGGAAAATCTTTCTTGACGGCGCGCACAACGAGAATACCGATGGTCGCGGCTACAATAGTTATACCCATGATGCGCACATCGATCGCGAAGGCCGACATCCAGCCATGAAAAATCGCGAGCAATAGACCAGGCTTCGTTACCATTCGGGTAAACGTATAGATGGCCATCGCTATGGCGGCCATGAATATAATGTCTTTCGAATTATAAAACGACTCGCCGAATATTCTCGGAGAGAGCATGAGCATCAGCGCCGCAAGAACGCCAAGGCGCCAATCCTCATATACGAACCTCGCAACTCCGTAGACGGCCAGAATGCCAAGCACCGAGAAGAGGAAAATGACGAGGTGCCTGAAGGGGTAAAGATCTTCCTCGCCTACGCCCAACGCTCGCTCAACGGCGACGAGAGGAAGCTCAAATGCAACGCCATAGTCCTTGTCGGCCCAGTTTTCGAGATCGGGAACGTCGTCCATCCCGACGATCGCTGTGCCAGGCACAAGCGTCGCGTGGACATACTTGAGGTTAACAAGACCATTTGTTCTCGAGATGGGCTCGTCCCAAGAGACGCCATAGTCCGTGTGGATGAGGACACCCACAAGAAGGTAGAGCCCGAAAAAAATCGGGACCAAGACTTTTTCAAGTCGCCTAGCCATGCCGTCGACATCCATCCCCATCGGAAGCGAGCGGAACACCGGGACATTCCGATACCCGCCCGCCGTCTCTCAGCCGTTCCAGACCGTCTTCAGTTATCGCCAAACAGATCTCGGGTATAGACTTTGTCGCTCACGTCACTGAGGGCGTCAGCCATGCGATTGCTAATAATCACATCGGCCTCCTGCTTGAACAGGCTCAAGTCATTGACAACTCTTGAATGGAAGAATTCGGCGGAATCGAGCACAGGCTCGTACACGATTACTTCCACGCCCTTCGCCTTGATCCGCTTCATGATTCCCTGGATGCTGGACGAGCGGAAGTTGTCCGATCCACTTTTCATGATCAGGCGGTAGATACCCACCACTTTCGGCTTTCGACTAAGAATGTCGCCTGCAATGAAGTCTTTACGAGTCGTATTCGACTCGACGATCGCCTTAATCAACGTCTGCGGCACGCTCTGGTAATTTGCGAGAAGCTGCTTCGTATCTTTAGGCAAGCAATAGCCGCCATAACCAAATGAGGGATTATTGTAGCCTCCCCCGATACGCGGATCCAGGCAGATCCCTTCGATGATGTGCCGACTGTCGAGGCCGTGGGTTACCGCATACGTATCTAGCTCATTGAAGTATGAAACGCGCATCGCCAGATACGTGTTCGCAAACAGCTTGATTGCCTCAGCCTCGGTTGAGTCCGTAAAGAGCACAGGCACATCTGCCTTTTCCGCTCCCTGCTGCAACAGAGCAGCAAATGTCTTCGCGGCGGGCGAGTGATCGCCGACGATAATGCGCGACGGATGTAGATTGTCATAAAGCGCCTTTCCTTCCCTAAGGAATTCAGGCGAGAAGATGATGTTGTCTACGCCAAACTGCTCGCGAAGTTTGCTGGTGTATCCCACCGGGATGGTGGACTTGATAACCATCGTCGCTTGTGGGTTGATATGCAATACTTGGCCGATCACTGTTTCAATTGATCCAGTATTGAAATAGTTCGTATCGGGGTCGTAGTCGGTGGGCGTCGCGATGATGACGAACGAGGCTCCTTCGTATGCTTCTTTCGGATCGAGGGTGGCACGAAAATTTAGACCGCCCCCAGCCAGCGCGGCTTCGAGTTCAGCATCAACGATCGGCGAACGCCCCTGATTGAGCAAGCTAATCTTGCTCTCAACGATGTCTAAGGCGACGACCTCATTTGCCTTGGAAAGGAGGACTCCGTTCGAGAGACCAACGTATCCGGTGCCTACCACAGCGATTTTCATGCTCATGTTCATTCCACCATATTGAGTGACGCAGTTTCATCACGGGTCCATGTAAGCGATACAGGCGCTACGCCGATGTCGTGGGACCAGAACATGCCCTCCTGGACGATAGCAAGCTGCAATTGCTGCCCGCTATCTGCCTGAATCGGCGCAGCGACTGAAATCGTGACCGCTCGCGATTCTCCCGGCGCCAGAGCGGGAAGGTCGAGGCGATCGACCCAGCCCTTGTGAATATCCTTTTCCTGGCTGACTACCCGCCATGAAAGGCGGAGGGGTGGATAGCCTTCGGCAGCACCATGCATCCGAGTCAGAGGATTTCCGTTGGTCACCATGATACGGACCTTCCATTCCGCTCCATCCTTCTGAATGGGCCCTTCAAACGCGAGGCGAATGTGCCGGACATCGTCCTCGGAATACTTCAATTTTTCAGATGCTGAAACCGGGAACGGCGAAATACTCTGCCAGTACTGCGCACCTACGGCACCGCTAAAAGGCAGATCACGTCGCCAGTAGGCGCTCATGGCCATAAGGGTCACCATGCAGCAGACGCCGACTAGGATGACGCTGACGCGCCGAGCTGTTGTCGACATGGCGGACAGCGCCTCGGCGAGCGCCAGAATGCCAAAGGGTGCGAGTTCGACAAACCCTCGGTGGCCGAAGCCTGCGCCTAGCTGCCAGGCGTGCCAGGATCCATATAGGAGCGTAAATGCGCCGACCAACGCAAGGAACGCCTGGCTCGTCGGCTTCCGCCATCTCCATAGCGCGAGCACCACGGTGACGAAGAACAATGGGTAATAGCTGAAGAGGCCGCGTTCGTAAGACACGAGCACATCAATGGCATGCCCACCGAATGAGGGAAACCCTTCGGCGCCGTAACTTGATAGCGATGCTCTTCCGCTGGAATAGTGGCCGTATGCCAGTAAGAGCGACGCCGAGAAGGCTGTGCCAGCGAGCCAGGAAAAGGCCACTCGACGACCATCTTCGACCGCGGCCTGACGGAAAAAGAGATAGACCACCGCTAAACCCACCGCGGCGTTGGTCTGACGCACCGCATATAACCACGCGACCACGAGCGAAAAAGCGACCAGCCGTCCGATGGACAGACGCGCTTTTCCGTACACAAGCCACAAAGCCAGCGCCGCACCGAAAGCGCTATAAATGTGACTAAACGAGGCGTCATAGGTCGAGTAGTGAAACAGACCTGTACCAAACACGAAAGCGCCCACCGAAAAGAGGGCAATGAATGGCGTATGACCTCGACGGGCCAGCACTCTGCTCATAAGTGCCGTCACCACGAAAAGCAAGACCGCCCCACCCCATAGGACGACGCGATTCTCGCCGACGGAGAAGCCTGTCGCGGTCGGATGTTTTGCAAGCACCGGCCACGAGAATGCGAGCTGCAATAATGCTACGCCAGGCGGATATTTATTCTTGCAACGCAGCCCATCCAGGCTTTCGCCGGAGAGCGCTCCTACGGGCTTCAGCAGCGACCCGTAGTTGCAAAATGTCAGGTTGCCGTGGGCAATGGCGTGTGCCCATATATGGTAACCCACGCCGTCCGATCTGATGTCGGGTGAGTTCCGGAACGGCCGCAACGCGAGGACACCGCATAGCAGGGCGGCGAAAAGAAGCGCAGCCACAGCCACGAGCGCTACGCCCCGGCGACTTGGTTCCTGCGCAATGGAAGACGAATTTGACACGAGCCCCCTCTAGAACTACTTCGTGCAACGCATTCCGCGTCACTTACTTTTCTGTCGACAAACTGCCGAAAGCCGGCTTCAAGCCGTAGTCGCTCAGCCACGCCCGACCTTCCAGGACGGCATTCACCGCCAACGCACGGCCGTCCCCAGCCGCCACGGGGACCGAGAACGAGACACTGCGCTGCTCGCCCGGCAGGAGCGAACCGTGCCCCCCAACCTCAATTCGAGCTACCCAAGCCTTCGAATCGACCGTACGACCCTCTGACACTTTTTGCCACGACAGAAAGAGAGGCTGCGCCCTGCTCGTGGATGTGTTCAAGGCGTAAGCGGAGTCGTTGCGCACGTCAACCTGAACCTCATAGTGGTCCCCTCGCCTCTGTACGGATTCGATCCGCAGGGACACCTTGCCCGCATCGGTGAGCGGCATCTTTCGCCAAGCTTCGGTCTCCGCGCATGAAGCATTGCCTACGATGATAATCGGACCCGCGGCGCCCAACGGCAATCGACGCTTCAGATGCTGTGCATAAAAAAGTTTCGCCGCCTCGATTCGGGCTGCGGCCTGCACGCACGGATAGTTCTGGCTATGCGGCTCGTAGCCAGGAGCCAAATTTCCGGAATAACCGTTCAGCGTCGGCCGGTTCAACTCCTGGCCCAGAACCATGCCATCCAACTCAGTGACGAAGAATGGCTCGTCCGCTTGACTAGGATTAAAGAGGATCGCTTTTTCCGGCAGAGGCGAGGGTAACTGCGTGACCATCTGCTTTGTCTGTTCGCGCGCCTGTGAGCTATCGAAATGCACTGTATGCGTGGCGACAGATTCGGTCACCATGGCCACGCCCAGAAATACAACCAGCACACGCCACATCGGCGTTGCTCCACGGACGGCGTCCACGCCCATTGCGACGAGAAGCGCGATCGGAAACGTGAATACCAAACTGATCCGCGAGACGGCGCGAATTGAGTTTACGCCAGGCAGCTTTGCCAGAAGCAGGTACAGCGAGTAGCCCTGCACGCTCAACGTGAGCACCACCAGCAGCACAACCGACACCAAAGCTAGCCAACGCTGCCGCCGCGCCGAACGGAATACACCGACCAGTGCGAGTCCTATGATCCCGAGACCGAAAAACATCTGGTGCTCACCACGCATGGGCACAGTGAAGTAATTAGCGGTCAATCCTCCCCAGATACGGGACTCATCAGCAAGCAAATAACTCTGCGGTCTTGGAAGCATCGTGGCGATCTCTGCCGCGCCCCGACTAAAACCGTAGGTCTTTGCATAGTGCAGGTAGGGGTGCATCAACACCACAAAAGCAATGCATGCCAAAAACAATATGCACATCGCAACGATAAGATCTTGTCTGTCAGAGGGCTCCCGCCAAGAGCCCCATTGGCGGAACCAGCCACTCGGGCCCCAACCCTCTAGACGCCACTGAACAATCGCCCACGCCGCGAGTAATAGCAGCATGAAGTAGCCAAGATAGATTGAAATATAGAACTGACCGACCACAACCAATGCGAGCCAACCAATCCAACGCCACCGCGAAGTCTCACTAAAGCGCTGCCAGCAAAGCACCCCAACGGGTATCAGAAAACGATACAAAAGCTGCGCATGACCATGCTTTGCGATTACCGGCATGGGGAAAGTAAATGCAAATGCCCCCACCGCGCTGGCGAGCGGGGAAAAATGCAATTTGCGCATTACTCCATAGCTAGCCAGATAGTTAACGAGGTAAGCAGAGAGGTACCACAAGTCGAACGCTTGATAACGGTCCCAACCAAACGCACGAAAAATCGAATAGATCCACGCAGTGCCCCAGTGATTGTCAGAGAACGTCAACGCGCCTGGCATGGGATAGAAAAAACTCGGGCTCAGCAGACTGCGATCCTGCCCTATAACCCAGCGATAGAAATGCTCGAGAATGATGTTATTGAACCGCGCGTCACCGTTATCGCCCGGCACGCAGGCAAGTTGACAGGTGTGCGTAAGCGGGATCAACCAAAACCCGAACGCCAGCACTGCCAACGGCAGGATCCAGCGCGCGATCTGACCAGCGCGGCCGCTTGCAGGGCCAGCATCCAATATGGCGCGTATTAGAGATCGATTATCCATCAGTGGCAACGGTAATCCGTAGCCATGACGCTATTGCGAAACGGATCCGTCAGCGCATCGGTGTATTCGCCCATCAACAACCGATGTGTCGGTAAGAGATTCTTCCGATAAAAGCTGCTGAACGTGGCCAGCTTCTCGCCCCATGGCGTCAGCTTTACGCATCCGTCATCGATTCTGATCGTGCCAGACTGAAGCTGCTCTGTCAGACGAACGGCAACCAGATGATCCTCACGGACGTACTCCTCCGTGAACACATCGTGGAACGCGTCCTGCCGGATGCCACCACCACGCTGCTGCAGTTTTTCCAGGATGTAGAACGAAAGCGACCGATCAATAACTGTGGGCACCGAGATGGCGAAGGCATACCCGCCTAGAAGCCAAATCAGGCCGAGCTGGATCAACTCGAGCCGCGTAAAGGCCCGGAACCATCCGACGACAGCCAGTCCAGCCATGACAATGAGCAGAGCGATGAAGGCGTCGAGGATCGCTGCGTAGAAGACCACGTTGACGCGGAAGTATCGCATGTGAATGTAGTACGTCAGCAGCAGGACGACGACGAAAACGACCGACGCAATCAGCGCACGCAGATACTTGTTCATTTGAATACCAGGAGTTTGTTCGCGACGAAACTGAAGGCCATTTGCATGCCGGTGGCCAGCACGAAGCCGATGCGATAGTCGTATCCCATACGGTCAGTCCACACGTACATGACCGTGGCGTGCAGCAAAGCGATGACGGCATAAACGCCGAGAAACAGGGATCCCTGCTTAACGACGCTGCCCTCCTGCCCTCTGAAGACGAAATACCGGCTACCGAGAAACGAGACGGTGATACCGAAGCACGCGGCGATGGCGTTTGCCTCGCCTGCCAGAGGCACATGCAGCACCTCCATGCAGAAGCGCAGCACGGCAAAATGGACGGCCGTAGCGACCAATCCATTGATGATGTAGCGGACGACCTGCCCACCGAGCGCCGGCTTAGCGCTCGCGGGCATGCAACACCTCAGCCACGAACTCACGATAGCTGCCGATACCCAGGACACCACCGCTACGCACCATGCCCGAGAGCATGAGGATGATCAGTGTCAGTGCCGCGGTCTGTAGGAAAACCAGCAGCAGGATGCCAAAGGCCAACGAAAACCAACCAGGGGTCGCAAAGCCGGCGGCCTTAAGCACCATTGCCGTCGCACCGCCCAGTACCGCGAGACCGGCGACCAGCGTGCAGGCAATCCCCACGCGAACCAGCACATCTTCCGCAAAGACCATCAGTGCACGAAACCCGTGCAGCGCAAGGCCGACGAAGTTCATCTTGCTCTTGCCGGCATAGCGCGGACCACGGTCCAGTGAACAGCCCTGAACGCGCAGTTTGGAGCCCAGGACGCATGCAGCCACGTGGGTCCAGAGCTCCTGCATCGAAGCCAGACGGCGCACCGCCGGCATTTTTGCCGCCATGAAGTTGCCAAAACTGATCTTTCGGCCACTGAGCAGCGAGAACAGCGTCTTGTAGACGATATAGAAGGTCTTGAACTTGAGCGACTCGACACGGCTCTTGCGCGCACCCACGACGACGTCGACCTCGGGCGACGAAAGTCCCGCCACCAGCTGCGTAATGCTCTCCGGCGTATCTTCGCCGTCGGAGTCCATAACGATGACGACAACGTCGTCGCCGAAGTGCTCGGCGACGTAGCTGAGGCCGATGGCGATCGCGCGCTGGTGACCCACATTGCGACGCAGCTTGACCACGACACCATCGAGGCCCGCGGCGGCGATGGCCGCCACGTCGAGCGGCTGCCGGACGGAGCCGTCATCGACAGCGACTACGTAAGTACCAACACCCTGTGTCCGTGCCAGTTCCTGGAAAAGCCGGGTAGACGCTTCAACGTCCTCATAGACCGGCATTACCACAACCTTCTGCGCCGCTACCATCGTCATGCCTGCAAACGGTGTCGGAAGTAAGCGATCGTTTCCTTCAGGCCATCTTCGAGATTGACCTTCGGCTGCCAGTCGAACGTGGCCTTGGCCAGGCTGATGTCCGGCTGACGCTGCTTCGGATCATCCGAGGGCAACGGACGATATTCGATCTTGGAGGTGCCACCAACGAGGCGCACGACGGTCTCTGCGAGCTCGAGCATGGTGAACTCGCCCGGGTTGCCAATGTTGACCGGGCCGGTGAAGTCCGCCGGCGAGTCCATCAGGCGGAGCATGCCTTCGATGAGATCGTCGACATAGCAGAAGCTGCGCGTCTGGGTGCCATCGCCGTAGATCGTAATGGCCTCACCCTTGAGGGCCTGCACGATGAAGTTACTGACCACGCGCCCGTCGTTCGGGTGCATGCGCGGACCATACGTATTGAAGATACGCATGACCTTCACCTCGAGCTGGTGCTGACGCCAGTAGTCGAAGAACAGGGTCTCGGCGCACCGCTTGCCTTCGTCATAGCAGCTACGAATACCGATCGGATTGACCCGGCCCCAGTAACCCTCGACCTGCGGGTGGATCTCGGGATCGCCGTAGACTTCGCTGGTGCTGGCCTGAAGGATACGGGCACCGACGCGCTTGGCCAGGCCGAGCATGTTGATGGCGCCATGCACGCTGGTTTTGGTGGTCTGGACCGGGTCGTGCTGGTAGTGCACCGGTGAGGCCGGGCATGCCAAGTTGAAAATACGGTCGACTTCAACATAGAGAGGGAAGGTAACGTCGTGGCGCATGAGCTCGAAGCGCGGATGGGCCAGGAGCCCGTCCACGTTGGCCTTGCTGCCGGTGTAGAAGTTGTCCACGCAGAGGACATCGTGACCGGCTGCGATGAGACGGTCGCAAAGGTGGGACCCAAGGAAGCCAGCTCCGCCGGTCACCAGTACACGTTGTTGATTTACAGACATTTCCTATCCTCTGGATCCACAGGGACCGGCCGAGCAACGCCCACGGCATGACTCGCCGACCAGTCAATTTATTGATTGTATGCGAAGTCTCGACGGCACACCGGCAGCCGCTCCGGCGCACCTGCACGGTGGGCGAGTAGGCGGTGGTGCCGTAGGTATACGTGATCCCGGAAACAACGCTGCTGACTTCGCATGATACTACGGGAAGCCCGGCGGACGCCCTCTCTGGACTCGTTGCTAGGCGGCCCTTTGGAGATGACTGAACGGGGATTTCGATGTCTCGGCTGATGGGCATCCACCCCGCTATAATCGTCCGGTTAACGTACCCCTGGAGCGGAACCCATGATTGTCCCAGTCATCCTCAGCGGCGGTAGCGGAACCCGCCTGTGGCCCCTGTCCCGGAAGAACCGCCCCAAGCAGTTCCTCGCCCTGGTCGGTGACACGACGCTGTTCCAGCAGACCGTCGAACGGACGCGCAAGCTGGGCGATACCGGCGCGCCGATCGTTGTCTGCAGCGAAGACCACCGCTTCACCGTCGCCGAGCAGCTTCAGGAGCTGGGTATCTCGGGCTCGTCCATTCTGCTCGAGCCAGCCGCCCGCAACACGGCGCCGGCCATCGCACTGTCTGCAATGCACGCCGTTCAGAAGGATTCCGACGCCATCCTGCTTGTCCTGCCCGCGGATCACCTGATCGGCGACCAGACCAGCTTTGTCGACGCTGTGAAGCGTGCCGCCCCCCTCGCCACTCAGGACTGGCTGGTGACCTTTGGCATCCGCCCCGAGGCACCCGAAACCGGTTTTGGCTACATCAAGCGCGCGGAAGCGGTCTCCGATAACGGCTTCAAGGTCGCCCAGTTCGTCGAGAAGCCCAATGCGGAGACTGCCGCAACGTACGTCGCGAGCGGCGACTTCGACTGGAACTCAGGCATGTTCCTGTTCAAGGCCTCCCGGTACCTTGAAGAGTTGCAGAAGCACTCGCCGGCCATCTATGACGCCACCGTCAAGGTCTTCGCGTCGGCACAGCCGGACCTCGATTTCGTCCGCTTCGACAAGGCCGCCATGGTCGACGTACCGGACGACTCGATCGACTACGCCGTGATGGAGAAGACCGATCGTGCCGCCGTGGTACCGGTGAGCTGCCGCTGGAGCGACATCGGCTCCTGGTCCGCCCTTTGGGAGGCTGCGGACAAGGATGGCGATGGCAACGCGACCGACGGTGATGTCATCACCCTCGACACGCGGAACACGCTCGTTCGCACCCACGACCGTCACATGGTGGCGACCATCGGCCTCGACGACGTCGTCATCGTCGCCACGCCCGATGCGACCCTCGTCGCCGCCCGGGACAAGGTCCAGCACGTCAAGAAGATCGTCGACAATCTCAGCAGCGCCGGCCGCGGCGAGCATCTTGCCCATCGCCAGGTCTATCGCCCCTGGGGCAGCTACGACTCCATCGACATGGGCGAGCGATTTCAGGTCAAGCGTATCGTCGTTAAGCCGGGCTCGGTCCTCAGCCTTCAGATGCATCACCACCGTGCCGAGCACTGGATCGTCGTTTCAGGCACGGCAGAGGTCACGTGCGGCGAAAAGGTCTTCCTGCTCACCGAGAACCAGAGCACCTACATCCCGCTGGGCGTAACGCACCGTCTGCGCAACGTCGGCAAGGTGCCGCTTGAGCTTATCGAAGTACAGTCCGGGAGCTATCTGGGGGAGGACGATATTGTCCGCTTCGAAGACGTTTACGGACGCGCCTGAGCGAAGCATGGCTTGAACAAAAACGGGCCTCGCGGCCCGTTTTTTATGCCGGCGTTCCGCCGATCAAACCGCGCAGCTCTGCAGTCTTTGCTTCCATCAACGCCGAATCACCACGCGCCTCGACATTAAGACGCAGCAGAGGCTCGGTATTCGACGAGCGCAGGTTGAAACGCCACGTACCAAACGACATGCTGACCCCATCGATATTTTCGACACTCTCGGCTAAAGGCTTGAAGTGCTCAACGATGCGAGCAACCGTGGCTGAGGCATCGTCGACACGGAAGTTGATTTCGCCGCTGCACGGATAGGCCGCCATCCGCTGGGCCAGCATGTCGGTGAGCGAAGTCGAGGTCTTGCCGATGCGCTCTGCGACCAGCAACCACGGAATCATCCCCGAGTCGCAATAGGCGAAGTCGCGAAAATAATGATGTGCACTCATCTCGCCGCCATACACGGCGTCCTCGGCGCGCATGCGCTCTTTGATGAATGCGTGTCCCGTCTTGCTCTCTACCGCGACACCACCGGCGGCCGCGACCATGTCGACGGTGTTCCAGGTCAGGCGGGGGTCGTGAATGATCTTCGAGCCCGGATGCTTTTCGAGCAGCTGTGCCGCGAGCAGGCCCACGATGTAGTAACCCTCGATAAATCCGCCCTGGGCGTCAAACAGGAAGCAGCGATCGAAGTCGCCGTCCCAGGCGATGCCCAGATCGGCACCGGATTCGATGACGGCTTTAGCCGTGGCATCACGATTCTCCGGCAACAGCGGATTGGGAATACCGTTGGGAAACGTACCATCCGGCTCGTGATTCACGCGGACAAATGTAAACGGAAGAAACGGCTCGAGCAGGTCGATGATGGCGCCCGCCCCACCGTTGCCAGCGTTTACGACGATCTTGAGCGGACGCAACGCAGCAACATCGATATATTCGAGCAAGTGCGAGATATACGCCGACTTGTCGTGATCCGAACGCACCGTGCCACGCGTCGCGCCTGCATCGCCAAAGGCGTTATCTTCGACCATACGCTCGATATCGCGAAGGCCGGTGTCACCACTGATCGGGCGCGCGCCTTCACGAACGAGCTTCATGCCGTTGTAGTCGATCGGATTGTGGCTCGCGGTGACCATGATGCCGCCAGCCACACCGCGATGTGCCGTCTGGAAATAAACCTCTTCTGTACCGCACAGGCCGATGTCGATCACGTCGCGCCCTTCGTCGGCGAGGCCTCGGGCGACTTCGGCGGCAAACGTCGGGCTATCCATACGGATGTCGTATCCGACGACCACCTCACCCTCACCTACCGTCCGCGCGAACGCCCGTCCGATACGGTAGGCGATGTCCGCATTCAGTTCATCCGGCACGCGGCCACGGATGTCGTAAGCCTTGAAACACTTCATGACGATTCCTGGAGGCGCGCTCAGCGCGCCGGCAAAGGATGGGTGAACATCCACTCGAGCGTCGTACGCAACGGAATGATGTCGAGCGAGCCGATCAACGAGCGCAGCCGACGATTGTCACCGGTCAGGCGTGCCACCTCGTTGCCACGAACAAAGGCAGGATTGACCCTGACTTCAATCTCGTAACCCGCGATCTCCTGCATCATGCCGATCACCTGCATCAGCGAGACGGACGTACCCGAACACAGATTGACCGTCTGACCCGCTGCATCGGCGGAGAGAAGGCGCACATAGGCCTCGGCCACGAAGCGGACGTCCTGAAAGTCGCGCGCGACATCGATGTTGCCCAGTTCGATCACACGCTCGCCGCGCTGAAAATGCGAAACGATCTTGGGCAGCAGGAAGTTCTCCGCTTGGCCTACGCCCGTGTAATTGAAAGGACGAGCAAGAATGACAGGCAACCGCTCCGACCACAGCCTGGCCATGTATTCCATGGCGAGCTTGCTGACGGCGTAGTCGTTGGCCGGCGACGGCTCGACCGACTCAACGAGCAGTTCGATCTCGCTGTTGCCGTAGACATTGGCGCTACTGGCAAGCAACACGGCACGGGGCGCCGTCGGCAGCGCCGCCAGAGCCTCCAGCAGGTTTCGGGTACCGACGACATTGGTCCGGTACATTTCTTCCGCATCGCCATGTGCGACAAAGGCGATGGCAGCGAGATGGATCACGGCATCGGGGCGGCCCGCATCGATGGCGCGCGCTACGCCTGCGCGGTCGAGCAGGTTGATCGACGGTGAATCCAGATCGTCCGGCTGCTCGCCCAGACCGAGGACGTCGTGGCCAGCCGCGCGAAGCGCGGCGACCACGTAGCGACCGGTGAAGCCCTTATGGCCGGTGACGAGTACCCGGCCGGGCTTCCCCTCAGAACGAAGCGTCACGTTCGTTCCGGCGCAGATCGGCTTCCACCATCATCTTGCAGAGCTGCTCGAGATTGGTCTCCGGCTTCCAGCCGAGCTTTTCGAATGCCTTGGCCGGATCGCCGATCAGAAGCTCGACTTCTGCCGGGCGGTAGAACTTCGGATTGATCTTGACCAGGAGCTTGCCGGTCTTACGGCAGGTGCCCGTCTCGTTCTCTTCGCTGCCCTTCCACTCGATATCGATATCGACTGCCGCAAACGCGAGCGTCACGAAGTCGCGCACCGTCTCGGTGCGATTGGTGGCGAGCACGAAGGTGTCCGGCTCGTCGGCCTGCAGCATGCGCCACATACCTTCGACGTATTCCTTGGCGAAGCCCCAGTCACGCTTGGCATCGAGGTTGCCCAGCTCGAGAACGTCCAGCTTGCCGAGTTTGATCTTGGCGACCGAGTCGGTGATCTTGCGGGTGACGAACTCACGACCGCGGAGCGGCGACTCGTGATTGAAGAGAATGCCGCTGGAACCGAAAATGCCGTACGACTCGCGGTAATTCACCGTCATCCAGTGAGCATAGAGCTTGGCCACACCGTACGGGCTACGCGGGTAGAACGGCGTGTCTTCCTTCTGCGGAACCGCCTGGACCTTACCGAACATCTCCGAGGTGGACGCCTGATAGAAGCGGATCTTCGGATTGACGATGCGGATGGCTTCCAGCAGGTGCAGCGCGCCGACGCCGGTGATCGCGGCCGTCGTGGCCGGCTGGTCAAACGACACGCCCACGAAGCTCTGGGCGGCCAGGTTGTACACCTCGGTGGCGCCGGTGGTCTGCAGCAGGCGAATTGCCGAGCCGCCATCGGTCAGGTCGAACTCGACCAGTTCGAGGTTCGGGTGGTTCTGGATGCCCAGCTCCTCGATACGCCAGAAGTTGACCGAGCTCGTGCGCCGATAGGTGCCAAAGACGCGGTAGCCCTTCTCAAGGAGGAGCTCCGCGAGATAGGCGCCGTCCTGGCCCGAAATTCCGGTGATCAATGCTGTTTTCATCAGTGTCCGTCGCTGCAAATGATTGATTTAGCTGGGCCGCCCATTTTCCATGAGGGGCCCGGGTGACTCAAGCCCGGGATGGGCCGGTCAAGGTTGCCGCACGCCACGATCGCTCCAGACGCGGGTCGACTGGCCTCCCGTGACGTTCTTGATCAGCTGTAGCGCACTATTTGCCCAGGTGCGGCCTGCGATCCCTCTACTTTCTGGGACCTGACCTGCGGCATTCAGTCGGAGCCAATCTTCAATATCGCGAGCCAGACCTCGCCCGTCCTTCGAAGCGAAGTACGTCGCATGCTCGCCTCCTACTTCGCGAAAAACGGGGATATCGCGCGCGATAATAGGAATTCCGTGGCCAGCAGCCTCAATGAGGGGCAAACCGTAGCCCTCGCCGTAAGACGCCGCAATGAGGGCGTCCGCACGCTCATAAAGGGCGGCAAGTAGTTCGTCCGACGCCGCACTGAACCAATGAATCCTGGCTTTTCCACGGCGGCACAGAGTTTCAACCCGTTCAGCAAGCGCCTCAACCATCCAGCCGTGCTTACCCACGATCACCAACTGAGCGTTCCCACCCCGTTCGTGCAACAACTCAAAAGCGTCGACCACCTGCGAATGCCCCTTACGAGGCTCGACGGTACCTACCATCAGGAACACAGGCGCTGCGTCAAGGCTGTTCAGCCGCTCCGTATCGGCATCTGAAATTCCCGTCGAAGGCGCCCCAGACGCCAGATCGGAGCCAAGTGGAAAAGAGCCGACTGCCAAGGGCTGAACACGGGACGGTCGTAACTCGGCCAACGTGTCCATGACATCGTCGGCCACAGATTCAGAGATGCACCACAGGCCATCGGCAACGGCGCAAGCCGAAAGAAACCACTGCCGGAAGACGGGCGCGAGCCATTCAGGGAAGAATTGCGGAAATTGAATCGGCAGCATGTCGTAGACGACAAAATGGCACGCAACCCCGGCAAGACGTAACCTCTTGACGTCAGAGAGTCGCTTTGGAAGGTCCATCTGGGCGAGATCGAGGCCAAGGAAAAGGTCGCCTGCTGCCACATCAATTGGCATGTCAGAAAGGCCGCTCGACGCTAGTCCGAGCAACTCGCAAGTGTATCGGTGAGCATAAACATAGCCGTGCTCCGTCGCACGAACCGGTTCAACGCGCCAAGAACCCGCAGCGCCACGCAAAAGCTCGAGCGTGACGCTTCGAACTACTCGCTCGATACCGGTGCGCAGATCCTCATTGGCGGTGACCGACACGTCGACGAGAAGAACGCGCTGGCGTACTGCAGGCGGTTGGTTCCGCGCCAAAGCGCGTGCCACCGCATCCAGATCGGCTTCCCGGTTTCCGCCGATATGGTCAAGACCGACCAAGGTATCGATCAGCGCGTGTGACCGACCAGCTGCTGTCGTTGGACCGTAGAAGTCCTCAATCGCGTCGGCATAGCGCGAAGCGACCACGTCAGGCGCATGGCCATTCAGGAGATTCTCGCGCGCCTGCCGACCGAGCCGTGCGCGCAGATCCGGCGACTCGAACAGCAACTCCAACGCGTTTGACAACGCCTCGGTACTGAATTTGTCGTCGAGGACAAATACCTCTTCGTTTGAAAACTCGGCCATGCTGCCGTGCGCGTTAACGATCGTCGCAATACCGTTAACCATGCAGTCGAGAACCGCCGCAGACGTCTCTCCGCGCGAGTGTGAGCGCAGCTGTACGCCGACATCCGCAGCCGCGAGATAGGTCGCATACTCCGCAGCCGAGACATGGCCCGTAATCTTGATTCGCGCTGCCCCGCGATCAATGAGTCGATTCAAAAGCGCGGTATATGCAATATTCGGGGATTCACCCACGAAAACAAGCCGGCATCGACTGTCTTGGGCCAAACGGGACGTGAGCCATGCCTCTATCAGCTTCTCATTAAGCTTCGTGTAGGCAAGGATACCAAATGAGCAAACCATGAACTCGTCATCGAGTAAACCCAGCTCTTCCCGGGCTCGAAGACGCGCATCCGGCGCCGGAGATTCTCTCAGTAACGGAATGTGATGCCAGAATCCCGGCGCATCGGATCCGTACCATGCAGCGGCAAGCTCGATAGCCGTGCGCGAGTGAACGATCAAACCCTGCGCGGCCTGGAGAACCGGCAGATTGCAAGGAAATGAATCCATCGCCTCCTGCGGATCCGCTGCCTCCCTGCGCGCAACCAACCCCGGATACCCGTGCGATTCATACAGCCACCGCGCCCACCATCCGGGACGTTCGCCAGAAATCTCGAGGTAGGCAGCGATACTGCTGAGAAAGAAGTCGTGGAGCACCACGACACCTGGATACCGCGCGATGAGATCGAACATATAAGTGTGAAATGTCGAATTCCCCACCTGGTACACGATACGGTCATAAGTAGCGACGTTCTTCACGAACCAGCTGACATTGCGCACACCGCAGTTGGCTTGCACCCACGGGGATACCACGTCATCCTGCTCCAGAATGACATCGATGTCGTAATGGCGGCAAAGCTGCGGGATGAGTTGCTCCGCGTAGTCCGCAATACCGCTTCGTGCGGGCGGCAGCGGTGTCACCATTGCCATGCGCGGACGCGGTGATACGTGGCCTGCTCGCTGCTGTTCCTTGACCAGCGCCCCGGAGGGCTGACGCGAACGAATGCCCTCCATGGCTTCCACCGCACGCGCCGCACATGCATCCCAGGAAAAAGTGGCAGCGCGATCGACACCCCATGCCTCGAGATCCGCGCGGAACACCTCGTCAGTGAGCACACGCAAGAGCATCAGATTGCAGTCTTCGATTGACCTCGGATCGAAAAGCGCATCGGGTCGGCCGATGACCTCGGGAATACTCGACGCATTGCTGCCAATCACAGCGCGCCCGCACGCCATGGCTTCGAGCGCTGGGAGGCCAAAGCCTTCGTGGAGAGAGGGAAACGCGAAGACCTTGCACAGGTTATAGAGTGCAGCGAGCGACTCGTCGTCGACGTAGCCGGTCATGATCAACTCGTCGTCCTGCAAACCCGACCGACGCGCGATGCCTGCGAGAGTATCGAGCTCGCCTGGGCTCGCTTTGCCGACGAGAACCAGCTGGTGTGACATCCGTAAGTCGTGCGGCAGCTGGGCGTAGGCAACCAGCAATGAACGAATATTCTTGCGCTCATCCAGACCGCCGGTGTACATCACGTACGGCCGGGTGATACCAAGGGGCAGCAAGCGCTGGGCTCGCTCTTCATTCGAGAAGTTGCGCGGTCCAAATATACTGTCCGACGCGGCAACGATATTGAATGCTCGCGAAGAATCGATACCCGCGACATCAACTGCTTCCTGCCGCGCATGCTCGGAAATGCATAGCCATCCGTCCGCGGCGTTAAGCACCGCCAGCTTGCGGTAGTACCAAGCCTTAGCTAGTGGATCGCTAAGGTATTTAGTCGAATATATCAGGGGAATCAGGTCGTAGACGATGGCGATCGTCTGCGTGACCCCGTTGTCGACCAGCTTGACTGAAGTCACGCTATCGTCGTGCAACCCATCGAATACGCTGCTTAAGACGAGTATGTCCGCATTGACGTAGGCCAACACGGACTCGCGCAGCCACTCACCGGTTTGCTCCCGCCAGCGATTGGCGGGGTTGCTCGCCCGAGTCGGCGTGGGCATGTCCCACGAGACGATACGATGCGCCGGAACCAGCGAAGAAAATTCGCCGCGCAACGCATCACCCGTCTCAGGCATACTCGCATTGAGCGCAATCCAATACTCGTTGCCGTCGTTTCGTCCACAGAGCGCCTTCGCTAAGGCAATACTGTAACGCCCGATTCCTCGAAAGCGGTTCTCGTTCTGGCAAGCCTGCAGGTCAATCAGAATTCTCATTGATCGTCCCCGGGCGGCACGGCACGCCGTTCGTCGGCGCTCTTGAGCGCAACGGCATACATCCTTGCAATCGGAGAAAGGCCATCGGCAGCCGGATCGACCGCGATCGGATCGCCGGGTGGAGATAAACCGTGGAGATGAAGCAGACGTGCGCGGAAACGCGGCATGCGGCGCAGAAGAGCGCCTCCAACTCGCCGGGCACCCGGAATCCGCGCGGCCGTTTTAAGGAACAAACCCGACAGCCCGCGCAGCGCCGAGCGACGATCGCCAGGAGACGGGTTCGACCAAAGGCGACGCCCCAGGCGGATGGGCTTGGTGATACGCCACGAGGTGCTACGCAGTATCGCATCGAGCTGCACGCGAAGATGGGCGGCTTCGGCCCGCTCCTGACCATGCGCTGTTTCCAGATTACTGGACTGCACCTCAAGGGCGCGGACATAGTGACGCAAGTTATCGATTTCGATGCGCTGCGTGTCGACGCGCTGCTCCGCCTCGGCGAGCGACTCTTGCGCCGAGAAAAGCTGCAGCCGGTAACGCTGCGCCGAACGCCGCAGCTCTATCAGTTCATTGTGCTCGTTATTCAGTTCGAGGACTTTTGCTTGTGCATCTTTAATCTGACGACGCATAAGGATGCGCTCAGCGCGCAAGCGCCGATAGCGCTCACGCAGAGTTATCAGCAGGTCGTGATCAGGCAAGTCACTCGGCAGAAACGGCCCCTGAGCAAGCAGATCATCCCTTTCCTCCGTGACGAGCGCGAGGTCGCTCTCGAGTCGCTCCGCGTGCTGGCGCAGCCAGTTAACCGACATGCGCTCGTAGTCGTCGAAGAAATTCGGGGGATAGCGGAAAAAGTCGCCAAGTTCGTCGAATTTCTCCTGAGCGACATAGAAACGGTTCAGCCCGTCTGCATAGACGAACAGATAGTTCCGTTCAAGCAGTGCCGGCTCCCAAGATTCATGAGTTTCAACCTGGGAGTTGGGCGCCGTCGCCTCGATCAGAAGCACCCAAGGTCGATAGGCATCGAACGCCATACCCGCCAGAACCTTCGCCTCGTGCCCCTCCACATCCACCTTGAGAAAGTGAATTGTCTCGACGTTATGGTCGCGACAGAGGTCGTCGAGGGTCGTGGCCCGAACCTCGAACTCCTCGATGGCGTGCCCGCCGGTCGAATGTTGGCGTGCGATACCCGCGTCCACGGTCGACAAGCCCGTGCCTACGACCTCTCGAATTGTTTCGATACCAGCATGATCTGCAACAATCGCTTGAATATTGAGATCGCGCGGACGGTCTTCATTCAGTCGCTTTAACCAGCGCGGCACCGGCTCAACGTTGATTCCATGCCAGCCGCGCTCATAGAAAGCGCGGGTTACCGAGTCGGTAATGGGGTCTTGAGCACCGACATCGATGTAGAAGCCGTGTTCAACATGACCCAGTGCACGATGCAGAACAACGTCTTCGGCATTCTGCGCGTAGGATATAAAGGTCACATCGTCACCTTGAAGGTCGGCGGCATCCACGCGCTGCCGACAAAATAGGGTTTGTCAAAGTTGCTGACAGTGAATACGAGGGCCAGATCACGCCATTCGAAGTTATCCACGAGATGCGTGTCGGAACTCACCAGGGCCGTTGATACAGAATAACTTCCTGAGCCAAGTGCGGCGACAAACTCGGCGCTGAAGGTAAGTTCGGCCCCGGCGGGTACATCATGAACAACTTGGTCGGTGTGAAATGTATTCGTACCAAACAACTGCTGGCCGAAACGGTCTTTGATCATGTAGCCGAATACCAACTGCGGGATATCGCGTGAGACCCGCACTTTCACACGAAGATCGACTCGGGAGCCAACATTGATGAATTCAACAGGCGCACCGTTTTCGTCGTGCAAGGCGATCTCACTGACAACCGCTTCGCCCGTACCCGAGACCGTCTGGACAGAGTCGCTACCCTCGATGCGGATCACTTCGACGGTCGCATTCTCTTTCTCAGCGATCAATGCGTTGTAGAGGTCAATAACCTCCGATGGCGCACCATCCTTAATCATACGCCCGCGATCGATAAGTACCGCCCGGTCGCACAGCGCCTGCACCGCGGAGTTGTCGTGGGAGACGATGAGCAGAGTCGTGCCTTCCCTCTGAAATTCACGTATACGCTCGAAGCATTTATGCTGAAAGTATGCGTCGCCGACAGACAAGGCCTCATCGACGATGAGGATCGCCGGTCGAAATGCCGTGGCCACACTGAAGGCCACACGCATCTGCATCCCACTCGAGTAGGTTCGTACCGCTTGGTCAAAATAATCGCCCACCTCAGCAAATGCTTCGATGGCGGGCATTGCTGATGCGATCTGAGCGCGATCAAAGCCCATAAGCCCTGCTGAGTGGTAGACATTCTGGCGCCCGGTCAACTCGGGATTGAAGCCCATCCCCAACTCCAGGATCGCCGCGATACGACCGTTGACCGTGACTTCGCCTTCAGTCGGCGGCAACGTGCCCGTGATCATCTTAAGCAACGTGCTCTTTCCGGCACCGTTCTGTCCAATGATGCCCACAGCTTCACCGGGAGCAACGGTAAAACTCACCTCCCGGAGTACCCAATGCTGCCGGGCCGTGCGTGTCGTCAGGCCGAACCAACGTGCGAAACGATGGAGCTCGCTTCCGTACTCCTGAAAGGCTTTACCAACACGATGAACTCTGAGAACGGCGCTCACAGCACATCCACCATTTCAGCGTTGGCGCGACGAAAGAGGAACATGGACAAGCCAAGAAGAAGCGCGGAGCCAACAGCGATGTAACCCAAATGATCGAGCTGCGGTGCCTTCCCGTAGAGAAGAACGTCCTGAAAACCGGAAGCAATGTAGTACATAGGATTCAGCCGAATCAGGCTTTGAAATTGCTCTGGAAGGATCGTCGGCATATAAACGATAGGAGTCATCCAGAACCACAACTGCAGGACGACCACCATGACCTGACCGATATCCCGGACAAAGACGTTGAGGATTCCGAGGGTCAACCCGAGGCCGATGGAGAAGGCAAGGTTTACGGGAATCAAGACAAGAAGCCACGCCATGCTCATCGTCGGCATATGCCCAGCAATGAGGAACACACCCACCGCAGCGATCAGCAGCAGCAGGTTACTCACCAGAGCTGACCCGGCGACGATCAACGGCAAGCTGATTCGCGGAAAAACGATTTTTTTAAGCAGGTTGCCGTTGTCCACGAAGATAGTGAGGCAGCGCGTGACCGTTTCGACAAAGAGCGACCACGCTACCATTCCCGCGATCAGGTAGATCACGTAGGCGTACCGATTGTCGACACCTGGCAACCGGCTACCCATGATGCGCGAGAGCACCACTGCGTAAATCGCTACCTGTGCGAGAGGCTGAAGGATCATCCACAGACCACCCAACTTACTGCGCGCGAAGCGCATCCGCAGGTCGTTTCGGATAGATGAGAAGATAAAGTGGCGGTAAATCCAAACCGCTCTGAGCAAGTTCTGCATGCGCTAGACCCTGGGTCGATCAAAGGACTCGTGGTCCACGATGCCGTGAAACACGTTGACGCACCCTTGTTCGGGGTGCCAGTCGCGAAATCCGCACGGGTGGGATATGCGGACAAGCGCTTTTGCGCGCGGTCGAGGTCCTCCACCGTACAGCCGCTGCAAATCAGCTCCGCAGTGCGCGCGTAAGTTCGGAACGCAGATCTTCCACATCCTCCACACCCACCGACAGCCGGATCAACCCATCGCTGATCCCCAGCCGCTTGCGCGTCGCCGGCGGGATGGACGCATGGGTCATGATCCCCGGGTGCTCGATAAGGCTTTCCACGCCGCCCAGCGATTCGGCCAGGGCGAAAATCTCGCAGCGCTCGAGCATCTTGCGCGCCGCGCGAATCCCGCCCTTCACTTCCGCCGAGATGATCCCGCCGAAGCCATCCATCTGCCGGCGCGCCAGCGCGTGCTGCGGATGCGACTTCAGGCCGGGATAGATCACCCGCTCGATCGCCGGGTGCTTCTCGAGCCAACGCGCGATGTCCAGCGCCGACTCGCAGTGCGCCTTCATGCGCAGATGCAGCGTCTTCAGGCCACGCATCGCCAGAAACGAGTCGAAAGGACCCGCCACGGCGCCTACCGAGTTCTGCAGGAAACCCATGCGCTCGGCCATTTCGTCGTTCGCGGCGACCACGATGCCACCCACCATATCCGAGTGACCGTTGAGGTACTTGGTGGCCGAGTGCAGCACAAGATCAGCCCCGTATTCGATCGGGCGCTGCAGCATGGGCGAGCAGAAGGTGTTGTCCACCACCAGAATCAGGCCGTGCTTCTTTGCGAAAGCGGACAGCTTGGCCAGGTCGACCAGCTTCAGCATCGGATTGGTCGGCGTCTCCGCCCAGATCATCTTCGTGTTGGGCTTGAGCGCAGCCTTGAGGGCGACCGCGTCATTGAGATCCAGGAACGTAAAATCCAGACCGGCGGAGCGTCGACGAACGCGCTCGAACAGCCGGTAGGTACCACCGTAGAGGTCGTCCATGGCGATGACGTGGTCACCCGAATCGAGCAGGTCCAGCACCGTGGAAGCGCCGCCCAGGCCGGAGCCGAAGGCGAAGCCCGCGACTCCACCTTCCAGGTCGGCCACGCAGCGCTCGTAAGCCATGCGGGTCGGGTTCTGGGTGCGCGAGTACTCATAACCCTGGTGCTTACCGGGGCTGGACTGCACGTAAGTAGAGGTCGCATAGATCGGCGTCATGATGGCGCCCGTCGACGGATCGGGATGCTGCCCGGCGTGAATGGCACGCGTGCCCAGACCCAGTACTTGCGTCGCTTTCTTGGAAGCCATTGATCTACCTGAAATAATTGTTCCGAGCGCGCACCATGCGCCACGGCAAAGCGACTTATATTACCGTCTTGCCGGTCTCTCGGCTGAGGAGTCTGAAGCGATATTCATCAAGTCCCCGTGCAAGGGGACGGCGCGGGCCCAATCGCCCATAATCGGCGCCATCGCCACCGGGAGCTTGCCGGGGCCATCGATAAGGTTCTTCATGCCCACATTACTGGTCACCGGCGGTGCCGGCTTCATCGGCGGAAACTTCGTCCATCGCGCCATGGCCGCTGGCCACCACGTGGTCAACCTGGACAAGCTGACCTATGCCGGCAACCTGTCCACACTGGCCTCGCTCAGGAACCATCCTGACCACGTCTTCGTGGAAGGGGATATTGGTGATGCCGCGCTGGTGGCCGCACTCCTGGCGGAGCACCGGCCCGATGCCGTGCTTAATTTCGCCGCGGAGTCCCATGTCGACCGCTCCATTGACGGGCCGGCGGCGTTCATTCAGACCAATGTGGCGGCGACGCTCACCTTGCTGGAGGTGACCCGCGATTACTGGCGCACGCTCGACGAGGACGGCGCGAAGCGCTTCCGCTTTCTGCACGTATCCACGGACGAGGTGTACGGCTCACTTGGCGCCGAGGGGCGGTTTACCGAAGACACACCGTATGCGCCCAACTCGCCCTACTCCGCGTCCAAGGCGGCATCCGATCATCTGGTCCGCGCCTTCCATCACACGTATGGCCTGCCGACGCTGACGACGAACTGCTCGAACAACTACGGGCCTTACCAGTTCCCCGAAAAGCTGATCCCGCTGGTCATTCAGAAGGCGCTGGCGGGCGAGCCGCTGCCGGTCTATGGGGATGGCCTGAACGTGCGCGACTGGCTCTTCGTCGAGGACCACTGCGACGCCATCGCCGCGGTGCTGGACAAGGGAAGCCCCGGCGAAACCTACAATGTAGGTGGAGACAGTGAGAAGACCAACATCGACGTGGTCCGGGCGCTTTGCCGCTTACTCGATCAGCGGGTACCCGGCGCCACACCGCGCGAGTCGCTGATACGGTTCGTCCGGGACCGTCCGGGACATGACCGCCGCTATGCGATCGATGCCGGCAAGATCCAGCGTGAACTCGGCTGGACACCACGCAACGATTTCGTTTCGGGCCTGGCACGCACCGTGGACTGGTATCTGGCCAACCAGACATGGGTGAGCAGTATCCTCGACGGCAGCTATCGGATGGAACGACTCGGACAATGAAGAATCGCAAGGGAATCATCCTGGCCGGAGGATCGGGCACACGGCTGTATCCGATCACCCAGGGTGTCAGCAAGCAGCTCCTGCCCGTGTACGACAAGCCGATGATCTACTACCCGCTGGGCACGCTGATGCTGGCCGGTATCCGCGAGATCCTGGTAATCAACACGCCCCACGAGCAGAGCATGTTCCAGCGCTTGCTCGGCGACGGATCGCAGTGGGGTATTTCGATCGACTATGCAGTGCAGCCAAACCCGGATGGCCTTGCTCAGGCGTTCCTCATTGGCAAGGACTTCCTCGACGGCGCCCCGAGCTGCCTGGTGTTGGGCGACAACATTTTCTATGGTGACGGGCTGATCGAACGCATGCGCCGTGCCGCCACGCGCGAGCGCGGCGCAACCGTGTTTGGCTACTGGGTACGTGACCCACAGCGTTACGGCGTAGCTACCCTGGGCACCGATGGCAAGGTGATCGACATCGAAGAAAAGCCGACCCACCCTAAGTCGAACCATGCGGTCACGGGCCTTTATTTTTACGACGAGCACGCGCCCGCCTACGCCTCCGAGCTGACGCCCTCGGTGCGCGGCGAGCTCGAGATCACGGACCTCAACCGACGTTATCTGAGCCAGCAGGAGTTGCACCTGGAACAGCTCGGCCGCGGTCACGCGTGGCTGGATACAGGAACGCACGAGTCCCTCATGGAAGCGGGCAACTACATCCAGACCATCGAAAACCGGCAGGGCCTCAAGATCTGTTGCCCTGAGGAAATCGCGTTCGTCAATGGCTGGATAGATCGCAACCAGCTTGTGCGCCTGGCAGAGCCCCTGTCCAAAGTAGGCTACGGACAGTATCTTCTGCGCCTCGCCGAGCAGGATGGACCAGCGTGAAATGCATTGCCACTCAGTTACCCGGCGTCGTCATCGTCGAACCGACGGTATTCGGCGACGAGCGCGGTTTCTTCTACGAAGCGTTCAATCAGGCGCGCTTTGCCGCTCACGGCATTGACGCCAGCTTCGTGCAGAGCAACGTCTCCAAGTCACGCCGTGGCGTATTGCGCGGACTGCACTATCAGTGGCCGAACCCGCAGGGGAAACTGGTCAGCGTTCTCGACGGTGAGGTTTACGACGTCGCCGTCGACATCCGACCTGACTCGCCGCACTTCGGAAAGTCCGTAGCGGTCATGCTCTCGGGCGAGAACAAGCGGCATCTCTGGATCGCCCCCGGTTTTGCCCACGGCTTTTGCGTCGTCTCCGAGCAGGCGACGTTCACCTATCAGTGCACGACCGTATACGACCCTGCCGCCGATGCGGCGATTCGCTGGAACGATGCGCGCTTCGCCATCGACTGGCCGGTCACCGACCCCGAACTCTCGCCGAAGGATCGGAAGGCCCCCCTCTTCGACGAGGTGCCGCGCGAGCGGCTACCCGATTACGTGCCGTGAAGATCCTGCTGCTCGGGGCCGAAGGTCAGCTGGGCGGCTACTTGCAACGGTCGCTTGCTGACATAGGCACGGTACGGGCATCGTCGCGCCGTGCTCTCGATGAATCGCTGCGCATCGATCTTAAGGATACGGGGGGGCTACTATCGCTCCTCGCCAGAGAGAGCCCCGACCTGGTGGTGAATGCGGCGGCGTACACGGCCGTGGATCAGGCCGAGTCGGACAGCGCTGAGGCCATGCTGACCAACGCAGCCCTCCCGGCGGTGATCGCCTCGGTGATCACGTCATGGAATGGTGCGCTCATCCACTTTTCGACCGATTACGTATTCGACGGAATGGGTACCCGGCCATATGTCGAACACGACCCGACCGGGCCGCTCGGCGTTTACGGAAAGAGCAAGCTCAGCGGAGAGATCGCACTCTCCCGAATGAGCGCGGATCATCTGGTATTGCGGACCGCCTGGGTCTACAGCCTGCGTGGTCGTAATTTCCTGACGACCATGCTCCGACTCGGCGCCGAGCGCCATTCGCTGACCGTCGTGGACGACCAGCATGGGACGCCTACGAGTGCCGGCTTCCTCGCGAAAGCCACCGCACGTATCGCGCAGAAGTGGATGACGGAACGCCAATCACGTCGCGAGGCGAGCGGCATTTACCATCTGACAGCAAGCGGCGAGACAACATGGCATGGTTTTGCACAGGCCATATTCGAAGAAGCAGTTCAAGCAGGCCGTTTGAATGCAGCCCCATTGTTGCTTCCAACCGATACGGCGGGGTTTCCGACGCCCGCGAAGCGCCCCGCATGGTCTGTGCTCGACACGACCAGAGTGCAAACGGTTTTCGGCATCACGCCGCCGGACTGGAGAAGCGAACTGCGTACGGTAATGAGCGGCGCTTACGACGCAGGATCATCGACATAACCCCAACGGCGCGTCACTCATTCCACGGTCACCGACTTGGCCAAATTACGCGGCTGATCCACATCGGTGCCGCGCATCACGGCCACGTGGTACGCAAGCAGCTGCATCGGAATCGTAAACACAGCCGGCGCGATCAAATCGCCACCACCGTCGACGCGCACCGTCGCGATGTTCTCCTGCGAATCTTCATCGAGTTCCGCGCGCTCGTCCGCGAAGACGATCAGTTCACCGCCGCGTGCGCGGACTTCCTGCAGATTCGACTTCAGCTTGTCCAGCAGCGGGCCATTCGGGGCCACGGCCACGATCGGCATATTCTCGTCGACCAGCGCCAGCGGGCCGTGCTTCAGTTCGCCCGCCGGATAAGCCTCGGCGTGGATGTACGAGATTTCCTTCAGCTTGAGCGAGCCCTCGAGTGCCACCGGGAACTGCGCACCACGCCCCAGGAACAGCGCATGCTGCTTGGCCACAAAGTGGTCGGCGATCGTGACGATCTCCGGCTCACTCTTCAGCGCGTTCTCAATATAGCGTGGCAGCGACTGCAGCTCCTTGCAGTGCTCGAGGTACTTTGCCTCGTCCAGACCACGACGGCGGCCGAGGTCCAGCGCCAGCAGGGCGAATGCGGTGAGCTGCGTGGTAAAGGCCTTGGTTGAGGCGACGCCGATCTCCGGGCCCGCTCGTGTCATCAGACGCAGATCGGACTCGCGCACGACGGACGACTCGGGCACGTTGCAGATCGCGAACGTAGCGAGGTAGCCGCGACGACGCGATTCACGCATAGCCGCCAGGGTATCGGCGGTTTCGCCCGACTGGGAGACGGCGACGAACAGCGTGTTCTCGGGCACGACGACATCGCGGTAGCGGTATTCGCTGGCCACTTCGACGACGACCGGGATACGGGCGAATTCCTCGATCCAGTACTTGGCGACCATACCGGCGTGGTAGCTCGTACCGCAGGCCACGATATGGATGGTGCGCGTCTTGTCGAGTATCGGATCGGCGTCGATGCCGAAGATATTGGGCAACACGCCGTGCGGACCGATGCGCCCTTCGAGAGTGTCGGCCACGGCACGCGGCTGCTCGAAGATCTCCTTTTGCATGTAGTGACGGTATTCGCCGCGCTCGACCGAGTCGGCACTGATCTCGCTCTCGTGCGCGGTACGGTCGACACGCTTGCCATCGAGATCGAACACCTCGACGGTTTCACGGGTGATCTCGACGACGTCGTCTTCCTCGAGGTACATCATCCGGTTGGTGACCTTGATCAGCGCCTGCGCGTCCGATCCGAGGAAGTGCTCACCGATGCCGATGCCGACCAGCAGCGGGCAGCCGCGGCGGGCACCGACGATGCGCTCGGGCTCGTCCAGGCTCATCACCGCGATGGCGTAGGCGCCTTCGAGTTCGCGCACGGCGGCGGTAACCGCTTCGCGCAGCGGCTTGCCGGCCTGCACGTGCTCATCGATGACCGCGCCCATCACTTCCGTATCGGTCTCGGAATGGAAGGTACGACCCTTCGCCTTCAGACCTTCACGCAGCGACGCGTAGTTCTCGATGATGCCGTTATGCACGATAGCGATGCGACCCTGCACGTGCGGATGCGCATTCTTCTCGCTGGGAACGCCGTGCGTGGCCCAGCGCGTGTGTGCGATGCCGGTGCCACCGGGGACGGGATCGGCGTCGTACAGCGCTTCCATCTCGCGAACCTTGCCCTTTGCACGCACCCGGCGAATCTCGCCAGCGTCCGCGATGGCCATGCCCGCGGAGTCGTAGCCGCGATACTCGAGGGCTTTGAGGCCCGCGATCAGAATGGGCGCGATATCACGCTGAGCGACAGCGGCGACGATTCCACACATGGTTCGGATCCTTGTCAGTTAACTTTGCGGCGCAGGTAATTGAGCAGGTCGATCCGGGTGATCAGACCGAGGAACTGGTCGCCGTCGACGACGATGGCCACGTGACCCTTCTCGAACACGGGCAGGAGTGCCTCGATCGGCTCGCGGACCTGGAGCATTTCCGGCGAAGCGATCATCGCGGTGGACACGGGGTCGCGGAACTTCGCCTCGTCGGCATGCACGTGAAGCAGCACGTCCGATTCGTCGAGGATGCCGACGATACGGTCGCCTTCCATCACCGGAAGCTGCGAGACGTCGTAGAGCTTCATGCGGTTATAGGCGGTCACGAGCATGTCGTCCGGCTTGATCACGACCGTGTCGCGCTGGGCATACGGGCGCAGGATCAGATCGCGCAGGTCGTTGTAGCGCTCGCGTTCCAGGAAGCCGTTGTCCAGCATCCAGTAGTCGTTGTACATCTTCGACAGATACTTGTTGCCGGTATCGCAGACCAGCGTGACCACGCGCTTGGGCGTAGTCTGTTCGCGGCAGTATTTCAGCGCGGCGGCGAGCAGCGTGCCGGTGGATGAGCCACCGAGGACACCCTCCTTCGCCAGCAGTTCGCGCGCGGCCAGGAAGCTTTCCTTGTCGGTAATGGCGAATGCCTTCTCGACGAGCGAGAAGTCGCTGATCGATGGCAGGAAATCTTCACCGATGCCTTCGACCATCCAGCTGCCGGACTTCTCCGACAGGGTACCCTCGTTGATGTACTCGGCAAGGATGGAGCCCACCGGATCCGCGAGGATGATCCGCGTGTTCGGCGAGTGCTCTTTCAGGTAGGCGGTCAGGCCGCTCATGGTGCCGGACGAGCCACAGCCGACCACGATGGCGTCGACCTTGCCGTCCATCTGCGCGAGGATTTCCGGCCCCGTCGTCTGCACGTGCGCGAGCGGGTTGTCCGGGTTGCCGAACTGGTTGATGAAGTACGCGCCCGGGGTTTCGCGCGCGATGCGCTCCGCCATGTCCTGGTAGTACTCCGGATGTCCCTTGGCGACATCCGAACGGGTCAGCACCACTTCCGCACCCATCGCCTTGAGGTTGAAGATCTTTTCCCGGCTCATCTTGTCCGGCACGACCAGCACCAGCCGGTAGCCCTTCTGTTGGGCGACCAGCGCCAGGCCGAGACCAGTATTGCCGGCGGTACCTTCCACGAGGGTGTCGCCCGGCTTGATCTTGCCGGCGCGCTCGGCGCCTTCGATCATCGACATGCCGATACGGTCCTTGACGGATCCGCCCGGGTTGGCGCTCTCGAGCTTGAGAAAGAGCTCGCACGGGCCCGCGTCCAGGCGCTGGGCGCGCACCATCGGGGTATGACCGATCAGGTCGAGGACGCTGTCATGAACACTCATTGAAACTCCAATCGTCTGGAACGGCGCGGCCCCTGCGACCTCGCCCTATGGGCGCACATCATAAAGGGTGTGCCTGTGAACGGATGCCCGGCTGATTGGCGGAGGCGAAAGGGGGTAGGGGAGGGGTCGCGCGCGGGGCGCGCTCCTACACATGCAAAACGGGCACCTTTCGGCGCCCGTCGGTCAATTAATGAACTGATTGAGGGTGGTCAGTGTGGCGACTTTTGCCAGCTATCCCACATTCGCTGCAGCTTTTCCTTCGCCTGCAGCTTTTCCTTCTTGAGGCCCCCAAGGCTTACGTCGTCGATAGGCAGACAGCCGATGTTGGCGTCACGCAACTTGGTATCGAGTTCCTGGTGGCGATAGAAGAGACGACGGGTTTCCGCATCGGCATGGATGAACTTTTCGACGTCGTCGCGCTGCTGGTTTTCGAACATTGCAAACTCCTCGCGGTGGGATCGGCCCGATGCGCGGGCCGGTCGTGAGGGGAGCCATGCGGGCAAGTTCTTCGCATGCTCCGGCAGGACCGGCACCCTGAATTTTCGGGTGCCGGGAGACCGAAGCTACTCCGCTAGCCATGCGCCTGCAAGAGCGATATTTCTCAGTTGCCGTCGGTTTTCTTGCTCTTTTTCGGTGCAGGCGTGGAGGCTGGCGCCCCACCGTCGGACGAGTTCATATCACGCATGGCACGCGCGGCGGCCTCGGCCAGCGCGGCCTGCTTCTTGGCGGCGTTAGCCACCTTGGCCTGTGCCGCGGCGACCTGTTTGGCCTTGTCGCCTTCAGCCTTGGCCTGCTCCAGCGCCTGGGCGTAGTCGACACCCTGCTGCTGCAGGCGGGCGGCCTCTTCCTGGATCATCTGGTTCTGGGCACGCTGCTGCTCGAGCTGGCGACGGGCCATCTCGGCGTCGAGCCGACTGGCCTCCAGCAGGATGGCGTCATGCTCGCGGTCCAGCTGAGCGCTCTTGGCCTGGGCATCCTGGTACTGGGCCATCGCCTTGGCGATGTCCACCCGGCGCTCGGCGACATACAGCAGATGGCCGTGCTCCTTGTCCTTGGGACGGAACTGGGCCATCTGGCTGATCGCTTCGCGGGCGCGAGCCTGTTCAGCCTGGGCGTAATTGCCCAGCACGGGGTCCGACGACAGCTGGTCCAGGCTCGAATTGAGACGGCGGATGTCCAGGTCGTCCGTGGCGGCCATGGCACTGCCCGCGGCAAGCGCAAGGGCCAGCGCGGAGGTAAGGAGGGTCGAACGCTTCATCACTGGCCTCCCTGGTTGGTGGACGGCTGGATCTGGTTGCCCGAATTGTCATTCAGGGGCTGGGTCTGACCACCGACCGGCGGCTGAGTGCTGTCCGTCGGCTCGGGCAGGACCGATTCGGTTTCCTGCACGTTGGTCGGGATGGGCACCGTGTCGTTGGCATGGTTGTCGATCATCTCGACGCGCATGCGGGAGTTTTCCTGACTCTTGGCCGTGTTCTGGGCGCGGGCGGCACCCAGACGGGCCTTGGCCCGGGCCAGTTCGCTGTCGGCACGCGACTCGTCGGCGAGCACCGCCGCCTCGTCGTACTTGCGGCTGGCCATCGCGGCCTGCGCCTGACGGAATTTTCCCTGCGCATAATCGAGATCGACCGGCGCATAATCGGCCGCTCCGGCGTCTCTGGCAGCCTGCAGCTGGGCCAGTGCCTGGTTCATCGAGCCGTCGGGTGGGGGGGCGCTGGCACAGCCGGCGAGCGTAGCGATACCAAGGCCCAGGGCGGCCTGAGCAATGAGCCGGCGGCCCTTGGAAAGGGCTTTCGACGGCAAGTTGTGCACCATCACTCGTTCCTCGTACAGGTTTGCGAGATATTGTCGATATATATAACGGTCAGGCTATGACCTCGACTCGATTGTAATGAACGTCCGGGGGTTTAGGTGGATATCGGTTATTTCCTTAAGCTGATGGTGGACAAGGGCGCGTCGGATATGTTCCTGACGACCGGCGCCCCTGTGAACATCAAGGTGGAAGGCAAGCTGTACCCGTTGGGAAATACCGGCCTGCCGAGCGGCATGGTCAAGAAGATCGCCTATTCGCTCATGGACGAGGGTCAGGTGCCGCAGTTCGAGCGCGATCTCGAGCTGAACATGGCCCTGGCCGTGAAGGAAGCCGGCCGCTTCCGTATCAACGTGTTCAAGCAGCGCGGCGAGATCGGCATGGTCATCCGTGCCATCAAGAGCGAGATCCCCTCGCTGGAAGAGCTGCAGCTGCCGACGATTTTCCGCGATCTGATCATGGAGCCACGCGGCCTGATCCTGGTCGTGGGCGCTACCGGCTCGGGCAAGTCCACCACCCTGGCGGCCATGCTCGACCACCGCAACAGCAACAGCTCGGGCCATATCCTCACCATCGAGGACCCGATCGAGTACCTGCACCGGCACAAGCGGTCCATCGTCAACCAGCGTGAGGTGGGACTGGATACCCACAGCTATCACGAGGCGCTGAAGAACGCGATGCGCGAGGCCCCGGACGTCATCATGATCGGTGAGATCCGCGACACCGAGACGATGGAGGCGGCCATCTCGTTCTCCGAGACCGGTCACCTGTGCCTGGCCACCCTGCACTCGAACAACGCCGACCAGACGCTGGAGCGCATCCTCAACTTCTTCGGCGAGTCGGCGCACAAGAACGTGCTGATGAACCTCGCCCTCAACCTGCGCGCGGTGATCAGCCAGCGCCTGGTGATCGGCAAGGACGGCCGCCGCATGCCGGCGACCGAGGTGCTGCTCAACACCCCGCTGATCCGCGACATGATCCGCCGCGGCCAGATCCACGAGGTGAAGGACGCCATGGACCGCAGCCTGCAGGAAGGCATGCAGACCTTCGACCAGTCGCTCTACCGCCTGTACAAGGACGGCAAGATCACGCTCGAGGAGTGCCTGAACAAGGCGGATTCGCGCGATGGCCTGGCGCTGAAGATTCGTCTGTCGGAAGGTGCGACGGGCAATGAGTTTGCTTCGAGCGATCCCTACGGAATCGGGGTCTGACACCACCCACTAATGTAGGAGCGCGCCCCGCGCGCGACAGCGGCAGGGCAGGGGTTGCAGAGTCACCGCTTCTTCGCTTCGTTGGCTTTTCGCGCGCGGGGCGCGCTCCTACGTGGTTCTGAAGTCAGGCTGGAGCGTCTGGCTGAACTTCCGGGGCCGCCCGCTGGAACGCCTCGAGCGCATGGCATGCCTCCACCACTCGCCGGATCGTCGGATACGACGCCAGATCCACCCCCCAGCGCAACGCGTTGTAGAACTGCGGGACGAGACAGCAATCGGCCAGCGTCGGCGTATCGCCATAGCTGAACGTTCCTGCGGCACCCTCAGCGAGCAGGGCCTCGATGCCGTCGAAACCGTGCTGGATCCAGCGCCGCGACCACCCCTCTTTCGCCGCCTGATCGGCCCCGAATTCCGTCTCGATCGCTTGCAGGACACGCAGATTACCCAGCGGGTGGATATCCGTGCCCACCGCCTGCATCAGCTCGCGGACTTTCGCCCTGCCCTGCGCATCCGCTGGCATCAGGGCCGGATCCGGCCGGGTCTCGTCGAGGTATTCCAGGATCGCCATCGACTGGCGAATGACGCGATCGCCGTCGATCAGAGTCGGGAGCTGGGCCTGGGGGGAGAGCTCGCGGTAGTCGGCTTTCAGGTGTTCGCCGCCCTCGTTGACCAGATGCACGGGGCGCGCTTCGTAGTCGAGACCTTTGAGGTTGAGGGCGATACGGACGCGATAGGCGGCGCTGGAGCGCCAATACGTGTAAAGGGTGAGGGACATGAGGGACTTCCTTCGCGGGGACTTCGCGATTCTAGCGCCGGGACCGGGGCAAGCCTTGCCGCGCTGCCGCGCGTGTCGCCAGCGGGGCTGGCTCCTACAGGGCTACGGCAGACCTGTAGGAGCCAGCCCCGCTGGCGACCTGTAACAGCCAGCCCAGCTGGCGACACGGATTTGCGCCACCCCATCAAGGACGCGGACAATGGAGAATTCTCCTTCCCCTAGCTGGAGCCTCACCGTGCCCGTCATCCGCATGCAAGACCTCGACCTCAAAGGCAAGCGAGTCCTCATCCGTGAAGATCTGAACGTGCCTGTCGAGAACGGCAAGATCACGTCCACCCAGCGCCTCGATGCCTCCCTGCCCACCATCGTCGCCGCGCGCGACGCTGGCGCGAAGGTCATGGTCATCTCGCACCTTGGCCGGCCAAAGGAAGGCGAATTCGACGAAGCCTCCTCGCTCAAGCCGGTGGCAGAATGGCTCGGCGACAAGCTGGGCAAGGACGTCCGCCTGGTCCGCGACTATCTCGATGGCGTCGACGTGGCCGACGGCGAGGTGGTCGTACTCGAGAACTGCCGCATGAATGTCGGCGAAGGCAAGGACGATGAGGCCCTGTCGAAGAAGTACGCCGCCCTGTGCGATGTCTTCGTCATGGATGCCTTCGGCACCGCGCATCGCGCGCAGGCGTCGACCCACGGCGTGATCCGTTTCGCTCCCGTCGCCGCCGCGGGTCCGCTGCTGGCGAAGGAACTGGATGCGCTGGGCAAGGCGCTGGAAAACCCGCAGAAGCCGCTGCTCGCCATCGTCGCCGGATCCAAGGTGTCGACCAAGCTCGAGTTGCTGCAGAACCTCGTCGGTCGCGTCGAGCAGCTGATCGTCGGCGGCGGCATCGCCAACACGTTCATCCTCGCCTCCGGCCACAAGGTCGGCAAGTCGCTGGTCGAAGCGGACCTGCTCGACACCGCGAAAAAGATCATGGCGGATGCCAGGGCGCGTGGCGCCGATGTGCCGGTGCCGACCGATGTGGTCGTCGCCACCGAGTTCTCCGCCACCGCCAAAGCCACGGTCAAGGCGGTGGATCAGGTCGCCGACGACGAGATGATCCTCGATATCGGCCCGGATACTGCGAAGCGCTATGCCGACCTGATCGCCAAGGCTGGTACGGTCGTCTGGAACGGCCCGGTCGGCGTGTTCGAGTTCGATGCGTTCGGCAAGGGCACGGAAACGCTGGCGCGTGCCATCGCTTCGTCGAAGGCCTTCTCCATCGCCGGTGGCGGCGACACCCTGGCGGCCGTCGACAAGTACGGCATCGAAGACGGCGTGTCGTACATCTCGACGGGCGGCGGCGCCTTCCTCGAATTCCTCGAAGGCAAGGAGCTGCCGGCCGTGGCCGCGCTCAAGGCTCGCGCGGATTCGAAGTAATGCTGATTCTCTTCGACCTGGACGGCACCCTCATCAACTCGGAGATCGGCATCTTCGCCGGCGTTCGCCATTCGCTGGCAACCGTCGGCGCGGACGTTCCGGACGACACCGTGCTGCGCTCATGGATCGGTCCTCCACTTCGGGTCAGCTTCGGTGAGCTCCTGAATGGTGACAGCGAACGCGTCGAGCAAGCCGTCGCGGCTTACTCGCAGCGCTTCCACGATGTCGGCTGGTCCGAGCACACCGTGTACCCAGGCATCGCCGACCTGATCTCCGCACTGGCGGGCGCCGGTCACAAGCTGGCGGTCGTCACCAGCAAGGTGCGTCCGCATGCGGAGCCGATCATCGCCCACCTGCCCTTCGGCGACGCGTTCGATGCGCTCTATGCGCCCGATCCGTCGACGTCGAAGAGCGAGAAAGCCGAGATGATCGCCGCGGCGATCGCGGACTTCGGGCACATCGTGGACGACGTGATCATGATCGGCGATCGCCACTTCGACATCGACGGCGCGGTCGCCAACGGTGTTCGTGGCATCGGCGTCCTCTGGGGCTTCGGCGATCGCGAGGAACTGGAGACGGCCGGGGCCTGGAAGGTGGTTGAAACACCGGCTGAAATCGCAACACTGGTGGGTGCCACCGTTCCCCGCTGAGGCCTGAATGGACGACCGGGCGGCCATGCCGATGGTCACTGGGTGCCCCGCGACGATGCGCTTATCGTGGGGGGCACCCAGCTGGCACCACTTCTTCCCGCCAAGGTTCGCACCGCATGCGCGTCGTTGCTTCCACCGTCGTTCTGTCCTTCTTCTTCGCTCAGGCAAGCCTCGCTTCCGAAGGCCCGCAGCCGGCACCCCTTCCCCCGCCGATTCCTGTCGCACGCGATGTGCCTTTCAACGGGCAGATAACGCTGGATGTCGACGCATCCAACCTGAGCCAGCGCATCTACCGCGTCCGGGAGTCGATCCCGGTACAGGCAGCGGGACCCATGGTCCTCCTGTACCCGCAATGGGAAACCGCAAGCCATGCCCCGACGGCGTCGGTAGCGGGCCTCACAGGCTTGACCGTCGTATCGAACGGCCGGCCCCTGAAATGGGAACGCGATACTGTCAACATGTTCGCCTTCCATGTGGACGTTCCGGCCGACGCGAAAGCGCTCGACGTGTCGTTCCAGTACCTGTCGCCCTTCAGTCTTCGCCAGGGCGCCGTTGTCATGACAGCGTCCACGGTCACGGTACCCTGGCAAAACGTTGTGCTTTACCCGGCAGGGTGGTTCACGCGCAATATCCCTGTAAGTGCACGAGTTACCTTGCCAAATGGCTTCGCCTCCGCCACGGCGCTGGAGAACAGCCCGGGCGATGCCACAGGGTTTCGCACCACCTCACTGGAGACACTGGTCGACTCGCCCGTCTACGCGTCGCGCCACGTCGGGCGTTATGCGCTAGCGCGCAGAGGCGAAGCGCCGGTCACCCTGAATGTGTTTGCCGATGACGAGCGCAGGATCGCCATCAAACCAGCCCAACTCGACGCGCTTCGGGCGATGGTGCAACAGGCAGGCAAGGTGTTCCCGACGCGGCATTACCGACACTACGATTTCCTGCTGGCGCTGGACGACGCGCTACCCGGCCCCGGCGGCAGCGAGCAGGCACAGTCCAGCACCGACACCTTGCCGCCCGACTATTTTGCCGGCGACGAGCGCGACCTCATCAATGCCGATCTGCTGGCGCATGAGTTTGTCCATTCGTGGAACGGGCGCTATCGCCAGCCTGCCGATCTTTGGACAGCTGACTTCAACACGCCCGTACGGGGGAGTCTGCTCTGGGTCTACGAAGGCCAGACCGAGTTCTGGGGGCGCTTGCTGGCGGCGCGATCCGGACTGCGGACGAAACAGGAAACGCTGGATGCTCTCGCGGTGGGCGCGGCGCAAGTGCTCGCTCAGAAGGGACGCACCTGGAAGTCGCTGCAGGACAGTACCAACGACGCGATAATCACGGCCGGGGGCCATTCAACGTCGTGGCGCGACTGGCAGCGACGCGAAGACTATTACGGGGAAGGCGTCTTTTTGTGGCTGGCTGTTGACGCAGAGATTCGTGAACGCACTCACGACGCGAAAAGTATCGACGACTTTGCCCGCGAGTTCTTTGCTGGCGGTGCGGTAGGCGACACAGTGACAAAAACCTATACCTTCGACGACGTGTGCACCGCTTTGCGCCGCGTCGCGCCCAACGACTGGGCGACGTTTCTGCGGAAACGGCTCGACACCCACGACCCAGCCGACACACTCGACGGCATCGAGCGGGAGGGTTATCGGCTGGTCTTCGATGGCAACCCCACTGACTACGCCAAGGCGAGTGAAGCAGACAGCGACGTACAGGATTTCTCGAGTGCGGTCGGCATGACTCTGGGCAAGGACGGAATGATCCGAAGTGTCGCGTGGGATGGGCCGGCTTTCGATGCCGGCGTGGCACCTGGCATGCGGGTGGAAAGTGTGGATGGAAGACCTTACTCGGCAGACGCCCTGCGCTCTCTTCTGACCGTTGCCGCGCCTCAGCGTCTGACCCTCGGCCTGAGCGCCAACGACGCAAAATCCAGCGTTAAGATCCAGCCGACAGGGCCATTGCGCTATCCCCACCTCCAACGGATTGGGGGCACGCCGGATCGATTGGCGAACCTGCTTACACCCCTCCACTGAGCATACGGGCACTTTCGCTATCGACCCGGCTGAACTATCTTCCGCATAACGGCCCCGCGTCCAAGGAAGAATCATGCGTTTGTCGAACTATCTGCTCATCATGCTCGTCGCCTCGGCTGGTCCCGCGGTCGGCATGGCTTCTGAGAGCACATCAGTAGCCGGCCCGAGCCTCAACCTCACCCCCCCCGCAACGCAGGTGGTATTCGTACCTCCACCGTCGCTACTGGTCGCGAAGCCGACTTCATCGTCCTCGTATGCTTCGCCGTATCATGAGGCCATCGGTACGGCTTTCGCCAATCGGCCCCGCTACAGCGCAACGACGCGCTGGGTCACGACTGCGGTGATCACCGCGCTCGCCGCCACAGGCAATATTACAGGCGCTGTTCCCGGCAATCAGAGCGATCCCATCAAGCGAGCCGATCAGCCACCGACGATGAGCGACAGTTCTTTCGGCTCGTTCGGCGCCTTCAGCGGCGGCATAGGCGGCGTGCACTAATCGTTCTCGCGGCGGCCGTTACCCGCAGGCTTGTTCAAGATCACGTAGAATCAAACGCCACGCCAGACGGACACAGCGTCAATGAGAGCCATCGCAAGCGACCTGGAGGGTCGTCGCGGGATCTCCGCCCTACGAATGTGGGAGTACGTGCCCCGGTCACTGAAGCAGGTGGTCATCCCGTTCCTCGTATCGCGTGCCCTGATCGTCCTGATACTGACGGCAACGCCACTGTTGGCGCAGATACCCCTTGACCAGTGGAATCACGACGACAGCACCGCCGTAAAACTGTCGAGAGAGGCCATTACGACCGGCCTACGTAATGTCGCCACGGGAAGCGATGCAGGCTGGTATTACTCGATCGCCCATGACGGCTACGAGCAACGGCGATTCGATACGACACGACAGGCCAACTGGGCGTTTTTTCCCCTTCACCCGATGCTCTGGCGCGGCGCTTCGCACCTGACGGGAGAATGGCTCTGGTCAGGGATCCTGCTGTCGAATGCGTGCTTTCTGCTTGCTCTGACAATGTTGTGGCAACTGGCACGAACGCTGACCGACTCACAACGGATGGCCGACCACGCCGCAATCTTCGCCAGCTTCTGGCCCGCCAGCTATTTCGCAATGCTGCCGCATACTGAAGCATTGTTCTTCGCCCTCACCTGCCTGTCCGCGCTAGCATCCAGGCAGGGGCGGTGGGGCGGCGTGGGCATTGCGGGAGCCTTCGCGTCAGCCACCCGCTTCAACGGACTTTTTATTGCGCCGATGGCCGTCATGGATTGGCTGAAGGGCGACAGGCGCCCTATGGATCTGCTCAGAATCGCACCGGTCGTGGCTGGCGCCGCCGCCTATATGACTTATCTCTGGGTCATCACCGGCAATCCGTTTGCGTTCAAGGATATCCAGGTCGCGTGGGGGCGCCATCTCGGCATGCCGTGGGGCGCCCTCACCGAGTACGTCGCTCGCCCGCACAGACTGGCAGCACCCTGGAATCCGAGGCTTCTACACTTCGGCATCACCACCCTCGGCATCTGCAGCGTCGTAACCTGCTGGAAGCGAGGCTGGCGAGGCCTTGCTGTCTTCACCGCTCTCACTCTTCTGGCACCGATGGCCACCGGCACGCTGACTTCGATGACGCGTTACGCAGGCGTAGCTCCGGGCATCTACGTCGCCCTGGCGGTATGGAGCGAGCGCTGGCATCGATTTGGTCAGATCTGCACCGCGACGTTCGCCGTGGCATTGGCACTGCTTTGCGTGATGTTTGGGCTGGGGATCAATATCGCGGGGGCCTGAAACACGGATCTCTACAGCAAGGGAAGCATCTGGAAAATCCATCACCAACCGACAGCACGCAAGGCATCCCGACGCCGATCTGGACGCCTATGGCAAGGCAACCGTCCGCTGCCGCAACGGACCTTCAGCACAACAGGCGATGATCGCACCGTTCGCAATACCTTCGCCTCCAGTCACTCCGGTGCCACCACCGCGGAGCTATTAGCTTGGCGGGATAGCGCCTGCTCCTTTCTGACACGGCAAACCGCTACGAGACTTAGCGGCCTTAATGGCGAACACCGAAAAAAAAAACCTCAGGATTACTCCTGAGGTTTTTTTATCGAACTACCACCTACTTACTTGACGACACTCTTGACCGCATCGACCACAGCCGTGGTCGTGATGCCGAAGTGCTCATACAGCTTGTCGATCGGGCCCGAGGCGCCGAAGGTCGTCATGCCGACCGCCGTGCCGTCGAGGCCGACGTACTTGCTCCAGAAATCGACGCTGGCGGCTTCCACCGCCACGCGGGCGCGGCACCACGACGGCAGGACGCCTTCGCGGTATTCGGCCGGCTGCGCGTCGAATTCCTCGGTGCAGGGCATGGAGACGACGCGGACCGGGATGCCCTGGTCGCCGAGTGCCTGTGCGGCTTCGACGGCCATACCGACTTCGGAGCCCGTGGCGATGATGATCGCCTTGAACTTCTCGGCCGATTCCCAGAGGACGTAGCCGCCCTTGGCGATGTTGGCGACCTGCTCTTCCGTGCGCGGATTATGCTTGAGGTTCTGACGCGAGAAGATCAGGCACGACGGGTTGCCCGTGCGCTCGATCGCCTTCTGCCAGGACACGGCCGACTCGACCGCATCGGCCGGGCGCCACACGCGGTTGTTCGGGATCAGGCGCAGCGAACCGAGGTGTTCCACCGGCTGATGGGTCGGACCATCTTCGCCCAGACCGATCGAGTCATGCGTGTACACGTGGATCGCGTGAGCCGGGATCAGGCAGGACATGCGCACCGCGTTGCGGGCGTAGTCGGAGAAGACCAGGAACGTCGCGTCGTACGGCACGAAACCACCGTGCAGCGCGATGCCGTTGGAGATCGCCGACATGCCGAACTCGCGCACGCCATAGTGGATGTAGTTGCCTTCAGCACCGCCGTCGGCGATGTTCTTGGAACCCTTCCAGATGGTGAGATTCGACGGAGCCAGATCCGCGGAGCCACCGATCAGCTCGGGAAGCAGCGGACCGAACGCGTCGAGCGCCATCTGCGATGCCTTGCGCGAAGCCACGACCGGGCCTTCGGCCTGAAGCTTGGCGATGTAGGCGTCGGAATCCTTCTTCCAGTTGCCCGGCAGCTCGCCCGAGGTACGACGCTTGAACTCGGCGGCGAGTTCCGGGAAAGCCTTCGCATACGCGTCGAACTTTTCGTTCCAGGCCTGCTCGCTCTGTGCGCCCTTCTCCTTTGCCGACCACGAATCGTAGATGGTCTGCGGGATTTCGAAAGGACCGTAGTTCCAGCCCAGGCGCTCGCGCGTGAGCTTGACTTCGTCCGCACCCAGAGCGGCACCGTGCGAGGATTCCTTGCCTTCCTTGTTCGGCGAACCGAAGCCGATGATCGTCTTGCAGATGATCAGCGAGGGCTTTTCGCTCTGGCTGGTGGCCGAAGCGATGGCCTTCTTGATGGCGTCGCCATCGTGACCGTCGACCGGCTTGTCGTCGTCACCGACCACGACGTTCCAGCCGTATGCGCGGAAGCGCTCCGCCGTGTTGTCGGTGAACCAGTCGTGGACTTCGCCGTCGATCGAGATGCCGTTGTCGTCGTAGATCGCGACGAGCTTGCCGAGCTTGAGCGTGCCGGCGAGCGAGGACACTTCGTGCGAGATGCCTTCCATCAGGCAGCCGTCACCGACGAACACGAAGGTGTGGTGGTCGACGATGTCATGGCCGGGGCGGTTGAAGCGCGCGGCGAGGACTTCCTCGGCGATCGCGAAACCGACCGCGTTAGCCAGACCCTGGCCGAGTGGACCGGTGGTGGTCTCGACGCCCGGGGTGTGGTGGTACTCAGGGTGGCCGGCCGTGCGATAGCCCAGCTGGCGGAAGTGCTTGAGGTCTTCGATGCCGAGGTCATAGCCCGTCAGGTGCAGCAGGGCGTACTGGAGCATCGAGCCGTGACCGTTCGACAGAACGAAGCGGTCGCGATTGGGCCAGTGCGGGTTCGTCGGGTTGTGATGAAGGAAATCTCCCCACAGAACCTCGGCGATGTCGGCCATGCCCATGGGCATGCCCGGATGACCGGAATTGGCGGCTTGGACACCATCCATGGCCAGGGCGCGGATCGCGTTTGCGCGTTCGCGGCGTGTCGTCATCGGCATTCTCCAGTTAACAGGCGGCGGAAAAACCACGATTGTCGCGCATCCGGCATGAGCTTGTCGTGGATGTTCATGCCGCGGCAGGGAAGTTAACCAAGCCTTAATCTTTTAGTTCTGCTTTTTGAATCTCTTCAGGTACGAAGGCCTCTAATCGTACAAGGCCAGCATCACTCCCCCTCCCCCATGGTGCTGGCCGCCCCGAAAATAAGAGGAACAGTCCCATGAAAAAGGCAGCCCTTGCCCTTGCAGTCTCTTGCGCCTCGTTTGTGGCCATTCCGGCCTTCGCACAGGATTCCAACCCGGCAGTGACCGGCAACTATCAGCCCAGCCAGGCCGTCGGTAGCGGTAACTGGTTCATCGGCGCCCAGGTCGGCCGCACCAACGGCAGCGACAATGGCGGCTTCGGTGACGGCAACAACGGCGGTTTCAATTTCCTCAAGGGAAACAAGGATCGTCGCACCGGCTACGGCCTGCTCGGCGGTTATCGCTGGAAGGTCGGCCCGGATCTCGGCCTGGGCCTTGAAGCCGGCTATGCGGATCTCGGCAACTACCGCGTCAAGAACGTCTTCGAAGACGGCCAGGACGTCGATCAGAAGGGCACGCGCAACGCGCTGCGCGGCTGGATGGTCGGTGTGAACGGTAAGGTCAACCTGGTCCAGGGCTGGTACCTGAGCGCGCATGGCGGCTACTTCCGCGCCAACGACAACAACCAGAACTACAACAACAGCGTGAGCCAGGACCTCGGCTTCTCCAACGGCGGTAAGGCCGACCGTGGCAGCTGGTACGGCGGTGTCGGCACCGGTTGGGATATCAACGAGCACTTCAGCGTTGGTGCCAACTACGACTACTTCCATGCTGACGCGGGCAAGGTCAAGAACAACGCTACTGGCGAAATCTCGCGCGGCATCAAGCGCTCGACCGGTATCGTCTCGCTGGCGGGTGAATACCGCTTCTAAGCGACACGTTCGCCACGTAACAACGTTTTACGCTCAACCTTTAAGCCGCGACGCCACCCCCGTCGCGGCTTAAATTTTTATTAATACTGCACTGAGCGGTATTGAATATCGAAGGTCTGGCCTTATCTAATTTTTCACGCGAGGCACCCCGGCCCCGCGCCGTTGTCGATGGCACCCCCCCCATGGCCGTCACAGCGAACAAGAAGAAAAGCAGGAGAGATCCACCATGAAGAAGACCCTCATCGCGCTCGCCCTCGTCGCGGCCGGTTCCGTTGCGGCTCCGGCCTTTGCGCAAGACGCCAACGGCGCTGGCTGGTTCGTCAACGGCAACGTCGGTCGCACATCCGTGGACAAGGGCCGTTATGACGGCCACGACACCGGTTACGCGGTCAACGGCGGCTACCGCTGGGCCGTGAGCCCGTGGGCCGCCCTGGGTGTCGAGGCCGGTTACAACGACCTGGGCAACATCCACGCTAAGAATGTCTTCAACAGCGATCGCGTCGTCGATCGTCGCAAGTCCGAGCTCCACGGCTGGACCGCCGGCGTGAATGGCCACTTCAATATCGACCCGAAGTGGTACATCAGTGGCCGTGCCGGTATCTACTCGTGGAAGGGCCACGGCACCAGCAACGACGACATCAACCGCCACGATCTGGACAAGACCAGCTGGTATGCGGGTGCGGGCGTAGGCTATGACTTCAACAGGAACTGGAGCATGGGCATCAACTACGATCACTACGATGCGAAGAAGGATGGTTTGGATCTGTCGACCAACATGACGTCGGTCAGTGCTGAGTACCGGTTCTAAGCTCGCGAGATAGTAAAAAACTAAGGGCGCCTCGCGGCGCCCTTAGTTTTTTAGTTCGGCTGGTATTCCCAGACCTGATTCGCGCTGTGATAGCACGTCCACAGATGAGGGCGAGAACCATTGACCTGACCACTCGACGGATCATCCACGCAGAGGTTACTTTGTACCCCCCGCAACTCGCCACGCAAGCGCCATATCTGCCCGGGCGTGCCGTTGCACTGTTGCATATGAACGTCAGCGCCGTTATTCGACCCGTTATTGCTCACTTCAACGCATAAACCGCCGTAGCCGACGATACTGCCGTTGGCTGTCAAATGAAACTTCTGATTCGGCACACCAGCACAGTCCCAGAGCTGAAGTGGCGTCCCATTGGTTGTGCCGGCTGCCTGGACATCGAGACAACGTCCGGTGTCGATCTTGAATTCACCGGTAACTGGATTGAAGGTAAAACTTTGATTGGGACCGCCCACTCCGTCCCATATCTGGATGCGTGTACCGTTCGCAGATCCGACAGCGACTGCATCCAGGCCTCTGCCGTACTTCGCTGCGACCACCGCCGTGTGCGTGAAGCGCCACGATTGATTGGACGCACCCGTGCTTTGCCATAGATGCAACAGCGTCCCCTCGGTGGTGCCGTATCCATCAGCGTCAAGCACAGACGATGTACCCGATGAGACCAACGACCCCGTGTCCGCCTTCATAGCCCAATTTTGCCAGCGCAATCCGTTGCAAGCCCACATCTGAACAACCGAGCCATTAGCGGTACCGCCTGCGGATACCTCAAGGCATCGCCCCGTGCCGTTAGCCAGCATGAACTTCCCAGGCGACGAATTCGGATTCGCCTCTGGCGCCGGGGCGGCCCTGAACGTCGCTGCCACCAGCAGTGTTTCGCGGAATGTCCTCGCCACGTCCGCCGCGTTTGCCACGCCGCACGGCAAGCCCTTGCAGGTCGAGACGCCCGGGTTCGAGTAGAGCAACTCAGGTTCCTGACCGTTGAGGCTATACGACATGATGTCGTAGAAATTGGCGTCGTCGTTCCGATAGCCGTACGAGTAGGCATACAAACCACCCGTAGAGTTCGTCTGTGCATTGTGCTGAGCACCTAGGTTGTGCCCCATTTCATGCGCCAGCGAGGTATCCGGGCAGTACGAGTACGCGCCGCCACCCTGATCGATCGTTCCGTCGCCAACGACCGAGAAAGTCTGGTCGCGCCCGGTACTGGCATAGGGTGCCTGAGGGATGTACGCCAGCCCACAGCCGTTCTGACCCGTCGCGTAGCGACGCACGAAGCTCACCATGTCCGCACCATACTGGGCACGTGCCGCGCGCATGGCGGAAAGCGGCGACGAGGCGGATGTGGAAGCAAGGTCGGTCAATGCCACGCCATTATCGGTGCCGTCGGCGTAGTTGATCTCCAGCGTCCCGACAAGGCGAAACGACGCCGTCGTCACCGCCGAATTGCCGAGCCCACGGTTAGCGACATCGACAAGATTGGTCAGCCGGGTCGTCACAGCGGACGTCGAACCAAGCGACGTCCGATATCCCGTCGAATAGCCGATGACCACGTCGACCGGAGTACCCGTGACGGCTGCCGCAGCGGCGACCACAGGCTGTGAGGTAACGACCTCTGTCGACGCCGCGCCCGCCGCTTTAACCACGGTATCGCCGCCTGCGCGAATCCCTTGCTGCAACTGGCTATACGACGCACTGGTCACGTACGTTTTCCCCTGGATCGTCGTGATGCGCAACTGCTGCCCGTTGGACGACGGCAGCGATCCGTAGGTCGCGTCCGGCCCAAACGTGATCACCGCATCCTGGCTTGCCGTTCCTCCCGCCTCACGCCCCATCCAGGTCCAGTTGCCGTCGTCATGCGAGACGTGACGGTCGTAGTCGAGAGCGATCTGCGATCCATCAGGTGCGGTAAAGGTGAGGCGTCCTGACAGAGCCGATGCGAGCACCTGATCGACGTCGATATCGACGGGATAGTAGGTGTAAGGGCCCTCGCGATGCGGCGTATCGGTCTTCGAGTAAGCGAACAACTCGCCGCTGGATGCGCTTGCCGCTGCCGCTCGACCTGACGATGCCGGGCTGGCCGGAGCCACTGCTGACATGCGCCCACGCTGCTGCGGAGGAAGCGGGGTCGACACCACCCTGGGGGCGGCAGGCGCTGCCACGACGGGCGTGGAAACACGCGCGTGTGACTGCCCGCTTATCGTTGCGTCCCCGGATACACGCCAGAGAACCGCCGCACTCAATGCGACGACACCGACTGCCGCCCACGCAGCCCCTTTCATACGATTCATCGCCAGCTCCCCGATTCCCCCTGGACCGGGACCCTCCACGGGAACCCGCCGCCCTCGCGCTGAGGACTTCCACTTACCTCGCATCAGACAATGGGCCGATGCCCGCAGCAAGTGGCCAATATGAAATATCGGCAGTAGCTCGCAAAAAAGAAGGCGCCCGTTCCGGCGCCTTCTTCACATCTGTGAACGAGCTAGCGAATCAGCGCTTCTTCCACTGCCCCAGCGCAGCCTCGCCGTTTTCCTTGGCGCGCTCGTGCACCACGGCCTGGGCCTTGGCGACGTTGCCCTTCAGATCCTTCGACCAGACGTTCAGCGCCTCGGCGACGAGGGCGCGGCCGTAGGAGAAGCTGACCGGCCACGGATGCGGGCCCAGCTTGTTGATCAGGTCCAGATGCTCGGTCGCCTGCGCGTCGGACTGGCCGCCGGACAGGAACACGATGCCCGGCAGCGACGCCGGCACGGTGGCCTTCAGCACGCGGACGGTGGCTTCGGCGACCTCCTCGGGCGAGGCCTGTTCCGGCGAATGCTTGCCGGCGATGACCATGCTGACCTTGAGGATCGTGCCTTCGAGCATGACGTTCTGCTCGTACAGCGCGTTGAACAGGCTGCGCAGGACGGCCTCGTGCACGTCGTAGCTGACGTCGATGTCGTGCGTGCTGTCCGGGCTGTCCATGACGACTTCGGGCTCGACCATCGGCACCAGCCCGGCTTCCTGGCAGAGCGCGGCGTAGCGGGCCAGCGCGTGCATGTTGGCCTCGATGGCGGTCGAGCTCGGGTTGTCCTCGGTGATATTGATCACCGCGCGCCACTTGGCGAACTGGGCACCGAGCTGGGCGTATTCCTTGAGACGGTCGCGCAGGCCGTCGAGGCCTTCGGTCACGACGTCGCCCGGGAAGCCGGCCAGCGGCACCGGGCCCTTGTCCACCTTGATGCCCGGGATGATGCCGGCCTTCTTCATCGCATCCACGAGCGGGGTGCCGTCGCCGGTCTTCTGACGAATGGTCTCGTCGAAGAGGATCGCGCCGGAGATGTGGTCGCCCAGGCCCGGTGCGGTGAGGAGCAGCTCGCGGTAGGCCCGACGGTTTTCCTCGGTGTTCTCGACGCCGGCGGCTTCGAAACGCTTCCGGATGGTGTTGGTCGACTCGTCGACGGCAATGATGCCCTTGCCGGTGGCGACCATCGCCTGCGCGATTTCTTCGAGGTTTTCGATGCTCATGAGGACTCCATGGATTTAGTGGTATGCAAAGCCGACGAAGTATAAACGGCTACCCCGCGAATCATGTTGTGCGATGCGATCAAGTGGTCTGGTCGTAGCCGGGCAGCTTGCACTTATCGAGGAGGGCCGTTTTGGCGGCGGGGTCTTCGGGCAGGTTGAAGCCCGTGACGTAGTAGGTCTGCACGGGAACGGCGGTGCCGTTCTGGTTGCCCTTCACGTAGACCAGCTGGTTGACGATGCTCACGCCGACCTGACCGAGGTCGCCGGCGGGGACCACTTTCTCGATCTTCGCGTTCTGGGTGCGACCGTCCGAGCCGATCATGTAGCTGACGGCGACGCAGGTGGGCTGATTGAGGTTCTTGCCGGTGTTCGGCACGTCCGGGCTGACGGACTTGTTGGTGAGGTACCAGTAGCCGGTCAGACGCTCGGGGGCGACACGGCGGAGGTTCTGCGCCTGCGCGGAACCCGCGGCAAGGAGGAGGACGGCGGCGATGGCGCCGGTGCGGGAAGAAATGCGGATCATGACGCCCTCGGTGGTTTACCAGGGCGTTGAGTTTAACCCTGTGGGCGTTTGCGTTGCGTGTGAAATCAAACCCTGACGTGGGGGCGCGCGCAAGGCACGCCCCCACACCGTCTTACAGGTCGCGCAGGCTGTCCGCGATACCGTCGTCCCCGATCACCAGCAACTTCAGCGTGTTGGTACCGCCGCCACGGCCGATGTGGTCACCGTGGGTCAGGATCACGCGATCGCCCTTGGTCAGCTTGCCCAGCGAGAACAGGTGCTGGAGCGCGGCGCGCGCGGTGTGCGCCGGATCGAGGTTGCCCTGGGCGAAGTCGACCGGCTGCACGTCGCGGAGCATCAGCATGCGGCGGCGGGCCATGTCGGACGGCGACATCGCATAGATGGGCACCGCGAAGCGATAGCGCGATAGCCACTGGGCCGTGGCTCCCGACTCGGTCAGCGCCACGATGGCGCGCACGCCAACCTGAGCGGCCAGCGACATGGCGGCGAGCGCGATGGCCTGGTCGCTGCGGTCGAGCGACTGCACGTCCGGGCGCAGGTCGCCGCGCGGCTCGAACTGGCGCTCGGCGCCGAGGCAGATGCGGCGCATGGCGGCCACGGCCTTGTCCGGGTGCGCACCGGCCGCGGTCTCTTCCGAAAGCATGACGGCGTCGGTGCCGTCGATCACGGCGTTGGCCACGTCGAGCACTTCGGCACGGGTGGGAATCGGCGCGCGGACCATCGACTGCAGCATCTGCGTCGCGGTGATCACCGAGCGGTTGCGCTGCACGGACTCGCGAATGATCTTCTTCTGCAGGCCCGGGAGCTCGGCGTCACCGATTTCCACGCCCAGATCGCCACGGGCGACCATGACGACGTCGGACGCGTCGATGATTTCGCCGAGCACGGGGATGGCGTCGGCGCGCTCGATCTTGGAAACGATGGCGGCGTCGCCACCGGCCTCGCGGATCAGGCGGCGGGCTTCGTGCAGGTCTTCGGCGCAACGGACGAAGGAGACGGCGAGAAAGTCGGCGCCCATCTCGGCGGCCAGCTTGATGTCGTTACGGTCCTTGTCGGACAGCGCGGACACGCTGAGGCCACCGCCCTGGCGGTTGAGACCCTTACGTGCCGACAGGCGGCCACCGATGATGACGCGGGTGCGGATTTCGGTACCCGAAATTTCCAGCACCGACAGCGCGATGAGGCCGTCGTCCAGCAGCAGCACGTCGCCCGGGACGACGTCCTTGGGCAGGTCGTAGTAGCTGACGCCCACGTGGGTCTGGGTGCCGGCCGGTGCGTCCGGACGGCAGTCGAGGGTGAAGTTGTCACCGGCCATCAGGTCGATCGGACCGTCGGCGAACTTCTCGATGCGGATCTTCGGACCCTGCAGATCGGCCAGGATGCCGACTTCGCGACCGACCTTCAGCGCGGCGGCGCGCACGGCATTGGCGCGGGCGCGGTGGTCGTCAGGCACGCCATGCGAGAGGTTGAGGCGAACGATATCCACGCCCTCCTCCAGAATTTTCTCAAGCATGCCCGGCACGTCGGTGGCGGGTCCGAGAGTGGCGACGATCTTGGTACGGCGAACCTGGATATCGGTCATCTGTGTCTACCTTGTCTTCGAATGCGAATTCGGGGGGCGCGGATCAGTCCAGCGTCTTGTTGAGCAGGTCGGCGAGACGCTTGCCCGCTTCACGCAGGCGGGTCTCGGCGACCGGGAGGTTTCTGGCGACGTAGGCGTCGTCGACCTTGTGCGAGTCCGGGTAGAAGCCGTCCTTCGCCACGATCTCGCAGGATTCCTCGGCCCACTGGGCGTACGGGTTATCCAGCGGCGCCTGGGGCTTCGGGAGCGTGACCGGGCCTTCGGCGGCCAGGCGGTCGGCGTAGGCCTGCCACTTGAGGTCGCGGGTGTAGAGCATTTTCGAGTCCCACACGCTGTGCAGGTTGGTGCCCTTGCCGTCGAACTGGACCTGGTAGTCGTTGCCGCCCTTGTCGTCGCGGTTGCCGGCATGCAGCGGCTGGTGCACGTCGCCCACGAAGTGGACCACGAACTTCAGCGCTTCGGCCCGCTCGGCGTTGGACTTGTGGCGGTCGCCCAGGATGGCGACGTACTTCTCGAGGCCGCCCACCACGCACTTGCCACCGGCGCACTGCCGGGCCGGCACGTAGTGGCACTTACCGTCGACGAAGTCCATGTAATGCAGGGGGCCGGTGGCCTTACCCAGCTCCTTCGTCTCCGGGTTGTCGCGCAGGCGGTCCGGCCAGCTGGCGACGTCGGGCAGGGAATCGTCCCCGTCGGCCTTGAGCAGGCGCTCCACTTCGGCTTTGGCCGAGGGGTCCAGCTGGCGGAAGGCCAGCTCGGCGACGATACGGTGGCCGATGTCGCCCCAGGCCTGAACGGTGGTGGCGAAGGCGGGTACGGCGAGGGCCAGCAGGGCGGCAATGGTGCGGCGCTTGAGAACGGCGTTCATGAGCCTGTAAACGATTCCGGACGGGGCGAACGGGCAAGTGTGCCACAGCCGGACTGAGACTCGGATGACAGATCGCGGCGGTGCAGCAAGCAGGCCCCTGCGACGTTCCGCTACCATGGAGGTTTACGCACCTGCCCTTACCTCGTTAGCAAATCCCACCCGGAGGCTGCACATGACCATCAAGGTCGCCATCAACGGTTACGGTCGCATCGGTCGCAACATCCTGCGCTCGCTCTATGAGTCGAAGAAGAACGGCCAGGACATCCAGATCGTCGCGATCAACGATCTCGGCAACGCGGAAACCAACGCCCACCTCACCCAGTACGACACGGCTCACGGCCGTTTCCCGGGCGAGGTCTCGGTCGACAACGGCGACCTGATCGTCAACGGCGACCGCATCAAGGTCTTTGCCGAGCGCGACCCGGCCAAGCTCCCCTGGGGCGAGCACGGCGTGGACGTGGTGCTGGAGTCCACCGGCTTCTTCACCTCCAAGGCCAAGGCCAGCGCCCATATCGCCGGCGGCGCCAAGAAGGTCATCATCTCGGCCCCGGGCGACAAGGACGTGGACGGCACCTTCGTCATGGGCGTCAACGACGACAAGCTCACCTCGAAGCTCGAGGTCATCTCCAACGCGTCCTGCACCACCAACTGCCTCGCGCCGCTGGCCAAGGTGCTGCACTCGAAGATCGGCATCGTGCACGGCCTGATGACCACGATCCACGCGTACACCAACGACCAGGTACTGACCGACGTCTACCACTCGGACCTGCGCCGCGCCCGTAGCGCCACCCACAGCCAGATTCCGACCAAGACCGGCGCCGCCGCCGCGGTCGGCCTGGTCCTGCCGGAGCTCAACGGCAAGCTCGACGGTTTCGCCATGCGCGTGCCGACGATCAACGTGTCCGTGGTCGACCTCACCTTCACCGCCGCCCGCGCGACGACCAAGGAAGAGATCGACGCCGCCATCAACGAAGCCGCCAACGGCGCCCTCAAAGGCATCCTGGCCGTCAACACCGCGCCCTTGGTGTCGATCGACTTCAACCACAACCCGCACTCGTCGATTTACGATTCGACGCAGACGCGCGTGATGGAAGGCACCTTGGTCAAGGTCCTCTCGTGGTACGACAACGAGTGGGGCTTCTCGAACCGTATGCTCGATATGACCAAGGCGCTGATGGCCGCGAAATAACGGCTTCGCAACGCGCGCTCCCCATGTAGGAGCGTGCCTTGCACGCGATGCCTTTAAAACAGAAGCCCCGCACGGCAACGTGCGGGGCTTCTTCATTCGTAGCGCTGGGACTTGCAGACGCCGCTTCAGCGGCGATCGGAGCTTCCTGCAACCTCTGCCGCTATAGCGGGATCGCCGATGAACCGACCACCGCCAGGGCCTGAGTGCGATACGCCGATGACAAGCGTCTGCGCAAGCTGGAACAGTCCCGCAAGTGGCTTGGTGAACGGTCCTTTTGGATTGCCCGGTGCGACGCGAAACACGTAGGTGTCCATTCCGACCCAACGCACACTTGTTTCGTGATTACGGCCCGGAGCACCGCAATCCACGAGATGCGCCTCGCTCTCCTTGCCTACACTCACCCAGAGGCAGCCGTGCTGGCTAACCTCCTGCGTGGAAGATTGATCCCATCGCCAGTGAACACTCACACTACCGAGGGCGCCGACCGGCACGCTCACGACCTGAGGCGACGCGGTCACGCTACCTACCGGCGGCGGACAATTGTGGTAACACCGAACACCGCGGCCCCTCGTTGCTCGAATCCCACTTTCGCCGGGCCTCAAAGACAGAGCATGAGCGAGCTCATCCCTTTGCTGCGGAGGCGGGTCGTAAGCGCGCGGCTCTCCGTCGACTCGTTTCCTGGTAAGCGAGAGGGCGTCGGCGATCGCATCATCACGCTCGCCGTCCTCCGGCCTTGTCGGTCCGCAAAACACAATGACCAGTGCGAACACGGCACATCCGACGATCCAGCACACCGTCTTCATGACTTGATCCAATGAAAGGATCGGCACACGGTACCGCGCCAAGCTTACTTCTGCTGTAGGAATTCCCTGCTTCGGAGCTAGGCATGTTCTCCTGTCATCAGGGAACAGTACTTCCTTCGCGCACAGCGAGTGATCGAGCGATTATGCTTTCTGGACCACTTGCTCGATCAAACTGAAGATCGATACGCCACGCTTGTCGGTGACCTCGATTTTCACCGTATGGCCAGAGGACAGGAACGGCGTCGCCCGCTTACCGTCGCGGAAGGTTTCGACCATGTACTGCTCGGCCAGGCAGGACGCGCCCTTACCGGTGTGTTCGTTGGCGATGGTGCTTGAGCCGACCAGCGTGCCGGCGGTGAGCGGAGGGGTCTTTCTGTAGAAGCGAGCTCCGCGCGCGATGCTCTAAAAGTAAGCCCCGCACGGCAACGTGCGGGGCTTTTTCATACCTGACTTACGGCATCAGAACCTTGTCGACAACGTGGATCACGCCGTTCGATTGCAGCACGTCGCCAATAGTCACGTGCGCAACACCGCCCTTGGCGTCGGTCACTTCAAGTGTCTTGCCAGACTGCATCACCGTCAGCGGCTCGCCCTGCACCGTGGTCAGGCTCGCCTTGCCATTACCCTTGGCCACCAGAGCCATCAGGTCCGACGCGGTGTAACGACCCGATACCACGTGATAGGTAAGAATCTTGGTCAGCGTCGCCTTGTTCTCAGGCTTGACCAACGTATCGATCGTACCGGCCGGTAGCGCATTAAACGCTTCGTTGGTTGGGGCGAACACAGTGAAGGGACCCGGTCCCGACAGCGTATCGACGAGCCCGGCAGCCTTCACGGCAGCAACCAGCGTGGTGTGGTCTTTCGAGTTGACGGCGTTCTGGACGATGTTCTTCGTCGGATACATCGCGGCGCCACCGACCATGACCGTCTTCTGCGCCCCCATGGCGTCGTCGGCGAAAGCAACATTGATCACGCCGCAAGCGGCCGTGAGCGCAAACGCGACGTGAAGCGTGCGAGCAAGCATGCAACTTTTCATAGCGGATCCTCTGTCCCCGTGATTGGGGTACCAATAGATACGCACGCATGAGTCGCCCGAATGCGGGGCCGTCAGTTCTTTTGAATGCGCTGCTCGATCGAGCCGAAAATGCTCACACCCATGTCATCCGTGACGTCGATCTTCACGGTATCGCCAAACGACAGAAACGGCGTCGTCGGCTTGCCATCGCGCAACGTCTCAACGGTACGCTGCTCGGCAAGGCACGAAGCGCCCTTACCCGTGTCCTCATTCGCAATCGTGCCCGAGCCCACCAGTGTGCCGGCGGTCAACGGGCGCGTCTTTGCCACATGAGCAACGAGCTGCGAGAAGTCGAACTGCATATCGACACCGCACTCGGCCTCGCCGAACCACTGGCCATTGATCCAGGTCCGCATCGGCAGGTGCAGCTTCTCGTCTTTCCACACGTCACCCAGCTCATCCGGCGTAACAAACACCGGTGACAGCGCCGAGCGCGGCTTGGACTGCAGGAAACCGAAGCCCTTGGCGAGTTCGCCGGGGATCAGCCCGCGAAGCGAAACGTCGTTGACGAGGCCAACCAGCTGAATGTGACCGGCGGCCTGCTCAGGGGTCACGCCCATCGGCACGTCATCGGTCACCACGAGCACTTCGGCTTCGAGGTCGATGCCGAAGTCTTCGCTCGGCACGACGACCGGATCGCGCGGCCCAAGAAAGCCGGCGCTGGTCGCCTGATACATCAGCGGGTCGGTGTAGAACGACGCGGGCACCTCGGCACCACGGGCACGACGGACGCGCTCGACGTGAGGCAGATAGGCACTGCCGTCGACGAATTCATAGGCACGCGGCAGCGGCGCGGCGAGCTTCGCGACATCGAGATCGAAAGCACCGGTCGCCCTGCCCTCGTTGAGATCTTCCGACAAAGCATTGAGACGCGGCGCGATGGCACTCCAGTCGTCGAGCGCGGCCTGCAACGTCGGCGCGATACCCGCCGCTTTCACGGCGCGGGTGAGGTCACGACTGACGACGACCAGCGTGCCGTCACGGCCGCCTTCCTTCAGTGAAGCGAGTTTCATGGATGTCCTTTGCGATCAGACCGTCGGCGGCGTGAAGTGTTTCTTCAGGCCGCGCCAGCATTCGTAATAATCGCCCTGCAGCGCTTCGGATGCCAGCGCCTGGCGGGTGGGGCGGATGACCTTGCGAGTCTCGAACATGAAGGCCATCGTGCCCGTGATGTGGTCGGGGCGCGAGACATCGGCGTTGGAGGCCTTCTCGAAACTCGCCGCATCCGGGCCGTGGCCGCTCATGCAGTTGTGCAGGCTCGAACCACCCGGCACGAAACCACCAGCCTTCGCATCGTACGCGCCGTCGATCAGGCCCATGAATTCGCTGGCCACGTTGCGATGGAAATACGGCGGGCGGAACGTGTGCTCGGCCACCAGCCAGCGCGGCGGAAAGATCACGAAATCCATGTTCGCCGTGCCCGGCGTGTCGCTGGCCGAGGTCAGCACCGTGAAGATCGACGGATCCGGGTGATCCACCGCGATCGAGCCGATCGTGTTGAAGCGGCGCAAGTCGTATTTGTAGGGCGCGTAGTTGCCATGCCACGCGACCACGTCGAGCGGCGAGTGGTCGATGGTGGCCGACCACAGCGCGCCCTGAAACTTCGCGATCAGTGCGAAATCACCGTCGAGATCTTCGTAGGACGCCACCGGCGTGAGGAAGTCACGCGGGTGGGCAAGTCCGTTCGCGCCGATCGGACCGAGGTCGGGAAGGTGCAGCTGCGCCCCGAAGTTCTCGGCGACGTAGCCACGCGCTTCGCCGTCCGGCAGCTCCACCAGAAAACGCACGCCACGCGGAACCACCGCGATCTCGAGCGGTGCCACGTCCAGCACACCCAGCTCGGTGCGAATGCGCAACCGGCCCTCTTGCGGCACGATCAGCAGCTCGCCATCGGCATCGTAGAAGTAACGACCTTCCATCGAGCGATTGGCGCAGTAAAGGTGGATACCGATACCCGCCTGCTCTTCCGCGCCGCCGTTGCCACCCATGGTGACCAGACCGTCGAGGAAATCCGTCGGGGTGGACGGCATCGGCAACGGATCCCAACGCATCTGGTTGGGTGTCGCCGGCGCTTCCTGGAAACGGTTATGGAAGGTCTCGTGGCCCAGCGCCGAGAACGGCGAGTGCTGCGCGGCGGGGCGGATCCGGTACAGCCAGCTGCGACGGTTGCGATGGCGCGGCGCGGTGAACGCGCTGCCGGACAACTGCTCGGCGTACAGGCCTTGAGCGACCTGTTGCGGCGAGTTCTGTCCGGTCGGCAGCACGCCGACGACCGCTTCGGTGGCGAACTCGTTGCCGAAGCCGGTCTGGTAGGCGCGGGTGTCTTCGATGTGGCTCATCGGGGTCCTGTCGCGCGCGAGGCGCGCTCCTACGTGTCGACGGTGATCTTAGAGTACGCCGCGACGCATCTGGTCGCGCTCGATGGACTCGAACAGCGCCTTGAAGTTGCCGTTGCCGAAGCCTTCGTTGCCCTTGCGCTGGATGATCTCGAAAAAGATCGGCCCGATGTTGTTCTGGGTGAAGATCTGCAGCAGCAGCTTCTTCTTGGTCTCGTCGTCGGCGTCGATCAGCAGCTTGTTCTTCTGCAGGCGCGGGATGTCTTCACCGTGGTCGGGCACGCGGATGTCGATCACTTCGTAATACGTGTCCGGCGTCTCGAGGAAAGCCACGTCCTGCGCACGCATCGCTTCCACCGACTCATAGATGTTATCGGTGAACAGCGCGATGTGCTGGATGCCTTCGCCGTTGTATTCGCGGATGTACTCGTTGATCTGCGACTTTTCGTCCGACGACTCGTTGAGCGGGATACGGACCATGCCGTCCGGCGCGGTCATCGCCTTGGACACCAGGCCGGTCTTGGCGCCCTTGATGTCGAAATAGCGGATTTCGCGGAAGTTGAACAGGCGCTCGTAGTAATCCGACCACTTCTGCATGTTGCCGAAGTGCAGGTTGTGGGTCAGGTGATCGATGAAGGTGAGGCCGAAACCCTTCGGGTGCCGGTCGACGCCCGGAATCCACTCGAACTCCGAATCGAACACATCGCCCCTAGCGCCATAGGTGTCGATCAGGTAAAGCGCGCAGCCACCGATGCCCTGAATCGTCGGGACATCCAGCGCCAGCGTGTCGGCTTTGTCCGCGATCTTCTCGGCGCCGTTCGACAGCGCGGTGGCCTGCACGTCGGTCGCGGGACGATTGAAACGGATCGCGAAGCCGCAGGCGCTCGGACCGTGCGCGGCCGCGAAATCGGACGCGAAGGAGTTCGGCTCTTCGTTGACCAGGAAATTGCAGTCGCCCTGGCGATACAGGGTGATAGCCTTGGTCTTGTGCTTCGCCACGGCCGTAAAGCCAAGCTTCGGAAACAGCGTGTGCAGCAGCGCGCTGTCGGGCGCGGCGAACTCGACGAACTCGAAGCCATCGACACCCTGCGGGTTTTCGAAGGTGGTGACTTCCATACCGATATTGGGCTGGGCGCTCATGGGCGATACTCCTGGCTTGGGCACGGCTTACGCCGTCGACTCGCACCTTATAGTTTCACTTGTAACCATTTGCAAGGACCAGCGCAGCAATGACCTTTGAACCCGTGCCCGCCCATGCCCCGCTGGAACTGGAGCACTTCCTGCCCTACCGCCTGTCGATCCTGTCGAACACGGTGAGCCAGTCGATCGCCGCGGAGTACGAGGACCGGTTCCAGCTCAGCATGACCGAATGGCGCGTGATGACGATTCTGGCCCGGTTCCCCGAGATTTCGGCGCGGGAGGTGGTCGAGCGGACGGCCATGGACAAGGTCGCGGTGAGCCGGGCCGTGGCGCGACTGGTCGAGAAGGGGCGCGTGGATCGGGGCACCCATGACGGGGACAAGCGCCGGTCGGTGCTGCAGCTGTCCGAGGCCGGATGGGCGATTCATGACGAGGTCGCGCCGATGGCGCGGGCGCATGAGCGGGATTTGCTCGCGAAGCTGGACGAGGGCGAGAGGGCCCAGCTCAACAGCATTCTGGACAAGCTTCTCGATACGGCAAGGTAAAAACCGCACCGCGACCGCTTATGTAGGAGCGCGCCCCGCGCGCGATGGGTGATGCGAGGTGGCGGCATTACCGAATCGCGCGCAAGGCGCGCTCCTACAGTGACACGAGGCGCCGTGAAGCGGCGCGCCGCGTCATTTCACCCCGTGCATCAACCGGTTGATCAGCGGCGCGATCACGAACAACACGATGCCCGCCCCGATCAAGAGCTCAAAGCTGAAGGTGAACCCGCTCAGCGCGGAACCCACGGTCATCCCTGTCTCGCCGCTGATATGACCCGCCAGCAGACCGGACAGGTTGTTGCCGATCGCCGTGGACAGGAACCACCCACCCATCGCCAGGCCGACCACGCGCAGCGGCGCCAGCTTGGTCACCATCGACAGGCCGATCGGTGACAGGCACAGCTCGCCGATGGTCTGCATGACGTAGCACAGCGCCAGCGGCCAGAACGGGATCAGGTTGTCCGCACCGACGAGCGCGCTCAGCGCGTACATCAGCACCAGGAAACCCAGTGCGTTGAACATGAGGCCGAGGCCGAACTTGCGCGGGATCGACGGTTCCTTGCGGTGCCGTGCCGACCAGCCCCAGGCCAGCGCCACGATGGGCGCGAAGACCAGGATCGCCGCCGAGTTCACCGACTGGAACCAGCCGGTGGGAAATTCCCAGCCGCCGAACATGTGGCGGTCGACGATATTCTGCGCGAGGAAGTTGAACGAGCTGCCGGCCTGTTCGAAGAACATCCAGAACAGCACGTTGAAGGCGAACAGCAGCAGCATGGCGATGACGCGGTGGATCTGGATGCGGTCGTGCCGGACGGCCTCGACGACCAGCATCGCGGCCACGCCGATGAAGAGCACGCCGAGCAGCCACGCGATGAAGATCGCTCCCGCCTTGGCCATCAGCAGGTAGACCAGCGGAATGGCGACGAGGATGCCGACGATCACGGCGATCAGGCTCTTGCCCTCGTGGCGCTCCGGCGGCGGCACGCCGACGCCCTTGAGCTGTTTCTTGCCGATGAGGAACCAGATGAAGCAGATCACCATGCCGACACCGGTGGAGGCGAAAACGGCGCGGTAGTTGTCCTGCAACGGCGTGTTGCTCATCACCGAGGCGATCCGGCCGGTGATCAGCGGGGCGAGGAAGCCGCCCATGTTGATGCCCATGTAGAAGATGGTGAAGCCGCGATCGCGGCGGTCATCGCCCTGCGGGTAGATCTGGCCGACCAGCGAAGAAATGTTCGGCTTGAACAGACCGTTGCCCACGATCACCGTGGCCAGACCGGCGAGGAACACCTGCTGGTTCGGCACCATCACCATGAACAGGCCCGCGCCCATCACCGCGGCGCCGACGAGGATCGAACGCTGGTAACCGAGGATGCGGTCGGCGACCCAGCCGCCGAAGATGGCCGACGCGTAGACCAGCGCGAGGTACGCGCCGTAGGTGCGGCTGGCGTAGCCCTGCCCCGATGCATCGCCCTTGAAGAATTCGGCCACGATGTACAGCGTCAGCGCCCAGCGCATGCCGTAGAAAGCGAAGCGCTCCCAGAACTCGGTCATGAACAGCATCCACAAGGGGCGCGGATGCCCCAGGGTCTGCGGATAGTCGGGCACGGGCCGTGTCTGGCTTGGGGCGGTCGGTGTCATGGCTTCCCTTGGCGATGGATCGGTCGATCGATCAAGGGTGTTTAGCTGGACCGGGCGGGAACGTCAAATGTCAGGTGCCCAGGATGGTGCGTACTTCGATCAGCTCGGGGAAGAAGCTCTGCTCGAGCGCCTTGCGCAGGAAAGCCACGCCGGAGGAACCGCCGGTGCCGGAGCGGAAGCCGATGATGCGCTCCACGGTTTTCATGTGGCGGAAGCGCCAGAGCTGGAACGATTCCTCGATATCCACGAGTTGCTCACTGAGATGGTACTCAGGCCAGTGGCTGGCGGTGTTTTCGTAGATGCGCTTGAAGACCGGCAGCAAGGCGGGTTCGCGCTGCCACGGCTGGCTGGTATCGCGTTGCAGCACGCTCGACGGCACCGCGTGCCCGCGGCGTGCGAGGAACCGCAGGTATTCGTCGTAAAGCCCAGGTGCTTCGAAAGTGGCCCTGAGGCGCTCGTGGGCAAGCGGATCGTGCTCGAACACGCGCAGCATGTCGGCGTGTTTGTTGCCCAGCACGAATTCGACGATGCGGTACTGCAGCGACTGGAATCCCGAGGACGGACCGAGCACGTCGCGGAACTGCAGATACTCCGTGGGGGTCAGTGTTTCGAGCACGCCCCACTGTTCGTAGAGCTGGTGCTGAATATGTTTGACACGGGCAAGGATCTTCAACGCGCGGTCGACGTCGTCCACGCGGAGATGCACCAGCGCCGCGTCCAGCTCGTGGATCAGCAGTTTCAGCCAGAGCTCCGAGGTCTGGTGCTGGATGATGAAGAGCATCTCGTCGTGCTGGGGCGGGTTGCTGCGTGGCTCCTGCGCGGACAGCACCTTGTCCAGTCGCAGGTAGTCGCCATACGTGAGGCGCCCGTCGAGGTCGGTGCGGATGCCCGGTTCGAGGTCGCGCTGAGGATTGGTCATGGGTGAGTCGATTCGCAAAAAGGGGTTTGGAAGCCCTGAAACCCGCGCCGCGCCGCCATTCCGGGGCTGCGACGGCCGGTCTCATGCTGCGCCGTGCCTTGCCGGGTGATAATACCCCTGATATCTAGTCCGGCTCGCAATGATCGAAAAGCCGCTCGTGCCCCGCTGGATGGGCCGTCCGCTTCCCCACTCGTGCGTGTCGTTTCTAACCTTCCCCTGGGAGCGAGTCGTGTCCGTCGCCGCCAAGTTCGAAATCGAATACCTGCAGTACCTTGACCAGGATGGCAAGGAAACCGGTAAGGAACTCCCTGAATTCGCAAAGGATCTCGACCATATGGTCGAGCTCTACAAGCTGATGGTCTCCACACGCGTCTTCGACGCCAAGTCGATCGCGCTGCAGCGCACCGGCAAGCTCGGTACCTACGCGTCGTGCCTCGGTCACGAGGCCGCGCACGTCGGTATCGGCAGCGCCATGCGCCGCGAAGACTCCCTCGCGGTGTCCTACCGCGAATACGGCGCGCAGCTGTATCGCGGCGTCAAGCCGCGCGAGGTCTACACCTACTGGGGTGGCGACGAGCGTGGCAACGACTTCGCCGATGCCCCCGCGCACGACTTCGCCTGGTGCGTGCCGATCGGTACGCAGTGCCTGCACGCCGCCGGTTCGGCGCTCGCCTTCAAGATCCGCAAGGAACCGCGCGTGGCGGTCTGCACGATCGGTGACGGCGGTTCGTCCAAGGGCGACTTCTACGGCGCGATCAACGTCACCGGTGCGCAGAACCTGCCGCTGGTCGCCGTCATCGTGAACAACCAGTGGGCCATCTCGGTCCCGCGCCGCATCCAGAGCGGTTCCGGCACACTGGCCCAGAAGGGCATCGCGGCCGGCCTGTTCTGCATCCAGGTGGACGGGAACGACATCATCGCCGTGCGCAAGGCGATGGAAGACGCGCTCGAGCGCGCCCGTTCCGGCCAGGGTGGCAGCGTGATCGAAGCGGTGACCTACCGCCTCGGCGACCACACCACCGCCGACGACGCCCGTCGCTACCGCGGCGAGCAGGAAGTGAAGGACGCCTGGGAGCGCGACCCCGTGCCGCGCCTGCGCAAGTGGCTCGAAGCCAAGGGCAAGTGGGACGACGCGAAGGAAGAGGCCTGGAAGGCCGAGTGCGATGACTGGATGGACAACGAGGTCAACGCGTACCTGGAGACGAAGAACCAGCCGGCCACGGCGATGTTCGACTATCTGTACGCCGAAGTCCCGGCCGACCTCGAAGCGCAGCGTGACTACGTCGCTTCCCTCGATCGCAAGTCGTAAGGATCTCTTCCCATGGCACAAATCACTCTGATCGAAGCAGTGACCCAGGCGCTCGCCTACGAAATGCGCAACGACGAAAGCGTCGTGGTGCTCGGTGAGGACGTCGGCGTCAACGGCGGCGTGTTCCGCGCCACCCAGGGCCTGCAGGAACAGTTCGGCGAAGAGCGCGTCATCGACACGCCGCTGGACGAAGGCACCATTGCCGGCCTGACCATCGGCCTGGCCGTGCAGGGCATGAAGCCGGTCGCCGAGGCGCAGTTCGAAGGCTTCATCTACCCGATGATGGAGCACATCGCCTGCCACGCCGCGCGCATGCGCAACCGCACCCGCGGTCGCATGACCGTGCCGGCCGTGTGGCGCGCCCCCTGGGGCGGCGGCATTCGTGCGCCGGAGCATCACTCCGAGGCCAACGAGCACCTGTTCACCAACATCCCGGGCCTGCGCGTGGTCATGCCGTCGTCCCCCGCGCGTGCCTACGGCCTGCTGCTCGCTGCCATCCGCGATCCGGATCCGGTGATCTTCTTCGAGCCCAAGCGCATCTATCGCCAGTACAAGGAAGAAGTGCCCGATGACGGCGAAGCGCTGCCGCTCGACGTGTGCTTCGTGCTGCGTGACGGCACCGACGTCACGCTGGTCACCTGGGGCGCTCAGGTCAAGGAATGCCTCGAGGCCGCCGACGAACTCGCGCAGCAGGGCATCAGCGCCGAAGTCATCGACGTCGCCACGCTGACCCCGCTGGACTTCGACACGATTGCCGAGTCGGTCGGCAGGACCGGCCGCTGCGTCATCGTGCACGAGGCTCCGAAGACGGCCGGTTTCGGTGCGGAGATCGCCGCCCGTCTGTCCGAGGAATGCCTGTACAGCCTGCTCGCGCCGGTCGAACGCGTCACCGGCTTCGATACCCACATCCCGCTGTTCCGCCTGGAAATGAAGTACCTGCCCAGCGTCGAACGCATCGTCGAAGCCGCCCAGCGCACGCTCGCCGCCTCCTGAGGAAACGATAGAAATGGCCGACATCAAGACCTTTTACCTGCCGGACCTCGGCGAAGGCCTGCCCGACGCGACCGTCGTCGAGTGGCACGTCAAGGAAGGCGACACCATCAAGCTCGACGCCCCGCTGGTGTCGATGGAAACCGCGAAGGCCGTCGTCGACGTGCCGTCGCCGTTCTCCGGCACCGTGAAGAAACTGCACGGCGGCGTGGGTGACATCATCGAAACCGGCGCGTCGCTGGCCGACTTCGAAATCGATCCGAACGCCCGCCAGCGTGCCGAAGCCGAATCCACGGGTCACCACCACGGCCCGAAGAAGAGCGTCGGCAGCCCGGCACCGGATGATGCGTCCAGGGTCGTCGCCTCCGACGACGGCGGCGAGATCGAATCCGATGGCAAGGCCCCGGCACAGCGCGAAGACGAAGGCACCGTCGTCGGCGCCATGGTCAGCGGCAACGCCGTGCACACCGAGCAGGTCTCGAGCGCCGGTGGCGTCAAGGCCGTACCGGCCGTGCGCGCGCTGGCGAAGAAGATGAAGATCGACCTCACCCGCGTGTCGCCCACGGGCGCCGGTGGCGTGATCACCATGGCCGACGTGAAGAACGCCGCCGCCAACGGAGGCGCCGCGCTCGGCGCATCCGGCTCGCAGCCTGCCGCACCCGCGCGCCCCGCCTCGGCCCAGCACCTGGCACCCTCGTTGCCCGAGCCGGGTCCCGCCCCCTCGCGTACGCCGGTGTCGCTCGCGGGCAAGGCCGTGCGCACGGCGCCTCCGGGCAAGGACGCGATGGGCCAGCCGGAACAGCTCAAGGGTGTCCGCCGCAACATGGCGCGCGTCATGGCCGATGCGCATGCCCAGGTCGTCCCGACCACGATCGTCGACGATGCCGATCTGCATGCCTGGATCGGCAAGCAGGACATCACCTCGCGTCTGATCCGCGCCATCGTCGTGGCCTGCAAGGCCGTGCCGGCGCTCAACGCCTGGTTCAACGGCAAGGACCTGACCCGCACGCTGCATCCGCACGTGGACATCGGCATCGCCGTGGACACCGAAGACGGCCTGTTCGTGCCCGCGCTTCGTAACGCCGACGTGCTCGACGGTGCCGGTGTCCGCGCCGCGATCAAGCGACTGCGTTCGTCGGTCGAGGATCGCAGCATCCCGGCATCGGAACTCTCCGGCTACACCATCAGCCTGTCCAATTTCGGCATGTTTGCCGGTCGTTACGCTACGCCGGTGGTGGTGCCGCCGACCGTTGCGATCATCGGTGCGGGCAAGCTGAGCCACGATGTGGTCGCCGTGATGGGCGGTATCGAAGTGCATCGCCGCATGCCGCTCTCGCTGACCTTCGACCACCGCGCCGCCACCGGCGGCGAAGCGGCGCGCTTCCTCAAGGCGATGATCGACGACCTGGGGCTGCCGCAGTAAGTCGCGGCGATCCTGTGGGTCCATTCGCGCGCGGGGCGCGCTCTTACACGATGGTGTAGGAGCGCGCCCTGCGTGTGATGCTTTCAGTTTGTAGGAGCGCACCATGTGCGCGATGCTCCCCCCATCGCAACCGACCTGCCTTGCAGGTCACCGGGAGGGCACCCATGCAGTTCTTCGAGATCCACCACTTCGCCGGCCATGTGAACGAGACCTTCGAGGTCGACGTCGACACCGGGGACGGCAACGCGCCGTTCGTGCTGATGCAGGTGCAGCCGCTGTCTTCGGCGTCCTCGTTCCGCCAGGCGTTCTCGCTGCTGTTCCACAACACGGCGGCCATTCTTTTCGCCCAGCGCACCTACACGATGCGCCATCCGCAACTGGGCGAATTCGGCATCTTTCTCGTGCCCGTCGCTCGCGATCGCGACGGCTTCGTCTACCAGGCCGTCTTCAACTAGCGCGCATGCGCCGGTGCATGCCGCCGGCCGCGCCTTCGTCGACGAATCCCAGGCGCGTGTACAGCCGCAAGGCGGCCGGATTGTTCACGGCCACGCTCAGGGTAACGGCGGGAGCGAGAGCACGCGTCGCCCGCAAGAGCGCCGTGCCGATACCCTGCCCGCGCGCGTCCGACACGAGTGCGATATCGACCACGTGCCACGCCTCCCCGGTCACGTCGAGGTAGTAGCGACCGATGTCACGACCCTCACGTTGAAGCACGAAGAAGTGCGCGTGGGGAAAGTGACTGACGAAGTGAATGTGCTGCATGCCGAACTGCTGGTCGGCAAAGGTGGCACGGGTGGCTTCCGGCCAGCCGGTAACGGCCAGTTCGTCGTCGCGCGTCTGGCGGTAGAGCATGCGAAGGAAGGGCAGATCGCATTCGCGGCCGGCGCGCAAACGCACGCCGGCGACGGCCAGGGCTTCCGCCAGCGCATCGCTGCCGGAGCCGGCGGCAGGAAAGCCGGGGAGGACCATCAGTTGAAATCGGGGTACACGCCCTGTAGCGCAATGCAGAAATTCAGTGCCAGGAACGGCTGCCGGTTTTCATGCGGCAAGCCGGAACCCGCCGGCTGGAGCGCCATCGGATAAAGCGAGGTGGACGGTACCCCGGCCGGAACGAACGGTGCCGTGGTACTGGGTGACACCACGGCGCTGCCTGCTGCCGGAACCGATGTCCGCTTGGTCTGATCACGCTGGACGTAAACCGTTGCGCTGTGCCCGTGCGAGGGCATCTCGTGCACAGTCAACGCATGCTGGAATTCACCGTACGCATTGCCCGCCGACCGCGGCGTCAGTCCGGGCCCGGCACCGGTGCCGCCGGGCGCACGCGACGTGAGGTTGGGCAACATGAAAGTTGTCGAACCGTTGCCGCCGTAGGTGATCCCCAGCAAGGAATACAACGCCATGTACTGCGTCATCGGCAATGTCGCACCGTTACAGAATGCCCAGTCGACCGGGGCGAAGTCGAAGGCGAAAACCTGAATTTCGCCGAAGTAAGGTTCGGTCATGTCGTAGTCGCCTGCGAGGGATCAAGGGGGAGTGGGATAGACGCCGACGTATGCGATATAGAACGGTATGCTCAACGTCGGCATGAGGTTGTCGTGCGGCTGCGAGCCGCCCTGGTTGCTCACGGCGGCCGTAGCCAGCGGATAGCCGGTCAGGCCGGCGATACTCGGCGTGTACATCGTGTCCGGTGCGATACCACCCAGCACGGCACTGGAACCGGGCGAAGCACTGGTACCCGTGTCGGTGGTCGCGATGCAGGTGTGGTTGTGCATGGGCAGTTGTGGCGTCGACAAGGTCACCGTTTCGGTGCCGGCCTTCTGGCCCCACACGTAGCTGCCCAGCCCAGGCCCTTGTCCCTGCCCGACCGGCAAGCGGCCGCGCATGTCCGGAAGACCGAACGTGTTGACCCCATCACCGCCATAGGTAGTGCCGAGCAGCACATAGAGCGTCTCGTACTGGTTGATCGCGACCAGGCTGCCGTCGCAGGCGAGCCACCCATCCGGAACACGGCTGAAGCCGAACATGCGAATCTCACCGACATAACACTCGGACATGGTCGATCTCCTGGTTCTGCGTCAGCCGCGTGACGGGAAGATGCCGGTCATGGCGATGTTGAAGCCGACCACGCTGAACGGCTGCAGGTTCGGGTGCGGCTGATCGCCCCCGGCCATCCCGATGGTCGACCCGATCAACGGCGTCGGGTGTGCCGGGTTAGCGTAGAAATTTTCCGCCCCGGAGTTGCCGTACAACGCGTTCGTGGGCAGTTTCACGGTGCCCGCTGCGGTGGTGGCATTCAATGGATGCGTATGGATCGGCATCTGACCCTGCAGGAGGGTGACGGTCTCCAGACCGGCCGCGGCACCCACGGTATACGCCGGCGGTTGCCAGTTGGCGTCGACCGAAGGCCCGGAACCGACCGGTGAACGGCCGCGCAGGTCGGGCAAGCCAAACGTGTTCCGGCCGTCACCACCGTAGTGCACGCCAAGCAGCGAGAACAACGCCTGGTTCTGCTGCACTGGCATCAACTGGCCGTTGCATGCCGCGAAACCCCTGGGTGCGAAGCTGAACCCCGCGAGCATGATCTGCCCGAGGAAATAGTTACTCATCCGATGTCCCCTGCGTTCGGCCGCGTCAGTCGGCGGCTGCGTCCATGGACTGTGGTCGATGGAAAGACTGCAAACAAGTAGTTGGATTCAAGTTCACGTCAACGTTGCCGATTAGACACACTGGTGGGGTCGAACGGCTGCGCATAATGCGCTCGCAGGCGACTGCTTCAGCGGGATTCAGGGGTTCACATGACATCGTTATTCTTCGGCGGCCGCCACGCGGCCGCGCCGGCTCGTGCCCGTTCGCGCATGTCGACCTGGCTGGTTGGCGTGTGCCTGCTCTTGCTGGCAAGCGTCGCCCATGCCTCGAACTGCCCGTCGCAGTCGATCACCGTGGCCTCCGGCGGCACGGTCGTCACGGACTTGAGCAACTGCACGACCAGCGGCATCAATGGTTACCAGTCTCCCCCGCAGCATGGGGTGAACGACAGCCGTAACAACAACTCCACCGGCCTGGTCTACTACACGAACAACGGCGACAGCTCGACCACCGACAGCTTTTCCGTCATCGACGGCGATGACAACTCGGTCATTCCCTTCAGCGTCACCGTGCAGCAGGCGGGTCCGTCCGTCACGACGACCACCCTGCCCGACGCGACGGTAGGCACCGGGTACAGCCAGTCGCTGGCCGCGTCGGGCGGTTCGACGCCGTACACCTGGAGCCTGACCGGCGGTAGCCTGCCCAACGGCGTTACCCTTTCCTCGGCAGGCGTAGTTACTGGCACGCCGACCCAGGCCGGCAGCTTCAACCCGGTGTTCACGGTGACCGACAGCGGCAACCGCACCGCGTCGCGTGCCATCGCTCTCAACGTGTCCGCCCCGACCCTGGCGATTACGCCGGCGACACTGCCTAACCCCGTGATCGGGACGGCCTACAGCCAGACGCTCGGCACGTCCGGCGGTACCGCGCCGTATACCTATTCGATCAGCGGCGGCACGCTGCCGCCCGGCATCAGCGTCTCCAGTACCGGCAACGTGTCCGGCAACGCGACGACGCCCGGCAACTACAGCTTCACCGTGAGCAGCACGGACAGCTCCACGGGCAGCGGCGCGCCTTTCAGCACGACGCGGACCTATGCGGTCACCGTCAGCGCACCCACGATCACGGTCGCTCCGGTCACCTTGCCGAACCCGACGGTCGGTGTGGCCTATTCGCAAACTATCAGCGCTTCGGGCGGCACCGCGCCCTATACCTTCGCGATAACCGCGGGAGCCCTGCCGGCCGGCATGACCCTCGCCGGCGGCGGCGCTCTCAGCGGCACACCGACGGCGGCGGGCACCTTCAATTTCACGGTCACGGCCACCGACAACGGCGGCTTCACCGGCAGCCGCGCCTACACCATCACGGTGGCGGCGCCGACCATCGCGATCGCCCCAGCCAACCTGCCCAACGCGGTGGCCGGCCAGGCTTACTCCAGCACGGTCACCGCCAGTGGCGGAACCGCGCCCTATGCGTTCGCTGTCACGGGCGGCTCCCTGCCCAGCGGTATCACCCTTTCATCGACCGGCGTGCTGTCAGGCACGTCCACGGTGGCCGGCACGTTCAACTTCACGGTCAGCGCCACCGACAGTTCCAGCGGGGCCGGTGCACCGTTCAGCGGCTCGCGTGCGTATTCGCTCACGGTGGGTGCGCCCTCCGTAACCGTCGCACCGGCCACGTTGCCCAACCCGACCGTCGGCGCGGCCTACTCGCAGACCGTGACCGCTTCGGGTGGCACGGCACCCTACACGTTCGCCGTCACGGCCGGTGCCACGCCCTCCGGGCTGAGCCTGAGCGCGGCCGGTGTACTCAGCGGCACGCCAACCGCTGCGGGTACGTTCAACTTCACCGTCACGGCCACCGACGGCAACGGCTTCGATGGCGCGCGCGCCTATACCGTGACGGCCGGCGGACCGACGCTGGTGCTTACCCCGACCAGCCAGCCCACGGGGCACGTCGGCCAGGCCTACACCGCGTCGTACTCGACGACGGGCGGTACCGCGCCTTACCACTACACGGTGACCGGCAACCTGCCGACCGGGCTTTCGCTGGCGGACAACGGCACCCTCAGCGGGACGCCGACGCAGGCGGGCAACTTCCCGGTCGCTATCCACGTCACCGACAGCAGCACGGGTGCGGGCAGCCCGTTTACGGCGACAGTCAACATGACGCTGGCCGTCGATGCGGACCCTCTCGTGCTGACGCCCGCCAGTCCGGCGCTGACGGCCACCTACGGCGTCAGCAACAGCATCACATTTACCAGCAGCGGCGGCTCGGCACCGCGCACCCTGTCACTCACCGGTGCGCTGCCGGCGGGCATGAGTTTCGATCCGGCGTCCGGTGTGCTGTCCGGTACGCCGACCGTGACCGGCAGCTTCCCCTTCACCGTGACGGTGACCGACGGCAGCCTGACGCCAGCGACACTCAGCCGGAACTACACGCTGACCATCGCGGCCGTCACCGTGGTCGTCAGTCCGGCCACGCTGCCGGGCGGTGTCGTGGGCACCGCCTATAGCGGTTCGCTCAGCGCCAGCGGAGGTGCCGCGCCCTACACCTTCGCGGTGAGCACGGGCGCGCTGCCCGAGGGCATCACGCTTTCACCGGCGGGCGCGCTGTCCGGTACGCCGACGCGCAGTGGCGCGGTGAGCTTCACCGTGCGTGCGGCGGATGCGCATGGCATGGCCGGCACGCAGGCGTACTCGGTCACCATCGGCGATGCGGTGCCCGTGGCCGTCGCCGATACGGCCAGCACGGCGGCCAACCAGGCGGTGACGATTCCGGTGACGGCGAACGATACCGGCGTGATCACGTCGGTGGCCGTTGCCGCGGCGCCGACTCACGGCACCGCCGTGGCCGACGGCACGTCGGTGCGCTACACACCGGCGACCGACTTCTTCGGTACCGACACCTTCACCTACACGGCCATCGGTCCGGGCGGTCGCTCCAATGCCGCGACGGTGACGGTCAACGTGCAAGCGGGTGCGCTACCCGTGGTGCCCGACCAGGCGGTGACGGGTGTCGCCGGTCAGGCGATCAACGTCAAAGCGACACAGGGCGCCAGCGGCGGTCCGTTCACCGCGGTGACCCTCGTCACGCCACCGGCGGCGGGAACGGCCACGGTGAACGGCACCACGATCTCCTACACTGCCCCGGCGGATGCCAGCGGTACGCAGCGTTTTACCTATACGCTCACCAACGTGTTCGGCGTCTCGCAGCCCGCTACGGTCACCGTGACGGTGCAGCCGCGACCGGTGGCGGTGGCGCTGACCGCCACGGTCGGTGCCGGCCAGTCCGTGCAGGTGGACCTGACCGGCGCCGCGCGCGGTGGCCCGTTCACCGATGCCGCCGTGGTCTCGCTCTCACCCGCGCAGTCGGGCGCGGCCACCATCGTCAAGACGGCCACGGGCTATCGCCTGGACTTCGCCGCCGCCGCGGCGTTCTCCGGGCAGGCGCAGCTCGTCTACACGCTGTCCAACGCGTATGCCGTCTCGCAGCCGGCCACGGTGACGATCACGGTGACCGCGCGGCCGGATCCGTCACGCGATCCGGAAGTCACCGGCATCCTCGGTGCGCAGGTGGACGCGACGCGTCGCATGGCGACCGGCCAGATCAGCAACTTCCAGCAACGCCTGGAATCGCTGCACGGCGCCGCGTCGTCGCGCTTCAGCAACGGTCTGAGCTTCAGCTCCGGCGGCGGACGCAATGCCGTGCAAAGCGAGCGTCCGGGCAAGGGTGTGGCCGAGTCCATGAACGATCCCGACGCGCCCGCTTTCCTGCAATCCGACGCGCGCCCGGCGCCGACCCAGAGCGGTGGGCAGGCGTCGCCGGACGACGTGTCGTTCTGGACCGGCGGTGCCGTGAACTTCGGCGCGACCGACCGCGGCACGGCGAGCAACGGTGTCGACTTCACCACGTCGGGTGTCAGCGTGGGTGCGGACAAACGCCTCTCCAACGCGCTCACCCTGGGCCTCGGCGTGGGTTACGGCCACGACGCCAGCGACATCGGCAAGATGGGCAGCCGCAGCACCACCACGGCTTACAACATGGCGCTGTACGCGAGCCTTCGGCCGAGCGACAGCACGTATGTCGATACCCTCTTGGGTTACCAGTGGCTGGACTTCGATGCCCGGCGCTATGTCACGGCGGATGGCGGCCGCGTTACCGGCAGCCGCAACGGCAGGCAGGCCTTCGCCTCGGTGGCCTTCGGCTACGAGCACGACGATGGCACCACGCGGCTGACGCCCTACGGGCGACTTGACGTGGCCCGCGCGCAGCTCGACGGCTACACCGAGCGTGGTGATGCCACCTATGCCCTCGATTACCGCGGACAGACGGTGCGCACCTCCACGGGCGCCCTCGGCCTGCGTGCGGAGTTCCGCCTGAAACGCGATTTCGGGACGCTGGTACCGCGTGTGCGCGTGGAGTATCAGCGTGACTTCCAGGGCGCCAGCAACGCGAAGATGTCCTACGCGGACCTGCTGGCCGGGCCGCTTTACCGGGCCAACGTCGGCGATACCGCACGCAACCACACGTTGCTGGGCCTCGGCGTCCAGGCACAGTTCGACAGCGGGCTGACGCTCCGCGCGGAATACCAGGCGTTGTTCGACTCGGGCACGCATGCCAACCAGTCGATCCTGCTGGGCATCGAGAAGGCGTTCTGACCGGCCGCGGATCCACGCATCGTCATGATGCGTGGATTCCGCTTCGGTTCCTGCGGCAGATCCGCCGGTGTACCCTAGGCCGATGCTCAATAACGACACCCTCCGCAGCATCCGCTACATGCTCGACCTCGGCGAGGTCCATGTGGTCGAGATCCTCAAGCTCACCGGCTTCGATGCCACCCGCGAACAGGTCGCTCCCTGGCTGCGCAAGGAAGACGAGCCCGACTTCGTCGAAATGCCGGACATCGCGCTGGCGCACTTTCTCGACGGCCTGATCATTCATCGCCGCGGCCGCGACGAGAGCCAGCCTCCCCGCCCGGTCGAGGCGCGCATCAACAACAACCTCGTGCTGAAGAAGCTGCGCGTCGCCTTCGAACTGAAGGAGGACGACATTCTGGCGCTGATGGCGAACGTGGGTTTCCGCGTGTCGCGCGGCGAGATCAATGCGCTGTTCCGCCAGCCGAAGCACAGCAATTTTCGTCTGTGCGGCGATCAGTTCCTGCGGAATTTTCTCAAAGGCCTGACGGCGCAGGTACGTGGGGCGTGAGAGGGACGCATGGCAGCGAGCGCCTCAGCGCCGCCGCCATACCAGCTGCCGCACGATGAGCGCCACGACCAGCACGGCGACGAACGCTCCGTACGCCCAGAGCGCCGGCACCACCTGCTGCCAGATGGCGCCGCTCTTCGGACCGAACTGATCGGCCGCGGGCAATTGCACCGCGTCGAAGGCGATCAACGCCGACTGGATCGCCGCGGTCACGGCGGCTAGCAACGCCAGCACATCGAAGCTGCGCCGCGTGCCGTTGGTCAGCAGCGACTTCGGATAGCGCCAGTACGCCCAGCCCAGGACGATCAGCCAGGGCGCCAGCAGCATGAGCGCGAGATAGCGCATGCGTCAGGCGCCTTGCCCGATGTCGCCGGGACGGACCATGCCTCAGCCCGCCGCCTTGTTCGCGGCTTTAGCCGCCGCTTCGTCCGCCGTCACGGCGGCAAGCACGTCGAGTGCCGTACGCAGGCGAAGGACAAGGGCGGCGCGAGCCGTCTCATCCGGATACGACTGGCCTTCGGCGACGACCGCGCCGTCGACCAGCAGAACGATACGGTCGCCCTGCGACTCGAGCGCGGCCTGAGCGCCACCCAGCGTAGCGAGCGTCTGGCGCAGCGTCCCCGCGGCTTTGGGATCGGCGAAGGACCGTGACAACAACAGCTCTTCGCCGTCCGCGCCGAACAGGCGGAAACGGAAGCTGCCGTCATCCTCCCGGAAGCTGGCGAAACGCGGCGGCTTCGCTTTCGGCGCGGCGGCCGGCGCAGCCGCAGCGGTGGGCTCGTCAGCCACCTTCCGACGATGCCGCGCGTTACGCAGGCCGACGGCCTCGCGCAGCGTCTCCACCAGCGGACCGGCGATGGCGCGTGCCTTGGCCGCACCGGCAAGAAGGATGTCCTCCATGTCGTCGGGGCGGGCCATCAGGTCTTCATAACGCGCGCGCATCGGCGCGACGTCGGCCTCGACGCGCTCGAACAGCACCGTCTTGGCCTCGCCCCAGCCGATACCGCCGTGCAGGGCTTCTTCGAAGGCCTGCGTCTCCGCCGGTGTGGCGAACGCCTTGAAGATGGTGAACAGCGCGGAGTTGGCGCTGTCCTTCGGCTCGCCCGGCGCACGCGAATCGGTGACGATTTTCATGATCGCCTCGCGCATGCCCTTCGTGCCGCCCTCGAACAGCGGAATGGTGTTGTCGTAGCTCTTGGACATCTTGCGACCATCGAGGCCCGGTAGGGTCGCCACCTGCTCTTCGATGTGCGCCTCGGGCATCACGAAAAACTCGCGCCCGTAGGTATGGTTGAAGCGCTGCGCGATGTCGCGCGCCATTTCGATGTGCTGGATCTGATCGCGGCCGACCGGCACCTTGTTCGCGTTGAACGCGAGGATGTCCGCCGCCATCAGCACGGGGTACATGTAGAGACCCGCGGTGACGCCGGCGTCCGCGTCTTCCTGCTGCTCGATGTTGCGGTCCACGGCGGCCTTATAGGCATGCGCACGGTTGAGCAGACCCTTGCTCGTCACGCAGGTCAGCAGCCACATCAGCTCCGGAACTTCAGGAATATCGGACTGCCGGTAGAACGTGGCGACATCCGGATCCAGACCCGCGGCCAGGAACGACGCGGCAATCTGCAGACGGGACGCCTCGACGCGGTTGGCGTCGTCGCTCTTGATCAAAGCGTGGTAGTCGGCCATGAAGTAGAACGCATCGACGTTCGGATCCTTGCTGGCCAGAACGGCCGGGCGGATCGCACCGACGAAGTTGCCGAGATGCGGCGTGCCAGTGGTGGTGATGCCGGTGAGGACGCGGGTGTGCATAGGAACCTTATGAGCTACAGACGATAACCGTCCGAGTGTAGCCCGCGAGGCGGCCCGGGGGCGACCCGGGCCTGCGACGCGTCGCCGCGATCAGCGCATCAGGGTGGATTTACCGAACAGCGATTCCACCAGGTCCACCGCCAGCTTTGCGGTCTGGTTGCGCTTGTCGAAGGCCGGGTTCAGTTCGACGATGTCCAGAGGGCCTACCCGGCCGGTGTCGGCGATCATTTCCATCACCAGCTGGGCTTCGCGGTAGTTGGGTCCTCCGCGGACCGTCGTTCCTACTCCCGGGGCGATCGACGGATCGAGGAAGTCGACGTCGAAGCTCACGTGCAGATGGGTGTCTTCGTCGACGCCCGACAGGGCCTCTTCCATCGCGGCCTTGATACCGATCTCGTCGATGTAACGCATGTCGTAGATGTCGATGCCCACCTCGTGGACGAAACGCTTTTCGCCCTCGTCCACGGAGCGGATGCCGATCTGGCGGAAGACGTCCGGCGAGGTGGCCGGCACCGTGCCGCCGATATGGGTCAGGACGTCTGGGCCGTAGCCGCACAGGCAGGCCACGGGCATGCCGTGGATGTTGCCGGACGGGGTGATCTGGCTGGTGTTGAAGTCCGCGTGGGCGTCGAGCCAGAGCACGCGAAGCTTCTTGCCCGTGTCACGGCAGTGACGCGCCACGGCGGAAATCGAGCCGATCGCCAGGCAATGGTCACCGCCGAGCATGATCGGCAGGTGCCCCTCGGTGAGCGCGGCATGGATCGCGTCGTGCACCGCGGTGTTCCAGGCCACGACGGCATCGAGGTGGCGATAACCGTCCACCGGGGGCTCCCACGGATTCAGGGGGCCGACCAGATTGCCGCGATCGACGACATGCATGCCGCGCCTGGCCAAGCGCTCGGCCAGACGGGCGACGCGCAGGGCCTCGGGGCCCATGGAGCTGCCGCGGTGGCCGGCGCCGATATCGGTGGGGGCGCCCACGAGGGCAACCGAACGGGTGGTGGGACTCATCGGGATGTACTCAGCATCCGGCAAGTTTACACGGGCCTTTAAAACACCCACGTTGCAGCGCGTCAGGGCATGTGAAGACCGACAGGCCTCCGGTCAGTGCGATGAGACGTAGGGCGACGGCGTCATGGCCACGGGCAGCGCGAAGTTCCGCTTCATGCGCTCGACCTCTTCGACCGGTGGCCTGCCGAACAGGCGCTTGAACTCGCGACTGAACTGCGACGCGCTTTCATAACCTACCGCCGTTGCCGCCGCCGCTGCTGTCGCGTGCTCGCGAAGCATGAGCAGACGTGCCCGATGCAGCCGTGTGGACTGCACGTAGCGCATGGGCGACGTCCCGGTCATCGCGCGGAAGTGGGCATGAAACGTCGGCGCGCTCATGGCCGCTTCGTCAGCCAGTTCATCGACGCTCAGCGCATCGCGGTAGCGGCTGTGGATCATCCGTATCGCTCTCGCCACCATGCCGAACTTGCCGTGCTGTGCCAGCGCGGCGCGCAGCGACCCGCCCTGCGCACCGGACAGTATCCGGTAGTAGATTTCGCGTACAAGCGCCGGGCCCAGAACGTCGGCTTCCGGTGGCCTGGCCAACGCTTCGAGCAGGCGAAGCACGGATACCGCGAGCGCGTCCTCCATCGGCGAGGCGTACAGCCCTCGCGGAGACGCGATGGACGATCCCTGTCGTTCGTCGATCCGCATGCACAGGTCGGCCGCCATCCCGTGATCGAGGCGAAAGTAGATCGCCAGCAACGGCTCGTCGGCGGACGCATCGGTCTCCATCGTGAAGGGCACGGGCACCGAAACCACGAGGTAATGCTCGGCGTCGTAGACGAAGACCTCGTCACCGAGCAGCCCCCGCTTGCGCCCCTGCACCACCACGACGATGCCGGGTTCGTAGAGCACGGGCGTACGACTCAGCGGCCGGTCGGACCGCAGGAGACGCACGTCGGCCAGTGGCGTCAGGGTGTAACCCTCCGCGGGTGCGAGCTCGCGAAGCAGGTCGATCATGCGGCGTCGGAGGTGGGAATCCATGCCGACATGGTCCGCCTTATCGCCTGTCCCGGCAATCGCCACTCATAGGATCAGGCAAGCACGCAATATCCCAGGCCATGGGAGGCAAGGGGGATCGAGCCTAGCATGGGCCCCGTACCTGACCAGGAGACCATTCATGTCCACCAAGACCTTTTTCATCACGGGTGTCAGCAGCGGTTTCGGCGAGGCCCTTGCCCGCGAGGCCCTCGCTGCCGGCCATCGCGTGATCGGCACCGTGCGCAACGACGAGGCGCGCCGCGCGTTCGAAGGGCTCGACGAGACGCGCGCCCACGGCATGCTTCTCGACGTCACCGATATCGACGCGATTCCCGCTGTCGTATCCGACGCGGAAGCGCGCTTCGGACCGGTCGATGTTCTCGTCAACAATGCCGGTTACGGGCACGAAGGGATCTTCGAAGAATCGCCGCTCGATGAGATGCGCCGACAGTTCGAGGTCAACGTGTTCGGTGCCGTGGCGGTCACGCAGGCCTTCGTGCCACGGTTTCGCGAACGTCGCCGCGGCCACATCGTGAACATCACCTCGATGGGCGGCTTCATCACGATGCCGGGCATCGCCTACTACTGCGGCAGCAAGTTCGCTCTGGAAGGCATCAGTGAGGTGCTGGGCAAGGAACTGAGCCCCTTCGGCGTCCATGTCACCGCCGTGGCACCCGGCAGCTTCCGTACCGACTGGGCGGGCCGGTCGATGCAGCGTTCACCGCGCAGCATTCCGGACTACGACGCGACGTTCGATCCGATCAGGCAGGCACGCCAGGAGAAAAGCGGCAAGCAGCTCGGCGATCCCGCAAAGGCGGCGAAGGCGATGCTCGCCCTTGTCGAGTTGCCCGCCCCGCCAGCGCATCTCCTGCTCGGCAGCGATGCATTGGCTCTGGTCCGCGACAAGCTCAAGGCGATGGCGGACGACATGACGAGGTGGGAAACGCTCACGCGCTCGACGGATGGTTGATCATCCGATGGTGCCGACACCCGGATTCGAACTGGGGACCTACCGCTTACAAGGCGGTTGCTCTACCAACTGAGCTATGCCGGCGAAGTCGCGAAGTTTATCAGAAGCAGCCCGTCGGTCGAGCACTCACCGCCGGATTGCGCAGGTTGCGGCGAAGGTCCGCGCCACCGTCGTCGGGGACCACGACGTCCAGCCACCAGACCGGCGTCGTCTCCGTACGCTCACTCATCCGCGCGGGGAACCCGGCGGCAACGACTTCGTCGCGGCGCTTGCGTGCGTTGGCGGGATCATGAAACAGGCCCAGGGCGACCGAGTTCTGCAACTCCCCCTGGGCCGTCACGACGAAATAATCCTTGATGCCCTTCGCTTCGAGCCGACGGGCCTGGGCCAGCGCCAGTTCGCGTGTCGACTGCGAAGGAAGGAAGACGCGCCAGCCGCGGGATTCGCTGGTCGTCTCCTGGCGCTGGCGGCTGCGGACCGTGCGCGGCGCGATGGCCGTACGCGCTGTGCGCAGGTCGACCTGATTGGCGAAGGGACCGATGGCCAGGCATTTGTAGCTGCGGCGGGAACTGGTCGGCGCGTCGGGCTGCGTCGGCGGGGTATCCGCCGCTGCCCTGGGCGCCGTGGGTGCCGGTTTCGCCGCGGCGGCAGCCAGCGCCGCTGTCGCCGAGCTGCCGGAGACCGGCGTCGCGGGGGCTGATATGCCCGGCGTGCTCTTTGCAGCCGTCGCCGGTGGCGCTGGCGCTGCAGCAGCGGCCGGTGCCGGTGCCGGTGCCGGTGCTGGTGCCGCCATGCTGGACGTGGTCGTGCCGGCCGCAACCGGGCGCCCGGCAGCGGTCGCGGGCGCCGTGCTCGCGGCCGCGGGCACTTCGGCCAGCAATTTCAGTCGGGGCACGCCGCTGTCGGTGGGATCCACCGCGTGCTTACCGGTATCGCCCAGCAGCAGCCACGCGGCTACCGCGATATTGAGGGCGATCAGCAAGACGAAGAACAAACGCAGCAGCATGGTGGCCTTGGGCTTACGGTGGGGCCTGCTCGCGTTCCCCTGTAAGAACCGGCGGCGTCCGGATTCTAGGCGATCTTGGCGGTCTCGGTGTGTGCTTTGGCCCAGACGGCCAGACCCCGAAGGACGGTGTCGGGCACGAGCAGCACCTCGCGCTCGAGCAATGGCGCCAGTACAGCCGCATCGCCGCCACCGAGGGTCACCGTGGGGTGGCCGCCAAGCAGGGGTGCCGAACGCTCGACAAAGCGGTCGACCAACGCGGCGCAGGCCTGCCAGCAACCCGAGGCCAGGCCATCGGCGGTGTTATCGGCAAGGTCGCGTATCGCACCTGCGCCACCGGGGCGCACCTGCACGGTCGCGCCCAGTACGGATTGCTGCATCAGCAACGGCCCCGGCGCGATCCATCCGCCGAGGTGCCTGCCATCGGCATCCAGCGCATCGAGCGTCAGGGCCGTGCCGACGCTGGCAAGGACGCAGGGCGAGCGACCCGCCGCATGCGCATCGACGAGGGCGAGGAAGCGATCCACGCCGAGACGATGAGGTTCGGCATACGCATTGGTGACGCCGCAGGCTTGCGCGGGCGTACGGACCCAGACCGGCGAAAGGCCGAACGCCTTCTGCGCCGCCACGGCGACCGCGGTCTCACGGGCGGGATCCACTACCGACGCACCGACGACCCGAACCGGCGCCGGCCAGGACGCCCACAACGTCGCCAGTTCGTGCGCGATATCCGCATCCCAGCCAAAGGCCCCGCGATGACTGAATTCGGCGCCATCGAGCAGAGCGAATTTCAGTCGCGTGTTGCCGAGGTCGAGCAGAAGAATCACGCGCCACTCCTGCGGACGGAGACATCCGCACTATCGACGGTCACGGACTGGCCGTCGGCACGACGCACACGCAAGGCACCGCGCTCGTCGACACCCTCTCCGGTGGCGCTGTACTCGCCGCGAGGATCGATGACGCGCAGTGGCTGGTCGCGCAACAGGTCGTTGGCCGCGTATTCGTCGGCGAAGGCCGCGAAGCCATGTCGCTCGAAGGCAAGCAGCCCCTCCGCAAGCGCGGACACGACCGCCGTGGCGACGCGATTCCGTCCCGGCGGCTGGCCGCCAGTGAGTTCCGCCAGGTCGGTGATCGGTTGTCCCGCACGCTCGTGCAGGGTGTCCGGGAGGCGGATGTTGAGACCGACGCCGATGATCGCCGCGCAGGGACCGGAGTACTCGCCGGACAGCTCCACCAGGATGCCGGCCAGTTTGGCCTGGCCCGCGAGCACATCGTTGGGCCACTTGAGCCCGGCGGTGCGGACGCCGAGGTCGTCCAGCGCGCGGATCAGCATGACACCCACGGCCAGCGAGAGGCCCGACAACGACGCGAACCCCGAGTCGAAACGCTTCAGCACCGACAGGTAGAGATTCATGCCCGGCGGCGAGAGCCAGGTCCGGCCACGCCGCCCGCGCCCTGCCGACTGGGCTTCGGCCATGACGAAAGCCAGGTCGTCCAGCGTAGGAATACGCCGCGCCAGCTCGCTGGACGTGGAGTCGATATCCCAGTGCACCTCGAGCATGCCCACGTGCGACGAAAGCGCAGGCTCGAGCGCCGTGCGGATGCGCTGACCGTCAAGCAGTTCGGTCGCCCACGGAAGCCGGTAGCCGCCGCCCACCTTCGCTTCGACGGGCACGCCTTTCAGACGTAGCGACTCGATCTGTTTCCAGACGGCGGCACGGGTCACACCGGCCTGACGGGCCAGAGTGGCGCCGGACACGGCATCGCCGCCGGCAAGGGCTTCCAGGAGGTCGCGTGCGAGCATGGGCTGCCGTGAGGCCGTCAGGCGGCCGGTGTCAGGGGGAGGGAGAGCCGGGGCATCGGGTAATTCTAGGGCAGCCGCGAGGATTTCGCCCGCATGGCGCCGCAGAGCCCGATGACACACCTCCAGCACTGGCACCGTTTCGAAATATCTGAGAGGATCGGTCGGTCCCCCGGCACGTCCGGGGCCCACGGGGTATACCGATGAACGCCAGACCCTACATCTTCGGATGTCTGTGCCTCGTCGGTGCCATCGGCACCGCCGCCGCTTCCGACGTCAGCGTGACCAACAGCCTGCTTTCGCTGGGCCGGTCGGTGTCGTCGTCGTTCGATGCCGGATCCACCTCGCGCTCCAGTTCCAGCCAGAGCAGCCGCGACAGCGGCAGTGGCGACGTGACCACCGCGAGGCAGGTCAATAACGCGCAGGCCAGCCCGGGTCAGGCGCCCATGCCACCCCCCGTCGAGGCCGACGCCGATATGCATGATGGCTCTTCGAGCGGTCACGGCGCGGGGCCGACCTGGCAGTCCATGCTTCCCGGGTCGATCTTCTAAGAATCCGCCGGCCGTCGTGTGAGCGTTTTCCAGTCGTTGCTCGCGCGTTTTCGCGCCCCCGTCCCGCCCATCGACGACACACTCTGGGCACACGCGCTGACCCGCGTTCCGCTGGCGAACGCGCTGGACGCGCCGCGAGCCCACTACCTGCGCCAACTCGCGGCGTCTTTTCTCCACACCAAGCGATTCCACGCGCTGGGCGACGCCTCGCTGGATGATTTCTGGCGTCTGGCTATCGCCATGCAAGCCAGCCTCCCTGCCCTGCCGCACGGCCCGAAGGTCTTCAAAGGCTGGACCAATATCCTGGTCTACCCCGGCGAATTCAACGTCCGTCGCAGTCACCATGACGCACCCACCGGCGTGATCACCGAGAGCGACGACACGCTGATCGGCGAAGCGTGGGAGCGCGGCCCGATGATCCTTTCGCTGGCTGACGTAGCGCTGGATCTCGAAGCACCGTGGGATGGCGTCAACGTGGTGATCCACGAAATGGCCCATAAGCTGGACATGCTCGCCGGCCCCGCCAATGGCGTGCCGCCGCTACCAGGCGGCATCAACCGGCGCGAATGGATCGGCAGCATGCAACAGGGCTTCGAACGACTGTCGAAGGCGGTGGGTCGTCGACGCAAGACGGCGATCGATCCCTATGCGGCGGAAGCGCCCGAGGAATATTTCGCGGTGACAAGCGAAATGCATTTCTCGCGGCCCGCCTTGCTGCGTGAGGCGGAGCCGGACGTGGCGCGCCTGCTCGATGCCTATTACGGACCATCGCCCGCCGACTGACGATCCTCAGGCGGGCGGAATACGCACGCTGAAACGTGCGCCACCGAGCTCTTCCGAGTGATCGACGTGCAGCTCGCCCTGGTACGCCTTGACGATGTCCTGCACGATCGACAGCCCGATACCGTGGCCCTGCACGCGCTCATCGCCGCGCACACCACGTTGCAGGATCTTCTCGATCTTTTCGTCCGGAATGCCCGGGCCGTCGTCTTCGACAATGAGTTCGAGGCCCGCGCGCCCGCGCACCTTCGCCACGGAACGCGCGGTGAGCAGGACGCGATGCGAGGCCCACTTGAAGGCGTTCTCGACCAGGTTGCCCATCAGTTCCAGCAGGTCGCCCTGCTCGCCCGGGAACGAGACGCCGTCTTCGATCTCGAACTCGCACAGCACGTTCTTTGCGGCGTAGACCTTTTCCAGGCTCTGCACCAGATCTTCCGCATGACCGGCGATCGGCTCGACCGAGGCGATGGTGCGACGACCGGAGGTGGCCGCGCGGGACAGCTGGTAAGCGACCAGCTCGTCCATCTTGCGCACCTGCTCGAGGATGTCGCCACGCAGCGAACGTGCGTCGGCTTCGTTTTCCAGTTGCGAGCGCACGACGGCCAGCGGGGTTTTCAGGCTGTGCGCCAGATCGGCCAGGGTGTCGCGATAACGCGTACGCTGCTCGCGCTCGCTGTCGATGAAGGCATTGAGGCGCTTGGTGAGCACCGTCAGCTCCATCGGATACGGGCCGTCGAGGTGGTCGCGCGTGCCGCGCTCGATATGCGCGAGATCGCTCGATACACGGCGCAACGGCAGCAGGCTCCAGCGCAGCAGGAACAGCTGCAGCAGCATGAGCATCATGCCGAGCATGGCCAGCCAGAGGAACTGCGTCCGACGGTAGGTCGCCACCTGCCGCTCGAACTGATCTTCCGTCTGCGCCATGGCGAACGTCAGCGGCACGCTGCGCTTGTCGGTGCTGTCCAGCGACACGCCGTAACTGAAAACGTAGAGCTTGCCGCTGCGCGTCTCCACCGGCTCGAAGGCTGTTTCGCCGGGCGAGAGCATGCGCACGAAGTCGAAGTCGCGGCCCAGCGCGGAGGACGACTCCCAGCGGAAACCGTCGTTGCCGACGATGATCGCGTACAGGCCCGAGCCCGGCCGTGAGAAATCGGGATGAGGCTGGCTGTCGGGCGTGGTGACCTTGCCGGCGCGGGTGATGTCGGTGCCGGTGATATAGGCGATGGCGTAGTTGTGCAGCCGGTCGTGCATGGCCGACAGCTCGGACGCGTAGTTGGCCTTGTTCTGCGCCAGGCCCGTCAGGCCCAGAAAGGCAGCCAGCGCGAAGCCCGTCGCCAACGCCGCGCGCGCGGCCAGCGACAGCGGCCGGCGTTTGGTCGGTGGAGCGTTATCCATGCGTCCAGCTTACCTCGGGACGGCGCAGCGACTTTGCTGCACCGTCCACGGTTCGCTCAGTCTTCGTCTGCTTCGTTACGCGGAATCGCGAAACGATAGCCGCGACCGCGGACGGTCTCGATCGGCTTGAGCGCACTTTCGGGATCCAGCTTACGGCGCAGGCGGCCGATGAAGACCTCCAGCACGTTGGAGTCGCGGTCGAAATCCTGCTGGTAGATGTGCTCGGTCAGGTCGGCCTTGGAGACCAGCTCGCCCGCATGCAGCATCAGGTATTCGAGCACCTTGTACTCGTAGCTGGTCAGGTCGACCTGACGGCCTTCGACGGTGACCGTCTGCGCCGTGGTGTCGAGCTTGATCGGGCCGCAGGCGAGGACCGGCTTGGACCACCCGCTCGCACGACGAACCAGCGCATTGATACGGGCCAGCAGTTCCTCGACGTGGAAGGGCTTGACCAGATAGTCGTCGGCGCCGTGCTTGAGGCCTTCGACCTTGTCCTGCCAGCTGCCACGCGCCGTGAGGATGAGGATGGGATAGCGCTGGCCGTGCTCGCGCAGGGCTTTGACCAGATCCATGCCCGACAGCTTGGGCAGACCCAGATCGATGATGGCCAGGTCGAAGGGGACCTCGCGACCGAGGTACAGGCCCTCTTCGCCGTCCTGGGCGGCATCGACGGCGAAGCCGTCACGTTTCAGCCGCGCGGCGAGGGTCTCGCGAAGCGGGGCCTCGTCCTCAACGAGCAGGATGCGCATCAATGTTTCTCCTTGTTGTCCCCGGCACTGACGTCCAGGGGCTTGGCGGTTTCGGTTCGGACGGGCACCACGCGGACGTGACCGTCCAGCGTAAGGACCTTGACCCGGTATTCGGTGATCCGGCCGCGCTCGACGAGTCGCGTATCCGCCGACAGCACTTTTCCCCCGGTGTCCTTCTGGACCTTGCTCACGGCCTGCTCCAGCGTCAGCGACTGGTCCGCCTGGGCGGCCATGGGCAAACTAATGCAGAGCGCGGCGAAAAGTAGCGGACGAAACGTGATTTTCATGTCTGGCGCGGGCAGCACGACGGGCAGTAGTCGACCGATCATGCCGAGGGGCGCCCCGCCTGAAGCTGAACGAAACTTAGGCGGCTTGCCGCAAGGGTGCCATCGCGGACTCGATGAGGCCCCAGTCGGCTCCCGGCAGGTGCGAGCCCTCGCTCAGCTGGCGACGGAATCCGCGCGCGCCCGGCTCCCCCTGGAACAGGCCGAGGATGTGCCGGGTGATGTGCTTGAGCTGGGTGCCACGGGCCAGTTCCGCCTCTATATAGATGCGCATGCGATCGAGCACATCCGCCCGGTCCGGCAGCGCCGCGCCGTAGAGGTCCGACTCCAGCCGGGCGAGCACGAACGGATCATGGTAGGCGGCACGGCCAAGCATCACCCCGTCCACATGGGCAAGATGCTCACGCACCGCCTCGACCGTGGTGATGCCACCGTTGATGACGATGGTCAGGTCGGGGAATTCGCGCTTCAGCCGGTAGACCCGCTCGTAGTCCAGCGGCGGAATTTCCCGGTTTTCCTTCGGGCTCAGGCCTTCCAGCCAGGCCTTGCGCGCGTGCACCACGAGAATGCCCACGCCAGCCTCGATCATCGTGGTGGTGAAACGCTGAAGGTCGGCGTATTCGTCCTGGTCGTCCACGCCGATGCGGCATTTGACGGTGACCGGGACATCCACGACGTCCGCCATGGCCCGGACGCATTCGCCGACCAGGAGCGGCTCGCGCATGAGGCACGCCCCGAACTTGCCGGACTGGACCCGATCCGAGGGGCAACCGACGTTGAGGTTGATCTCGTCGTAGCCGGCCTGGGCGCCCAGGATCGCTGCTTTAGCCAGTTCGACCGGGTCGCTGCCGCCGAGCTGGAGCGCCACGGGGTGCTCTTCGTGACTGTGCTCCAGGAGACGTAGCTGATTGCCGCGCACCAGGGCCGCGCTGGTGACCATCTCGGTGTACAGGCGGGCATGGGGAGACAGCAGACGATGAAAGTACCGGCAATGACGGTCCGTCCAGTCCATCATCGGCGCAACCGACAAAGCCCATGGTCCCGAAACACGGGGATTTTGGCTGTCCAACGCGGGCTGGCGGGCATTTTTCATGTTGCACTTTCTCGGGTGTTTTGGAGCAATCTGGGGCGTTTTCGGGCCGGCGGTGTAACATTCGGTGCAACATGGGAAGGAATGTTGCACCGCTATGGGAACGATCCAGACGCGCCGGCGCAAGGACGGCACAACAGGCTACACCGCCTCGATCCGATTGAAAGAAAAAGGGGTCATTGTCCACTCCGAAACGGAGACTTTCGACCGCAAGCAACACGCACAGGAATGGATGCGTCGACGCGAAGCCGAACTGGACAAGATGCGCGCCCGAGGCCAGCTGGGCAGTGCGAAGGATACGCTGGGCGACCTGGTACGGTGGTACCGCGACACGATCGGACCCACGGCCGGCTGGGGACGCACCAAGGCAGCAGACCTGGAGCGCATCCAGCGCTACCCGATCGCCAATCGCCCCGCCGTCGCGCTGACGTCTCAGGACTTCGTAGACCATGTGATGTCTCGGCGCGTCGAGGGTGCGGCCGCGGCCACCGCCGGCAATGATCTAGTCTGGTTTGGCCAGGTGTTGCGGTCAGCTGGCCACTCACGAAACATTCCAATCAGCCTCGAGCCGCTCTCTGCGGCGCGGCACGAGCTCAGTGCGCGCAAGGTTGTCGTCAAGAGCGCCTGGCGCGATCGACGGCTGACCGCTGACGAGGACAAGAAGCTGATCGCGCATTTCAGTACGCCCGACGTGCGGGCGTCCATCCCAATGCTCGACATATACCAGTTCGCGCTAGCCACCGCTCGCCGGCAGGAAGAAATCACCCGCCTGCGCTGGGACGACCTGGAGCGCGAGAAGGGCATCGGCTGGCTTAATGACGTAAAGCATCCCACGCGCAAAAAGGGCAACCGAAAGGCGTTCCGCATGCTGCAGGGCGCTTGGGCGATTGTTGAGCGTCAACCGCGCGGCGAGTTGGTGTTCCCCTATGACGGTCGGTCGATCGGCGCCGCGTTCAGGCGCGCGTGCAAGGTCCTCGGAATCGAGAACCTGCATTTCCACGACCTCCGGCACGAGGCGACCAGCCGCCTGTTCGAACGCGGGTACCAGATCCACGAGGTGGCGCAGTTCACGCTGCATCAGTCGTGGCAGACACTCCGGCGGTACGCCCAACTGCGGCCGGAAGACCTGCCTGAGCGGTGATGACATTCACCATCCCACTTCCGCGCGCTAAATAGGGCCTTTCAAAGTCGTGGCCCTCGGAACAAAGTTATTTAAGTTATGTAACAATCGTTTGACTCGCAACCTATTGCTTAGACTCGTTTTTTTCGCATATTTCGAAAGTTATTTACGAGTTATTTTAAGGTGATTGGATAACTTTTCTTGAAGTTATGTAGCTATCAAATATTGTTGTTTTAAATCAGCGCGTTAGAGAAACATCACTCTCGACATCACTTGGAAATAACTTTGGACGATCTATCGTAACCAATTGTTCCATAGCTCTTTTCCTTGGTTCGTATGCCGGGCATAACCGAAATCACTTCAGCCGAACCCCAGGACTTTGCACCGCCCATTAGCGCGGATCTACGATCACCGTTGTGGCCGCTCAAGTGCGCGCTTGGTAAGCTTTCGGCAGAATTTTGTTGAGAGTCTTTCTCAATAAAATTTTCGTGCTGCCGACACGCTGCACTAGGATGCCGCCAAGTTTGGGCCAGCTCGCCTGGGTTGTTCACGGCTATCGTCGCAACTTGGCACCGTCGGCCTCTTGCATGGTCGACACCGTTTTCATGGACTAGGGGAATGGAATGAAACTGAAAGCTCTGCGCGCTCGCGGCGTGCACGGATACCTGCACTTCGACATCAAATTCAATGACTCGCTGAGCTTTCTGGTCGGACCAAACGGGTGCGGAAAATCCAGCGCCCTTCGTTTGATAGAGGCTCTGATCACGCCCTCACTACAGGACATAATTTCAACGTCATTAGAGGGTGCCACGTTGGAATTTGAGCACTCGGGCGACAAGCGAATCGACGTTTACCGGTCTGGAGAATCACTGTCGATCAGCGCGAGCTGGGTCGATGCTCGCTTCCATATACCTAACGTGTCGCAGATCCGAGATTTCTCAGCCGACGACCCGCGCTCTGCGGCTGATTATCTAACCACTTTCGCGCTGGATAGCGGCGAGGGTGGAGCAGTACTTAAAGCGATCGCTGATATCCCGGCGCCCGTTTTCTTGGGCATTGATCGTCAGCTACGTACAAGACCCGACATTGATTCGAGCACTATGGACGACCTGACTACTCGCGGTGTTCGTGATTACTCCGTCCAGCACCGTTACACGCGGGGTCAAATCATTGACGGACTGCGTGAGTCTCACCTCCTCATCCGAGACGCGTATCGCGACGCTCGGAGGAAGCTCGATAGCGCCCAGGAGCAGCTCCGCACAGAGGTGCTGCTATCCATTTTCGAATACATCGACGCGGGGATCGCTGAAAGCAGCATCGCGACCTTCGGCGAAGCCGATGCATTGCGCGTATCGGCCGACGCTATATCAAAAGCGCTCATTGACATCGGCCTCCCTTCCAGGCGAGTTGAGGAAAAGCGACAGGAATTCACAGATAACGTTCAAGACCTATTTGGCCGCATGGCTGCCGATAGCAAAAACCCGCCGGTGATCGAGTTTTTAATGAATCGCGCGACTCTCTCGCGCATGAAAAACGTCATTGACGTAGTTCAAGATTTCAACGACAGATCTAAGCGAATTTTTGGGCGACTTGACCAGTTCCAGGAATCGCTTAATTGGTTTTTTGCTGATTCCCGTAAGAAAATCGCGATAGACCAGGTTGGGCGCATCGGCATTGCAAGACCAGATTCTAAGCCTGTCGCTCTCCCAAAGTTATCGTCCGGCGAAAAACAGATAATCGTCATGTTTTCCCATATCTTTTTCAACAAGTATGGCTCGCGCAGTCGAATTATCGTGATTGACGAACCGGAACTTTCTCTGCATGTCCGCTGGCAGGAAAATCTTGTCGAGAAGGTGCGGGCGGCATCACCAAATACGCAGCTAATCTTTGCGACCCACTCCCCTGACATCGTCGGAGCTAACGACGACAACTGTGTGGAGATCAACCCGTGATGGAGCGTGCACCGGCCGCAAAGAAAGCGAAAGCTGCAATGTACCGCGCTTTCAACGATATCGACATCTTCGTTGAGGACGATACCAAAGGAACGAGAAAACTTTTCGCCCGATTGTTGTCTGGGATATCGCCCGACAATGTCCGAATCGATACAGTATTTCCCTTGGGCTCGCGAACCGTGGTGGAGAAAAAGTGCGCTGAAGACCAAGCCCCCGGTGGGCGCCCGCGCGTCTATATCATCGATGGCGACATTGACCTTTGCCTTCAACGTCCCGCATCAGGTCTCAAGCGCTTATATCGCTTGCCACGCTATTGCATCGAAAATTACTTGCTCGATGAACGCGCAGTCGCCAAAGTACTCGCATATGAATCAGCCGAAATGGACGAGGCTGCCGTGTCTCTTGCTATTCAATTTGATGCCTGGATGCAAGAAAATTCTCTGCCTTTACGTCGACTCTTCACGGCGTATGCGACTTGCCACCAATTAGCTTGCGCCGAGCGCACGATCTCCTACCCTGTAGATCGGCTCGTCCGACCGGGAAGCAGTGGAGTGGTTGACCCTCTTTTGACGGAAAACCGGATCACGGAACTGCGGCAGGCTTGCGACGCTGAATTCGGAGCCGGCTATTTCGACCGCGTTTTTGCGGATATCGAGCAGCGCCACGCTGCGAAGAGCAATAGGGATTTCTTACTCCAGTTCGTGTCGGCAAAGCACTATCTGCTTCGACTCCTGCGCACGCGCATGGGGAGCGTAGCGCGGTACACGAGGGGGAATGACCTCATGAAGATCAATCTGGCGGAGCAGGTTGAAGCTCGAGACCTGCTCGACGCCCTCGATGTCGCGTTTGCCTCAGTTTCCGCCTAGCCCTCGTCATCCAGGGCGATGAAAACAACAGCGGGTGCATCAAAATGCATCAGCTTTGCGAGTGCCGTAATGCCATTGAGAGCGTTGGCACAGGCTGCATCGCCTGCTTGCATCTGCCGCATCAAAACCAGAGGGAGAAGCGCGCAGGCGAGGAGGGGGGACGACCGCGCGCGCTGGGGTCACACACGCCTCGACCTGGGCCTGCCGGCCCCCTGCGCCGCCCGCCCGCCGCCACGCGCGCAGCGGCCCCCAGGCGTCGCGTCGCGGCCCGCCGAGCGCCGGCGAGGGCCTCAGGCCAGCGTCGAACTGAGGTCGCCCTGTGGGGCTATGGATGCGCTTCCGGTCGGGTCAGACGTTCGTTGGGGCAATACACCGTCCTGCGGTGGGCCCGCGACCCCTCGCTCACGAGCGATCCTCAGCCCCCTTCGGCTTCCGAGGCTTGAGCTCGCCCTCGTGGGGCATGCGCTTTCGCTCAGGGACCGGATAACTGATCGTCCGCTTCGCCGCCCACCGCTCGACCCACCGCTTCGCCTGCCGCTCCGACCCTGCTACTGCCTCGATCGCCGTATCGGGATCGCCATGCGGGAACAGACTGACCCGCCAGGTGCCCTTCCAGTTGGCGTGCTCCCGCACTAACACGAACCGCTGACCGTGCTCGGTCGCGCCGTACTGCTGCGGCAGTGGCGCGCCCATCACATTGTCTCGTTCGAGCCATATCACGGTGGTCATAGGCCGCGGAAGATACGCGGGCCGAATCTCAGATTTGTGGACGGGCTTGCAGTGGTTTCTTAGGAGTTGACGGCAAACCACCGCACTCAAACGACCGGCACTGACTCAATCACCACCTTGATAGCCGCATCAGCCCGGCTGCGGGCGTGGGAGAATGCGAGAGCGGCGGTCTTATGGATCGGCCCAGCTGTCTCGCTTTCGACAACGGCTCCGCTTACATCCACGATCTCAAACGCTGACCTGAAGCCGCCATCTGACACCGCGTGGACGTCGATATTGGCCGTGTAACCACGCTGCGCCATATTCGTCTCCTCTCAGCGACGGCAGGATAGACTCCCTATCTTGCGCGATCGGAAGATAAGCGAACATGAACCCCGTCGAAGAATCCGTCTTGGCCGTAGCAGAAATCGCTCGCGACTCGGCCGCTATGAACGAAGCATTCCTTGCCGGCGACTACGACGAGGCTCGGTTTCGGGCCCAGCTGGTCGTCGCCAAGGCAGACGCCGCCGGGCATCGAGACGTGATGCTGGCTGGAGCCTTTGTGGTGGATCGGCTCGGCCCGGTAGGGAGCGTCCCACGTAGCGGTTTCGCAGCAGGCATGCTCCGCGTTGCGGAAGCGCTGGACGCCGTTACCTACGAGTCACCCTAAAGCGCGATGGGCTCGACCAGCTCCGCTCCATGGTTGGTCGGCTTTCCGACTGCCTTCGTTACCGGGTAGTAGACGAGTTCGGCCTCGGGGACCGCCACCAGCGTTGCGCTGGCCTCGTCGGGCGAGCCCTCGACCCAGACTTGCCATAGGTCTGGCGGGAGGATCACGGGCTGCCGGTCATGGATGTCTCCGGAGACCTTGCCAGGCTCGCCGGTAATGATGGTGAAGGTGTGGGTCCACGGGTCGTCCTGGGACGCCCGCCAGCCCTCCCACAGCCCCGCGAACATGAGCAGGTCGCCGGCGGGGTCGTGGATGAAGTACGGCTGCTTGTTGCCTTTCTCGCCCTTCCACTCGAAGTAGCCGGACGCTGGCACCAGGCAGCGGCGTTTCTTGAAGGCGTTGCGGAACGACGGTTTCGGCGCCGGCACGATCGAGTCCGCCCGGGCATTGATCATCTTCGAACCGATCGCCAGATCCTTCGCCCAGCTTGGGACCAGCCCCCAGCGGAAGGCCTTGGCCTCGTAGCCCTTCTCACCGCGCGACACCACCAGTGCCTTCTGGGTCGGCGCGATGTTGAACTGGTCGTCCCGCTGGTTGATCTCGCTGACGATGTCGATCTCGAGCTGGTCGAGCACGTCCTTGGCCTCGCGGCTCAGGGAGACAGGTCCGAAGGTGGCGTATCGTCCGCACATGAGGCGAGCATCGCGCCCGCCCTGTGTTTTGAATGTCCACGGCGCTCAGGCGACATTCGCCACCGGCTGCTGGAACTTGAAGGCCTCCACGCCCAGCTGGGCGTTCAACGCGAGCATGCGCTTCTGGATCGGCACGATTTCATTGGCATAGAAAACCTTCGTGGCTTTCTCCACGTCGCCGAAGCCGCCCGCATTGGTTGGCACCACGCCGAGCAGCTGGGGCGGGACGCGGTGGGCCGCCAGAATGTCGTCGCGGCTGACGTTCTTGATGGCGGCGAAATCGTCCTTGGCCGCGACCTCGCTCACCGGAATCATCTGCATGCCATCCTTCTTGCCGCCTGGCGCGTAGAAGAACAGGTTGCGGAAATTGCCCGGACCCTTCGAGTTGCGCAGCGCCTCGCGTAGGCCGTCGATATCCTGTGTGTTTGCTGCTGCGTCGGTCAGATACAGGATGAATCCGGCGTGCGACCCGTTGTCGTAGTACTTGCGACGGAACAGCGTCGCCGAGCGGTTAAGCTGGGCCGAGTGGAGCGCGCTGATGTACTCGGGCACGCCATAGATTTCCTGTTTCACGTCGGTGTCGTGCAGGTGCACGACCTTGCCAACGTCGAACGCATGCTCGATGCCTGACTCGGGCACGAAGTAGAAGGCGCCTGGATCGACGCCCACGCGCGTCTGCATGGCCGGGCTGCGCTTGAGCTTGAGCAGTCGGCCTGACAGTGCCGGCACCTCCTCGAGGTAGGCGTTGGCAAAAGCCATGTAATCGGTCGCGAATGCCGCAAATTCGTGCGTCGACAGGAACGAGGTCTCCTGGTACGAGGCCACCAGCAGATTGCGCTTGACGTAGATCGCCGACGCATGGTGTGGCGCCACGCCCATCATGTTCGCCAACCCGCGCGGGTTGATCGGCGGCTCGTACCAGCGACCGTTGTTCACCAGGTCGGAGTACTCCATCAGGCTGGCCCGGTCGATCATCTCCGGCTCGCCGAAGGTGAACGTCTCGAAGCGGCCGCCATCGGCCGCCGGCGCGGTCGATGGCAGCGCGGACGTAAATCGCGGATTGGGACGCTTGCGCTTGGCCATCAGTCGTAAATCTCCATAAAGCTCTGGTTGGACGCCGATCGACCTTCGAGCGGCTCGTGGATAAGGGTGTGCATGACCGCCCAGGCGAGGTCGGCGTGGCCGACGGCTTCGGAGCGGCCCGCTTCAAACGTCACGTGACGGCCGCTGGCCGTCATGGTTTTACGGATCGCCATGAACGCCGCGGCGAGGTCGGTCCAGCCGGCATCCCACTCCAGGCGCCCCTTGTTCATCACATCGGTCGCCTTCATGACCATGCGCGCCTTGACCTCAGGCGAGTACTGGATCGCTCGTGCTGCGGGGAAGAATTGGCGGACGAGCTGGTACACGCCGATGCCCATGCCGGTGGTGTCGATCGCGATATCGGCGACGTTGTACCGCTCGGTCAGCGCCTTGATGGATGTCGCCTGCGCGTCGAAGTCCTGCCCGGCCCACTGAAATTTTTCCAGAACCCGGAATCGATCATCACCCGGCGTCGGAAGCGCCGTTACCGTGCATCCCGACGGGTCACCGCCGGCGGTGCCTTTGGAAGGATCGAAACCGATGCCCACGGGGGCGTCGCCAATGATCCGGGGTGCCTCAAAGCGAACGTCGTCCCAGACGTCCCAGGTGTCCACCATGCATCGCTTGATGAGCGCGAAGGTGAATGCCGCCGCCGCGTCGTCAATGAACTCGCACATGAGCAACTGGCGAAACTTCTCGTCGCTGTAGCGGCGGCGCAGCTGGTCCAGGTCGAAAAGATCGCAGCCTCCGGCCACGGCGTCTTCGATCGTGACGATTTGGCGGTACATGCCATCGGCGCAGCGCATGCCCTTCGATAAGGCCCGATGGCTGACGTCGATATCGATGCGATCGGCCTTCGCGCGGCTGGCGTTGTATTGCGCGCCACTCCAAAACGGGTATGCATCATGGCTGAGCGCCGAGGGCGTCGAGAAGTAGGTTTCTCGCCACTTCTTGTGCATCGCCATGCCCGAGGCCAGCTTCTCCAGCTGTTCGAACGAGTGCACCCAGAAGAATTCATCGAAGTACAGATTGCCGTGGTAGCCCTGCGCGGTGCGGGAGTTGGTGCCCAGGTAGTACAGCTCCGCGCCATTGCCGAGCTTGATGGGCCGATCGCGGCCGCCGGCAAGGTTCATGTCCAGCACTTCGCGCACGAAGTCCTGCTGGTAACCGCGGAAGACGTTGGCCTGTGATCGGCTGGCGGAGAGGAAAATCTGGTTTCGACCCGTCTCCAGCGCGTCGATCAACGCCTCGCGGGCAAAGTAGTACGTCGCGCCAATCTGACGCGATTTCAGGATGATCCGCGTCCGCTCGTTTTGCCCGGCTTCGTACCAGTGCCGCTGATAGTCGTAGCTGGCCTCGAAAAAAGCCTCGCGCAGCTTGGCAATCTGTTCGGGCGTGAACGCGTTTGGCTCGGCTTTCCGCTTCGGATCCTTGTTTCGATTGGCGACGGCAGGGTTGAGGTCGCCCTCGTGCCCGCCAGGTGCCTCATAGCGCCGCACGCGAGCCAGACGTTCCATCTGCCGCCCGAGCAGGTCGATTTCCTTGAAGTCGTGGGGCGACTTGTCCTCTTTCAGAATGAGCATGCACAGGCGGGCGTCGAGGCAATCCTCCGTCCGCTGTAGCGGTGTCGCCGATGCCCAACCCTCCCGTTGTTTCCATGACTCCACCGTCGAACGTGGCTCGCCCAGGCGATCGGCGATCGCCGTCACGCCGTGACCGGCGAAGAACAGGTGGCGTGCCAGGCGGCGCGGATCGATGTCGGGAACGGTGGGCAGCATGGCCGACAGCGTAGGCAGCGGCCACGCCCTAATCCCGCGCGAGATGTTCTTAAAGCCCGGTCCTAGAACAAGCGCTCGTTGCCGCGCGAAAGGGGCGTGTCGATGCTGACGGCCTACTCACACCCATCACGATTCGAGGCACCGCAGCATGGCCGACAAGACCAAGAAGTCGAAGAAGTTCCGCATCGCTACCGAGGGCGCAACCGTCGACGGCCGCACCATCGAGCGCGACTGGATCCAGCAGATGGCGGCCAGCTACGACCCGGCCAAATACACCGCGTCGGTCAACCTCGAACACATCCGCGGCATCCTCCCCGACAGCCCGTTCCGCGCGTACGGCCAGGTCACCGCTCTCACCCAGGCCGACAACGCCGAGGGCAAGGCCGAGCTCTTCGCCGTCATCAGTCCGACGGACGACCTGGTGGCGATGACCGCCAAGGGCCAGAAGGTCTTCACCTCGATCGAGGTCAACCCGAAGTTCGCGCAGACCGGCAAGGCTTACCTGATGGGCCTGGCCGTCACCGACAACCCGGCCAGCCTCGGTACCGAGATGCTGGCCTTCTCGGCCAGCAATCCGGCCGTCAGCCCCCTGACCAAGCGCAAGCAGCAGGCCGAGAATCATTTCAGCGCCGCGGTCGAAGCGATCATCGAGTTCGAGGAAGAAGCGACGGTGGTGAACGATGGCAGCGGCTTCCTTGCCGGCATCCGCAATCTGTTCGCGAGGAAGGCGGCCACGGACGAAGGGCGTTTCAGCGCCCTGGAACAGGCTGTGACCGAAGTGGCCGAGCACGGCACGGCCCAGAGCACGCAGACGGCCAAGCAGTTCCAGACCGTCGATGAGAAGACCGAGGCGCTGACCAAGCGAATCCAGGATCTCGAATCCAAGTTTGACGCCGCCCCGGGCAAGACGGTCGAGCGCCCGCGTGCCGATGGTCCCGCAACGGTTGTCACCGACTGCTGATCGCGCTTCACCCACCCTCCCCCGCCCCCTGAGGATTCCATGCTCAATCCGACCCGCCTTGCCTTCGCCGCCTTCTGCGCGCAGCTGGCCACGCTCAACAGCGTGGCGCATGCAACGGAGAAGTTCGCCGTATCGCCCACGATCCAGCAGCGCCTGGAAACCCGCATCCAGGAGTCGAGCGACTACCTGAGCCTCATCAACATGATCGGCGTGACCGAGAAGTCGGGTGCGAAACTCGGCCTGGGCGTCACCGGTCCGGTCGCCAGCCGCACCGACACCACGCAGAAGGATCGCAACCCGCGTGACGTGTCCTCGCTGACCGAGCAGCTGTACAACTGCGTCAAGACCGATTTCGACACGGCCTTTCCGTACGCGCTGCTCGATGCCTGGGCGAAATTCCCGGACTTCCAGAACCGCCTGCGCGACGCCATCATCCAGCGCCAGGCGCTCGATCGCCTGACGATCGGCTGGAACGGCAAGAGTATTGCCCCGGCCACGGACCTGGCCGCCAATCCCCTCCTGCAGGACGTCAACAAGGGTTGGCTCCAGAATCTTCGCGATGGCGCTCCCGAAAACGTCATGGCCACGGGCAAGAAGCAGGCCGGTGAAGTGCGCGTGGGCCCTGGTGGCGACTACGAGACGCTGGACGCACTCGTGTACGACATCATCGTCATGCTCGACCCCTGGCATCAGCAGAACACCGGCCTGCGCGCCCACGTGGGCCGCAAGCTGCTCCACGACAAGTATTTCCCGGTGGTGAACCGTCAGCAGGGCGCTCAGGACGAGCTCGCCTCCCAGCTGCTCGTCAGCCAGAAGTCGATCGGTGGCCTGCCGGGCCTCGTCGTGCCGTTCTTCCCGGACAACGCCGTGCTGGTGACGATCCCGAAGAACCTGTCGCTCTATTACCAGGATGGCGCCCGCCGTCGCCAGGTGATGGACGAGCCCAAGCGCGATCGCATCGCCAACTACGAGTCGAGCAACGACGCGTACGTGGTCGAGGACCTGGGCGCCGCCGCCCTGGTGGAAAACATCGTCATCGGCAAGTGGGCCTGACATGACCTCGCCCGCGCTGGCTCACAAGATGCGCGTCCTCGCTGCCCGGGCTACCGCTAACGCGGTGCCCGGGCAGGTGGTGGACCGCCATACCTCCGACGCCCACCGCCTCATCCGCGCCAAGCTGGATGAGGATCGCCGGCGATTGAAAGCCATCCAGTCCCGGGAAGCGAAGATCGCTTTGAAGCGCGAACTGCTGCCGGACTACGACGATTACGCCAACGCAGTGATCGGCTCAGGCGTCGGCGTGCAGGACGAGGTGCTGTCCTACATCATGACCTGGCGCATCGATGTGGGTGATTTCGACGGCGCCTTCGTGATCGCGAAGTACATCATCGAGCACAAGCTTTCCACGGCGGAGCGCTTCAAGCGCACCCCTGGCACCTTCGTTGCCGAGGAAACCGCCATCGCCGCCCTGCGTGCCTACGCCCGCCAGGAGACGTTCCCGGTGGCCACACTCGAGGCGGCCCACGAGCTCACCGAAACCTGCGACATGCCGGACCAGGTGCGCGCCAAGCTGCTCTTCGCCACCGGCCGCCATCTGATCGAACACGATCCTTCGCGGGCCATTGCGCTGCTGCGCAAGGCGGTCGACCTGCACGAGGCGGTCGGCGCCAAGAAAGATATCGAGCAACTCGCCGCGCGCCTGCGCCGCGAAGGCTCCAACGAACCGCCGTCGTCCGACGGCACCTGAGCTCCCCCCGGCGCACGGCGGCACGGGTGGCGATCCAGCCTTTCAGGCCCCGGTGACCCACCCGTCCACCGCCGTTTTAGGAACCTCGCATGTCCAGCCTTATCGCCAACGGTGGCGCCGCCCCCGGCAGCAACCCCGCACCTGAGCCGCCCGTCGGCAATGACGGCTTCTGGCCGGATATCGACGTGGCCCAACTGCGTGCGGCATCACGCCTGACCGGCAACGTCACCCCGGAACGGCTTCGTGCCGCCACGATCGACGCGGTATTGAGCGTCAACCAGGAACTGGCCGTCTATCGTGCGCGCATGCGTGCCGAGGGCTGGGAGCACGCCGCCGATATCGGCGAGACCATCGCCGGTGCCAGGGCCCTGGTGCATCGGTACCAGCGTGCGGTGACCAGCACCGTGCAGGCGAGCCTTGCCGAGAGTTACCGCGACTGGGACAACACCCGCGCCGGCGACTTCCGTGCCGACTTCGAGTCGGTGGCGGCGGACGATTTCCGGCGCAATGCGCGCTGGGCCATCTCCGACATCCTGGGTGTGGGCCGCTGCACCGTGGAGCTCATCTGATGACCGCCGAGGCGGACGTGGTGCGTGCCCGCCAGGGTGACACCGTGGACGCCATCTGTTGGCGCGAGTTGGGCGCCACACGCGGCGTCACCGAGCAGGTGCTGGAACTCAACCGCGGCCTTGCCCAGCTGGGCCCGATCCTTCCCGAAGGCACCCTCGTCAAGCTGCCGGCACGCGCAACCGTCGCGCCGGCGGTGCTCCCTCTTATCAACCTGTGGGATTGACCATGACCGAACCCGCCACCACCGCCCTCGCGCTCACGGCTACCGCCGCCACCGCCACCGCGGCGTCGGCCCTGGTGCCTGGTGTGGACGCCAATGCGCTCATCGGCGCCATCGCCGGCGGCGCGCTGTTCGTCACCAGCGCCCGTGACCTGTCGCTGCCAGTCCGCGCGACCTACTTGCTGGTCAGCATCGCCGCCGGCTATGTCGCCGCCCCCGAGGTCATCCAGCGTCTACCGCTGCATAGCACCGGCGTGGCGGCTTTCCTGGCCGCCACGCTCGCCATCACCGTGACCACCCAGATCATCGATCGCGTCAAGGCGTTCGATTTCACCAGCATCCTCAAGCGCGGAGCCTGATCCCATGGATATCCTGATCCTCCTGGCCGCTTTCGCCCTGGCCGCCACCTTCACCCTGTTCTGGAACCTCGGCCTCTTCGCCGGTCGCTCGCCTCCCTGGCGCACACTGTGGGTCGGTGTGGCATCGCTCGGCTACGTCGGCGCGCAGTGCCTTGTCGCCGCGGGAAGCACATACCAGAACGCGATTCTGGAGACCCTGGCGGCGGCGTGGATGCACCTTCGGGGTGTCAGCGTCTGGTCGATCGTCATGCTGCTATCCGCGCTCTTTGCTACGGGGCGACTGCTTACCTTTCGCCGCGGCGACTCTCGGCATCGGCAGGCGTATGCCTGGCTGTCGTGGCTCCTGGTCCTTGCCCTGTCCGCTACCTCGGCCAAGCTCATGTTCGGCATCAAGCCGCCCCCGGGGCCGGTCGAAAGCCTCGCGGTCGCGTGGTTTGCCTGGCGGATGCATCGGCACAAGGGCAACCTCGCCCACTACGCCCGTGAGGTGCTCGCCTCGATCGCCCTTGCCCTGATGGGCCTCTCGCGCCTGATCCATGGGCGGCTGCCGTGATCGACCTGGCCGAGCAGCGCATCGCACGCATCATCGACGGCGTGCTTGTCGCGGAAGGCGGCGGCACGTACACCAATAATCCGACCGACCGCGGCGGGCCGACGCGTTACGGCATCACCGAGCGGACGGCCCGCCTGGCCGGCTACACCGGCCCCATGCAGGCATTACCGGAAGCGACCGCACGAGCGATCTACCGGCAGCAGTACGTCACCGTGCCCGGCTTCGACCAGATCGTCGCCATCGATCCCGACATCGGCGCGTTGCTGGTGGATATCGGCGTCAACATGGGCCCGGCGCGCGCGGCGAACTTCCTGCAGCGTTGGTTGAACGGCTTCAACGTCGGCGGCACGCGCTACGCGCTTCTCAAAGTGGACGGGAACGCCGGCGCCGTCACACGCGACGCGCTGCGCGCCTTCCTGCGCTGGCGTGGCCCGCTCGGGGCCGCGGCACTTCTGCGCGCCATCAAGGGCGTCAGGGACACCGCTTACCTTGCGCTGGCCGAGTCGGACCCCGCGCAGCGCCAGTTCCTATACGGCTGGATCAATCGTGGAGCGCCCGCGGCATGAAGACCCTGACCATTGCCCTTGCCGCACTGCTCGCCGGTTGCTGCGCACTGATGTGGTGGCAGCATCACGACAACACATCGCTGTCGGCCCAGCTCGCCGCCGCGTCGACGGCCGCGATCGCGGCGGACTTCGAGGCCTCCGCCGCGCGTGCCGATGTGGTGCGCATCACCGCCTTTGTCGATCGCGTGCGCGTCGTGCACGACACCACCGCCACCCTTCGCCAGGAGATTCCCCGCTATGTCACGCCGACTGCTGATCGCCGTTACCTGCTCCCTGATGGCTTTGTCTGGCTGCACGACGCCGCGGCCGCTGGTGTGCCCGAGGTGGACGCCACCGGAGATCCTGATGCGGCCAGCGAAGCCGTTGCAGCCTCTCAAGCCCTCGACATCATCGTCGGCAACTACGGCAGCTGCCACGAAACGGCCGAGCAGTTGAGCGCCCTGCAGGACTGGGTACGCGGCCACGTCGATCCTGACATGGCGCCCGCGCGATGAAGAAGATGCAGCGGTTCCGCGAAGCGCTCCTGGCGTCGTGGCCCGACCTTGCCACCAACCCGGAAAACGTGGCGATCTTCGCCGAGCGCGGCCGCGTGGTATCCGGCGGATCGCCCGGGCGCGGGTTTGCGTACCACTACCAGCTGACCGCGGTCATCCAGGACTTCGCCGGCGACGTGGACCGGGTAGCCGATGCGGCCCTCCAATGGATCCGCGCCGAGATGCCCGGTCTGCTGGCCAACCCGGAGCTCGCCGAGAAAGCCCTTCGCTTCGAGGTCGAAATGATCACGAGCGAGCTGGTGGACCTCAAGCTCGAGCTCGACGTACAGGAAGCGATCGCCGTCGACGCCGCCGGCACGATCACCCACCCGCCAGAGCCACCTGATGACCTGATGGAGAATGTCCTGTGGCAAACGGCGACCTGAACCAGCTGGAGCTTTGGGCAGCCTCGCTGCTCGCCAAGCTGTCGGCCTCCGGGCGCAAGGCGCTCACCCGTCTGATCGGCCGCGACCTGCGCCAGTCGCAGGCGCAACGCATCGCGGCGCAGAAGGAACCCGACGGAACGCCTTACACGGCGCGGAAGGCGCGGTCGAAAAATCTGCGTGGCAAGCGGGGCTCGATCCGCCGCGGCAAGACCACCATGTTCGCGAAGATTCGCACCGCGCGCTGGCTCAAGATCAACGCAGATATCAACGGCGTCGAAGTCGGCTTTGGCGGTCGCGCCGCGCGCATCGCCCGTGTCCACCAGGAAGGCCTCGAAGACAAGCCCTCTTCGGGTGCGCGCGAGGTCCGCTACGCACGCCGCCAGCTGCTAGGCTTCTCGTCGGCCGACCGCGAAATGGTGCGCAACCATATCCTCGACCACTTCAAGTCCTGATCCGTTGTTCTAAAACACCGCTTTAGAACACGCGCCGCGTGCGTGGGCAAATGCCATTGGCGAAGCTGCCGGGCATGTCCTCCGACCTCGCCCGCACCCAGGCCAACCTCATCCGGTACGGTACGGTTCAATCCGTGACCATCAAGCCCGCACGCGTGCGCGTGCAGGTCGGAGGACTCCTTACTGCGCCGCTGCCGTGGCTCGCGCCGCGCGCCGGCAAATCCCTTCGCCACTGGTCTCCCCCAGCCGTTGGCGAGCAGGTGCTGGTTCTCTCCCCCTTCGGTGACCCGGCCAGCGGCGTAGCCCTCTGCGGCATCTTCTCCGACGCATTTCCCGCGCCCGAGGGCGCCACGGCGGACAACGTCGTCATGGCTTTCGGCGACGGCGCCGTGCTGCTGTACGACCAGGTGAAGCACCTGCTCCAGGGCGTGCTACCCGGCGGCGGCCGCGTCGAAGTCACCGCGCCTGGCGGTTTCCTCTTCACCGGCGACGCGACGCTGGACGGCAACCTTGCGGTGACGAAGAACGTCAGCGTCGACGGCGACGTGCATTCGAAGCAGACCGTCACAGGCGACACGGACGTTATCGCGGCCGGTATCAGCGGCAAGGGCCACAAGCATCCCGGCGTGCAGGCCGGTGGCTCCACCACGGCGCCGCCGCAATGACGGGTATGGACCACTTCACCGGCGAGGACACCGCCGAGTACGAAGACGTGCGCCAGTCGATCAACGATATCGTCTGGACCCTGATCGGCACGCGCATCGCACGGCGTGATTACGGCTCATGGGCACCGGCGATGATCGACGCGCCGGCCAACGCCGCCAACCGCACGCTGTTCTATTCCGCCGTCGCCACGGCGCTTCGCCGCTGGGAACCGCGCATCGCCGTCAAGCGCGTCGCGCTGGTCGCCGCTGACGCGTTCCAGGGCGCGTTCGAGCTGGTCATCGATTCGGTGCTGACCGACTCCGGCGCCGCGCAGAGCTTTCGCCTGGCGATCGCTAAGGGCGCGAACGCATGACCGACGCCATCCAGCTTAGCAAGCTGCCGCCGCCGGACGTGGTGGAGAGCCTGGACTTCGAGGCCATCTACGCCATCGCCAAGGCGAAGTTCAAGGAGCTCAAGCCCGACTTCAACATCGACCTCGAATCCTCCACGCCGGCGAAGGTGCTCCAGGTGGTCGCCTACATGGCGATGAACCTGCGTCAGCACGTCAACGACGCCTCCCGGGCGAACATGCTGGGCCAGGCAAAGAAAGGCGACCTGGACAACCTATGCGCGCTCCTGGGCGTCAAGCGCCTGGTCATTACGCCCGCAGATCCCGAGCACGGCATCCCCGATCCGGTGATGGAGGAAGACGATGACTTACGCGAACGCGCAACGCTCGCGCCGGCATCGTTTTCCGTCGCCGGTCCCGAGGCCGCATACGAATTCCATGCGCGCAGTGCGTCAGGCGACGTGCTTGATGCCAGCGCGACCAGCCCACAGCCGGGCTATGTGGTCGTGTCGGTGCTTTCCCGGACCGGCGACGGCACGGCAAGCGTCGCCTTGCTCAACACCGTCAATGCCGCGGTGAGCGCCGAAAACGTGCGCCCGCTGACCGATTTCACAACCACGCAGTCCGCAGAAATCGTGCCTTTTGCCGTGGCGGCTCGACTGTGGTCGTTCGCCGGCCCGGATCCTGCCGTGGCGCTCGCCGCGGCCGAGGCCAACCTCGATGCCTACCTCGCCGCTTCGCGCCGACTGGGCCGCGATATCACCCTTTCGGCGCTGTATGCCGCCCTGCAAGTGCCCGGCATCCAGAACGTCATCATCGATTCGCCGGCAGCCACCATCGTGGTCTCGGATACGCAGGCCGCGTATTGCACCGGCAAGCAGCTGACCTATGAGGGCATCGGTGAATAGCCTCCTGCCCGCCAACGCGACCGAGCTCGAGCGCGCCCTCGAACAGGTGGGGCTCTCACTGCTCGATTTGCCGGTGGCCATCGACACCTTGTGGAACCCGGACACCATCTCGGCCGACCTGCTGCCGTGGCTCGCCTGGTCGCTTTCGGTGGACTCGTGGAAGCCCTACTGGTCCGAGGTCGTCAAGCGCAACCGGGTCAAGAGCGCGATCGACATTGCACGCCGCAAGGGCACGGCTAAGGCGGTACGCGATGTCGTGGAATCGTTCGGTGGCCACGTCGAAATCACCGAGTGGTGGCAGACCACGCCGATGGGCGTGCCGCACACCTTCTCGCTGATCCTCACCGTCCCGACCCAAGGCGGCCAGCAGGCGTCGGCCGAGTTCGTGGACGACATCATCGCCGAGGTCAGGCGTGCCAAGCCTGCGCGTTCGCATTTCACCTTTACCCAGGGCATGCAGGCCATGGGCGGCGTCGGCCTGATCGCCGCCGCGCGTCCGCTGTCCTATCGCCGCCTTTCGTTCAACGGAGTCTAGTCCTGATGGCCGCCCTCGTGCTGACAATCACCGCGGCCGGTCGCGCTGCCCTGCGTAACGCCGCCGGCAACGGCACCAACGCCGTGCTGGTGGCCACCGCCGGCATCACGTCGACCGCGTTCGCCCCGGGCAGCCCGCTACCCGACGAAATCAAACGCATCGCCACCATTGCCGGCGGCGCCACCGCCGCCGATACCATGCACGTCACCATCAGCGACACCACGGACGGCGCCTCGTACAGCGTGCGTGGCTTCGGCATCTACCTGACCGACGGCACGCTGTTCGCCTCGTACGGCCAGGCGGACGTGATCGTCCAGAAGTCGGCTCAGGCGGCCATGCTGCTGGCCGTCGACGTGCAGTTCGCCGACGTCAACGCGACGCAGATCATCTTCGGCGACGCCAATTTCAGTAATCCGCAAGCCACCACCGAGCGCCTGGGCGTAAGCGAGCTGGCCACCGACGACGAAACCGTCGTCGGCGCCGACAGCACGCGCACCGTGACACCGAAGAGTCTCTTGGCCGCGCTCAACGCGCGTCTTGGCCTGGGCGCCCCGACTGACTTTGTGAAGTCGCTGCTGACGATTGCCAAGGTCGACGCCTTCCGGCTGGCCTTGGGCCTCAAGGCGGCCGCCACCTTCGATACCGGGAGCGGGAACGGCCTTGACGCCGACCTGCTCGACGGCAAGGAAGGCGCGTACTACCGATCGTACGCCAACCTCACCGGCGTGCCTGCGGCGTTCCCGCCCGCGCCCCATCCCCACGACGCGGCCGACATCACCACGGGCATCCTGCCGCTCGTCCGTGGCGGCACGGGCCTGGGCGCCGTGGCGGCGGGGAGCTTCCTGACCGGTCCCGCCAAAGCAGGCGATCCGCTCGTGCCGCGCACCGCGGCCCAGGTGCTCGCCGATATCGGCGCGGCGGCCAAAGTGCATTCGCACGCAATGACCGACGTGATCGGCCTGAACGATGCGCTGGATGGCAAAGCGGCGAAAGTGCACACGCACGTTATCGGCGACGTCACCAATCTTCAATCGACGCTCGACACGAAAGCGCCTATTGCCAACCCCACCTTCACCGGCCTGGTGCAGAACACCGCTGGATCGCTCTCGCAGTCCGCTAACTCTGGGCTTGCCACGTGGCGCACTGCCGTAAGTGACAGTAACTCCGATGCATTGCGCACCGTTGCATGGCGGACGTCGAGCCCCACAAACGGATGGGACTCGGTTTTTTGGCGAATGGAGCGCCTTGTGGATTCGTCCTCGCAGGCGTGGCTTGACTTCGGCGCGAGCACTAACAGCGTCGGCTTCTTGATGCGCTTTGGCTACGGCGGCAGCTCGTTTGGATACGTCGATATCGGTACCAACTGGTTCTTCCAGACCCCGACAAATCATGTAGGCGCAGCCGCGTTCTACGCGGCGGACAACACCTTTACCAACGGGGCACCGTTTCGTTTCACGGGCATGGGTACGAACGGTGCCATGTATTGGCACGGCTACAACGGATCCGGCGACGACTTGTGCAGCATTCAGCGCCAGAACGCGAACAGCTCCTACGTGCTCAACTGGAACGGCCTCATCAATGTAACGCAGTGGTTCAACTACTCCGACCGCCGCCTGAAATTCAACATCAAGCGCAAGGCCGTCACACGCGGCCTGTCCCTGCACATCGCCAAGGGCTATTCATCCTGGCAGATGAAAGCCGATGGCTCGTACGGCGAAGGCGCGATCGCGCAGTGGGTGCAGAAGAAGGCGCCGCACCACGTCGATGAAGCCGAAACGAAATCGAGCAAGAAGGGCGCGCGATCCAAGAAGCGCTTGACCGTCAACAACCTCGGCATGGCCGTGGAAATGGGCGCCGACAACGCGCTCCATATCAAGGAACTGGAGAGCTACATCGCGAAGCTCGCCAAGCGCATCGACACACTGGAGGCCCTCAAATGAATCCCCGCTCTGAAACCATTGCGGAAGGCATCGTCCGCGAAATGATCGCCGAGAACACCTACCTGTTCTACAACCCGGAATCGCAGGCCGCTACGGTGCGTTTTCAGTCGCGCCCGCATCTGTTCCAGAACGAAAAGTGGCTGTCGATCGGCGGCGACTGGTACAACCTGGACAAGACGGTCTACGAGATCGCCCCGCGCAAGTTTGGCGAAGGCCTTGTCGACCCGGTGACCGACGCCGATCTCAGTAACGTATCGGTTGGTGGCATTGTGCTGCTTATCAAAGCCGCGTATGCCGCGCTCTACGACGAAGCCTACGCGATCGTAGCGGCATCCACGCCGGCCGTCTCGGGCAGCGAGGGCTGACCGATATGCCTGGCTACAAGGCTGCTGGCAACGACCTCGAAAACCTGTATGACCCCGACGTTGTCGGCAACGGCTATCTCGCCGCAGGTCTGAAGGTGGGGGGCAACGCCGGCACGAAGTATGCGTCGGCAGCGTATGGCACACCCGGTCCCTACAGCGGTTTCAACGCCGCGGGCGTCGGCGACGTCGGCAAACAGTGGGCGGCCAAGGGAACGGCTGTCTACGCGCTGTCATGCAACGGCCAGACCTTCAACGACAACAACCAGTCGCGTGGCGGAGCCGGGTTCAGGTTCCTGGTCTCCGCGAACGGGACGTGGCAAGTGCAGCGGTGGCGCAGCACCTCCGACATCACGACAGTCGCATCAGGCACCTGGCTCACTGACGGGTCATCCGCATCGCAGTGGTCTTGCAGCTTCGATTACACGCTGCAGAACCAATCGACCGTCGGCAACGCCTCGAACGGCATCGACTGTGACTCGCCCAACAACGGCAATCGCTATGCGATGACGGCAGACCATTACTGCCGCGCCTACGCACAGGCACAGCTGACCGGCACCACCGCCTCATCGAGCGCAACCATCGTCCTGCACCTCTTCAAGGACGGGGTGAAGCGCTCGGACACCACGATCTACACCAACCAGAACGTCAACGGCAACTGACCGCCCCACGAAGCGAGGACCCCTCATGGCCACCGAATACCACCACGGCTCGCGCACCGACGAATCCTCGGCCGCACCGCTCTCCGTCACCACTATCTCCACCGCCGTCATCGGCATGGTGTGCACCGCGTCCGACGCCGATGCGGCCGCGTTCCCGCTGAATCAAGCGGTGCTCATCACCCAGCCGAAGACCGCGCTTGCCAAGGCCGGCGTTGCCGGCACCCTGGCCAAGTCGCTGTCGGCGATCGCGGACCAGGTGACCTGTCCGGTGATCGTGGTGCGCGTGGAGGAAGGCGCCGACGAGGCGGCGACCAGCGCCAAGATCATCGGCGGCGTCGATGCGTCCGGCGCCTACACGGGCATGCAGGCGCTGCTGACGGCCGAAGCCAAGCTGGGTGTGCGCCCGCGCATTCTTGGCGTGCCCGGCCACGACCTGCTCGAGGTGACTACGGCGCTCGTCATCGTGGCGCAAAAGCTCCGCGCCTTCGTCTATGCCAGCTGTGGCGCCTCGGAGAGCGTGGCCAATGCCCTGCTCTACCGCAAGGGTTTCGCCGCCCGCGAGCTGACGCTCATCTGGCCGGATTTCACCTACTTCGACTCGGCGAAGGCCGCGGCCGCCAAGGCCATGACCATTGCCATCGCTCTGGGCCTGCGCGCGCAGATCGACCAGGACATCGGCTTCCACAAGACGCTCTCCAACGTGCCGGTCAACGGCGTCACGGGGATCGACCGGGACGTGTACTTCGCCCTGCAGCAGACCGGTACCGACGCAGACCTGCTGAACGCCCAGGGCATCACCACGCTCATCGGCCGTGAGGGCTTCCGCTTCTGGGGCTCGCGCACGTGCGATTCGGCGACGTATATCTTCGAGTCCTACACCCGCACCGCGCAGGTCCTGGCCGACTCGATGGCCGAGGCCCTGTTCCCGTACATCGACCAGCCGGCCTCGGCGATCCTCATCCGCGAGGTCATCGACGGTTTCAACCGCAAGATTCGCCAGATGGTCCGCGCGGGTCAGCTCCTGGGTGGCAAGGCCTGGTTCGATCCGTCGCTCAATTCGACCGACGACATGAAAAACGGCCGGTTCGCCATCTCCTACGAATACACGCCGGTGCCGCCGTTCGAGCAGGTCACCAACAAGCAGAGCTTCACCGACACCTACTTCGCCACGCTCTCGGCCGCGGTGTCGGTCGGCTGATCCCCCTCGCCGGCAGCTGACCCTGCCGGCACCTTCCTCGCATTGGAGATACACCCATGAGCCTCCCCCAAGTGCTCAAGAACTACAACGTGTTCCAGGACAGCGATAACTGGGCCGGCCTCATCTCGTCGTTCACCCGCCCCAAGCTCACCCGCAAGACCGAGGATGTGAACAACGGCGGTATGGCCGGCCCGGTCGAGATCGACATGGGCCAGGACAAGGTGGAGTGCTCGTTCTCGGGCAATGGCTTCCTGATTTCCGCCCTGCGCGCGTACGCCGCCACCACGGTCGATGCCGTGGGTCTGCGCTTCGTCGGCGCGTACCAGAACGACGCCACCGGTGCATACGCTTCGGTCGAGGTATACGTGCGCGGTCGCTACAAGGAAATCGATCCGGGCGATGCAAAGACCCAGACCGTCGGCGAATTCAAATACATCATGCCGTGCGCGTACTACCGCGAGACCATCAACGGCAAGGTCATGATCGAGTACGACGCGCTGAATAACATCCTCATCGTTGACGGCATCGACGTGCTCGCTGCCCAGCGCGCGGCTATGGGTTCCTGGATCGTCTAAACCGACTCGCTGCCCCGGCAGCGATAGCGCGCCTCCCTACTCCACGGCGCCCGCACCCGGGCGCCACACCTTTCGCAAGGAACACCCATGGAAATCGTGCAGAAGACCGTCACCCTCGAAACCCCGATCGCCCGCGGCGACGGCCAGCTGACCCAGATCATGGTCCGCAAGCCCACTGCCGGCGAGCTGCGTGGCACCTCGCTCATCAACCTGCTCAACATGGACGTGGCCGCCCTGGAAACCGTCCTGCCGCGCATCACCGTGCCCACGCTGACCAAGCCCGAGGTCGCCGCGCTGGATCCGGCCGACCTGGTACAGATCGCCACGGAGGTCTCCGGTTTTTTGTTGACGAAGCAGGCGAAGGACTCATTCCTGACCGCGTAGAGGACGTGATGGCGGATCTCGCCGTCGTCTTCCACTGGGCGCCCCGCGACATGGACAGCATGGGGCCTGCCGAACTCATGGTGTGGCACGAACGCGCCGTCGAACGCAGCGGTGCGAAACAGGAGTGATATGGACCTTAGCCTCAAAGTGCTGCTGTCGATGGTCGAGAAGGTCACCGCGCCGCTGCGATCCATCAGCGGCGAGTCGGGCAAGACGGCCAAGGCGCTCAAGGAAACCCGCGATCGCCTGCGCGAGCTGGAGAAAACGCAAGGCACGGTCAACGCGTTCAAGAACCTCAAACGCGGCACGGCCGAGCTCCAGCGCGAGCTGAAGACGGCGCGCGACAATCTCAAGGCGGTCACGGCGGCTCACAACGCCGCCGTGAACCCGACGAAGAAGCAGACGGCAGCATTGGTTCAGGCCAAGGCCGCGGTGCAAGGTGCGGAACGCGCGTACAGCGCGCACGCGGTGAAACTGCGCGAAGTACACACGCAGATGGCATCGGCCGGGATCAACACGAAGAAGCTGGCCAGCTTCGAGAAGCAGCTGCGCGCCGATATCGAGGGCACCAACGCCGCGCTTACCACGCAGAAAACGAAACTGGGCGCCATCAGCGAGCAGCAGCGCCGGATGGGCGCCGCGCGATCGCAAATGCAGCAGGGACAGGCCACGGGCGCCCATCTGGCCGTCGGCGGTGCCGCGGCACTGGCCACCGGCCAGGGCGTCATCGCGGCCGTACGCCCGACGATCGATGAGGCCAAGGCCTTCCAGGTGCAGGTCTCCCAGCTGCGCGCGCAGGGTATCGGCGATGCCGCCGTGGCGGACGCGGTGAAGTTCGCCCGCGGCATGGACGTGATCGGCTCCAGCGCCACGGACAACCTCAAGCTGGTGAAGGAAGCCAACAGCGTCCTGCGCGACATGCACGAGGCCGAGCAGGTCTCCCCCTACCTTGCCCGCATGAAGTTCGGCATCGAGGCCGTGATGGCACAGGGCGGCCATGGCGAGGGCCATGGGCAGAACGCCGAGACCATGTTCATGGACCTGCTCAAGGTTGCCGAGCTGCGCGGCGCGGCGAAGAACCCGGAAAGCCTGAAACGCGTGCTGGACTTCGCCACGCAGGCGTACGTCGGTTCGGGCGGCCTGGTGAAGCCCGAAGACCTGCTCAACATGATCAAGACCGGCGGTGTCGCGGCCAAGCAGCTGGACGACACTTCGTTCTTCTTCGGCCTGCTGCACACGATGCAGGAAATGGGCGGTCACCGCGCCGGTACCGGTCTGGCCACCGGCTACCAGAACTGGGCCGCGGGCCGCTCCACCCAGCAGTCGGCCGAAGAGCTCTACAAGCTCGGCCTGTTGAAAAAGGATTCGGTGCTCTACGGCACCACGGGCCACGTGAAGAAGGTTTTGCCCGACGCGCTCAAGGAAGGCGAGCTCTACCGCAGCAACCCGTTCGAATACCTGATGACGCGCGTCATCCCCAAGATCAATCCGCACGGCGCGCTGTCCGACCAGCAGGTCGTCAGCAAGATCAATGCGCTCTTCTCCGGCCGCAAGGGTGGTGACCTGTTCGCCTCGCTGTATCTGGAGCGGGCCAACATCGCCAAGCACCTGGCGGCCGTGCCCAAGGCCTACGGCGTCAATGCACTGTACGACGAAGCACGCGGCACCGCCGGCGGGATGGAAATCGACCTCGAGGCGAAGAAGCGGGATCTCTACCGCGAGCTCGGCACGCAGGTGCTGCCCATGTACGTGGCCGGCCTGAGCAAGCTCGTGGCCATCGTGCGGGGCCTGAACCGGTTCGCCGAGGCCCACCCGCGCATCGCCAAGGCCTTTACCGTCACCGCCGGCGGCTTTGGCGTGCTGATGACCGCCGCCGGCGGACTGATGATCGCCCTGGGCGGTTTGCTCAGTCAGCTGGCCATGCTTCGCTTCGCCTTCAAGGCTGCCGGCATCCGCCTGGCGCTCTCCCGCATCCTGGGTGGCGCGGCCGCGGCTACGGAGTCCGGCGCCGCGGCCGCCTCCACGGCCACAGGCGGGGCGGCACAAGCCGGACTGCTGTCGCGGGTGGGTGTTGCCGCGCGCGGCGTGCTGATGGGCATCGCGGGCGCCTCGATGACGACCGTCGCCACTGTCGGCGGTCTGATCGTCGTCGTGGCAGCCGTGGCGCTGGCCATCCGTAAATACTGGGGTCCGATTACCGCCTGGTTCGAAGGCGTCGGCCAGGGTATCGCTCAAGGCGTGTCGCCGGCGCTGGCCAGCGTCAAGGTCGCCCTCGCACCGCTGGCGGATGCGTTCGGCGTGCTGGCCGGCTGGCTGCAATCGGCCTGGCAGTGGTTTACCCAGCTGATCCAGCCCGTGCAGGCCACGACGCAGCAGCTGGACGCCGCGCGCGCCAATGGCGCGGGTTTCGGCCAGGTCATCGGCGCCGTGATGGGTGGTGTCATTCAGGCGATCACCTTCGGCGTCCGCCTCTTCGTCCTGCTGGGCCAGGCGATCGGTACCGCCGCGGGCTTCGTGGTCACCAGCTGGGGGCCGGTGCGGGATTTCTTCGCCGGCCTGTGGTCGTCCGTGCGCGATGCCGCGGCCGCGGCGCTGGGCTGGATCGAATCGAAGATCCAGGCGGTGCGTGGCGTGATCGAGCGGCTGTATGCGATGTGGCAGAAGATCAACGGTGGATCCACCACGAGCCCGGAGCCGCTCCAGTGGATCATGCCCGGAGACAGCGATCGCGCGCGGCAGATCACCGATGCGATCGCCCGCAACCCAGTCGGCAGCGCCGGCGCCGTCGGCGGCAACATCGTCAAACCCCAGGCGATCCCGACGCGCGGCAATGGCGGCGACACCTACCAGGTGCACGTCGACGCGCGCGGCCTGTCTCGCGAAGAAACCACGCGCGCCATGAACGACGCGTTCGCCAATGAACGCCGGAAACGCGCCGCCGAGTCGCGCTCCAGTTACCACGACAAGGATTGACCATGTACATGCTTGCACTGGGGCCCTTCCCGTTCGGCACCTCCACGGCCGGCTACGACAAGCTGCAACGCTCCATGCAGTTCAAGCACGCGGCGGCGGTGCGTGTCGGCGACCGCGACGCCTACCAGAAGCTCGGGCCCGGCGAGGAACAGATCAACCTTGCCGGCATCGTCGCGCCGAGCGTCACCGGCACGCTGGCCTCGATCACACGCCTGGAGGACATGGGTCGCGGCGGCGAGGCGTACCTGCTCGTGGATGGCGCCGGCTACGTCTACGGCACCTACCACATCGACAGCCTCCAGACGACGCAGCGCGGCCATTTCGCCGACGGTACGCCGCGCCTGGTCGAGTTCTCCCTGACGCTCACGCGCGACGACAGCATGCCCGCGAACGAGAAGCCCGAAACCAGCCAGCAGGCGGCGAAGTAATGGCCGACGCCAATGCGCTCACCCGGGCGAACTACCGCGTCACCATCGACGGTACCGACCTCACCGACCGCCTGCGCCCGCGGCTGTCCGAGCTCACCATCACGACCAGCCGCGCCGGCCATGCCGACCAGCTGGACCTCTCGTTCGATGCCACCGACGGGCGCCTGGCGCTGCCCAGGACCGGCGTCACGGTGGCTGTGATGCTGGGCTTCGACGGCACCGGCGTGCAGCTGCAGGGCACGTACGTGGTTGATGAGATCGAGCACGCTGGCACGCCCGACATGATCACCGTACGTGGTCGCAGCGCGAAGCTGGCCAGCGGTATCAACACCCGCAAGGAACGCAGCTTCTCCAACACGACGATCGGTCACGTGGTGAAGGTGATCGCCGGCGAGAACGGGCTCACGCCTCGCGTGTCTCCGGCGCTGGCCAGCGTCACCGTCGAGCAGATCGACCAGACCGAGAGCGACATCGCCATGCTGCGCCGTCTGGGCGAGATGTGGGATGCCGTGGCGACAGTGAAGAACGGCTATCTGATCTTCGGACCGGTCGGCAAGGCCACCACCGTCAGCGGTACGACGCTTCCGACGCTCACCCTCACCCGCGCGACCGGCGACCGTCACCGCTTTCACCAAGCCAAGCGTGATGCATACACGGGCGTACGCGCGGGCTGGCATGACGTCGACGCCGCACGCGGCAAAACCGCGCTGTCGGGCGAGAAAGGACATATCAAGGTGCTGCGCGGGAAATACGCGAGCCCGGCCGAGGCCAAGCGCGCGGCGGCCGCAGAAATGGCACGCATTAAGAGGGGCGCGGCCACGTTCGAACTGGAGATGGCTGTCGGCCGCCCGGACCTCGTGCCGGAAATGCCCGTGACGCTGCAGGGATGGGGCGACGTCATTGGCGCGTTCGAGTGGATCGTGGCCAAGGCAACCCACCGGCTAACCGGTTCAGGCGGCTACACCACGCACGTCGAGCTGGAGAATAAGGCCGCGGCCAGCGACCACCCGGCGCAGGATGAAGACGACGAAGCAGCCGACGACACCGAGGCCCCGACCTAAACAATTCAAGCGCGTCGGCGTGGCAGACTTCGCCCGCACCCGAGCCAGGAACGACAGTGCCGGCGCACCACGTGTCACTACCAGGAGATGAGAGTTCATGAAATCGATTCACACACTCGCGGCACTGCTATTGCTCGCACCCGTCGCCGCCAGCTGGGCCGCGGAGCCGGTTTGCTGCGCTTCGGGCGACAACGGCAAGCCCAAGGGCCGCGCCGCCGTAGCCAGCTCGAGCGAGCTGGGCAAGACCAGCCCGGCCAGCAGCAACCTGAGCCTGTCGCCGGAGTACCAGGTGTTCGAGTTCACCCGCGAGGGTCTGCGCTACGTCGAGGTCGCCGATGCGGCTGGCGTGCCGCGTGCAGCCTTCACGATCGTCAGTGGCTCGGTACTGGCCCTGCCGGTGGGCACGGATGCGGTACAGCAGGTCGCGATCGCGCCCGCCTGGACGGACGTTGTGTACGACGACGGCACAATCACGGTGGCTCGTCGCGTGGCGAGCGATGGCGCGCTCGTCTGGCAGGTCTTCGTGAAATAGCGCCTGCGCGTCCAAATGAAAAGGGCCCGCATTGCGGGCCCTGTTTTGTGACTACGCATCAGTGTCAGTGCACCGTCGCGACCTCGCGCAGGAGCCGAACGTTCGAGGGCAGCGACACATCCTCAAGAGCCGCCGACGGCGCGGGCGCTTCGTCCAGAACGATGAGGCGCATGCGATAACCACGGGTGTGCACAGAGCCGCCGTATGCGGCGACGCGGTTGCGCAACTGAGCCAGGCGAGCGCGCTGTGACGAGGACCGGCCGGTAACAGCCGGTTCGATCGCGCGAATGGCCATGCTCACCGCACCACGGCCGTCGGCCTTGCGCCCGCAGTGAATCCGTACACTGACCGACGTCGGGTCCAGCGATGCCAGATGATCGATCGCCTCGCCCAGGACACGGTACGCGGCCAGGTTCGTTTCCATGGCCACGGTGAACGGCGAGCCGGTCAGATCAAGGTGAAAGGGCACGGCGCCGAAATGGGCGACAAACGCCTCCGACTCTAACGCGGCAAAAAAACCGAAGCGCTCCAAGGTCAGCGGGTAGATGCTGTCGATGACCTGTCGCTCAAACTGCGATGACTGCGTGTGAGCCATGCCGACCAGGTTCATGGCCGCCTCGGCCTGACCGTGCTTGCGAAGCAAGTTCAACACCGGACGCATGCTTTCGCGCGTTTGGCGCTGCAGGGCCTCCGCGCGGAGAGCCGAATCACGCTGCCGACGCTCCTGCGCCTCGAGGTGCTCGCGGACGAGACGCCTCTCGTCGGCCGCATCCGCAACGATGGAACCCATGGTGACGGACATAGGATGAAGCCGGGCGCCCAGCACGAACAACGACGCGGCTACGAATGCGAAGGCTTCCTGCATCAATAGCGCCGGGCCATCGACCTGACCGGCGTCCTGATGAGGGATCGTCGCGAAGAGCGCCACGTTGGCTGCGATCGAACTGACCGCTGCGCCCTGCCAGCCGTGGCGAAACGTCAGAGCCACTGACGGCAGCAGCATGCACAGGCGAAGCGCCATCAACGCGGTGACGTCATCGGGCGAAGCAACATACACAGCGCTGGCCAGCGCTACGCACACCAGAACGGCGCAGGCCGACTCCACCGCGAAAGGACGCGCGAGGTGCCGTACTGCGATGCATCGTGCGACGACAGGCAGGCCGAGCGCGGCGAGCAGAATGCCCTGCAGGTGACCCAGCGAGTAGACAATGAGGTCGCCGTAGACCATTTCGCCGCCGCCCGCCCGCAGGTAGGCCGACACCGCCTTGTTCGCCACGCTCACCAATTCCGCGGAAAGGATGCCAGCGACGACGAGCGCCACAGCGTCAGTTGCGGAGCTCAGTGTCGGCAACGATGTGGCGCGACGCACCTGGCGGACGATCACCGCCACGATGGGCCACGCCAGGACGGTGCTCGCCGCGTAGTACAACCAACCGTACTCGGCAGCCATGCGGACGCGGAACGTAGACAGCGCCGCCACCTCGCCAACAAAGAGCGCGGGCCACAGCCGGTATGGCATCGCGAGCAGGGTGGCGAAGCGCAACCCGGCCGGCAGATACCATTGGTCGTTCGATGCCTCGCGGAGGCACAGGTACGCTGCCATGTATGCAAAAGCAGCAGCGATATTGATCATGACCTTGGCTGGCCACCCGATGCGTTCGCACCAAGTCCCCCAAGCGTCCCTTGCACGGTCGATCATGGATAGTTTCTGCTTAGATTCCCCAAGCGGAAATATACACCCACGTCCCTCAGATTGCGTCTACGACACGGCCGCCAATCGTGAGGTTCTTATACTCGGGACCGGTGACGTCGCGACGTTGCTCAAGCTCGCTGTCACCGCGCAAGCGGTACTCGTTGTGCCCGATGATGAAGATGCGGCGCACGTTGACACGACCCCACAGCTGCACCACATAGGTCTCGCCATCCACGAGGTCTTCGTGACGCGTGACTGATGTATCGACCAGCAGCACGCTTCCTTGAGGCAGCCGCGGCGCGAGAGCGTCGGTGGGATTGACCATCCAGCGCAGCGCACCGATGTCGGCAACGATCGCGCGACGCCGCACGACGAGTTCAGGGAGCACGAGCTGGTCAGGGCCGCCCGAAGCATCGAAGCCGAGCAGGCGCGGGACAGTGACGTGCCCGCTCGGTACCACGGCGCCGTCGTCCAAGACCGTGGCGGTCGCACCGCGCAGCGGTTCACCCTCGCCGAAGACCAACCAGTCCAGTGATACGCCGCGTTCGACAGCAAGCTCAAGGCAGGCGTCTAGCGGCTTGTAGTCGCGGGCGCGCCAGTTGTTGGTCGATTTCCGACCCAGACCGAGCTTCTCAGCCAGAGCCACGTCGGTGGCCACACCGAAGACCTGCTGCATCCGGTCGATGATGTCGCCGGCGTCCGGCGCCGGCCGCGAGCCGGACTCGACAGGAGCGAAAAAGCCGCTCTTCGAGGAATGTGATCCGCGCATTGAGGAATTTCCACGGGTAACATGTTGCAATCCCTCCCCCTGAGGGATAGCATGGCAGTTGTTAGCCACATTCACATCGTAACCCAGCATGTCCAATTCCTCATCCAGTACGAAACGTTATGCCCCACGCGGCGACAGTAAATTCGTGCGCGTCGCGTTCAGCCTCGATCCGCAGGAGCGGGCCGAAGCGGAGCACCTGGCCGAGGCGGCAGGCATCACCCGTGGCGCGTTGCTGCGTGAAGTCTACCTGTTGGGCATTCCCCTTTACCGCGCACAGCATCCGGCGAACACGCCGAACGAGGCTTGAACGATGACCGCTCGCCGTCAGCGACCCGGACATAGCTGCCCCCATTGCCAATCGCGCGCCACGATCTACTCGTCGCGCCGGTTGAGCCCCTTAGTCACCGAGCAATATGCACAGTGCACGAACCTGGCGTGCGGATGCCAGTTCGTCATGCAGCTGGGGATCGTGCGCATGACGATGCCCAGCGCTACACCAAACGCGGAGATCAACCTTCCGCTCGTCGCGCGCCGCGATAACGACATCCTCATCGCGCCTCGGAAACCGACTCCGCGCAAGGTGAGCCCGCGCATGCCGGCCGTAACCGTCATCGACGGCAAAACCGTGCCCGTCATCTACCGCTGACCGAGACCACAGGGGGTAACGTGTCCACCATGATTCCCGTCGATCCACGCGACGAACGAGTAATCAGCGCCGGCAGGCGCTACGCCGCGCTGCGCTATATCGAGCAGCACGACAACGAGCACCTGGACGAGGACCAGCTCATCACCGCGTGCGCCGCTCACCTCATGGCTGAGCAAAAGGTGGAGTGCACCTATAAGGCGCACGCCTACGCCGTCACGGCCCTTGCAACGTACCAGTCGCGCACGCAGCCGGCGTGGATCGATATCGATTGCTCGACGTCGGACGTCGTGCGTGTGGTCAACCCGGTATCGAACCAGGTGGCCTGTTTTACCGCTGCCGAGCTCATCCGTATTGCCGAGGAGCGCGCCAATACACGCGCCGGTGCCACGCCGCCCGACGAGGGGCGTCGAAGGTGCCACCCCCTCCACTGACGCCTTAGCGGCGTGATCCATCGCTCTGCATCCACCGGCCTTTCGACAGGAGGCCGGAACGGACTCCCCTTGCCTGTCGATCGGAGATTGCCATGCATACCTGCTCATCCAGTAGCGCCCCCGTCGCCCGCGTCGTTGCCCACATGCGCACCCGCCATGGCGGACGCGCCATCATCAAGCATGCCGGCGCGCACTACCTTCCCTGCGCCGCCATTGCCACCGAACTGCACGCGGATCCGGCGTTGCTCATGCAGCGCATGTCTGGACATACCGACGCTTTCGGCATCGCTAACCTGACCGTCGCGCCCTATGAGGTCAACGGAAAGCTTTTCGCATTGAGTGAAAGCGCGGTCGTTGCCGCCATTCCGCTGGATCGCCTCCTGGTGTTCCTGATGACGATCCACGTGTTTCCGCTTTGCGACAGCACTGAGCTCGCCCGCGAGCTCGCCCGCGAGTTCGCCAACGTGGTCCGCAAGGCAATCAGCCTGTACCCCGATGACCCGCGCGGCGTTCCCGCGGCACCGACTTCACCGCCCGACGCGAGCGGCACGCCTGAGAAGCGCGTCCTGATGCTCCAGATCGAACTGGACGGTGGTATCGACCTGCCGCCCAACGAAGTCATCGGCGAGGCGCTCATCAAGACGCTGGGCGCGGTGCTGGGGGCGTCCCAGCCCACCGCGGCGCCGACGCGCCACTGAGCCACCCATCGAACGCACCGGCCTCACACGGGGGCCTGTCATCCCTTCCTGACGATGCCCATCGAAATGTTGATCACATTCTTGACAACCGCCCCACAACGGCGCGATGCTCCATCCATCGCCGCACAATCGGCGATCGGGTTTAGCAGCCTGACAGCACAGAGGCGCGCAAGCGCCCATCGACCGATGCCGGCGCTTTTTTCATGTCCGCATCGTCAGGGCCAGCGCGTACCGCGACACCCCGTTTATGGCGGGCGACGCGGGGGAGCCTTGCGGCTCGCCGGTTTCCTTTGTGCCCGGTCTGCTAACCCCGCGTCGTCCGCCACCCCGTTTAGCAGCGGCGTGGCGGATTCCACAGCACAAAGGAATCCCACCATGAGCGATCGCGAAAGCGACAGCTTGGCCGCGCGTGCTCGCGCCGACGAAGAACTGGCCAATGCCGTTCAGGCCACCTATGCCGCACACACCGGCATCGTCTCCGCCTGGGCCAACGGCACCATCACCCACGCCGATGCCTACGAGTTGCTGCACACGGTGGACGTGCGCCTGGCCGCAGCGTTGTATGACGTGCGCCACGCGCTCGGGCTGGAGGACAAGGCATGACCGCGGACGCCTTGCGCATGCTGCGCCTCGCCTGTGACTTCGCCATGCCGCTGGCCATGGGTCTTAACCTCGGACTCAACGTGCGGGCCGACGACAACGTTATCGTCGCCTCGCTCGACGGCGACCAGATCACCAGTTCCATCGTTACATCGTGCCCTTTGAGCGCCGTCATCTTCCGCCGCTCTCGTGCCACGCAAACGGTGCTTTGGCTCGGCGACACCTCGATCGTGCTGACACCCGCGGAAGCGGCATCCATCGAAGCGTTCCTGCGAAACATCACTGCAGGCGAGGTGGGCTAATGGCGCACGAAATCACCCTGTACCTTGCCGCCGGCGGCATCCTGCACATGCGCGCGGTGCCCAACGGCATCGACGTGACCGCGTTCGACCGGAAGCATCTGCAACAGCGCATTGTGTTCGGCGCCATCGTCGCGGCGGACAGCGTGCGCGTGGTGCACGGCAACTGCTTGATGATGGGCACGAGCAACGCGTTTGTGCCGGTCACCCCGGCCGAGGCCACGTCGATCCTCGCTTTCGTGGCGCTCGCCAAGGTGGTCGCATGAACGCTGCCACGACGCCGAGTGACAGCCTCACGGTCAAGGTTGCCGCAGGCCTGTCCCTGCGTATCTCGTATACGACCCGGCGCGACGCTCTGGTCATCTCGCTATTCAAGGTCCGTCCCCTCCGTCGGGGCATGGTTGTTGGGTACAACACAAACGTCGTCACCTTCGTAGCCGATAAGCAGTCCAAGCCCTACATCCGTTTCGACTACCACGGCGGTCGCGAGTTTGTATTGGATGGCTTTTTCGTTGACCTGCCCGAAGCCAGTGCCAAGAGGATCGCCGCGTTCCTCGGCATTGACCTGCCGGGGGAGGCCCCATGACGAACGACGCCTGCATCATCACCACCAAAGGCGGCCAGGCCTTGGAACTGCGCAACGGTTTCGTGGGCGACTGGGTCGGCATCCTGCTCGGCCGCTTCGCCGCCGATGAAGAACCGTCGCTGATTTTCACGTGCCGTCCGGACCAAGTGTCGATCGGGCCGTGGGAGCCCGACATGGCCGTCCTGCGCGCCGATCGCCTGGCCATCGTGCTCACGGCAGAGAGCGCCCAGCAGGCCGCCGCATACCTGGGGACGCGCACCGCATGAGCGAGATGGACGCGTCGCTCCACCGCGATATCACCGCCCGCCTGGAGCAGGAGTTTGGCTTTAAGGCGCGGCCGGGCTCGAAATGGCTGCAGGAGGGCAAGTGCCCCGCGTGCGGCAAGAAGGAAGTGTGGGCCAGTGCGGAATCGCCCTGGAAGCTGTGGTGCGGCCGCAAGTCGAAGTGCGGCTGGGAAGGCTACGTCAAAGAGCTCTACGACGACCTGTTTCAGTCGTGGTCGGACCGCTATCCGCAAACCCTCGAATCGCCGCAGGCAGCGGCTGACGCGTACCTGGTCAACATGCGCGGGTTCGAAATCGGTCGTCTCAACGGCTGCTACACGCAGGACTACTACCACAACCGTGACTTGGGAATTGGGTCGGCAACGGTGCGCTTCGACCTGCCCGGGCGCGGCTATTGGGAACGGATCATCGACCGGCCGCATCGCTTCGGCAAGCAGAAAGCGCATTTCCAGTACGGCAAGTCCTACCGCGGGTATGCCTGGGTTCCGCCGGCCGCGCTCATCGACGTGCTGCAGGCGGCCGAAATCTGGATCACCGAGGGCATTTTCGACGCCATCGCCCTGTGCCTCAACGGCATCGCAGCCATCTCCGCCATTTCGAACCACAACTACCCGCGCCACACGCTCGCGCAGCTGTTCCCGGAGGGTGCAAAGCGGCCCAAGCTGGTGTGGGCACCCGACGGCGACCGCGGCGGCCGCGAGTATCTGGACGAGCACCTGCGCTTGTCGCATGCAGACGGCTGGCACGCCACAGCCGCGATCATTCCGCAGCTGCCCGGCGCCAAGAAGGTCGACTGGAACGACGCTCACCAGCGCGGGCGGCTCACCGACACGCACATCACGGACTACCGGCATGAGGGTCGTATCGCCGTCGCGCCCACGGCGATGGATAAGGCGTGCCGCATGTACAAGCGCGACCCGCAGAACACGTTCCCGCTCGACTTCGGCGATTGCGTTTACTGGTTCGAACTGAACGAGCAGCGCCTGGAAAAGGCAAAGCAGGCGTTCCGCGACAAGGAGGCCGAAGAGGATAGCGACGACGACGTACCGGAGGATGTGCTCAAGCAGGCATGCACGGTCGCCAAAATTGCGACGTGCTTGCCCGAGCCGTTGTACTTCCAGCGCAGCGCGATCACGGACGACTCACAGTACTTCTTCAACATCAAAATGGCGCGCAAGCGCCCGGTCAAATCGGCCTTCACCGCCGAGCAGGTCGCCACGCCGGCGCAGTTCGACATTCGACTGCTGTCGCTGCTGTCAGGCGCCCGCTGGAAGGGCAGCAAGGAAAAGCTGTCGCGCACGTTCGATGACCGCCTGGAGCGACTGAAAGAGGTCGACACCATCGACTTCATCGGGTACACCCGCGAGTTCCGTGCCTACGTGTTCGGCAATGTCGCGATTCGCGATGGTCGCGTGTTCGAGGTCAACGACGAGGAATATTTCGAGCTCGACAAGAAGACCAACGTCAAAACCACCAGCAGCGTCCCGCACACGATCAGTCTGGACGCCAACAGCTTCAATCAAGACTGGCCTCGCCTGGTGCGCGACGTGTATGGCGGCAAAGGGCTGGTCGCCTTGGCGTTCTGGTTCGGCTCGCTGTACGCCGAGCAGGTACGCGCCTCGCAGGAAAGCTTTCCGTTCTTCGAAATGGTCGGCGAGGCCGGATCCGGCAAAACCTCGCTGGTGACCTTCCTTAACCGCCTCACGGGGCGCCCGACGTACGAAGGCTTCGACCCGTCCAAGTCGACGGCCGCTGGCCGTGCACGCACCTTCGTGCAGGTCGCCAATCTGCCTGTTGTGCTGATGGAAGGCGACCGCGGCGATGAAGGCGCCAAGGCACTCAAGTTCGACTACAACGAACTGAAATCGCTCTACAACGGTCGCTCCACTCGCACGACGGGCGTCAAGAACGCCGGCAACGAAACGCATGAGCCGCCGTTCCGCGGGTCGATCGTCATCGAGCAGAACCGTCCGGTGAAGGCCGACGATGCGGTCATGCAGCGCATCTGCCACGTCTTTATGACCCGAGAGGGGCACACGCCCGATGGCAAGAAAAAGTCTGACCAGCTGAATGCTATGGGCGCGGACGTTTTGAGCTACTTCGTCGTCGCCGCGGCCAAAGCCGAAGCACAAGTGCTAGAGCGCTTTGAAGCTCGCATGCCCGTTTACGAAGCCGAGCTCATGGCGATCGAGCAAGTGAAGTCGATCCGCCTGGCCAAGAACCACGGCCAGCTGATGGCGATGGCCGAAGCGATGGAAATCGTCGTTCCGGCCATGGCCGAGTTTCGCGAAGAAACCTACGCGCAGATCAAACGAATGATCGTTGAGCGTGAAGCGGTGATCGGATCGGACCACCCCATCGTGCGCAACTTCTGGGACCGCTTCTACGAGCTCAACGGCACCAATGCCCTGATGCCGTATCTCAACCACAGCGCGGACAAAGGCCAGATCGCCGTAAACCTCAACGAGTGGCTGGAGCGTGCCGGCGAGCGATGGCGCGACTTGCCCACGCTGAGCGAGCTCCACGAGCACCTGCCCACCAGCAAGGTTCACAAGTTCGTGGAAGCCAACAGGAGCGTCTACAGCCCAATCCGCGCGAAGGGCGAGACAACGGCCACCGAAGGCAAGAAATCCTCAAACGTCCGCTGCTGGATTTTTAAGAAGCCCAGCACCGAATGAGTCGGGCGACCGACATCACCGCGGGGCCCGGGGGAGTGCTCGTAACACTCCCCACGCGCCGCCGCCCTACCCACCCAGGAGTACCCATGAAAGAGCAGATCGGCATGGCGGCAACGCTCGAACCCCGCCGCAAGTCTACGGCAACCGGCCACCTGGCCGCAGGGCTGGCCATCCCTCGACCCACGCAAGACCCGTCCGTCCTGGTCGGCTTCATCGCCGGCGTGATCCTCACCAGCGTGGTCTTCCTTGCTGCCGCGCCCTACATCGTCCACCGCTGAGGCCACCATGTTTCCCAGAAATCTGACTGCTTTCCGCTTCGGCGCTCCGCCTCGCGCGCATGTGCGTGAGATCCTCGAGGCGCTGGCCAACTACCGGGTGCGCGAACCGGGTCCGATGGAGTTCGCCGCCAGCGGCTTCGTCTCGCCCTACGGCCGCACCGACGACCGCCTGGGCATCTGCCACGAAAACGTGCTGGGCTTCGTTTATCAGGTGCGCGCGCGGGACTTGAAGGCCAGCGCCCTGAACGAGGAAATCGCAAAGCGCGTGGAGAAGATTGCCCAGGACGAAGGGCGCAATGTCGGCGGCCGCGAACGTAAAGCGATTCGCGAGGACGTGCTGAACGAGCTCCTGCCGCGGGCCATGGTCACGGTGAGCAACACGACCGGCTGGATCGACCTGGACAACGGCTGGGTGGTGGTCGACACCCGCACCCGCCGGCGTGCGGAAGACGTGTTGTCTGAATTGCGCTCCGCGCTGGGCTCGTTCCCCGCCGTGCGACTGTCCCCGGAAGAAAGCCCGCGGCTGCTCATGACGCACTGGCTGAACACGCTCGAGCTTCCCCAAGGCATCACCCTGGGCGACGAGGCCGAACTGCGCGATCCGGCGACGGCGGCCGGTGCCCTGGTGCGCGTGCGCCGGCAGGACCTGGACACCGACGAAATCCGCGAGCACCTGCGCTGCGGCAAACAGTGCTTCGCCGTCGGCCTGACGGTGGACGACCGCATGAGCCTGGTGCTTTCCGAAGACCTCTCGATGCGATCGGTGCGTGCCACGGACGTCGTCCTTGACCAGGCCATCACCGAGCACGAGTCGGTCGACGCCGAAATCGACAGCAGGTTCGCCCTTGCCGTCCTCGAGGTGCGCGCCCTGTTCGATCGCCTGTCCACCCTCTTCCGCATCCCGCGCCCGGAGGTCGTCTGACATGGGCAACGTCCAAGAGCGCAACAACGCCGCCCGCGGTCCTGCACGCAGCGCGGAGGTTCGGACGCGACACAAGGGCCAGGCTCATCCCGCCGCGCATCCTCAGGCGCTGCTGACGCCCGGGCAGACCGAAGGCGTGATCCTGCGCATGGCCGGCGTGCTGAGCGCCGACATGGCCGGGCACCCCCAGGTGCGGGCCAAGCACCTGGCGTACGTCACCGGGGCACTGCATCTGGCCGTCGCACTGGGCGCGCTGACCGATGCGCGCGCCGTCGCCGTACGACAGGCTGCCGTGGACCTGTTCGATGGGGCGCCGCGGTCGGGGAGCGTTCGCGCCGGCGCGGCTGATCCGGCGTTCGCCGCGCTGGTGGCCACGGTCCGCCGAAATGGCGGGGCGAGCATGAACGAGCCGCTGCCCTTGGCCGACCTGCCGCCGTCCAAGGCCGCTCACATGATCGCGCGGCTCATCGCCTCGGGCGTGGTCGACGGCGGCGATGTAACGGGTTTTCACCGCGCGACGAAGGGGGATTGCTGATGCGCCAGGTTCAGATCACCCACCCAGCCGGCCGCTTCGCCGTCTGCCGCCAGGGCGGCCACGCGCCGCGCCACATCGAGCACCACGGCCGCACGCTGCGCGAAACCATGCAGGCGGATGTGCCGGCGATCCGGCATTCCCTGGAATGCCAGTGCGGCCGATCCACGGGCCTGCACGCGACCCTGACCCAGGCCGAGGCCGATTGGGGCGTGTTGTACGGCCAGATCCCCATGGTGCTGCCGGCACCGATCCCCTTCCCGCCCACTGCCCGCCGCCGCGCGGCGCACAAGGAGAAAGCCCGTGGCTAACGACATGACCATGCACTACTACCGTGCCAGCACGCCAGCGACGCAGGCGGCCTGGAAGACGTATAGCGAGCAGTGCGATGCCATCGTGGCGGCCTCGCGGGCATTCGCCGCGCTCTTCCCGGGTGCGAAGGCGGTCTATTCAGGCGGTACCAGTGGGCGCTCGTTCTTCGGTCTCTCGTTCGATCCACTAATGCCGTTCGATATCTGGACGAAGCCGATGAGAAACGAGGGTCGTACCCAATCGCCGCGCGCGCGCCTGGTCGCTAAGGGCGTAAGCGATCGCACGGAGCGCATGGCTGAGCTTCGGCGCATCCAGGAGATATACAAGGCAAACCGGCCGACGGCTCGGGCCAGCCTGGACCCAGTGCTGGAATCGCTCGGCACCGATTGGGGCATCCTCCTGCTGTACGGCTATCGCCTCATCGAGAGCAACGGCGCCCTCTACATCGCCACGGCATTGACCCTTGGCGCGCCGTGCGAGGAAATCACCGGCAGCGAGTTCGACGCGGCATTCAAGGCGGTGCGCCATGGCTGACATTCAGCATGTCGTCAACGTGTCCGGCGGAAAGGACAGCACGGCCGTATACCTTCGGGCGATCGAGTCGGGGCGCCCCTTTCGTGCCGTCATGGCCGACACCGGCAACGAGCACGAGGCCACGCACGAATACGTGGCCAGGCTCCATGAGCGCACTGGCGGACCGCAGGTTGAAGTGGTGCGGGCTGACTTCTCGCGGCAGCTGGCCACGCACCGGGCGTACATCCTTCGCGTATGGCCAACTCAGGGTATTCCCCAGCACGTAGTTGACGAGGCGGCAAGGTTGAACGAGCCAACAGGAAACCCTTTCCTTGACCTCTGCGTTAGCAAAGGACGATTCCCATCCCGTAAGGGGCAGTTTTGCACTGACGATCTAAAGACGACGCCGATCATCGATCAGGTGGTGTTGCCTATGCTTGCGCAGGGCCCCGTTCTTCAGTGGCTCGGCATCCGGGCCGAAGAGAGTGCAAAACGCGCCGAACAGCCGCTGTGGAATCATCACGAAGCTGGATCCACGCTCTGGCGTCCGATTTTCAGCTGGACGGTCGAGGATGTGTGGGCCATACACCGTCGCCATGCACTCCGGCCTAACCCGTTGTACGCCATGGGCGCGGGCCGTGTCGGTTGCTGGCCATGTGTGAACTGCCGCAAAGATGAGCTGCGCCTCATCGCCGATGTGACGCCGGAACATATCGAACGCCTCGAGCGTTGGGAGGCTGTTGTAGCGGCAGCGAACAAGCACCGCATGGCAACGTTCTTCGCACCCATCAATGGCGACATCTTGCCGATCCGCAACGTCATCGAGTGGGCGCGCACGGGCCGCGGCGGCCGCCAGTTCGACATCTTCATGCAACAGCAGGCCGGTGGCGGCTGCACGTCCGACCTCGGCCTTTGCGAAAGGAGCGCAGCATGAAAATCGCCTTTGCCAGCGAAACCGATTTCGAGGCCTGCAAGGGTGCGGAGACATGGTGCCGCCAGCGTGGCATTTCCGTGGGCCAGATGCAGGGACCGTCGCCCCGCGGCCTTCTCTTCGGTGATTACCTCATATCCAAATGGCGCGGTATGAACGCGGTGGAGCGCAAACAGCTGCATGGAACCATGCAGGGCGACATGCGCCATGGCCCGATTACCATCACCATCAAGCCCGCGTACGAGCACATGCTGTCCGCGGCCACCACGGAGGCGACACCATGACCATCCCGGCCCACCCGCTCGCATGGCCAACTGGTTGGAAGCGAACGAGCGGCGGAAGTCGAGCCACGTCCAGTTTTGGGACGAAGCGCACCGGTGCAAAGCGACGGTTGACGATCGCCGAGGCTGTTGCGCGGGTGCGTCACGTACTCGCGCTGATGGGCGCCGGCGACGATGACCTGGTTATCAGCACCAACCTTCGGCTACGCGTCGACGGTTTTCCTCGGTCAGACCAGGCAGAGCCAGCCGATCCGGGTGTTGCGGTTTACTGGCGTCCCAGACGCAATTCCGACGAGACGATGCGCTGCATGGCCATCGACCTATACGACCGCGTAGCTGACAACCTCGCGGCCGTGGCAGCGACGCTGGACGCCATGCGCGCGATCGAACGTCACGGCGGTGCGGCGATCCTCGATCGCGCCTTCACCGGCTTCGTCGCGCTGCCGAGACCGACATCGCCATCATGGCCAGCCGTTCTCGGCGTGGCCGCAGGAGCGCCTGATCACGAAGTACGTGCTGCCTACCGGCGACTGCGCGCCGAGCACCATCCCGACCGCGGTGGCGACCGTGATTCATTCGAAGGCGTGCAGGCCGCGTGGTTGGCGTACTGCCACGATACCGGTCAGGGAGAGGGCACATGAAGACGCTGTTCGCTCTCATGGCCGAATACGAGACGGTCAACATTCCGCTCGAGCGCGTGTGTCACATCTTCGGCCTAGGTGCCGACGAGGCAGCGAAGCGCGCTAATCGACATAAGCTGCCCGTGCCGGCCTATCGAGCGGGCACACAGAAAGCGCCGTGGATCGTGGATGCGAACCACCTAGCTGAGTACTTGGACGGCCTCAAAGCCAAAGCGGCAGACGACTGGAAGCGAGTACAGGGAAGACCAAATTAGCGAGGCAGTGTCACGATAGTGCAACAGAAAGTTAGGGCGCACGGCTTTTAGCCTTGCGCCCCAACGGTTCTGAGGGAGCATGCCGCCTATCCATCATGGGAGCGACGGTGAGGCGGAAGGCTGAGGGATCAATGCGTTGCATACGGCCATTTTAGCAATCGCAGGTGGAGTGCGCTTGCCCGCCAATGTCACATGACGGGCAAACGCCTTCGTGCTTCGGCCGATGCTCCCCGTCGGAGTCATCCGATGATCCTTGCGCTGGCACGCCGCTTAGCTCAGCAGCGCCGCACTTTCTTCGATAAATGCTGCGAGAGACTTGCCCGGTCGACCGATCAGAAACTCCAGATCGCCCGTAACCGTAGCCAGACTGCCCGACCGCGCGGCCGCTTCGACTGACACGAGCAGTTTGACGATCGCTTGCGGCACGTTGGCGGCGGCAAGGCGCTGCGCGAGCTGCTCGTCGGTCAGGTTGACGACTTCCAGCGGGCGCCCGGTGGCATCGCGGACCAACGATGCGATCGCATCCACGGAAAGTGCCTCCGATCCCGTCAGCGTGTAGGTCTTACTGCCGGCAGGTGGATTGGCAAGGGCGGCCGCGATGGCCTCGGCCATCTCATCGCGCGCGGCATAGGCCGTTTTCGCCCCTTCGGACGCCGTATACCAGTGCCCGCTCTGCAAAGCGGAAGGAAGTCCCATGAGCAAGTTTTCGTGATACCAGCCGTTCCGGAAAACCAGCGACGGCAATCCCGTTTCGGCGATAGCCTGCTCGGTCAGGGCGTGATCGGGTGCGAAGCTCAGCGGAGATGCCGTCGGATTCGGCAGCGAGGTGTAGGCGATGCGCTGAACACCCGCGACGACAGCTGCCTCTACCGCGTTGCGGTGCTGTCGGAGCCGGCGCCCGTCGGCCGTCAATTCATCGGTCGAAATAATCAGGACTGTATCGGCACCCTTGAAGGTCGAGACAAGCCCCTGCGCATCGTCAAAGTCTGCGCGCTGGACAGCAACGCCACTTTCCGTCAGATGCTGCAGCTTCTCCGGGTTGCGACTTCCCGCCACGATGCGTTCAGCTGCCACGCCGCGTGCCAGCAAATGCTTGATCACCGCGCCGCCCAGGTGCCCGGACGCACCGGTGATGAAGATGGTTTCGGACATGTCCCGCTATTCCTTTCGAGTGATACTCTCTTTTTGAGAGCATCTCTAAGATCAAGGTAGCAGCCGCTTCCGTAAAGGAGGCAGTTTCGCGGCACATAGGCACAAAAAGGTAACCACCATGTCGACGACAGGCACGCTCACCGAACGACTCACTCACGAGCGACTGAAGAACGACGGGAACATCCATAACTGCCCGGTCAGGGATGTCCTGGACGCCGTCAACGGACGGTGGAGCACACTTCTGCTTGTAGCGCTTGCCGAGCGGCCCTACCGGTTCGGCGAGTTACGCCGCTTGGTACCCGACATCTCTCAGCGCATGCTCACGCAGACGCTCCAAGAGCTTCAGCGCGAGGGCTACGTCCATCGTGAGGTGTTCCCCACACGGCCGCCTGCGGTGGAGTACAGCATGACCGACTTGGGAAGGTCGATATTCGAGCCCATCAGCCAGCTGATCGAGTGGGCCGACAAGAATCATGGGGCGGTACGTGACGCGCGACGTTCATTCGACGGCGAGCATGCGGCGTGATTTGCAACGGTTTGATACCCCGCGCTTTAGCGGCGGCCGGTGGGTCCGGTTAGCGGCGGATCGAGCGCCCAGGCCAGCCCCAACAGTCCGATCTCAGCCGGCACCATCCACAGCAGGATATGGCTAACGGGCGCATCGACCCCGTGATCCATCGCGTTGAAGGGATTGATATAACCCACGGGAAGCACGAAAGCAGCCAGTAAACAAAGGGCAGCAGCAAACCGTCGCGCATACCTGTACATCCCGAACAGGCCGACACGCAGAAGACACAGCGCCGCCGTCAACCATGCAGCTGCCCGGCGGACAAGCTCGATACGAGACATTCGTCCTCCGGGCGGCCGATCAAGCCCTGTTAGTGGATGTAGCCGCTTTCCGCCGGATTCGCTTCGATGCGAATCAGCTTCAGCGAGCCCATCTCACCCATGCCACCGCCGGAGAAGGTCAGCACGCCTTCGCCCTTGTAGTGGAATTCGGTGCGGTAGTTGTCGCTGCCGAAATGGAAAGGAATGAACGCCTTACCCGTCTGGTACGACTTCTGATCGGTCGGCGGTCCGATCAGGTCCATGATCTCTTTCGAGTACATGCCATCGTGGACCTTGGCGAACTTGCTGTCCGGCGCCGGCGTGCCGATGCGTTCGACCGCGTCGTCGGAACGGCCCGCGCTGAGCGAGATGGGGGCGTATACAGCGAGCACGGCGAGCGAAACCATCGCGACGAGTGATTTGAATTTCATGACGAACGACCTCTCCTTGAGTCTTGACAAAGCGACAGACAAAAGGGGAAGACGGCCGTCGGCGACGTGCCTGACCTGTGAGTGGCTCCCCCTTTAGGAAGAACGAAAAAAAGCCCCCTGAGGCCGCTTCGTTCTTCGACGCGATGGTAAGTTGTCGGGGCGGCAAAGGCAAAGATTGGCACGGCAAACGTGCCGTGTAGGATTTCCCCTACAAGCAAACGAGACCTACGTCTCATTCGACGCGTCACCGCCCTGGGACGTACGCTGCGTCTCTCGTACGTCGCCAGTCAATCGTCGGATACGGTTTCCGTGATCGATGCGGCATCCCATACGGTTACCGCCACGATTCCCGTCGGCAAAGCCCCGATCAGCCTCGCCGTCAGCCCGGATGGGTCGACGGTTTACGTCGCCAACGCCAATAGCGACAGCGTAAGCGTCATCGACTCCGCGACCAATACGGTGACCGCGACCATACACGTCGGGAACACGCCGAACGCGCTCGCGGTCAGCCCCAACGGCGCGGAGCTGTATGTTGCCAACGCGAATGAAAGCAGCGTGTCGATCGTCGACACGGCCACCCACACCACGGTGGCGACGGTGGCCGTAGGAAGCCTGCCCCTGACGATCGGCGCCAATGCCAGCGGCACGCGTGTCTACACCGGCAACGTGGGTGACCTTACGGTGTCGGTCATCGACACCGCCACTCACACGGTGACGGAGAACATGCCGGTAACGGCAAGTCCGGACTCTCTGGTCGTAGGTCCGCTGGGAGCCAGGGTATACGTCGCCAGCTACAACGAGAGCGTCGTATCCGTCATCGATACATTCAAGAATACGGTGACAGGCGTACTGAAGGCCGGTAAAGGCCCCGATGCCGTGGCAACGAGCCCGATCGGCATTCCGCTGTATGTCGCCAACGCGGATGACAACACCGTATCCGTGATCAATCCCGTTACGAAGACCGTCATCAGCACGATACCCGTCGGCACGTCACCCGCGGCGATCGCTTTCAACCGCCGCACGGGTCGTATCTACACCAGCGACTTCGGTTCCGACACCGTCACGGTGATCGACGCACGGACTAACACGGTCATAGCAACCGTTGGCACGGCCCACCATCCCTCGTTCGTGGCGGTTCAGCCGTAAGCCATCGCGCGACGCACATTGCAGCCATAGAAATCGTCGAATCAGGCCTCGTGGCCGAGAGGATTTCCGATGTTCTGCGCGATCCGCCACAGGACACCGCTGGGATCGGTCAGCGTGAAGTCTCGCATCCGCCATGGGCGATCCGCGGGCGGCTCTGACCGGACGCCGTAGCGACCGACGAGATCCTGCGCCTCCACATGCTGCCACCACGTATCCACATCGGCCACGAGCAAGTGCATCACGAAATTCGTGGCATGTTCCTCGACGTAGAAGCCTTGCAGAAGAAAGCTGCAGTTACCCGCATGGAGATACGCAAGGCCGTCGGATGACGATGCAACGGTGAAACCCAGGTCCCGGTAAAAACGCAGCGATAACTCGAAATCCTTCGCGGGGACGAAGGCCTTGATCTCCACCGTATCCAGCGTCACGACTCAGCCTTGACCGGCTCCGCAGGCCGTTGCGCGGGAACGAAGAAAGCCGAGATACGATCGGCCCAGATCAGCAAGCCGAGTCCCAGAAGAGCGTCCACCACCGTGTGGTTGATCGAACCCAGTTCCGAGACGGCGCCCGCGTAGAGCCCCTTATGCACGTTGTAGGCCGTCAGCAGATAGCTGATGGCCGTCAAAATGCTGCTTGCACCCAGGTAGCGAAGAACCAGCGCGAACCATTGCCGTGGCGTCATAACCTAACCCCTTCCTTATCAGTCATCCGATGTCTGTCGGCGGAAGATAGCCTAAGGAGGCATCGGGCGCCACGCAACCAGGCGCTCGACTCAACCCCGGCTCGCGGTGCCTCTTCAGTCCGGTCGCAGCGAGCAACCCAGGTAATACGCCGCGTTCAGTTCTTTGGCGCGCTTCTGTGCGATCTCCCGGATCTCATCACCGTGTTGGGTGAACTTGTCCGGGTGGTACTGGATGATCAGGGCCTGGTAGGCCGCATTGATCTCCGCGCGCGTGGCCTCGGGCGACACGCCGAGCACGTCGTACCACGGGCGGCGGGTATCGAGCTGCAGCGGCGGCTTCGTATCCGGCGCATTCGGCGTATCACCTTTGGGCGTCGCCATCATCGCGGAGACGAATTTGTAGCCGATCGCCAGGCAGATCCCGACGACGACGATCTCCATCACGTTCATGCCAGAGCGCCTTCGATCTGTTGTAGGTAAGTCTGAAGCTGTTGCTGTCGATCGCTGCCCGCCTCTTCGATGTCGAGCTGGCGTTGCAGTCGCGTGCGGATGGCATCGCCGAGACGCCTCCGCTCATCGGCGTCCAGCAGCGCATGGGCGACGGCAAAAAGGTCGAACCGCTCGGCGGCACGCGCGCCCTGTTTACGAACGAGGTTGAGTGCGTACGGTGCGCAGAGCAGCGCGTCGGACGCCATACCCGAGAACGTCTTCCCGGCGAGGCCGGTGATCCTGCGCATGCGCCAGACACGCCACACCGCCGCGCCGATCGCCGCGTACAGGGCGAACATCCAGCCGAGCAGGCCATAGACGTTGCCCGCAAGTACCGCGGGCATCGCGGCGAACAGCAGCGCGACGACAAGCAAGGGAAGCGCGGTGGCGGTCACACCGGCTCGCCACGCTCGCAGTCCGTGCAGCGGCGCCGGATTGCCAGGCTCCTTCTGCGACGACCAGCGCAGACGGAGCAACGCACGGGTCGGTGCGAAAAGGGGCGGCACGTAAACATGCCGCCCCGCCAGTTCGAACTCCGTGCCGACGGAAAACGACCAGCGTCCGTCGCGGCGTTCGAAGAACACCACTTCGTTGTGATAGAGCAGCAGCGTGGCGTCGTAGACGTACATGCCCACGACGCCCAGCAAAAGCCACTCCGTGTTCGGCAACATCGCGATCAGGAGCTCTTGCGCGTGAACAGACGCTTGATCGCTCCGCCCACCGCCGCGAAGCCGATGAGGATGAACTTCCACGCCGCCGCCAGGAACGTACCGATGATGGCGAAGAAACCTTTCTTCGCGGCGACGGCGGCGACACCGCCGGTAATCAGTGCGGCAAGACCGTATTCGGCGACGCGGTCGCCCGTGTGGAAATCGCTGTACGACTGACCCGGCGCGAATGCGAAGCCACCCAGCGTGCCCTTGAAGTCGGTCACCGCCTGGTTGAGGACCTGGGGGTCGGACACCAGCACGACGTTCATGACGCCGCTGCGCCCGAGGATGCGCGCGTTGTAGTTCACCACGTCGCTGTGCGATTTATCGCTGCGCGCGAGGAACGACCAGGTCAGCGACTTGAACTGGGTGTCGTACTGCGGCTTGTTCTGCCAGCCCACGAGGGTGAGCGTTTCCCAGCCTCGTGAACGACGCTCCTTGTTGCTTTCCTCGGTGCCCTGCTTCACGGACGCCAGAATGTCGTCGGGATCGAGTTTCTCGTCATCCTTGACGTAGCCGACATCGTCGTAGTCGAAGAACGCGGTCCACTTCATATCCGTCGGCGCAAGCGTGTACGTGTCCGCCTCGTCCGGTGGATTTTCCATCAGTTCGTTCAGGCGCCTGGTACCCGCGGGATCGAGGAAGGCATAGCCGTCGGGTACATCGAGCGTGGCCTGCGCGCCGAGCTGCACCTTGGTCGGGCCGACTTTCCACGGCAGGTCGGACAATTCGTCGGCGCTGGCGAGCGCGGTGACGAGGGACAGCGCGAGCGCGACTGCCAACTTCCTTGCAAATCCAGTCATGCGGGCTCTCCAGCGAGCTCAGAATGCCGAGGTAAAAGATAGAGGCGGACCACGAGAAGCTCCTTCCGGTGAGCAGGCGCAAGCGCGACGAAACTCGCGCCCCCGGCGCGAATTCATGATTCCAGTGAAAGTCGTGCGAGCCCCCGGCACGACGTGCGAGAGTTTGCGACCAGGGCAACGGGAGCGTCAAGGCGATGTTCCGGAACCGGCCTTTTGCCGGATTCCGACCGTCCTCCGGCCTGTGCAGCCGGACGCTCCAGCAAAGTCAACCGGATCAACGGCTTTGCGCATGTGAACGACGGGACGAGCAGCGAGGCCCCGCACCCACTAGAATGCGCCCCCTCGCCTTCACCGCCCTGCCCTCCCCATGCATATCGTCGTCAACGAAGAACTCAAGGCTTACATCGACCCGCTGTCGGCGGACGAATACGAGGCACTGGAGCGCAGCTTGCTCGCCGAGGGTTGCCGCGATGCGCTGGTGCTCTGGGGCGACACGCTGGTGGACGGGCACAACCGCTACGGCATCTGCCGTAAGCACGATATTCCTTTCAACACCGTGCAGAACGAGCGCTTTCAGTCGATCGACGACGTGCACCTGTGGATGATCGAGCAGCATCTGGGCCGGCGCAGCGTGTCCGATTTTCAGCGCGGCGTGCTGGCTCTGCGCAAGCGCGAAATCCTCGCCGAGCGACGCGCACGCATCGAGGCGAACGGCGGTGAAGAGAGGTCCGAGGTGCCCTTCGACACCGAAGGCGCTCAGCCAGCGGCCGCGAAGCCCGCCCGCGTCAACCCGAACGAGAGCCGCAAGGAAATCGCCCGCGAGGCAAGGATCAGCAGCAATCAGGTCGGCATGATCGAGAAGATCCGCAAGGAGGCCGCGCCGGAGGTGGTCGCGGCGGTCAAGTCGGGCACGCTGTCGATCAGCGCCGCCGCGGCGGTCGCCACCTTGCCCGAAGAAGAACAACGCGCGGCCGCGACCGGCGGCGATGCCGAGCTGAAGCAGGCCGCCAAACGGGTGCGCGAGTCGAAGCGCAAGCCGCGCGAGAAACCGAGTGACGACGTGCTGGCCTTGCGCGAACAGATCGCCGACCTGGAAGCGGAAAACCGGAACCTGCGCCGCGAAATCGAGACATTGCGGGTCCGTCTGGGCGAGAGCGTACCCGAGGACGCCGATGAGGCCATGGCGGAGTAAGGTAGCTGCAAGGGGTCGGGAACTAGCATGGCCCCTCAGCGATCCAAGGCGTAGTCCCCGGAGTTTGCCCCGCATGAAACCGATCGTCGTCCTCGCCACCCTGTTCCTCGCCGCCTCGACCGCGATGGCGCAGGACGCTACGAAGCCGCTGAACCTGCGTTTGCCCGCCGACTACACGCCGGCTCCCGCCAGCAGCGCCCCCGCGCCTGCCCCGGCCGCCGACGCCAGGGTCTCCGCCGATCCCAAGGCCCCCACGGTGGCGCCCAAAAACGGCGGCGAGAACATCGCGGTCACGAAGTCCCGCCCGCTGGATCCTCCCGGTACCTACTACGGCGACACCACTGGCCGTATGGACGGTGTGGAAGCCGACGATGGCACGCCGCGCTGCGACGACGCCACCTACAACAAGCCCCAGGTGCATGGCAGCGTCACCACCGGCGTCGTCAGCGCCAGCCATGGCGGCAGCGGCAACTACCAGGCCGGGGCGGTCAACCTCAGCCAGGCCTTCGGCAGCTGTGAGCATCCCACCGGCGGCGTCAGCATCTCCGTCGGTGCCGGCCAGGGCCACTTCGGCGGCGGCCGCATCCGCTGATCAGACCGAGCGGAACAGCACGATCCGCTCCGCTGCCTCAGGGTCCGGGTCGTTACTGACCAGCCAGGGCTGCCGCGCGAATGTACGCGTACACGGGCCCAGAGCCACCACACGCACGGCACGCCGGGCCGCCTCGGCTTCGATCCTGGCGACGACGTCGCGCAGGACGGTGCCGATGAACGGTGTGAACAGATAGAAGACGTCGACGCCGGAAAAATCCGCCTCGCGTGCATCGCCTTCGACGAACCGCACTCCCGTCAGCCCAAGTGACGTCGCCGCACGCGTCGCGACATCGACATAGCCCCCGTCGCGCTCGATGCCGATGCATCGCGCGCCCGTCAGGATGTGTACCAGCAAGGGGACGTGACCCAGTCCCGAGCCAAGATCCAGTACGACGTCGCCTGCCGTGATTCCGCCTCTGGCCAGGCCGTCGACGATATGCCGGGCGGGTGTGGGCTGGTAGAAGACCATCTCGGGCGGCAGCGGCCTGGCATCCGGAAGCGGCTCGTCCAGGGCCAGCACGCCGGCCAGGAGCGCGTCGAGCGGATCGTAATGCTGACCCGAGGGGATTCCGACGTCGAGCCAGGGCGCGAGCGCCTGCCTGCCTTCACCCGCGCGGATTCGTTCGCGCAGCGCGTCGTACAACTGACGATCCACGGCATCGAGCGCGTCGAGGAGACGCACCACCCGACGAGTCAGCGTCGCATCGCGCAGACCGACCTGCCCGAGGTCGAGCCGGTCCGCCGCATCGGCTCTTACGAGGAAGGCATCGGGCCGGTGCCAGTCCGTGCGTTTATCGAGTTCATCGAGGTAGGCCACCAGTCGCTCGTTCAATAATGTCTCTCCGGAAAACGGCGCCACCATCGACGCAGCCAGCTCATGCGCGACGGAAAGGCCCGATCCATCGGCACGCGCACGGCTACTTCGGTACCTCCCTGGAGACAGGCCGCAATGGTGGCGATGCCACCCATCGCATGCGCGCGCTCGCGTATCCCGCGCAGCCCCCAGTGACCCGCACGACCGTCGCGGGAAACGGCATCCTCGATACCGCGTCCGTCGTCGCGCACGTAAAAGAGCAGCATACCGTCATCTTCCTCGAGGACGACGTCGATGCGACTGGCCCCGGCATGCGTCACCGCGTTGTGCACGGCTTCGCGTGCGATGCCGTGCAGTTCGTCGCGCGCCAGCGGATCCAGATCGAGCACGTCGAGCCGCACACTGACGATGACCGGCACCGTGTGATCGGACGCGTACAAGCGCGCCATCGCTTCCAGAACGTCATTCAGCGGCATGTCGTCCGTGCCGTGCGCACGCAGGTCGCGGACGCGGTCACGCGCTTCGACAAGCGCTTCCTCCGCCCGGTCGAGCGCGCCTTCCATCGCTGTGCGTACCGGATCGTCCGGCGCGACACGATTGGCGATCGCCTGGAAGCGCATGGTCAGACCGTGAATGCTCTGCAGCAGCGTGTCGTGTAGTTCCCGTGCGATGCGTTCGCGCTCCGCATGGCGCTCGTCCAGGCGCCCCCGCACGAGCGCCGCGACGCGCCGGCCCCTGAGCAGCAGTGCGATCCAGATGGCGAGGAGCAAGGCGGCGGTACAGACCAGCGCGAACCACAGCGTCTGATAGAACGCCGGCGACACCGTGACCGCGATCGAGGTGCCCTGCTCGTTCCAGACACCGTCCTCGTTGGACGCGGTCACTCGAAACACGTAATGGCCTGGCGGCGGATCGGTGTACACGGCTTCGCGATCCGTACCCGCTTCACGCCAGCGCGTATCCAGACCATCCATCCGGTAGCGGAAGCGCACGCGCTCGGGCATCGACAGGCTGGTCGCGGTATAGGCGATGCGCAGACGCTCGGTGTTCGCCGGAAGCGTGACGCTGGACGAGGCCGGCCAGGTTCCCGCATCCGTGGAAATTTCCCGGACCATCACCGGCGGCGCGACCGGGTTGCGCCGTATGGCCGACGGATCGATCGACACGACGCCGCTGGTCGTCGCGAACCACAACCGTCCATCGTCGGCCACCACCGCGGTGGGCAAGGGACGAAACTGCGCCGGCGTACCTGGCAATCCATCGAGCGAATCGAACAGCATGACCGGCGGACGGTAGCCCGGCTCGTCGAGGGCCTGGCGCATGTCGGCCGAGGCGATCCGCGCGACGCCTTGCGCGGCGTTCATCCAGAAATCCCCGCGACGGTCGCGCACCAGTCCGGACACGCCGCGCAGCGGCTCGCCAGCCGTCGGAATGCTGCGGACGCTGCCGCCGCGAATGGCGGCGATACCCAGCTCGCCGCCCACCCATACGGTGTCGTCGTCGTCCAGCAGCGCGGTGACGTTGCCCACCTGCAGACCATCGGCCGCGCCGATCACCTTGTCCCGGCCCCCGTCGCGGACGATGAGCACGTTGCGCGCGAAACCCATCCACAGCCGCTGCCGGGCGTCACGGAGCAACACCAGCGGCGAGGGGTCGTTGGACACGCTGGGCAGTGTGTCGTGAATCCAGCCCTCGCCCGTGTAGTGGTAGATGCCGGGGCGATTGATCGACAACCAGGCGCCGCCGTGGCCGTCGCCGACGATGGCCTGGACGCCCGTGTAATCGTCCGCGGGGAGCGATGCGAACGGCCGCGGGACGCCATCCACCATATGCCACAGACCGCGCGGTCCACCGAGCCAGGTCGCGTCGCCGTCGCGGGCCGCCGCGGTGATCGCTTCCGGGAAGGCCGTGCCGGTTATGTTGGTCGCGTCGACATGCGTCAGCGGACGGTTCTTCGTGCCTACCCACACGCCATGCCCGGGCGCTGGGACCAGCGCGAAGTCGGTGGCGCCGGGTGACAGCGGCGCGGGAAGCAGGCGTCCACGGCGGAAGCGGTCGAGGCCGCGGCTCCCGCCCATCCAGATGTTGCCCTCGCGATCCTGGATCACCGCGCTGAAATAATCGGAGCTGAGACCGTTACGTTCAACGAAACGCTCGGCCGCCGCGCTGTCCGCTTCGATCGTCTGGCTGGCGAGCCAGTCGATGTGCGGAACGCGACGGATACCTTCGCCGAGCGTCGGCACCCAGAGCGCGCCGTCGCGATCGAACAGGAGGCCCGCCGACGACATGTGCAGCTTCGGTCCTGACAGCGCCGGGTCGCGTCCGTCGTTCCATGCCGGCCGTACGCCATCGTCGGCCTCGGCGACCCAGATGCTGCCGTCGGGGGCCTCGGCGATGCGGTTGATCCGGCCGACCGATCGCGTGGCGACCTCGAAACGCTGAGCACCCGGTGCCAGCCACGCCAGCGCCTGCTCCGTCGCGACCCAGAGGCGACCCGCGCGATCGACCGCGAGGTTACGCGCGCGCACCCCGGGCAGCCCCATGGCGGGACCGATCACCCGCCACCGATTGCCCGCGAGCGTAACCAGCCCGTTGAAGGTCGCCGCCCAGACCCGCCCATCGGGCGTGCTGGCCATCGCGTAGATCGTCGCGGTCGGCAGGCCGGAGCCCGCGGCGTAGTGCGTGGCACGGTCGTGATCGATGAAGCTGGCCACCCCGTAACGGAAGCCCACCCACAAGCCGCCTGACGGGGGTGCGTACAAAGAGGCCACACTGGACGCAAGGAAGTCACCGCCTTCGCGGGGGCGGTAGCGTTCGAAGCGCACGCCATCGAACCGGTACAGCCCCGTCTGCGTGCCCAGCCACAGGTAGCCGTCGGCCGTCTGCGCCAGCGCCGTGACCTGTCCGGGCGCACCTTCGCGCACCGTCCAGGCGGTGTGATAGAACTGCTCGATACGACGGTCGCGGCTGTCCCTCGCGACGGCGTCCGAGGTGGGCCACCACCCAACCATGACGCCGAGCAACAGCGATATGCACGCGGCGAGCGCGCGTCCGGAAACCACCCCTGATCACCCCCCTCCGACCCGGTGGCAACGATACCTCTTAAGAGGTACCCGCGTCGCCCGGGCCGGAGGTGAGACGTCTTAGCTGGCGAATCCCAGCTCGCCGACAAAAGCGACGGCGTCGGCCAGCACCCGGGCCGCCGCGGGGGAACGCTGCGGGGAAGCAAGCACGTGCGCCGCGTGATCGTAGGCGATCAGGCGGCGGCCTGGCTCGGGCGAGCCCAGCCAGTCGAACGCCTCGCGCATGGCGGCGACCGACGTCAGCGTGTCATGGTCATCGGCACCGCCGTCCCACACACCGAACAGGACCGGGCAGACGACATCGCGCAGGTGCCCGGGCTGCATCGTGCCGAGGAAGAGTTCGGCGACGGCGCGGTATCCGTCGGAGTGAATCACGGACGACCAGTACCGCCGTTGAAACGGCGTGCGCTCACCCGGCACGTCCACCGCCCCGCGCAGGAGCACCGCGGCGTTGAGTTGTACGGGATCGTAAACGCGGATGCCGGGAGACCAGGCCACCACGCCCGCGATCTGAGACGCGTGTCGCGCAGCGAGGTCGAGCGCCAGCGACGCGCCCATGGAGGTGCCGACGAGCAACACCCGCTCACCGAGTTCCAGACCGATGCGCAGGGCCTCGTCGGCGTCCGCGCGCCAGCGCTCCGCCGAAGCGCCGGCCATCGCGGAGGGCTGGTCGCTGCCGTGGTCACTGAGTCGGTTGAGGAACAGATGGGCGCCACACGCCTCGGCGATGGCCCGGTGCGCGGGATCCCCCTCCGCCTGACTGGCGGTGAATCCGTGCAGATAAACCACCGCGAGCGGCAGCCGGCTACGGGGTTTCTGCGGGTGAAACACGATGCGTGCCTCGTTGTCCGGCTTGAGGCCGGGCGTCGAGCGCTCGCGCCCGGCGACGTCCTCGGCCAGTGCCTCCAGATCGTTCACGCGCTGGCGGCCGCCTCGGCGTAACGCCGTTGCACGTCGACGAAACGGTGTACCGACCGGGAGAGCGTGTCCAGCTCTTCGGTGACGCGCTGTACATCCGCACCGGCATCGATCAGCAAGGCAATGTCGCCGCAGACGTGGTCGGCTCCTGGTACCCCCAGATTGCCCAGGACGTTGCGCAATGCATGGATGGCCTCGGAGGCGGCTGCGATATCGTGCGAATGGATCGCCGAGCGAAGGGAAACGCAATGGTCGTCCGCCGTACGCGAGCACAGGTCGACGAAGGCCTTGAAGTCTTCCCGCGTACTGAGCGCGCGCATTTCGTCCAGCGGCGAACTCTCCTGCCGGCCGGTGGGCAGGCCAATGGCGGGATGCCAGTGGCGCGCCGCGTCGTCGAGACGACGCTCGTCGGCGATGGACTCGATCACGTCGAGCAGCCGCTGCGCCGCGATCGGCTTGGTAAGGTACGCGCGTGCACCGGCCTTGAATGCGATCCGTACGGCGTCGTGACTGGAGTCCGCGCTCAGCATGACGATAGGCGGCACCGCCTCGGTACGACGCGCCACTTCGATCCGTCCCAGCACATCCCAGCCGGAGCTGCCCGGCATGTGCAGGTCCATGAAGATCAGATCGAACGTCTCGGTCGACAGACGCGCCAGCGCCTCGTCACCGCTGGCACTGAAGGTCGGCACATGCCCCGCACGCTCGAGGATACGACCGACGATCTCGCGGTTGGCCGCGTTATCGTCCACCACCAGGCAGTGCTGCGGGGCGACGCGACCGCGATGCTCGTCGAGCAGGTCGACCAGCGGCGTCTCCGCCACGCTTCGCGAACCGGCGGCCGCGCGGCGCAAGGGAAAACGCCAGACAAAGATGGTGCCGCCCATCGGATTGTCCATCACCTCGAGCGAGCCACTCATCTGCTCGGACACGTTCCGAACGATGTAGAGACCCAGGCCGACGCCTTCCTGGCGCCGGCTCTCGCCACCGCTGAGCTGATGAAAGGGATCGAACACGCGCTGCTTGTCGGCGTCAGCGATGCCGATACCGGTGTCGCTCACCGTACAGGCGATGGTCGGATCATGGCCGCCGACGCTTTCGCGCAACTCGATGCGCACGTCCACCGAGCCGCCGGGCGGCGTGAATTTCACCGCGTTGGAAGCCAGGTTCGACAGCACCTGCTCGATACGGCCCGGGTCGCCGCTGAAGACGCCTTCCACCGATGCGTCGCGGGAGACGCTGAAGGTGACACGCTTCTCGGCCGCGTAAGGACGGCACACCGCGCCCACCGTACTCAGGACTTCGTCGAACGCGAACGTCTGGTGGCGCAGGTTGAAACTGCCGCCGGCAAACGACGCTACATCAAGGACGGCGTTGACCCGGTGGAGCAAAGCATTGGCATTGGTCGCCAGCAGCGCGACCAGGCCGCGCTGGTCTTCCGACATCACCGAGGTGTCGATCAGAGACGCCGCATGAATGACCGTACTCAGAGGCGTACGCATCTCGTGACTCATCATCGAGATGAACCGGTGCTGTGCTTCACGCGACGCGATCGCCTCGGCGGACACTTCGCGCAAGGCATACATCATCCGGTAAAGCATCACCGGCAACACGATGACCAGAGCCAGTGCGTATAAGGCGTAGGCGGGACGACCCAGCCAGTAGCCATCGGGCGCCACGACCGCGAGGATCGCGACCGAGGCCACTACGCTGGCGGCGAACGCGCGGCGGCTGTACCTCACCCCGACGGCCACGGACAGGAACGGAAGGACGGCCGTCACCGTGATCACCAGCATGAACGCGGCCTTGAGCAGCACGGCCACGATGACGAAATTGGTGACGTTGCCGATGGCGTCGATCACCGGCGTCTCGCGCGGCGCACCTGCACGGACGAACAGCATCCAGAAGGTGCTGAGGACGAACATCAGGACGGCGACCGGCACGACGTGATGCGATTCGGTGGCCATGGGCACCGGGCCATGCAGCCACGCGGCACTCCAGACGACGACGAACCCGAGGATCACCGCACGCATCAGCGAGACGTGGTACTCGCTGAAGCTGGCCACGATGCGGTCGATGCGCGGATTGCGCAGACGCTTCGCGACCTCGCTGAGCATCACTGGCTCGGCGCGTTTACCGCTACCGCCATCGATCTTCATGCCAGCCTGAACCCGCGACTTCCCCCGATAACCTCCTAGTCTATGATCTTGCGCGCCGCTGGCAAGTGCGGGTAGCGCATTCATATTGGTAAATTCGTTTACGTCGGAACTTACGCAGTCCGCCCGGATTTCCTGAGGACGGTCTTTTTTGCGGCGGTCTTTTTCGTGGCCGTCTTTTTCGCGGCCGTCTTTGTTGCCGCCGTCTTTTTCGTCGCCGTCTTTTTCGTCGCCGCTGCCCGGGCCGGCTTGCCCATCTCGACCCACACCGGCGCGTGATCGCTGGCCTTGGGCAGATCGCGTACCCATCGGTCGACATCGGACTTCTTTAGCCGGGTCGCCAGATCCGGCGACAACAGCAGGTGGTCGATCCGCAGCCCCCGGTTGCGTGGCCAGTGCTGCCGGAAGTAGTCCCAGAAGGTGTAGATGGTTTCGTCCGGATGCATCTGGCGCAGGGCGTCGGTCCAGCCCTGGGCCAGCAGACGCTCGTAAGCATGACGGCTTTCGGGCTGGAGCAAGGCGTCACGTCGCCAGTTTTTGGGGTCGTAGATGTCGCCGTCCGTCGGCACGACGTTGTAGTCGCCGGCCAGTACCACCGGATGACCGGAATCCAGCAATTGCCCGGCATGCTGGATAAAACGCTCGAACCAGGCCAGCTTGTAATCGAACTTCGGACCTGGCCACGGATTGCCGTTGGGCAGATAAAGGCAACCGACGAGAACGCCATGGGCCGCCGCTTCGAGGTAGCGGCTCTGGAGGTCCTTTCTGTCGCCCGGCAGGCCGCGGCGGCTCTCCACGGGATCGGCACCCTTCGCGAGGATGGCCACGCCATTCCAGGAGGCCTGCCCGGCCCAGAGGGCACCGTAGCCTGCGTCATGGATCTCCGCGACGGGAAACGCCTTGTCCACCGCCTTGAGTTCCTGCAGGCAGACGATGTCCGGCGCCTCGCGCCCGAGCCACTCCAGCAAGTGCGGAAGCCGGGAGCGGATGCCGTTGACGTTGAAAGTGGCGATCTTCATGACGCAGGACTTTTCCCGACCCGGGGTGGACAGCCGGTGACGGCGGCACGTTGATGCACCTCTGGCCTGCCCGACCTTTGGCACGCCTTTTGCCACGATCCAAATGTAGACGGTGCGTGAAGGTTTGAGAACTCTGAAAATCCGCGTTTCGAAAAAATTTACACCCCTTGCGGATATGCCATTGGGCACCTTTGCGGCAAGACGTCGCGCCGGCATAAAAGCCCCCAAATACCCATAGTTACACTTAATTTTGCTGCGGCGCAGCAAGACGTTTAGACGGCTGGACGGCCATCCGCCCGGGCGGTGCGTGCTCTGGACAACCCGAATCGCCTCATGTACACCTTGCGTTAAGTCCATTTGGATCGAGGCAAATGGGCGTGTCGCGACGGAGCGCGGGGAGGGGTCTTTCGGCTCCGTGCAAAGCGACAGGCGGGGGCCTGTCGTTACGGCCCCGTGTTGCCGTCAATTAATGGCATCACTTTCCGGGGAAGGCATGAAGAACCATTTTCTCACTCGCAGGAGCGCACTCGCACTGGCGGTCTGTACCTGCCTGGGTGGCGTTTCGAGCGTTTACGCACAGTCGACGACGGGTAGCATCAACGGCAGCGTGCCCGCAGGCGCCAATGAGACCGTCGTGGTCGAGAGCGGCACCGGCTTCCGTCGCGAAGTTCCGGTGGACGCACGCGGCCGTTATGCCGTTAACCAGATTCCGCTCGGCACGTATACCGTGACCCTCATGCGCGATGGCGCAGCGGTCGATACACGCAAGGACGTGAGCCTGCGCGTGGGTGCGAGCACCGATATCTCGTTCAATGCAGCGAGCGCCGCACCTGCGTCCGATGCGACATCACTCAGCGGCGTCACGGTCACCGGCACAGCCCTTCCGAATATCGACGTCACGTCGGTCGATTCACGTACCGTGATCACATCCGAGCAGCTTGCCAAGCTGCCGTTGGGTCGCAGTGCGGAAGCGATCGCCCGCCTTGCACCTGGCGTGGTCAACAACGGCGGCGGATTCGCGAGCGACACCGGCCGCTCGGTCGCCAGTTTCGGCGGCGCCGCGGCCAATGAAAACGCTTACTACGTCAACGGCTTCAATACGACCGATCCACTCAACGCGGTGGGCGGCTTGCAGTTGCCCTATGGCGCCATCGACCAGCAGGAAGTCTATACCGGCGGCTACAGCGCACAGTACGGGCGTTCCGACGGCGGCGTCATCAGCCAGGTCGGTAAGCGCGGCACGAACGAATGGCACTTTGGTGCTCAGGTCCTTTGGGAGCCCGCCTTTGCTCGCGCAAGCGCTGACGACCTGCACTATGCGCGCGTCCCCGCTACCGCACCCGCGGGCAATCTTTACCAGCCAAAGAGCCAGAATGACCAGTGGACGACCACGGTCAGCGCTTATGCAGGCGGCCCGCTGATCAAGGACAAGCTGTTCTTCTTCGTCGCGGGTGAGTTTGAAAAATCCGGCCGCCGTAACGTGAACGCCGTGGGCAATAACACCCCGGCATCGACCAACGACTATAGATCACCGCGGTGGTACAGCAAGCTCGACTGGAACATCACCGATAGCAACATCCTCGAACTGACCGGCGCGTCCGACAAGCGCGAAGGTTCGGGTACGCGATACAACTACGACTACGCCAATCTTAACCGGACCAGCAAGATCGGTCCCGTCGATAACACGAAGACCGGCGGCGACCTGTATGTCGCCAAGTACACGAGCTACATCACGGACAACCTGACCCTCAGTGCCATGTACGGCCAGATGCGCTCGAAGAACTACGACCAGCCGGGCGACTATGACCCGACGTTGGCCCGGGTCGATAGCTCACAATTCCAGAATCCCGCACTGAACGGCGGCACCGCCATTCGCAATAATCAGGTCGATGACATCAGTCAGCCGGGCCGTAGCAATAAGGCGACGAACTTCCGTTTCGATGTCACCTATACGCTCGGTGACCACACGATTGCTGTCGGCATCGATAACGTCAAGTCGCGGGCAGACGACTTCGGCACGGCTAGCCCGGGTCCTGGATACGCCTGGAACTACGGCCAGCAGGCGGACCCCACGCAGCCGATTTCCGATGCTCCGGGCATCAACTTCGTACCGGGTACGGCCGGTTATGCCAACGGGGCGGGCGGCTACTACGTCAGCCGCAACGTCGTAAACAACCTGGTCAATGTGCGCTCGGATCAGCGGGCTCAATACATCGAGGATAAGTGGCAGGTCACGGACACCGTGCTGCTGTCGCTGGGCGTCCGCAATGACCAGTTTACCGACTACAACCAGTTCGGCCAGGCATTCATCACGCAAACGAAGCCGCAGTGGGCGCCTCGACTCGGCGCATCATGGGACGTTAATGGAGATGGCAGCTTCAAGGTCTTCGGCAACGCCGGGCGTTACTACCTTGGCCTTCCTCTGAATCCGGCCACTGGCGCCGCCGCAGGCTATACGGCGACACAGCAGTACTACACCTACAGCGGAATCGATGCGACCGGTGCGCCGACGGGCCTGACTCAGATCAGCCAGCCAGTCTCGGCAAACAATTCGTACGGCATCCCACCCGATCCCCGTACGGTTGCGGGCAAGGGCCTGAAGGCTGAGAACCAGGATGAGTACATCCTCGGCTTTGACAAAACCTTCGGCGACCATTGGGTTTACGGTGCCAAGCTGACCAAGCGCGTGCTCAACTCCGCGATCGACGACTTCTGCGATGTCGGCCTCGTTACGGATAAGGCGGCGGCTCTCGGCTATGACATCGCATCGACGAACAGCTGCTACCTGATCAACGGTGGTCATTCCAACACCTTCACACTGATCGATACCGGCGGGAACGCCGTCAAGGTGCCGCTCAGCCGCGAAGAAATGGGCTTCCCCGCGTTGAAGCGTCGCTATTACAGCCTCGAACTGTTCACCGAACACAACTTCGACGGTGTCTGGTACGGCAAGTTCGACTACGTGTTCTCACGCAGCTACGGCAATACCGAGGGTCAGGCTCGTACCGACACTCGCCAGGATGGTGCGGCCGGCAGCGTCGACTGGGATAACCGCTATGTCATGGAGAACGCCAACGGCCCGCAGGGCAATGACCATACCCACGTCTTCAAGGCGTATGGCTACTGGCAGTTCGCACCGGAATGGCAGCTGTCGGGCAACGTCCAGGCGATTTCCGGCGCACCGGAAGTTTGCACGGGCTACTACGGGGCGGGGCACACCGATCCGGTGTCCTACGGCAGCTCCTATCGCTATTGCAACGGGGAACCGTCTCCCCCGGGTAGCCATGGCCGCTTGCCCTGGACGTTCCAGCTCGACCTCGGCGTGACCTACCGTCCGTCGTGGGGCGACCAGAAGCTCGCGTTCTCTGCGAACGTGTTCAATGTCCTAAACCAGCAGCGGGCGACGTTCCGTTATCCGGCAAGCGAAGGCCCGGCCAACACGCTCAATACGATCTACCGCGTACCGCTCTACACGCAGGATCCGCGTTACGGCCGTCTCGCCGTCACTTACGACTTCTAAGAAAGCGTAAACCCAGATCCCTGTGCAACTCTTGCGCCCCTTCCCGGACACCGGCACCTCCCCGGCCGATGTCCGGGGATCGGGCGCTCTTTTTTTGCTCAGCGGGCCTCGCCCGAGGCCGCCACCACCATCTCGATGTAGCCCAGAATCTCGGGAACCGGCAGGTCGAATATGCCCGCGTCGCCGTTGTCATAGGCCTGGCGCCACACGGCGTAGCCGTCTCGCCAGCCTTCATCGGCGTCGGCGGGACCGTCGGTGGTGAGCAGACTGGCGTCCAGCGTGGCGCGGGACACGGCGGCGTGGTTCATCGCCGGCTGCAGGCCGCCGGGTACGCGATGGTTGCGCAGCTTCACGCCGAGGATGGAAACATGGAAAACCTCGCCGTCTTCCGGCTCGTGGTCGATCTTGCGAATCGCTACACGGGAATCTTCCTCGCCGGGACGGGTCCGGTAGGTCCAGGCCTGGCCGGGGGCATAGGCGGGTTTCGTCACGATGGTTTCCTTGGGGCGCCTACGGACTGAGCATCTTAGCGGAAGCTTAAAGGCCAGCGCCCGGCCCGGCCCGAAGCGGCCTGTGGCGGAATGCCGTATCCTTACGTCCATGAGCGCGCAGCCGATGCAGGGTGCGACGCGTCGCGCGAGGCAGCGCGGCCCGGCGGGCCGCTTCCCCAGCCAAGAACCCCCAAGGGCTCCCGCGCACGGCGCGGAGGCTCCGTCCCTTCTTGTCTTTACCGAGGTTCAACGCACCATGGTGGCACTGGCGACCGAGCACGTGATCGACGTGCATCACTGGAACGACACCCTTTTCAGCTTCCGCACCACGCGGGACCCGGGTTTCCGCTTCGAAAGCGGTCACTTCGTGATGATCGGCCTGGAAGTGGACGGGCGGCCGCTGATGCGCGCCTATTCCATCGCCAGCGCGCATTACGAAGAGCATCTGGAGTTCTTCAGCATCAAGGTGCAGGACGGCCCGCTGACCTCACGGCTGCAGCACCTGAAGCCCGGCGATCCGGTCATCGTGAGCCGCAAGCCCACGGGCACGCTGGTGCTGAACGATCTGAAGCCGGGCAAGCGTCTCTACCTGCTGGGCACCGGCACGGGCCTGGCGCCGTTCATGTCGATCATCCGGGATCCGGAGACCTACGAGCGCTTCGACACGATCGTGCTGGCCCACGGCGTGCGTCACGTCAACGACCTGGCCTACTCCGACTACATCGAGAACGAGCTGCCGAAGCACGAGTACCTGGGCGACCTGGTGCGCGAGAAGCTCATCTACTACCCGACGGTGACCCGTGAAGCATTCCGGAACCGGGGACGCATCACCGACGCGATCGCCGATGGTGAGATGGCCCGGACGACCGGCTTGCCGCAGATCAATCCGGCCGAAGACCGCGTGATGCTTTGCGGTAGTCCCTCGATGCTGGAAGACATCTGCGTGTTGCTGGATGGCGAGGGCTTTCAGGCGTCGCCGCGGACGCGGGAGCCGGGGGATTACGTGATCGAGCGGGCGTTTGTGGAGAAGTAACGGAGCGTTTCGAGGAGTGGGGGGGGGGCGGCGTCTTCGCTGCGTTGGCTTTTCGCGCGCGGGGCGCGCTCCTACTTGCGTATACGGCCCTGGCCTTCGTTGTCCCAGTAGCCGAAGATGCGGCGGGCGATGAGTTTGTAGAGACGTTTGCCGGTGGCCCGCCACAGGCGTGAATGCGGTGCCGGCTGGGCCAGGATGGCCTGCTGGCGCGCTGACAGGCGGTCCGGGGCATAGGTTCGCTTGTGTTTGAGCAGGTGGCGCAGGTCTTCCCGCGCCAGCAGGCGGAACAGCGAACCACGCCGGCCACGCGTCCAGGCAATCTGGAAATCCACCAGACCGGGCGTGCCGTCCTCGCGCACCAGCCAGTTCGGCTCCTTGGCGAGATCGTTGTGGACGATGCCGCGACGGTGCAGTACGGCCAGCAGGCGAAGGGCCCGTGTGTAATAGGCAGGGTCCAGCGGCCGGCCCAGCTGCATCGGCTGTCCCGCCATGTAGCTGCGCTCGAGCATCCGGCCATTCCACGCGAGCAGCCGTGGCACCCCGTCGATACCGTCCAGGCGCAGCAGCGCCCGCGCCTCGCGCGCCGCGGCGCGGCGTGCGAACCAGCGCGCCCACCAGCGTGCGGCAGCGATGTCGCGGCGGATAAGAACGACACCGTCGCGTTCCACGCGCTCGATGCGGCCGAGTTCGTCAGCCTTGAGCAGGGTGACAGTTTCCGTCGTTGCGCTATGCACGCCCTTCCTTCGATTCGTTGACGCGCTCTGCGCTGCGCGGCAGCTACGCTAAGATGACGATTCTCGCAGGGAGAGAATGCCGAATGTTGTCGCGACACATCCTGTCGCTGTGTTTTGTCGCCGTCGGACTCGCCGCCTGCCAGGATGGCGCGGACCGTTCGAACGTCGGGAAGATGCCATCGCCATCCAGAGCGACCGCGCACAAGGATACCCAATCCAGCCAGGAAGGCCTCTACACGATGGAAGTGAAACTTCCCCAGCTGCCTACGTCGGCCGCGCCCTTGCGCGCCACGATCGAGCGCTACGTGGAGCGGCAGAAGCGCGCCTTCCTCGACAGCCTGGATGCCCCGGGTGCCCGCGAGCAGGCGAAAGAGCTGCCCTGGGACCTCAACCTGGACATCGCGGTCGCGGCTCGCACCGATCGCTTCATCAACGTGCAGGTCGACGGCTCCGCCTTCACCGGCGGCGCTCACCCCGCGCCCATCGTCGACAGCTTCACCTACGACCTGCGGAAGCGGCGCGTCGTGGGCATTCGCGAGCTGTTCGACGATGCGCACGCGGCGGAGGGCGCATTCGCCACCGAGGCCCGGCGCCAGCTGCTGACCGCGCTGGACGATCAGGACGACCCGCTGTCTTCGGACAGCCAGCAGATCGACGCGGGTACGGCGCCGGACAAGGATCACTACCGCGTGTTCACCCTCCTCACGGGGCCCGACGACAAGGTGCACGGGCTGACCTTCATCTTCCCGCCGTATCAGGTCGCGCCGTATTCGGCAGGGCCACAGGCGATCGATGTATCCAGCGACGCGTTTTCGGCCTATCTGAAACCCGAATACAGAGAGGCTTTCCGCTGATGGACCTGTTCCTCTACCTGCTCGCCGCCGCCCTGATCGTTGGGGGCGTGGCGGGCGCGGTACTGCCGATCCTGCCTGGCATCCCCATGATCTTCGGCGGCATCTGGCTCGCCGCCGCCGTGGACGATTACCAGCACCTGGGCGGGGGCTGGCTGGTGGTGATCGGCATCGTCGGCGCTGTGGGGGTCGCGCTGGACTTCGTCTCCGCCTCGCTGGGGGCAAAGAAAATCGGCGCCAGTCCGCGCGCCTTGTGGGGCGCGGGCATCGGCACGACCGTCGGGATGTTTTTCGGCCTGCCCGGCTTGCTGCTTGGCCCCTTTCTGGGCGCCGTGGCGGGCGAGTTGTGGTCGGGCAAGAGCGTGCTGCGCTCGGCCCATGTGGGTATCAGCACCTGGTTCGGCATGTTGCTGGGCATCATCGCCAAGGCCGTGCTGTCGTTTCTGATGCTGGGAATGGCTGCCCTCGCCCTGCTCTTCAGCTGACCGCCGAAAGGCACATTGGCGGCCCCGACCCGCAAAGGCTAGTCTCGCCGGACTTCACCGGGGAGACACGCATGTTCAGACGACTGACCCTAGCGGCCGCGATCACGTTCGCGGTCGGCACCCTTCACGCCGAAACCGCGCCGCCGGCCTGGATCGCGCGCAGCAACGCCGATGCCCAACCGCTGCTGGACCTCACCGCCCGCTTCAGCCCCGAGTCCGCCACGGACATCGGCCTGAAAGGCTACGACGAGAAGACCGCCGATCTCGGGCCCGACGTGGACAAGCGCCAGCGTGCCGCGCTGGTCGAGGTGCGTCAGCAGGTTGCCAGACGCCTCGCCGAGGAGAAGGACCCCAACGTCAGCCAGGACCTGCAGATCCTGGCCAAGCAGATCGACGGCAATATCGAGGGTATCGATCTCAACGACAAGTATCTGCTGCCCTGGTTCGACGCCGGGCAGATGATCTTCAGCGGTGAGTTCTCTCTGCTGAACGCGCAGAGCACCCCGGAGCAGAATCAGGCCGCGCTGGGGCGGCTGAAGTGCTATGTCGGCATGGCGGCCGGTTGCACGCCACTGGTCGACCAGGCCAGGGCACGCACCACGGAGCGCCTGGGCGAAAAGGGCCTGCTCGGTCCGGTCAAGGCCGATGTCGAACAGAAGCTGGGCAACACGCAGCGCTATGTCGACGGCATCCGCAAGCTGTTCGCGGAGAAGAAAGTCGCCGGCAGCGACGAGGCGATGAACAAGCTCGACGCGCAGCTGAAGCAGTACAACGCGTGGGTGAAGAAGACGGTGCTGCCCCGCGCGCGTACCGACTTCCGCCTGCCCGAGCCGCTGTATGCGTACAACCTCAGGCAGGTCGGGCTCGACATCGCCCCGCGCGACCTGATCGGCCGCGCGCAGCTGGAATTCATGGAGACCACGTATGCGCTGCAGATGCTGGCGCCCGTCGTCGCCAAAGCCGAGGGTCTTCCCGATGGCGACTACCGCGACGTACTGAAAGCGCTGAAGAAAAAGCAGCTGGCGAAGGACAAGGTCGAGCCGGTGTATCACGAGGTACTGGGCAAGATCGAAAACACCATCCGCACGCAGCGCATCGTCGAATTGCCGAAGCGCCAGATGGCGATGCGCGTCGCCTCCGAAGCGGAGAATGCGCGCACGCCCGCACCGCACATGGATCCGCCGCCCTTTGTCGGCAATACCGGCCAGCGTGGGACCTTCGTGCTGACCACCGGCAACCCACCGGCCGACGGCGACGCGACGCAGACCTACGACGACTTCACCTTCGAGGCGGCGGCATGGACGCTCACCGCGCATGAAGGACGGCCAGGCCACGAGCTGCAGTTCGCCGCGATGGTGGAACAGGGTGTATCGCTGACGCGCAGCATGTTCGCCTTCAACAGCGTCAACGTCGAGGGCTGGGCGCTGTATTCCGAAGCGGAGATGATGCCGTACGAGCCGCCGGCGGGTCAGTTCATCGCGCTGCAGTTCCGCCTGTTGCGTGCGGCGCGGGCGTTCCTGGATCCGATGCTCAACCTGGGCCTGGTGTCGCGCGATCGTGCGCACGACATCCTCGTGCACGACGTCGGCTTGTCCGAACCGATGGCCCGGCAGGAGCTGGATCGTTACACGCTCAATTCACCGGGGCAGGCGACGGCTTATTTCTACGGCTATACGCGCATCCTGCAGTTGCGCGCGGAGACGCAGACGAAGCTGGGCGACAAGTTCGACCGCAAGGCCTTCAATGATTTCCTGATCGCGCAGGGGCTGTTGCCGCCGGACCTGCTGGCTGACGCCGTGCGTACGCGGTTCGTGCCGGCCGTATTGAATCGAAAATGACCGCCGCGAGGCGGTAACTACCTGTAGGAGCGCGCCTTGCGCGCGATGTTTTGGTGTCGCGCGCGAGGCGCGCTCCTACAGATCGGCGGCCGGGACCGTTCAATGCCCCGGGGCATCCGGAATCACATAAAGCAGGATCGCCAGGTAGTGCAGCACACTGCCAGCGAGCACGAACACATGCCAGATCGCATGGTGGTACGGCATCTTCCGCGCCATGTAGAACGGCACGCCGCCGGTGTAGCAGAGGCCGCCGGCCAGAAGCAGCAGAAGGCCGCCTGTCGGCACATTGGCACGCAGGGGTTCGATCGCCACCACGGCCACCCAGCCCATCGCCACGTACATCGCGACGGCCGCCTTCCGATAGCGTTTCAGCAGACCGAGCTCGGCGAGACTGCCGATGATCGCGACGCTCCAGATCGTCACCAACAGCCCCCAACCCCAGGCACCCGGGAGCGCCAATAACGTAAACGGGGTGTACGTGCCGGCGATCAGCAGGAAAATCGCGATGTGGTCGCAGGTGCGCAGGACGCGCTTCGCCATCGAACCTGGGATCGCGTGATACAGCGTGGACGCCGCGTAAAGCAGGATCAGGGAGCCACCGAATACCGAGCTGGCCACCACGGCCCGCGTGCCGCCGTACATGGCCGAGAACGCCACGAGCACGGCAAGCCCCGCGATGCTGAGCACGAGCCCGATCGCGTGGATCACGCTGCTGGCGACTTCTTCACCGAGGGGATAGCGCGGCTCTGCGCTGTCGAAGGACATGGGCTTTTCCGGAATACGTCGAACCCCGAGGGTAACCGATCCGGGGCGTTATTGAGAAAAGGTCGCAACTGGGACATTGACCGCACCGCCCCCGTCGTTGTTCCATGGGCCATGACCCTCGAACTGCTCGTGCATATCGCCCGACTTCCGCCGCAAGGCGCCGGCCTGCGTGCGGCCCTCAGTCTGGCGGCACGAATCGGTTCACGGCTCGACGCGCTCCACGTGGTCGACCTTCCCGCCGCCGCCTTCACGGTGCCGGAAGCCGTACCGATGCAGCTGGACGCGGTGCGCCAGCGCGCCACCGATGCAAAAGCGGTGTCGGGCGACTGGGCGACGCTCATGGCAGCCCGCGGTCTGAAGGGAAACTGGCGCGTCGGCAACGGCGACACGGTCACCCTGCTTACGCACGCGGCGGCGGGTTACGACCTGCTGGTGATGGAGCGTTCTTCGACGATGCGTGGCGATGCGCCGGTGGGTTTCGGTATCGTCTCGCGCACGGTGTTCGGTTCCAGTCGTGGCGTGCTGGTGGTCCCCGAGGCGGCGCCGGTGGAAACGCTGGGGGAGCACGTGCTGATCGCCTGGAGCGGCAGTCGCGAATCGGCACTGGCGGTGCGATCGTCGTTGCCCCTGCTGCGCAAGGCCGCACGCGTAACCGTCATCGACGGCAGCCGCGATGAAGACCTCGGGACCTGCGCGTTGCCCGACACCGACATCTGTGGCTGGCTCGACACGCACGGGGTGAAGGCCGAGGTGCGGCGTCTCGATGAAGGTGCACGTCCATCGCCGGGTCCCGCACTGCTCGAAACCGCGCATGCGGAAAAGGCCGATTTGATCGTGATGGGGGCCTGGGGACGGTCGCGGCTGTCGGAGATGGTCCTGGGAGGGACGACCCGGTATCTGTTCATGCAGTCGGATGTGCCCATGCTGGTAGCGCACTGATTGCGTCACCGCTAACCGGTATAGCCATCCAGACGTCCGCTATTGCAACTTCCCGCGAAGCCTGCCTAATCTGCCATCGGACCTGAACACGATCCCCGCCAGTCCCCGCTGGCCGTGTTCCCGACCGCGCTGCTCCTTCCCCCCATCGCAGGAGGTGGCTCATGTCGTTCGCTCGTCCGCACGTCCTTGCCGGAGTGCATCCGGATACCGTCCGCATCGTCGCGATGAGCGCGGCGATCGCCCTCAACGCCGCCGCGCTCATCGCCGTCATGCGGCCGATGGTGGCGGATATCGCCACGGCGCCCCTCGTCCAGGAACCCATACGTCTCATCGAGCACCTGACGGAGCCGACGCCGGTTCCGCCGCCGCCGATCGATCTCAAGCCGTTGCCGGTCAGACCGCCCCATCCGGTGACGACCGTGACCCGGCATGTCGAAAGCCCGCCCGTGCAGACGGCGGTGCCGACGGATGAGGGAACGGCGCCCATGGTGCCTCCGGCGCCCGTTCAGGTCGCTCCCGTCTCACCACCCGCTGTCCAGCCGGCGCCCGTCGAGGCCACGCTGGCTTATGTCTCGGCGCCCGCGCCGACCTACCCGCGCGCCGCTATTCAAGGCCGCATGCACGGCACGGTGACCCTGCGCGTACTGGTGGACGAAAGCGGTAAGCCGCTGGACGTGGTGATCGAGAGCAGCAGCGGCCATCCCGTGCTCGACAAGGCGGCACGCGATCAGGTGCTGGCGAAGTGGCGCTTCCAGCCGGCTCAGCAGAACGGCCAGAAGGTTCAGGCCTGGGCGCGCATCCCGATCAGCTTCGACCTCAGGAATCTCTGAGGTCAAGGCGAGGGGAGCGACGCCCGTCGCTCCCCTTCATGCTCAACGCGAGGCGGGCATCACCACCACGTCCGGGCGACGGCGGGTGGCGCGTGCGACGGCCCAGACGATCAGCGCCAGCGCGGCGACCGGCAACAGCACCGGGATCAGGGCCAGGGCGACCATCGGAGCGACAAGGAGCAAGGCCAGCCCACCGATGGCGGCACCGATCAGACTGGCGAACACGCTGAAAACGCCGCCGATGATGCCGAAGACCAGCTTCAGCACCGCGCCGATGAGGGCGAATACCAGCCAGAAGCCGGCGGCCATTACGACAAGCGAGGTCAGGACGATCATGGCGTTGCACTCCGTGGAAGGCCGCCCGGTGGGCGGGTTCATGGCCTTGGATGCACGTACGGAATCGAAGGTTTAAAGCGTCAGTCGAAAGCGCGGGGTTACGAGGGTTTAACGGACGCCATGCTCCACTTCCCGCCAGTCGATTCTTGGGACGGCCCAGCACATGGGTAAGCGTTTTTCCATCGTCAGGGCCTTGCGCGACATCGCGTTCGACCTGTCGGATGTGGGGCACCCGGATCTCGCCTCCATGGGGCGGGAGGTCGGTCGTGCGCTCCACGCACACAGTAATGCGCTGACCGATCTGCTCGGCCCGCTGCGCGAACGCCGGAAGGGCTTCGAGCGGTGGATCCTGGCCGAGCGGTCGAAGCCGGCGGTTAGCGTGATGATCATGGTCTGGCCGCCCGGCTACGCCACGCCCGTGCACGATCACGGCGGGCTGTGGGGCCTCGAGGCCACCATCTCGGGCGCACTCGAGGTCGAATCGTTTGAAAAGGGCGAGGACCGGCATTCGCTTCGCAGTATCGGCCGCACCTGGCTGGGCCCGGGCGACGCGACCTGGTTCGACTCGACGGACATCCATGCCCATCGCTGCCGCAATTTGTCGCGGCATGACACGGCGCTCACGCTTCACGTGTACGGTGGCGATCTGGCACAGTACCTCGCGTATGAGCAGCCCGGTCCTTCGGGACACTGGATCGCACGACCGAGGCAATCGATCATCGCGGGACGCCTGACGGCCTGACGGTCTACGGCCCTCCACCCCAGCCATCGGGCGAAGGACCAAAAGCATGTTTCATAAAGTCGCCATCATCGGCGGTGGCGCTGCAGCGGCGACGCTGGTAAGTGAGTTGCTGGAGCGGCGTACGCCCCAGCCCTTGCATCTGGACTGGTATGCCGGCGCGCCGGATGCCGGGCGCGGTGTCGCCTACGGCACGCCCTCCGGGCGTCATCTGCTCAACGTCCGCGCGGCGTCCATGGGCATGTTCGTCAGCAAACCCGGCGGTTTTCTCGAGTACGCCCAGGGTCTCGACCCGAAGGTGAAAGGCTCCGACTTCCTGCCGCGCAGGCTGTACGGCGATTTCCTGCGCTCGCGCGTCGAGCAGGCGGTCATGAATGCCCGTTCGTTCGGGCACGATATCAACGTGCATCCGTTCGAAGCCGACTCACTGGTGCCCTCGTCCGAAGGCGTCACCATCGGCTTCGGCGATGAAACGTCTCGCGCGGACGCGGCGGTGCTGGCGATCGGCTCCCTGCCCCCGCGCCCCCTCGCGGGCGTGGAAGACGCCGCGATCGCCAGCGGTCGTTACGTGACGGATCCCTGGCCGTTCATGGCCGCGGCGCAGGACGACGACCGTCCGTTGCGCGTGCTGGTGATCGGCCTCGGCCTGACCGCGGTGGACGTCCTGCTGGAGCTGTCGGCGCATTGGCCGAAGGCGCACTTCACCGCTCTGTCGCGCCACGGCAAGCTGCCCGAGCCGCACCTGGCTGCCGCGTCGGCGCCCACGGATGACGGCACCGAACTCATCGAGGCCATGCGGGACGATCCCAACGTCCGTGCCTGGCTGCGCCGCCTGCGCGAGGCCACGGCCGGCGCGGAAGACTGGCGCACGGTCGTCGACGGCATGCGTCCGCATACCCAGGGTTTGTGGCGCGAGCTACCTGCCGCCGAGCGTGCCCGCTTCCTGCGTCATGCGCGCTGGGCATGGGAACGTGCACGCCATCGCATGCCGCCGCAGGTGGCCGCGTCGGTGGCGAAGCTCGAAGCCGAGGGCCGTTTCGAGCGCGGCCGCGGTCGCATGCGCGCGGTGAGGTTGTCGCAGGAAGGCAACCTGGATGTCGTGCGCGCCCTGCCAGGCGGTGGCGAATCCACGGAGTCCTACGATCTGGTCATCCAGACCGTCGGCCTGAATACCGACACCCAGCGCACGGAGCATCGTCTCGTGCGCCAGCTGGTGGTCGACGGGCTCGTCCAGCCCGATCCGCTGGGCATGGGCCTCCGCGCCGTACCTGACGGCCACCTGCTCGATGGCAACGGCAAGGCGCGCGCCAACCTGTTCGCCATCGGGAGCATGCTGCGCGGGACGCTGTGGGAGTCCACCGCCATCCCGGAAATCCGCAAGCAGGCGCAGAACGTCGCCACCATGCTGATCGACTAAATGTAGGAGCGCGCCTTGCGCGCGACAGGGGGGGGTGCCCTGCGCGCAACAGGGGGTGTTCTGCGTCGCCGCCTTGTTGGCTTTTCGCGCGCAGGGCGCGCTCCTACGCGCGCGCGGGGCACGCTCATGCGCGCTCGAGGGGGCGCGCTCCTGCCGGTTGTCAGAATCCTTCCAGGACAATTTTTCCGATCGCCTTGCCGCTCTCGAGCAAGGCGTGCGCGCGACGCAGGTTGTCCGCGTTCACCGTGCCCAGGTTCTCTCGCACAGTCGTGCGGATGACGCCCGCGTCGACCAGATTGGCCACCTCGTCGAGGATGCGACCCTGCTCGGCCATGTCGTCGGTGCGATACATCGACCGCGCGTACATGAACTCCCAGTACAACGAGAGGCTCTTGCGCTTCATCAGGCGTACGTCGATCGCCTCGGCCGGGTCGTCGATCAGGCCGAGTTTGCCCTGCGGCTTGAGCACGTCGACCAGCGCGGCATAGTGCTTCTCGGTGGCGGTCAGGCTGAGCACGTAGTTGACGCCCTCCGGAGCGACCGCGCGCACTTCGTCGGCCAGCGGCTTCGAGTGGTCCACCACGTGATGCGCACCCATCGACTCGACCCAGGCACGCGTCTCGGGGCGCGATGCGGTACCGATCACCGTCAGGCCGGTGAGCCGGCGGGCCAGCTGCACCGCGATGGAGCCCACACCGCCGGCGGCGCCGACGACCAGCAGGGTCGCGGGGCGGCCCGTCGTGCCATGTGGAATGCCCATGTGATCGAACATCAGCTCCCACGCGGTCAGTGCCGTGAGCGGAAGTGCCGCCGCCTCGGCCATAGAAAACGTCGACGGCTTGCGGCCGACGATGCGTTCGTCGACCACGTGCAGCGCGCTGTTGCCACCGGGACGCTCCAGCTCGCCCGCGTACCAGACGCTGTCGCCCACCTTGAACCGAGTGACCTCGTCGCCGACCGCCACCACCGTACCGGCGACATCCCAGCCAAGGACCTTGTCGGCACCGGCGGGGTCGACGTTGCGGCGGATCTTGGTATCCACCGGATTGACCGAGACGGCCTCGACCCTGACCAGCAGGTCGCGGGCGCCGGGCGAGGGGTCCGGCAGTTCCACATCGAGCAGGCTCTGCTTATCGGCGACGGGCAGCGACTTGCGGTAGACGACGGCTTTCATGCGTTACTCCTGGGAACGGGTATCAGGTGCCTGCGGGCACCGCCGGTGAGGCGCGGCGCTCCAGGGCGACACTGACCATCGTAGCAGGCAGCCCCGTGACGGTAACCGCAGCGCCGGCCAGACTTACCGTCGGCATCGGGAACCCGGCGGCCAGCACCGCGCCGCCAAGCCATGCGCCGCCGGCGTTACCGAGGTTGAACGCGGCGATATTGAGCGTCGAGGCGAGGTTGGGCGCATCGCCCGCCACATGCACCACGCGGGATTGCAGCGGCGCCACGGTGGCGAACGCGGCGATCCCCCAGACGAATACGGTGACGATGGCGCCCACGGTCGAATGCATCGTCCAGGCGAACACCGCCAGCAGCAGCGACAGGACCACGAGAATGCCGATCAACGACGGCATCAGTTTCCAGTCCGCAAGGCGTCCGCCGAGCATGTTGCCGATCGTCGTGCCCAGACCGAACAGCACCAGCACCGCTCCCGTCCAGTGCGGGCTCACGTGCGATTCCTGTTGCAGGATCGGCGCGATATAGGTGAACACGGTGAAGACGCCGCCGAAACCGAGCACGGTCATCGCCAGGGCGATCAGTACCTGCGGTTCGCGCAGTACGCGAAGCTCGCGCGCCATGTGCGGGGCCTTGAGGTGGGGCAGCGCCGGGACCAGCCGGGCCACCGCGATCGTCGCGATCACTCCGAGCACCGTCACCGCCCAGAAGGTCGAGCGCCATCCCGCCCACTGCCCCAGAAAGGTACCGAAGGGAACGCCGAGCACGTTCGCCAGGGTCAGGCCGGCGAACATCAAAGCGATGGCTCGCGACCGCTGGTTGGCCGGCACGAGGTGGGCGGCCACGATGGCGCCGATTCCGAAGAACGAGCCGTGGCAGAACGCGGCGACCACGCGGGCGCCCATCAGCACCTCGTAATTCGGAGCGATGGCGCAGAGCAGGTTGCCGAGGATGAACAGGCCCATCAACAGCAGCAGAGCGCGCTTGCGTTCCAGCTTCGCCGTCAGCGCGGCCAGCAGGGGGGCGCCGACCGCCACGCCGAGGGCGTACCCGGAGACCAGCATGCCGGCCTCCGGGATGCCTACTTTCAGGTCGGCGGCGACTTCGGGCAGCAGGCCCATGATCACGAACTCGGTGGTACCGATGGCGAACGCGGCCACCGCAAGTGCCAGCAAAGGCAGGCGGGACGAAGAGGCATGCATGGGACAGGCTCGATGGAAAGCGATGACGTCCATTGTCCTCGCGAGCCATTCGTGTAAAAACACTCAACCGCGACAAACACTGTTGTCGCAAACTGGAAAGTGGAGACCCCGGCGCATGATCGCCACGCTCATCGCCATCGCCGCGCTATGCCTGCATGCCGCGGGCGTGCTCGCCGCCATGCATGCGGTCATGAACGCCCGCACGGCGCAGGGCGCCTTCGCGTGGGTGCTCGGGCTGGTCCTCGTTCCCTACGTCACGCTGGTGCCTTATCTGTTTCTCGGCGCCAGCCACTTCGGCGGCTACGTCGACCTGCATCGCCAGCGTCAGGCGCGCTTCTTCATGCTGCACGAAGAAGCCGCGCATCCGGGCCACACCGGCCTGCTCGCGCCGTCGGTCCCGGTACACGACGACCGCTACGACGCGATCGGGCGGATGATCAACAGCGCGATGCACGGGGGGCACGCCCTGGCCCTGCATATCGACGGGGAAGCCGCCTTCACCGCCATGTTCGCCGCCATCGCCCGGGCCGAGCGCTACGTGCTGGTGCAGTTCTTCATCATTCACGACGACGTTCTGGGCCGTCGCCTGCGCGATGCGTTGCTCGAGCGCGCCGCGGCGGGCGTGCAGGTCTGCCTGCTTTATGACGGCATCGGCAGCCATGCCCTGCCCGACCGCTATGTGGAATCGCTGCGCTCGGGCGGTGTCGAGGTCCGTCGCTTCGCCACGCGACGCTGGCGCAACCGCTTCCAGCTCAACTTCCGCAATCACCGCAAGGTGCTCGTGGTCGATGGCGAGCGTGGTTTCGTCGGCGGGCTCAACGCGGGTGACGAGTACCTTGGCGCGAACCCGCCGCTATCACCCTGGCGCGACACGCATATGCAGATCGAGGGGCCCGCCGTGGCCGATCTGCAGCGCGTGTTCGCCGAAGACTGGTACTGGGTCACCGGGGAACGCCCTCCTTCGCTGCCGCCGCCGGAGCGGTGCGGCCGTGCGTCGACGATGATCGTGGCGACCGGGCCCGCGGACCGGCAGGAGAGCTGCTCGCTGTTCTTCACCCAGGTCATTCATGCGGCGCGGCGGCGCGTATGGATCACCACGCCTTACTTCGTGCCGGACCCGTCCGTATTCGCCGCGTTACGGCTTGCCGTGTTCCGCGGGGTGGACGTGCGCATCCTGATTCCCAGCCGGCCGGACCACCGCACGGTGTTCATGGCGAGCACGCTGTATGCGCACGAGGCGATCGTCGCCGGTATTCGCATGTTTCGTTACCAGCCCGGCTTCGTCCATCAGAAGGTGATGCTGATCGACGACGACACGGCGGTGGTGGGCAGCATGAACCTGGATAACCGCAGTTTCCGGCTGAACTTCGAGATTGCGGCGCTGAATGTCGATGAGGCGTTCGCGGGAGAAGTCGAAGCCATGCTGGAAGCGGATTTCGCGAAGTCCGACGAGGTCAACGCCAATGACTACCGGCGGCTGTCGTACCTGCGGCGGGTGGCCTTGCATGTCGCCCGGTTGTTCGATCCGGTGCTTTGACGGGCACGCATGCCACCGACCGCCTTGTGTCCCTTCGCCTGTAGGAGCGCGCCTTGCGCGCGACACCTTTTCGCGAGAGCCTTGAGAGACAACGCAAGACCATGTCGCGCACAGGGCGCGCTCCTACATTGGTACCCGACGGGATTCAGTCCATGCTCCGCACCCTCGCCTTCCTCACCGCCATGACCGCCGTCGGCGCCTCCGCCGCGCCCGCGCAGTTCGTCGAGCGCAGCGTCGACGTCGCCGGCAAGACCTACCGTTATCAGGTCTTCGTCCCCGCCGACATCAAGCCCCACCCGGCCGTCGTGCTGTTCCTGCATGGCAGCGGCGAGCGCGGCAGCGACAACCAGAAGCAGATGTCGCAAGGCCTGCCGCCGTGGCTGAAACAGCACATGGATTTTCCGGCGGTGGTCGTGATGCCCCAGGCCCCGGACGATACCGCCTGGACCGACAAGGCCGATGCCGACATGGCGATGGCGGCGCTGGAAAAGAGCATCAGCGAGTTCCATGGCGACCGTAAGCACCTCTACCTGACCGGCCTTTCGATGGGCGGCTTCGGCTCATGGCAGCTGGCGGTGGATCATCCCGGGACGTTCGCCGCGGCGGCGATCATCTGTGGCGGCGTCACGCCGCTGGAAGGCGAAGGCCAGCGCCTTTACGTGCACGGCGTACCGGCGGGCACCGATCCGTCGGCGTGGGTCGCACAGAAGATCGGCAAGCTGCCGGTGTGGATTTTCCACGGTGGCGACGACAACGTCGTGCCGACCGAGCAGTCGCGCAAGATGAATGCGGCGCTGCTCGCGCGGAAGGCCGAGGTGAAGTACAGCGAGTTCCCGGGGGTGAATCATGGCTCATGGGAAAAAGCGTATGCGACGCCGGAGCTGTGGAGCTGGATGTTTGGGCATGCGCGCTGACGGCATTCACGCGGGTCGCCGGATTGAATCGCGCGCGGGGCGCGCTCCTACATTGACGGTCAGCTGTTGCGCATGCCGTGCATCAGCTGTTTGAAGCCGCCGGAGAAAATCGCCCAGCCGAGGCAGACGCCGATCAGCGCCCCCATCAGTTCGAACGACACGCGCAGGCCGATGCTGTCGGGGTCGTGCACCGCGGCCAGCTTCAGGCGGATCAGGGTCGGCGACTGGATGGGGACGAAGTTGAAGTAGAACAGGTCCCACAGGTCCTGCCCGGCGGCGAGCAATACCGACAGGGCGAACGCGACGCTGAGGTCCTTGCCATGGCTCCAGCCGTTGCTCTTGCCGAACGCCCGGACCAGCGCATAGAGGATGAGGCCGACCAGCAGCGCGATACCGCCGGTTTCGAGGGCACCGATGATGCCGAAGCCGGTCCAGCTGCGATCGTAGGGCATGGAGGGAACTCGTGAGGGGTCAGGACCTCATTATGCCCTTGCGTCGGCCGGTTTCCCGCGTGCGTTCCCATCGCGGCCAAAACGCAGATAAAGCGAGGCCGAGAGGATCACCGCCGCGATCGAGGCAAAACCCGCCAGCAGGAAGATCGCCGGGTAATCGTAGATGCCTGCGACCCATCCACCGACCGGACCGGTCAGGCCCAGGGCAACGTCGAGGAAGACGGAATACGCACCGAGCGCCGCGCCCCGGTTGTGCGTGCTGACGCGGCTGACCGCCTCCACACCCAGCGCCGGGAACAGCAGGGCGAAGCCCGAGCCGGTCAATGCCGCACCGATCATGGCCGCGTGCGGGGTCACGCCCAGCCACAGCACCATCAGGCCCAGCGCCTCCACCGCCAGCGAGACCATCGCAACGCGGTAGCCGCCGAAGCGATCCACCGCATTGCCGAACACCAGGCGCACGCCGATGAAGCAGCTGCCGAAGACCGACAGCGACACCGCGGCGCCCTCCCAGCCCCGGCTGGCGTAGTAAAGCGCCACGAAGGTCGACAGCGAGCCGAAGCCGATCGACCCCAGCGCCAGGCCGGCGCCATAAGGCATGACCCGCGAGAGCACGCTCCGGAAAGGCAGGCGCTCGCCGTGGCTGGGTGCCACCGCCGCCTTGGCCAGGGCGATGGGGAGAGCCACCAGACCGAGCGCGAAGGAGATGACGCCCAGCGCGATGAAGCCGTAGTCACGGGCCAGGATCACGCCAAGCGGCGCGCCCAGGGCGATCCCGCCGTAGGTAGCGATGCCGTTCCACGAGATCACGCGCGCAGTGTGCTCGCCGCCGATGCCGCCGATACCCCAGGTGATGGAGCCCGTGCCGACCCAGCTCTCGGCGAACCCCAGGCCCAGACGACTGAGCAGGATCAGCACCAGCGACAACGCGGGAATCTTCGGCACCAGCGCGGCCAGAGCGAGGAACAGGCCCGCAAGGGCAAGCACCACCAGACCGGCGAGCACCGTTCGCTTCGGCCCCATCGCATCCGCCATCCGTCCCGCATGCGGCCGGCTCAGCAGCGTCGCAAGGTACTGCGCGCTGACCGCCAGACCGGCGAGAACCGTGGAGTACCCCAGCGTCAGGTGTGCAAAACCCGGCAGCACGGCCAGCGGAATGCCGATGCAGAGGTAGCAGATGAAGGTGAAGACGACGGCGGAAAGAATCCGCGCCGTCACGGCGAAACGCCGCCCGCGTTGGGGAACCAGGGATGGGAGAGACATGATGGGCCGATTATAGCGCCTCGATGCTGCACTGCGGCACGGCGCCGGGTGAAGCGTTTTTCATGGTCACGCCGGCGGTCGATGGTCGCCGGTCACAGGAGGACCGGCTGTCCGCTTTGCAGCGACTCGCGCAACGCCACAGCGATCCGCGTTGCCTCCACCGCATCGTCCATCGTCAGGTCGAACGGGGTGTCGTCGAGCACCGCATCGACGAAGTGCTTCGCCTGAGTCACGAACGCCGGCGCGAAACGCTCATAGAACGACGGGACCACGGTATTGCGCACGCCATTGGCATCCGCAATCTCCACACGGTCCGCCCGCGGGTTACGCCCGACGCTGACCCGTCCGGCCGTCCCCGTCACGTCGGTATGCGTGTCATGCCCGTGGGCCTGCGTACGCGACGCATAGAACATGGCCATCCTGCCGCCTTCGAACTCGACGATGGCGATGCCGTTGTCCACGTCGCCGATGTCCTCCAGCGGCGGATACATCGCCACCGTACCGGTCGAATAGACCTTGGTCGCCTTCGGCCGGCCCAGCAGCCAGCGAGCCAGATCGACATCGTGCACACTGCAATCGAGGAAGATGCCGCCGCTGGTCGGGGCGAACTTCAGGAAGGCGCCGCTCGGGTCGGCGAGATCCGTCGTCTGCGAGTACACCAGAAACGGACGACCGATGCCGCCGCCTTCGATGTGCATGAAGGCATGGCGGTAGCTTTCGTCGAAGCGGCGGACGAAGCCGACCATCGCCCGCTTGCCGGCCTTCGCCGCGTGGGCGGCAGCCCGGCGGCAGTCTTCCAGTTCCAGGGACAGCGGCTTCTCGCAGAACACGTGCTTGCCGGCGTCCAGCGCCTGCTCGATCTGCGTTGCGTGCAGCGAGGTGGGCGTGACGAGGAACACGGCGTCCAGCGAAGGGTCGGCCAGCATCTCCTCATACGAGGTGTGGATGGTCCCGACGCCCAGCGTGTCGCGCGCCCACGCGCGCTCCGCCTCGACCGGGCTGCACACCGCCGCGAGCTCGGCGCGAGGCACGGCGCGCGCGAGGTTTTCTGCATAGCGCTGACCCAGGCGACCGAGGCCGGCCAGACCGATACGGAGGTTGGCCATCGTCAGATGCTCACCTCGACGACCTTGCCTTCGCGCCATGAGCGCGCGGCGGCTTCCGCCAGTTCCAGCGACTTGATGCCATCGGCAATGGTGGTACGAACGGGCGTGCCCGCGGCCAGCGCGTCGAAGAAGTGCGCAATCTCGGCCGCGTAGGCTTCGCGATAGCGCTCGAGGAAGAAGTGCTCCGGCAGGTCATGCGCGATGCTGGTCGACGTGTGCGAGACGACCTGGGTCGGCGCGACATTGCCCGCCTGCAACATGCCTTTGCTGCCGAGCACTTCGAAACGCTGATCGTAGCCGTACGCGGCGCGCCGCGACGTGTTGATCTGGCAGAGCTTGCCGCTCTTCGTCCGGATGGTGACGGCGGTGGTGTCGATATCGCCGGCTTCCTCGATCGCCGGGTCGGTCAGACAGCTGCCCATCGCGTGCACGCTCACGGCCTCGTCGGCCAGGATCCAGCGGAAGATGTCGAAATCGTGGATCAGCATGTCCTTGAAGATGCCACCGGAGCTCTTGATGTAGCTGACCGGCGGCGCGCCCGGATCGCGGCTGGTGACGATCAGCAGTTCAGGCGTACCCACTTCACCGGCATCGAGGCGCTTCTTCAGTGACGCAAACGTGGGATCGAAGCGGCGCTGGAACGCGATCATGCAGGTGACGCCCGCTTTCTCGACGGCGGCCTGGCACGAACGCGCACGCTCCACGTCGAGGTCCACCGGCTTCTCGCAGAAGATCGCCTTGCCCGCGGCGGCCGCGCGATGAATCAGGTCCGAGTGCGTGTCCGTGCTGGAGCCGATGACCACGGCACCGACCGCCGGATCGTTCAGCGCTTCATCGACGCTGGCGACCTTCGCACCGTGTTTGTCGGCGAGTTCCTGAGCGGAGGGCGCGTGCACGTCGATCACATAGCGCAGGCGCGCTTCGGGATGGCGGGCAACGTTGCCCGCGTGGATCTTGCCAATGCGACCGGCACCGAAAACGGCAACTTCAATCATCGTATTCTCCTCGGGGAAGTGTTTCTTCGACAGTCAGTTCGAGCTTGTAGGCCAGCGCGACGAACAGCGCCTGGCACAGGCACATGGTGCTGGTGAGACCGCGGAAGGCGAATGCGCTGCCCTCCTTCACCTTGAGCAGGACATCCGAGTGACGCGCCAGCGGACCGAGATCGCTCTCGGTGATGCCGAGCACGCCGGCCTTGTGCTGTTGCGCCACGCGCATGGCGTAAAGGGTTTCCTTGCCGAACGGTGGAAAGCTGATCGCGATCAGTGCATCACCCTTTCCGATGCTGCGCAACTGCTCGCGGAACATGCCACCCAGCCCGTTGACCAGGTGCACGCGCTTCTGCGTGTGCTGAAGTGCGTAGGCAATGTATGTGGCGATCGCGAATGAGCGGCGCACGCCGATCACGTAGATATTCTCCGCAGCGGCAAGCATGTCCACCGCTTTCTGGAAACGCACCTCGTCGATTCCGGCGGCGAGTTCGTCGAGACCGGCGCGGCTGGCGTCGATGAAGCGCGAGGCGATCTCCGCCGCCGGCATGCTGCCGGTGCCGCCCTTGATGACGCTGCGGATGCGCTGCTTGTAGCTGCGCTGCGGCGCCGTCTGCGCGGTGAACGCGTTGCGGAACACCGCCTGCATCTCGGTGAAGCCCGAGTAGCCGAAGCGCTGGGCGAAGCGGACGACCGCCGAGGCGTGCACGCCACAGCCTTCGGCGATCTCACCGACGCGCTGGACCATGATGGAACTGCGATGTTCCTCAAGGTAACGGGCGACACCCTGCAGCTGGCGCGGCAGGGCCTCGAATTCATCGGCGATGCGCTGCATGAGGGCATCGGCTTCGCTGCGTTTGGCCATCAGGCGCTCCACGGGGGACCGGCGGCATTCAACCACGATATGGAACAGATTTTCCATTTATTTTTTTGCTGCAATGCAAATTGCAACCGTGGAAAAGCAGGTCCATGCTCGGTCCGCTTTCGGCAAAAACAGCGGCCGCCCGGCCGTCGTCGCAGTTCGATATCCATCACCCGACCGCACGGCGGTCATCTGTGGAGGCCATATGCGTTCCAAACTGTTCCACGCCTCGTTGGCGGCAGCTCTTGCCCTCGGTCTCGGCCTCGCCGCCCCCGCCTCCCAGGCGGCTCCCGGCGACCGCTACGTTCTCGTCACCCACGCCGCCGATTCGGATTCGTGGTGGAACACCATCAAGAACTCCATCAAGCAGGCCGGTGAGGATTTCGGCGTCGAGGTCGACTACCGCGGCTCGGGCAATGGCGACCTCGCCGAAATGGCCCGCCAGCTCGAGTCCGCCGCCGCCCGCAACTACAAGGGCGTCTCCTTCGATATCGCCAGCTTCGCCGTGCTGAAGGCACCCGCGGCCAAAGTCTCCGCGAAGGGCATTCCCATCGTCACGATCAACTCGGGCACCCCGGACGAGAGCAAGAAGCTCGGCGCCATCATGCACGTGGGCCAGGGCGAATACGACGCGGGCAAAGCCGCCGGCGAGCGGGCCAAGGCCAAGGGCGTCACCAGCTTCGTCTGCGTCAACCATTACGCCACCAACAATGCCTCGTTCCAGCGTTGTCAGGGCTTCGCCGAGGCCATCGGCGTGAAGGACTGGCGCAAGACCTCGATGATCGACAGCGGCATGGACCCGACCGTGGTCGCCAGCAAGGTCAGTGCCTACCTGCGCAGCAACCCGAAGACGCAGGCGATCCTCGCCCTTGGCCCCAACGCCGCGGAGCCGACCATCAAGGTGGTCAACGACATGCACCTGGCCGGCAAGATCGACTTCGGCACGTTCGACCTGTCGCCCGCCATCATCAACGGCATCAAGTCCGGCACGATCCAGTACGCGATCGACCAGCAGCCCTACCTGCAGGGCTATATGGGCATCGCCGCGCTGGTCATCGCGCACGACCAGAACACCAAGGACCCGGCCAAGATCATCGAGGCGCTGAAGGCCAACCCGAAGTTCCAGGCCCGCCTGAAGCAGTACGACCTCAAGCCTGTCTACACCGCCACGGGCGTCAGTTCAGGCCCCGCCTTCGTCACGAAGGACAACGTGTCCACCGTCGAGAAGTACGCCGGCCAGTACCGCTGACCGTCGGGGAGTGAACCATGAGCGCCATCAATGAGAGCGTTTCCAACATGATCCAGGAAAACCGCGCGACAGCGCCGGAAGCACCGACCTCCACGGACGAACGCGTACGGCGGATCTCGCCGTGGCGCATCCTGCTCGACCGGCCCGAACTGGGCTCGATCGCGGGTACCGTGCTCGTCTTCGTGTTCTTCGGCATCTTCGCCGGCGGATCGGGCATGTTCGCGCTCGATGGCGTGATCAACTGGGCCCAGGTGGCGGGCTACCTCGGCATCCTCGCCGTAGGTGCCTGCCTGCTGATGATCGCCGGCGAATTCGATCTGTCGATGGGTTCGATGATCGGTTTCGCCGGCGTTCTCGTCGCCATCCCGCCCATGTACATGGGCTGGCCACTGTGGGCGTCGGTACTGTTCGCCTTCGCCGGATGCATGGCGCTCGGCGCTCTCAACGGCTACCTCGTGGTCCGCACGAAGCTGCCGTCCTTCATCGTCACCCTCGCTTTCATGTTCATCCTCCGCGGCCTGACCCTGGTGCTGTCGACCGGCTTCGCCAACAGCACCATCGTCAGCGGCGTGGGCGACAAGTTCGCCGAAGACCCGGTCATCAACGCGCTGTTCTCGGGCACCACCCTGCACTGGTTGTTCACCGGTCTGGCCGGCATGAACCTCATCGAGAAGCTGCCCAGCGGCGACCCGGTCGTCGGCGGCATTCCCAAGGTGCTGGTGTGGTGGCTCGTCATGGGTGTCGCAGCGGGTTTCGTCCTGGCCCGCACGCGCTTCGGCAACTGGATCTACACCGTCGGAGGCGACTCCAACGCCGCCAAGAACGTCGGTGTGCCGGTGCGTCGCGTGAAGATCTCCCTGTTCGTGCTCACCGCGTTCTGCGCCTGCCTGTTCGGCGTGCTGCAGGTGGCCGACGTGGGCTCCGCCGCGGCCGATCGCGGCCTGCAGAAAGAGTTCGAAGCCATCATCGCGGTCGTCATCGGCGGCACCTTGCTCACCGGCGGCTTCGGCTCGGTGATCGGCGCCTGCTTCGGCGCGCTGATCTTCGGTGTCGTGCAGATCGGCATCTCGTATACCAACATCGATTCGGACTGGTACCGCGTGTTCCTTGGCGGCATGTTGCTGCTGGCGGTGCTGTTCAACCACTACATCCGCAGCCGCGCTGCGAGCACGAAGTGAGGAGCGCCACCATGGCCGACGATTACATTCTCGAACTCGACGACGTCAGCAAGTTCTTCGGTACCGTCATCGCGCTGCAGGGCGTGACCCTTCGCCTGAAACGCGGCGAGGTGCATTGCCTGCTCGGCGATAACGGTGCCGGCAAGTCCACCCTGATCAAGACACTCGCCGGCGTGCACCAGCCCAGCAGCGGCGAATATCGCGTCGAAGGCAAGGCGGTGAGGTACAACTCGCCGCGCGAAGCGCTCGACGATGGTATCGCCACGGTCTACCAGGACCTGGCCCTCGTTCCGCTGATGAGCGTGGCGCGCAATTTCTTCGCCGGACGTGAGCCGCGCAAGAAGATGTTCGGCGTGATTCCGGTCATCGACATGCAGTACGCCAACGAAACCGCACGCGACAAACTCGCGGAGATGGGCATCCGCGTGCGCGATGCCGGCCAGCCGGTCGGCACGATGTCCGGCGGCGAACGGCAGTGTCTCGCCATCGCCCGCGCCATCCACTTCGGTGCGAAGGTGCTGATCCTCGACGAGCCCACGGCGGCGCTGGGCGTCAAACAGTCGTGCAACGTCCTCAAACTCATCCACAAAGCCCGCGAGCGCGGCATCTCGGTGATCTTCATCACCCATAACGTGCACCACGCCTACCCCATCGCGGACAGCTTCACGCTGCTCAACCGCGGCCAGTCCATGGGCACCTTCGCCAAAACCGACGTAACGAAGGAAGCGGTGCTCGACATGATGGCCGGCGGTACCGAGATCCAGAGCCTGGTCGACGAACTGGAAGGCCGCGCGGCCTGAACACGGATAACCCCCATGCGTAGTCTCCCTCCCCGCTCCCCCTCCCGCCCCATCGATGTCGCCTGCCTCGGCCGGCTCGCGGTGGATCTCTACGCCCAGCAGATCGGCGCGCGCCTCGAGGACGTCACCAGCTTCGCCAAGTATCTGGGCGGGTCGTCGGCCAACGTCGCTTTCGGCACGGCTCGGCTAGGCCTGCGCTCGGCGATGCTCGCCCGCGTCGGCGACGATCATTTGGGGCGCTTCCTCACCGAGACACTGGAAGCCGAAGGCTGCGACATCAGCCAGGTGAAGACCGATCACGAGCGGCTAACCGCGCTGGCGATTCTCGGCATCAAGGATCGCGAGACGTTCCCGCTGCTGTTCTATCGCGAGAACTGCGCGGACATGGCGCTGACGCCCGACGATATCGACGAGTCGTTCATCGCGCGCTGCCGTGCGCTGGCCATCACCGGCACACACCTGTCGCAACCGGGCGTGCATGCCGCCGCCACCCGCGCGATCGAACTGGCGCGCAAGCACGATGTACGCACGGTGCTCGACATCGACTACCGGCCGGTGCTCTGGGGTCTGACAGGACGCGGCGAAGGCGAGCGCCGGTTCGTCGCCGCGGAGCATGTCACCGCTCATCTGCAGGCCAGTCTGCCCGGGTTCGACCTCATCGTCGGCACCGAGGAAGAGTTCCACATCGCCGGTGGCAGCGAGGACCTGCTCTCGGCACTCCGCGCGGTTCGCGGCATCAGTGCCGCGACGCTGGTCGTGAAGCGCGGTGCCGTCGGCTGCAGCGTCATCGAGGGGGTCATCCCTTCGGACATCGACGACGCGCCGACGTACAAGGGCTCGCGGGTCGAGGTACTCAACGTGCTCGGCGCCGGCGATGCCTTCCTCTCCGGCTTCCTTACCGGGTGGCTGGATGGTGAATCCATCGAGCGCTCGTGTGCCTACGCCAACGCCTGCGGTGCCATCGTGGTGTCCCGCCACGCCTGTGCGCCGGCGATGCCCGGTCGCGCTGAACTCGATGCCTTCCTGTCGCGCGACGGTGGCATCCGTCGCCCGGACCTCGATGCCGAGCTCTCGCATCTGCATCGCACGGCCGTGCCGCGCAAGGCGTGGAACGAGCTGTATGTATTCGCTTTCGACCATCGCACGCCCTTCTTCGAGCTGACGCGTGCCGCCGGCGGTGACGAAGCACGCCTGCCACGGCTGAAAGAGCTGCTGGTCGAGGCGGTGGCGGCGACCGAGCGCGCCGGACAACTGCACGGACACATTGGCCTGCTCGCCGACGACCGCTACGGTCAGGATGCGTTGAACGCCGCGACCGGGCGTGGCTGGTGGATCGGCCGCCCCGTGGAAGTGCCGGGGTCCAACCCCCTGGAACTGGAGCGTGGCCGGTCCATCGGCAGTCAGCTGATCTCGTGGCCGGCGGAGCACGTCATCAAGTGCCTGGTCGCCTTCGATCCGGATGCCACGCCGATGGATCGCGTGGAGCAGGAAACGCAGATCCGCTCGCTCTACGACGCGGCGAAGATCAGTGGCCATGAGTTGCTCCTGGAAATCATTCCTCCGGGCTGCAAGGACCCTTCGCAGCGTGACGATCTGGTGCTGCGCTCCATGAAGCGTATCTACAACCTCGGCATCCGTCCGGACTGGTGGAAGCTTTGCCCGCCGCAGCGGGGGGCGTGGGCGGCGATCGACGCCCTGATCGCCGAACGCGATCCGCACTGCCGCGGCGTCTTGCTGCTGGGCCTGAATGCGCCGGTGGAACAGCTGGCCGACGGATTCGCCGACGCGCTGGAGAGCGTGACCTGCCGCGGCTTCGCCGTGGGGCGCACGCTGTTCAGTGAGCCGGCCAAAGCGTGGCTGTCCGGGACGATCGACGATGAGGCGCTGGTGAGCCAGGCGCGCGCGGCGTTCGAACGGATGATCGCGTTGTGGCGCGAGGGACGGCGGGTGCCGCAGGAGCGAGTCACTGAAGGTGCGGCGGCATGAACAGGCTGGAATCGTCAACCGGGCTGGCTCCCACCACCGCCGGTGTGACCGTGCGGCTCACGACGGCGCAGGCACTCGTACGGTATCTCGCGGCGTTGCACGGGCGCGATGCGGACAGCGATGAGTCGGCGCCGTTGTTCGGCGGCGTGTTCGCCATCTTCGGGCATGGCAACGTGGCGGGACTGGGCGAAGCGCTGTATGGCATCCGCGATGAACTGCCGACGTACCGTGCGCATAATGAGCAGGCGATGGCGCATGCCGCGATCGCGTATGCCAAAACGCATATGCGTCGACGCATGATGGCGGTGACGACATCGATCGGCCCGGGCGCGACCAATCTGGTGACCGCGGCGGCGCTGGCCCATGTGAACCGTCTGCCGGTGCTTCTGCTGCCGGGCGACATTTTCGTGTCGCGTGCGCCGGATCCGGTGCTTCAGCAGCTCGAGGACTTCTCCGACGGCACGGTGTCGGTCAACGATTGTTTTCGTCCCGTCTCCCGCTACTTCGATCGCATCATGCGTCCGGAGCAGCTGCTGACGGCCCTGCCCCGGGCCATCCGTGCGCTGACCGACGCCGCGCTGTGCGGCCCGGTGACGCTGGCGTTACCTCAGGACGTCCAGGCCGAGGCATACGACTGGCCGCTCGCCTTCTTCGAACCGCGTGAGATCGTGTTCCGCGCCCCGCAGCCGACCGACGATGAGCTGATGCACGCGCTGGATGCCATCGAGGCGGCCGAGCGCCCGGTCATCGTCGCCGGCGGCGGCGCGTTGTACGCGAAAGCCACACCGGAACTGCTCGCCTTCGCCGACAAGCACGGTGTGCCCATCTGTGAAACGCAGGCGGGCAAGGGCGCCCTGCCCTGGAATCATCCGCTGCATCTCGGCCCCGCGGGCGTCTGCGGGTCCACCGCGGCGAATGCCCTGCTCCGCGAGGCGGACCTGATCATCGCCGTGGGTACGCGACTGCAGGACTTCACCACCGGCTCCAACGCCCTGTTCGCTCATGTGCCGATCCTCTCGGTCAACGTCAACACCTTCGACGCGCTCAAGGGCAACGGCCTGGAGGTGATCGGCGATGCGGCGCGCGTGCTCGACGACCTCAGCTTCGGCCTGGAGGACTGGGCCGCTCCCGAAGCGTGGACGCTGCGCGCCCGGGACGTCGCCCGTGAGTGGGTCGACATCGTTTCCCGCATCACCGATGCGCGCCAGCCACCGGAAGGCCGCCTGCCCTACGACGGCGAAGTGATCGGCGCGGTGCAGCGTTCGTCGCCGCTTTCCGCACGTAGCGACATCGTCGTCTGCGCCGCCGGGACGCTGCCCGCCGAGCTCGAGAAACTGTGGCGCACGGAGACGCCCGGCGGCTACCACATGGAATACGGGTTCTCGTGCATGGGCTACGAGATCGCCGGCGGCCTTGGCGTCAAGATGGCCAGGCCGGATCGCGAAGTCATCGTCATGGTCGGCGACGGCAGCTACCTGATGATGAACTCGGAGATCGCCACCTCGGTGATGCTGGACGCCAAGCTCATCATCGTGCTGCTGGACAATCGCGGCTACGGCTGCATCAACCGCCTGCAGCAGGCCACCGGCGGCGCGCCGTTCAACAACATGTTCGACAACTGCGTCCAGGGAAAGCACGGTGCACCGACGGTCGATTTCGCCGCCCACGCCCGCTCGCTGGGCGCCATCGCGGAACACGTCGCCGATATCGCCGGCCTCGAAGCCGCCATGGAGCGAGCCCGCGCCGCCGACCGCACCTACCTGATCAGCATCGACACCGACCACACGCGTACGACCGACGAGGGCGGCGTATGGTGGGACGTGGCGATCCCCGAAGTTTCCACGCGGGAGGCCGTGCGCGAGGCGCGCAGCGGCTACGAATCCGCCATCGTGGGCCGCAAGGCCAGGAACACGCCCGTATGAAGAACGATCCCATCCGTATCGGCATCAACCCGATTTCGTGGAGCAACGACGACCTTCCCTCGCTCGGCGGCGAGATCCCCTTGTCGACCGCTCTGACCGAAGGCAAGGCGATCGGTTACGAAGGCTTCGAGCTGGGCAATAAATTTCCCAGGGATCCCGTCGAGCTGCGTGACCTGATGGCCGGCTACGGACTCGACGTGGTGTCCGGCTGGTACTCCGGGCGCGTCGCCGAGCGCTCCGCGAAAGAAGAGATCATTGCCGTCGAGAAGCATCTGCGCCTCCTGGCCGAGAACGGCTGCCAGGTCATGGTGTACGGTGAAGTCGCCCATGCCATCCAGGGTGAGCCGGTGCCGCTCTACAAGCGGCCCCGCTTCCGCACCGCCGACGACTGGAAGCGGTATGGCGAGAACATCACCGAGTTCGCGAAATTCACGCTGTCCCGTGGCGTTCGCCTGGCGTATCACCATCACATGGGCGCCTACGTCGAATCCCCGGATGATGTCGACCAGCTGATGGCGCATACCGGCGATGAAGTCGGCCTGCTGTTCGACAGCGGCCACACGTATTTCGGCGGTGGCGATCCGGTGGCCGTGCTCGACCGCCATATCGCCCGCATCTGCCATGTTCACTGCAAGGACGTGCGCCCCGGCGTGGTGCGTCTGGCGCGCAATCGTCACTGGACGTTCCTGGAATCCGTGCTCAACGGCGCGTTCACCGTGCCGGGCGATGGCGTGATCGACTTCGCGGCCATCATCGATCGCCTGAAAACCCACGGTTACCGGGGCTGGCTGGTGGTCGAGGCGGAGCAGGATCCGACGGTGGCGCCCAGCTACCGTTACGCGAAAAAGGGTTACGACACGCTTCGCTCGTTGCTCGACCGCGAGATGGTCGGGGAGGTCGCATGAGTCTGCTCGTCAAGGCGATGCCCACCGGCGAAGCCATCGTCAAAGTCACGCCGGAAACCGCCCGCTGGCATCACGTGGGTTTCGAGGCGAGGCGTATCGAAGCGGGCTCGACCGTCGAGATCGCGCTGCCCGCCGACCGCGAGGGGTGTCTCGTGGTGCTCGTCGGGCGCGTCGATATCGCGGTGGCCGGCCACGCGTGGGAAGACCTCGGTGGCCGCGACAGCGTCTTCGACGATCGCTCGCCGCATGCCGTATATGCACCGCCGTCATCCGTGTACACGATCACCGCGCGGACCGATGCCGAGCTGGCACTCGCTTCCGCACCGGCCACCGGCAAGTTCGCCGCGCGCCTGATCGAGCCATCGTCGATGAAGCGTTCGGCGCGCGGTACGGGCGCGAACACCCGCTACGTCTGCGACATTCTTCCGGAAACCGAAGACGCCGAGTCGCTGCTCGTGGTCGAGGTGCTGACGCCCGCCGGTCACTCGTCGAGCTATCCGCCGCACAAGCACGACACGGACGCACTGCCTGAAGAAAGCGTGCTGGAGGAAACCTACTACCACCGTGTCGATCCGCCGCAAGGCTTCGCGTTTCAGCGCGTCTACACCGACGAGCGCGACATCGACGAGTCGATGGCCGTCGGCAACCACGATGTGGTGATGGTGCCGCGTGGCTACCACCCCGTGGTGATGCCGCACGGTTACCGCGGCTACTACCTCAACGTCATGGCCGGTCCGCGCCGTGAATGGCATTTCCGCAACGATCCCGCCCACGAATGGATGATCGCGCGCTGACCGCGCCGCCATCGGAGTAAACAGAGCATGTCCGCCCAGCCGTCCACCCAGTCCCTCCCCCGCATCGGCCACTTCATCGCCGGCAAGCCGTACAGTGGTTCGCCCGCGGGCACCGCCCCGGTGTACGACCCCGCGCGCGGCGTGACCGCCGCCGAGGTCGAGCTCGCCTCCGTCGCCGATATCGACGTCGCGGTGCGCGCGGCGCACGCCGCGTTCCCCGCCTGGTCGGAAACACCGCCACTCAAGCGCGCGCGCGTGATGTTCCGCTTCAAGGACCTGATCGAGCGCGACATGGATCGCCTGGCGCGCGTGATCGTCGCGGAGCACGGCAAGGTGCTGTCCGACGCGAAGGGCGAGATCGTGCGCGGCCTCGAGGTCGTCGAATACGCCTGCGGCATTCCCGAATTGCTCAAGGGCGAGTACACCGAGCAGATCGCCAATGGCATCGACGCCTGGACCATGCGCCAGGCACTGGGCGTCTGCGCGGGCATCACGCCGTTCAACTTCCCCGCGATGGTGCCCATGTGGATGTTCCCCATGGCCATCGCCTGCGGCAATACCTTCGTGCTGAAGCCCTCCGAGCGCGATCCGTCGCTCGGCGTCGAGCTGGCCAGGCTGCTCAAGGAGGCAGGACTCCCCGACGGCGTCTTCAATGTCGTCCATGGCGACAAGACCGCCGTGGACGCGTTGCTCGATCACCCGCTGGTTCGCGCGGTCAGCTTCGTCGGCTCGACGCCGATCGCCGAATACATCTACGCGCAAGGTTCGGCGAAGGGCAAGCGCGTGCAGGCTCTGGGCGGCGCCAAGAACCACATGATCGTCATGCCCGACGCGGATCTTGAAAAGACCGCCGACGCCTTGATGGGTGCCGGCTACGGCGCCGCCGGTGAGCGCTGCATGGCGATCTCGGTCGCCGTCGCTGTCGGCGAAGCGACCGCCGACGCACTGGTGGCAAAGCTCGCCCCCCGCGTGAAGGCCCTGCGCATCGGCAACGGCCTGGACGAGACCATCGAGATGGGACCTGTCGTGACCGGCGTGCATCGCGATCGCATCACCAGCTACATCGACGACGGCGAAGCGGCTGGTGCGGAGCTCGTGGTCGACGGACGTGGTTATCAGGTGGCGGGCTGCGAGCAGGGTTTCTTCGTCGGCGGCACGCTGTTCGACCGCGTGACGCCGGCCATGCGCATTTATAAGGAAGAAATTTTCGGGCCGGTGCTATGCGTGGTTCGCGTGCCGGATTTCGCCAGTGCGCTGAAACTGGTCGACGATCACGAATTCGGAAACGGAACGGCGATTTTCACACGGGATGGACAGGTGGCGCGCGAATTTGCCCATCGCGTTCAGGTCGGCATGATCGGAATTAATGTACCGATCCCCGTACCGATGGCTTTTCACAGCTTCGGGGGCTGGAAAAAGAGCCTCATGGGCGATCATCACGCGCATGGCCCCGAGTCGGTGCGGTTCTACACGAGGCAGAAAGCCGTTACACAGCGTTGGCTGAACCACGATGAAAGCGCGGGAGCCGAATTCGCGATGCCCACACATTAGTCTGACAAAAACATTATTATGCGGCGGTTGAATGCGCGGGGAGCATTGTGCATTGCAACCAAGATAATCAAAAGCCATAAACGTAAAAGCATAATTTTTTCAGGGAGAAGGGTACATGCTCAACAAACTCGCAAAGGGCCCCATCGCGGGCGTGCTTCTCGCATGCCTCGGTCTGGGCGCTACGGCGGCGCATGCCGACGACCTCTCGACCAGCAAATATCTGTTCGGCGACTGGAACGGTGAGCGCACGCGTCTCGAAGACGCCGGCGTCAAGTTCGACCTCGGGTACGGTGGCGAAGCCGCGCACAACTACTCCGGCGGCACCAAGAACATCACGCGCTATACCGACCAGTGGAAGCTGGGCGCTTCGTTCGATCTGCAGAAACTCTGGGGCTGGAACGGCGCCGCGTTCAACATCGTCGTTACCGACCGTAACGGTCGCAACATCGGTGCCGACGCCAACATCGGCAACAACCAGCTGATCCAGGAAGTCTACGGCCGTGGCCAGACCTGGCACCTGACGGTCTTCTCGCTGGTGCAGAAGTTCTTCGACGACCGCCTGACCTGGAAGATCGGCCGTCTGCCGGTCGGTGAAGACATCAACCAGTTCTCGTGCGACTTCCAGAACCTGACGTTCTGCGGCGCGCAGCCGGGTAACATCGTCGGCGATTACTGGGTCAACTGGCCGACCAGCCAGTGGGCGACGGTCATCAAGTTCGACACCACGAAGGAAACCTTCGTGCAGATCGCCGCGTATCAGGTCAACCCGAAATACGTCGACGACTCCTACGCGTCGCACAACGGTCTGAAGCCGAACTTCCCGAGCGGCACCACCGGCGCGCTGATTCCTCTGGAATTCGGCTGGAAGCCGTCGGTCAACGGCCTGCCGGGTTCGTACCGCGCCGGCGTCTGGTACAACACCTCCAAGGGTGACGACCTGTACCTCAACACCGATCATCAGCCGCTCGCCGAGTTCGGTGGCCGCGCGCTGCAGCACGACTCCCGCAAGGGCGCGTGGATCACCTTCCAGCAGCAGGTCAACGGCGAAGCCGGCGGTAAGGGCACCACGGTGTTCCTGAACATCGCTTCGGCCGACCACGCCACCTCGGCGACGAACAACCAGATCTCGCTCGGCATGGAGTACAAGGGCATCTTCGATCGCCCGAACGACTTCATCGGCGCGGCCATCGGTGGTTCGCACGCCAGCGGCTACGCTGCCAAGAACCAGCGTCTGGTCAACTCGATCACCGGCTCCGACACCGTCGTCAACGACGGTTACGAGAAGGTTGCCGAAGTGTTCTACAGCTACTCGCCGATTCCCTCGATCGCACTGCGTCCCAACCTGCAGTACATCAAGGATCCGGGCGGCAGCAAGCAGAACGATGACGCGTTCATCCTCGGCCTGAAGATGTCGGTCGCGTTCTAAGCGATCTCATCGGTGGTTGATCGGAAAGGCCTGGGGAAACCCGGGCCTTTTCGTATCCGGGCTATCGCCAGCAGGGTTGGCTCCTACCGGAACGACCTCACCCATCGTTTTCCGCCGAAGCGGTCAGGTCGAAAGTGTCATCCCCCTCGTCGACCACCAGCCGCATCACGATCGGCCGGCAGCACACCTGGCAATCCTCGATATAGGTCTGGCTGCCGCCCGACGTATCGACGGCGATCTCAATGGTTTCCCCGCAATAGGGACAGGCAATATCGGTGAATTCGTACATATAGGGACCCTGTAGGAGCGCGCCTTGCGCGCGAACCGCTTTCGCGCCAACCTTGTAGGTTCCGCTTTACGGTTATCGCGCGCAAGGCGCGCTCCCACAGGATCTGTAGTCATGATCGATCTGGTCGGCTTCGACGGCGACGACACGCTCTGGCGCAGCCAGGAGTTCTACGACGACGCACAGGCGGCCTTCGAAGGCATCCTCGGTCGTTACGTGGATCTGACGGCCGATGGCCTGCGCGCGTCGCTCCTGGCGACCGAGCGCGGTAACATCGCGCTGTTCGGCTACGGCGCCAAGGGCATGGCCCTCTCGATGATCGAGTCGGCCATCGAGCTGACCGATGGCCGGATCGAGGCGCGGGATATCCACCGTATCGTGCGGCTGGCCAAGGACGTGCTGAGCCATCCTGTCGATTTGCTGCCGGGTATCCGTGAGGCCGTGGAGGCCGTGGCGGCCCACCATCGCGTGGTGCTGATCACCAAGGGCGACCTTTTCCACCAGGAGGCCAAGGTGGCGCGCTGCGGGCTGGCCGACATCTTCCACCGGATCGAGATCGTCTCGGAGAAGGACACGGCAACCTATACGCGCCTGTTCCGGGAGTTCGAGCTCACGCCGGACCGCTTCGCCATGGTCGGCAACTCGCTGAAATCCGACATCGCCCCGGTGGTCGCACTTGGCGGCTGGGGCGTCTACATGCCGTATCACAGCACCTGGGCACACGAAATGGTGGCCGATTTCGCCATGGGCGACCGGGTGATCGAGGTCGCCGGCGCTGAAGGCATCCCGGCCGCCATCGCCACGATGCACGGCCACGCCCTGTAGGAACGTCCATCGCGCGCAAGGCGCGCTCCTACATTCCACGCCAATTTCGCGTGGTTGCCGCGAAGCTGCCCGGTGAAACAAACGGGAGGCAGGCACGTGGATTCGAGGTTGAAGATGGGATGGCGGGTGGTCCGAACCACCATAAAGGGGTTCAGTGACGATGAGCTGATGACGCGGGCCGCCGCCCTCGCCTTCTACTCCGCGTTGTCCTTCGCGCCGCTGCTCGTGCTGTTGCTCTGGGTGGTCGCTTCACTGCGCCCCGAGTGGCAGGCGCAGCTGATCGACAGCCTGACCGGTCTGGTGGGCTCCCGCGCCTCGGATGCCGTGAAGCTCGTCATCGAGAACGCCAAGCAGAAGCCCAATGTCGGCAGCATGGCGGGGGTGATCGGCCTTGGCGTCACGCTGATCGGCGCTTCCGCCGTATTCGCCCAGTTGCAGGGCGCGCTCAACCGGGTCTGGAGCCTGCAGCCACGCCCCGGCAAAGCCTCGCACGCGATTCTGACCTGGCTGCGGGCCCGGCTGCACGCGCTCGGCCTGCTGCTGTCGCTGGCCTTCCTGCTGGTGATCTCCTTCTCGGCCAGCGCGATGATCGCGGTCTTCGTCCGTGGCGGCACCACCGGCTGGCATGTGCTGGAGACGGCGATCTCGCTGGCTGTGTTCGTCGTCATCTTCGGCGCCATCTATAAGGTGCTGCCGGACGCGATCATCGAATGGCGCGACGCGGTCATCGGCGCCAGCCTGACCGCCCTGCTTTTCGTCGTCGGCAAGTTCGCGATCGGTATCTACCTGGAGCGCAGCAATGTGGGCGGCCCGTACGGGCCCGCCGGCAGCGTCGTCGTGTTGCTGGTGTGGGTCTATTACTCGGCGCTGATCCTGTTGCTCGGGGCCGAACTGACCGAAGCGGTCGCGGAGGCCCGGGGCACGCCGATTAAACCGCGGCCATACGCGATGTCCACCAGAACGGTTCCGGAGGGCGGGATTGACCCCTCCATCACGAGGCCAGCGGTATCCCTGTCGCAGCCCCAGAGAGAGGACAGGTTATGAAGAACCATTTGCTCGCCGCCGCCATGTTCGTTGTCGCCACGGGCGCCGCCGTTTCCGCCCCGCCGGCCGATGCCCAGACGCGTCGCAGCCAGCATCAGGTCTGCCGCGACGTCCAGACCAAGGAGATCCAGTCCAAGGATGACAATCGCCTGATCGGCACCGGCGTTGGCGCCGTGGCTGGCGGCCTGCTCGGCCATCAGGTCGGTGGCGGCAAGGGCAAGACCCTTGCCACCGTCGGTGGTGCCGTCGCCGGCGGCTACGTCGGCAATCAGGTCCAGAAGAACCACCAGAACAAGAACGCCCAGTACGAAACCCACCGCGAGTGCCACTGGGTCAACGACTGATCGTGTAAGCCAGACCCGCAAGGGCCGGTCTTATAGGGAGGGCGCCACCGAGCGCCCTCCCTGCTTTCCGGAGGCTCCATGCGCAACGCCGATCCTGCCCGCCGCCGCTTCCTGGGCGTCTTCGCCGCCACCGTCGCGGCATCCGCTTCCCTGCCCTTCCTCTTCCGCGCCACGCGCCCTGCGATGGCTGCCGACGCCCCGCCGTCCCCGGGTGGCACGGTGACGATCGACGAATTCGCCGCCGACAAGAAGCCGCTGGGAGCGAAGGTCGAGGCGCGCGTGGTGCTGACCGACGACCAGTGGAAAGCCAAGCTCAGCAGCAAGTCGTATTACATCACCCGGCACGAGGGTACCGAGCCGGCATATACCGGTGAGAACTGGGACCGGCATGACAACGGTATCTACCGTTGCATCGGCTGCGACACGGCGCTCTACGACTCGGCGACGAAGTTCGAGTCGGGCACGGGTTGGCCGAGTTTCTGGCAGCCGATTTCGAAGCGGAACATCGTTCAGAAAACCGACCGCAGCCTGATCGAGGAGCGGATCGAAGTGAAGTGCGCGCGGTGCGATGCCCACCTGGGCCACGTGTTCGACGATGGCCCGGACCCGACGGGGCTGCGGTACTGCATGAATGCCGGGGCGATGCGGTTCGCCGCCGTGACTGCCTGAGTGCGTACGTCAGGCATACCGGCTTGGTGGGAGCCGGCCCGCGCTGGCGAATACAACGAAAAGGGCCGCCTTTCGGCGGCCCTCTTTTTAATCAGCCACCCCGTGGCGGCATCGGTGTCAGCTGGAATTCCTTCGGCGGCGTTTCCCCCTTGAGGTAACGCACGAAGTAATCCCAACGGCGGCGTGTCATGTACGTCGTCGCGTCACCGTAACCGTGATGCGCGTTCGGGATCATGACGAGGTCGAAATCCTTGTTCGCCTTGATCAGCGCATCGACCACCAGCAGCGACTCGTACGGCGGGACGTTATCGTCGAACGTACCGTGCGCGATCATCAGGTGACCCTTCAGACCCGAGACCCACTTCTGGTTGGCCTGGTCGTCGTAATTGCTCTTGCCGTCCTTGTCGGTAACCAGAAGACCCTGCCACTTCTCGGCCCAGTCGTCTTCGTAGTTGCGGTTGTCGTGATTGCCCGACTCCGAGATACCGACCTTGAACACGTCGCCATAGCGGAACATCGCGGTCGCCGTGGCGTTTCCGCCGCCGGAGTGACCCCAGATACCCACGCGGTCGCCGTCCAGCCACGAGTACTTCTGCACCAGCTGCTTTACCGCCAGCACCTGATCCGGCAGCGTGTTGTCGCCGATGTTCTGGAAATAGGCGTCGTGGAAGGCCTTCGAGCGCCACGGCGTACCCATGCCATCGACGGCCACCACGACAAAGCCCAGTTCAGCCAGCGCCTGGTTGTCACCGTGTGCGGGGGCGAAGCTGCGCGTGCGCACCGAGCCGGTCTGCGGACCCGGATAGATGTAGACGATCAGCGGGTATTTCTTCGACGGATCGAACTTCGATGGCTTGAACATCTGACCGTAGAGATCGGTCTTGCCGTCACGTGCCTTCACCGTGAACGCGGTGGGTGGCACCCAGCCGATCGCCTTGAGACGCGAGATGTCCGCGCGTGCCACTTCCTTCACCGTGGCACCCGTGTCGGCACGACGCACCACCGCTATCGGCGGCGTGTCGATCGTCGAATACGAGTCGAAGAAGTACGTGCCGTCCTTCGACAGCGAGACGCTGTGATCGGCGTTTTCCGGCGTCAGCAGAGTCAGGCCCTTGCCATCGAAGCCCACCTTGTAGAACTGCTGGTAGTACGGATCGACGCCCTTCTCGCGGCCGACGCCACGGAACCAGATCGTCTTCGTTTTCGGATCGATGCGCAGCACTTCGGTGACGTTCCAGTCGCCCTTCGTGATCTGCGACTCGAGCTTGCCCGTCTTCAGGCTGTACATGTAGAGGTGACCCCAGTTGCTCCGCTCGGAGAACCAGATCACCTGGTCGGTCTCGGGCACGTACTGCCAGTTGGCCATGCCGTTGCCGCTTTCGTAATACGTCTTGGCCTTTTCCTCGAACACCGTGCGCACGTCGCCGGTCTCCGGGTTGGCGACACGGAACCACTCATGCGTGTGGTCGCGCGAGGTGGAGACAAACGCGATGCTCCTGCCGTCGGCGGACCAACGCACGTCGTCCCACACGCCCGGGCTGCACGACACGTCGTCGCACAAGGTCGAGCGGTGCTGATCGGCGGGCATCTTAAAACGGACGACCTTCTTCGAAGGCACGTCGATCACGACGCGCTCGATCATGGTCACGTCCTTGTCGCCCGGCAGCGGATACTTCCAGGTATCGACCTTCGGATGTCCGACATTGGTGCTGACCAGGGTCATCTCACCTGTTTTGCGCTGGTCCTGCTGGAACGTGGCGATCTTCTTCGAGTCCGGCGACCAGACGAGGATCGCCTCGTCGGTGTGCTTCCAGCCGGCATTGTCGGTGGCGTAACCGAAGTCCTTGATCCCGTCGGTGGTCAGCTGGGTCTCGGCACCGCTGGCCAGGTCGCGCGTCCACAGGTTCCAGTCGCGGATGAAGGCTTCGGACTTGCCGTCCGGCGACTTCAGGCCCGGCTCTTCGCCGTAGGCCTTGCCGTTGGCGTCTTTCCTGACTGCCGCCAGCTCGCACTTGCCGATGGCCTTGTCGCAGCTGTAGTTCTTGCCGCGCGACGTAATGTCGAGGCCGTCGTCAGGGCGCACCGTGAAGGCGCTGACCGGGAGCTTGCCCGCATCGACCTTCTTGCCGGTGCTGGTACTCAGAGCCGCCGCCACCTTGTCGCGATCGAACGCGCGTGATGCCTGACCCGTGGCCGCATTCACCGTGATGAACTGATCGCCGTCCTTGTCGTGGTCGCGATACCAGAAGTGGCCGTCATCGATCCAGGTGACGCGCTGGACCGAGTGGTCCACCAGGGTGGCCGCGTTGCCGAGGAAGGAATCGGCGCGCTTGTAATCGTCCGTGGTAACGGTCTGGGCCGAGGCGGAAGCCCCGATCAGTCCGAGGAGGACGGCGCCGGAAAGCGCCGCGTTGCGTTTGGTCGACATGTGGGGTCCCCATGACAGCGACAACGGCGCAGGGCGCGCCGCGAACCGGACGAGGCTAGCCGCCGCCGGGGCGCCCGGCGTATGCCATAGGTCATGGGCCCGGGCCGCCGCGCGCCCTCAGTGGCCGCGGGGACCGGCCCGGAAGCGCCTGCCCTGCCGCTCCACCATGGCGAGGGCCACGCCGTCGGGCAGCAGTTTGAAAAGGGTCTTGATGACGCGATTGACCCAGCCATTCACGTAAACCGCCGTGCCCGAGTCAACGGCATCCAGCCCCTGGCGGGCCACGGTCGCCGCATCCATCCACAGATACGACGGCATTTTCGACACCAGCTCGCGGGAACCGGTGACGTCGTGGAACTCCGAATACGTGAAGCCGGGACAGACGGCCGTGGCGTGCACGCCGGTGCCCTTGCCCTCCAGCGCCAGCGACTGGGAGAACTTGATCATGTAGGCCTTGGAGGCCGCATAGAGGGTATGCCCCGCCGACCCGGGCACATGACCGGCCAGCGAGGCGACATTGACGATGCGGCCGTAGCCACGCGCTTTCATGCCCGGCAGGAGGCGCCAGGCAAGCTCCGTGGGTGCGGTCATCAGCACCTGGATAAACGCGGCATGCGCCGTCCAGGGCTGCTCTTCGAAATACCCCGTGACGCCATAGCCCGCGTTGTTGATCAGCACATCGATCGTGAGGCCTTGCGCCTCGAGCGCGGCGACCAGTGCCTCGGGGCCGTCCGTCCGCGCGAGGTCGAGCGGCGCGACGATCGCCTCGACGCCGTAGCTGTCACGCAGCTCGGTGGCGAGTTTTTCCAGCCGGTCAGCACGACGCGCCGTGAGGACCAGATCGTGTCCGCGTTTCGCGAGTTCCCGGGCAAAGGCCTCACCGATGCCAGCGGATGCGCCGGTGACCAGCGCGCGACGTTTGGATGCCATGGAAAGTATTTCCTCGATGCACTACAGCGCTGAAGTATGCGCCACGCTTAGATGAACGGAGCCCACGTGTGTTGATGTATGCGACGCGACTTTCACGACTCCGTGCACCCCCGGAACGCGAAGCTTGTGTTCCCGAAACGACTCGACCCGAGTCACCCCAAGGAGCCCAGACGATGACCAGCACCGACCACGATATCAAGGTTCTCAACAACCTTATCGAAACCACCATCGACAGCGCCGAGGGCTACGGCGAAGCCGCTAAGGATGCCGAGAATACGCGCTACGCCGCGACCTTCCAGGCCCGCGCTTCCGAGCGCCGCCAGGTGACGCAGCGTCTGCAGCAGCAGGTCCGTTCGCTCGGCGGCACGCCGGAAGACGACGGCACCGTGCTGGCCAAGGCGCATCGCATGTTCGTTGAACTGCGCGCCAAGATGAGCTCGAAGGACGACACCGCGATCGTCGACGAAGTCGAGCGTGGCGAAGACCACATCAAGGCGAAGTACGAAGACGCCCTGAAGGACACCGAGATCACTGCGGGCACGCGTTCGCTGATCAACGAGGCTTATGTCTCGGTGAAGAGCGGCCATGACCAGATGCGCGATCTGAAGCACGCGCTGCACGGCACGAACTGATTTCGCTGAAAGTTGAATGATGAAGGGCGGAGCTTTGGCTTCGCCCTTTTTTTTGGGAGCGAAGCCGTTGAGGCAGGGGCGCCGTCGGGTGCCCTGCTCTTCGCTAAGTCCTCCTTCGGCCTTCGCCTACGTGCGGAATCGCTCTGAGCACGACACCCGACGGCACCCACCCACTCATGAGGTTTCTTGGATGCAAAGCCACAAGCGCAAGTAAAACGACCTCATGTGTCGCGCGATGCATTGACGACTTCCCAAGAGCTGCAGGTGCTGCCAGAGCGCCCACGCCGCGGCGCTCTGCTCGACTCGCTCTGCTCGGCCGGCAATTTACGGTCACGCCGCGAGGGAGTCGTCGGCTGCCGTTCTTGGAGCGCTTCCGCACGTAGGCGAAGGCCGAAGGAGGACCTAGCGACAAGAATGGCAGCCGACGGCTCCCTTGCCTCGGTCCCTTGCCTCGGTCCCTTGCCTCGGTCCCTTGCCTCGGTCCCTTGCCTCGGAGCGGCGTTGCAGCCCCGAGGCCGAAGCCAACCGTTACCGCGAAGAACCGGCGTCGTCTTCGTTCATCAGCGCGTTGATCTGGCTCTTGTGCGCTTCGTAGAAAGCCACGTTCTTCTGGTTGACCTTCTTCTGGTCGACGTACGCGGACATCTGCGGGTTGCTCTTCGCTTCGGAGGCGATGGCCGCATTGGTGACGGCGAGGTTCGCCAGCAGGAACTCACGCGGGGTGAAACCGTATTTCTTGATCAGCGGCGCGATCCGCGGATCGGCATTGGTCACCTGGGCGGCCAGATCGTCGAGCGAATGGATCTTCGAGAAATCCGTCTTTGCGTCCTTTGGCTTGATGCCCTGCGCCTTGGCTTCCTGCGAGACCTTGACGATGCGGTTGAACACGTCGTCGTTGAGGTCGTAGTTCTGGATGGCCTGCTTGTCGGCAGCCGGGATCTGCGAAGCCGGGTTGGCCGCGGGCGCCGGAGCGGCTTCCTGGGCGAACGTTGAAACGGGGACCACCGAGGCGGTCGCCAGCAGCGCGGCAAGGATATAGCGAGACTTCACGGGCAACTCCTTCAGGTTCGGGTTCGTGCTGGACGGTAAAACAGCTTAAGGCGCCGGATGTTACGTATGCGTCGGCGGCGTTGCGTTTTCTTCAGGAATCTTCGGGGCGTTCCAGCCCATGACGTTGTAGAGGCTATAACGCCAGACCCCGACGTATTCGTGGATCGCAAAGTCGGCGAACGACAGATTTTCCGACGTCGGCAGCCAGTCGTAGCGGGCGGTCACGTAATCGCCACGGACCGGTTCGCCATGAATGGCGAAATGTGAGAAATAGAGCATCGCCCGACGCAGGTGCACCGCCGACGAGACGAGCACGACCTTGTCCGCGCCGTAGGACACCAGCAACGGCTTACTGAACTGGGCGTTCTGGAAGGTGTTCATGCTCTGCGCTTCGAGCATGAGATCCGCACGCGGCACGCCGAGGCGATCCAGGCTGATCGCGTAAACGTCGGCTTCGGCCTGTTTCAGATGCATCGCATCGCCGCCACTGACCTCGACCTTGCAGTCCGCACCCGTCGCCTTGCACGCGCGATACAACTCGGCGGCGCGCAGGATGCGTCCGTTGGCGTAGAGGCTCGGCTCGATCCCCCCTGCTCCGCTACGGACGGTCCCGGCACCGAGCAGGATGATGACGTTGCGCTGGCCCCACTGGGTGACGTCGGGCGCATAACCGGACTGCAGGTTGCTCAACAGCATGCCGGTCAAAGGCCCGCAGCCGGCGAAGAACAGCCACGCGATCGCCAGCAGCATGAAGACGCGGCCGCTCAGGCGCCGGCGAAAACGCATCAGCACGAGGGCGATGACGAGGAGGAGCAGGAAGAGGGTCAGGGTCATGGGGCCGAGCGTAGCAAAGGCCGGTAACAATTGTGACCGCAAGTACGTCGCGCGCGGGGCGCGCTCCTACGGGACGCCCAGAGCCTTTTCGAGACAGGTGACGAGGGTGTCGCCGACGAAGGGTTTGCCGAGGTAGCAGAAGGCGCCGGCGGCCATGACGCTGTCGCGTACGTGGTCATCCTGAAACCCGGATACGAAGACGATGGGGTAGGTCCTGCCCCGCTCCAGGAGACGACGCTGCAATACGGTGCCGTCGATGCCGGGCATGTGGACATCGGTCACGAGACAGTCGACCCCGTCGTCGCCGCCGGGCCGGAGAAAATCCTCCGCCGAGGCGAACCCACGCGCTTCGTGCCCCAGCGCGCGGACCAGACTCACGGTGGCGAGACGCACCGCTTCGTCGTCATCCACGATCGCGACGATCCTGTTTCCGGCCAAGCTGGAACCCTCCGGGGCGCTGAGTGACGCTGGCTACAGTGCGCCCGCGCGCAGCCAGTGGGAATCATACGGAGGTGTGTGCACCCAGCGCTTCGGACATCTTGACCAGTTCCGCCAACGATCGTGCCGCCATCTTGCGCATCACGTTGCCGCGGTGGATCTTCACCGTAATCTCGGACAGACCCAGCAAGGCGCCCACCTGCTTGTTCATCAGGCCCGTGGTCACGTGCCCCATGACCTCACGCTCGCGCGGCGTCAGCGACGCGTACGCCTGACGCAGCGTGTGCAGGGCATCGGCATCGCGACGGCCCGAGGCATCCCGCTCGATCGCGTTGGTCACGGCGTCCAGCATGTCCTGGTCACGGAACGGCTTGGCCAGGAAGTCGAGCGCGCCGGCTTTCATCGCACGCACCGACATCGGAATATCGCCGTAGCCAGTCATGAAGACGATCGGCAGGGGGTTTTCCATCGCCAGCAGCTGGGTCTGGAAGTCCAGTCCGCTGACACCGGGCAGACGCACGTCGAGCACCAGGCAGCCCGGCGCATCCGCGTTGTCGCGGGCGAGGAAATCGGCGGCGCTGCCGAACGTGGCGACGGTGAGGCCGACGGAGCGGAACAGGGACGACAAGGCCTCGCGGATCGAGGCATCGTCGTCGACGATGCAGACGATAGGGGTCCGCGCGGCGTTGGCCACGGGCAAGCGGGTCATGCGCGCACCTCCTCGACTACCGCGACGGGCAACGTGAAATGGAAGATCGCTCCCCCCTCGGAGCGGTTGGTCGCCCACAGGCGCCCGCCATGAGACTCGACGGTCGTGCGGCAAATGGCAAGCCCCATGCCCATGCCGCCACCGCGCGTGGTCACGAAGGCGTCGAACAGGTGGGGAGCGATGTGCTCGGGAATACCCGTGCCGCTGTCCTCGACCTCCACCAGCAGGCCCTCGGCGGACGCCCGCCCGCGGATCAGCAGGACGCGTGGCCGGTACACGGCGGACATGGCGCGGATGGCGTTGCCCATCAGGTTCACCACCACCTGCTGCAGCTGCACGCGATCGCCGCGCGGCATGGGCGCGTCGCGCGCGATGTCCACCTCGAGCACGATGTGGTGCTGGGTCAGTTCACCCTCGAGCAGCCGCGCGCTCTCATTAATCAGCGCGCCGAGATCGAAGTGCACGTGCTGTCGCGGTTCCTTGCTGGCCAGACTGCGGACGCGGTGCACCACTTCACCGGCGCGTCGTGCGTCATGCACCACGCGCTCGATGGCGTCGCAGGCTTCGGTGAGGTCGGGTTCGGGGCGCCGCAACCAGCGAAGAGCAGCCTCCCCGAGCGTGACGATGGCACCGAGCGGCTGGTTCACCTCGTGGGCAATCGACGCACTCATCTCACCCAGCGCCGTGACGCGCGCGGCCTGCGCCAGCTCGGCCTGCATCGAGATCAGCGCCCGCTCGGCGCGCTTGCGGTCGCTGATATCCACGACGCTGACCAGCACGCGGTCATAGCGCGAGGTACCGAGCGGCATGCTCAGGGCGAAGAGCACCGTCAGGCGCTCGCCCTTGAGGTTGACCATGTGCGTTTCGCCTTCGGCCAGTCCATTGCCCTCCAGGACGGTGAGCAGGACCTGACCGAACGTGCGATCGGTAGCGGGCAGAAACCGGTCGAGCGGACCGATCAGCTGGTCGCGGCTATGCGCACCCAGCATGCGCAGCGTCGCCTCGTTGATATCGGTGACGCGCACCAGACCGGCGGCTTCCCGGATGAATTCCGGATGGGCCTCCAGGTAGGAGGCCAGCTCGACCACGCCCTGCTCGCGCAGTTCGGCGAGACGCTCCACTACCAGGGTGTAATCCTCTTCCCAGAGTGAAAAGCGGGCGGTGTCGAAGATGCCCCGGTAGCGACGTTCACTGTCCACCAGCGCCGCATCCGCGGCCCGGCGTGCGGTCACGTCGGTGCCCGCCTCGAGGATCATCCGCGGCGCACCGCGCTCGTCGCGCAGCAGGGCACAGCGTACGGAGACGATGACCACACGGCCCTCGCGATGCTCCTGAATCAGCTCACCCTCCCAGCGACCATCCCGGAACAGCGCAGCGTCGGCCTTGACGCGATCGCCGGCGAAGGCGGTGGCCAGCAGTTCGCTGGCCCGTCGTCCCAGTGCCTCGTTCGCCGTCCAGCCGTAGAGCTGCTCGGCACCCGCATTCCAGAGCACGATCACGTCGTCCATGTCACGGACGAAGATGGAATCGTGGGTCAGCTCGATCAGGCGCGCCTGTCCCGCGATCGTCACCATGCGTTCGCGGTTGCGCAGGGCCAGCACGGCCGTTGTCGCGATGGCGGCGAGGCTGACGGCGCAGCGCATGGCCGGTTCCAGCGTCGGCACCCCATGCACACGCAGGAAGGCCAGCGTGGTCAGGAGCATGCATGCCACCGCCGAGCCGATGATGGCGCGACGACTGCCCGTGGCGGCCATGATCAGCACCACCACGAGGTACACGACCGCGACGGCCCCCTGCAGCGAAGTGAAGCTGTCGACGAGGAAGACGCACAGGGCCAGCGCCGCTCCCGCGACTACCAGCAGCGCGGCCGCGCCCCTGCGCGGCTGCGCGACGGTGGCGTAGGCACGACTGTGCAAAGGCCTGTTCAGGGACATGGGCTCGGGTTCTGGCCTGGCGACGTAGACAGATTCGGCCGCGATCGTGTCCGAACGGGGTCAGGACGTCTTGCACGCCGGTGATGGTTTTTGACCGTTACGGCACAACCGCTACAAGAAAGCGCACGTGTCGATCGGTTAACCCTTTGGTATGGGACCGTACGACCGAATGTAGAATTCTGTCGACCCCCACTTCGCGCCTAGGCTGTCAGGGTGGGCGAATGGCCCATGCCACGTTCGACATGGAGCCTACGATGCGATTTGAGACCGAAGCCTTCGCCGGGACCGCCAGCCTCCGCGCCGTCGATCCGTCCGTCGCCCACCTGCTCGAGCAGGCCCTGACCGCCGTCGAAACCGATCTGGCCACGACCCGTGCCTGCGTCGCCCAGGTGGCGGCCCTTCTGGAACGCGAGGAGAAAGCCCGTCCGGCCACTCGGACCGTGCCGGCGGACCCGGTGGTTCGTCGCCGCGTCGGTGCGGGCCTGGCACCGTGGCAGGCAAGACGCGTCTCCGCCCATGTGAACGACAATCTCGGCTTCCCGATCACCATCGATCAGCTCGCGGGCATCGCCGGTCTGTCGAGCAGTTATTTCTGTCGCGCCTTCAAGGACACCTTTGGCGATCCGCCGCATGCGTACATCATGCGTCGCCGCGTCGAACGGGCGCAGAGCCTGATGCTGCAGACCCGCGAGCCGCTCAGCCAGATCGCGCTGGCCTGCGGTCTCTCCGACCAGGCGCATCTGTGCAACCTGTTCCGCCGCCTGGTCGGGCAAAGCCCGAGCCACTGGCGGCGGTCGCGCTGGCAGGAAGCCTGAGCCTCAGCCGAAAAGTTTTGCGGCCACTTCGGCGATGTGCTTGCCCTGGAAACGTGCGCCGGCCAGTTCGTTTTCGCTCGGCTGACGGGAACCGTCGCTCGCGGCGAGGGTCGTAGCGCCGTAGGGACTGCCGCCGGTCACCTCGTCCAGCTTCAGCTGGCCCTGGAAACTGTAGGGAAGGCCCACGGGAATCATGCCCAGGTGCAACAGATTGGTGATGATCGAGAACAAGGTCGTTTCCTGACCGCCATGCTGGGACGCCGTGGACGCGAACGCGCCGCCGACTTTGCCGTTGAGCGCGCCACGTGCCCAGAGCGGGCCGGTCTGATCGAGGAACGCGGCCATCTGCGAGGTGATCCGGCCGTACCGGGTACCCGTGCCGACGATGATGGCGTCGTACGACTCCAGCTCATCCACGCGGGCGATGGGCGCGGGCTGGTCGAGCTTGAAATGGGCGTTGCGGGCCACGTCTTCGGGCACGGTTTCCGGCACGCGCTTGATATCGACATGGGCACCGGCTTCACGGGCGCCTTCGGCCACCGCGTTGGCCATTTTTTCGATATGACCGTACGTGGAGTAATAAAGAACGAGGACCTTCGCCACGGTGGATCTCCTCTTTTGAAAGCATCGGGAATGACAAGGTAGGCACGCTGGCGTTTACGCCGCGTATCGGCGACGTCCCGCCAACGCATCGAGGTTAGTCGCATGTCGTACGCACGCATTGTCGATATCCGCTCCGCGCCGGGCCCCGCGCGCAAATCCCACGCCTGGCAGGTGCTGCGTGAAGCGGCCCGGCTCGAGCCCGACGAAGATGCCCGGATCGCGTGGTATCGCGAGGACCCGATCGGTGTGCTGGGTCGTGAGACCGCCGAAGCGCTGGTCGCTTCCGGAAGGTATGAGGAGGTGCTCGCGTTTCTGCGGGGTGTGCGGCGGGATCTTGGCCTTGAAGCACCGCACGGGTTCGGGGCGTTTTAGGAGGCTGGCGGAACCACCTCGCGCTAAAGTGGGCCAACCAGGGACGCCGGACCACCACCGTGTCGATCGAAGAAGCGACCACCCCCAGCCGCCACGAGCCACTGACCGCCGAGCGCGCCTACGAGCTCTACTGGGCCGACCTGCTCGGCGACGCGCCCACCTTTTTCTGCGTGGGCCACGCCTGCACGGCCCAGCTGATCTGCGCCTGCCTCGACAAAGCCGAGCAGAACCTGCGCATTCGCCCCTATTTCCGCTCACGTCGCATCGAAGACCACGCGGCGAGCTGCGAAGTCGCCCACCCGGCGAACGAGACGAACAAAGAAAAGCGCCCCGACATCTTCGAGGCCGAACGCCCCGCCGATCATTTCCGCCGCCTCCCCGCCGTTACCGCCCCATCCGCGGAAAGCGCCCCGGCCCGTGCAGGAGCCAGCCCCGCCGGCGATCCCGCGGCAGCGAACGCGACGCCCCGTGGCCCACGCCCCGGCGTCACACCCCGCCCCAGCCACTACTACCGACTCTCCTCGCTCGTCCAGAAATTCCTCGAGCACCGTCGCGACAAAGACCTCGCCGAGGCCGAAGTGGAGATCGGTGGAGAGACCACCACCTACGAGGCGCTGTTCCGCAACGTCTTTCGCCAGAAAGCCGCCGAGCTGACCGGAACCCGTGCGGTCTGGTGGGGCACCGCATCGCTGCGGGCCACCCGGGAAGGCGGGTACTACCTCCGCTTCTCGCGCCCCTTCCGGCACGGCGACCAGGAACTGCGCCCGACCATCACGCTCACCGCGAAGGACATCGACGCCTATCCTGTGCGCAAGCTGCTTCGGGCGCGCCTGGACAAGCTCATCGCCGAGGCCGATGGCTATTGCGTGGTCTTCGTCTGGGCGAAGCCCTGGATGCCGAAGGATGCCGAAAAACCGTTCGTCCGCTTCTACGTCAACAATCTCGACCATATCGACGTACGCGGCCCGGAGATTCTCGAGGAACTGAAGAACACCTCCCGGGTCGGTAACGGCTAAGATGCCGCATGGCCCGAAAACGACGCTTCCGCCTCCCCTTCGTGCGACACCCGCACGACGCATCGCATGAATTCGACGACGCCAGTTACGACGGTGGCGTGTCGGGCGGCGCGTACCTGCGACATGTGGTCGTGGTCGCCGCTCTGATAGCCATCGTCGCGGCGATCCTGCGCTGGGTGATGTGACGCGCACTGCCCGTATGGACCGCGGCGCCCCTTCGGTCACGAAAGGTAGATACGCCCCTCCGAGGGACGCAACGGACCTTGCCGGATATCGCCATGGGTCGACAGCACGGCGCGGCCGGCGGGCTCGTCGATCGGGAGAACGGCTGGAACCTCCGTGAAGTTCAGGCACACCACGATGCTCTCGTCGCCATCCACTCGTTCATACGCCAGCGCCTGATCGCTGACACCGAGAATGCGGACACTGCCGATGCTCAATGCGCGTGAGGCACGTCGCATCCACAGCAGCGATCGATACAACGACCAGATCGACGAGGGATCGGCAGCCTCGGTTTCCACATTGCGGCTTGCGACGTCGTCGCCGAGCCGAAGCCATGGTGTGCCGTCGGAAAAACCCGCCCCGGGTGCCGGCGTCCAGCGCATCGGGGTCCGCTGCGGGTCCCGGCCAAGCCCCTTGTCCGGCTCATTGATCTCGAACGGATCACGGACCTCGGCGCGCGGAATGGCTACGTCACGCATACCGATCTCGTCGCCGTAATAGAGCGTCGGGGTACCGCGCAGCGTCAGAAGGAGCATCGCCGCGACACGCGCCTGCGCGTCGCCGACGCGCGAAGCGATACGCGGCTTATCGTGATTGCCGAGCACCCAGTTCGGCCAGCCACCGGGAGGCAGGGCCGCTTCGTAACGCTCCACCAGCGATCCGATGGTACGCGCGTCCCACGCGGCGCCGATCAGCAGAAAATTGAAGGGCAGATTCGCGCCCTGCAACCGGTCGCCGTAGTAGGCGACGATGCGTTCCAGCGGAAGGTACAACTCGCCGATCAGTACGCGGTCGGGAAACTCATCGACGACGGCGCGCATCGCCGCGACCACGTCCATCGTTTCGGGCAGGTCCGCGATATGGGTCGGCAGAAAACGGTTGGCCTCGGAATCGATACCGTCGCGGTAGGCCGGATTGAGAGGATTGTCGCGGAATTCGGCGTCCTTCATCACGTGGTAAAGCACGTCGACGCGGAAGCCGTCCACACCACGCCGCAACCAGAACCGCATCGACTCGAACATGGCCTCGCGCAGCGCGGGGTGTCGCCAGTTGAGATCGGGCTGCTTGTCGAGGAAGAGATGCAGGTAGTACTGGCCCGTGCCTTCATCGAAGGTCCACGCACTGCCGCCGAAGTTCGACAGCCAGTTGTTCGGTGGACCGCCGTCGGGCGCGGGGTCGCGCCAGAGATACCAGTCACGGAACGCGCTGTCGCGCGAACGCCGGCTTTCACGAAACCAGGGATGCTCATCCGAGCTGTGATTGGGTACGAAATCGAGGATGATCTTCAGGCCCAGCGCATGGGCGTCGGCGATGACCGCATCCATCCGTTCGATGTCGCCGAACAGCGGGTCCACGCCGCGGTAATCACTCACGTCGTAGCCGAAATCGGCCATGGGCGAGGGATACATCGGCGAGATCCAGATGGCATCGATACCGAGGTCGGCAAGATAAGGGAGTTTGCCGCGGAGGCCGTCGAGATCGCCGATGCCGTCGCCGTTGGCATCGGCGAACGAGCGGGGATACACCTGGTAGATGACGCCGTTGCGCCACCATGAACGATCGGGCATGCGGTTTCCTCGGAGCGTCGCCAACAGGGTTGCCCCCAGCGGGGCGGGAGCGCCGCCAGCAGGCTGGCTGTCGGCGATGGCTGAGCCTCGCCAATCCGTTGTGTAGGAAACGCCTTCACACGTCCCCCCGTACGCTCTCGCGAACCCGAAGCCGCGAGTGCCGTCATGATCAACGACCTCTGGTACAAAAACGCCGTGATCTACTGCCTGTCCGTGGGCAGTTTCCAGGACTCCAACGGCGACGGCATCGGCGACTTTCAGGGTCTGAGCCGGCGACTGGATTACCTGCAGGGGCTGGGCGTCACCGCCGTCTGGCTGATGCCCTTCCAGACCTCGCCGTTGCGCGACGGCGGTTACGACATCGCCGACTATTACAACGTGGATCCGCGCTACGGCACGCTGGGTGACTTCGTCGAGTTCACCCATGCGGCGCGGCAACGCGGCATGCGCGTGCTGATCGATCTCGTGGTGAACCACACCTCGGACAAACACCCGTGGTTTCGCGAGGCCTGCCGCGACCCCTCGTCGAAGTACCGCGACTGGTATGTCTGGTCGAAGACGAAGCCGGCCACCGCGGATGAGGGCATGGTCTTCCCGGGAGTGCAGAAGAGCACCTGGACCTATGACAAGCGCGCGAAGGCCTGGTACTTCCACCGCTTCTACGATTTCCAGCCCGACCTCAACACCGCCAACCCGTATGTGCAGGCCGAGATCCTCAAGATCATGGGCTTCTGGACGCAGCTGGGTGTGTCGGGCTTCCGGATGGACGCGGTGCCCTTCGTCATCGCCACCAAAGGCGCCGACGTCAAGAAGCCGAAGGAGCAGTTCGACATGCTGCGTTCCTTCCGCGAACTGCTGCAGTGGCGGCAGGGCGACGCCATCATCCTTGCCGAAGCCAACGTGCTGCCCAAGGACGACCTGGAGTATTTCGGCGACGACGGCGACCGTCTGCAGATGATGTTCAACTTCCAGGTCAACCAGAATCTGTTTTATGCGCTGGCGGCGGCGGATGTGCGCCCCCTGGTCAAGGCGCTGGAAAAAACCAAACCACGACCGTCGACCGGTCAGTGGGCGCTGTTCCTGCGCAATCACGACGAGCTCGATCTGGGCCGGTTGACGAAGGCGCAGCAGGCGCGGGTCTTCGCCGAGTTCGGTCCCGACAAGGACATGCAGCTTTATGACCGCGGCATCCGCCGACGCCTGGCGCCGATGCTGCGCAACGACCGTCGCCGGCTCGAGCTCGCTTACTCGCTGATGCTCACGCTCCCCGGCACGCCGGTCATCCGCTATGGCGACGAGATCGGCATGGGCGACGATCTTTCGTTGCCCGAGCGCGAGTGCGCGCGCACGCCGATGCAATGGTCGACGGAACGGCTTGCCGGGTTCACCGACGCGAAGCGTGCCGTCGGCAAGGTCATCAGCGACGGGCCCTTCGGCTACCCGCACGTCAATGTCGCCGAGCAGCGCCGTGACCCCGGCTCCCTGCTCAACTGGATGGAACGCGTCATCCGCATGCGCAAGGAGGTGCTGGAGGTGTCGTGGGGTGACTTCGAGGTCATGCCGCTGGATGACGACGCGATCCTGATGATCCGTTACACATGGCGGGGCAACAGCGTGGTGTTCCTGCACAACATGTCGGACGCGCCGTGCGAGGCGGTGTTCCCGCTGGACGATCGCCTGACCAACCTGCTGTCGGACGATCACAGCGAGCAGGACCCGAACGGCCGCCATCGGATCCTGCTCGAGCCATACGGTTACCGGTGGTTCCGCGAGGGCGGACTGGGCTACATCCTCAAGCGCAAGGAAGTCGACGGCGTCTGAAAATCACCGGCGCGCTTATGAAAAATGAAGGGCTACCTCTAATGGGGGTAGGGAGGCGGTCCTTGCGTGCGCAATCCTTGGGTGGCCATCCGATATCGAAGGGGATCGGCCATGTACCGCGCCGAATCTGTCACCGCCAGCTGTCGTCCACGTACCGCCACGATCATCGTGGATCCGGTGCGCCGTTCGGCTGCCCTCGAACATCGTGGCGCGTCGGCGGCACACGGACGCGTCGACGATCTTCGCAACCGCGACCAGCTGACCGAGATCCATATCGACGCCGTCGACGGGCAGGATGACGATCTGCTGCTCATCTACCGCCCCACCCGCCCGGCCGATACCGAAAACGGGGGAGCGATCCTGTTCCGCTGCCAGACCGATGGAGTGATCCCCCACGGTCACCCGCCCGCGGTGCGCACGCTCGCGCAGGTGCTGTTCGACGGGCTCCGTGCCGAGGCGCCGAACGCTCCTCTGCTGGCGCATGTCGCCCTGGCGTTGCGCGCCATTCTGCCCTGCGCCGGCCCGCGAGCCGAAGCGGGCGCCGCGCGCGGCGGCCTGGCCGGCTGGCAGGAACGACGCGCCACCGCCTTCATGGAAGAGCGCCTCGACCAGTCGTTCCCGGTGTCCGCCGTCGCCGACGCCTGCGGGCTTTCGGTCAATCATTTTTCGCGCGCCTTCCGCCGGAGCCTGGGCAAGCCGCCGCATCGCTGGCTGCTGGACCGCCGGATCGACCGCGCGCGGGAGTTGCTCCGGGCGACCGCCATGTCGCTGGCCGACATCGCCCTGGCCTGTGGCTTCGCCGAGCAGAGCCACTTCACCCGGGTGTTTACCAGGACGGTAGGCATGCCACCGGGCGCGTGGCGCCGGAACGTCGACTGAGTCCGCGCCGCCGCCGGACGGAATCGACAAACACATGCGGTTTCAGTCAATCCATGGCGTCATTCCATGAGTATCCTTGCGCCGGGCAGAAGGCAGGACACTTCATCATGACCGTGCGATCCATCCGCCCATGAGCGGCCGCAACGACACGCCCACCGCCGTGGATCTGGGGCGGCGCCTGATGCTGGCCGGCTCCCGGCTTCGCGACGCCGTGGGCCGGCGCGCCCAGCGCGAGTTCGGCATCACGGCATTGCAGAGCGACATGCTGCTGTTGATGGCCACGCGCGGCAGCATGATCTCCACCGAACTGGCGGGCGCCTGCGGGGTCAACGCCAGTACCGTCACCCATGCCGTGGACGCCTGCATCGAGCGCGGCCTGCTGCGGCGCGACCGCAACGAGGCCGACCGCCGGCTGGTCAACATCGTGCTGACGGTGGCGGGCAAGCGCATGGCGGAGCGGGTTCGTGCGCTGATCGCCGACCTCGCCCGCACGGCGCTGGAGGGCGTCGGTCATCCGGATCTGGCTGTCCTGGCCGAAAGCCTGGCTCAGGTGATCAAAAACCTGGAACGTCCGTCCTGAGTCGTCAGCGCCTGACGCCCGCCCAGACCAGGTGCAGGCCGAAGGCGGTGAAGATCGCGCCCGCACCGCCGTCGATCCAGCGGCCGGCCCGCACGTAGGCCCGGCGCATGGCGGGCATCGCGAAGATCGCCGCCACCAGCCCGAACCACAGCACGGTCTCGGCCGTCACCATCGCCCATAGGCCCCACCGCGCCGCGCCACTCATGCCATCGCCCACGAAGGCGGAGAAGATCGACGCGAAGTACACAGCCGCCTTGGGGTTGGCCAGATTGGTCGCCAGGCCGCGCATCAGGGCCCGCCCGGGGCTGGAGCCACGGACATCGACCACGGGCACGGCGGCGTCGGAGGGTGCCTTCCACGACGCGCGCAGCATTTGCAGTCCCATCCAGCACAGATAAGCGCCGCCGAGAATGGCGATTCCCCGTTCCAGCCACGCCAGCCGGTGCAGGAGCAGCTGCAGGCCGAGCAAGGCCAGCGCGGCCCACACCGCCACCCCAAGGGCGATGCCGATCACACCGGCAAAGGCCTCACGCCGCGAACGACTGGCGGCGAGCTGGGAGACGAAGAAAAAATCGGGCCCCGGCGTGATCAGGGCGACGATCTGCACGATCGCTATGGTGAGAAACAGATTCATGCCTCCGAGATTACCCGTCTTCACCCCAATTTCGCACTGTACCTTGCCCCACGAGACCACCTCCCGTAACCTCGCGTTTTTACAAGCGGTCACGGGGCTACCCCCGGCCTTCATAGGGGTAAGTCGCGATGCTGGGTCTGTTCGGCCACGTTTTGTTTGGCCTGTTCGGGTTGGCGGTGCTCATCGGCATCGCTTTCTGCTTTTCGAATAACAAGCGTGTGGTCGACTGGAAGCTGGTCGCCACCGGCGTCGCCCTGCAGATCGCCTTCGCCGCCATCGTGCTCAAGGTGCCGCTGGGTCGCGACGTGTTCGACGCGATCGCCACGGGCTTCGTGCATCTGCTGGATTACGTCGACGTCGGCTCGCGCTTCATCTTCGGCAGCCTGCTGGACAGCTCAAAGTTCGGCGTGATCTTCGCCGTCAAGGTGCTGCCCACCATCGTCTTCTTCGCCGCCCTCACCGGCATCCTGTACCACATCGGCGTGATGCAGCAGATCGTCAAGGGCATGGCCTGGGTGATCACCAAGGTGATGCGCGTGTCCGGCGCCGAGACCACCAGCGTCTGCGCCAGCGTGTTCATCGGCCAGACCGAAGCCCCGCTGACCATCAAGCCGTACATCGAGCGGATGACCCAGGCGGAGCTGATGACCGTCATGATCGGCGGCATGGCGCACATCGCCGGCTCCGTCATGGCCGCCTACGTGGCGATGCTCGGCGGCGACGATCCGGCGCAGCGCATGTTCTATGCGAAGCATCTGCTGACCGCCAGCGTGATGGCCGCCCCGGCCACCATGGTGCTGGCCAAGATCCTGGTCCCCGAGACCCAGGAGCCGCTCACCCGCGGCACGGTCAAGATCGACGTCGAGAAAACCACCGCGAACGTCATCGACGCGGCGGCCACCGGCGCGGGCGACGGCCTCAAGCTGGCCATGAACGTCGGCGCCATGCTGCTCGCCTTCATCGCCCTGATCGCCCTGGTCAACGGCCCGGTGCAGTGGCTCGGCACGGTCGGCGGCGACCACAGCCTCAACACCTGGCTGACCGTTCACAGCGGCCACGAGATCAAGCTCAGCCTCGAGACCATCTTCGGCTGGGTGCTCTCCCCGGTCGCCTGGCTGATCGGCGTGCCTTGGCAGGACGCGACCCTGGTCGGCAGCTTCATCGGCCAGAAGGTGGTCATCAACGAATTCGTGGCCTATGCGGATCTGGCGAAGCATCTGCCGGACCTGCTGCCGGAGAGCCGCCTCATCGCGACGTACGCGCTCTGCGGTTTCGCCAACTTCTCGTCCATCGCCATTCAGATCGGCGGCATCGGTGGCCTCGCCCCGAACCGTCGCGGCGACCTTGCCCGCCTCGGCCTGCGCGCCGTGCTGGGTGGTTCCATCGCCACGTTCATGACGGCGACCATCGCCGGCGTGCTCGAGCGATTCTGAGGCGTGTCGTCGGTACGCTTGCTCGTTGTCGGCGGTTACAGCGAGGAAGAGCGCTGGCAGACGCCAGCCCTTCCCCGCTCTGGCGAGCCTGCCTATGCCGACAGCTTCGAGCGTCGTCCGGGCGGCAAGGCCTTTCACCAGGCGGTCGCCGCGTCGCAGGCCGGTGTGTCGACGGGACTGATCGCCGCCATTGGTGACGACGTCATCGATCCCTCGGGGCTTCCGCCGCTGGTCGATGCGCGCTGGCAGTCGACGACCGGTGTGCGCACCGGGCGTACGGCCCTCATTGTCGATGCGAAAGGCCAGACCTTGTCCGCGCTGTCGTCGGGCGCCAATGACCATCTGTCGATGGCGTTCGTCGCGGCGCAGAAGGATCTGTTCGAAGGCGCGAAGATCCTCCTGGCTTCGACCGAAGCCAATATCGACACCATTGCCGCGACGCTGGACCTCGCGGGCGCGCACCGGCTCATCCGTATTCTCGATCCGGGCCCGCTGCCGCCGGGTCTGTCGGTACGCGAGTTCGCCAGCACCGATATCCTTCTGCTGAGCCTGCATGAATTCGCGCGGTGCTGCGGACGGTTTCTGTCGATCGACATCACCGCGAGTGCGGTGACCGGCATGGACGACACGACGATCAACGCCCTCGCCCGACGCCTTTGCGCGGGCACCGTGGTGGTGTCGCTGGACAAGAGCTGCCTGGTGTCGCACGGCAGCGATCGTTATGGCGATCAGGCGGATCTTTACCGCGTGCCGACCTGTGGCACCGGGGATGCGTTCAAGGGAACGCTGGCGGCACGGCTGGTGGATGCGCCGTGTTTTCGGGATGCGTTGATGGCCGCCTGCGCGGCTTAGGCTTGCTGCAGAGAAGCCCCTAGGTACTCATCCGAAAGGATGTTGTCGTCCGAAGGAATCTCGCGTGCGGATGCCGCGCAAATCGCCTCGAACTCTCGCATCCTTACATCGTCAATAAGACCAGCCTTATGGAAGGCCAGCATGTCTTTACGTGCGGATTCGATGATCTTGCTTGTCACAGCCAACCTCCAGTAGTGAACCTTCCTTAAGAGCCTGCGCGACCGCTTTCGTCGACATGGATAAAACGGTGTAACCGAGACACTGAAGCGCTCTCTTCTCCGAAGACGTGACGTTCGGCACATCGCTCTTCAGGAAGCCATGCAGGAAAACGTATCGCGAACCCATCTGTGCTGCCAACAGCGTGCGGTAGCCACCACGCTTTCCACCACCTTCGCGAGCGATACGCTTTTTATAAAGCGCGCCGCCCAGATCGGCGTCCACCAAGCCGCGCTCCATTTCGCCGATGGCCTGACACAGAGCTGCGTCGTCGAGATGATGACGCCTTTGCCAACGTGCGAAGTCCCTTCGCTTGAGGACATTCATCCTTAGAGAGTTCCTGAAGTTTACCCATCACGGGCACGCTTCTCCACCCTAACGACCTCGCTCGTGGCTGCTCAGCCGTCAACGTCGCGGTGAGGCGTGGGTATCCACGTATATGCTTGTCATACAACCGACGGTCATTGTCGGATGGCCAAAATGCTCCTATCCGGAACACAAAAAAACCCGCCGGTCTCTCGACCGGCGGGTCCGCCCCTCAGCTGAGGATCAACCGTTTTTCTTGAGCCACGCTTCCACGGCCGGGATGCGCTGCGTCAGTACCTGATTGCGATAACGGACACCGGCGATCGCCGTGTCGGTGTCGCGGCGCGAGCTGGCGGCGATGCTCTTGTCCGCGAACGCCTTGATCCTGTCGGCCAGAGCGAGGTCGGACGAGCCAGCGGTCAGCATCGGGTAGAAACGCGTTGCCGACGTGGAATCGACGAGCTTGTCCACGGCATCCTTGTGCGCCACGGCGAAGTCGAACGCGAGTTCCGGATGCCGACGCGAGACGCCGGAGATGAGTGCCGCGCTGTTGGTCTGACCGGCTTCGCCGGTGAGGGCGAGGTCGAGCGCGCGCTGCGCCAGCGCGTCGTCGACGGGGTCGGCCAGCAGGCCATACAGGCGATCTTTCACCAGCGGGGATTTCTCCGCCTTCGCCTGTTCGTGCAGCTTGTCCCACGTCGCGGCGTCCGCGTTGGTCGCGACCACGGCAAGGATGGTCTTGCGCAACTCGGGCGGGATCTCGTTCGTCTCGTAGCGACGGCGCGCCTCGGCGATCACCTTCGCATCGCCCAGGTTGCCCAGGCTGCCGATCAGGTGAGCGCGGAGGTTGGCGACGGGCGCCTCTTCACCCGCCTTCGCCTCCCAGCCGACCTGAGCCAGCTTGGGCGAGAGCCGCGCGCTGGCGAACCTGCGCAGGGCGGCACGGCCCCTGGCGTTGTTCTTGAAGTAGCTGTCCAGCGAGGTGAAGTCGGTGGCGATGTCGTCCCAGAGGAAGGGCGAGGCATCCAGCGGCGTCGCCTTGATCAGGTCGAGCACGTCGGACGCTGGCTGAAGGCCAGCCATGCCGAGTGCCCACACATCGGAGGTGATGCCCAGCTGGTCGATGGGATCCAGCTTCGTAAACGCGTTCTTCAGGGCCGTGAACTGCGCCGGTGCATACAAGGTACGGAAGTAAGCGGTCTGACCCGCATTGACCAGGACCGGACCGCAACCGGCGACCGTGACGGAGCCCGAACCGTTCTCGAGCAAGGTCGTGGACGGTGCGCCGCCGACGGTCTTCGCGATCACAGGCACATGCCAGAGCAGCGGCTTCTTGTCGGGCCGGTCACGGGTGAACTCGCCCTGCGAGAGTTTGAGCGTGGTCGAACCCGCGGCGCACGATACGGACTCGACACGCACGAGCGGAATACCCGGTTGCAACGTGAAGTCATGCGCGATCGTGCTGACCGGCTTGCCGGCCGCGGCGTCGATCTCTTTCCAGAGGTCATCCGACACCGTGTTCTGGTACGCATGTGCCTTGATATAGGACTGCACGCCCTTCTGCCACGTGTCGGCACCGACGTAGGCTTCGAGCATGCGAATCACCGATTCACCCTTGGAATACGTGATCGAATCGAAGGCCTGACTGGCCTGTTCGACCGTGTCGATCTTCTGCACGACCGGATGCGTGGTGGCGATCGCATCGCGGCCCATCGCCTGTTCGCGGATCGAAATGGCGTCGAGGTTCGTGTGCCACTCCGGGTGCAGACGCTCCGTGGTACGCGACGCCATCCACGACGCGAAGCCTTCGTTGAGCCACAGGTCGTCCCACCAGTTCATCGTGACGAGATCGCCGAACCACTGGTGAGCCATCTCGTGAGCGGCCGTGTTGAACACTTCTTCCTTGTCGGCCTGCGTGGAGATCGACGGGTCGAGCAGCAGCGCATACTCGAACGTGTAGATCGCACCCCAGTTCTCCATCGCCCCGAAGAACTGGCTCTGACCCGGCGACGCGATATTGTCGAGCTTCGGCAGCGGATACGGCACGCCGAAATACCCGTTGTATTCGTGCAGAACGGCCTTGGCCGAGTCGAGCGTGAACTGCGCCTGCGAGGTCAGGCCTTTCTGCGTGATCACACCGATCTCGACACCGTCGCTCATCGTGGTGGCGCGATCGAACTCGCCCACTCCGAAGAACAGCAGGTACGTCGACATTTTCGGCGTCTGCGCGAAGGTCACCTTCTGCAGGCCGTTGCCGACGTCTTTGCTCGTGGCGACCGGCATGTTGTTGACCGCCATGTCGGCCGACGGCACCGTGGCCGTGAGCGTAAAGGTGGCCTTGTACGCCGGCTCATCCCACGAAGGAATGAAGCGACGGGCATCGGAGTTCTCGAACTGCGTGTAGAGCGCGCGCTTCTTGCCCGACGTCCGGGTGTCGTAATCGATCGCGAAGAGACCGTTGGGCTGCGTACCGATCTTTCCCGTGTAATCCATCGACAGCGTATAGCTGCCGGCCGGTACGGCGTGATCGAAGGTGAAGGTCGCGGTCTGCGCATCGGCATTGATGGCGACCTTCGGCGCGGCGAACGTCACCTTGCCCTTGACCGGCGCCAGGGTGACGTTGGCGAACGCCATGTCCACCGCGTTGAGCGTGATCGACGTGGTGGGCTCGAGCACGTCGACCGTGATGGCGACCTTGCCGTCGAAGGCGAGCTTGTCGGCATGCGGCACCACGGCTACATCGTAGTGCGACGGGCGCACGCTGCGGGGCAGCTGGGTGGTGGCGAGATGGCTGCTGTCGGCGGCTGGGGCGGCCGCGACGACGACGGAGAGACCGGCGAGCGCGAAGGCGATCGCGCTGACGAGGGGAGTGCGCATGCGGGGGAGACCCTGGATTCGGTCCGCCGATGGTGGGCGCGTGTCAGTGCGGGGAGAAGCGCCGGAAGTCATGGACGCGGAAAATAGACGCCCAGGCCTTTCACCCGACGCCGGTCACCAGAACTGCCACCACTGCCGTTTTTCCAGTTTACGCAGCGCCTTGAGGTGACCGCGGGCCGCCGCCTTGCGATACCACGCCCGGGCGATGGCCAGGTTGGCGGGCACGGCGTCGCCGTGCTCGTGAAGTACCCCGAGCTCGAACTGGGCATCCGCGTGGCCCGCGTTCGCCGCCGACCGGTACAACCGTACCATCTCGTCCGGATTGCGCTCGACGCCGCGCCCTCCCTCGACCATGCGGGCCAACGCGAACTGCGCGCCCGTGTGACCGCGCTCCGCCGCGAGCGTCAGCCAGCGCACCGCTTCCGTATCGTTGCGTGCCACACCGTCGCCCGCCGCCAGTCGCTGGCCGAGCAGGAACTGCGACGCTGCATCGTGTGAACCTGCCGATGCCGGCCGCGGGCCGCCCGCGTCCTGCACGACCGCACGGCGATCGTCGGAGGCGATCAGCTCATCGAGCAGACGCCTGGCTTCGCCATCGCCCTGCTCCGCCGCCTTACCCAGCCACAGACGCGCCTGTTCACGATCGCTGTCCAGATCGCTGGTCTCGAGGTAGATCTTGCCGAGCTCGAACTGCGCATTGGCACTGCCCAGTTCAGCCGCACGGCGGTACTGGCGTGCGCCCATGACCGGGTCGCGCGCCACGCCGATGCCGTCGCGGAGCATGTGGGCGACGCTGCACAGCGCATCCGCGTAGCCGACCGCGCCGGGCTGGCCGCGTTCGACGGCCTTGCTGTAGTACGTGAAGGCGAGTTCGGCGTCGCGCGGCACGCCGCGGCCAAAGTAATGGGACACGCCAAGATTCACACAGGCCTGGACATGGCCCTGGTCGGCGGCAAGCCCCCACCAGCGGAGGGATTCCGCCCGGTCGACGTTCACACCCTGCCCGCGCGCATACAGGGAACCCAGCGCGCACTGGGCGTCGGCGAAGCCGGCCTCCGCCGCGCGGCGGTACCAGCCGGCCGCCTCGAACGGATCACGCGATACCCCCAGGCCGTCGGCGTAATGCGCGGCAAGCCGGCACTGGCTCTCCTGGTGCCCCTGCTCGGCGGCACGCCGGAACCAGTGCGCCGCGCGCTTCGCGTCCGGCGTCACATGCGCCGTTCCCTCAACGTAAGCGTTGGCCACACGAAATTGCGCCTGCGCATCGCCAAGCTGGGCGTCTTTTTCCATCCGGCCGAATCGCTGCAGCGCGTCCATCTCGGCGGCATAACGCCGGTCGCCGAGCAGCGAGCCACCTTTTGCTTCCGACATCCCGTTTCCCCTGCAAACGCCTGTCGATCGTGGGCGCATGATAGGGGAACGGGAGGTCCGGGGGTATCCGCGTTTTTGGCAGTCGGCTTACGGGTTGCCCGCGCCACCGGAGGCACCCACGATCTGTCCGGTTTCGTAGGTCGCTTCGGACGATACGAGCTGGACGTAGATGGGCGCGATTTCGGCAGGCTGGCCGGGACGACCCATGGGCGTATCCGCACCGAATTTCTTCAGATTCTCTTCGGTCTGGCCGCCCGACACCTGCAGCGGCGTCCAGAACGGGCCCGGCGCGACGCCGTTCACACGGATGCCCTTCTTGATCAGCTGCTTCGCCAGCGCCTTCGTGAAAATCATGATTCCGCCCTTGGTGGTGGCGTAATCGAGCAGGTTGGCCGAGGGGCTGTACGCGTTGACCGAGGTCGTATTGACGATGGCGGCACCCGGCGGCAGATGCGGCACGGCGGCCTTGGTGATCCAGAACAACGCGTAGAGATTGGTCTTCATCGTCCAGTCGAAATACTCGGTGGAGATGTCCAGAATGGAATCGAAGCTGTGCTGGCGTCCCGCGTTATTCACCAGGATATCCAGGCCGCCGAGGCCATCGACGGCTTTCTGCACGAGCTGCTTGCACCAGTTTTCATCGCGGATGTCGCCGGGAAGGGCTACGCCCTTGCGTCCCGCCTTGCGGATCAGGTCGATGACTTCTTTCGCATCCGCCTCTTCATCCGGCAGGTAGCTGATGGCGACGTCGGCGCCTTCACGAGCGTACGCGATCGCGACGGCACGGCCGATGCCGGAATCGCCGCCTGTGATCAGCGCCTTACGGCCGGCAAGCCGACCGCTGCCCTTGTAGCTGGTTTCGCCGTGATCGGGTCGGGGATTCATTTTGCCGGCAAGGCCGGGCCACGGCTGATTCTGTGCCGCAAAGGGTGGTTTCGGAAAACCCTCGCGGGGGTCCACCAGCCCGCGTGTGCCACCCACCCCCGTAGCCGTCGCACCGACGGCGGCAAAGGTGGGGCCGGCAAAAGCGGCGGCGGCCGCACCGAGTGACGCTGTCTGGACGATGCGACGCCGTGACGCGGAAAAGTCGTCGGTCATGGAAGGTCTCCTGAATAAAAAGATGCTGAACGCCTCAGCATCCGCATCTCCAGTCGACGAACCGTCGTTGTCGCGCGAACGCGGGGCAACGAACCCCGCTTCAGTCAAGCATGTTTCGCACACGCTCCAGCAGGCCATCGATCTCGAAGGGCTTGGTGATCATGTCCATGCCGGGACCGAGGAAACCCGTGCGCTCGGCGGCGCTTTCCGCATAGCCCGTCATGAACAGCACCGGCAGCGTCGGCCGCCAGGCCCGGCCGACATCGGCGAGCTCCCGCCCGTCCATGCCGGGCATGCCGATGTCGGTCAGAAGAAGGTCGATATCGTCGTCTCCGCGGAGGATGCGCAGTGCCTCGCCCGTATCTTCCGTGGCAACACAGACGTAGCCGGCCTCAGTGAGGATCTCCAGGGCCATCATGCGCACCGACTCGGTGTCCTCGACGATCAGGACGCGCTCGCCGTTGCCGCCCGCCAGGGGACCGCGGTGCGGCGTCGGCGTGACGACCTCGCCCTCGCCGACCGGCAGGAGCAGGGACACGTCCGTGCCTTCCCCGACGGCGCTGCTGATCCGCGCATGGCCGCCGGACTGGCGCGCGAAGCCGTAAATCATCGACAGACCCAGGCCCGTACCCTGCCCCACCGGCTTGGTGGTGAAGAAAGGTTCGAAGACCTTATCCAGGATGGACGGCTCGATACCCGACCCGTTGTCCGAGACCGTCAGCATCACGTAGTCGCCGCTGGGCAGCTCGGCGTCGCCGCTCACATGAGTGAGTCGCGTCGACACACGGACCGTGCCTCCGCCGGGCATGGCATCGCGCGCGTTGATCACCAGATTGATCACCGCGTTCTCGAGCTGGTTGGCATCCACGCTGGCGATCACCGGCGTGGATGAGAGGAACAGGTCCAGCGTCACGTGCTCACCGATGGTCCGGCGCAACATGTCTTCGAGCGACAGGATGCGCTCGTTGACGTCCGTGGAGCGCGTGTTGAGTGGCTGCTGACGCGCGAAGGCAAGCAGACGATGCGTCAGTGCGGCCGCACGACGGGCGGACCCCAGTGCGGCGTCGGCGAATCGTTGCACGCCTTCCGGCTTGCCGGATTCGACCTGGCGGTTGATCAGGTCGATACCCGTGATGATGCTGGTCAGCAGATTGTTGAAGTCATGCGCGATCCCGCCGGTGAGCTTGCCCAGCGCGTCCATTTTCTGCGCCTGCACCAGCTGTGACTCGGTACGTTCGCGCTCGGCGATCTCCAGCGCCAGCTGCATCGTCGCGGTGTCGATCTGTTCAAGCTGCTCGCGCTCGCGCCGGCGCTGCTCGGTGACGTCGTCAACGAAGACCAGACCGGTGTCGTCGCGGTGCGGGGTCATCCGCCACTCGGTTTCGCGGATGCCCGTGCGGGATTTCATGCACAGCACGCCGCGCCAGCGATGCTTGTCGGCGACATGCTGACGCATCTGCGCCAGCAGCTCATCCTGGCCCACGTCGAAGCAGCCATCGAGCTGGTCCGTTCCGCCGGCCTCACCGACGAGGCGACGGAACGCCTCGTTGGACTCGACGACGGACAGGCTGGCATCCACGACGGCAATGGGCGCGGCGATGCTGGTGAATATCTCGCGGAAGCGGGCCTCGGACTCGCGCAGCGCCAGTTCGGTGTCGCGCACGCGTACGAGCGTGCGGATCGTCGCCAGCAGGACATCGGGGTCGACCGGATGCACGAGATACGCATCCGCGCCGTTTTCCAGGCCGGTGATCATGTCGCCCGTTTCGATCGACGCCGCGGACACGTGCACGACGGGAAGCAACAGCGTTTCGGGTGTATCGCGCAGCTTGCGCACGATATCGAAACCGCTCATGTCGGGCAGGTTCACGTCGAGCACGAGGCAGGCGATGTCGTTGCCCGCGATCATCGCGAGACCTTCGGTCCCCGTCCCTGCCTCGAGCACGGTGTAGCCGTGCCGTTCGACGGTGCGCCGCATCGCGTAGCGCGTGGGGGCGTTGTCGTCGACGATCAGGATACGGTTATTGCGCGGCATCGAGCGCCTCCGTCGGCAACTTCAGGGGCAACACGACGTGGAACACGGAACCGACACCGGGCGTGCTCTCCAGGCCGACTTCCCCGCCCAGCAGATGGGCGAACTGACGGCACAGCGACAGGCCGAGACCGGAGCCGCGAACGCGCTTCTGCAGCGGCGAGTCGATCTGGGTGAAGTCCTCGAACAGGATGCCTTGCAGGTCTTCGGGGATACCGATACCGGTGTCGCTGACGGCGAAACGGACGAAGTTACCCTCTTCCATTTTCGCCGTGACGCGCACTTCCCCGCGCGGCGTGAACTTGAGCGCGTTGGAGACGAAATTGCGCAGAATCTGAGCCAGCTTCTTGTCGTCGGTGTAGAGCTTCGGCATGCCCTCGGGCGCATCGAAGATGAGGTCGGCATCCGTCGCATCGACGATAGGACGGAACATGCCACGCAACGCGGTGAACAGGTCCATCAGTTCGAACCATGCCGGCGAGATGGTGATCCGGCCAGCCTCGATCTTCGCGAGGTCGAGCAGGTCGTCGACCATATCGCTGAGCTCGCGCGCCGCACCGCTGACGAAGCCCAGCTGCTTATGCTGTTCATCCGTGAGTGGGCCGTCGAGTTCGTCGTCCAGCAGACGCGTCATGCTCAGGATGGAACCGAGCGGTGTACGGAACTCGTGGCTCATGTACGACAGGAACCGGCTTTTCAGCTCCGAGGCCTGGCGCAACTGCTCCGCCTGGGAGTCGAGCTCCGCGTACAACGCGAGCACACCCTGGTTGGTTTCTTCCAGCTCGGCCCGCAGCGCGTCATTTTCGGCGCGCAGGCGTTCGATCTCTTCGGGATCGCTCATGCCGTGGCCTCCAGTCGTATCGCAAAGACGGTTGCATCATCGCGACCACGACAGAAATCCCGGTGAAGGAGCGCCGCGATCACCGCAGGGTGGCGAGTGCCGAGGCCGGGATAATCCTTCAGGGACCAGCGCGACTGCAGACCGTCGCTGTGCATGATCAACAGGCGGCCGCCCACGTCGGGGAAATCGAACGCCTGCGCCCGACGCGCCTGCACGCCCACGATGCCCGGATGCGAGGCGAGCCCGCGCGAACCGTCCAGCGTATGCAGCCCGGCGGAAATATTGCCGATACCGGTGTAGCGAAGGCTTTCGCTCCTGCGGTCGAACCGCGCGACCGCCACCGCACCGCCACGGCCGCCGTGCATCGCCGTGTCCAGCAAGACCATCAGGCTCACGGGTTCCTCGAACGGCGTCGCTCGCCAGGCGTCGATGCACGCGCGCGCGGCCTCGTGCGCCGCGACGCCGTGGCCGAGCCCATCGACCATCACGATCTCCGCGGCGTCGGCGTTGAGTGCCATGCCCCAGCCATCGCCGGAGACCGGCTCGCTGTGCAGGGCATGGTGACTCGCACCAAAGCGGATGTCCGCGCGTGTGAAGCCCTTGGGATACATGCGCGCCAGCACGACCGACCCTCGCGCGTCGGCGTACATGTCCATGATATCGGCCTGACGCTTCACCGCGCCCAGGCCCTCACCACGTGTCCCCCCCGTGGAAAAACCGTCGGGCAGGCAGTCGGCCAGATTGAAGCCGGGGCCGCGATCGACCGCGATGATCTCGACACCCAGGGTATCGATCCCGGGGACGGTGGCCACGTGAATCTCGCCACCACGGGCGTGCTTAAGCACGTTGGTGGCCAGTTCCGTGGCGATCAGGGCGACCCGTCCCGCGTCAGTGGCATCGAAACCGGCCTGCGTAGCGATCTGTTGTGCGACACGCCTCGCCTGGCCGATCTGGCTGGTCTCCTCCACCGGTACGACGTCGGTCAGGCCACCATCGAAGGTCAGGTCCATTTGCAGATCATCACCCGGGTGCCGACGCCCGGCGTGCTCTCCACCGAAAAATCGTCGACCAGACGCTTCGCGCCCGTGAGGCCGAGACCCAGGCCACCGCCGGAGGTCCACCCATCGGTCATGGCCAGTTTGAGATCGGGGATGCCGGCGCCTTCGTCGCGAAAGACCAGACGCAGGCCCTTGCGACGTTCTTCCTCCAGGATCTCCCAGTCCATGTCGCCGCCACCGCCATAGATCACGGCATTGCGAGCGAGCTCGCTGGCCGCCGTGATCAGCTTGGTCTGGTCGACAAGACGCAGGCCGCACTCGACCGCCAGCTTACGGGCGGTCTGTCGCGCCAGAACCACGTCCTGCTCGATGCGGACAGCCTGCGACCCGCTCTTGAGTACGCTCATTGGTCGTGCACGCGTTCGCGTAGCAGCTTCATGCCGCGCTCGACGTCCAGCGCCGTGCTGATCCCGGGAAGCGTGAGGCCGAGTTCGACGAGGGTGATGGCGACCGCCGGCTGCATACCGACGAGCACGGTTTCGGCATCCATGATCCTGGACAGGCCGGAGATCGTCCCGATCATGCGGCCGATGAAGGAGTCGACGATGTCCAGTCCGGAGATGTCGATCAGGACGCCACGCGCCGACGTGCGGCTGATCCGCTCGGACAGATCGTCCTGCAGCGTCAGCGCCAGCTGGTCATGCATGTCGACCTGGATGGTCACGAGCAGGAACTCGCCCATGCGCAGGATAGGGATGCGGTCCATGGCGTCAGTCGGCCCTGGAGACCGTGATACCCGAACGCTTCAGTGCCAGCGCCAGCGCATCGGCGAGGTTGGCCTTGGTCACGATGCCCTGCAGGTCGAGGCCCAGGTGCACGATGGTCTGCGCGATCTGGGGACGCACGCCGCTGATGATGGCATCGGCGCCCATGAGACGGATCGCCGTGACCGTCTTGAGCAGGTGCTGCGCCACCAGCGTATCCACCGTGGGCACACCGGTAATGTCGATGATGGCGATTTCCGAGCCGGTCTCGACGATACGCTGGAGCAGCGATTCCATGACGACCTGCGTACGCTGCGAGTCCAGCGTGCCGATCATCGGCAGGGCCAGCACGCCTTCCCAGAGCTTCACCACCGGGGTGGAGAGTTCGAGCAGTTCTTCCTGCTGACGGGCGATGACCTCTTCGCGGGACTTCTGGAAGGCACGGATCGTGTGCATGCCGAGCGAGTCGAGCAACTCCGAAATCGCCCAGAGCTGCTGTGCCAGCTCGACCGGCTCGGACGCATAAACGGTCTGCAGCAGGTCGAACAGGGGACGCTTCAGCGAGAAGATGAAGCTGGCCGTGGCCTGAGAATCGAAACCCTGCTGGGCGCGGCTGCGCGAGAGCTTTTCGAGAAAGGCACGCGTTTCGGACCACTCCTGATTGGCGATGCTCCCCTCACCGGCGTTGGCACCCCCGACCAGCAGGCGGAGGAAGTCGCGGGTCTGGCCGTCGAACTCGACCTGGTTGATGCGGGCGTCCCGTGACGCGCCACTGGTCTCGAGGTTGGCCTGCCAGGTGGCCAGCAGCTGGGCCTCGTGCGTGCGAATGGCTTCTATGGTGCGCTGGCTCAGTGCGGTCATGGTGATCCCCCTTAAAAGTCATATGATGCGTGCCCGTCGGGCGCAATGGAATAGCACCCACCGGACGACTTTCATTGACATCGGGTTCACGTCGGAACCGGTATCTGCCTCGCTGTTAACTCCTTCAAAAGTACCGTCCCATGACCACTGACCCGAAGCTTGTCGTCCTGCTCGTCGAGGACGATGACGCCATCCGCGAACTCACGGCGATGATCCTCGAGGGGGATTACGAGGTGCACACCGCGCGCAACGGTGACGAAGCCGAGGCCTGGCTGAAGACGGGCAAGGCCAACCTGCTGTTCACCGACGTGCGCATGCCCGGCACGGTGTCGGGTCAGGAACTCGCCACGCGCCACAGCGACATGCCGATTCTGGTCACGTCCGGCGAGGCGAAAGAGCAGCATGAATGGGTTCGCGAGCCCATGGGATACCTCCCCAAGCCGTACGACCGCAAGAGCCTGCTCGCCGCCGTGCAGAGGCTGGCCGCCTGAGTCGCTGCCGTCGGTCAGCCGCGGTCGATCACCCGCGAAATCCTGCTGTCGCGGAAGCTGAATTCCGAGGTGCCCTGCATCTCGATGATGGTGCCCGCGCCCGGCCCGTCGGGGATGTCCTCGGCGATCTCGCCGTGGAAATCGATCGTCGCCACCACGACCTCGCCCTCGTCGCGTAGCTCGACCAGAGTCTGCGCCCGCGAGGCGAACAGGGCGGCGCCGACGCGGGCGAGCTTTTCGAAGTCGGCTTTGCCATCCGTCGCCACGGCCAGCTCACCCGCCGCATGGTGCTCGAAGCGCACGTCATCGGTGAGGGTCACCAGCATGCCTTCGACATCGAAGCGGTTGTAGGCATCGATATAGGCCTCGATCAGGGCCTGGTGATAATCGGCGGTCATGGCATGGCTCCCTGGATGGCGTCGGGCGCGTGGCGTTCGCGCAGAAAGTCGATGAAGACGCGCAGCTTCCGCGGCATGTGCATTCGACTGGGATAGTACACATGGAACGCCTCGAACGTGGGCCAGTAGTCTTCCAGCACAGGGACCAGACGGCCCGCGTCGAGGTCTTCCCGCACCAGTGGCTCGAAATGGCAGCCGATGCCGACACCGGCCCGCGCCGCGCTGAGCAGCACATCGCCATCGTTGCTGATGAGGGCGGGTGTGGTCTCGACCTCGACGATACGGCCGTCCTGCTCGAAGTCCCAGAGCATCACGCTGCGTTCGTTCGCTAGGCGGATGGACACGCATCGATGATCGAGCAGGTCCGCGGGCGTGCGTGGCAGGCCGTGCCGCGCGACGTAGCCCGGCGAGGCGAAGGTCGCGATGCGCTGCGGACCGCCGATCGGTACCGCCACCATGTCCTTCGCGAGGCTCTCGCCGATACGAAAGCCCGCGTCGAAACCGCCGTCGATCAGGTCGAGGAAGGTGTTATCGCAATGCAGGTCGACGATCACCTCCGGATAGGCGGCAGTGAAGGCAGCCAGGTGCGGCAGGACAATGACATCCGCCACGACACGCGCGAGGTTGATACGCAACAGGCCGGCGGGCGATTCACGCGACTCGGTGACGGTGTCCATCGCGTGTGACAGGACATCCAGCCCGGGACGGGCATCGTCGAGGAAACGCTGACCGATCTCGGTGACGCCGACCCGGCGCGTCGTACGGTCCAGCAGACGCACGCCGAGGCGCCGCTCCAGATTCCGCATCGATTGCGACAAGGCCGAGGGCGAAACGCCCAGCTCGGCGGCCGCCCGGGTGAAACTCGCGTGGTGCGCCACGCGCGCGAAGGCGGCGATGGCGGGCAGCAGGTCGGACGACATCGGGCACCCCCATTGTGAAGCCGGACTTCATAGCCTATGGCGAGCAACCCCATTTATCCAGCGGAATCGGGCGCCTATCGTTTCAGCCTCTTTCCCGTTCCTGGAGTGGACCATGAGCAAGCGACTGAACGACTACCTCACCCTCGGCCGCTCCGGCCTGCGCGTCAGCCCGGTCTCGCTGGGCACGATGACCTTCGGCGACGACTGGGGCTGGGGCGCCGCCGAAGCGGAATCGCGCCGCATGCTGGACATCTATATGGAGCGCGGCGGCAATTTCATCGACACCGCCAATTTCTACACGGGCGGTACGTCGGAGACCTTGCTCGGCAGGTTCCTCGCCGGCCGCCGCGACAACGCCGTGATCGCGACGAAGTATTCGCTCAACACCGAGCCGGGCCATCCGAACGCCGGCGGCAACCACCGCCGCAACATGGTCCGCGCGGTGGAAGCGAGCCTGCGCCGTCTCGATACCGACTACATCGACCTCTATTACCTGCATGTCTGGGACGGGCTGACACCGATCGAGGAGATCATGCGCGGCTTCGACGACCTCGTCACCGCGGGCAAGATCGTTTACGCCGGCATTTCCGACACACCGGCGTGGCAGGTCGCGCGCATGCAGACGCTGGCCGATCTGCGTGGCTGGGCGCCACTGGTTGCCTTGCAGATCGAGCACAGTCTGATCGAGCGCACCGTCGAACACGATCTCCTGCCGATGGCGCAGGAGCTGGGTCTCGGCGTGCTCGCCTGGTCGCCGCTGGGCATGGGCATGCTGACCGGCAAGTACACGCGCGAAGACATCGAGAAGCATAAGGGGGCGGATGTGTGGAGCGGTACGCGCTCTGCCGTCGTGTCGGGAATGGGCGGTTTGAGCGAGCGCAACTTCGACATTGTCGACGTGCTCAGGCAGGTTGCCGGCGAGCTTGGGTATTCACTGGCGCAGACAGCGATCGCCTGGCTTCTGGCGAAGCAGATGCCGACGGTGATTCCGATCCTCGGTGCACGCACGGCGGCGCAGTTCGAGGAAAACCTGGCGGCCCTGGAGGTGACGTTTACGGATGCGCAGTTGCGCCGACTGGATGAGGCGAGCGCGGTCACACCCATTTTTCCGCACTCGTTCCTGCCGCGGGTGATGCCTCAGGTGCTGGGTGGGGCGAGCGTGGTGAGACCTCGCTGAGCCCACGTCCCCGGAACACACTGAGAATCCTTGCCGGATAGGGGCCACCCCCGTATGTTCACCGCTTCCGTCCCGACCCGAGCATGCCGATGTCCCTTCCGCCGGAGCAGTCCCCCGAGCAGCACCTCAGGCGCAGCCTGTCCAATCGCCACCTGCAGCTGATCGCCATCGGCGGCGCCATCGGTACCGGCCTGTTCATGGGCTCGGGCAAGACGATCAGTCTTGCCGGGCCGTCCATCCTCTTCGTCTACCTGATCATCGGCGTGATGCTGTTCTTCGTCATGCGGGCGATGGGCGAGCTGCTGCTGTCCAACCTCGAGTACAAGTCGTTCATCGATTTTTCGACCGACCTGCTCGGGCCATGGGCCGGATTTTATTGCGGATGGACGTACTGGTTCTGCTGGATCATCACCGCCATCGCGGATGTGATCGCGATCTCCTCGTATGCCCAGTTCTGGTTCCCGGGACTGGCACCGTGGATACCGGCGGTACTGTGCGTGGCGCTCCTGCTGGTGCTGAATCTGACGACGGTCAAACTGTTCGGCGAGATGGAATTCTGGTTCGCGCTGATCAAGATCATCGCCATCTGCGCACTGATCGTCACCGGCTTCGGCATGGTGGCCTGGGCGTTCAGGTCGCCCGATGGCCACGTCGCCTCCCTGTCCAATCTGTGGAGTGACGGTGGCTTCTTCCCGATGGGCATCGGTGGCTTCTTTGCCGGGTTCCAGATCGCGGTGTTCGCCTTCGTCGGTATCGAACTGGTCGGCACGACAGCCGCCGAGACGGCCGACCCGGAGCGCAACCTGCCCAAGGCGATCAACTCGATCCCCGTGCGCATCATCCTGTTCTACGTGCTCGCCCTCGTGGTGATCATGTCGGTGACGCCGTGGCGCCAGGTGGTGCCGGGCAAGAGCCCGTTCGTCGAACTGTTCCTGCTGGCCGGCATCCCTGCCGCGGCCAGCCTGATCAACTTCGTGGTGCTGACCTCGGCCACCTCGTCCGCCAACAGCGGCATCTTCTCGACCAGCCGCATGTTGTTCGGTCTGGCCGAAGAGAACCACGCTCCGTCGGCCTTCGCAACGTTGTCCAGGGCCGCGGTGCCTTCGCGCGGCCTGCTCTTCTCGTGCATCTGCCTGCTGGGCGGCGCGATGCTGGTTGCCGTGGTGCCCAACCTCGTGACCGCATTTACGCTGGTGACGACCCTGGCGGCGATTCTCTTCATGTTCGTGTGGTCGCTGATTCTGGCGGCGTATATCGCGTACCGGCGCAAGCGCCCGGAGCTCCACGCGGTGTCGTCCTACAAGATGCCGGGCGGCGTGTTCATGTGCTGGGTGTGTCTGGCGTTTTTCGCCTTCGTGCTGGTGTTGCTGGCCCTGGAAAGCGATACGCGTCAGGCGCTGATCGCGAGCCCGGTGTGGTTTGCGATTCTGGCGATCGGCTATGCCTTGCGCCGCCGCAAGGCGTGAAACGCTGACAGGCTCAGCTCCCACCGGTCAGCTGGCGGGTGCAAGCCACACCGGAACGTCCCTTAGCTCATGTCGGTTGCGATCGAAATCCGCCAGTAAAGGAAAGCCGCCAGGCGCCGATACACCAAATATGTGACATGCGTCACACTTGGTGGTGCCACTCAAAATTGCACTTACGGGTGCGTGAGACGGCGATCACAGGGATGCCCTGCCCGTCGTCGAGGCAGGGCTTCGGGGGGACGCGCGCGCGCGGTCGCTAATCAGCAGGGGTTCGTGCCACATGGTTATCCGTTTTCGCCCGGCGGCACGCACGTCGGTATACGGTACGCGCGTGCCGCGCCGTCGTACCCTGACGCTCTGCATTCTTGCCGCCTGCGCTGTGACGCCGGCCATCGCCTTTGCCGGCCAGGACAACGGTGGCTCCCGCCAGAACTACGCCGGTGCCGGCGGATCGGGATCCGGCTCACCGGGCGGCGGTGGTGTCGGCGGAGCCGGCGGCTATTACCAGCTCAACTTCTTCAGTTACGGCTCGAACGGCAACGGCAGCGCGGGCAACGCGGGCTGGGCGGGCAGCGGCCCTGGCGGCGCCGGTGGCGCCGGGGGCAACGCCTCGATCACCACGTCGGGCCCAAGTACCTTCGCCGCGGCGACGTTTACCGGCGGCAACGGTGCCAACTCGACCAATGGCGCGGCGGGCGGTGGAGGCGGCGGCGTCTCGGTTTATTTCACGACGGCGGGCAACACGGTTCCCGTGGGCACGACGCTTCAGGGTGGCAGCGGCGGCAATGGTGGCGATGACGTCGGCGGTGGTGCGGGCGGCGGCGGTGGCGGCGGCTCCGGAGCGTCGCTGGCGAACGGCGCGACGCTCACGAATGCCGGCCTGATCGTCGGCGGTAACGGTGGCGCCAGCGGCGCAGCGACCGACCCCACCCGGCAAGGCGCCGGCGGCGGTGGCGGAGGTGCGGGCGTGTGGCTGGCACCTGGCACCACCTTTACCAATCAGGGGACGGTCACCGGGGGGAACGGTGGCGTGGCACGTGACACCGGTGGTGCGGGCGGCGGCGGTGCAGGCATCGTCTCCGACAACGGCGGCGCCTCCATCGTCAACGCCGGCACCGTCATCGGGGGGCTGAGCGGCACGGGCGCACGGGCTCATGCCTTCGACCTCTACGGCGGCAACAACCTCCTCACCCTTTCGACCGGCACGTCGCTGACGGGGGACGTTTATGCCTATGGCGCATCCAACGAGTTACGCCTGGGTGGCAATGGCTCGACAGCCAGTAACGTCTCCGGCTTCGACGTCGTTTCCGCGACCGCCAACGCGAGCTGGGCGCTCAACGGTGCGTTTCTGCGGGGTGGCAGCACGCGTTTCGAGATCGCCAGCGGCGCGACGGCAACACTGGCCGGTGCCGTCACCGGCGGCGGCGACGTCATCAAGAACGGCGCGGGCACGCTGACCCTCGCTGGCAGCAATACGTATACCGGCACCACCACGCTCAATGCAGGCGTGCTGGCGCTGACACAGTCCAATAACGCGCGTGCGCCGTACATCGTCAACGGCGGCACGCTGCAACTGGGAAGCGGCACGTACAACATCGGCAACCTGTCCGGTACCGGCGGTTCGATCGTGGGACCGGGCGTGTTCAACGTTCAGGAGTCCACTGCCGCCACGTACGCGGGCGATGTCGGCGTGGCCTCCTTCCAAAAGGCCGGCGCCGCGACGCTGACGCTCACGGGTAACGTGACCTCGGCCCAACTCGCCATCGGCGCCGGCACGCTGCAGCTCACCAACAACGCGAACACGCGCGTCGTCGGGGGGAACATCGCCAATCAGGGCACCCTGGCGATCCTCGGCACGGCGGCGACGACGATCAGCGGCAACCTGTCCGGCACCGGTAACCTGACCATCGGCGGCACGGGCCTTGTCGCGCTCGGTGGCAACAACAGCTACACCGGCGGCACGACGGTCGCCAGCGGATCGTCCGTACGCGCCACCAGCAACGCGGCCTTCGGCAGCGGCACGCTGGCGCTGGCAGGTAACAACGCGCTGACCCTTGCCACCAACGGCATGTCCATCGCCAACGCCATCACGCTCGGCGGCGCCACCAGTCTCGGCGTCCCCACGGGTCAGTCCGCCACGCTGTCGGGCGCTATCACCGGCGCAGGCGGCATCGTCAAGAGTGGTGACAGCACGCTGACGCTCAGCGGCAACACTTCCTATACGGGCGGCACGTCGCTCTCCGGCGGCGTCCTGGCCCTGACGCAGTCAAACAGCGCACGAGCGGCATACAACATCACCGGCGGCACACTGCAGCTGGGCGGCGCGACGTACAACCTCGGCAACCTGACGGGTACGGGTGGCAGCATCACGGGGACGGGACTGCTCAGCGTGCAGCAATCCTCCGATGCGACGTACGCCGGCAATGTCGCCATCGGCACGCTCTCGAAAACCGGCAGCGCGTGGCTCACGCTGAGCGGCGCGCTGAACGCCGATCACATCGTGATCGATGCCGGCGCGCTTCAGCTGTTCGCCACGAGCGGCACACGCAGCATCGCCGCCGATGTCGTCAACCGGGGCGTTTTCAGCGTGGTCGGTTCGGCTGACCAGACTCTGGCTGGCAATCTGTCGGGCAACGGCAGTCTCGCCTTCGGCGGCAGTGGCCTGCTCACCATCGCGGGAAACAACAGCTACAGCGGCTCGACCTTCATCGATACGGGTACCCGCGTACGTGCCACCAGCAGCACCGCCTTCGGTTCGGGCCTGGTGGCGGGCGCCCAGTTCGCGCTCGACTTCGGCGCCGACGACCTCTCCGTCGCCAATGATTTCAGCCTTGGCAGCAGCGTGACGTTCAACGTCGACGCCGGCCGCAGTGGAACACTCACGGGCACGATCTCCGATATCTCCGGGCTGACCAAAACGGGCACCGGCAAGCTCATCATCGACGGGCACACGACCAACACCGTTACGACCACCGTGGCGCAGGGCACGCTGACCGTCGGCTCCGTCGCCGGGTCGGCCGCGTACCTGCAAGGCGATGCACTCGTGCAGAGCGGCGGCACGCTGGCCGGTCATGGACGCGTGGATGGCGATGTGACCATCGCGTCCGGCGGCGGCATCAGCCCCGGCAACAGCGTGGGCACGCTCACCGTCGGTGGCGATCTGACGATGCAGTCCGGTAGCAGCCTGAGCTATGAACTCGGTTCGCCTGGCGCGGATTTTCTCCACACGGGCATCGGCGATCGCGTAAGCGTCGGTGGTGACGCGTCCTTCGACGATGTGACGCTCCATCTCGTCACGTCATCCGGCTTCGGCGCCGGTGTCTACCGGCTGTTCGACGTAGGCGGCGTGGCCACCTTTACCAACGGGGGCATTCAGCTGGGCTCAACGCCGGCCGGGGCCCGCCTGACCCTGCGCTATCTTGCCGCCGATCACGCGATCGACCTGCTCAGCACGCAGGGCACCACCCTCTCCTTCTGGAATGCGGACGGTCGCGCCTCCGCCACGACGATGGGTGGTGGAGACGGCACGTGGTCGCTCACCTCGGTGAACTTCACCGACGCGACCGGCAGCGTCACCGCACCCATGTCACCGCAGCCCGGCTTCGCCGTCTTCGGCGGCACGGCGGGCACCGTGAGGCTGGACGCAAGCGCCGGCGACATCGCGGTGACGGGACTGCAGATAATGAGCGACGGCTATCGTCTGACCGGGGCGCCGCTCGTCCTGGCGGGTGACGCCAGCGGCCTGGCCAATGTGCGGGTGGGCGACGGTTCGGCGGCAGGCGCAAACGTCACCGCGACCATCGACAGCGTCGTCCAGGGCACGCACGGACTCACGAAGACCGACGCCGGCACGCTGGTGCTCACGGCTGACAACACGTGGAGCGGCGGCGTTGCCGTCAACGGCGGCCGGTTGTCCATCGCACGCGATGCCAGCCTCGGCGATGCATCGAATGCGGTGACGCTGGACGGTGGCGTGTTGCGCAACACCGGAGCTTTCACCAGCGATCGCCACGTATCCGTGGGAAGCGGCGGAGGCGGCATCGAGACTGCGAGCGATTTAGAGCTTACACAGGGCATCACCGGCAGCGGTGTGTTGCACAAACTCGGTGCGGGCACCTTGCTTCTCACGGGAACCAACAGCTACAGCGGCGGCACGTCGGTCGACGCCGGCACACTGATCGTCGGCGACGGTGCTCACGCGGGCTCGCTCATCGGCTCGGTGGTCGACAACGCGACGCTGGTCTTCGACCGTGCCGACGATGTCACCTTCGATGGCGCGCTGTCGGGCACGGGTCAATTGATCAAGCGCGGCGTGGGTAGTTTCGCCATCGGCGATGGCTCGGCATTCACAGGCGCAACGCAGGTCGATGCCGGAACGCTCGAGCTGCGCGGTACGCTTGGCGGGAGCGTGACGCTTGGGAACGACGCGGCACTGACGGGTCAAGGCGCCATCGGTGCACTCGTCGCTTCGAACGGCAGCAGCCTCAGCGTCGCTGGCGATAGCACGACCGGCAGCTTACGCATTACGGGGAACGTCACGCTGGCGGCAGCCTCGCGCTATATCGTGACGGCGACACCTGCCGGTGCAAGCGACCTGATCGCCGCCAGCGGAACCGCCACCCTGCAAGGCGGGCTCGTCGATGCGCGCTTCAGCGGCACGACGGTGAAGCCGTCGACGCGCTATACCATCCTGACCGCAGCGGGCGGCGTGACTGGCACCTTCGACAGCGTGACCGTCGACAAGCCCTTCCTCACGCCACGACTGGCTTACGGTGCGCAAGCCGTCTATCTCGAACTGGATCGCAACGATATCGCTTTCGCGACGCTCGCGACGAATCGGAACGCACGATCGACCGCCACGGCGATTCAGTCGCAGGGCATCGGCGGCGCATTGTTCGATACGCTGGCGGTCCTCGGCCATGCCGACGTGATGCCTGCCCTCGACAGTCTTACCGGCGCCGTCTACGCCTCGTCGCGCAGCGCGCGCACGGACGACGCGCGTCAGGTTCGCGACACCGTGCAGCGACACCTCGACACCTCGAATGACGACGCGCTTCCCGGCAGCGGCGCATGGACGGCTACCTGGGGACACTGGGGTAACGCGGGTGGCAGCAGCGCGATCGGGTTCGAACGCGCGCGATCGAACGGCGGCGGCCTGCTGGCCGGTCTCGACCGTGACCTTGATGGCGTACGCGTCGGCGCGCTTGGCGGTGCCGGCGACCTGAGCACGCGCAGTGGCAACGACAGCGTCAACGCGAAGAGCCGCGTCGCGGGCCTTTATGCCGCCGCCACCGTCGATGCGTGGCAGCTCAGTGCAGGCGCGACGTATGCATGGCAGCGTATGGATGCGCATCGTGGACTCGACGTTCCGGGCCTCGCCACGCATCACGCCTCGGCACGCTACGACGGCAACCTTGCGCAGGGATGGCTCGATGCCGGTTATCGCATCGCCGTGTCAGCCGCTTCGCTCACACCGTTTGCGAATGTCGCGCGTATCCGCACGCAGCAGGATGGGTTCACCGAGCAACAGGCCGATGCGGCGCTTGTGATACGTGGCACGCGTGAAAACGCCACGGTCGTCACCGCCGGCCTGCGTAGCAGCATGTCGATCGGGGATGGTATCGACGCGCACGCAAAGCTCGGTTACCAGCGCGCCTATGGCGATCTCACGCCGATCGATCGTCAGCGGTTCCTCGATGGCGGCGACACGTTCATCATCCAGGGCGCCCCGCTCGCGAGAAACGCCGGTATCGCCGACCTCGGCCTGACCTTCGCCATCGGTCGTCATACGACGGTGGGCGCGAGCTACCAGGGTCGCTTCGGCGGTGGAGGGAAGGATCAGGGCGCGAGGCTGGACGTCGCGGTGCGCTGGTAAGCGGACTGCGCAATTCCGAACGCACAACGCAAAGGCGTTATCTCGACCGCCTTTCCTCACCATAGCCGACCGGGAGTTGTCGGCCAGCGGAACGCGTCGTCATGGGTGCGGCATCGAACGTCGTCCACGATGCGTCCGCGTGGCCGTCCTCCAGCCAGCGTAGCGCCTGCTCAATCGTTTCCTTCAGGTGCCCCGGGCCCGGTGGGTCCCCCGCACACATGAGCTGATGATCGCCACAAGCTATGTAGCGGATGGCCATACCGCGTCTGCTGGCGAGAAGTGTCGCGACGCCCTGCCGGAATGCGTCAGGCGACCAACTCGTGTCGCGACCGCCCTGGACCAACAACAGGTGCACCGCGGCGGGAAGACGGCGAATCAGGTCCACACCGGAGATCTGCGCCGAACTCGACCATCGGGACATGGGCTGACCCTGCCAGAGCACGGGCGACTGGGGGTGCTTCTGTGCGAAATCGAGCTTGCTTCGGTACTCGCGAACGCTTGCCACGCCTTTTTCGTCCACTCGATCCGAGAACGCCTGATCCACGCGCTGCCTGAGCTGGTCAGCCACCTGCGAGGTCCCGAAGCCCGAGATCAGGACCAAATGCGTCGTGGCGGTATCCCCTGCCGCCAGCGCCGCTGCCATGAGAGCGCCATCGGACGTGCCGACGATCATCACGGGCCGCCCGGCGACCCGACCGTCGGTGATGTCATGCAAGGCTCGGCCGTATGCGGCCATGACATCCTCGAACCGGTTGGCCTCAAGGAAGGCCGCCGGGCAACCTTCGCTGAGGCCGTGCTCAGGCGCGGCGAACTGCCGTGGAATGCCCGGCGGCTCCACCACGTAGACATCGACATCGCGCAAGCGAGGCAGCGCGAACATCTCCAGTCCGGCATGCGCCTTGCCATCCTTATCCAGGGCCAGAGCACCGTCACAGCCGGAACCGGGAACGAAGATCACGATAGGCTTCTGTCCGGGCTCACCGTCGCCATACCGGTAGTAGCGACTGCGCACCACGTTTCCGTCGACCAGTTCCGTGCCGGTCACCGGCAGCGTGGCGGGGATGCCCGTCGGACGGAACGTCTGACGAGCTTCGTCCGCGTGAGCCGGCCTATGCGTGGCAAGGCCTACCGCGAGCACGGCCATGGCAGTCAGAATGACGTAGCGTTTCATGGGTTATCCCTGAATTTTTTTAGCCGGATGGACTCGACTCAGTGCGGATCCGGCGCGGGCACCGGCACCATCGACGACAGCAGGAACGCGCCGCGCTTGACCTCGATGTAGGCGGAGGCGACCGGCTCGAGCTGGCCGGCCTTGAGCCGCCACGCGGAGACGATCCAGTCGTCGTTGACGCGCCAGCCGACGTGACCGTGGTCGATATAGCCGAGCAGCGTTTCTCCACGGAAGGTCAGCGGAAACAACGTGCCTTCGGCGCTGTAATCCGCCATCGAACCGTCCGTGAAACCGGTGCCGAAGTCCGGCAGGCTCGGCCGCGTCTGGCTCTTCTTTGCTGCCATCCCGTCGTCAGCCGTCGCCGCCGCGTACGCCGCGGCATACGCCGCCTTGTCGGCGCCCTGGGGCAGCCGCGCCAGCGTGTCGGCAAGCGGACTCCGGTCGAAGCGGTTGGCGACGGTCATCGCGGTCGCCGCAAAATCGTCACACGGTGACTGCTTCGGCGCGCAGGCGCTGCCCTTGATCGAAAGCGTGTGGTCGAAGCGCGCGACCAGCAGCGCGTCCTTGCCGAAGGCCTTTCCTTCCCAACGGGCGGCCTGCACCCTCAGCTCATCGGCCCCGCCATAGCCCACAACCACCGCCGCGTAATCGCCGGCAATCTTCACTAGCTCGTGCGACGACATGCAGTCGGCACCCCAGGCGTCCGGAGCCTCGACGGCGATAGCCTTTTTGCCTTCGATGCGGAACGGCGTTTCCGACCAGCAGTTCGCCGTCCCCTGCAACGAATACACGGAACTCACGGGCGATCCCGCGAGGACGCGGTACTGCGCGTCGCCGCTTCCTTCAGTGAGCGCGTTCGCGACGGTCTTATCCGCCTCGTAGGGAAAGTCGGACGGCTTGCTCATGTCGCTGCTCTTCGCGACCACCAGCGGCACGCCCTTGGCCGCCAGCCCGTGAAGCACGTCGTATTGGCTCCCCGAGAGCTTCGGCAGCGCGGCGGCGATCACGTCCAGTGGTTTAGGAACGGGTGCGTCCAGACCCTTCAGGAAGTCGATACGGTCGCGATACCGGGCCACGTCACCGGACAACGTCTTGCCTGGCTCGTCGCGTATCTGGCTGCTGATTGCTTCATCGCGACTGGCCAGCCAGTGACGCTGATCGAGCTTGAGCGCGTCGGCTTTACCGGGGTGGCCGGCCAGGGCGACCTTGAACGCGTCGCCGAGCTCACCATCCAGCGCCGACACCTTGGGGGATGCGCAAATCGCCTTCTCGATGGGAGTGGATGCCTTCGCGCAGTCGAAGCCTGCGGCGTAGCTGAGCGCGGGCGCGAGTACCGCGGCGCCGATGAAGATCGATCTCATGGGATGTCGCAAAACGATGTCCTTGCTTCGTCGAGTACGCAGATACTACTTACGAGTGAAAACGATTACCTACTTAGGCAATGCGATGTAGGCGTTCGCCTACAGGAATCCACAGGATAACGCGCTATATTCCACAGCATCCAGCGACGTACCAAGGGGGCGCGACGCTCGATCAGGGGGAATACCATGGCAGTCCTGCACGGCGCCCATGGGCGCGACTTTCGGTTGATCATCGCGGGTGGCTGGCGATGAGGTTCACCAAGCCTGTGCGTTTTCGGCACGACGACGCACTCACCCGTGTATCGCGGAGTGAGTTCCAGCGACTCGTCGCCACCTACTATCGGGAACGAGGCTACATCGTCGAGCATGCCGGCCCGGATCTCGCAGGTCGCAGTGACGACGTCGGCGTCGGCAGCAACCTCACGCTGACGCGTGGCGACGAAATCACCGTCGTTCAGTGCAAGCACTGGGTCGCACAGCAGGTGCCGCACCATGACGTGCACCAGCTGATGGGCGTCATGCATGCGGTCGGCGCCACCCGCGCCATCGTGGTCACCTCGGGTGAATTCACCCGCCCCGCCATCGAGGCGGCGTCGCGGTTTCCGCATGTCGCGCTGATCGACGGGGTGGGCATACGCGCCATGCTCGGAAAGGTCTCCGAGCCGCCGCTTCCCGTACTGTCCGCCAATGACACCGCGCCCTGGGCCGACGTGGACGCCCGGACACCAGGTCGCGCGCCGGTCTTCGCCGCCGTGGGTGCCGTGATCGTGATGGCGCTGATGCTGTGCGTGATGTACGGCGTGTACATCCACGAGATCCAGCGGGCGCATATGCAGGCCATGCAGCAGTCGGCAAGCCAGCCTCACGCCGGAACGGCGGAGCGCGTCGCACAGACTCCCGCCCCGGTCGTCCCCGACGTTCCGTAAGTCGCAACGGCCCGGGCGCACGCCGAAACGTGGCCCGGGCCTTTCATCAGAACACCCAGTTGAGTGCCAGGCGAGCCGACTGGTCCTTCGCCTCGCTGGCGAACTGACCATTCCACGAGGCATCGATGGTGACGGTCGGCGTCGCGAGGAAACGGACACCGAAGACGCCCACGCCCGCATTCTTCCCGACCGGCGTGCCCATCACTTCGAACGCGTTGCCGCCTTCCAGGAAGCGCTGCTTGCTGCTCGTGTCGGTGTCGCCGGCCGCATGCTGCCAGCCCACGCTGCCGAAGATGCCGAAGCGGCCGTCTTCGCCGAAGTCCTTACGCCCGCGTACGCCGAGGGTGCCGTAGGTCAGGTCGCTCTTGTTGCCCATCACGTGCAACGCCGCGTTCGAACCGCGCTCGTCGGACGAGTTGGTGCGAAGCTGCTGCTGGGCGATGTTGAGGAACGGCGCCAGCGCACCGCTGTCCCAACGGAACTCGTACGAGCCTTCGACGAAACCCTGCAGCGAGTGCGCCTTGGTGGTGCCGCTCAGGCGACCGGCCAGCGAATCCACGTCGACGGTGCGATGCGTGTCGATGTCGTAACGCGAGTAGATGCCACCGGCCTGAATCATCACGTCGCCGAAGTCGGCGCCGCCATAGATCGCCGCCGTCAGCGTATTGCCGCTGGCGGAATCGTCGCGCGCATCCGCGGAGATACGACCGCTGCCGAGCGCCACACCGATACGCGAGCGATCCGCGATGCCCTTGTCCGCACCGACGAAGAATCCGCTGCCGCTGGCATCCAGCTTCGACGCATTGCCGTCTTCGTCATGGTGGCCGCGATGGCCCCATGCCGACGCCCACGTCGCGAACGAGTCTTCCGTTTCATCGGCGAACTGAGTCAGCAGGTGCTGGTTGATCGCTTCGCGCTTGTAACGGTCGTCGTCCGCGATGGCACCCTGCAGGTTGGCGTGAATTTCACCCGACAATTGGTCGTAGGCACGACGTGCCGAAGCGGCGTCGAGCTTCACCACCGTGTCGAACACCGGGTGGTCTTCGCCGATCGATTCGATCGCCGCTGCCGTCGCCTTCTGGTTGCGGGTAGCACCGATGTCGGCAAACAGGATGTCGTTGCGGGTCAGCGTGAGGTTCACCGCGTTGGCGGTGTAGGCCAGCTGGGGCGTCAGGAACGCGAGATTGCTCGACACATTGCTGAATGTGCCACTGACGCCGTTGGCGGCGGTCAGGATCGTGTAGGTGGCGGTCGGGCTCCACTTGCCCGCAGCACTCGCAAGGCTGACGACCGAGCCCCCTTGCAGCGTCGCCTTGCCGCCGACGCTGACCATGTCGCTATGCCCGGTATTGTCGAGGTCCAGCGAGTACTGCGTGCCGGCGGCGACGGTGAGGTCGCCCGCGGTGGCGAGCTTGCCGATGCCCGCACCGCCCGGCGACAAGATCGATCCGCTCTGCAACGTGACGTTGCCCGCGGTACCGTTACCGGTGAACGTCGTGCCGCTGGCGAAAGTGAGCGAGCCGCCGAGCGAGCCGTCGACCTGGAGGCTGCCCGAGCTCACCGTGGTCGAACCAGCGAATGCCGAGCTGTCACCGGTGAGCTGCAGATTGCCTGCGCCGAGCTTGCTGACGGTACCCGCGCCGCTGAGCACACCGCCGAAGCTCGTGTTGTCGGCGCGCTGGAAAACCAGCGCACCGTTGTTCACGACATTACCCGCCAGACTGCCGCTGGTCGCACCGTTGCCGATCTGCAGCGTACCGGCGTCGATATTGACGGCGCCCAGCGAGACCACGTTCGCAAGCAACAGCGTGCCCGTGCCGGTCTTGTGCACGATGTCGAGCGAGGTGTCGCTACCCGCCGCGGACGACACCGCGCCGGTCAGCGTGGCTGTGCCCGCGCCGGTGTCGAGCGTGGTCTCGCCGCCGACGACCACCGAATTGGCCAGCGTCGTGCCGGGCGCGTACAGCGCGACGCGACTACCGCCATTGAGCACCAGCGCACCGGTGCCGATGGCGCCGTTCGCGGCGAGCTGCAGCGTGCCGTTGACCACGGTGTCGCCGGTGTAGCTGTTGGCATGATCGAGCAGCAGCGTGCCCGGGCCCTGCACGGTGAGCGTACCCGCGCCAGTGATGCCACCGTGCCAGTTGAAGACGTTGCCCGCATCGGCGACCGCCAGCGTGCCGCCCGAGCCGGAGGCGAGAGTCAGCGCCCGGTCGGTCGTGGTGAAGGACGTGCCGGTAATACCCAGCGTGCCGCCCTGAAGCGTCACACCATTGGCGGCATCGCCCAGGTTGTTATCGGCGGAGACGGCAAGCGTGCCACCCGAAACCACGGTGTTACCCGTATACGTATTGGCCGCGGTCAGCACGAGCGTACCCGCGTCGGCCTTCTCCATGCCCTGGTTGCCCGTCAGCACGCTCGACACCGTCGCCGTGTACGGCGCACTGCTGGCCGTACCGTCGCCGACGCGGATGATCGGCGTCGTGCCATCGGTGGTCAGCAGCTGTACCGAGTCACCGGTCAGCGTGTAGCCGTCGGTAAGGAACTGCATGCCCGTCGCCTGGAGCTGGCCTGGCGTACCGTCGACCGTGACCGTGCCCGCGGCGCCACCGAAGATGGCAAAGCCCGGCTGCGGCGACATCTGACCGTTCGGCTGCGTGCCGGTGGCGTCGGTCCAGTTCGGCGCGGTGGTCGACCAGACGCCGGTGCCGCCGCCCATCTGCGTAGCGGAGGCGAGGCCGTTGGCGTTCCAGAAGCTCAGGTTCGAGGTCGAGTTATCGATCAGGTTCACCTGGCCGAAGCTGGTCAGATACTGCAGCGTCAGCGGGTGGCCCGCCGGCGTCGTGCCGAGCACCAGACCGCCGTTGCTCGTGCTGAGCGTGCCACCGGTGCTGAAAAGATTGTAGACGCCGTTGGTCATGCCGCCGGCATCGACGACGTTGAGCGTGGCACCGTTGAGAGCGAGGTTGCCCGACACGACCACCTGGTCGCCCGAGCCCAGCCCACCAAACTCAGCCTGCAACGTGCTGCCCTGCTCGAGGGTGAGATTGCCGTCGACCGTCAGCGTTCCTACGGAATTGCCCGGCGACAACGTACCGCCCGAGAGGACGTCGACGTTCGTCGCGACGGTGCCGTGGCCACCGAGCGTGCCACCGCCGTTGACCGTGACGCCGGCACCCGCGCCGTTCGGGCCGCCAACCACCGCCGTGCTGTTCGCCGCGCTGCCGACGATCAGGCTGCCGGCGCTGACCGTGGTGTTCCCCGTGAAGCCGCTGCCGTCGCCATCGAACAACAGCTTGCCCGCGCCGTTCTTCACCAGCGCACCCGCGCCGCTGAGATCGCCCGTAAAGCTGACGTCATTGGAACGGTTGAACGACAGCGTGCCGTTGTCCACCACGTTGCCGGTAAACGCACCGGTAGTCCCGCCACCACCGACGGCGAGTTCCGTCCCGGACTGGAGCGTGACGTTGCCGGTCGACGTGAGCGTACCGGTCAGCACCGAGCGGCCGGCCGACGACAACGCGAGGGACTGCACGTTGACCGTGCCGGTGATGTTGAGTGGTGTGGCGCCCGCAAGCGTCGCGTTCTGCGCCGTGAGGTTACCCAGCGTGGCGATGGCGTTATTGGTGCTCGCAAGGACGAAGTCGCCGGTCGTGCTGCCCGTCAGGGTCCCGACCACTACGCCGCCCGCGGTCTGCGTGACACTGTCACCGGTGAGCGTCAGCGTGCCCGTCGCCTGCAGATCGTTCTGCAGTGTGATGGCGGTGCCGGTCAGCGTGACATTGCCCGTGGCGCTGACCGGACCCACGGATAACGCGCTGTTCGAAGCAATGGCGATATTGCGGCCCGTCGCGGTCAGCAGTCCGGCAAAGCGGTTGCCCGCGTTGGTCATCGTGATGTCATGACCGAGCGCGGTGAAGACACTGCTGCCACCGAGCGTGACCACGCCGCTGGCGGTGATCGTGCCACCGGCGGTGACGCTGAGGGCGTCGGTGCCGGCGGTCACGCCGTTGAAGCCGATGTTCGAGGCGCTGGAAAACAGCGTGGCGCCGTCCAGCGTCACGCCACCGAGGTAGGTCTGCGCGCCGGTCGTCTGCACGGTGCCCGCGGTATGGGTACCGCCGGTGTGGCTCAGCGCCAGCGAGCCGGTGAGGTTGACGTTGTCCAGCGTCAGGCTGCCCACGCCCGTGCTACGGACGGTGCCCGTGCCGGTAAGGTCGCCACCGAGGTCTATCGAGCCGCCGTTGGTCGCGTTGAAGACGACGTCGGCCGTGCCGCCGTCGAGCGTTACACCATTCAGTGAGACGGCGGCATCCGCGACGATCGAGGCGCTCGCATTACTGGCAAGCTCGATGGCGCCTTGAATCACGGTGCCCGCGTGCAGCCCCAGCACATTGCCGGCGCCGTTGAAGAGCACCGCCGATGCATGGCCGCCGGTGACCGCGCCACCCGCGAGGGTGCCGTAGTTCTCGATGTCGGCGCTGTCCTGGGTCACGATCGCGTTGCCCGCCGCGCCGTTGCCGGTCGCCGCACCACCGGCGATCGTGCCATTGTTGGTGACGTGCAATCCCGAGGCCAGCGCACGGATACCGGCGCCGGACGCGCCGCTGCCGCCCGACGCCGAATTGCCCCCACCGGCGGCGCCGCCCACGCCGCCTGTGATCGTGGCTCCATTGGCATTGGTGACCTTACCCGCCGTACCCGTGATGAGTACGCCGTCGCCACCACCGCCACCACCGCCACCGACCGAGACGCCGGTGGTGCTGCCCGCGCCACCCGCGCCGCCGGCACCGCCCGTGATCGACTGCCCTGCTGACAGATTGAGAACGAAGCCGCTGGCGACGCCCGACACCAGACCGGCCCCACCGCCACCGCCCCCGGCCCCACCGGCGATCAGATCCTGCCCGCCACCATGGCCGCCCGCGCCGCCCGTGATGGTGGTAGCGGAAACGTTGTAGCTCGTCGCCGTGGTATAGACACCCGCGCCGCCACCGCCACCGCCACCCGGGGCATGGCCCGTGCTGCCATCCCCGCCGCGTCCGCCGACGATCACCGTGCCGGGCGCGCCTACGGCACCACCCGCGCCACCCACGCCTGTCGCCCCTTCGGGGTCGTCGATGCCTGACGCGCCCGAGCCACCCACGCCGTTGTTCGCGGATGCGCCGTCGATCACGCTCGCGCCGAAGGACGAATCGACATGCGTCGCCTGCCCGCCCGTCCCGTTACCCGCGCCGCCCGCGCCCGAGAGGACCGTTCCGGCCGCCGCGGAGTTGCCGGAGCCGCCAGGCGCCGCGTTCTGCGCGAAGACCACGGCAGACGATAAGCAAAGGCCGGCTGCCAGCAACGCGCTGAACAGACGCGTCATCCGCGGCGGCGCGGCATTCGTGCCGTCCGCTGCGGCGCCCTCGCTCGACGAGAGTTCCGAAGCGACCTGGACAACGCGCAGGGCTCTGTTCCATACGAGACGGTAAGTGCGATTCATTCGATGTTCCCCTGGAGATATCGTGGCTGGCCTGGGCAGCACAACCGATGATTGTCGATCTTTGGAAACAGACACATGCGTCCGCCATCCATGCGGTGGCCTCCCTGATGTGCCTGTCAGAAACTGTGACGTAGTTCGCGAAGTGCGCTCACACGGGCACGCGCCAGCGGTCCACGTGCGTCGCAAAGAGATGCGCCTCGCACGGAGAAACGTCGCGATTCATGGATATGAGCTTTGGCGCGTGTGGAGCTTGCAGCCTGCGCCGCGCAATGGCGGCGGGGATCCCTGACCTTCAACAACTGACTGCTCCGTCCGGTGGCGCAAATGAGGTAGCCCATGGTTTTGGGCGGAAGAGAGGCTACCGGGAAGCGGTGCGGAATGTAAATAAGGAGTTGACGTCGTCGATGTCGGAGAACCCGCATGCCGGGGCCGCGTCCGCGCAGCGGCATAGGACTAGTCTGAAAATGCGTGAAGACAGCCCCAAACGGTTTCTTGCCAACGCACAATGGGCGGTCGTCAGCTGACGATATCCCCACGCAAGACCATGAGAGGAACTCATATGAAGATCGCTGGAGCTTTCGCCGTCGCAGCCCTGACCGTCGCCGCCATGGCCGGATGCAGCGCACTCGACCACAAAACGGGCACCCAGATCAGCCAGGAGACCCTGAACTCCTTCACCAAAGGCAAGACCCGCCGAGAAGACGTCATCGCCGCCATCGGCCAGCCGCCAAAGAAGTCCGAGGTGATGGGCAAGGAAGTCTGGAACTATACGTTCACACGTATCGCCGCCATGCCGTTCCAGCCTAACGAGCACGAAGACGCCGTCTTCGAATTCGACAAGAAGGGCATTCTTCTCAATGCCTACAAGACGAGCGGAAGCGCGGGACAGAGCGGTAACGCGCTACTGGATGCCGCGGGCATGTAAGTCGTTCGCTGCCCGGTGAGCCGCGACTCGCCGGGCAGCGATCAAAGCCGGTCAAAGCTTCCTGCGGCGATCACTCGTGCCCGCGCGAAATCCTCGCACGATGAATCCCGTTGATTTCCGCCACCGCACGATTGCCTTCGTGTACGTGCATCAGAAGGATCTCACTGCTTTTCGTAAAGCGGTGACCGATCCGCACCCGATAGGACCTGGCAGCCCAGCTGAAAAAGCCCGTATGAAACGAGGCTTCGTCCAGGTCGCGCCACTTCACTCCACTGACGCCGCGGTTCCAGGGAAGGATGCCGCTGCTCACCCAGATGCCGTCGTCGTTGACGAAGAGGCGTACCTCTCTTGCCTCCATGACCGAGTACACGAACCAGGCCAACGCCAGCACCGCAAGGATCGACCGATACAGCACGGGGAGGAACCAGGCGATGACGAGCGCGGCAGCGAGGGTCACGACGGGACGAACATAGGCTACCCAGGACAAGCGGAACGCGGTGGCCGGGACACCGGTGTCGAAGCGTTCGATGTTGTCCATAACGAGGGTCCTGAGTGCGGGCAGGGAGAAACTTTAGCAGCAGGGCCTGCGCCGATCACTACGGATGTCAGGTATCGAAGCGCTCGCGCAGGCGGGCTATCGCTTCGATATTTGCCTTGGCGATATCGTGGAATCCCTCACTGATTTCCGCATGCTGACTAACACGCGTCCAATAGATCACAGCCCAGCGTGCAGCGCACAGCCAGTACGTCATATCCCCCGGACTCGGCACAGCGGGCTGGAAGACGCGGGGTGGTATGGCGCCATTTGAAGCAGGCCGATATAGCATAGGCAACATGTCGTAACTCGGTGTCACCGCCATTGGCAGCGTGTCATCGAGGAAGAACGAGAGGTTACCGAAGTGCATGTCGGTGTTGCCGATCAGCCGGCCGAACCACCAGCGCTGACGAACCTGCGCCAGCGATGCGTCGTCGATCCACCCAGCTTCATGCATGCGCCTGGCAGCAGTGGCCCAGTCGTCGCGGTTGCCGTCGTGCGCATCGCTCCACGCCGCCAGACTGACGCAGCCTCGCCGCCCGTAGGCGCCTATGCGATCGAAGCGGGTCGCTTCAAGGCAAAGGCGGCCTTGCGACCAGATCAATTCGGTAGGCGCACTGGCGTTGCCTTGCTCGGCCAAGAGCTGGCCAGCCAGGTGCTCGCAGATCAGGAGATCAGCCCAGCGCTGTGCCGTAGCACCGGCTTCCACCGGCTCGGTGAACTTGACAATGACGTGGCGGGTGGCACCTTCCGCGTCGATCACCGTGGCTGTGAACTTGGGCTGCTCGCCTGCCGCCGATGATCCGACGGCTTCACCGGCGATGGCTACATTAGCCATGTCACCGTAACGAGACCATCGAGTCTCCTCGGCAACGACGTCGAACTCACTTTGCAATGCACGCTCGAGCGCAGCCTCGCCCAGAATGAAATTTCCCGGACCATCCTCGCCGTGACGGAGTAACGCCGTAAGTACCGCGTCGTTGTCCCAGAGCAGCACATCGGCGGGCAGTCCCAATTCGCGCGACCAGCGCTGCGCGAACTGGCGGCCAAGAAATCCTTGTGGCCGCTGGTCGTCGAGGAACCAGGGCACACCGGGAAACAGCCCATCGACGAACTCGTCGCGCAACCACACCGGAGTGGCCCCTGTCAGAAGACATCCGCCGCCGTGCAGCGCCGCAAGTAGGCCAAACTCGTGAGGTCGACCTTGCGCATCGACTCGGAAAAGCGGCCACTCGTAACCGAGACCCCGGACATCGCGCCGTGCTGCATAACGCGTACGCCTGGCTCGACCAAAACGCGTCACCTCCGCCCCACTGGTGTCGAGCAACCGGGAAATCGTCGGCTGGCTGACGCCGAGTGCCTCGCCCAGATCTCTCGCGCTAAGTGGCCCGCGCCGACGAAGCACGTTGATCAAGGTCTCGGTCATGGGCGCAGGCTTTGCCATCGCTGAATAGATACTTGAATAGATACTTTTTGTCAAAATCTCTATAAATCAATTAACTATAGACTTCATGCGTCCATATGTTGAATAGATTCTCAGAGGCTTGATGGCTGAACCTGGGCGAGTATCGTCGTCGGCCTTTCCCCCACAAGCCATTCGACAAACCGGTTGACCGAGCCACCTTCGTCAGACTCCCGCCCGACGATCGCGACATACCCCGTCCGCACCACCCGGATATCCGCCAGCGGCGTCATCAGCCGTCCGTTGGCGACATCCATCTCCAGCATCGGCAAGGGCCCGATGCCGATACCCAGACCATCCTCGATGGCCTGGCGGGTCACAAAGAAATGATCGAAGCGCTGGCGCGGAAGTCCTGCGAGGTGATGTACACCGGCGGCCTCGAGCCAGTCACGCCAGTCGCCCGGTCGTGTCTCCGTGGCGAACAGCGTGTGGCCCTGGATATCGGACGGTTTCAGCACGGGTTGGCGGGCAAACAAGGTGGGGCTCATGATCAGCGTATCGACGTCATCCAGCACGGGGACGACACGATGCTGAGGCAACAGGCGATCGCGCCCAGGCCCACGCCGAATCGTCACATCGACGCCGCCGCGCAGTTCCTCGAAGAGCGTCGATACCGTGGTGACAACGACTTCAGTGTCCGGATGCCCGGCGTGAAAGCGACCGAGCCGGGGGATCAGCCAGCGCATCGCGAAACTGGTCGGCGCGCTGACGCGCACGATGCGCCGTGCGCCTGGCTGTCCGCACGCCTCGGCCGCCACCACCAGGCGATCGAACGACAGGCCGATCTCGGCGGCGAACAGCCTCGCGGCCGGCGTCGCCACCATGCGGCGACCGTCCTTGACGAAGAGCTTCTGGCCCAGCCACGTTTCCAGCACCGCGATCTGACGGCTGACGGCACCGTGAGTCACGCCGAGTTCCGCCGCCGCGTCGGCGTAACTGTCCGTCTGGGCGGCGACTTCGAAGACCCTCAGAGAATGGAGAGGTGGCAGGTTGCGCATGGCTATCCGTGATTTATGCTCACGCATAAGGTGAGTCATGGTTGTCTTGTTGATTATTTCTCGCTTATCTAGCATAGCCGCATGGCAGCCTCGACCGACCTCCCCGTCACCTTCGACGGCGAACGCACACCCCAAGCGCCCCGTTCGCGCAACCTGCTGGCCGCGTGCTTTACCCACGCACTGCATGACGGCTATACCGACGGCCTCTATGCCTTTCTTCCCGTGTGGCAGGCGCAGTTCGGTCTGTCCTATGCGGCGCTGGCCCTGGTGCGCGCGCTCTATTACGGCACCATGGGTGGCCTGCAGATTCCCGCCGATCGCGCCCTGCGTGGCGTATCGGCCCGGTCCGCACTGATACTTGCGACCGTCACCGCGGCCATGGGATTTCTGATCATGGCGCTGCCGCTCGGCTTCGCGGGACTCTGCGTCGGCCTCGTCGTGGCGGGCGTGGGTTCGAGCATCCAGCATCCACGCGGTTCGATGCTCGTCACCGACAGCTACGGCGACGCATCGCGACGACCGCTGGGGATGTACAACTTTTCCGGCGACCTCGGTAAGGCCATCGTGCCGGCGCTTGTCGCGGTGACGTTGCCCGTGCTCGCCTGGCGCCCCGTGCTGGGATTGATGGCGCTGCTTGGCATCGTTGTCGCGCTGGGACTGAGGTCCTGGGCGCCGAAGACTCCCGTGATCGCACGCGCCAGGGCAAAGACGCAACGTGGTCACGGCCGTGGCGGCTTCGGCATCCTGACGACCATCGGCGCGCTGGATACGGCGACCCGCATGGGCTATCTGCTGTTCCTTCCGTTTCTGATTCATGCCAAGGGCGGCAACTCCCCGACCGTGGGCGTCGCGCTGGCCCTGCTCTTTATCGGTGGCGCGCTGGGCAAGGCGACCTGCGGATGGCTGGGTGAGCGACTGGGTGTGGTCGGGAGCGTCATCGTGACCGAGGTCGCCACCGCCGCGCTGATGGCCGCGACGCTGCTCACACCGCTGACACCGACGCTCATCGTGCTGCCATTGCTCGGTGTCGTGCTCAATGGCACATCATCGGTGCTTTACGGGACCGTGCCGGAGCTCTCCGACGGTGACACCGGTCGCGCGTTCGCGGTCTTTTACACGAGCGTGGTCGTTTCGGGCGGCGCCGCGCCCATCCTGTACGGCGCCATTGCCGATCACAGCAATCAGACGATCGGCATCCTCGCCTCGGCCGCGACCGCCGCCCTGATTGCGCCGCTGGTGATGTTGCTGAAACCTCATCTGCGCGACACCGCTTCCACGACATAAGGGTTTCGACCATGACTGACGATTCGCAGGCACCGCTCATCCTGATCACCGGCGGCAGCCGGGGCATCGGCGCGGCCACGGCACGACTGGCCGCCGCCCAGGGCTACGATGTGGCGATCACCTACGTCTCCGACGAGTCCGCGGCACTCGCCGTCGCAACCGATGTCGAAGCGGCCGGAAGTCGCGCGCTGGCCGTGCGCGCGGACAGCGCCGATCCCGGGCAGATCGACGGGCTCTTCGCCGCGATCGACCGCGAGTTCGGTCGCATCGACGTGCTGGTAAACAATGCAGGCGTTCTCGCGCAGCAGTCCCGCCTGGAGGACCTGAGCTTCGAGCGGATGCAGCGCATTTTCGCGGTCAATGCGATCGGCCCCATCCTCTTCGCGCAACACGCCATACGACGGATGTCGCATCGCCATGGCGGCCGGGGCGGATCCGTCATCAACGTGTCGTCCGCTTCCGCACGACTGGGCAGCCCGAACGAGTACGTCGACTACGCGGCATCCAAGGGTGCGCTCGAGACCTTCACCACTGGCTTCGCCAGGGAAGTCGCCGCCGAGGGCATCCGTGTCAACTGCGTGCGTCCCGGGCACATCTACACGGACATGCACGCCAGCGGTGGCGAGCCGGGACGAGTGGACCGCGTCAAGGAATCGATACCGATGAAGCGCGGCGGTCAGCCCGACGAGGTGGCGCGCGCGATCCTGTGGCTTGCAGGCGCCGAGGCCTCATTCATTACCGGCACCTTTCTGGACGTGACCGGCGGCAAGTAAGCCGCGGTGCGCGACACCAGATAGCGGCGTACCGGGCCGAATAGGCATACATGATCATTGCCCACCGCGTCGCCGCCTGAGTACCATCGACCTGGAACGCCCGGACCGTGCACGAAACCTTCGACACCCGGACGTCAGGGGAAGACATGGCGTTGAACAGATCAGGCGCAGGCCCATGAGCCGCCGCTGGAAACCCGTCCGCTCGCGCTGGAGCGACCCGCTCACCCAGGTGCGCTGGGATGACTTCGAGCGACGCGTCGCCGAGTATTACCGTGGGCAGGGCTACCGGGTGGATCATTCCGGCACGGGCGTCGGTCACGCCATGGCCGATGGCGGTATCGACCTCAAGCTGTACCGCGATGGCGAATACATCGTCGTGCAGTGCAAGCACTGGAACACGGGACAGGTGCCGCATAACGCGGTGCATGAACTGATCGGCGTGATGCACACGGAGGGTGCACAGCGCGCCATCCTGATCTCCTCCGGCGAGTTCACCGATCACGCCATGCGGTCGGCGGCGAAGTTCATGCCGATCCAGCTGATCGGTGGTGCGGAGATACGTAGCATGCTCGGGCCGATCCCCGAGGTGGACATGCCGCCGCTGGATGACAGGCCGAGCTGGGTGACGGCTGGTCGTAAACGACCGCGGGTATCCGCGTCGACGTCCGGCACGCCGATCATCGCCCTCCTCGCCGTCGTCGCGGTCCTGCTGATCAGTTACCTGTCCATCCCGCGCGTCCTGGACAACATGGGCAAGTCGATCATCCAGTCCACCTCACAGGGTGTCGCCAATGCACGCGCCGACGCCGCCGCGCCGACTCGTCATTTTGCGACTCGACCCAGCGACTACTACTCGTCCAGACTCGCTACGCCACCGGCGGTGTCGCACCAAAGCTACGCGACCATGACCCGGCCGACCGCCGCACCCCGTCCGCCGATCACGAGACCTGACGGCACCCCGGTGTCCACCGGGTCGACGCCGACTTCCGACGCCGACATCGCGACCTGGCAAGCCGAGAACGCAAAGGCGATGAAGATCCTGGAGAAGACGACTCCCGAACTCGGCACCCAGTGACCTGAAAGCGAATCGGAGCGACCACCAAACGGCGGCGCCGGCAAAGTTCTCAGACGCCATGCCGCCGTTGTGACCAGGGCCCCGAGGTATTGCAAACCCACCGACCGCGGCATACAGTGAACCACATGGTTCACTATCAAGCCCGCCTCGACGCCACCTTCGCCGCCCTCTCCGACGTCACCCGACGCGGCGTGCTGGAGCAGCTTGGCCGTTCGGACGCTTCGGTCAGCGACCTCGCCCAACGTTTCCACATGACCCTTACCGGCATGGGCAAGCACGTCAGCATTCTGGAAGACGCAGGGCTCGTGACCACGGAGAAGGTCGGGCGCGTGCGCACCTGCAAACTGGGGATGCGTCAGCTGGAAGAAGAAGCCGCCTGGATCGAGCGGCACCGCGAACTCTGGAGCGCGCGCTTCGACGCGCTGGATGAAATCGTCGACCACCTTAAACGCGAGGAGAAGGCCAATGGCAAGCGAAGGTAGTTCAGCCGCAAGCAAGCGCACCGCCGTGGAACGCAAAGGCGACCGCGAGCTCGTCGTGACGCGCACGTTCGACGCGCCGGTGCACCTCGTGTTCGAGGCGTGGCGCAACCCCGAGCTGTTCAAACGCTGGTGGATTCCGAAATCCGCCGGCATGTCGCTGGTCTCGGGCGACATGGACATCCGCACCGGCGGCACGTATCGCCTTGTGTTCAAACATCCGGCCTTCGATCAGCCGATGGCGTTCTTCGGTACGTACAAGGAAGTGACCGAGAACACGCGGCTCGTATGGACGAACGAAGAAAGCGACCAGGGCGCGCTGACCACCGTGACATTCGAAGAAAAGGACGGCAAGACGCTGGTCACCCTGCACGAACTGTATCCGACGGAAGCGGCGCGCGACGAGGCGATCGCTGGCTCGGCGGAAGGCCTGCCGGAACAGTTTGCGCAGCTGGACGAGTTGCTCGTAGCGAGAGCGTGATCCGCCAGAGCATGCGTTTTCAGTGGGTGATACCGATCGTCCGCATCCAGGCTTCGGCCAGTGCGGGCCATCCATTGATCGGCAGGTTCGTCGACCGCAGGCCAAACGCGTGCCCGCCCTGTGCATACAGGTGCATTTCCGCGGGCACGTGCTCCCTGGCCAGCGCGGCGTAGTAGACCAGCGACTGATGCACGCCGTCCGTGTAGTCGTCTTCCGCCTGGACAAGAAATGACGGCGGCACATGGGCGGTGATCGGAAGATTGGGATTGGCTTTGTCGTCGTCCGTGGCGAGATGCCCCGGGTAGATCAGCATGGCGAAATCCGGCCGGGCACTCTCCTTATCGGCAGTATCTACCGGCGCGTATAGTTTGCGGTCGAAAACCGTGCTGATTTCCGCCACCAGAAAGCCACCTGCCGAAAAGCCCAGCACGCCGATCTGGTGCGGGTCGACCTTCCACTCCGCCGCATGCGAGCGCACCAGTCGCATGGTCCTTTGCGCATCCTGCAACGACGGCGTCGACAGCGCACGGTTGTGCGGGCGGCAATCGCAAGCCGCCACATAGGGCAGACTCGGCACGCGATACTTCACCAGCACGCACGTGATGCCCCGGGACGTCAGCCAGTCGCATGCTTCGGTGCCCTCGAGATCCATGGCCAGAATCTCGAAGCCACCTCCCGGAAATACGACGACTGCAGCACCCGTATTCTCGCCTTTCGGTGAGTAGACCGTCATGGTGGGCTGCGACACGTTGCTGACGGTTACCATCGGTTTGCCGCCGAACGGCTTCGTGCTCGTCCTGACATATTCCGGACCGGGCACAGGCGTCGCCGCGGGCGGCGCTTCCGGCCACAACGGTATTTGCGTGTGCCCGGCGGCGGGCTGCCAGACATCGGTGCTTGCGTTTACGTTTGCGGCAAACGCGATAAGAAACAGGGTGATGATCCGGATGTTCACGACGCCCCTCTCGTTTTTTTCCGATTCTGGGCGCCGCCTCGGGTGAATGCCTGTCGGCTTTCTGGCTTTTACGAGGCGACAGGCGTGCGGGACAGCGTCTTCGATCCTCCATACGGAGTATCAGCCCAGACGAATTGTCGGGAAGCGACCGACAACAGGGAGCCGCTAGCGGATGGACGTGCTTAGCGGGGGGAGGTCCACTTGCGTCAGCCACGCCACCGTCCGCTCGACATCTTTCACCGAATGCCAGCCGTGCAACGCCACGCGCAGGTAGCCCTCGCGTGTACTCGTACCGATCTTCTGCTTCGCCGCTGCCGCGAGAAGCCGCTCGGCGCGATCGTCCTCGACACGAAACGACAAGGTCGGTCCGAGTCTGTCGGTTTCCAGCAAGCCCTGAAGACGCGTGACGTCGTGTGACCACTCCTCGTACGGAAGCAGTCGTTCCAGTAACAGCCGTTGCAACGCCACGACGTGCGCCTGGATGGCGGGCGCGCCGCCACTGTCCAGCAACAGCTGCACGGAATGACCAAGCGCGCCACACGAAAGAATCGACGGGCTACCCGCCTCCAACCGGCGTCCGTCGCTCGCCCAGAGGTCGCCCTCATCCGCCTGCGTGCCCGACTGTGAGAACGCCGCGGGCGCGGACAGCCATGTACCGAGAGGCACCAACCGCTGGCGAAACGTCGGACGGGTCCACATCACGCCCTGCCCCTGCGTGCCGAGCAGGCCCTTGTGACCGCCACTGACGAAGGCATCCACATGCGTAAGCGAAGGGACCATCGTGCCAGCACCCTGGATACCGTCGACCACGAGATGCACGCCACGAGCGGCACAGCCCTGCCCCAGACGATCCAGATCGAGCCGTGTGCCGTCCTGAAAGCGGATCCATGACACCGACATCAGTCGCGTACGCGGCGTGATCGCATCGAGCAGGCGTTGCTCGGGCTCGATGCCGGGCGTGGGCGGTGTGGGGTTGGCCGCCAACTGGTCTGGCCACAGCTCCACCTCGCGGCAGACGACGCCGCGAGCTGAGAGCGCCAGCCAGGGAAGGCGATTGCTCGAGAACTCCCCGGCCGGGATAAGCACCTCGTCACCCGATTGCCACGGATACCCCAGCGAGATCGCTTCCAGCCCGGCCGACGTGCAGGCGACGAGGCTGATGTCGGCTTCGTCGACGGCGAAGAACACCGCGCTCGCGTGACGCAGGCGCGCCTGGACGTCGAGGAAGTCTTCCTGCCAGCGTAAGTTCCAGGGCTCGAGTTCGGTTTCCAAGAGCTCACGTACACCGTCCGCCGCGACGCGAGGGATGGGGCCATCCTTGCAATGCGCCAGCCAGAGGACGTCGGCTGGCAGTTGCAGGGCATCCCGTGGGATCGGGGGGATGCCTGGCGCGGGGGACATGGCGGAATCCTTGCTGGCTCGGGACGGGGAATGTTACCTCGCCTCGGTAAGTTTAGTTCCGTACTGGTATCGGGTCAGTCCTGACCAACACCCCTGCACCTCATCACGCTTGACGCCCTGACGGATGCGTCAGTCTCGGAACAGTGCAAAACCGCGGCAGCCATGACCGCCGTCTACAGAGGTCGGCCGCCGGTCCCGCAAGCGGTTATGTGACTTACTTGCCAAGGCGCTGCTCCAACTTCGTCGCGCGCGCCTCGGTCTCGGTGACCTCGCAATCCGCCGCCACGATCTGGTCGGCAGTTCCGGGATTATGGGGCAATGCACACTTCGTGCTCTTTCGCGCTATCCATTCCCGCTCTTCGCTCCGAAGACGGTCCTTCTCATCAGAGGGAAGGCGGGACATCAGCGTCCGGTAATTCCAGTTAAGCCGCTTGCCCTGAAAAGCAAACTCGACGTGCGCGCACTGGAGCACAGCGGCTGTCGTGGACCCACTTCCGCCGACGCAATCCGTGTATGCCTGTCGCAAATGCGACTTGGGCTGGTCAGCTGTGGATGGCTGAGCATATGCGGTGGCGACCGCTGCCACGGCAACGCAAAGGAACGAGCAACGGGCGCGCCCAGCCGCGAGCGTTAACAGACGAGCCATTCCATCCATCGGCCGTTCCTTAGCATTTCGGGGTGTGAGCGGCGAGAGTAAGCAGCCGCCCACCATCGATCAACCCCACGACACCGACTTGAACGAACGGCAAGAAGGCGCCCTACCGCGCCATGGACGGCCCCGCCGCACCCTGAGCCTGGGTGTCGGCCTGCTGCCGATCCATCGCGCGTTGCTGACTCTGCTGCTGCGCCTGCTCATGCCCCTGGAATTGCTGCATGGCTTCAGGCCATTTGGCTGCGCTTTGCTCCATGGGGGTATTGGCCTCCGCGGTCGGCACCTTCGTCTGAAGGTCGAACAGATGATCGTTTCGCCCGGGTGGCATCTGCACTGCCCACATGGCGTCGCCCGTTGTAGAAATTGCGACCTGATCAACGCGCTTCAAACCGTCAGCGCGGGCCTGAACCGTCAGTGCAGAGGCAATCTGATCGGTGTGCTCGTCGGGAGTGCGGCCTATGCTTCGATCCAACGCCGCGACATGACCCTGCACCTGTTTAAAGAAAGCGTTATCCGGGTGAGTCGGATCATCAAGTCGCTGCGGGATGCGGGGTGGCGCTTCTTGAACGGGGATGTATTGATTCTTTTGGGATCCATCAGCCGTGTGATCAAAATGATGGACAGTCCCCGACGGTTGACTCGTGTCAATGTAAGGACGCGGGGCGTGGCTCGTCTTCCCCAAGTTCACGCCGACATGCTCAAGAAGTTCTTCGCGCAAGCCCAGTGACGACATATTTATCGAAACCGTCGGCGCCACGGCATGCAGCGATTTAGCACCATCCTCAGCCCACACCATCGTAGCGACTGCGTTGGTTCCGTAATAATTGGGATAGTCAGCATCTCGCCGCGCGCCAAGGGTCATCGGTCGGTCGTGATTGCCAGCTGGCACATGGTTGAGCGGAGGACGATCGAAATAGTGCTTCCCCATCGCCGCGACGTTCGCGGGGGTCGGGTTGATGGAAAGGTCCGGATTGATCGTAAGACCCGACTTGGGTACATACGATTGACCCAGGCCTGCCGATCGTTCAATGAAGTCCATAGTACGGCCACTCGCCGATGCCATATCAGCGAGATTTGCACCGGGATGTATGTGTTGCTGCCGACTCAGCAAGGCATTCCAACCACCAATCTCCGCCTTCGCCTCGTCAATGCGGCCAGACTGAATGTACTGGGCGAATGGCACTGTATAGTCGTGATTGCCGGATCCGGAAGTCGCGATCTTCCAGGCATCGGCCTGAAGACCGTTTCGCGCATTCACTGCATCGCCGTTATTGAATGCGTGCTGGATCTCGTGACCCACAACAAAGGTCAGGTCATTGATATCGAACTCACCATTCGGGGTGGCGGGCGTCTTTTTTATTAAAGACGTTGCGGGAAGGTTCATCACATGCTGAGCACCGTCATAGGTGCCACCCGCACCCACCTTCGGATCAAGGATCGCAAACTTTTCAAGTGCAAGGTGCGTTGCGTTGGCAGGGTCAGCAACAGTCACGGCTCGCTTCACTTCGTAGGCGAGTACCGGCGATTCGTTCAGTGTCGCCTGCAGATTGTCGACCATCGTGCCGGCTACTTTGTGCGACCGCCCTGCAACATCGACGTACGTCCCGCTCGCAAAGGAAGCTATCATCGTCTGGACACGCCCCACAGCGATGAGATCTCCAGTCGGGGCGGGCCCCGATGCCGAAAAAATAGAGGGGGGCAGCTTAATCGTCCCGGAGGCTGCTTCGAAATGGCCCACCGTATAAGGCGAGCTCCCGGCCGCCTCCAAATCAAACGCCCTCACCGTGCCATTGGCGGTACTTGCATTCAGCTCATGCAGCATCGTCTGGTTGGAAGTCAGGGCTGCGCGAAGTTGCGTGGCACGATCCGCACCATGCTGTAGCGCAAATGTTGCAAACGCCGCCTCAAGCTGGGTATTTGGCTTCTCCATACATCACACCTCCTTGTCGCCAGATTATTGAAGTGTCTGGATACGGCGAACACAATTCCTATTCACGTCACCAGTCGTCGGCGACTGAATAATGACAGCCAACTTGACATCGTTTTTGAAGTAGTTGAAGGAGATCAGCTCGCCGATTTCTCCCACCCTTTTCTGTTCATCGAAGCCAGCCTTGTGAAGGGTGCTCCTTAGAAGATCGAAATCGAAACACACAGGGGACAGATCCGTGGATCCGCCAAGGTTGACGAACTCGAAACTGAATCCATTTCGTAACGGCGGATCTCTGAAATAAAAGTCGACGAAATATTGCCAGCCGTCCGGTCCGGCTGCACTTCGGTACCCGGCAACCGTACCCTCGCGCCCGAAGCTCAGACCAAGCGCCTTCTCGAGGCCTTCAGCGGATGCCTCTGATAGCTGATTCATTCGTGAGACAAAGGCAAGAAAGCGCTTGGCAGCTTCATTTGCTGTCGGCTCAGAGATGTCATTCATGTGTACCGCATCCTTGTCTGAAATGAATTTACCACTCGTCTGCGCCAGAACAGCATCCGTCGCTGACGCGACAAGAGCGAAGCTGGCCATGACCGAGATTGCCATATGTCTCATGCAGGTCATCAGGCTCTCCTTTGCGCCGAGATTACCTTAACTTCTGAGCTTCTAGCCAACCGAGAGCGTGTTCAAAGACCACGACCCCGCAAAGCTATTCCTGACCCGACGCTCCTGGGGGTGCTACGTCCGCGCACCTCGCCTGCTCCCAACACATCCGCACATGCGCCTGCGCGGCACACTGCACCCCCATATTCGTCAGCGCGCCAATGGCCTCGAGTCCCAGCGCCATGCGCCGGCAATCCACCGAATCCGCCTCATGAATCAGATCCGCCAATAGCCCTGTCAGCCCGCGCGCAAACTGAAGCCACTCGGTCGCTTCATTCAACAGCGCATGCGCCGTTGCTTCCGGATCCGCGTGATAGCACAGCGGACCTTCTGTCTGATGTTCCTTCGATACCGACATCGCAGTCTCCTTGCTGGCCGCCTTTCGCGTTTCCAGGTGCGGCACGCCAGGCACAACCGGGCGTGCCGCGGATCAAACGGATTCGCGGGTTCATCGGCTGCCTGTGACCAGGCGCCGGGGCGGCGTGATTGATGAAGTGTGTGGCGGCGTCAGCGCGCTTTGTGGTTCAACGGCTGCGGCCGCGGTTCTTCAACCGTGTCTGCGAGGTCGGCAGACGTCCCGGTGACCGGTGGGGTTGTCGCCGGGGGGATCCGGCGGGCGGGCGAGTACCGTATGATCGGGGGTAGCCACGATTGACTCCAAGTCAGTTCGTTGTGGTCAGCGGCCCTCTGGTGTTGGTAGCACCCTTGGGCCGCGCTTCTCACCGCTTTAAGCGATGGTTGCATGCGAGGCTTCGACAGCGACGACGCAGGCAACGAGGTGAAACTAGCAAATCAACTTGCGGTTGTCTGTAGGCGCAACCGATCTTGTGGTCGTTAATTGCCGAACACGCTTACGTCGTGCAACAAGGCGGGCGCTTTGTCGGTATGTCCCACGGTCGAAGTTGCGACCTTCCCGTTGCTTGCCATCACATCCGCGACCGTACGCCCGGTGAGGAAGTTGGTCGAATAGCGGGTTTCGGCCTGGGAGTCCGTCTCGAAGGACTCCTCGTCGCTGCCCACGAGTGTCCAGGCACCTTTGTAGAACTTGTAGTGCAGCCTGACGCCAGCGTGGCAGGTGGCTGAACAGGACACGCTGTAATGGAAGGTCAATACACCCCAGTCCTCGATGGTCAGATCCTCGACGCCGGCACGGTACGTGTCCGACGCCCTGGACTGCTCCGTAAGGACGAACGTTCCGTCGGCCCGTTGCAGCAGAATGAAGAGCTGCGCCTGGTTCACCGACGAGGCATCCCACTGGACGACACCCGCCCAGTCGTCGCGCCCGTCTCCGTTGAGATCACCTGTCGCCTTGATGATCCAGCCAATGGGCTTACCGAAGAGCTTCGTCAGAAAGGCTTCGGGGCTGGCGACGACGGTCCCAAGGGGAGGCACGACAGGTGGATAGTCAGGATCGTCGCGCTGCGCCGATGCATAGCCGCTGCCGAGCAGCGTGGCCATCGTAAGTGCCATTGCCCATCGCTTTCCGTACGCCATATTCCCCCCTTGATGGCGGCAAGTATGCCGCGTGGGTAAGGGACCTGCCTATGGGCTTAACAATCGCCCGTGGCTTGAGAAAAAATCGAACACCATGCGGTACATTTCGGCGGCACATCAAAGGAGTGACTTACATGGCATCGGGAACGACACCCCAGGCGCGCTCGCGGCTAACCCTGCTCGTCCTTGCAGCGACCCTGCCCTTCGCTGCCGCGGCAGAAGCCCCGCCCAAACGCGTCGATATTCCGGCCATTGGCACCCGGGCGCTCAATGCGCTCGGAAGCCTGAATGCCTCCGCCGACCTCTCGTCACCGAGCTTCCTCAAAGCGCTCAAGCTGCCCTTCAAACGCACCGGCATGGAAAGCTTCGCTGCGTGCAAGGCCAGACTCGACGCCATGAAGGATGACCTGAAAGCCTGGTCGAGCACGCCCATCGAGAAGAACGGCAACGTGTGGGGAAAACAGACCAGCCCGACGACGGGCGTGGAGATACTTTCCGCCCGGCGCGCACGTTTTGTCGACTACCGCGTGATTACCAACTACGGCGTCACCGATCCGAGCCAGGTGCGTGCGCAATCGACCACTACTGAGACGACGTATACGTGCGATGGTCGGGTGCTTAGTGGTGTGACGGAGAACTGGGCGGGGATGGAGATGTTTATGACGTTGGATGACGTGCCGAAGAAGTAGCCTGCACATTTTCCGCGCATGAGCATCGACTACTAACCCCCGGTCACCCGCGGCTTGCCATCGACGAGCTCGAACTGAAACGCATAGTCCAGACTGAAAGGCGCATGCTTTTCCACCTGGCGAATGTTCCCCTTGCCATCATCGACGTCCTGCACCACCGTCATCGGTGAGTACTTCCACTGCATCACGGCCTGCTGGCATGCCGCGAAGAAGGCCTTGTGCACAGCTTCGGCCGACGCACCGAGATCCCTGACCTCGGTCACGCGCCCGTCCTCACCGACGATCGCCTTGACGCTTATGGTTTCGGGCGGGAGCTTCTTGCTTATCAATGCGTCGGGATAGGTCGGCGCATCGTGCTCGACGGGCTGAGCGCCGTAGGCATGCTGGTCGCGCTTGAGCTGCAACCGGCCAGCCGACATGGCAGGGATCAGCTGGTAGCTGACGGCGCCTTTCCCGTTGTCTGGCGGCTCATGAGGCGCGATCGCTGGAGCTGTCGTGCAGCCACTTAAGGCCAGCGTCAGCACGATCAAGATCAGCAATGAACGGGATGGCTCCCGCTTTGCCATACGCATCGTTCGTCCTCTCATGCATCCTCCCTGGGCAGATCGAGTCAGACCACCGTCGGATCGCCGCGCTCGTCGCGACCCCTTGCTTCAAACCTTACCCCGCGAAGACGGCCTACGGCGACCTCAATTTCCTGCGGAGGGGTCTGTCCAGCTTGCGGCCTTCTTCGCGGCGGCCTCTACCCTGGCATAGTAGGCAAGCGCGGTCTTCTGGACGACGTCTGGCAACGTCTTGAAGCTGTCGCCCGGCGTGCGAGTGATCTCGTCGCTCGCCTGGTTCGGCAGGCTGCCCCGGATGGCGTATTTCTTGTCCTTGTAGACCATGATGAGCTTGACGACGGTGGCGTCGAGGCCATCGCAGGCCGTCCAGTAGGGAACCGTGACCAGGGCGTTCCCGTCGCCGGCATCGATGACGTCGACCAGGGGCGTCAGCAACCGCAGGCCACAGAGCACGCTGCCGTTGTTGTCCTTGATCTCCCACCGGGTGTCATAGCCGCCGTGGTCCTGGATAAAGCCGTAGGCGTGAAGGGTGACGTAGTCGTTCGGCTCGAGCTTGGGACCTTGCTTGTTCGCGCCGAAGGCGAGGATGCGGAAGTTACCGTATTCGTCGCGGTATTCGAAGCCTTTGAGAAGCTGGGCGCCGTTGTCGTAGTAGCTGGTGACGTCTTCGAGGTCGGGGCCGGTGAGAGGCGCTACGCCGAGGTCTTTGGCCGAGGCCGACGCGGAGAGGAGGCAGAGCGTCGCAGCAATCAGTGGCACCTTGAACCGCATGAAAATGGACCTTAGCGTTAGTCTCCCGGGACGCATCCTACCCTAACCTCCCATCGACATGACCGGACCACTCTGCTGAGCGCTCTGCGCCTGAGCCTGCTGCTCCTGCATCATCTGCTGCTGCGCCTGCTCCGTCGCCTGGAATTGCTGATTGCTCTCCTGCGCGGGCGGAGGCGCTCTGTTCAGGTCGACGATTGCGCGGGTACCGACGATCTCCCCCGTCATCATCAGGCGGTCGCCCTGGACGTCCAGCGTTCGGATTTGACCCGCTTCGATGCCGCCCTGCTTCGCGGCCAGGGCGATCTGAGCCAACCGGTCCTCGGATGTTCCTTCAGGAAGTAATTTCCGAAGCTCGCGATGCAGTGGACCATCCGCTGCCGCCTCGATGGGCAGATACCTGTTCTTATTCACTCCATCCGCCGTGTGATCGAACCGGTGCGGCGCTGAGGGCAATTGGGTGCTGTCGAAATACGGCCACGACGATCTCTTGCCGAGGTCCATGCCCTCTCTCTCCAGAAGATCCTCCTTGAGACCGATCGTCCCCATATCGATCGTCATTTCGGATACCCCCTTGCGCCCGAGGGTGGACGATGCCTCGGCTGCGATGATCTCCTGCAGCGGCCACCTTCCGTAGTAGTTCGCATAGTCGCTCGCATGGCTATCGCCCAGCGCCATGGGCCGCTCAATGCTCTTCTCTGTAACGTAGTCCTTCGACGGCCGGTCGAAGTAATGCTTGCCCATAGCCTCTATGTTCGATGGCGTCTGCGACAGCGTCAGATCCGCATTAAATGCGAGATCGGGCCGCCCGATGGACCGCATGGGTGATTGCGGATCGCGCTCTACAAAATCGCCCGTACGAGAGGTACTCACCATCGCCATATCATTAAGGGTGGTACCCGGCTTCAGCTTCTTCTGGCGACTGACCAGCGCATTCCATCCTGCGATCTCAGCTTTTGACTCATCCTCACGGCTTCCCTGGATATAGTGCTGCATCGGATCAGTGTAGTCGTGAACATTGCCCCGACCAGCGGCAACCCGCTTGATCGACGCGTTAAATTCGTTCACCACTCGGACTTTATCGCTCCGATTGAACCCGTGTTGGATTTCGTGACCGATCACAAACGTGAGGTCATTTACATCGAACTTTCCTATTGATCCGTTGCCGGAACGGGTCATCAGCGCGGGAGCCGGCAGATTCATGGTGTGCGTAGCGCCGTCGTAGGTACCGCCAGCGGCCAAGCCAGGTCGAAGAACCGCAAAGTGTTCGAGGGCGTAATGATCAGGTGCAGCGGCGTCGGGTGTCATCGCAGCTCGTCGCAACTCCCTGACTAACGCGGGCGACCCGTTCAATGTGCTCTGGAGATTGGCCGACATGTCGGAAGACACCCGCTGTTGCACTCCACTGGCATCTACGTAAGTGCTATTCGAAAATGCCACGATCATCGATTGCACACGGACTGTCGCGGCGAGGTCGCTACCCGTCGCTGCGCTGCTCGAGGAGAACGCCGACGCAGGCAGCGATACGACGCCGGACGATTTCTCGTACTGTCCCACGGAATTCTGAGTGCCCCTGGCCTCGTCTAAAGCGAAACCGTTCAGATGACCGTTGGCGGCAGCCGTATTCAAGCCGTCCAGCGTCTTGGACTCCGCGGCTACCGCAGTTCGCAATTGCGAGACCTGATCAGGGGTCACGCCCGGTTGCGTTGAGAATTGATGGACCGCTGCTTCAAGCTGATGGTTTGGACGCGACACTGACAGGCTCCTTGCCTTGGGACTCAATTGTTGGTGCGCATGGACCTGACGCACGTCACCGCCTTACCGCCGGTGAGGCTCTCTTGCGTTTCAACGGCCAGCACGATGTCGCCCTTGAAATAGAGCCACGACAGACGCTCACCGAGCTCGCCACGCTGCTCATCTTCCTCATATCCCGATGCCCTGAGGGTCGCCCTGTAGGTCTCGAAGGGCAGCGCGCAGACAGCGCCAATGTCGGCCGCTCGGTCGCGGTTATAGAATTCGAAAGCCACGCCGCGCTTTACGGCACGGCTTTCCTGAATGAAGTTCACGAAGTAGATCCAACCGCCGCCGAGGTCGGCGCTCTGGTATCCGGCGATGCCGTCTTGCATCTCGAGTACGATGCCCATCGCCTGATCGATGCTGGCGACGGACACATCTGACCTCGACGTCAGCCCCGAGATATACGTAAGCATTTTTTGCGCGGCCGCCTCGGCACTCATGGACCGCGCCACGCGCCCTTCGGAAACCACCTTAGCCGGCGAAGGTCTTGCAACTGATTCACCCAGCGGCTTTCCCGCCGCTGACTGCGAGAGCCCCGCGATCACCATGCCGGTAAGCGCGCACGCTGAGATGGCCTTCATTCCCATGATGTCTGTCCCTTCGATGTCCAGTGCCCGAACCTCAACCTTCGGCATCAACCGGCTCGTAAACCGCCGATCCTCGTAATACCTGATCTTGTCGCACTTCACCGGATGCGGGATACCCTCGAACAGGATCACCTCTTTGTCCGCCCCCATCGCCTTCAGCTCCTGCGGCAGCATCAACGCCCGACGCTCGTCCGAATGGCTGACCGAACGCTCGCGCCCCTTGTTGATGTTCTCCTTGCGCACCGTCGTATAGCCGAGCATGTCCGAATAGTCGTTCGCGTCCTGCTGCTCCCGGGGCGCGTAGATGATCTGCATGGCGTGGTTGGTGATGATCGTCCGCGAGACGTCCTTGCCGTAGGTCGCATCCAGCTGCGCCATGCTCTGGATGATCGGCAACAGGCGGATGTTGTAGCCGGCCATGTACGACACGGAAGACGCCAGAATCTCCACCTTGCCGATCGACGTGAACTCGTCCATCAGCAGCAGACACTGGTGCTTGAGGTCCGGGTTGTTCTGCGGGAGCTCCCTGGTGTTGACGTTGATCAGCTGGCTGAAGAACAGGTTGATGATCAACCGGCTCTCGGCCAGCTTGTTCGGCTGAATGCCGATGTAGACCGTCATGCGCTTCTTGCGCACGTCCGTCAGCAGGAAGTCATTGTCGCTCGTGGCCGCGTCCAGCACCGGATTGATCCAGGCGTTGAGGGGCTCCTTGAACGTGCCCATGATCGACGCGAAGGTCTCTTCCGCCTGGGACAGCAGGTTGGCGAAGGCACGCTTCGCTTCCCGGCTCAGGAATGTCTTCTCCGACAGCCCACGCAGATACGCCCGCAGGTCCTGACCGTCGCCCGAGGACAAACGGTACACCTCGCCCAGGGTCGGGAAGCGCAACGACTCCCTGGCCACGTTGAGCCGCCACTCCACGTCGTAGTTCTCGAATATGTACAGCGTGAACGCGGTAAAGGCGTTGCGTGCCTGGCTCACCCAGAACTTCTGGGCGTCGTCGCCATCGGGGTACAGCATCGCCGCGATCGACTGAATATCCGAGATCCGTAACGATGGCTTCGGTGAGACGTAGCTCAGCGGATTCCAGCGATGCGTGCGCCGGTCTTCGGCAAACGGGTTGAACAGGTAGATCTCCTGCCCCTGCGATTTGCGCCATCCACTGGTAAGGTCGAAGTTCTCCTGCTTGATGTCCAGGACCACCATGGATTCCTGGTACTCGAGCAGATTGGGGATGACAACACCGACGCCTTTGCCCGAGCGCGTCGGCGCCGCGAGGATGACGAACTGCTGGCCGGAGAGGCGAACGAGCTGGCTGCCGAATTTGCCTACAACAATTCCGCTTGGGGATTTCTTAAGAAGTCCAGCCTTAGCGAGATCGGATCGGCGGGCGAAACGAGAGTCACCGTGGAGCGCGCGGGGCTTCGTCTTGAGCAGCGGGACGAGCATGGCGATCCATGTGGCGAGCGGAACGATGAAGCCCACGGCACCGGCGAGCTGGATCTTCCAGACGTAGGGGGCGTATTGCGGCAAGGCGATCGCTTGCCAATAGAGCCACCAAAGGTTCCAGGTGAGTTGGGTCTGCACGCCGATGAGCGTGAGGGTGAGGAAACCTGAGAGGTAGAGGGCGCCGGCGACTGCGGCGGAAAGCAGGGTCAATCCTAGACAGAACTTGGTCTTCCAATGCACTCGCGGGAGCTCCTTGCGATGGGAGGCGCGGAGGATAGCGAGGGGCGATGGAAACGCAACTGTCTGAAGCAGCGAGACATTTGAGAATCCAGGACAACTGGCGGCATGTGGCCGTCGGTGCTCCCAGAACGCGTCTGCCTTTCGCTGCACATCAGAGCTAGCCGAGTGATGAAGGGTGTCCTTCCATCGTCAGCACCTTGAGCATATTCTTACGGGCAAGGGGGCTTCGGCCTACAAGTAGTTTTCGTCCTAGGCGAAGGGGCCGACGTGGCGTTCTGGTGGGTGAATCACAAGCAGTCGTGGAAGGCCGAGACAGGAAGAGGGATTCTCTGGGCTCCGCTTGCTACAGCCAATGGTAGGGAATATCCGCCTTACTCGAATATGCGGCTCGCCAAGGCTGGTGACATCGTGTTCTCGTACGCGGGGAGCCAGATAGGCCACGTCGGCGTTGTCGATGCGGAGGCGTATCCGTCATTGAAGCCTGACTACGCATCTAAGGCGCCATGGGCGAATGAAGGGCTTCTTCTGCCTGTAACGTTCTCTGAGCTTGTGCGGCCCGTTGTCCCCAAACAGCACCTTGACGCCATCGGTCCGTTGCTTGCGGAGAAGTACGCGCCACTTCAGGCGAACGGTAACGGAAACTTGAGTTATCTCTCTTCGATATCAGACAAGTTAGGCGAACTGCTCTTACAGCTGGGCAGTATTGCACCGCGAGCCATACACGCCGCGGCATCGTCGGATGACGTGGTAGAAGATATTCAGCGAATTGCGGGTGATACATCGCTGCGACCGACCGACAAGATGCAGCTCAGCAAGGCACGGATTGGCCAAGGGCTATTTCGGAAGAGCGTTCTTGCGCTAGAGCCGGCCTGTCGTGTCACCGGGGTCACGACGGTATCGCTTCTTCGGGCGAGTCACATAAAGCCTTGGCGCGAATCCACTAATGCTGAGCGACTCGATGGGGCCAATGGCCTCATGTTAGCGCCGCACATTGACCTGCTTTTTGATCGATTCCTTATATCGTTTTCCGATGAGGGCGATCTTCTATTTTCTGAGCGACTTGATAAGGCAGTCCGAGAAAAGTGGCATCTTTCTGACCTGGTGAACCCGAAGCCACTTAACTCAGCTCAGCGCTCTTACCTCAAAATACACAGAGCGCGACTTTCTCAACCCTTGGACTAGTGCAGGAACATCCGACCTCTCTCGAGAGGAACGCCGTACTTTTCAACGCATACGCGACAATTTGCAAAGACCGAATTTAATGATCGGGAAAATTTTAGCCAGGCTGTTACTTTTGCAAGAGCGCTGGCAACAATTGAATAAGTGCGCCATTGATCAAGTCAATGTTGCGGTGTTCTTCCTTCGGTATGTCTCGATACCCGTGGAAGATTAAATTCCTCGCGTCGTAGAGAACTGAGCCGACTGGCGACGATGCGTCAAAAGTCTTTCCGCATGCCGCCAGAAGCACACCGCAATGATTGATTAGATTGCCGAACAGACCTATAGGCAATCCTGCAGCTTCAATGCATTTCCGAATCCTGACTCGTTCAGATGCAACATCATTCAAGACGGTACTAAGGGCGCGCAAGTCCGATGGCGTGCCCACGAAAGCCTGGACCTTCGCCTTGAAACTGCCAAGAGCTTCCTCGAACACTGTTTGCATCATCATTTCGAATACTTGGTACAACAGCACAAACTGTGCAACAGCGCTGTTCTCGAACGGTAAAACTTCGCTGTATAGATAGGAGAGGTAGCCGTTAGAGAGGTGACGCGAATTTACGAGGCCGATCTTCACTTTTTGCGGAGGCGGCCCCTCAAAAGCCTTCAAGTACGCACCGACATCCCTATTCGAATTGTATGGAGCGAAACCATTCGCTAGAAGTGTTGGTAGATAAGGAACGAGGTCGACGGACTCCATGCATTCGCGAAGCACAATTACCGACGCGCTTTCAACATAGAAATCTGAAATCTCGTACGTTTCGTCGAGCGAATGCCGGGCCGCAACCGATTGGCCACGCTCGTCAGACAATAGCGCATCGAAAGCTACGCTCGCTGCGACCTCAAAGAAATCATCGGTCGCGCGCGCATGCTCAGTTGAGCACATTGCACTAACGGGAAAGATTGCACCCAGCCGCTCCTTCGAAGGTGCCGCACTTACCACCTCCGTGTAATCAGCCTCACCCTGCTCGGAGCTTCGAAGCAAATAAATGTGGTACCGAGACTGCGCCTGGCGTGTATAACGCCGTACCAGTCGCACCTGAATTTCGCTGTCCGGCGCTCTCGCAACCCCTATCAACGCACCGTCTTCGCTCGATTCATTGGCGAGTTCGATACTTGCGGTCTCACCATTCGCAGTCGTTATCCTTAACACATTGCGCCCCGTCAGAAGACCTGGCTCTTGTATTTCTGTAGAGCGAGTGGGATCGATCCGGCGAGCTGAAGGTAACCGTCGCTCGTTGGGTTGAATAGCTCGCGAAAGTAGTACTGAAAATACATTCGCTGAGCGTTTCCGATTTTTTTAGCGTTCTCGGATATCCATCTCATAGCCTTATTGAACTCAATAAGAATAGTCTCAGCCGACGCGTCCAGCTCAATGCTGGCCGTCGAATTAACAACCGACTCAAAACCCTCGATGGCCTCAACATCTCGAAGCTTCCCGACGGCGGCACCGAACCCCGCCAGAGCCTGCTGCTTCTTGAAAATTGCCTTCCCCGACCTTCCCCACGCACCAACAGAAAACTCAGAGTCATCTAGCTGCGTGTCTCCCAAAAGGGACTGAATACGAACGATGAACGAATTGAAAGCGACGACGTATTCGCGGAAAAGGTCTTTTGCAGAATTTTCGAGTGCGAGCTTTTCAAGGCTTCGGATATTTTCAAGGAGATCTACCCTCTCGAGGGGGAGCTCATTTCTTTCAAGATAGCAGTTGAAGCCCTCGATCACCTCCTTGAAGTTGTAGGCAGACAGGCTCTTTGCCTTGCCAGAGTCGGCCTCTTTGATAAGGCTAACTCCATCAATATCTTCCTTCGAATAGTCGAGATATAACATCTCGATTTGCTGTCTTAGAGACATCGGCGTTTGGCCGGTATTCAAAGTCAACATTCGATACAAGATACCTAGACGATTGATACCTAGATATATCTCGCAGCGAATTGGCAACAATCGATACGCTTCGAGCGCAGCATCATCACCTTTCTTTTTTTGCTCTTCTTCGATATCGATGAACGAGTGGGTGCGTTGCAGGCCATCCAGAATCATCAAATTGTCGACATATGAGCTCAATGTCGATGCGAGATTCTCGTCCGTAAGCTCGCTATCAATCGAAGCTGAGAGCGCGAGAACAATAGGAGGGACGACGCATCCTTGGACGACATCCGTCTTGAGCAGCGAGTAAACCGTTTTCGAATTCGATACGCGTTTGCGTTGAAATTCATTGTTAGCAACAACAGTTCTAGCAAGATCGATATAAGCACCGATCGATATCTCAATTAGATAGTTGGTAGCGTTGATTCGGCCGTCTAAAAGTTTTGAAGCAATTCGCATGAGTCCCTCCGAAGCGATTTAGGCATAAAAGCCCGAGCAATATCACCCGCACTTCGAATACCCACAATTCAAACAAGTCTGGCACCCATCCATCAGCACCAGTGCCTGCGTATTGCACTTGGCACAAAGGGTCGCGCCAGCCGGGAACCCGGAAGCATTTGTGTGTGAGGCGGCCTGGCTTTCGCCAGCAGGGCTGGCTCCTACAGAAGCAGCGACAGCCGGGGTCGCCGATGCGGCGGCAGCAGCCGGCTTCGCATTGGCGTTCTCATAAGCCGCACGCTTCTCGGCAATGAGCTTGCGCGTCGCCTCGCTCATTTCTGGATCGTGGATCAGCCCGATCGACTTCATGTGCGTTTCGATCACGCCGCCGATTTCGGCCACGATGCTGGGCATGTATACGCCGCCGGCCTTGAAGTAGCCGCCGCGGGGGTCGAACACGGCCTTGAGCTCTTCGACGATGAACGTCACGTCGCCACCCTTGCGGAAGACGGCGGACAAGATTCGGGTAAGCGCCACGATCCACTGGAAGTGGTCCATGTTCTTCGAGTTGATGAAGAGCTCGAAGGGGCGGCGCTGTTCGTGCTGGGTACCGGCGTTCAGGACGATATCGTTGACCGTCACGTACAGCGCGTGCTCGAAGAGCGGCGACTTGATCTTGTACGTGCTGCCGACCAGGGTTTCCGGACGCTCGAGGCTCTCGTGCATCTGGATGACTTCGGCGACCGGCGCAACCTCTTTGACGGGTGCGACGACGGGGGCCGGAGCGGCCTTGTCTTCGGGCTTGACGACGTTATAGCCCTTGATCTTCTTGTCGATCTTGATCGCCATGATCTTCTTCTCTTCTTGTGCTGGTTATCCGGCCCGGCGCGTACGCCGGGCCGGATGGGTACTACTTACTTACGACGGCCACGAACGGCGGACTTGCGTGCCGACGTACGACCGGTCTTGCTGGCAGTGGACCTCTTGACGGCCGTAGCCGCTTTCTTGCCAACCGCCTTGCGAGCGGTCGTCTTGCCGGCGGCCTTGGCGGCCGTCTTCTTCGTTGCGGGGCGGCCGGCGTTCCGGCGAACCACCTGGGCGGCGGCCTTCTTGATGGCCTTGCGGGCGCCCGATGCGACCTTGACGACGCGAAGACCAGCCTTCTTTGCGGTCTTACGACCGGCAGCTACCTTCTTCGCGACGCGACCAGCGGCCTTCTTCGCGGTCTTGCGACCGGCAGCGACCGTCTTGGCGACCCGACCCTTCTTGGCGGCAGCCGACTTCGCCGGACGACCTGGCTTCTTCGCCGCAGCCGACTTGGCCGGACGACCCGGCTTCTTCGCCGCGACCGACCTGGCCGGACGACCGACCTTCTTGGCGACAACCTTCTTGGCCGATGCCTTCTTGGCGGCGACCTTCTTCACGGCAGCCTTCTTGGCGGCGGTCTTCTTGGCCGGAGCCTTCTTGACCGCGGCCTTCTTGGCGGCAACCTTCTTCACGGCGGCCTTCTTGGCAGCGGTCTTCTTGGCCGGAGCCTTTTTGACCGCGGCCTTCTTGGCAGCGACCTTCTTCACGGCAGCCTTTTTCGTGGCCTTCTTCGAAGCAGCCTTCTTGGTGGCCTTCTTCGCAGCCACCGGGGCAGCCTTCGCAGGAGCCTTACGGGTGGCCTTCTTCGCCGCCTTCTTGGCCGGGGCCGGAGCCTCGACTTCGACCGGCGTAGCTTCGACGGCCGCAGCCTTCGGCTTGCGGACGGCCGGCTTGCGCGGCTTTTTCACAGCGGCGACCGGCGCCGGCTCATCAGCCACCGGGGTGACTTCTTCGTCGTGCTGGACAGCCGTGTCGCTCGACGGCGTCGGCGCAGTGGCTTCGATCACCTTCTTCGCGACGGGCTTGCGCTTCACGACCTTCTTGGCGACAACCGGTGCAGCAGGCGCAACGTCAGCGGCGACTTCCGTCTCCGCTGCCGGCGTGCTGTCGGTATCGATGGTATCGACCGAGGGCAGCTCACCCTCGACGATCTGGTTTTCACTCGACATACGTATTCCCTCTCCGCGGGGTCAGAACTTACCGTAATAGCCTTCCTTCAAAGCATCGAAAAGGTTCGCGGCGGTGTGCATTTCACCGTCGTATTCAACCTCGTCGTTACCCTTCAGTTCGACAACGCTACCGTCTTCCAATTCGAAGCGATAGAGGGTGTTCTCAAGGTCAGTCTCCTTGACCAGTACGCCCTGGAACGCGGCGGGGTTGAACCGGAAGGTCGTGCAACCCTTCAAACCCTGCTTATATGCGTAGAAATAGATGTCTTTGAAGTCTTCGTACGGGTAGTCCGTCGGGACATTCGCGGTTTTGGAAATGGACGAGTCGATCCACTTCTGCGAGGCCGCCTGGATGTCGACATGCTCTTTCGGGCTGATGTCGTCGGCGGCGACGAAGTAATCCGGGAGGCGGGCCTTCGGGTCGTCGGAGTACGGCATGGCGTCCCCGTTGATGAGGGCGCGGTAGGCCAGCAGCTCGTAGCTGTAGACCTCGACCTTTTCCTTCGACTTCTTGCCTTCCCGGATCACGTTACGCGAGTAATGGTGCGCGAAGCTGGGCTCGATGCCGTTCGAGGCATTGTTGGCCAGGCTCAGCGAAATGGTGCCGGTGGGCGCGATCGACGAGTGGTGGGTGAAGCGCGCGCCGGTCTCGGCGAGGGCGTCGACCAGCTCCGGGGCGACCGAGGCCACGCGCTGCATGTAACGCGAATACTTCGCGTGCAGGGCGCTGCCCTTGATGGTCTGACCGACTTTCCAGCCGTCCTTCGCCATCTCCGGGCGCTTGCGCAGCATCTCGGCGGTGACCTCGTAGTCCTGCGCGAGGATCGGGGCCGGGCCCTTTTCCTTCGCCAGTTCCAGAGCGACTTCCCAGCCGGCAATGGCCATCTCACGCGACACTTCGTCGGTGAATGCCACCGCGTCGGCGGCGCCGTAGCGCATTTTCAGCATGGTCAGGGTCGAGCCGAGGCCGAGGAAGCCCATGCCGTGGCGACGCTTGGAGAGGATCTCTTTCTGCTGCTGCGGCAGCGGCAGGCCGTTGATCTCGACCACGTTGTCGAGCATGCGGGTGAAGACGCGGACCACCTCGCGGTACTCCTCCCAGTCGAACTTCGCCTTCGGGCCGAACGGATCGCGCACGAAGGTGGTGAGGTTGACCGAGCCGAGCAGGCACGAGCCATACGGCGGCAGCGGCTGTTCGCCGCAGGGGTTGGTGGCACGGATGTGCTCGCACCACCAGTTGTTGTTCATCTCGTTGACGCGGTCGATCAGGATGAAACCCGGCTCGGCGTAGTCGTACGTCGAGACCATGATCATGTCCCACAGGTGCCGCGCGCGGATGTGACCGTAGATCTTGCAGGCGACCAGGCCATCCTCGCGGGTGACGTAGTTGTCCTTGGTCGGCCACTCGCGCCAGACCACCTTGGAGGCGTCGGCGAGGTCGATCTCGTGCTGTTCCTTGATATGTACCGGGAACACGGTCGGCCAGTCCTGGTCGTTTTCCACCGCGTCCATGAAGCCGTCGGTGATCAGCAGCGACAGGTTGAACTGACGCAGGCGTCCGTCTTCGCGCTTGGCGCGGATGAACTCCTTGCCGTCCGGGTGGCTGATGTCGAACGTGCCCATCTGCGCGCCGCGGCGGCCGCCGGCCGACGAGACGGTGAAGCACATCTTGTCGTAGATATCCATGAAGGACAGCGGGCCCGACGTGTGGGCGCCAGCGCCGGACACGTAGGCGCCACGCGGGCGCAGCGTCGAGAATTCGTAGCCGATACCGCAGCCGGCCTTCAGCGTGAGGCCGGCTTCGTGCACCTTCTCGAGGATGTCATCCATCGAGTCGTGGATGGTGCCCGAAACGGTGCAGTTGATCGTGGAGGTGGCCGGCTTGTGCGCGAGGGCGCCGGCGTTGGACGTGATGCGACCGGCGGGAATGGCACCGCGGCGCAGGGCCCAGAGGAAGCGCTCGTACCAGTGGGCGCGCAGCTCGTCGGTGGCTTCCACGTCGGAGAGTGCGCGGGCGACGCGCTGGTAGGTGCCGTCGACCGAGTCGTCGACGGGAACGCCCGACTTGGCCTTCAGACGGTACTTCTTGTCCCAGATGTCGTACGAGGCGGGCTGAAGCGGAATGGCCGCGGTCTCAAGCCCCATGGCTTGTGCACGTGAAGTGCTCATGTATGTGTCGTCCTCGTGTCTCGGCTTCTGTAGGCCGTGTTATTGGGCTGTTGTCGGCCCCACCGTCGCTACCCCTCCCCCCGGAGTTGCAGCGACCATCCTTGCCACCCTCGCCCGGAGGCAAAAATGCCTTGGAGGACGAAGGTTTGTAGCTTGAACCTGATGATCCGCAACACCAGCACTTGGTAAATAGCGAACAGAGGAACACAAGATGTTGTGGTTGCGGCCGGTGGGAACCTTAACCCCGGAGGGGGGCGATGTAAAGTGTCATCGGCGCGCGTCTCACCGTTTGAAACCCGGCGACACGAATGTGGTCGAAAGCGGCGATCCACGTGCGCGGAGCACACAGCCAAGGAGTTCGTTCATGCCCGTATCCACACCCCGGCGCTCGCCGATTCTGTCCCTCGGCGCCGCCCTGGCGATGGCCCTCGCCTCGCCCGCGTTCGCCTCCCTGCCACCGGCCGTCAATGGCGAGCCGCTGCCCTCGCTGGCACCGATGCTCGCGAAAGTGACGCCGGCCGTGGTCAACATCTCGACGAAAACCCGCGTGCGGGCACGCGACCCGTATTTTGACGACCCGCTGTTTCGCCAGCTGTTCGGCAACCAGGGCGTACCGCGCGAACGCGTGGAGCAGAGCCTGGGTTCGGGCGTGGTGATCGACGCGGCGAAGGGCTACGTACTGACGAACAACCATGTCGTCGGGGGCGCGGACGATATCACCGTGACGCTGCAGGACGGCCGCGACTTCAAGGGAAAACTGATCGGCAGCGACCCGGATACCGACGTGGCGCTGCTTCAGATCACCGCGGATAAGTTGCAGGCGCTGCCGATCGCTGACTCTTCTCAATTGAAAGTGGGCGATTTCGTCGTCGCCGTCGGCGATCCGTTCGGGCTCGGTCAGACGGCGACGTCGGGCATGGTCTCCGCGCTGGGACGTTCGGGCCTGGGCAAGGGCTTCCAGAACTTCATCCAAACGGATGCCTCGATCAATCCCGGCAATTCGGGCGGCGCGCTGGTGAATCTGCGCGGCGAGCTGGTCGGCATCAACTCGATGATCTTCACGCCGTCGGGCGGCAACGTCGGCATCGGCTTCGCCATTCCCACGGACCTGGCGACAGGCGTGATGAAGCAGCTGCTCGCGTACGGGAAGGTCCGTCGTGGGAATCTCGGCGTGGAGGTGCAGGACCTCACCCCGCGTATCGCCGCCGCGCTCGGAGTGAAGGACACCACCGGCGCGGTGGTCACGCAGGTGAATGCGGGATCGCCTGCCGATGGCGCGGGGCTGCAGTCGGGTGACGTGCTGACGGCGATCGATGGGAAGCCGGTGCGGAGTTCTCAGGACGTGCGGAATGCGGAGGGTTTGTTGCCGCTGGGCGCGAAGGTGACGTTGTCGGTGAAGCGGGAGGGGGCGTCCAGGGACATCGAGGCGACCATCACCGCGCCGCGACTGGCCACGCTGGATGGCGGCAAGGTGGACCGGCGACTGAGCGGGGTGACCTTGAGCGACCTCACGGCGGAGCAGAAGGCCGGCGGGCTTTTCGGTGTGGCCCTGACCGGAGTGAAGCCCGGCTCGGCGGCCGATCGCGCCGGACTGAAGGACGGCGACATCGTCGTCGGCATCGGTCAGCGGAAGATCGTCTCGGTGAAGGGGCTGCCGCTAGGGGTGCCGATTCCGGGACAACTGATGCTGACGCTCGTAAGGGACAACGCCATCTACTACGCCGTCCTGTAGGAGCGCGCCTCGCGCGCGACCCGGTTTCACGAGGAATTTCAACGCCCCGCCGTAAAAGACGTCGCGCGCGGGGCGCGCTCCTACAGGTGTGGCTGCCCCGACAGCCTACGTTCCGTTTCCCCTCGGCAGGATGCTGAATGACGCCAATGGTGCGCGCGGGCCCGCCTTAGCCCACAATGGCGCCCCATTGCCCAACCCCGCTTCCGTCCCGAGGTTCTTGCCGTCCATGTCTCTTCGTCTTGCGCGACTGTTCACCGCCACGCTGATCGGCCTCAGTGCCTCCGCCACCGTATTCGCCGCCGGCACCCAGTTGGTGTGGCGCGGTGACATCACCACCGCCCGCGGCGTGGTTACCGATGTCGCCAAGGCCTGGGAGAAATCCGGCAAAGGCAAGATCGAGCTCCAGCCGTTCAACACCGCCTCCGGTATCGACGCCGTCGCCAAGGGCACGGCGGACATCGCCGGCTCGGCACGCCCGGGTATCGGCGGCGCCGAGCAGTCGCTGACCTTTACGCCGGTCGCGTGGGACGCGCTGGTCATGGTCACCTACCCGTCCAACCCGGTGAGCAACATCACGCTCATGCAGTTGCATGAGATCTACATGGGCAAGATCACCAACTGGAAGGAGCTCGGCGGCGCTGACCAGCCGATCAACCTCTACGCGGTGGCGAGCCCCGGCGACGGCGTGGAATACAGCCTGCGCAAGCTGCTGTTCGGTCGCGGCAACCAGCCGGTCGCCGCCCCGCGCCTGTACGTCAACGTCGCCAAGCTCGAAGAGGGTGTGACCCTCGACAAGCAGGGCCTCGGCGCCACGACCCTCGCGGGCGCCTCCTCGAACAAGAAGGTGAAGATCCTCTCGATCGACGGCGTCACGCCCTCGATGTCGACGGTCGGCAGCGGCGCGTATCCGCTCTACACCGAGCTGTATCTGGTGTCGAACGAGACCAGCCCGAAGGCGGCCGACGTCAAGGAATTCATCAGCTTCGTCACCTCCAGCGCCGGTAGCTCGCTGCTCCGCTCGCACAGCCTCGTGCCGTATGCCGATGGCGCTTCGCTGGCCTCCAACGATGCCGCCCGTCGCGCGAAGATCGCTTCCACCGTCGGCACGCGTGCCAATGTGGGTCAGGCGATGACCACGCCGACCGTGGCTGCTGCCGCTACCCCGGCCGCCCAGGTCGCCAAGGAAACCGCGGTCGCCAAGGCCCAGGTCGCTGGCAAGGGCGCCAAGGTCGCGAAAGAAGCCAAGGGCTCCGTCGCCTCCACCACGGCCGAGCCGTCGCAGTTCGCACGCGTCGTCGCCAGCGTCAGCACCTCGGCACACGTCGGCTTCGCGGGCGTCCGTTCGGAAGCCGTCACGGTCTCCGACAACGCCAAGGTCGGCGGTAAGTTCGCCAAGGTCACGGCCGACGCCGTCACGGTGAAGGGCAAGCAGGTCGCCAAGCCGGCGGCTCCGGTCGATGCGACGGAGAAGTCGACGAAGGTGGAAACGCCGAAGGTCACCGAAGCGGCACCGGCGGCGAAGCCGGCAGCTGCCAGGCCGGCCGCGAAGGAAGTCGCCAAGGCTGAGAAGAAGCCTGCCGCCGCGTCGCGCACCTACAAGGTGTCGGCTGGCGACACGCTCTACTCGATCGCCAAGAAGAACGCCGTCGACGTGAACCAGCTTCGCGCGATGAACGGCCTGAAGGACAACAACGTCCATCCGGGTCAGGTGCTGAAGGTCGGCGCCCGCTAAGCCGTGCCGGTCCGCGCCGTATCCCTCGACCTCGACGACACCCTGTGGCCGGTCATGCCGGCCCTGATCGAAGCCGAGCACTGCGTGGACCGATGGCTGAAAGAGCATCATCCCGAAGTCGCAAGCGCATGGCCCATCGAGGCCATGCGTGAGCTCCGCGAGCAGGTCGCCCGCGACCACACGCATCTCTCGCACGATTTCAGCGAACAGCGTCGGCTGACCATCCGCCACGCCTTCGCCGCCTGCGGCATCGACGACGCACCGGTCGACGAACTCTGGCGCATCTACTTCGCGGCGCGCAACAACGTCGAGCTGTATCCCGACAGCCTTCCCGCACTCAACCGCATCGTCGAGCGCGTGCCGATCGTGGCGATTTCCAACGGCAACGCGGATCTGGAGGTCATCGGCCTCCACCATCTCTTCCACACGCGCCTCAATGCCGCGGGCGTCGGTGTCGCCAAGCCTGACAAGCGTATTTTTCTTGCCGCCGCTGACGCCCTGGGCGTTGCGCCTGAAGACGTTCTTCACGTTGGTGACGATCCGTTACTCGACGTGATCGGTGCGCGCGAGGCCGGCATGCGTACGGTCTGGCTCAATCGCCACGGCGAAACGTGGTCGCATGGGCCTGCGCCGGACCTGGAATTCGCTGACATGATGTCGCTTGCCGACTGGATAGAAGCGTCGACGGTCGCTGACAGCTAGAATAGCGGCAACATCTCCGTCGCTGGGCTCGGGAGGCCTGATGCCATCGCTGATCGAAACCAGGTCCGGTAAGCGCCGCGCCATTCCTGTCGAGATGGTCGATGCGTCCAGCATCCCGGCCCTCGAAGCCCGGCTGACCGCCGCCCATCGCCAGTGGATGGTCTCGACGAATTTCCGCCCCAACCCCGGTGCGGTGCTGTTGCTGCCCGACACCCATGGCGCGATCGAGCGGGTACTGGTGGGCGTGGATCCGTCGGAACCGATCATGGCGCTGGGCGCTCTGCCCTACCGCTTGCCGGAAGGCACCTACGAGATCGCCAAGGAAAGTATTTCCGCCGATCCCGACCTGGTCGCACTCGGGTGGGCGCTGGGCGCCTACCGTTTCGACCGGTATCGCTCGCGCGGTCGCGCCCCGGCGCAGCTGCTGGTGGACTCGGCGACGCTGCGCTCGCTGCAGCCGATCATCGACGCGACCTATCAGGTGCGCGATCTGGTCAACACGCCGACGGAAGACATGGGCCCCGAGCATCTCGCCGAGGCCATCCGCGCCCACGCGACGACGCACAAGGCCAAGGTGCGCGAGTGGGTCGGCGATGAACTGCTCACCGCCAACTTCCCCACGATCCACGCCGTGGGTCGCGCGAGCCATCGTGCGCCGCGTCTGATCGAGCTGACCTGGGGCAAGAATTCGAACCCGAAGCTGGTGATCATCGGCAAGGGCGTGTGCTTCGATACCGGTGGCCTCGACATCAAACCGTCCGACGGCATGCGCTGGATGAAGAAGGACATGGGCGGCGCGGCACACGCGATCGCGCTGGCCGGCCTCATCATGCAGGCGAAGCTGCCGGTGCGTCTGACGCTCCTGGTGCCCGCCGTCGAGAACGCGATCAGCGGCAACGCCATGCGTCCGGGCGAAGTCATTCGCACCCGCGCCGGCATGACGGTGGAAGTGGATAACACCGATGCCGAAGGCCGCCTGGTGCTGTGCGACGCCATTGCGTTCGCGGTCGAGCAGGCACCGGATCTGATCGTCGACTTCGCGACCCTCACCGGCGCCGCGCGCGTCGCACTCGGTCCCGAAGTGCCCGCACTGTTCACCAATCGCGACCAGCTCGCCGATCACGTCATCGGTGCCGCGGAAGTCTCCGCTGATCCGCTGTGGCGCCTGCCGTTGTGGCGCCCGTACCGGCGCATGCTGGACTCGTACATCGCCGACTTCGCCAACTCCGGCGCATCGCGTCATGCCGGTGCGATCACCGCGGCGCTGTATCTCGAGCGCTTCGTGCCCGAGAACCAGAACTGGATGCACCTGGACACTTACTCATGGAACGACGGCGACACGCCGGCACATCCGCGCGGCGGCGAAGCGCAGGGGCTTCGCGCGTTCTACCGGTTCCTGTCCGAGCGTTACGCCTGATCGCCGCTGTCGTCCGATGCCGCCGAGGCGGCGTCGGATGATGCGACGGAAGCACCACCGGCCGGCGCTGCTTCCGCAGCAGACGCAGACGCAGCGTCACTCCTGACCTTCTTCCACGCGACGACCGCGCGCAGATTCCGCTCCAGCTCCGCGATCGTCAGCGGGAAATAATCCTCATCGCGGTCGCCGACCTGCCAGCTATTCATGCGCTTCTCGGTCGCGGCGACACCCATCGCGTTGAGCGCCTTACGCACGTCCGCCGGATCCAGATCCGTCGACTGAAGGATCAGTTGCCACAGCCAGTTCATGCGCTGCGGGTCCACACCGCGCGTCATCTGCGGCCGCGTGTATTCGCGCGCCGGCGGATCGAAATCGGACATGAGGAACACCCCGTCTAAAACTCAGGCGGTGAGTATGCCATCGCTCCGAAAAGGGTTGTGCCCCCGGCAGCCTACCGAGCGCACCGAAACTCTCCTACGCGAACTTGATCTCGCGCTGCACCGGCCGGATCACATAGCCCACCGGCATCCAGCCCGAGTTCCCGGGTGCCAGCGAAACCGTCTCGAACAACACCGCGCGGGCGAAATGCGCGACGAAAATGACGTTGAGATAGTCGCCCGCAGGAAGACCGACCGGGTCCCGCACGCGTGTCACCTCGAACCACTCCCGGCCCACAAGCAAGCCACGATCGAGGCGTATCTTGCGCATATAGCGCACCCACTCCGCGCGCGGCACGATCCTCTGCATCATCGCGCCCGCCTCGAGCCACATCGCATCCGGTCGGCGGTTGTCGGACAGCTGCACCCAGTGCGTCGCGCAGGACACCGCGTTATCCAGCGAATTGGGCTGCGGGCCGAGGCGCGGTTCATGCGCAACCACGAGCATCGCCCCGAGCGGGTTCATACCCGTCAGGCCGCTCGCGGGGGTCTTGCGCAAGCTCGGTGTCGCCAGAGGCATCTGCCCGTCTCCGTCATGCGTGACGTACAGCTTCGAACGGAGGCGAGGCCCTGCCTAGTCGGCCGGATGGGCTAAGCGCTTGGTGAGAGCCGGGCGACTATCTGCGACCGAACGCCAGCACCTCGGACGTGTAAGTCTCCACCACGAGACTGAACGGCTGGTTCCCCTCGGTGAACAGTACCGCCTGGTGCCTCAGCACCTCGTGCGGGATCGCCAGAGCCCCCTTGTGCGCCACGGGCAATGGCGCATCCATCTCCCAGCCCTTGGGCAGCGGCGTCCACAGCAGGTCCGCGCTGATCGTCTGGCGACGGAAGTGCAGCGCCTGGACGACCTTGCCGAACGGCTGGTCGGTGCTGTCGAGAATCTGGTTCATCTCCGGGGTGAGGCGCGACGGCACGTACCAGTTATCGGCCTCGGACAACACGTGATCGCCGCAGGCCAGCTGCACCCGGCGATAACGCACCGGCTCATCCGGACCGATACCCAGCGTCTGCCGCGCCTCGTCAGGGAGGGCCTTGTCCTGCCCCTTCACCCGACGCGCGAGAATCTTCGCCTCGCCGGCCAGCGCGTGATCGCCGCACCAGCGTTCGAGCGTGAGCGTGGCGCTCGGATGGCTGAGCAGGTCGGCATTGAGGGTTTCCAGCAGCGCCAGCGCCTGCGTCCGCGAGGCGACGTCGTCGGTGAAGGGCTCACGGGCCTGCGCCGGAACGGCGGCGGCCATGATGGCGATGCTTCCTGCCGCGATGAAAGTGCGTGTGCTGCTCATGCGTTCAATCGATCCGTGAAGTGAGTGCTGCCAGGTCGTTGCGTGGTTGCGGCGCGCATTTTTACGACGCCCTGGCGGTTATCGGCAAGGGCCCCGCAAAAATTAGAGGCCCTTGGCCGCCTGCGCCACCGCGCGGAACAACGCGCGGCCCTTGTTCATCGTCTCTTCCCACTCGGCGGCCGGATCGGAGTCATAGACCACACCGCCGCCCGCCTGCACGTGCAGGCGGCCATCCTGGATCACGGCGGTGCGGATGGCGATCGCCGTGTCGGCGTCGCCCCACCAGCCGAGCCAGCCGATGGCGCCAGCGTAGATGTTGCGCTTGAACGGTTCCAGCTCCTGGATGATCTCCAGGGCGCGGACCTTCGGCGCCCCGCTGACGGTACCGGCCGGGAAGGTCGCCTTGATGACATCCATGTAGGAAAGATCGCCACGGATGTCACCTTCTACCTGGGAGACGATGTGCATCACGTGCGAGTAGCGCTCGACCACGAAGGACTCGGCCAGCTCCACCGTACCCGTCTGGCTGACGCGGCCGACATCGTTGCGGCCGAGGTCGATCAGCATGAGGTGCTCGGCGCGTTCCTTCGGATCGGCCAGCAGCTCGGTCTCGAGGGCGATGTCTTCGGCCTCGTCCTTGCCGCGACGGCGCGTGCCGGCGATGGGGCGCAGTACCACGCGGCCGTTCTTCAGGCGGACGAGAATTTCCGGCGACGAGCCGACGATCTGCGTCGGACCGATGTCGATGAAGAACATGTACGGCGACGGATTGGTCGCACGCAGCGCGCGGTAGACGTCCACCGGACGCGCGTTGAAACCGACGCTCATGCGCTGCGAAGGCACGACCTGGAAGATATCGCCGGCAAGGATGTATTCCTGTGCCTTGCGCACCATCGCCTCGTATTCTTCGCGGGTGAAGCTCGACTTGAAATCCGACTCATCCAGCGCGGCGGGCTGCAGCAGCTGCGGGTACGAAACGCCACCCTGACGCAGGCGGAAGGCCAGCTGATCCAGGCGGCGCGAGGCTTCCGCGTAGGCTTGTGGACGCGAGGGGTCGGCATGCACGATGAGGTACAGACGACCCTTGAGGTTGTCGAATACCGCGATTTCGTCCGCGAGCATCAGCAGGACGTCGGGCGTACCGAGCTCGTCCTTCTTGTCCCACTGGGCGAGGCGCTCTTCGATGTAGCCGATCGTCTCGAAACCGAAGTACCCGACCAGCCCACCGGTGAAGTCGGGCAGACCCGGCAACTGCGGTACCTCGTACTGCTTGCGCAGCAGCTCGATCTCACCCAGCGGATCCTCGAGGTGGCGACGCTCGATCACCTCGCCACTCTCCTCGACTTCCAGCTCATGGCCGCGCAGGCGGTACACCCGCCGCGCCGGCAAGCCGATCATCGAGTGGCGTCCCCAGGTCGCCCCACCCTCGACCGACTCGAAGAGGAAGGTGTACGGGCCATCGGCCAGCTTGAGATACACCGACAGCGGCGTGTCGAGGTCGGAAAAGACCTCGCGTACCAGCGGAATACGGGTGTAGCCCTGCGCGGCGTAGGCGTCGAATTGTTCGCGGGAGATCATGGGTCTCGGGGGTGACCTTGGAGTGACCCCCGATTGTAGGCCCAGGCCCTGGGATTGGGACAGGCGGTTCCACGCAGAAGCCGCCCTTTTTGCTACCTGGACCCGAAATGCGTCTACCGGACCCCTAGCGGGACACTCCAGGATGCTGAGGAGCCGCCTGCTGCTCTTGAGATGGTGCATGGCTCCGGACTTGCTGGTCGGTGGCAGCCTGCAGCTCGCGCTGCTGGGAAGCCTGAAGGAATGCCATGCCGCTTTGCTCAAGCGTTACCGTCACGGCGTGCCCGACATTAACATCCGTGTATTGCTTGAACGGTGAGTTCAACGCGCCTTGAACTGCATACGCGCGGGAGCCGTCATCGCTCATCACAACATGATCGACGCGATTGAATCCAGCAGCGCACGCACCGACAGCCAGAGCCCCAGCCAGCTGACAACTGGTCTGATCCGTTTCGCGGCCAAACCGCTGGTCGATGGCTCGGACACCGCTGAGGCTTTGTTCGTACATCGAAACACCGGGGTGATCTGCGTCACTCAAGCTCATAAGGTTTGAACGCTTGGAATGCTCGGCCTCCCGAGCTAACAGTGCGTCGGTCCTAGGACCGACGACGCCGTCCGGCGCAAGCCCATGCTCAGTTTGAAATTGTTGAACCGCCGTGCGAGTAGCGGGACCAAAATGACCGTCCGGTACGATTGGTGCCCCATGCGGACCGGTCACACCAAGCGCCGACAAGCGTTCCTGCAACTCAGTGACCTGCGTTCCATGCGCGCCAACGGAAAGCGAATGCCCGGCGGGGGTGGCCGCCGTGACTCGCACGCCCTGACCAATAGCCGCAAGAGCCGCTGTGATGTCTCCGTCAGTGGTCTGTGTTGAAGGATCGTAACCCGCGTTGGATACCTTCGACTGAGCACGCTCGATAGCCGCCGCCTTCTCTGGATCGTCGAATGCAGCTTGATATCGCTCGGCAATTTCTGCGGCTTTCGGGCCATCGTAGACACGGTGCTCCGTTCCGATACTGCGTGCCTCGGCAATAAGCGCCTCGTAATTCCCGCCCTGTTCCAAGGTGGCTTGTAACCGTGGCAGCTGGCCTGGAAACTGATTTGCCGTCTTTGCAAGAAGTGCAATGGACGCGAGGCGATGGTCGTCCGTTATGTTGGTACCGTGCGCATCCAAAATCTGCATGGCTGTATCCGTAGCATTCTTGACCTGCGGATAGTCAACGTTTGAATGAATCCAACGCTTGCCGTCGCTCGACGATGCCCACGCATTAATGCCATCCCGGGTGTTGGTATCGATAAATGCGATAGATGAGCGCCCACGGATTCCATTGCCGTGCGTAAGAAGGTTTGAACGGAGCTGATCGACGTCCGATGTATAGGGCAATCCGTGCGCCTGCGAATAGCGTGACGACTCACGAATTATCGCATCAACGTAGGCCGACTCTCCTGGCGAGGCTGGCCCGGTGGTTTTTCCGACGCCCCATGTACCCCGCTGACCGAGGTCCACCTGAATCGTGCCGATGGAGTAGCCACTGTTAGCGGCCACATCTGAAACCTCGCCCCATGTACGGTCAGTGACGCCAGCGACACTGAGACGGTACGAAGCTGGGCCGCCTTCAGTGCCCTTTCCGACGATAAAATACATAGCGCCAGCGACTGCATCTGTGTCGCGCGTGTTCGGTCCTGCCATATTTGGATCCTCCTTGAAGTGATAAAAAATCAGTCGCCCACAATGGAAAGCAGGCTTTCGAGCGTATTGGCTCGCTCCGCATATCGATAAACTTCGTTGATCGACGCGTCGATGTTTGCCGTTTTCTCGCTGCTCCGCACATCCAGTTCCGTGTCGACGGACTTGGCGTTGAATTCGATCCAGGCCCGCTCGGCGGCGCGCAGATGATCCTTGCCCTGGCTATCGAGCTTGCTCATCAGAGCCGAATAGGCCTTGTTGAGGCGCGCGTCCTGGACCTTCTTTTCGACGGTTGAACAGTTTCCCAGCCCAACGATGTCGCCACCAGCCCGGTCTGTGCAGGCGAAGAAGCTCTCGGAGACACCTTTCGGAGCTCCCCGTCTGACCCCCTGGTCCGCGGCCCCGGCCAGTGCTCCGACGGACTGCATCAACAATGCCAAACCCATGACAGCTGCACAGATGGTCCTCATCCTCTCGCTCCTCTCTTCGAAAGGATCGACGCTAGCCGATTGCGCTGAAGGATTCCATGAGGCGATTCTGAAAATCGATCACGGCAAGGCGTAGCCCGAGAAAACCTGTCCAGAGACCGTAACTCCAACGGGAGCCAACCAGGGACGGGCCTATCCGGCTGCTTTGCTCAGCCCAAACGTTGCCGCGGCAGGCCGGTGAGATGCAAGGTGAACGCCACTCCGCCCTCGAGGTTCCGCGCACTGGCACTCCCCTGATGGCGCTCGGCGACCAGACGCACGACGTACAGGCCGAGGCCGAGATGTGGCGCGTCACCAGGCGTCGCCTTGTCGCGCAGACTGACCAGCGAATCGAACAGACGCCCCTGCATCGCCGCGGGCAGCGGCGGCCCTTCGTTGGACAGCTCGATGTCCGCGCCGTCGACGGTCGGCGTCAGGGCGATGCGCAACCAACCGCCGGGTGGCGTAAACGACAACGCGTTGTCGAACAGCTTGTCCAGCGCCTGCGCGATCAGCTCGGGCGAGCAATGCATCGGGACCGGCGTGGGAGGCAGTTCGGCTTCGAGGCGGCGATCGCCTGCCAGTGCGCGGTAGCCCTCGGCGCAGCCGCGCACGATGTCGGCGAGGTCGACGTCCTCGGCTTCCGCCGATGCGATGGCGCGCTCCATGCGGCTTGCTTCGCTCATCGCTCGCACCAGCTGGCCGAGACGTGCCACGCCGTCACGCGCACGGGCCAGATAAGGCGCGGCTTCCGGCGGCAGTCCTGCGTGATCGAGGTTATCCAGCGACGATTTGACGATGGCCAGCGGGGTGTTGAGTTCGTGCGAGAGCTTGGATGCCAGCGTCCGCAGGTAATCGGTGTAGCCGCCCACCACTTCGAAGAGCCGCTCGAAGCTGCGCGCGAGGTCACCGAGTTCGTCGGTGGCATCGGTCAGAGGGAATGGGCCATCCAGACGACCATCGTTGGCCTGCGCACGCTCGGCGGCGTTGCGCAGACGACGCAGGCGAATGGTCAGTCGCGTCGCGAACAACAGCAGCACGCCGCCAGCGACCAGCAGCACGGCGAAGCTCGTCAGCAGCAGACCGAACAGCGCGCGGTTCGCCAGCAGCGGCACCGCGCGACTGGGTTGTTCGAGCAGCACCACGCCGTGGGACTTGCCTTGCATCTGGATCGGCATGGCGGCGGCGAGTACGACACTCCCACGCGCCTCACCCGCGCGCCACGCGGTGGCGGTTTTGCCTTGCATGGCTTCGCGCACTTCCGGCAGGTCGATACGTGGAGCGTCTTCGGCCCACGCGCTGTCACTATCCAGACGGGTCGCCAGCAGCGAGCGATAGACCAGCGAAGCGAACCAACCCGGACGATCGCCCGCGGGCAGGTCCGGCAGCGCCAGCTTGCCGCTCTGTGCGACAAGCCACGCGTCGGGCGAGAGAATACGTACGCGAACACCGTCCGGCGCCAGACGCGCCACTTCCTGCGACAGCGGCGCGGAGAAATCGATCAGCGGCCGGTTGTCGGCGGTCAGCGGATCGGGGTCACCGTCCGCGGCGACGTGGACGCCGAGACCGAAGCGATCGAGGCGCAGGCCGCGAGGCAGCCGGAACTCCGCGCGGAAACCGCTGCCGTCTTCCTGCCACTGCGCGTTGATGCGATCGGGCAACACGCCCGCATCGGCATCCAGTGCGATGGCCGTCGTCGCGCCGGGCGCGGCGCTGGCCATCAGGTAGCGCTGGCTATCGTCGCCGCTGGCGATGGAGACGATGAGGTGATCGGCGTTGAGCGCTAGGCGGTCGGCCGCGTCGGCGCGACGGCGATGCGTCGCCCGCACGTCGATGTAGAAATAGACCCAGTGGTCGTCCTCGGCCAGCATCACCCTGGAGTTTTTGCCGAAAGGCTGCGCCCAGGGGCTGAGCGAGGCCCAGTCGTCGGCATAACCGTCGATGGTGATCGGCACGTTGGCGCGCTGGAGGAACCAGGCCGGCCCCGCCGGCGGCAACGGTGCATCGACCACGACGAGGCTGCGGGCCATGGCTCGCGCGCTGGCCACGAGTGCCTGGGCCTGGCCTTCGCGGAGCAGCGTCTCCATCTGACGCACGTAGAGCCACCCGGCGACCGGAAGGGCCAGGGTGCAGAGGGCGACGAGGAGGAGTTTCTGGCGGAGGCTCACGGCGTCCAGCGATATCCGACCCCGTGCACCGTTTCGATCGCATCGAACTCGGGCGCCAGCGCGATGAACTTCTTGCGGATGCGCTTGATGTGCGAGGTGATCGTCGCATCGTCCACGACGAGCTCCGCTTCACGCATGAGCTGATCGCGATTCTTCACGTGACCCGGGAACCGCACCAGCGTGTGCACCATCCAGAACTCGGTCACCGTGAGCGGAATCTCGATGCCGTTCCACAGGACGCGCATGCGCTCGGACTCGAGCTTCAGCGGACCGTGTTCGATCACGGTTTCGCTCGCGGCGGGGGCCTTGAGCGATTCGATGCGGCGGAACAACGCCGCGATGCGGGCAGCCAGCTGGTGCAGGCTCGTGTCTTTGGAAAGATAGTCGTCGGCACCCAGACGCAGGCCGGAGATGACGTCGAAGTCGGAATCACGTGCGGTCAGGAAGATGATCGGCAGCGTGGCCGATTTGGCGCGGAGCTCGCGGCAAAGGTCGAAACCGCCTTCCGGCTCGTCGCCCAGGCCGATGTCGATGATGACCAGTTCCGGCAGACGCATGGCGAAGGCCGTCGACGCATCGCGGCGTGAGCCGTAGCCGCGGGCCTCGTAACCGAAGCGGTTGAGGGCTTCGACGTAGTTGGCGCGGATGAGGGGTTCGTCTTCGACGATGGCGATGCTGCGGGCCATGGGCATTCCGTGTGGAGGATCGGCGTGCGCAGGGTGCTATGGGGGACCGGCGGGCGCAAGGCCTGCGCCGCGATTGCCCGCGTTTCGCCCTATACATCGCCGCGAACCGCCGTGCACGAAGTCTTTGCCTTCGCTTTGCCATAAACCATCCGCGGATTGCCCCTTATGGGACGCCTCGCCCGCCGCGTGCGGCATTCAACTAGGCATGACGGCGCGCCGACCGGCGCCGAGGAGAACCGACGATGACCAAACCCGACGCTGACAACACCGAACTCGAACGCGACTTCGAGCCCCTGCGCGTCACCCTGGCGCTGGGCGCTCTGCTGCTCGGCGTCTTGTTCGGCCTGCACTGACCCTTTCCCCCGACGCTCCTGCCGGAGCTTCCTTCACTCCCCCATCCGGCACCGGACGGGGGAGCTTTTTCATGGCCTCAGTCGGCCTTCGGCGACGCCTTCGTCACGACGTTGCCCAGCGGCACCATTTCGGCATCGCCGACGGTGACCGTCCCGTTGAGGCCCCGGAAGAAGTCATCGCCTGATTTTCCGATCAGACGTTGAATTGTGAAACCCGTGGATCCGCTACCCACGCTGGAAGCGCGCGCGCCACCCGGACCATTGAACGAACCTACCGAATCGCCATTCGGAGGGGCAATGCCATCGATGAAGACGGAACCGCCGAACATCAAAGCGGCTTGCAGATTACGCATCTCGGCCAGATAGATCCGGTGCGCGCGCGTCCCCGCGGTCCTGTCACCGTACTTTTCGCGCATGTCGACCCAGTAGGCGTCCGCCTGGGCTTTTTCCGCAGGCGACAGCTGCAGGTAGGCTTTGGCGAACGCCGGCTCGAAGCGCGGATCGTGGCGTTCCGATGCGAGTGCCAGCCAGGCCACACCCAACGGACGATTGATCGGGCCATCGTCGCCATTGAAGTACATCAGCCCGAGCACGTACTGCGCCGGCTTGCTCGCCCAGTAAGCGGCATCGCGAAGACGTTCGCGGGCCCGGGCGTCGTGGTTCTTACCGAAGTCGCGAGCGGCGGCGCAGAAGTAGTACTCGCCGGGCAGGATGCGCTCGATGCCGCCAGGGCAGTACGCGTTGACCTTGCGCAACAGGGCCCGGGGATCCGCAGGCTGAGCGGTATTCGCCATCGCCGAAGCACCGACCGATACGGTCGCCATGAGAACGAAAGAAAGAGTCCGAAAGATTTTCATGCACCTGCCTCCCCGGCAGCTATGGAAGTTAGTCCGTTAAACGCACCTTGACCCGTGACGTGCACGGGTGTCCCCAAGCGTCAGTCGTCCTTGCGAGACGCGACCTGACTGATCGGCACCAGCTCGGCGTCACCCACGAAGACGTGGCTATCGTAACCGTAGAAGTACATGGCCTTCTGCGATTGCAGCATGCGGCCCAGCGTAAACCCACTCTGCAACGGCAGGTCGTTCGCCATCGCGTCGTTATAGGGAACCGTCACACCGTCGACAAAAATGCTTCCGCCGAAGTTGACGGCCCACGCGATCTGGGCGTATTCGCGGTCGAAGCGTTTTTCGGCACGCGGGGCGGCCACCGGATCGCCGTAAGTCTTCTTCAGGTCCTGCCAATAGGCGTTGGCCTGCGCAAGCTCTTCCGGCGACACCTCTTTGTAAGCCGAGATGAAGGCCGGTTCGTAGGCGGGATCGTGCCGCTCGGCGGCGAGCGCCAGCCAGGCAAGACCCAGCGGACGATTCTTTTCCGCCCGGTCGCCATTGAAATACATGATGCCGAGCGCGTACTGCGCCGGCTTGCTTGCCCACTGTGCCGCGTTTTTCAGGCTTTCGCGTGCGAGGCCCGGATGACCGGACCAGTAATTGCGGGCGGCGGAACAGAAGTAGTAGTCGCCGGGAAGAAAGCGCTCGAGACCGCCGGGGCACGGCAGCAGCGACTTGGCGACGATGTCTTTCTGATCGGGGAGCGGCTGGGGTCGCTCGGCGCCAAAAGCGGCGGGAGCGACGAGCATCGCGGTGAGGGCTAATACGGACAACGACTTCATGTGCGCATCCTCCAGTAGGCTCTCACCCCGAGAACTGGAGATTACAATACTACGCAGTTCGCTATTGTCTCGTGAAAACTTGTTTAGCCGCCGATCGCCGCATGCATCCGACGGATCACATCGGCGTAATCCGGCGCATTGAAGATCGCCGAGCCGGCGACGAACGTGTCGGCACCCGCCGCCGCGATCTGGCCGATGTTGTCGGCATTGACGCCGCCATCCACTTCCAGACGGATGTTGCGGCCGCTGGCGTCGATGCGCTCACGCACATGACGGATCTTGTCCAGGGCGCCAGGGATAAATTTCTGACCGCCGAAGCCGGGATTCACCGACATGATCAGGATCATGTCGATCTTGTCGATCACGTAGTCGAGCCAGTTCAGCGGTGTGGCCGGATTGAACACGAGGCCGGCCTCACAGCCCTCGCCCTGGATCAGCTGGATGGTGCGATCCACATGCTCGCTGGCCTCCGGATGGAAGCTGATGCTGCGTGCGCCGGCCTTGGCGAAGTCCGGGACGATGCGATCCACCGGCTTGACCATCAGGTGCACGTCGATGTGCTCGGTGATGCCGTAATCGCGCAGCGCCTTCAACACCATCGGCCCGATCGTGAGGTTGGGCACATAGTGGTTGTCCATCACGTCGAAGTGCACCCATTGCGCGCCGGCATCGAGCACCTTGCGGGTGTCCTCACCCAGGCGGGCGAAGTCGGCCGAGAGGATGGAGGGGGCGATGACGGGTGATTGCCTGGACATGATGGGTACCGTTAGCCGTTCGGGGATGACGCGTTTTGTCGCGGTATTACGGAAGGTCGCGCGCGGGGCGCGCTCCTACATGATGGCGCTTCGCGTCATCATTTAAACCCCTTCTCCGCCTTGATCCGCTCGTAGGCCGCATTGATCTCGCTGGCCCGCGCTTCCGCCCGGCGACGCATGTCGTCCGGCAGGTCGCCCAGGCGATCCGGGTGATGCTCGGAAATCAGCTTGCGATAGGCCCGCTTGGTCGCGCGATCGTCGGCGCCGCGCTGGATGCCGAGGACCGCGTAGGGGTCTGGACCGGCGGTATTCCGCTGCGGCGGCACGTATCCACCGCCACCCTGCCCGCCACCGTACGAGCGGCCGCCGCCGGTGGCGTTCCAGGCATAGCCCTTCATCGCCATCAGCGCCATGAGCTCCATGTCGCTTACCCGCAGCGCGAAAGCCAGCTGGCGCAGGATGCCCATCTTTTCGGTCGACGGATTGCCACCCTCGGCGAGCACCGTCTCGATGACCACGTCGATCACGGGGAACGCGTGGTCGCGACGATGACCGACCCACTGACGCAGCTCGTCGATGACTTCGGTCGCGTTGAACTCGGGCTGCTTGCCCTCGTTGAACGCGTCGATGGCCTGGCGACGCTGCTCCTGATCGAGGTTCATGCGCACCATCAGCCGTTCGGCGATGGCGATTTCCGCTTCGGAAATCCGTCCGTCGGCCTTGGCCACGGCGCCGATCAGCGCGAACAGCGGTGCGATGTAGCCACCCTGTGCGGGCGTACGGCGACGTTGCTGCTGGCGACTGGCATCGAACATGAAGCCGAGCGCGCCGCCGATGAGGGCGCCGAGCAGGTTGTGGGTCGCCCACATGCCAAGGACTGCGCCGATAAGAGTGCCGGTGAAATTCATGGAGCGGCCCTGGTGGGGGTCTGTGCGGCGAACCACTGGGCCAGATGGTCGACTTCCGCGTCGGTGAGAGGGCCCGTCGCGGCGCGCATCACGGGGATGTCGCGGCGACCGTCACGGTACTGGCGCAAGGCTTCGCGCAGGTAGTCGAGCTTCTGCCCGGCCAGATTGGGCGCGCCGGGGATCCGCGCCATGCCGTCTTCCCCGTGGCACGCCGCACACAGGCCCAGGCGCGCCGGCTTCACAGGCGGTGCGGCGAGGACGGGGGCGGAGAGGGCCAGGGCAAGCGCCGCGGTCAATAGAAATCGCATGGCAGGGCAATGGGGGCAGTAACCCCGAATTCTAGCAGGCGGACCGCGTCCGCCTGCGCGCAGGCGCGCGCACCGCGCGCGAAATCCCTCACCCCCGGTGGGAGCCACACCCTACCCCCGGTACAATGACCGACTTCGAACCGCCCCTCATCGGAGTCACCCCGTGCCGACCACCCTCTCGCAATCCGACCTGCCGGGCCTGGAGCTCATCCATCGCGGCAAGGTGCGTGACGTCTACGCCCTGCCCGGCAACCGCCTGCTGATGGTGGCGACCGATCGGCTGTCGGCCTTCGACGTGGTGCTCCCCGATCCGATTCCGGGCAAGGGCGAAATGCTGACCCAGATCTCCAACTTCTGGTTCGAGAAGACGAAACATCTCATGCCGAACCACCTCACCGGTGAGGACGTGGCCTCGGTGCTGCCGGCCGGCGTGGATCCCGCGCTCTATGCGAAACGCGCGGTGATCACCAAGCGGCTGAAGCCGGTGCCGGTCGAGGCCATCGCCCGTGGTTACATTATCGGCTCCGGCTGGAAGTCGTATCAGCAGACCGGCGACATCTGCGGGATCAGGCTGCCGGAAGGCCTTGAGCAGGCGCAGAAGCTGCCCGAGCCGATCTTCACCCCGTCGACCAAGGCGGCGGTAGGCGATCACGACGAGAACGTCAGCTTCGACGTGGTCGTCGACGCGGTCGGCGAGGATCTGGCCAACGCCGTACGCAAGGCCACCCTGGAGATCTATACCTTCGCCGCGGCCTACGCCGCCGAGCGTGGCGTGATCATCGCCGACACCAAACTGGAATTCGGCACGGACGAGCACGGCGTGCTGCACGTGATGGACGAGATGCTGACCCCGGACTCCTCCCGTTTCTGGCCGGCTGACGAGTATCAGGTCGGCATCAGCCCGCCGAGCTACGACAAGCAGTTCGTCCGCGATTATCTGGAAGAGCTGGGCTGGAACAAGTCGCCGCCGGCGCCGAAAGTGCCCGCCGACGTGATCGAGCGGACGGCGTCGAAATATGCCGAGGCGCTGGATAAGCTGGCTGGGATTCGGTTGGACTGAGGCCGGTGGGGGTCGCCAGCAAGGCTGGCTCCTACATGTCCACGGTGTCGTACAGGCCACGGCAGATCTTGGGGGGGCTTCCAGGCCACGGCAGACGTGTAGGAGCCGGCCCTGCCGGCGATCGATCTCGCCGCAACGTACGATCGCTCTCGCCGCAACGCACGATCACTCTTGCCGCAACGCACGATTGACGCGCGTTGCCCAACGGTCAACTCTCGCGCTTGACGCTTAACGCTTCACAGGCCCCCTCATGCGCGATGCAGCCACCTGGTTCGGCAACTACAGCCGGGACCACCAGAACGAGACCAACCAGCTGATCCACTGGATCTGCGTGCCGGCGATCACCTGGACGGTGGTCGCGCTGTTCTGGATCATTCCCGTCCCCGGGTGGCTCGGTCGCCCGGGCCTCTGGGCGGTGCTGGCGATGTTCCTGGCCTTCTGCTTCTACTTCTATCGCCTCTCGCGAAAGATCGGCATCGCCATGGCGGGTGCTTTCATCATCCTCGCCCTGGTCACCGACTCGCTCTACCGGAACATCGGCACAAGCGGCCTGCTCTGGTCGGCCATCACCGTCTTTGTCGTTGCCTGGATCGGCCAGTTCATCGGGCACCGCATCGAAGGGCGACGTCCCTCCTTCCTCACCGACCTGCAGTACCTCCTGATCGGCCCGGCGTGGCTGATGAGCAAGGCGCTCAGTCGCTTCGGCGCTCCCTACTGATGCGGGCCACCCGGTGACCCAGACGATCCTTACCCTGCTTTCCGCGGCCATCTGGCTGGTGTTGTATGCCAGCGTGGGCGCGGTGGTCCCCGCCGTGATCGGCTGGTCCGTCCTGCGCTGGCTGGAGCGCACCCCCGTGGTGTTCAACCGCACGTATCTGGCCATGCTGATCTGGCTGCTGGTGGCGTTGGGCCTGGGCGGCACGGTGCTGCTGATCACCCGGCACGGGCAGCCGATCGATGCCTCGCTGCTGGAACTGGCCTGGGTTCGCGGCTGGCTGGTGCTGGACATGCTGCTGGGCGCGTTTCTCATCTGGCGGCTGGTCCCCCGGGTCGATGCCCGACGGATCAAACCGACCAGCGCCTGCATGACGGTCGCGATCCTGATGGTGGTGACGATCGTCGTGGCGATGGCGATTCATCGATAGGGAAAACCTATTGGAATCATCTTAACGATCACTTGGACTTGTGTTCCGCGATCCCCATAATGAGATTCATTCCCATTGAGGACGTGGCCATGGCCCGCACCATCAAATATGCAGCGACGCATTTCAGCATCGCGTTTTCCATGAGTTACGCGGTCAACCAGAACGTCGCACTGAGCACGCTGGTCGGTATCGCCGAGCCGATCGCGTTCGCCCTCGGCCGCGACGTGACCCGCGGGTCGCGCCGCGGCCCACCCCTAGCGCACGCCGCCTGATCCACCGCCTGCGCGCGCATTGGCGACGGTGACGGCATGCGTGAAGCCGTCGAACGGGATGTCGGTGATGCCGACCAGCCCGATATGCGAGTTTTCGCCATCGAGAATGCGACCGGTCACGGGCTGGTCGACGTACTGGAACCAGTGGGTGCCGACCACGACGCCTGACGCGACCGCCGCGTCGACGAAACGCGCGTAAGCCTTGCCGCGCTCCTCCTCGCTGCCGACGGCGGCGACTCCGTTCCCGAACGGCCCCCGGTCGGCCGATCCGAAGTGGAACTCCGTGATCATCACCGGCTTGTCCATCTTGCGGAAGGCGGCGACGTCGAAGCCGTGCTCGGGCACGTCGGTGTACGTATTGATGCTGGTGACGTCCGCATAGGCCGCGCTGGCCTGCTCGGTCTCAGGCGTCCGGACGGCCAGACGTCCGCCGAGGAAAAGGTGATGCGGATCGGCTTTCTTCAACGTCTGCGCCACCGTGCGGAAGTACTGGTCGGCATACAGCTTCAGGAAAGCGATGTAATCGGCGGCGACCGCAGGATGCGCTTCGCCGGGATCCGGTGCCTTGAAGCCTTTGGCCGCCACCTGGTCCCACGAATGCACGTCCACGCCCCAGGCTTTCGCGAACGTCGCGGCGTCGCCGTGCGTTTTTTTCAGGTAGGCGAGAAACGCCTGTTTGGCCGGGCTCTCCGGCCCCTGTACGAGTGAGCCCACAGCCAGCGCCCAGCGACCCTGCGGGCCCTGCCCCGCCCAGGCGAGTTCGTTATCCGCGAAGTAGCCGAGCAACCATGGGTCGTCTTTGACACCCTTGCTCGCATTGGCGACCGCCGTCGTTGCCGCCGCGGCAAAGCGCGGATCGAACGGATCGGGCATGCGACCCCAGTAGTCGTAACCGGTGCTCACCGTGTTGAAGTCGCCCTTGATGATCACCGGCACGGTGTAGGCGATACGGTGATCGCGGGCGAACGCCGGATCGCTCCAGTTGCCCAGCGTGTTGAAGCGCCAGCTCTTCAGCCGGTCGACGCTGCGCTTACGCCACGCCGCCGCGAAATCGTTACCGAGCGTCCGCGACACGTTCTGCGAATAGATGTCCCACCAACGCCCGTGATTCATGCCGTTGTCGCGCTGCGAGCCCTGATCGCTGCGACTGTCCGATACGCCTCCGAACCTGCCGCTCGCCCCGGACGTGTCGGCAAACATGAACTCGCGTCCCTGCACATAGGTACGCGCATCGGTGAGATTCACCGCGTTCACGCCCAGCGAGAAAAACGCATGTCCCTCCGGCGTCACCAGCCACCAGCGCTCGCCCTGCTTCTGCGCATGGAAGAACCCGGTTGCCTGCAACGCCGGCAGATCCGTCCGCCCGCCAAACTGGTCCAGACCGGGTGCCGCAGCCTTGCCGCCTGCCTCAACCGGTGGGAGCCAGCTCTGTCGACGATTGGCGGCGTTCTTCAGGCCTTCATCGCTATCGATCTTCTCCGGCCACGTCCCCCGCGTGTACTGCCCATACCGATCCACCACCCCGGTATACGCCGCACGCAGATCGCCCTCGCCCGCTACGGTATCCAGCTTTCCGAACAACACGGTCTGCGCCGCGCCCGGCTGCGGCATCGACAACGTCACCGACGTCACCGCGTTCGCATCGACGGCGCCATCCACCGCCGTCGCGACGAGACGCTTCTCCTTACCGTCATCAAACGGCATCGGTGGCCCGACCTGCATCCCGAACGCTCGCGGGGAGGTCGCCTTCAGCGACACCGACAGCGTCTGCGGCGGGCCGGGAGGGACGCCGACCACCGTCTTCAGGTGCTTGTCGCCGGAAGCCACATCGACGATCAACGTCACCGGCCAGGGCATGCCGTTCTGCACACGCAGGCGCATCGTGCCATCCGGCTGCCAGCCCCAGGTGCCCTGCTTCGGCGCGAGGATCAGCGACGGCGACGCGGAGGGTTTGAAGGTGACCGCGACGAGTTCACCGCCGTCGGCGGCCTTGCGCACGGTGGGGTCGAGCGTGGCGTCACGCGTCGTGACGCGCGCGGCGTCGGCCGGATGGACGAGATCGACGGTCGCCGCGTGGGCGGAGACGCTGAGGGATAGCAGTGCGAGGGAAAGGTAAGTACGCATGCCCGGAATCTGCCACGCCGGGCATGAACGGGGACTCACCCCACCTTGCCCAGCCGCTTCCGCCACAGATAGTAAACCGGCACGCCGATCGCAATGATCACCAGACTCATGCCCGCATCGCCCGGCTCCGTGATCGCCGTCGCGGCAATCACGCACAGCACCGTGACGGTGAACACCAGCGGCAATACCGGATACCCCGGCACCAGGTACGGCGATGGCTCGTCGCGCAGCTTCTTGCGATACCAGAAGATGGTCGCGATACCGAACGCATGCGACAACCATTCGCCGACGGTCGTGTAGTTCAGCAGTGCCTTGAAGCTGCCCGAGAGAATCAGCACGATCGCCCAGCCACCCAGTGCCACGAGCGCGAACTGCGGCGCGCCGGTCTTCGCGTCGATACGCGCGATCGGCTTGAAGAACATGCCGTCGGCGCTCATCACCTGCAGCACGCGCGCACCACCGGCGATCGCGATGCTGCAATAACCGAACGTCGAGCAGGCGATACCGACGGCGATGATCGTCGCGCCGGATTCGCCGAACACGCGACGCATGAGATCCGCCGCCGGCGCCGTGCTTGCGGCGAGGCCGGCGTGACCAAGGCCCGCCATGTAGGCGATGTTGACCAGCACGTAGCAGACGACGACGGCGAGCATGCCGAGACCCAGCGCGCGTGGAAGCGTGCGCTGCGGTTCGCGTACTTCACCGGCGAGGTCGTTCAGGTAATGGAAGCCGCCGTACGCGAACAGCGCCGGAAGAATCGCGCCGATCACCGTGCTTGCCGGCACGTCGTGTGTCGGATCGGTAGCGAACGCCGCGCCGAGATGGCCCTGCGCGAGGAAGATACCGACGACGATCAGCAACGACACCGCGCCGAGCTTCAGCACGGTGAAGATGTTCTGCACCCATGCGCCGGCGCGGATACCGAACAGATTCACCGCGACGATAAAGCTGATGGCGCCGACGGCGAGCGGCTTGACCCACTCGTGCGGCAGGCCGGTGGCGCGGCACGCGTAGTCGGCGAACGTCGTCGCCACGGCGGCCACGCTGCCCGGGTAATTGATCAGTGCCATCGTCCAGCCGAACAGGAAGGCTGGCAGCTGGCCGAAGGCTTCGCGCAGATAGACGTAGGTACCGCCCGCTTGCGGACGACGCGCGCCGAGCTCGGCGTAACAGAGGACACCTGCGAGGGTAAGCAGGCCGCCCAGCGTCCAGAGGAGAATCACCTCCGTGCCCGAGCTGGTCAGCTGCGCGACGGTGGCCGGCGTGCGGAAGATACCCGCCCCGATGACACCGCCGATGACGATCATCGCGGCATCCCAGATACCGAGACGACGGAGATAGTGAGCTGGCTGAGGTGCTGGCATCGGGTGACGATGCCATAACCGGCACACCGAGACCACTGTAGGAGCGCGCCCTGCGCGCGACCTGGGTTCGGCGGATGTCATGGCGGGACGGCGAACGGGTGTCGCGCGCGGGGCGCGCTCCTACAAGGTGACGAGGGTCGGGTGGATACCGGAGTCGCCGCGCGGTGAACCAGGATTAGCGGATGACGATTTCTTCCGGACACTCCGCTCTTCGCATCGGTCGTTTTTCAGAGGCCGGCCGGATCTATCTGGTTACAACGGTGGTGTGGAATCGCGCACCGCTGTTCCGCGATCACGTTACGGCTCGTATGGCAGCCCGCGCCATCCATTCCCCGAAGACCTGGCTAAATGCGGAATGCCTCGCGTGGGTGCTGATGCCGGACCACTGGCACGGAATCATCCAGCTCGGGGAGGACGCCGATCTGTCGAAAACGATAGGGAAGATGAAGTCGCGGGTCACCAGGGCGCTTCGAAAGACAGGGCGGGATTCACCCGTCTGGCAGCGGGCCTTTCATGATCGAGCGCTTCGCAAGGAAGACGATCTGAAAGCCATGGCGCGGTATGTCGTGGCCAATCCGATTCGCGCGGGGCTGGTGCGGCGCGTTGGGGACTATCCTTACTGGGATGCGATCTGGGTGGGGAGTTGAGGCGGGGTCGCGCGCGAGGCGCGCTCTTACATGTCGCGCGCGGGGCGCGCTCCTACATCAGGAGCGCGCCTTCTGCGGGGGCTTATTTCTTCTTCGGGATATACAGGTCGGTGATCGTGCCCTCGTACACCTCGGCCGCCATGCCGACGGACTCGCCGAGCGTGGGGTGCGGGTGAACGGTGCGGCCGATGTCACCGGCTTCGGCACCCATCTCGATCGCCAGGGCGAGTTCGGAGATGAGGTCGCCCGCGTGCGGGCCGACGATGCCGGCACCGACGATGCGATGCGTCTCTTCGTCGAAGATCAGCTTGGTGAAACCCTCGGTGCGGTCGATACCGATGGCACGGCCCGAAGCCGCCCACGGGAACTTGCCCACGCCGACCTTGAGGCCCTTTTCCTTCGCTTCGCGCTCGGTCACGCCGACCCACGCGATTTCCGGATCGGTGTAGGCCACCGACGGAATCACGCGAGCGTCGAAGAAGCTCTTCTGACCGGCGGCGGCTTCCGCCGCCACCTTGGCTTCGTGCGTGGCCTTGTGCGCCAGCATAGGCTGGCCGACGAGGTCGCCGATGGCGAAGATGTGCTTCACGTTGGTGCGCATCTGGCGGTCGACGGGGATGAAGCCGCGATCGCTGACTTCCACACCGGCCTTGTCCGCGCCGATCTTGTTGCCATTGGGCGAGCGGCCCACTGAGACGAGCACGCGGTCGTACACGGTGGTCTCGGGGATGCTGTCACCCTCGAAGGTGATCTCGATACCCTGCTTCGTAGCCTTGGCCGCGACGACCTTGGTCTTGAGATGGATGCCCTTGTAACGCTTGGCGATACGGCCTTGCAGCGGCTTGACCAGGTCGAGATCGGCGCCCGGCATCAGCTGGTCGGCGAGCTCGACGACGGTGACTTCCGAGCCGAGACCCGCGTACACCGTGGCCATTTCCAGGCCGATGATGCCACCGCCGACGACCAGCATCTTCTTCGGCACGTCGCGCAGTTCGAGGGCGCCGGTCGAGTCGATGACGCGCTCGTCGTCCCACGGGAACGATGGCAGTTTCACCGACTGCGAGCCCGCGGCGATGATGGCGTTCTCGAAGCGGATCAGCTTCGTGCCTTCCGCCGTGACGACTTCCATTTCGTTGGGCGAGATGAACGTGCCGACACCGGTGACGGTACGCACCTTGCGCGCCTTGGCCATCTGAGCGAGACCGCCGGTGAGCTTGCCGACGACCTTCTCCTTGAACGAGCGCAGCTTGTCCAGGTCGATGGTCGGCTTGCCGAAGGCGATACCGTGCGCTTCGATGGCGGCGGCTTCGTCGATGACGGCGGCCGCGTGCAGCAGCGCCTTCGACGGGATGCACCCGACGTTGAGGCAGACGCCACCGAGCGACTCGTAACGCTCGACCAGCACCACGTCGAGGCCGACGTCGGCGCCGCGGAACGCGGCCGTATAGCCGCCCGGACCGGAGCCGAGGACGACCAGCTGGCACTCGATGTCGGCCTTACGACCGGAGTCGGCCGCAGCCTTGACGGACGAAGCGGACGACGACGCGGCGGCGGGCGCGGCGACCGGCGTGGCCGGCTTCGGCGGTGCCGGCGCGGGCGACGGGGTGGGAGCGGCGGGCGCGTCCTTCACCGTCGACTGGCCGACGGCCTTCTCCGCGACCGGCGCATCGGCGCCTTCCGCTTCGATGAGGGCGATCACGCTGCCGTCGTTGAGTTCGTCACCGATCTTGACCTTGATCTCGACGATCTTGCCAGCCTGCGAGGCGGGCACGTCCATCGTGGCCTTGTCGGATTCGAGCGTAACCAGGCTCTGGTCTTTGGCGACCGTGTCGCCGACCTTCACCAGGATCTCGATCACCGGCACATCGTGCGAGCCGCCGAGATCGGGGACTTTCAGTTCGATCGTGTTAGCCATGCGTGTCGTCTCCGGTCAGAGCAACAGGCGACGGATGTCGCCGAGCTGCTGGGCGAGATACACGGCGAAGCGTGCGGCCAGGGCGCCGTCGATGACGCGGTGATCGTACGACAGCGACAGCGGCAGGATCAGGCGCGGCGCGAATTCCTTGCCGTTCCACACCGGCTTCATCGCCGCCTTGGAAACGCCCAGAATTGCCACTTCCGGCGCGTTGACGATCGGCGTGAACGCCGTACCGCCGATGCCGCCGAGCGAGGAAATCGAGAAGCAGCCGCCCGACATGTCGGCGGCGGTAAGCTTCTTGTCGCGTGCCTTCTTCGAGATCTCGCCCAGTTCCGCGGCGAGCTCGAGCAGACCCTTCTTGTCGGCATCGCGGATGACCGGGACGACGAGGCCGTCCGGCGTGTCCACGGCGATACCGACGTTGTAGTACTTCTTGAGCGTCAGCACTTCACCGGCCGCATCGAGCGACGCGTTGAACGTGGGGAATTTCTTCAGCGCCGCGACCACCGCCTTGATCTGGAACACCAGCGGGGTGACCTTGAGGTCCTTGTTCTCTTCGCCGAGCTTCTTGCGGAAGGCTTCGAGCTCCGTGATGTCCGCATCTTCGAACTGCGTGACGTGCGGAATCATCGCCCAGTTGCGGGCGAGGTTCGCAGCGGAGATCTTCGGAATGCGGCCGAGCGGCTTTTCTTCGATGTCGCCGAACTTCGAGAAGTCGACCTTCGGCCACGGCAGCAGGCTGAGGCCATTGCCACCGGCGACCGCGCCGCCCTTCGACGGGGACGCACCCGAGGCCATCACCTGCTTCACGTAGCCGGAGATGTCTTCGCGCTGGATGCGGCCACCGCGACCGCTGCCCTTGACCTGGGCGACGTCGACACCGAGCTCGCGTGCGAATGCGCGCACGGCGGGGCTGGCGTAGGGGGCATTGCCCGGCATGATCACGCTGGCGTCGAACGACACCGGCGGCGTACGCGGCGTGCCACCGGCGGGTTCGGACTTCGAGGCTTCCGAGGTCGAGGCGTCGGAGGCGACGGCACGCTTCGGTGCTTCGGCCGGGGCTTCCGAGATACCGGGCTTGTCGGTCGAAGCGGCGGGCTGTGCGTCGGCCGAGGCCGCTTCAGCGGACTCGCCGCCGGCGCCTTCGAGCACGGCGATCAGGTCGCCGTCGTTCACTTCGTCGCCGACCTTGACCTTCAGTTCCCTGATGACGCCCGCGGCCGGGGCCGGGATGTCCATCGTGGCCTTGTCCGACTCGAGCGTCATCAGGCTCTGATCTTTCTCGACGGTATCGCCGACCTTGACCATGAGCTCGATGATCGGCACCGGCTTGCCGCCGATGTCGGGGACGGTGACGTTGACCGGGCCCGACGACTTCGAGGCGGACGGTGCCTTGGCGGCGGCCGGAGCCGGAGCCGGCGCGGCGGCCTTGGCCTCGTCGGCCTTCGGAGCGGCAGCCTTCGGTGCATCGGCCTTGGGAGCGTCAGCCCTGGGCGCTTCGGCCGGGGCATCGCCCTCGGCTTCGACCAGGGCGATCACGTGACCTTCGTCGACTTCGTCGCCGACCTTGACCTTCAGTTCCTTGATGACGCCAGCGAACGGCGCCGGCACTTCCATCGTGGCCTTGTCGGATTCGAGCGTCACGAGGCTCTGGTCCTTTTCGACGCGATCGCCGACCTTGACCATGATTTCGATGACGGGGACCGCGCTACCACCAATATCGGGGACGCGGGCTTCTTTGACGTCGGCCATGGAACCTCCTAGAAAACAGGCGTCGGAGGGCGGCAAACCCACCGGCGGGGAAAGACAGGCGCCTATGCTGCGGCGCAACCGGTCGATTGTAATCCCTCAAGCAGCTTTTCCCACGATTCAAACGGTCGTTGGGATGAATTTCTGCTTTTACTGAGAGTCACGACGGATTGAGCGGATTCGCAGCCGGGCCATCGACCTTGCCCTGCCCTTCCGCCGCCGGCGCCGGATTGCCGATCACCCGGATCTCGCTCTGCGGATAAGGAATGGTGATCCCCTCCTCGTCGAAGCGCTCCTTGATCCGACGCAGCAGATTCGTCTGCGCCCCCTGCATGTCGGCCACCGCCGTCCAGGCGCGGATCACGAGGTTGACGCTGGAGTCGCCGAGCGCATCGGTCCAGACGCCCGGCGCCGGATCCTTGAGGATGCGCGGATCCGCATCGAACAGATCGGTGATCACCTTCATCGCCTTACCGATGTCGTCGCTGTAGCCGATGCCGACCTTGAACTCGAAGCGACGCGTGCCACGCACGTTATAGTTGATGATCGCGTCGCCGCCGACCTTCGCGTTCGGCACCACGGCTTCCCGGTTGTCCGGCGTGATCAGATAGGTATGCATCAGGTTGACGCTCTGCACCGTGCCATCGATGCCGCCGACGGTGACGTAATCACCCACGCGGAACGGCCGGAACAGAATCAGCAGCACGCCCCAGGCGAGATTGGACAGCGAACTGGTGAGCGCGAGGCCGACGGCGAGTCCGGCGGCGCCGATGGCCGCGATAAAGGAAGCGGTGGGAATACCGACCGTGCCGAGCACCTGGATGAAGAGCAGCGCCAGCAGGACGCCGTAGACGACGTTGCGCAGGAACAGCGCCAGCGTGACATCGACATGCGCGCGCTCGAGTGCACGACGGCCGATGTTGGCGAGGCGTGCCGCGAGCCAAAAGCCGATGACCAGCAGCAGAATCGCGAGGCCGATGCGTACCGAGTACGAGAGGATGAGCGTGCGCATGGCGGCATCGACGCCGATACGGTCGAGGAAGTCGTTCATGGGGCTGCCTTTGGACGGTGGAAAAGTGCGCGACGAGGCTAGCAGCGACGAAGTGAAAAGGTGGTTTCCAGGCACAAAAAAGGCGCCTTTCGGCGCCTTCTTCGTTACGGCGTGCTGGTAGCCGCCGGCTTGGTCGGCACCTGCGCCGTCTGCGGGGTGTCGATCTTCCTGCCGCCGTACGGAAGCACCTCGGCGGCGACCTTCGGGTCCGCCTTGATCAGCGCCACTTCGTCGCTGACGATGTGCGCGGCTTCGTCCAGCGGCGTGTCCTTGGCCTTCTTCGCGTCGGCTTCCTGCTTGATCTCGGACTTCAGGCTGCGCTCGTTGGCGTTGAGGCCATCGTCGCCGGTGGTGTCGTCGTCGTTCGGATCCGCCGCGCTGCCATCGCCACCGAAGATCGCCTTGCGACGATTGCGGAAGTCGGTCTGCAGCGCGTCGTACTGCTTGCGCTCGGCCTGACGGGCGGCGAAGTTGAGCGAGATGTCGGTCTTGTCACGCAGCTTCTTGTACTGGGCGAGTTCGTCCAGCATCAGCTTCCACGCGGGCGAGGTGGCGACGCGTGCGTCGTGCTTCTGGTTGAGCGGACCGATGATCGGCTTGAGGTCGGCGACCGGCTTGTAGTCAGCCGGGTCGATATGACGCCACGGCAGCGCGTTGTCATAGGTCGACTCGCCGAATTCCTTCGCATCGCCGTTCTGCGGGAACTGGACGTCCGGCGTCACGCCATGCAGCTGCGTGCTGTCGCCGTTGATGCGGATGAATTCCGCGATCGTCATCTTCAGCTCGCCGTACTTGGCGTCTTCACCGGTCTGCGCCTTGCCGAAACGGTCGAGGTCGACCAGGTTCTGCACGGTGCCCTTACCGAAAGTCGGCTCACCGATGATGATGCCGCGGCCGTAGTCCTGGATGGCCGCCGCGAAAATTTCCGAGGCCGACGCCGAACCGCGGTTGACCATGACCGCCATCGGGCCGTCCCACGACATGCCCGGGACGTCGTCGCCCTGCGCGTCGATCTGGCCGCGCGCGTCACGCACCTGCACGACCGGGCCGGTGTCGATGAACAGACCGGTGAGCTCGGTGGCTTCCGACAGCGAACCGCCGCCGTTATTGCGCAGGTCCATGATGATGCCGTCCACCTTCTGCGCCTTCAGCTCGGTGAGCAGCTTGGACACGTCGCGCGTGGCGCTCTTGAAGTTGGCGTCGCCGTTACGGCGGGCGCCGAAGTCCTGATAGAACGTGGGCAGGTCGATCACGCCGATCTTGCGCGTGACATCGCCGTCCTTGACGTCGATGACCTTGGACTTGGCGGCCTGCTCCTCCATCGTGACCTTCTTGCGGACGAGCGTCACGACGTTGTGCTTGCCGTCGACGCCGGCATCGGCGGGAAGAATCTCGATGCGGACGGTGGTGTCCTTCTTGCCGCGGATCAGCTTGACCACGTCGTCCTGGCGCCAGCCGACCACATCGACCATGGGACCGGTTTCGCCCTGACCGATGGCAACGATGCGGTCGCCCGCCTTCATCTTGCCGGACTTGATGGCCGGGCCGCCGGGGACCAGCTCGCGGATGGTGGTGTAGTCGTCGCGCGCCTGCAGCACCGCGCCGATGCCTTCCAGCGACAGACGCATGGCGATGTCGAACTGGTCCGCGGCGCGGGGGCCGAGGTAATCGGTGTGCGGGTCGGTCGAGTTGGCGTACGCGGTCATGAAGGCCTGCGTCGCGTCCTCGTTATCCAGCTGGCGCACGCGCGAGATGTACGTGGCATAGCGCTTGTCGAGGGTCTTGCGGATTTCGTCGTCGGTCTTGCCGGCGAGCTTCAGGCGCAGCCAGTCGTTCATGGTGCGCTTGCGCCACACGTCGTCGAGCTCGGCCTGGTTCTTCGGGGCGGCGGCCTTCTTGCGGTCGAAGTTGAAGCTTTCGTTGCCGCTGAAGTCGAAGCCCTTGGCCAGCAGGCTGCGCGCGTAGTTCATGCGGTCGACCGCACGCGTGATGTACAGGTTGAACACCGAGAACGGCGCGGTCAGGTCCTGGTTCCAGATGGCGTCGTCGAGCTGGGTCTTCATCGGCTCGAACTTGGCCAGATCTTCCTGCGTGAAGAAGACTTTTTCGCTGTCGAGCGACTCGATGTAGGCCTTGTAGATCTTGGCCGACATGGCGTCATCGAGCGGCTGGGCCTGATAGTGGAAGCGCGTGAGGAAGCGCGCCGACAACTGCGAGGCCTGCGCTTCGGCCGGCGTGGCCTTCAGCGGCAGGGTGGATTCCTTACGCTGCGGCTCGGGCGAGGTCGCAGCTTCCGACGCGTCCTTCGGCTGCGGTGCGGCCGGCTTGGTCGCGGGCGCTGTGTCCGGCTGCGGCTTGGCGGTCTGGGCCTGGACGCCCGCCGCCGAGAGGGCAAGCAGGAGAGCGAACGCGGGACGAAGGGTCATGTAGTCGCAGCCTCGGAGTGCTTCAAATCGTTTATTCGACGACACCGGCGGCGTGAGCCATCAGGTCGGCATGGTAGGAGGATCGCACTAACGGGCCGGAAGCGACATGGCCGAAGCCCATCTCTTCGCCCGCGACGCGCAGCGCCTCGAACTCGTCCGGCGTCCAGTAACGGACCACCGGATGGTGATGCGCGGTCGGCTGCAGGTACTGGCCGATGGTGATCATGTCCACGTCATGGTTACGTAGATCGCGCATGGTCTCGAGCACCTGCTCCATCGTTTCGCCCAGGCCCAGCATGATGCCGGACTTGGTCGGCACTTCGGGATGCTGCGCCTTGAAGCGCTTGAGCAGGTCCAGCGACCACTGGTAATCCGCGCCCGGGCGCACTTCGCGGTAGAGGTGCGGGACGGTCTCGAGATTGTGGTTGAAGACGTCCGGCGGGAAGTCCTTCATGACCTCGAGCGCGCGCTCCATCCGGCCCTTGCCGCGGAAATCCGGGGTCAGGATCTCGATGCGGATGTTAGGGCTGGCGTGGCGCACGGCACGGATGCACGAGGCGAAATGCTCGGCACCGCCGTCGCGCAGGTCGTCGCGGTCGACCGAGGTGATCACCACGTACTTCAGGCGCATGTCGCGGATGGTCTCGGCCAGGCGCGCCGGTTCCAGCGGGTCCGGCGGCTGCGGGCGGCCATGGGCCACATCGCAGAACGAGCAGCGACGGGTGCAGACCTCGCCGAGGATCATGAAGGTGGCGGTGCCCTTGGAGAAGCACTCGTGGATATTCGGGCAGGACGCTTCCTCGCAGACCGTGACCAGCGAGTTTTCGCGCAGGCGCGCCTTCAGCTGCTGCACGGCGTTGCCCTGCGGCAGACGGACGCGGATCCAGCCCGGCTTGCGCAGAACGGGCACGTTCGTATCGAAGCCCGCACGGTTGAGCGCGATCTTGTCGTTGCCCAGCATCTTCTCGCCCGGCTTGTCGACGACGGCGATGGGGATGCTGCGGGAGGGAGTGGCGGAGGTTTGGCTCATAACGGCTACGTCCTCAGACCGCGACGCGGGCGGGGAGTTCGGGGAGAGTGGAGTCGGCGGCGACGGCATGGAAGCCGAACTGCTTACAGAATTCCTGTACCAGGACGTCTTCCACGTCCACCAACCGCGACGGACCGCCCAAGTCTAGCACCTGGGTGACTTCCAAACCCTTGTACCCGCAGGGATTGATGCGGTGGTAAGGCTCGAGATCCATGTCCACGTTGAAGGCCAGCCCGTGGAAGCTGCAGCCGCGGCGGATGCGCAGGCCGAGGGCGGCCACTTTGGCACCAGCCACGTAGACGCCGGGCGCGCCTTCCTGACGTTCGGCGCCGATGTTCCATTCGCCCAGAGTATCGATGATGGCCTGCTCGATGCGGCAGACCAGCTCACGCACGCCCACCCCGACACGGCGCAGGTCGATCATCGGGTAGGCCACGATCTGGCCGGGCCCGTGATAGGTCACCTGACCGCCGCGATCCACGCGGACCACCGGGATATCCCCCGCCGCCAGCACGTGCTCCTCCTTGCCGGCCTGTCCCAGCGTAAAGACAGGGTCGTGCTCCAGCAGCCACAGCTCGTCGACCGTGTCGTCGGTGCGGTTGTCGGTGAAGGCGCTCATGGCCTTCCAGGTGGATTCGTAGGGGACGCGCCCCAGCCGGCGGACGTTGAGGGGGTGGGTCATGAGGATGGGGTCGGAGGGGATGCCGAGGAATTGTGGGCGATGCCCGCGCTAAACAAGGATAGCCCCCTGTAGGAGCGCGCCCCGCGCGCTCCTACAGGGGCATGCCCGGATCACATCGTGAAGCGAATATTCTCGTCCGCACGCAAGGTGCTATGCGCCTCGAGGTACTTCTCGCGCGTCGGCGCGACGAAGCTCACCGTCACCGACTGGTAATTGCCGGCCGGGGTCAGCTTGGTCGACAGTGTCTCGTGCAGTACTTCGAGGCCGACACCGTGGAGCAAGGCCGGCACGTGCTTGTCCAGACCCGCATTGGCGTTGCCGATCGCGGTGATCTCGAACTCGCCCGGGAACTGGAAGCCCTTGCCGTCTTTCTGCGCGTCAGTGAAGTCGATTTCCTTCATCGCCCGAGCCCTCTTACTTCTTGTCGCCGTCGCTGTGGAACCACAGCATGATCGTGTCCCACAGGCGCGAGAAGAAGCCGCCTTCGGGCGCGTCGTTCAGGGCCACGAGCGGCGCGGTGAGCACCGGCTGGCCGTCGAGCGTCACGCGCAGCGTGCCGACCTGCTGGCCCTTCTTGAACGGGGCGATCAGGGTCGAGGGGATGTCGAGGTTGGCCTTGAGCTTGTCGTAGTCGCCGCGCTTGACCGACACCATCGCGTCTTCGGCAACACCGAGCGGGATGGTGTTCTCGGCGCCCTTCCACAGCTTGGGCGTGGCCAGCGGCTTGTTGGCTTCGTAGAGCTTATGGCTCTCGAAGAAGCGGAAACCGTAATTGAGCAGCGCCAGCGCGGCATCCGCACGGCCCTTCTCGCTGTTGGCGCCCATGATGATGGCGATCATGCGGGCGTCACCCTGCTTGGCCGACGCCGCCAGGCAGTAGCCTGCCGCCGCGGTGTGACCGGTCTTGATACCGTCGACGGTGTTGTCGCGCCACAGCAGCAGGTTGCGGTTGTGCTGCTTGATGCCGTTCCACTCGAACTCCTTGACGGCCGAGATCGCGTAGTCCTCGGGGAAGTCGTGGATGAGCGCGCGGGACAGGATCGCGATGTCGTGCGCGGTGGTGTAGTGGTTGGCGACCGGATAACCGGAGGCGTTCTGGAACTGCGAATGCGTCATGCCCAGCTGCTTGGCGTACGCGTTCATCAGATTGGCAAAGGCCGGCTCCGAGCCCGCGGTGTGTTCGGCCAGCGCGATGGCGGCGTCGTTACCGGACTGGATGATCATGCCGTAGAGCAGGTCTTTCAGCTTCACCTGGCTGTTGAGCTTGAGGAAGCTGGTGGAGCCGTCGGTGCTGGCGCCGCCGCCGCGCCAGGCGTTTTCGCTGATGGTGACCGGATCTTCGTTGTGGATCTTGCCGTTGCCCAGCTCGGCCGAGACGACGTAGTCGGTCATGATCTTGGTGATCGAGGCCGGCTCGAGCTGCACGTCCATGTCCTTCGACGCGATGATCTGCCCGGTGTTGTAGTCCATCAGCACCCAGCTCTTGCCCTCGACGTCCGGCGGCGGCGGCACCGGCGCCTCGGGCACCACCGGGCGCGGCACGACGGGCGGACGGGGGGGCTGCTGCGCCGCGACACCCGCGACGAGCGCGGCGGCGGCAAAAGCGAACAGGGAGCGAGGCAGAAGCTTCATCGTTTCAACGGTCCAGTCAAATGCAACAAAAAAAGAAGGTCAGTCTACCGCGACCGAGGGGCGGGGCAGACCCATGCCAGCGATCTGGTCGGTCACGCGATCGGCCGTATCGACGTCAGCCATGGGCCCGACCCGGACCCGGCGCACGCTGCGGCCGCCGACGGCGGTCTCGATCACACTGACAGGGCCAAGGCCAGCTTTGTTCAGCTGATCGGCGACGCGGTTGGCATTGGCGGCATCCGAGAAGGCGCCGACCTGAAGGTAGATGGTGGGTTTGCCGACCACGGGGGCGGCGACCGGGCCACGGGAGGGGCTGGAAGCCGGGGCTTTGGCGCCTGTCCCGGTGCCCGCGCCCGCGAGGGGCGGCAGCGCTTCGGTCGGCGACACCCCGGTCATGCCGGGCACATGGCCCTCGGCGGGGCTGACGCCAGCCACAGCCGTGCCACCGACCGGGGCATCGATATCCTGCGACGGTGCGCGCGGCGCCAGCGCGCGCTCGGGCGTGGACGCGGGCCGCGCACCGACCGGCGCTGGCGCCGCCGCGCTGGCGACCACCCGCGGCGGCGGCGGTGGCGCGGTGATCGGCGCGGGTTTCGGCGCCGTGTTGCCGTACGGCGCGCCGCGATCGCTGTTGGCTTCCGTCGGATCGATCGCGCGGACTTCGACAAGACCCGTGCCCTTCGGCCAGACACCGATCTTCACGGCCGCGGCGAAGGACAGATCGATGATGCGGTTCTCATGGAACGGACCGCGATCGTTGATGCGGACGATGACCGTCTTGCCGTTCTCGAGGTTGGTGACACGTGCGTAGCTCGGTAGCGGCAACGTCTTGTGCGCGCCGGAGAACTGATACATGTCGTATTCCTCGAGGCTCGAGGTCTTGTAGCCGTGGAACTTGTTGCCGTAGAACGAGGCGATGCCGCGCTCGACGTAACCGCGCGGCGAGGGCAACACGTTGTAGGTCTGACCGAGAACGGAATACGGGCTCTTGTTGCCGTAGAGCGAGCGTGGCTCGACCTTCGGCACCGGCTCCGGGAGCTTGCTGACATCCGGAATCTCGGTCGGCACGCTGTCGGAACTGGACCGATAGCGGGAGCCCTGCGACTTGCGGATGTCGTCGTAGCCGCCGCGCGATGAGGATGAGGAGCCGCCACTGCTACCGCCACGCGAGGCCGGGCGAGTATTTTTCGAGCCGCCGCAGGCGCTGAGCAACAACGCGACCAGCAGGACAGCGGCAACGCGCAGGAGCGCGCCCCGCGCGCGATACCCCCAGGCAGCCATCGAGAGCACACGCCCAACACCGGAACACGACGCGAAAGGATGTCGCGCGCAGGGCGCGCTCCTACCCTGCATCGCCGCCGTACCGGCGCGATGCCTCATCGCGGGGCGGGTCCGCCGGCGCGCTCGCGGATGGCCTGCGCCAGCTGGTTCACGGCCATGGCGTACATCGGGCTGCGGTTGTAGGTGGTGATCACGTAGAAATTCTGGAAGGTGAACCAGTACTCGTCACCCGACGGCCCGTCGAGACGCACCAGCTGTGCGTCGCGACCCGGGTTGAGATGCTGCACGGGTGCGAAGCCGTCGGCGACGAACGATTCCACCGGCGCCACGGGGCGCCAGTCCTTCGGGACGTCGGGCGCGCGCACGCGCGTATCGGGCTGCGCACGCGCCGCCACGGGACCGCCACGCTCCCAGCCATGCTCGACGAAGTAGTTGGCGATACTGGCGAAGATGTCGCCCATCGAGCCCTTCATGTCGATACGGCCGTCGTGGTCGTAATCCACACCCCAGTCGCGGATGGACGACGGCATGAACTGGCCCCACCCCTGCGCGCCGGCATAGGAGCCGGTCAGCGTGTCGACGGGCCCGCCCAGGTGGTTCGACGGCAGTTCGAGCAACGTTTTCAGCTGCTCGCGGAAGAACGGCGCACGCTTGGGGTAGTAGAACGCGAGCGTGGTGAGCGCATCGATCACCTTCCACTTGCCGGTGTTCTTGCCGTAGAAGGTTTCGACACCGACGATGGCGACGATGTATTCCGGCGGCACGCCGTACTTGCGGCCGATGCCGTCGAGCAGCGCGCGGTGTTCCTCGTAAAACGCGGCACCGGCGGCGATCCGCTGCTCGGTGAGAAAAATCGGACGGTAATCGCGCCAGGGTTTGCCCTCGGCGGGTCGGCTGATCGCGTCGAGGATCGCCTGCTGCTTCTTCGCGTTGTCGAGCAACGTGTTCAGCGAGGCCTTGCTCTTGCCGGTGTCCTTCGCCACCTCGCGCACGAGCGCATCCTGGCCAGGATGCGTCTCAGCATGCGCGGACGCTGCAAAAAGCAGGGGGATACCGATCAACGCGCCGGCGAGGCGCGGGAGGTGGCGTGCGGGTCGGGCGCGGCGCGCAGTCAGAACTTCATCCATGCACCGAAGGGTAACACGCAGCTGTGGCGCATCCGGGGCGCGTTTCGGCCGCTGTTCAGCCATCAATCGTGCAGCTTGCGATTGGCGTGAATCGACATCAGCACACCGAAGCCCGTCAGCAGCGAGACGGCCGACGTACCGCCGTAACTGACCAGCGGCATGGGCACGCCGACCACCGGCAGAATGCCCGCGACCATGCCGCCGTTGACCGCCACGTAGACGAAGAAACTCATGCCGATGGCACCGGCCAGCAGGCGTGAGTACGTGTCGCGCGCGTTCATCGCGATCCACAGGCAGCGGCCGATGATGAACGCGTACAGCAGCATGATGCCGATAACGCCGATCAGGCCGAATTCCTCGGAGAAGACCGCGAAGATGAAGTCGGTGGTGTGCTCGGGCAGGAACTCCAGGCGCGACTGCGTACTGTGCTGCCAGCCCTTGCCGAACACGCCGCCGGAGCCGACGGCGATCTTCGACTGGATGATGTGCCAGCCATTGCCCAGCGGGTCGGATTCCGGATCCAGCAGGGTGCGCACGCGATTGCGCTGGTACTCGTGCAGGAACTGCCAGGCCACGGGAATGGCGCCGCCCACGGCGCCGACGATCAGGCCGATGCGCCACCAGGCCATGCCGGAAAGGAACAGCGCGAACGCACCCGCTCCCGCCACCAGCAGCGCCGTGCCCAGGTCGGGCTGCTTCGCGATCAGACCGGCCGGCACCGCGATCAGCAGACCGACCACCGCGATGTCCTTCCAGCTCGGCGGCAGCTGCCGGGGATGCAGGTACCAGGCGACCATCATCGGCATGGTCAGCTTGAGCAGTTCGGACGGCTGGAAACGCATGACACCCAGATCCAGCCAGCGATAGGCGCCGCGGCCCTCGCCCAGGATCGCGACGACGACCAGCAAGGCGGTGCTGCCCATGTACAGCCAGGGCGTCCACGAGCGCAGCACCGGCGGCGGAATCCGCGAGATGACGACCAGCAGCACGGCACCGAGACCGAAGCGCATGGCCTGCCCCGTCACCAGACTGGCATCGGCATTGCCCGCGCTGTACAGCGTGGTCAGGCCGACGCAGGCCAGGATGAACAGCGCCAGCAGCAGCGGAATGTCGAGGCGCGGACGGCTCAGAAGACGCAGGCCGAAACGCTTCATCCGCATGGAGAGGTTGGCGATCACGGTCACTGGTCCTCACCATTGTCGTCGGGCGGCTCCGCACTGCTGGCGGCACCGGCGGGCTGCACGCCCTGGGCGGAAGCGTCTTCCGGCGGCGCCGCCTCGGGCGGCGCATCGGCGGTCGCGATGGGGCCGGGTGGCGCTTCGGCCGGACGCGGACCACCCTCGTCGACCACCCACTGATCGAGCACCTTGCGCGCGATCGGGCCGGAATCCTGCGCGCCCCACGCGCCGGCCTCCAGCACCACGGCCACCGAGATTTTGGGGTCGTCCGCCGGCGTGTAGGCGATGAACAGCGCGCGGTGGCGCGACGCCAGATAGGCCGAATTCTTGTTCTGGTCGTAGGCGTTGGTGGTGCGCGAGAAGCGCTCGGCCGTGCCGCTCTTGCCCGCGATGACGTACGGAAAGCCAATGCCGAGCTTCTTGCCGGTACCGCCGGTAATCACCGCTTTCATGCCGTCGTTGACGGTTTCCCAGTCGGCCTCCTTGCGAATCACGGAGGGACCGGAGGGCGGGAATGACTGAGCCACGCGCGGGCTGTCCACACCGTCCTGCGTATCGAGGAGGAAGTGCGGCGTGTAGGGAACGCCGCGCCCGGCGAACGTCGCGACCGCGTGCGCCAGCTGCAGCGGCGTCACGGCCCAGTAACCCTGACCGATGCCTGCGATGATCGTTTCGCCGGGGAACCAGCCGGCCTTACTGCGCGACGCCTTCCACTCACGCGACGGCAGGATGCCCTCGACTTCGCCGACCAGATCGATGCCCGTCTTCTTGCCGAAGCCAAGACTCCCCATCCACTGGGAGAGGCGGTCGATGCCCATGTCGAGCGCGAGACGATAGAAATAGGTGTTGGTCGACAGTTCGATGGCGCGGACCATGTTGACCGTGCCGTTACCGCCGCGCACGTCGTCGCGATAACAGCGCGACTGGCCGGGGATGCAGAACTCACCCGTCGACAGCACGGTGTCCGACGGCCGGCGAATCCCCATCGTGAGGCCACCGAGCGCGAGGAAGGGCTTCACCGTGGAACCCGGCGGATACACGCCGCGAAGCGCACGGTTGTACAGCGGCTTGTCGGGCGAGGTGGTCAGTGCCTTATAGTCCGCCGAGCTGATGCCGTTGACGAACAGGTTGGGATCGAAGCTGGGCTCGCTGGCGAAGGCCAGCACCTGCCCATTGCGCGGATCGATCGCGATCGCCGCGCCCGCACGGCCGTTGAGTCCATCCTCGGCCGCCTTCTGCAGGCGCACGTCGATGCTCAGGTAGATGTTCTTGCCCGGCGTGGGCGGCGTGGTGTCGAGCACGGCCTGCGTGCGGCCGTCCGCATTCACCTCGACCAGCTCGTAGCCCGGCGCGCCGTGCAGCAGCTTCTCGTACGAGCGCTCGATGCCGATGCGACCGATGTGCGTGGTGCCCTTGTAGCTGGCCTCTTCCTCGTCGTCCATGCGATTGAGGTCGTCCACGTCGATCCGGCTGACGTAACCGATGACGTGGGCCAGCGCCGGACCCAGCGGGTAGCGACGGGTCAGGTAAGGCACGACATCCACGCCGGGAAACCGCCAGCGATTGACGTCGAAGCGGCCGATCTCGTCCTCGGTCAGCTTGAGCTTCAGCGGCACGCCTTCGAAGCGACGACTGCCCTTCACCTGCTTTTTGAACGTGGCGATATCGTCATCGCTGAGTGGCACGATGGCGCCGAGCCTGGCGAGCATGGCGTCCATGTTGCCGACCTGCTCGGGCGTCACCTCGAGCCGGAACGCAGGCACGTTATCGGCCAGCAGCACGCCGTTGCGATCGAAGATCAGGCCACGCGCGGGCGGAATCGCACGCGGTTTCACGCGGTTCTGCTCCGAACGCGTGGCGAACTCGTCGTGGTGATTGACCTGCAGGTTGACGTACTGGCAGCACACGGCGATCAGACCGGCCAGAATCAGCGCGAAACCGGCCAGCGCGCGGCGGCGGAACAGCGCCACCTCGCCACGGACCTCCTTGATCGAGGCGCGCCGGGTGCTCATGTCTCGTGGATGCGCAGCCGTGCGCGGAGGTCGTCCAGGATCAGGAACACGAACGGCCACAAGGCCGCGCCGACGAAGGGCGAGATCCAGTATTCCGCCGGCGGCACGGGATCGCCGCCGAGCACGCGGATCAGCAGGAGCAGCACGCGGTCGTTGAGCAACAGGGCCAGCACGGCCAGCGCCTGCTGCCACATCGGGAAGAAACGCAGCCGCGAGCGGAAGCGCAGCGCGATGAAGACCATCGCGGTAAGTCGCAGTGCCTGCTCGCCCAGCAACACACCGTCGAACAGATCCGCGCCCACGCCCAGACAGAACGCCATGCCAAGCGTGACCCGGTCGCCCGACTGCAGGCACCAGTAAAGCAGGATCAGCGCCGGCCAGTACGGCTTGAACGGCGTCAGCGGACCCGGCAACGGAATCAGCATCAGGAACAGCGACAGCAGGAGCGTCGCCGCGAACCAGAGCTGCCGGACGCGGATACGGTTCATGGCGTGCTCCCGGCCGTGGATGCGCGCGCGGGCGCGACGCGACTCGTGGTCGGCGAGGTCACCGAAGGCAGCGTGGGCGCGGGCGTCGGGGCTGCGGGCGGTGTGTTCGGATCGGGCGCCATGCTGGCCGGCGGACCCGCTTCCGGCGCGAGCGACGGCGGACCCGCCGGCTCGGCCAGGTCGTGCAGGAGCAGCACGTCTTCACTGCGGTCGAGATCGGCGGCCGGTTTGGCCTGCGCGGAGAGAAAGGTTCCCGATGCGGTCTGTGCGACGTCACGGATCTCCCCCACCGGGAAGCCCGGCGGGAAGCGGCCGCCGAGGCCCGACGTGACCAGCTTGTCGCCCGCCTGCACGTCAGCCGAAACCGGAATGGTCGGCAGGGTCAGCATGTCGCCCGCACGTGAGCCATAGGCGACGGTGCGCAGGCCGGTGCGCTCGATGGTCACCGGAATGGCGTGGTTGGGATCGGTAATCAGCATGGCCACCGAGGTGGTCGGCATCACGTCGACGATCTGGCCCATGACGCCACGCGCGTCGATCACCACCTGCCCCTGCTGCACCTTGTCGCGGGCGCCGAGGTTGAGCACGATCCGGTGCCGGAACGGACCGAGGTCCACGCCGACCAGACGCGCGAGCTGCACGTTGAGCGAGAGGCTGTGCTGGGTATCGAGCAGTTCCTTCAGGCGCTGGTTCTGCTCGGCGACCGAGGCCATGCGGTTGAGCTTGGCATTGGCCAGCAGCAGATCTTCCCGCAGGCGCTGGTTCTGCTCGGTCAGGCGCTGGCGATCGGCGAACGCCACCGTGGCCGCCTGGAAACCCTGCGATGGCAGGCCGGCGATCCGGTAAACGGGTTCGATGACGATCGACAGGCCGTAGCGCACGTTGGCCAGCCAGCCGCCCCGGTGGTCGAGGACCATCAGGACACAGGCGAGGGCCAGATACACGATCAGGCGTAGCGTTCCCGCTACGCCTGGTGCGAAAAGCGGCGACTTGTCGTCGCGATTCAGCGCCACGGCCTAACGTCCGGGCGCCGCGAGCGCGGCGGTCATTCGAAAGCGAAGAAGTCGCTGCCGTGCTGGTCGATCATCTCCAGGGCCTTGCCGCCGCCACGCGCCACGCAGGTGAGCGGGTCGTCGGCCACCTGCACGTGCAGGCCGGTTTCCTCGGAGATCAGGCGATCCAGATCGCGCAGCAGCGCGCCGCCACCGGTGAGCACGATGCCGCGCTCGGCCACGTCGGAGCAGAGCTCCGGCGGGGTCTGCTCCAGCGCCGCCTTGACCGCGGCCACGATGCCGGACAGCGGCTCGTGGAGGGCTTCGAGCACTTCGTTGGAGTTGATCGTGAACATGCGCGGCACGCCCTCGGCGAGGTTGCGGCCGGAGATTTCCATCTCGCGGACTTCGCTCTGCGGGAAGGCGCAGCCGACTTCGAGCTTGATCCGCTCGGCGGTGGATTCACCGATCAGCGTGCCGTGGTTGCGACGCACGTAGTTGATGATGGCTTCGTCGAAGCGGTCGCCGCCCACCCGCACGGACTGCGAGTAGACGATGCCGTTGAGCGAGATGACGGCGACTTCGGAGGTACCGCCGCCGATGTCGAGAACCATGGAGCCACGGGCCTCGTGCACCGGGATACCGGCGCCGATCGCGGCGGCCATCGGTTCTTCGATCAGGAACACGTCGCGCGCACCGGCGCCTTCGGCGGATTCCTTGATGGCGCGGCGTTCCACCTGGGTGGAACCGCAGGGGACGCAGACCAGCACGCGCGGGCTGGGACGCAGCATGCGCGAGCGGTGCACCTGCTTGATGAAATGCTGGAGCATCGCCTCGGTCATGGTGAAGTCGGCGATGACGCCGTCCTTCATCGGACGCACCGTGGCGATATTGCCCGGGGTGCGGCCGAGCATACGCTTGGCGTCGCCACCCACTGCGGCGACGGCACGCGGGCCGCCCGGGCCACGATCCTGACGGATGGCCACGACCGACGGCTCGTTCAGGACAATGCCCTGCCCGCGCACGTAGATGAGCGTATTCGCCGTACCGAGATCGATGGAGATGTCGTTCGAAAAGAGTCCGCGGAACTTCTTAAACATGATGCGGCGGGCGCCCGTTGCGGCAAAAAGTAAGCGTGGAAGTCTAGATTGGCGCCCTCCCCCACGCAAGGGCGGAGCGGAGGCGAAGAAGTTAAGAAAGTCTTGTAAGTCCGATGGATGCGAGCGAAAGGTGACGCATATCCGTAATTCTGTACGTAAGTACCTGTCGCCTCGGCGGACGATTTTGGGTACGATCCGTCGGTTTGCCGAACCCCTCGCGTTCGGCGCTCGCGGCGGCCGGCTCACGGCCGCGCCATTCATCCTTTCAGGGTCGCCCAAGCATGACTGCCGTTATCTGCGGATCGCTCGCCTACGACACCATCATGGTGTTCCAGGACCAGTTCAAGAACCACATCATTCCGGACCAGGTGCATATCCTGAACGTGTCGTTCCTGGTGCCGGCCATGCGCCGCGAGTTCGGCGGTTGCGCCGGCAACATCGCATACAACCTGAAGCTGCTCGGCGGCGAACCGATGCCCGTGGCCACCGTCGGCCAGGATTTCGCGCCCTACCGCGCGCACCTCGAGAAATTCGGCATCCGCCTCGATGGCGTCCGCCAGTTCGACGACCAGTTCACCCCGCAGTGTTTTATCACCACGGATCTGGACAACAACCAGATCACGGCCTTCCATCCGGGCGCCATGTCCAGCGCGCACGAAAACCACGTGCGTGATATCCCGGACTATCAGTTCGGCATCGTCGCGCCGGACGGCCGCGAAGCCATGCTGCAGCACGTCGACGAGTTCGCCGCACGCGGCGTGCCCTTCATCTTCGATCCGGGCCAGGCGATGCCGCTGTTCAACGGCGACGAGTTCCGCTCGATGATCGGCAAGGCCACGTACGTCATCGTCAACGACTACGAGTCGCAGCTGCTGCAGCAGCGCACCGGCTGGAGCGCGGCGGACATCGCGTCGAAGGTCACCGCGTACATCATCACGCAGGGTCCGCGCGGCTCGCTGATCCACGTCGACGGCCAGACGATCGAGATCCCGCCGGCACGCGAGCACAAGGTGGTCGACCCCACCGGCTGCGGCGACGCGTATCGTGCCGGCCTGATCTTCGGCATCATGAAGGGCTACGACTGGCCGACCGTCGGCAAGATGGCGTCGCTGATGGGCGCGCTGAAGGTCGAGCATCCGGGCACGCAAAACCAGTACTTCACGTACGAGCAGTTCGCGACCGAGTTCGAAAGCCAGTTCGGTTACAAGCTGGGCTGATAGCCGCTTGTAAGATGCTTGAAAAAAGGGGCGACGCATCGATGCGTCGCCCCTTTTTTCAAGCAGCAAACGGTAGGAGCGCGCCCCGCGCGCGACCCACCCCGCGACAAAGCCCATCACGCGCAGGGCGCACCCCCACACGGCCGCGTCAGTTCCTGGGCTTGAACCCCATCGTCGCCGTCACCGCCTGCTTCCAGCCTTCGTAGAGGTCGTCACGCGCTTCCTTGGTCATCGCCGGCTCGAACTTGCGATCGACCGCCCAGCGCTTGGCGATATCCGCACGGTCCTTCCAGAAACCGACCGCGAGGCCGGCGAGGTACGCCGCGCCCTGCGCCGTGGTTTCCTGCACCTTAGGACGCAACACCGTCACGTCGAGAATGTCCGCCTGGAATTGCGCCATGAAGTCGTTGGCGATCGCACCACCGTCGGCTCGCAGCTCCTTCAGCTCGATGCCCGAGTCGATCTGCATCGCTTCGAGCACGTCGCGCGTCTGGTACGCCATCGACTCGAGGGCGGCGCGGATGAACTGTTCCTTCGTCGTACCGCGCGAGAGACCGAACACAGCGCCACGCACATCGCTGCGCCAGTACGGCGCACCAAGACCGACGAACGCCGGCACGAAGTACACACCATCGTTGTCCTTCGCGCGTTCCGCATACGACTGCGAATCCGACGCCTTGCCCAGCATGCGCAGACCGTCGCGCAGCCACTGGATGACGGAACCGGCGACAAAGATGCTGCCTTCCAGCGCGTATTCGACCTTGCCGTCCACACCCCACGCGATGGTGGTGAGCAGGCCGTTCTTCGACCGCACGGCCTTCTCGCCCGTGTTCATCAGCATGAAGCAGCCGGTGCCGTACGTGTTCTTGGCCAGACCCGGCTCGAAGCATGCCTGACCGAACAAGGCCGCCTGCTGGTCACCGGCGATACCGGCGATCGGCACTTCGCGCCCGAAGAAATGCTTGGCCAGCGTATTGCCGTAGACCTCGCTGGACGACTTCACCTCCGGCAGCATCGCGCGCGGCACGTTGAGCATCTTCAGCAGCTCATCGTCCCATTCGCGCTTGTAGATGTCGTACATCAGCGTGCGCGACGCATTGGTGTAATCGGTCACGTGCACCTTGCCACCGGTGAGGTTCCAGATCACCCAGGTGTCGATGGTGCCGAACAGAAGCTCGCCCGCCTCGGCCCTCTCCTGCGCGCCTTCGACATGGTCGAGAATCCAGCGCACCTTGGTACCGGCGAAATACGCGTCGATCAGCAGGCCGGTCTTCTCGCGCACCATCTCGTCATGGCCGTCGGCCTTGAGCTTCTCGCAGATGTCGGCGGTCTGGCGCGACTGCCAGACGATCGCGTTGTAGATGGGCTGACCGCTCTTCTTGTCCCACACCACCGCGGTCTCGCGCTGGTTGGTGATGCCGATGCCTTCGATACAGCTGGCGTCGATACCGGAGCTGCTGATGACCTCGGTCATCGTCGACAGCACGCTGGTCATGATTTCGCGCGGGTTGTGTTCGACCCAGCCCGGCTGCGGGAAGATCTGGGGGAACTCACGCTGCGCGGTGCCGGCGATGTTGCCGTCGTGGTCGAAAAGAATCGTACGAGAGCTGGTGGTGCCTTGGTCGATGGCGAGGATATATTTCTGCTTGCTCATCTGCGGCCTCACGAAATGGTGTTGGTGGAAGATGTGCCGCGCGCCGCCTTCTGGCGCGCTTCTTCAAGCGCACGCTGACGTGCTGGCAGGAAAGGATGCACGAGCAGCTGGTAAGCGCCGCCACCGACGACACCGCCGATCAGCGGACCGACGATCGGCACCCACCAGTAGTTGTCCGGCGACGGAAGCGCCGAGGGACCCCAGCCGGCGAAGTAGGCGAACAGTCGCGGACCGAAATCACGCGCGGGGTTGATCGCCCATGCTTCGAGATAGCCCATCGACGCGCCGATGGTGGCGACCAGCAGGCCGATGATCAGCGCGCCGTTGTTCGCGCCCGGTGCGGTTTCGTTGTACTGCTCGGTGATGGCGAAGATACCGAACAGCAGGAAAGCGGTGAGGATGATCTGATCGGACAGCGCGTGCATGGGCGAGACGGCCAGGCCCGGATGCGTAAAGAACACGCCCGCCGCACCGCCCGCTTCACGGGTCAGGTTGTGCGTGGCGTTGAAGTGATCGATGACCGGACCGAACAGCGCATAGACGATAGCCGCGCCAAGAAACGCGCCGATCACCTGGGCGATCCAGTAAGGCACGACTTTCTTCCAGGAGAAGTCGCGGAATACCGCCAGGGCCAGCGTTACGGCCGGGTTGGCGTGCGTACCGGACACCGATGCGGTCGCGTAGATCGCGATGGTGACCGCGAGACCCCACGCGATACAGACACCCCAGTAGGCATTCAGATAGGGACTAGGGTCGTAGAGCACGTACATGCATGCTACGGAATCGCCGAAAGCGATGATGATGAACATCGCCAGGGCTTCGGAAATCAACTCGCCTATATTTTGTCGCATGATCCGTCTCTCCATCGGTTTCATGGCAGGGGCAGCGCGTGAGCGCTACGGGTTAATGGCGGGGCCCTTCGGGACCCGCTGATTGAGGTATTCGGTAAGACGCTTCACGTCGTCCGGACCGACACGCAGGCCGATCTTGCTGCGCCGCCAGAGGATGTCTTCCGCTTCGGTCGCCCATTCGTGCCGGATCAGGTAGTCGACTTCAGCCTGGTACAGGTCGGAACCGAAGTGTGTCCCCAGCGCATCGAGGCCATCGGCTTCGCCCAGCAGATCGCGGGCACGCGTGCCGTACATGTGCGTGAGCCGCCATGCGAAGGTCTCAGGCAACCAAGGACGTGACGACCGGATGTCGTCGGTGAGCGCGTCGATGTCGCGCTCACCGCCACCGGGCAGCGGACGCGCGTCGGCCGTCCACGCCGGCTTGTCGTTACCCAGCAGCGGGGCGAGCTTGTCGACCGCCTCTTCGGACAGCTTGCGGTACGTGGTCAGCTTACCGCCGAAGACGTTCAGCAGCGGCGCCCCACCGGTCTGATCGATGTCGAGCAGGTAGTCGCGCGTCACTTCCGAGGCGCTGCCCGCTTCGTCCTGCAGCAGCGGACGCACGCCGCTGTAGCTCCAGACCACGTCGTCCGGCGTCAGCTGCTTCTTGAAGTAACGGTTGGCGGCGTCGCAAAGGTAACGCGTCTCGTCGGCGTCGATTTCCGGATGCGACGGGTCGGCCTTGTACTCGACGTCGGTCGTGCCGATCAGCGTGAAGTCGCGCTCGTACGGGATAGCGAACACGATGCGACGATCGGGCTGCTGGAAGATATACGCGTAGCGATGATCGAAGATCTTCGGAACGATGATGTGGCTGCCCTTGATCAGGCGCAGCGAGTGCGTGTGCTTCACGTGCACTACGTCGTCGAGGAAACTCGCGGCCCACGGACCCGCGGCGTTGACGAGCGCCCGCGCCTTGACGAAGTGGCGGGTGCCGTCGCGGGACTCGAGTTCAGCCGTCCAGCCGTCCGCGTCACGACGTGCGCTGACGCACCTGGTGTGCGTCTCCACCTTGGCGCCGCGGTGCACGGCGTCCATGGCGTTGAGCACCACGAGACGTGCGTCCTGCACCCAGGCGTCGGAATAGACGAAGCCTACCGCGAAGTCATCGCGCATCGGCTCGCCGGTGACGTGTTTGGCGAAACGAACGCGGCGCGAGCCCGGCAGCGTGCGGCGACCGCGGCCCAGATGATCGTAGAGGAACAGTCCGATACGAATCATCCACGCCGGGCGCAGATGCGGCTGATGCGGAAGGACGAAACGCAACGGCCAGATAATGTGCGGGGCCGCGCGAAGAAGCACCTCGCGCTCGGCGAGTGCCTTGCCCACGAGGGCGAACTCGAACTGCTCGAGATAGCGCAAGCCACCATGAATCAGCTTGGTCGCCGCGCTCGAGGTATGCGAGGCCAGATCGTCACGTTCACACAGCCACACCGAGAGCCCGCGGCCCACGGCGTCACGCGCGATGCCGACACCGTTGACGCCGCCACCGACCACCAGAACATCGACCTGCTCGACCATTACCCACCCCACTTGGCTGGGGGCGGCGCGTTGCTGAGGAGAGAACCCTACGCTCGGGTACGTTCGTTTTCCCTGAGGGAGCGCCCGAAGGGCGCAAAAACGAACATGTCAAACCATCGGCAAGGCGTCGCCCGCGTTGAAAGGAGCATATTCGAACACAAACGAACATCGCACGCTGCACTGCAGCGTACGATTTGTCTGTAATGCGAGCTGGGTAAGTCTTTCAAGAAGCGAGGGCGGGCCCACGAGCCGTCTGGGGAGGCGCTGGGAAGCCGCGCTGGGGGCGGTGACGCCCCTCAGTCCGCCACAAACAACCGCGTACCCGCCGCTTCGATCACCGGGAGCAACGGCTCCGGCGGCGTCTTATCGGTGAACCAGGCATCCACCCGGCTGAAGTCACCCAGCCTGACCATCGCGTTGCGGCCGATCTTGGTGTGGTCCGCCGCCAAGTAGACCTGGCGCGAGTGCTCGATGATCGCCTGGGCAACACGCACTTCGTGGAAGTCGAAGTCCAGCAAGGTGCCATCCAGCTCGATACCCGAGATGCCGATGATCCCGTAGTCCACCTTGAACTGACGGATCAGCTCGATGGTGGCCTCGCCTGTCACACCATGATCGCGAGCCCGGACCACACCGCCGGCGACGATCACCTCGAACGTCGGGTTTTCACTGAGCAGCAAGGCGATGTTGAGATTGTTGGTAATGACACGCAGGTCCCGACGCTCGAGCAGCGCGCGTCCCACCCCCTCGTTGGTCGTGCCGAGGTTGATGAACAACGATGACCCGTCGGGAATCTGTGCGGCGATAGCCGCGGCGATCCGGCCCTTCTCCGCCGCTTGCAATGTCTGGCGCGCCGCGTAAGCCACGTTTTCGACACTGCTGGTCGGGGTGCTGACGCCGCCGTGGTAGCGGCGAATCAACCCGCCGTCGGCAAGCAGGTTCAGGTCCCGCCGGATGGTCTGCGGCGCCACGTCGAAGTGGCTGGCGAGTTCATCGACACCGACGAAGCCCTGGCGCTGGACGATCGCGACCAGTTCTTCCTGTCTTCGATTGAGGCGTAAATCCATGACGTTCCCTTCTTGCACGACGCGCCGACATGATGGCGTCTAATCGGACGAGTGTCATGTTGCACCGGCGTCGATGCGTCGACGATCACACCTTTGCCTATTCAGCGTACTGGTGCGGCCTCAATCCGACATTCGTGGGAAGCGCGAGACGCGATCCTTGTTGCGCAGTCCGTGGGCTTCGTTCCCAAGCTGCGTAACGCGGCACCGACGCGTTACTCATCACGTCGCTGCGCGGCACGGCATGGCATACCTGGCACGGTACGACCGGCCATCGTCGCACGCGACTCAAGCCGTTCTATGCAAAGGATCTCCGTTGAATTCCGTTCGTTTTCTTTTCTGCACCATGACACTGTCCTGCACACCCGCCCTGGGCGTCCACGCACAAGACGCTTTTGCCGTCCCCCGGCATGCCATGACCGCGCTGCCGTCGCTGACTGCGGCAGACAATGAGATGCACGTGCCGATCGACGCGCAGTCCGTGGTGCCTGTCCCACGTGCGCCCGCTCCTGGACTCTCGAGCGTCCGTGTCCTTGCCGTGGGCTCGACTGCGTGCGGTTGGGAATATCCCGATGGCAAGGGAACCACGACATGCAATCACGGCGGCGGCGAGCTCCGCGTCGCCGTCATGGAGATCGGGTACGGATCCAACCCGATCGCGTCCATGAATGGCGGACAGTTGCCGCGTTCGGCCCAATACGCGAGCACCGGCATCTGTGTCACCGGCACGCAGTACACGTGGCCATGCACGCCAGGCCAGACGGTGGTCGGTTGGCTCAACGAGTACAACGTGGACGGCTACGAGTCCGGACTGTTCAAGTATCAGAACACGTCGACCAATGCACCGCACAACACGGTGTACACCCAGATCAACATTCTTTGAGCGTTGGATAAGGCGAGGCCTCTCCGGTAAGGGAGAGGCCTCAAGAACATAAAGCCCGTGGCGGTGACCTGTTGCGGGTCGCGCTGCGCGCAAAAGAAAAACCCGCCCTCTGGTGAGGACGGGTTTTTGGGATAAAGCCCCTGGCGGTGACCTGTTGCGGGTCGCGCTGCGCGCAAAAGAAAACCCGCCCTCTGACGAGGACGGGTTTTTGGGATAAAGCCCCTGGCGGTGACCTACTCTTGCATGGCTTGAGCCACACTACCATCGGCGCATGCGCGTTTCACTTCTGAGTTCGGGATGGGATCAGGTGGTACCACGCCGCTATAGCCGCCAGGGAAGGGGTGGGAGCAGCGCATTGAGCGCCGGCTCCACAGAGGGTGTAAACGAGTGACAAGCGTCCGGGTTTTCGTCGAACAGCGAGTTAAGAGATAAGACGGTGAAGCGTCTTGGGGTTATATGGTCAAGCCTCACGGCTCATTAGTACACGTAAGCTCAATGCATTG